>LR632930.1:4800000-6280000 GCA_902167325.1 Chitinophaga pinensis | reverse complement strand
TCAGTAACGGAGCCGCAGCGAAAGCGAGTCCTAACAGGGCGTCCAGTCAGTGGGGGTAGACGCGAAACTTTGTGATCTATCCATGGGCAGGTTGAAGGTTTGGTAACACAAACTGGAGGACCGAACCCATTAGCGTTGAAAAGCTATGGGATGACCTGTGGATAGGGGTGAAAGGCCAATCAAACTGAGAGATAGCTCGTTCTCCCCGAAATGTTTTTAGGAACAGCCTCGTATTACAGACGTATCATAGAGGTAGAGCTACTAATTGGGCTAGGGGGCTTCACCGCCTACCAAACCCTAATAAACTCCGAATGCTATGATATATCTACGGGAGTGAGGCTGTGGGCGCTAAGGTCCATGGCCGAGAGGGAAATAACCCAGATTAACAGCTAAGGTCCCTAAGTGTATGTTAAGTTGAACAAACGCAGTTCAAACCCTAAAACAGCCAGGATGTTGGCTTGGAAGCAGCCATTCATTTAAAGAGTGCGTAACAGCTCACTGGTCGAGGGTTTGGGCACGGAAAATAATCGGGCATCAAACATACTACCGAAGCTTTAGGATTATATCAAGAGATATAATCGGTAGGGGAGCATTCTGTACTGCATCGAAGGTGTACCGCGAGGTATGCTGGAGCGTACAGAAAAGAAAATGTAGGCATAAGTAACGATAAAAAAGATGAAAAATCTTTTCGCCGTAAGACTAAGGGTTCCTGATCAACGCTAATCGGATCAGGGTTAGTCGGGTCCTTAGGCAAAGCCGAGAGGCGTAGCTGATGGCAAACTGGTGAATATTCCAGTACCTGCTATAATTTCGATGGGGTAACGGAGTAGTGAAAGGACTGCGCACTTACGGAATAGTGCGTTAAAGGGTGTAGGTATACTTTTAGTAGGAAAATCCGCTAGAGGTGCTGAACCTGATAGTACAGCAAAGCTTCGGCCGCGCTGATAATGTCCCTAATCAGACTTCCAAGAAAAACCTCTAAGGTTAGGTTATAGCAGCCCGTACCGTAAACCGACACAGGTAGTCGAGGAGAGTATCCTAAGGCGCTCGAGTGATCCATGGTAAAGGAACTAGGCAAATTGACGCTGTAACTTCGGGATAAGGCGTACCACAGTAATGTGGTCTCAGTAAAATGGTCCAACCAACTGTTTAACAAAAACACAGGGCCCTGCAAAATCGAAAGATGACGTATAGAGCCTGATACCTGCCCGGTGCTGGAAGGTTAAGGAAGGGTGTTCGGCGCAAGCCAAAGCTCCTGACTGAAGCCCCAGTAAACGGCGGCCGTAACTATAACGGTCCTAAGGTAGCGAAATTCCTTGTCGGGTAAGTTCCGACCTGCACGAATGGTCTAATGAGTTGGACACTGTCTCTACCATGAGCTCGGTGAAATTGTAGTATCGGTGAAGATGCCGGTTAATCGCAACGGGACGGAAAGACCCCGTGAACCTTCACTACAACTTAACATTGATTTTGAATGCCAGATGTGTAGGATAGTTGGGAGACTATGAAGCAGCTTCGCCAGGAGTTGTGGAGTCAACGTTGAAATACCAACCTTCTGTTATTTAGAGTCTAACCCGTGTAAGCGGGGACATTGTTTGGTGGGTAGTTTGACTGGGGTGGTCGCCTCCTAAAAAGTAACGGAGGCTCGCAAAGGTACCCTCAGTACGGTTGGTAATCGTACGCAGAGCGCATTAGTAAAAGGGTGCTTGACTGTGAGGCAGACAAGCCGAGCAGGTGCGAAAGCAGGCTAAAGTGATCCGGTGGTTCTGTATGGAAGGGCCATCGCTCAAAGGATAAAAGGTACTCCGGGGATAACAGGCTGATCTCCCCCAAGAGCTCATATCGACGGGGAGGTTTGGCACCTCGATGTCGGTTCGTCACATCCTGGGGCTGGAGAAGGTCCCAAGGGTTCGGCTGTTCGCCGATTAAAGTGGCACGTGAACTGGGTTCAGAACGTCGCAAGACAGTTCGGTCCCTATCTGTTGTGATCGTTAGTAAATTGAGAGGACATGACCTTAGTACGAGAGGACCGGGTCGTACGTACCGCTGGTGTATCTGTTGTGCCGCCAGGTGCAGTGCAGAGTAGCTATGTACGGGCAAGATAAACGCTGAAAGCATCTAAGCGTGAAACTTACCTCAAGATGAGTTTACTTTTAAGGGCCGTCGGAGACTACGACGTTGATAGGCTACAGGTATAAGGGTGGTAACATCGAAGCCGAGTAGTACTAATTGCCCGTAAGCTTTAATTTTATTATGCTCTTTCTCTGTAAAGAGCGTGTTTTACAACTTCCCGATATGTAAATTTATTAGTAGTAAGATACTAGGTAAACTGTTCATGCAAATGCACAGTGCACCATTAAGATCTTATGGTGGTTTTGCCGAGGGTGTTCACCTCTTCCCATTCCGAACAGAGAAGTTAAGCCCCTCATGGCCGATGGTACTGCACTATCATGCGGGAGAGTAGGTAACTGCCATATTTATTGAAAAAAGGTTCAGGAGTAATCCTGAACCTTTTTTTGTTTATACCAATTCCTGAATTGTACCCCCAAAGAAATTCATTAGCCCGATATTTAATTGAACTTGCATCAGTAGGCAATCCCCCCTCCTGAATTTGACACCCTGAATGGATTTAATACCCCGGATGTTTAATTGAACATGCATCTGCATGCATTAATATACTCCTCCCAGAATTAGACCTCCTGAATGGATTCAAGCGCCCTGACATTTAATTGAATATACATCTGCATGGAATATGCCTTCTCCCGGAGTTAGACCTTCTGAAAAGATTTATTACACCGGATATTTGATTAAATATGAACCTGCATACCTCCTACAATAGGACAATATGGAGGGGTTTAAAAGCCCTGATATTTAATCAGACACGCATCTGCATGAAATACATAGCCTCCCAGAGTTAGGACCTCCTGAGTGCATGCATTTATAAATATAAGTGGGTGAATTAATCCTCCTGAGGAATATTAGCATTTAATAACCGTGCGTATATAAGCATCTATATGTAAGATGAATGGATGATTTAAAACGAACCTTCTGGAATATAGCTACTTCAAATCTTACAAGAAACTCTTTCCATTCGTATCCTCAACTCATACACTAAACCGTAATAGGTCATTTGCAATCCTTATGCATTTGTTACTAATGGTATTGTCCTATTAGTGAATAAATTCACTTGCGCTGTATTATAACTCACCTACATTTTTTGTTAGAATGTTTTACTTGATATGAATCTATGATCTTTGGATACTCACTATATAGTATAGTAACTTACTCTTTTAGCCCCTGTAGACGCTCTTCTCAATTGCCCAATTTTTAATGACACCATCGACATTATTATAATAGTAATTGCACCTGCATTACAAAACAACAGTTTGCGGAATCAATGGATCCTGGTTAGCTATATGAAGTAAAAGTTGTCTGTAATCAGTTTCCGCTACGCAGATACAATGCGTAGTTAAACATGAACTTTACCTTCCCAACAAACCTCGAAAAACGTATGAAACCATTGGAAGGAAAAATCATCCTCGTTGCGGGTGCAACCCGTGGCGCAGGAAGGGGCATCGCCTCAATGCTCGGCGAAGCCGGAGCTACCGTATATTGCACAGGCCGTAGCGTAAAAGGCGCTCCCGCTTCAGGCCCCCAACGTCCTGAAACCATAGATGAGACAGCCGAAATCGTTACGAAATTAGGTGGTATCGGTATCCCCGTAAAAACTGATCATAGCAAAGAAGCAGAAGTAATTGCCCTGATGGATCGTATCCGTTCTGATCACGGACATCTCGATGTGCTCGTAAACGATGTATGGGGTGGTGATTCCCTTATGCAATGGAACCAGCCATTCTGGGAGAACGACCTGTCTAAAGGGTTCCAGATGCTTCGCCAGGCCATTGATACACATATAATTACCGCCAAGTATGCAGTGCCTCTTATGCTACCGCAAAAGAAGGGGTTGATTGTAGAGGTGACAGACGGTGACGGTTACTTTTACCGGGGTCAATTGTTCTATGACCTTGTAAAGACTTCAATAATCCGTCTGGCATTCAGTATGACGCAGGAGTTAGAAGACAAAGGTATCGGTGCTTTGGCAGTAACACCTGGTTTCTTAAGATCAGAAGCGATGCTTGAACACTTCGGAGTTGCGGAATCTAATTGGAAAGACGGTACGAGCGTTGATCCAAACTGGATAGCTTCTGAGACGCCCTGGTTTGTTGGGCGCGCGGTGGCTGCATTGGCTGCTGATCCCAACGTATTTGATAAGCGGGGGAAAGTCTTTAGTTCATGGAATCTGTCGGATGAATACAATTTCTCCGATCGTGATGGAAGCAAACCTCATTGGGGGAACTATGTCCGTACTACAATTCCGGAGTATCTGCACAAACCGTTAGATGATGATTTTTACAGCTATTGGCATTTGCCTTCCGGGAAAAAAATCGGTGGTGATGCATGGGAATAATAAACGGATTATTGCATAAAGAAAAATGGCGCCGGATTACCGGCGCCATTACTATTTTATATGATTAGAATTCAAAAGCATCCATCTCTTCAGGACTTAACGAGTAACGTTGTTTTCCCAACATGTTCCTGAATGAAATTTTACCAGGCGCATTTTCTTCTAGGTATCCGATATATGGTATGCCGCGTTTTTCAGCGTATTTAAATTGTTTGTCTTGCTTAATGTCGTCAGGATAGATTTCGGTGTTAATACCTCTTGAACGCAGGCGCGTTACATAGCCGAACACTTCAGCCAGCTTTTCCGCACCCGGATGGAAGAATATTACCTGGCTGCCTTGCTGTGCTGTTTCCGGGAACAGCTGAAGCTCTTCCAGCACATCATATATTCTGTCTACCCCAAAAGAAATTCCTACTCCTGAAATACCTGGTAGGCCAAATAAGCCAGTAAGGTCATCATAACGGCCACCGCCACCGATGCTACCCATATTTACATGAGCAGGTGCTTTTATTTCTACAATCATACCGGTGTAATAATTGAGGCCGCGGGCAAGGGTGAGGTCGATCTCAGGAGGGGAACTGAATGCAGTTAAACCGCTACCGATAATGAACAGTAGTTCTTCCACGCCTTTCAGTCCTGTGGGAGAATTCGTGAAAAGCTGAGAAAGCCGCTCGAGCTTCGATTCGTTGGAGCCTTCCAGAGAAATAAACTCCATTACAAGACCGATTTCAGTAGCTGCAAGCCCACGTTGTGCGAGTTCCTCACGTACGCCGCTATCTCCGATTTTATCGAGCTTGTCGATGGCAATGGTGATATCGAGCATCAGATCCGGACGGCCTACCAGTTCTGCAAGCCCTGTCAGGATCTTGCGGTTATTGATTTTCATGCGGTAGTTACCCAGACCAAGATTATTGAAGACGGTATCATAAATCTGTAAAAGTTCAATTTCATTCAGCAGGGAGTTGCTACCTACCACGTCGGCATCACATTGGTAAAACTCCCTGTATCGGCCGCGTTGGGGTTTATCGCCACGCCAAACGGGTTGCATCTGATAGCGCCTGAATGGAAGCTGTAACTTTCCATGATTCATAACCACATACCGTGCAAAAGGAATGGTGAGGTCGTATTTGAGGGATTTTTCACATAGTAAAAGCCCCAGTTCACGACTGTCTTTTGCCATTTGGGCTTGTCCCAGTATGTTCGGACCGTTGTTGATAATCTTAAAGATGAGTTTATCTCCTTCTTCGCCGTATTTGCCGAGGAGGGTAGAGGTATTTTCCATGGCGGGAGTTTCCAGAGGCTGGAAGCCAAACCGCTCAAATGATTGCCGGATGGTGGCGAAAATGTAATTGCGTTTGCGGACAACGTCCGGACCAAAGTCGCGGGTCCCTTGCGGGATGCTTAGTTTTACCATGCTATATAGCGTAAAGAAGGTTTAAAATGTTTTATCCACGGCTTACGATACGCTCGCAAGCATCGTGAATGAGTTTGAACACTGGTTCGAAAAGTGCATCGTCGTACCAGGGATCCGGTACAGGCTGCTGGTCGTTCAGCAACAATTGTACCTTTAGTCTGTCGGCCTCAGAGCGGGCTTTCTGCAGCACATCCCGGTAGTTGTCGAGGTCCATGACGAAGATACGGTCGAACTTGTCGAAATCGGCTGTAGAGAACTGCCTTCCACGGAGTCCGGAGATGTCAATTCCATGTTTTTTAGCCACGGCTAAAGATCTGCGATCGGGAGGATGGCCAACATGCCAGTTACCGGTTCCTGCAGAGTCGATTTGCCAGTTCAACCCATTTTGGGACGAAAGGTGGCGGAGGATGCCTTCGGCAAGGGGAGACCGGCAAATATTGCCGAGGCAGACCATCAATATTTTCATGTTTGCTCGCTTGATCGGTAGTGGCTGATAATCAAAGAGTTGATACTTTCTCTAACCTTACTTTCACCCGATTTTTCTGACCGCAAACCTACCGAATTTTCAGGGAAACCACTAACGCATTTTGGAGTAATTGCATATGTTAAAACTTTGTGGTATTATGGAATTTGAAAGGATCCGCATCATCTTCCTGAAAGCTTTTGAAACAGCCTGAAAAATTTTTAACAAACGAATAAAAGTTAGATACGGTAGAAAAAAGCATTTTTTTTGTATACTTGTAATTTGCCACCAATGCGACAGGAGAACGACAATACGAACACAAGGAGGAACATGTCATACCGCCCAATGGGCGAGATACTAAGGGGAGTAATTTTTATTCTTTTCGGTTTGTATGCATTGTTTTCAGAGCAACTCGGAATGGGACAGTTATTTAATTCTCAAACATTAGTTTACATATTTGCCGGCGTATTGGGCGCTTATGGATTATTTCGTGTCTATAGGGGTATCAAACAAATATTCTTTTAACCAGGTATCACCACAGTGCTTATGTTTTTAAAAGCTAAAAACTGGATGGGCTTAGCATTCGCGACGGTTACCGTTTCGATGCTCGCCACAGGATGCGGGGGCTCCGGCTCTCAGCAAGGTGAATTGGACACCCCTACGAAAGGAGAGATTCACATTTCGGTTGATAAAACTTATCAGCCGTTGCTTGAATCAGAAATAAGGGTGTTCCAGTCGCAATACCCGAATGCGAAGATCATAGCGGATTACAAACCTGAAGCAGAATGCTTCAAGGATTTGTTTGACGATAGTGCGCGTCTTATTATCGTGACCCGGGAACTGAAGGAAAACGAACTGGAATATTTCAAAAAGGAAAAGATACGCCCTCAAAGCGGAAAGCTTGCTACAGATGCCATTGCGCTGATCGTAAATCATAACAATTCGGATTCTATCCTTACCATGGATCAGGTGCGTGAGATTATGAATGGAAAAGCGCAGAAGAAATGGAACATCGTGTTTGATGATCAGAATTCGAGCACCGTTCGTTTCATTCTTGATTCCATCAACAAAGGCCAGCCGCTGCCTCCCAATACAATGGCCGCCAAATCCAATAAGGAAGTGCAGGCGCATGTGGAGAAAGATAAAGACGCAATCGGCGTGATAGGCGTTAACTGGATTTCTGATACGAACGATTCCACGACTATCGAATTCAGCAGCCGTGTTACCACCGTTAAGTTGCGGGGGGACGGATATACGGATTTCGTAAAACCGTATCAATACTATATCGGAACTAAATCTTACCCGCTCACACGGGGTATGTATTATATACTGAAAGAGCCGCGTCAGGGACTGGGATCAGGCTTTGTAACTTTTCTTTCCTCCCAGCCAGGCCAACTTGTGATCGGCAAATTCAAATTATTCCCTGCCCGTTTAAACATCGTGTTCCGGGAAGCCACTTTAACTGAGTAAAAACTTAAATACTGATAACACAACTAAAACCGGATTGCTCATGAACAGAAGGAAAAGTTTATTTGTAGCCATGTTCTGTATAGCCAACGGAGCTATGGCGCAAACTGTGGAAGATGGATTGAAGGATCTGTACTATGGCAAGTATCAGACTGCCAAACAGAATCTCGAAAAAGCCATTGCCGCAAAACCTGCAGATGACCGCGCTTATTATTACCTCGGTATAGCCGAATTAGGACTGGAAAATAAAGACGCTGCCGCCGCTGCCTTCACTAAAGGCCTCGCTGCAGTGCCCACTTCCCAGCTCCTGCTGGTAGCTCAGGGACGTATTGATCTCCTGAATGGAAAAACTGCGGAAGCGAAACAAAAATTCGAAGCTGCCAGCACTGCCACTGAAGGCCGTGATGGTGAAGTAGCCCGCGCTATTGCTGATGCTAACACAGAAGTGAAAGGCGGCGACCGCGGATACGCACTCGCTATCATGGATAAGCTCTTCAACAACGAAGGCCGCAAAAAGAAGCAAATCTACACACCGATTGCAGCTGATCATATCGAACATGGTGACGCTTACCGTTACCTGGGTGGTGAAAACGGTGGTAAAGCTATCATGGCTTACGAAAAAGCCCTCGAACTGGATGCTAACAACGCCGAAGCCGTACTGAAACAGGGGCTTGTTAACTACAACGCCCGCCTGCTCCAGCAAGCTGTGGCCGACTGGTCGAAAGCTACCAACATGGATGCCAACTACGCGCCTGCTTACTTTGAGCTGTATCAGTTCTACATCACCCAGCGCAAAGAACAATTCTCCCTCCCCCACGCTGCACAATACCTGCAGAAATACGTGGAAGTAGGAGATCCTTCCGATAAGTCCAAGAACGAATACTACCTGGCAGCCATCAACTTCTACCAGAAGGACTACGACGGCGCCATCAGCAAAGCGAAATCTCTCCTGCCACAGGCGAATGACGTTTATAAAGGAAAGCTTACCCTGCTGGCTGCCGACGCACATCTGCAAAAAGGAGACTCCCTCTCCGCAAAAGCTCTCATGGATGAGCGTGTGAAGACTGTTTCTGCGGATCAGCTGCAGACAAACGACTATAAACTGCTCAGCGCCATCTACGGCAAACTGAAAAGCACGGACTCCGCAACCCTGGCCGGCTACCAGCAAACAGCCGGTCTCTACCTGGAGAAATACGCAGAAAGCGATACTACCACCGACGCGGAAAAATTCCGCAACGTGGCAGAAGCCTTCAAAGACATGCGTAACTATAGCAAAGCTGCACAGTGGTACGGCAAAGCACTGGAAGTGAAAGAGAATCCTGCGGCTATGTCTGACCAGTTCTACAAAGCATTCTATGAATATTACGCAGGCACTTACGGAGCTTCTGACTCTACCTGGTCTGACTTTACTGTGAAATACCCCACCCAAACGACTGGTTTCTACTGGAAAGGGATGGCTAACTTTGCACTCGATCAGCAAGCCAAGGAAGGTCGTGCTAAAGATGCCTTCGAGAAATACATCTCCCTCGTTAAGCCTGAAGACGAAGCCCGCAACAAACGCTTCCTCCTCAACGCTTACACTTATCTGATGCTGTATCACTACAATAAGGAAGATCAGGCCGCCATGCAACCTTACATGGACAAACTGGTGGCAATCGACCCCAACAATGATACCGTACGGCAAGTGAAAGAGTTCCTTTCTTCCTCTAATAAATCTACCGGAACATCTGCAAAAGCAGGTACCGCTAACGGTTCTAAATAATTTCCGTCTTAACCACGGATATCACCGGCAGCGCCCACACGGGCGCTGCCTTTTTTATGCCATGTTTTAACGTTTTCTCCATTGTTTTTACGGAAAAAAATGGGTAAATTCAGAGGACGCGCCGGGCTGTAGCGTGGTTGCAGCCACCATTCTGGCATGTTTTTTTATTACATGAACCCATACCGCAGCCGAACTTAAAGGGCCTCGGTAATGTTTAGTTTAACGGTTTAAAACATTTCAATATGAAGAAGCGTATCAGTACCGTGGTTGCCCTCTTCCTCCTGGCAGGAGGGGCAATGGCGCAATCGATAGACGATGGGCTTAAAAACCTCTATTACGGGAAATACGCCACCGCAAAATCTGATTTCGAGAAAGTGGTGGCTGCCAAACCTACGGACGATCGGGCGTATTTTTACCTCGGTATCGCAGAATTGGGGCAGGAAAATAAAGACGGCGCCACCGCTACATTCCAAAAAGGGCTTCAGGCCGTCCCCAATTCACCGCTCCTCACCGCCGGCTTGGGCCGGATAGATCTCCTCAATGGCAACGCCGCCGCTGCCCGCCAGAAGTTTGATGCTGCCATTGCAGCAACCGCAAAGAACAAAAACGGCGATGTGGCCCGCGCCATTGCTGATGCAAATACGGAAGTTAAAGGGGGAGACAGGGCTTTTGCCCTCTCTGTCATGGAAACGCTCCTGGCCAATAACGATGGCCGGAAAGGGTATAAGCCGGTGGCTGCGGATTATATCGAACTGGGGGATGTTTACCGCTACCTGGGAGGTGAAAATGGGGGGAAAGCCATTTCCGCCTATGATAAGGCCCTGGAACTGGAAGATAAAAATGCCGAAGCGGTTATGAAACGGGGGCATGTGAATTACAACGCCAAACTACTTGAACAGGCAGTGGCAGACTGGGTGCAGGCTACTACCCTCGACCCGACTTATGCCCCGGCTTTCTACGAACTGTACCAGTTCTACTACACTCCTAAGCCGCGTCAGTTCTCTCTCACCAAGGCAAAAGAGTACCTTCAGAAATACCTCTCTCTGTCTGATCAGGCAGATAAAACCCGGAATGAGTACTATCTGGCATCCATCATGTTCCTGGATAAGGACTACAACGGGGCTATCAATAAGGCAAAAAGTCTTATTCCGCAGGCAAACGAGTCTTACAAGATGAAGCTGGAGCGTATGATCGCGGATGCTTACCTCCAGAAAGGCGATTCCCTCAACGCCCGTACAGCCTTCGACGATTATGTGAAGCGCACGGGGGAGGCGAAACTGGAACCGATCGACTATAAACTTGGCAGTGAAATTTACAGCCGGATCAAATTAGGTGATTCTACCCAGCAGGTAGCTATCGACCAGCAATCGCTGAATTACCTCGAGAAATACGCAACTTCAGATACTGCAAAAGATCTGGACCGCTATGAAAGCGTGGCGAAGGCCTTCCAGCAGGCGCGCATATTTGGCAAAGCGGGGGAATGGTACCAAAAAGTAGCTGACCTGAAAGCAGAGAAAGGGGAAAAGCCCGCCGCTCTCGACCTTTTTAACATAGGCCAGAACTACTATTACGCCTCCAGTGGCGGTACCGATACCGCTATGTTAGGCAAGTCATTCGCTGCCTTCGGCCAGCTGACTACCGCTTACCCTGACCTTACCACAGGGCACTTCTGGCAGGGGATGGCAGCTGCAGCACGTGATGTAGAGGCTAAAACAGGGGTGGCTCAGCCGTATTTTGAGAAATATCTCGCCCTCGCAGAAACTGACCCCGCCAAGAATAAGGCAGGTCTTATCAAAGCATATACATACCTGATGGTGTATTTCTACAATAAAGACGACAAGGCTAATTTGCAGAAATACATGGATAAACTGACCCCGCTCGATCCTACAAGTGAGCCGGTTAAGCAAATCAAGGATATCATGAGCAAGCCGCAGCAAAAAGGCGGCGGCAGGTAATAAATATTTAAATTTCAAGGCATTAAAAAAGCGGTTCGGGTTGTATCCGGACCGCTTTTTTGTTATTTCTTAACACTCAATGAATTACACAAACGGGTGAGACTATGGAAACCTGAGAAACCAACATCACATATTTTATTATATTACATATACAAAAAAAAGATTAGATTTTCGAGATTGTCGATTTGAATTCTTGTTTAGTTGCAGTATTTTTGCGCTTTCAGACAATATTGGGAAGCTTATGTTATTTGCCTCTGAATTTTTGACAGCTAGCCAAACACCGGTCAGTTATTTTCCTATCCTTCTACAAGTGGTTGCGGCGCTGGGTTTCGTCGGCCTTACCATGGTTGCTACGCACTTTCTCGGACCCTCTCGGAAGACCAGTGATAAGCTGGAAAACTTCGAAAGTGGTATCGAGCAAATGGGGAATGCACGCCAGCCGGTGGCCATCAAGTATTTCCTGACCGCGATTCTCTTCGTGTTGTTTGATGTGGAAGTCATCTTTTTCTACCCTTACGCTGTTAATTTTAGAGAGCTGGGATGGGAAGGCTTCCTTGCCGTGCTGGCATTTGTATGCTTCTTTATGGGTGGTTTCTACTATATCCATAAAAAAGGCGCCCTGAAATGGGAAGATTAATACTTAGTTAACTATTAATAAATTCCTGTCGTGTGAATGCGATGGGGAAGGAGGGTAAAGATTATGTCTCGTCCTGTTCAGTTTAATACAAAAGTGAAGGTGGTTGAAATGCCGGATGGCTATAGCGGAGAAGGTTTCTTTGCCACCTCGTTCGATAAGGTAATTGGTATGGCCCGGAAGAACTCCATCTGGCCGCTGCCTTTCGCCACATCCTGCTGTGGTATCGAATTCATGGCCACCATGGCCGCGCACTACGATCTGGCGCGTTTCGGTTCCGAGCGTATCGGGTTTACGCCCCGCCAGTGCGATCTGTTAATGGTGATGGGTACCATTGCCAAGAAGATGGCCCCGGTTCTCCGGCAGGTATATGTACAAATGGCAGAACCCCGCTGGGTGATTGCCGTAGGTGCCTGTGCAAGCAGCGGCGGTATCTTTGACAGCTACTCTGTATTACAGGGTATCGATCAGGTGATACCGGTAGACGTGTACGTGCCCGGATGCCCCCCGCGACCGGAAGCCATTCTGGATGGCGTTATGCGCATCCAGGACCTGGTAGGCGAGGAAAGCCTCCGCCGCCGCCACTCCGACCGGTATAAGGATCTCATGAACTCCTACGGAATACAATAGTCACGATAATAGCGATTACATGTCTTTGACGAATGAGCATATCAAGAACAGGCTGGTCGAGAAGTTCGGCGAGGCGTTGACCAATTTTGAAGAGTCGCACGGCATGATGTCGTTCCACGCTCCCAAAGAGATCAATCTCAAGGTATTGCAGTTTCTCTACGATGAAGAGGATCTGCAATTCCGTTTTATGAGCGACCTCTGCGGTGTCCATTATCCGGATAACGCCGGTGCAGAGCTGGCTGTGGTGTATCATCTCCACAATATGGTGCAGAATGTGCGCCTCCGCTTCAAGGTGTTTACGGCTGTGGCTACGCCCCAGATTTTCACGGCAACACAGTTGTTCGCCACTGCCAACTGGCAGGAAAGGGAAACATACGACTTCTACGGGATCGAGTTTGTGGGCCATCCGAACCTCCGCCGCATTCTGAATGTGGATGAGATGGACTATTTCCCGATGCGAAAGGAATTCCCGCTGGAAGACCAGACGCGCGTGGATAAGGATGATGAGATGTTTGGCCGTGGCGGAAGCGTCGGCATTTAAGTAAAACTTATAGCAATTCAGGATATGTCTGATCAGCAACATATACAATTACCGGAAGGCTCGATAGAGAAACAGACCAATACGCTCAACCTGGGGCCTACGCACCCTGCCACGCACGGTGTATTCCAGAACATTCTGGAGTTGGATGGCGAACGGATCGTATCCGCCACACCTACCGTAGGTTATATTCACCGCGCATTTGAAAAAATCGCGGAACGCAGGCCGTATTACCAGATCACTCCGCTGACGGACCGGCTCAACTACTGCTCAGCGCCCATCAATAACATCGGCTGGCACCTGACAGTGGAAAAACTGCTGGGGATCAAAACCCCGAAGCGTGTGGATTACCTCCGTGTGATCCTCATGGAACTGGCCCGTATCACCGACCATCTTATCTGTAACTCCGTTATTGGGGTAGACTCCGGTGCATTTACCGGGTTCCTCTATGTAATGCAGTACCGTGAGCTGGTGTATGAAATCTATGAAGAAGTGTGCGGCTCCCGCCTCACTACCAATATCGGCCGCTTCGGTGGTTTCGAAAGAAACTTCAATGAAACTGCTTTCCGTAAAATCCAGAAGTTCCTCGACGAGTATCCTGCCGTATTGAAAGAGTTCGAAAACCTCTTTACCCGTAACCGCATCTTCATGGAGCGGACCCAGGGCGTTGGAGCTATCTCGGCTGAGCGTGCGCTTAACTACGGCTTTACAGGGCCTAACCTGCGTGCCACGGGTGTAGACTACGACGTTCGTGTGGCTACTCCTTACAGCTCTTACGAAGACTTCGAATTCTCCATTCCCGTAGGTACCACCGGCGATACATACGACCGTTTCCTGGTGCGCAATGCGGAACAGTGGCAGAGCCTGAGCATCATCAAACAGGCGATGGATAAGCTGAAGGACCTCCCTTCGGATGTGTACCACGCTGATGTGCCGGCATACTACCTGCCCGATAAGGAAGACGTTTATACGAAAATGGAAGCGCTCATCTATCACTTCAAGATCGTGATGGGCGAAACTGATATTCTGCCCGGCGAGCTGTATAACGCTGTGGAAGGTGCCAATGGTGAGCTGGGATTCTATCTCATCTCCGATGGCGGCCGTTCTCCATACCGTTTGCATTTCCGCAGGCCCTGTTTCATCTATTATCAGGCGTACCCCGAAATGGTGAAGGGTGCCATGCTGAGCGATGCCATCATCTGTATGTCATCCCTCAACCTGATCGCTGGCGAACTGGACGCTTAATTCTTTGCAGGGCCCACCGAGGGCCCTGCAGGCATATATAATCCCCTGTACTGTGAAGTCGATGAATGCCCGGGGGGGCAACTTGAAATTTAACTTATAAAGACGAAGATAAATGGCCGTTCAATTTTCTGAAGAGAAGCTGAATAAAGTAAATGAGATCATCGCGCGATACCCTGCCGGGAAGCAGAAGAGCGCCCTGATCCCGGTGCTGCACCTGGCACAGGAATCTTTCGGCGGATGGCTCAGCGCGGACACGATGGATTATGTGGCCGGTCTGCTGCAGATAGAGCCGATCGAAGTATATGAGGTGGCTACCTTCTACTCCATGTTCAACCTGCAGCCTGTAGGCAAATACCTGTTCGAGGTATGCCAGACTGGTCCCTGCATGCTCCGCGGATCCGATGACATTATTCACTACATCAAGGAAAAACTCGGTATCAAGATAGGGGAAACCACTCCAGACGGGCTGTTTACCCTCAAAACCGTGGAATGCCTCGGCGCCTGTGGTTATGCTCCGATGATGCAGCTGGGTAAGTTCTTTAAAGAACATCTCACCAAAGAGAAGGTAGACCAGATCATCGCGGATTGCCGCGCACAGGCGAACAACTAAAAACATTACGTTGCCACGGCAACAACATATATAAAGCGAGACAATGGGACGTAAATTATTGTTAGACAAGGCGCATATAGAAGGCATCCGGTACTACGACGTATACCGGAAAAACGGCGGTTATGCCGCTGCTGAAAAAGCCCTGAAGAGCATGAGCCCGGATCAGGTTACCGAAGAAGTTAAGAAAAGCGGCATGAGAGGCCGTGGCGGCGCGGGCTTCCCCACAGGCATGAAATGGAGCTTCCTGGCCAAACCGGAAGGAGTACCCCGTTACCTCGTTTGCAATGCGGACGAATCCGAGCCGGGTACTTTCAAGGACCGCTACCTGATGGAATTCCTCCCTCACCTGCTGATCGAAGGCCTGCTGATCTCCAGCTACGCCCTCGGAGCAAATACCACCTACATCTACATCCGTGGCGAATACGCCTGGATCCCCGATATTCTCGAAGAAGCCATCGCGGAAGCGCATAAAAACGGCTTCCTCGGTAAAAACATCCTCGGCACGGGCTTCGACCTCGAAATCTACGTGCAGCGCGGTGCCGGTGCTTATATCTGTGGCGAAGAAACTGCCCTGATCGAATCGCTGGAAGGCAAACGCGGATTGCCGCGCATCAAACCACCATTCCCTGCTGTGAAAGGCCTTTACCAGTGCCCCACCGTGGTGAACAACGTGGAAACCCTCGCCGCCATCGTTCCCATCATCAACATCGGGGGCGATGAATATGTGAAATACGGCATCGGCAAATCTTCCGGTACCAAACTCATCTCTGCCTGCGGCAATATCAACAAGCCCGGTGTTTACGAGATAGAGATGAACATTTCCGTAGAAGAATTTATTTACTCCGACGAATACTGCGGCGGTATCCCCAACGGGAAGCGTCTTAAAGCCTGCATCCCCGGCGGATCTTCCGTTCCCATTGTACCGGCCAACCTGCTGCTTACCACCGCAAAAGGTGAAAAGCGCATGATGACCTACGAAAGTCTGAACGATGGTGGTTTCGCCACGGGTACCATGATGGGTTCCGGCGGTTTCATTGTACTGGACGAAGATCAGTGCGTGGTACGCCACACCCTCAGCCTCGCCCGGTTTTACCACCACGAGAGCTGCGGACAGTGCAGCCCTTGCCGCGAAGGAACCGGATGGATGGAGAAGGTACTTAAGAACATCGAGCACGGTAAAGGTAAAATGAGCGACATCGACCTGCTGTGGGATATTCAACGCAAGATCGAAGGCAATACCATCTGCCCCCTCGGCGACGCTGCCGCATGGCCGGTGGCGGCTGCCATCCGTCACTTCCGTGACGAATTCGAATGGCACGTGCTGAACCCGGATGAAGCGCAACGCCGCAACTTCGGCCTGGTGCATTATGCAGACCCGCTGCCGGTTGCAGCCGCTGTCTGATAAGGAAACAACATTATTTTTCTTTTTTACTTTTTAATAATGGCGGAAGAAAAGAAATTATTCAAGGTCAAGATTGATAATATCACGGTAGAAGTGGAGCCGGGTACAACCATCCTCAACGCTGCCCGTAACATCGGCGGCGAAGTGGTGCCTCCTGCTATGTGCTATTATTCAAAGCTGCAGGGCAGCGGTGGTAAATGCCGTACCTGCCTCGTGAAAGTGACGAAAGGCTCCGAAGCGGATCCGCGCCCTATGCCTAAACTGGTTGCCAGCTGCCGTACCACCGTAATGGATGGCATGGAAGTAGCCAACATCACATCTCCCGAAGTGCTCGAAGCTCGTAAAGGTGTGGTGGAATTCCTGTTGATCAACCACCCGCTCGACTGTCCCGTTTGTGACCAGGCCGGCGAGTGCGACCTCCAGGATCTGAGCTACGAACACGGTGTATCCGGTACCCGCTACGAATTCAAACGCCGTACTTTCGAAAAGGAAGATATCGGTGAACATATCAAACTGCACATGACGCGCTGCATCCTCTGCTACCGTTGTGTGTTTACGGCAGACCAGCTTACGGAGAAACGCCAGCACGGCATCCTGAAGCGTGGCGACGCCTCCGAGATCAGCACCTACATGCGTGCTTCCCTCGACCAGACTAATTTCATCGGTAACGTAATTGATGTGTGTCCTGTTGGTGCCCTCACCGACCGCACGGCCCGTTTCAAGAACCGTGTATGGTTCCTGAAGCCGGTTGATGCACACCGCGATTGCGAGGATCCAAAATGCTGTGGCAAAACAGTACTCTGGATGCGTGGAGATGAGATCTTCCGTGTTACTGCCCGCAAGGATAAGTATGGCGAAGTGGAAGGTTTCATCTGCGATACCTGCCGTTTCGAGAAGAAGGAAGTGAAAGACTGGGTGGTGGAAGGACCCCGCAAGATCGCGCGGCACAGTGTGATTTCGCAAGGCCACTACGTTGGTGTTCACAAACCACAGGAAACTGTTGCCAAAGTAATGGACGGCCGCCAGCCCAAGCTGCTGATGGACATCCATTCGGTGAGCGAGGTGAACATGCCGCAGGTAGACCTGAGCCAGCTCGAAGGGCCTGCCCACTCAACTGATTTTCCCACGAATAAAGGCGTTCAATAAAGCGAGATATGGAATTCACAATCGACTGGTATTTCCTTATAGAGAAACTGCTGCTGATTTCGGCAGTACTGGGTGTTTCATTGGCAGTGGCGATGTACAGTACCTGGGGTGAGCGGAAAGTAGCCGCCTGGATCCAGGACCGCCGTGGCCCTAACCGCGCCGGCATCTTCGGACTCCTGCAGCCTTTGGCAGACGGTGGTAAACTGTTCTTCAAAGAAGAGATCATCCCATCCCACGCTAACCGCTTCCTGTTCGTACTCGGCCCATCGCTCGCTATGCTCACCGCCTGCCTTACCAGTGCCGTGATCCCCTGGGGCGATACACTGACCATTGGCGACCGTATCGTGAGCCTGCAGATCGCTGATATCAATATCGGTGTACTGTGGATCATGGCGGTCGTAGGTATGGGTGTATATGGTATTATGATTGGCGGCTGGGCATCCAACAACAAGTTCTCCCTGCTGGCTGCCTGCCGTGGTGCTTCGCAGGTAATTTCTTACGAGCTGCCCATGGGCCTGGCGCTGATCGCCCTGTTCATGCTCAGCGGCTCTCTGAGCCTGAAGGATATCGTGGAGCAACAGCGTGAGGGCGTTTGGTATATTTTACTTCAACCCATCGGTTTCCTCATCTTCCTTATTTGTGCATTTGCAGAATGTAACCGTACCCCGTTCGACCTTCCGGAAGCGGAGAACGAGCTGAACGGTGGTTACCACCTCGAATATTCTTCCATGAAGCTGGGCTTTTACCTGTTTGCCGAGTATATCAACATGTTCATCAGCTCAGTGCTGATGGCTACCCTGTACTTCGGTGGTTACGCCTTCCCTTACATGGATTCTCTGGGGCTTGATGGTAATACGCTGACGATACTGGGTATTGTGGCGCTGTTCCTCAAAACGTTCTTTTTCATATTCGTGTTTATGTGGGTGCGCTGGACGATTCCGCGCTTCCGCTACGACCAGCTGATGAAACTGGGCTGGAAGATACTGATCCCGCTGGCATTGCTGAATATGCTCATCACCGGCGCAGTTGTTCTTTTCCGCCAGTACGGTATTTAATTTTTAAACTGAAGAAACTCATCATATGCAATCTTTAACCAACAGGGCGACGCCGGTAGACAGGAGGCCCATGAACCTCTGGGAGAAGCTTTATCTGCCTGCCATCTTTAAAGGCATGGCCATCACCCTGGGGCACATTTTCAAGAAGAAAGCGACGGTGAACTACCCGGAAGAAACACGGCCTTTCAGCCCTGTGTTCCGTGGCCTGCACATCCTGAACCGTGACGAGGAAGGGCGTGAGCGCTGCACTGCCTGTGGGCTGTGTGCAGTGGCCTGTCCTGCCGAAGCCATTACGATGGAAGCGGCTGAACGCCTCCCGGGCGAGGAGCATCTGTACCGTGAGGAGAAATACGCCGCACGTTACGAGATCAATATGCTGCGTTGCATATTCTGCGGTTTCTGTGAAGAAGCCTGCCCTAAACAGGCGGTATATATGTCAGAAACTTTTGCACCAAGCAACTATCAGCGTCAAGGGTTTATTTATGGTAAAGACGACCTGCTGATTGCCCATCCTCAAAAATCCATCACCGAAAACAAGAAATAAGGCAATGGGAATCGATTTGATAATTTTTACGGTGCTGTCTGCTATCGCTATTGCAGCGGCATTGGGTGTGATCCTGAGCAAAAACCCTGTTAACAGCGTGCTTTGCATGATCACCTGTTTCGTAGCTATCGCCGGCCATTACATCATGCTGAATGCACAGTTCCTGTTCGTGGTGCACCTGATCGTTTACACCGGTGCCATCATGGTATTGTTCCTGTTCGTATTGATGATGATGAACCTGAACGCAGACATCGAGCCGCAGAAGCGCAACTGGCTGAAATACGCCGGTGCCATTTCCGGTGGCGCCTTGCTGCTGGTACTGGTAGCCGCACTCCGCGATGCAAGCCTCCCTGCCATCCAGGCAGGAGGAAAAACGGATATCGGCCTGGTATCCAATCTTGGTAAAACATTGTTCACCTCTTACGTGGTGCCTTTCGAACTCAGCAGCGTGCTGTTCCTGAGTGCGATGGTTGGCGCCGTAGTGATCGGTAAGAAATAAAAAGTTTCACATGCCTGTTCAATACTACATCTTTCTCAGCATCGCCCTTTTCTGCATCGGCATTATGGGCGTACTGATGCGCAGAAATGCCATTATCATCTTCATGTGCATAGAGCTGATGCTCAACGCGGTGAACCTGTTACTGGTGGCTTTCTCCAAAATGTGGGTAGACGCCGGCCGCGTTGATGCCGCTTCTGCGCAGCTCTTCGTGTTCTTCGTCATGGTTGTGGCCGCAGCGGAAGTTTCCGTGGGCCTCGCCATTATCGTTATGATGTACCGGAATACACATTCCGTGGATATCAACATTCTCAGCAGACTGAAAAACTAGGATTAAAAAATAGTATAGATCGATGATACATCTTGTTTGGCTGGTACCGTTTTTACCGTTGTTGGGTTTCCTGATCAATGGATTGGGCAGGAGGTATTTATCCAAGCCGCTGACCGGCATCGTTGGCAGCGGTAGTGTGGTAGCCGCTTTCGTGATCAGCCTGCTGATCTTCTTCGAAGTGCGCACACCAGGCTTCACCCCCCAGGTTGTGACGCTGTTCGACTTCATCAGCGTTGGCAGCCTGCATATTCCCTTCGCATTTCAGGTAGACCAGCTGAGCGCTTTGTTCCTCCTGATCATTACCGGTGTGGGTTCCCTGATCCACATTTACTCCACCTCTTACATGCATGATGAAAGCAACGAAGGCTTTGCGCGTTATTTCGCGTATCTCAACCTGTTCGTGTTTTCCATGCTCATTCTCGTGCTCGGCGCCAACTACGTGATGATGTTCATCGGTTGGGAAGGCGTGGGCCTCTGTTCCTACCTGCTCATCGGGTTCTGGTTCAAAAACATCGAGTATAATAAAGCCGCTAATAAGGCTTTCATCATGAACCGTATCGGTGACCTCGGTTTCCTGCTCGGCATCTTCCTCCTGATCACGCAGTTCGGCTCCGTGACTTTCTCGGAAGTGTTCGAAAAGGTACCTGCCGTAGGTGAAAACAGCGGTGTCCTGTTCGCCATTGCCCTGCTGCTTTTTGTGGGTGCAATGGGTAAATCGGCACAGATCCCCCTGTACACCTGGTTACCAGATGCCATGGCCGGTCCTACTCCTGTATCTGCCCTCATCCACGCTGCCACTATGGTGACAGCCGGTATCTATATGGTGGCCCGCAGCAACGTGATTTACAGCCTCGCCCCGCACATTCAGACGATTGTGACACTGGTAGGCCTGGCTACAGCACTGCTCGCTGCTTCCATTGCACTGAAGCAAAACGATATTAAGAAAGTACTGGCTTACTCTACCGTGAGCCAGCTGGGATACATGTTCATCGCACTGGGTGTTGGCGCATACACTGCCGCCGTATTCCATGTGATGACGCACGCCTTCTTCAAAGCTCTGCTGTTCCTTGGCTCCGGCTCCGTGATCCACGCTATGGGCGGGGAGCAGGATATCCGGAAAATGGGTGGACTGAAAAAATGGATGCCCATCACCAATTTCACCTTCCTCATCGGCTGTCTGGCCATTGCCGGTATCCCCGGTCTGAGCGGTTTCTTCTCCAAAGATGAGATCCTCGCTCACGCATTCGGTTACAGCCCGGTGATCTACGGTCTGGCACTGATCGGTGCACTGATGACTGCTTTCTACATGTTCCGCCTTTACTACATCACTTTCACCGGTAAGTTCCGCGGCACGCATGAGCAGGAGCATCACCTGCACGAAAGCCCGGGTGCTATTACTTTCCCGCTGATCGTACTGGCTATTCTTTCTGTTATCGGTGGTTATGTGGGAATGCCTGCAGTATTTGGTGTACCCAATCTGCTGGCGGAATATCTCAGCCCCATCTTCGCGCCTTCGGCTCCTTTCCTGCATGCGCATCACCTGAGCCACAGCCTCGAATGGGGACTGATGGGACTCAGCACCGGCCTGGTGATCGTAATGATCCTGTGGGCACGCAGCAAATTTGCTAACTATACGGACAATGGCGAGCCATCAACCGGCATCGCGAAAGTTCTGGAGAATAAATGGTACGTAGATGAACTGTACGATGCCATCATTGTAAAGCCCCTCATGGTCCTGAGCAGGTTCTTCCAGGATGTGGTGGAGCGCTCCGGTATCGACGCTGTTGTAAATGGCGTTGGCTCGGCAGTGAAATGGGGTGGTGGCCGCGCCAGACTGTTGCAGAACGGTCAGGTAGGTTTCTACATCTTCGCCATGGTGATAGGTATGATCGTATTGTTTGTGATCAGTTTGTTTTTATAAATCGATAGCGGATTAAGAAAAAGATATGTTGACATTATTACTCATATTGATTCCTTTGGTGACGGGTCTGATCACATTCGGTCTCAACGGCCGCGGCGCCAAGGTATTCAGCCTGATATCCTCATTCGCCACGCTGGCCGTTACCCTGGCTGCCTGGGCACAATTCAGGACCTCGCCAGATGCACTGAACTTCACTGCCAGCTGGATTCCCCAGCTGAACAGTCAGTTCAACCTCGGGCTGGATGGTATGAGCCTCATGCTTGTGCTGCTCACTACCATCTCCTTCCCGCTCATCTTTATTACCGTTATGGGCCGTAACTATGAGAAGGCAGGGGCATTCTATGGTCTCATGCTGCTCTCACAGGCTGGTATGCTGGGGGTGTTCCTCTCTTACGACGCGCTGCTGTTCTACGTGTTCTGGGAGCTGGCGCTTATCCCGGTTTACTTCCTCTGCTCTATGTGGGGCGGGGAAAAAGCTATCCCGGTTACGTTTAAATTCTTCGTGTATACTTTTGCCGGATCGCTGCTGATGCTGGTCGGCATTATTTATATCTATTTCCAGACGGAAGGTTCCTTCAGCTGGCAGAGCTTCACCAGCCTGAGCCTCAGCAACAATGAGCAAAGCTGGCTGTTCTGGCTCTTCTTTGTGGCATTTGCCATCAAGATGCCGGTTTTCCCTTTTCATACCTGGCAGCCCGATGCATATGAGCAATCGCCCACGGCGGTTACCATGGTGCTGAGCGGTGTAATGGTGAAAATGGGCCTCTTCGGTGTACTGCGCTGGCTGATGCCTGTATTGCCCGAAGGTGTGTATATGTGGCAGGAAGCCGCTATCCTCCTGAGCGTGATCGGCATTATTTACGCATCCTGCATTGCCATTATGCAATCCGACCTGAAGAGACTGATCGCTTATTCTTCCATCGCCCACATTGGGCTGATGAGTGCGGCCATCTTCGCTAATAACGAACAAAGTCTTGCCGGTGTTCAGGTACAGATGTTCAACCACGGCATCAACATTATCGGGCTCTGGATCATCATTGAAGTGATTGAGCAGCGCCTTGGTACGAAGAATATGCAGCAACTGGGCGGCATCGCATCGGTTGCACCAAACCTGTCTATCCTCCTCGTGATCGTGAGCCTCGCTAACATTGCGCTGCCGCTGACGAACGGGTTCATCGGTGAGTTCCTGATGTTTAGCGGACTGTTCCAGCACAATGTATGGTTTGCCGCAGTTTCAGCTGTGGCCATCATCCTGGCTGCCGTGTACATGTTGCGGATGCTGCAGAAGGTATTGTTCGGAGAAGTAAATGCACTTACCGCCACTACTACCGACCTGAAAACAGGGGAGATGATTGCGCTGGGTTGCATCACCGTAATGATCTTCGTGCTGGGTGTATATCCGAAACCCCTGCTGGATCTCGTTTCCGGTACCGGTATCCAGAACACTGTAGCCGCATTGACCGGACGTTGATATAAATAATTGATTCTGTAACGTTAAGATATGAACGCATTAATTACGACTGCTGTATTTGGAATTGTTCTGATGTTCGTGGGACTGTTTGTCAAGCAACGGCAGTATATCAAATATTTTGCGATTGCCGGCACGGTGCTGGCCTTCATCGCTAACCTGATGGACGCGCAATGCGGGTTCGGCATGCTGCACGGCATGGTGGAGGTAAGCTCCTTCTCCGTGTTGTTCAACGCTGTAGCCATTGCCTCCACCGCACTCTATTTCCTCCTTTGCGGAAGCGCATTCGAGAAAGTAGGGGAAGATGTGGCCGATTATTTCGCGCTTATATTCTTCATCCTGTCCGGTATTATGATCACGGGGTCGTACAGCAACCTGCTGATGCTGTTCCTCGCCATTGAGATCATTTCTATCCCACAGTACATCCTCGCCGGAGCGGATAAAAAGAACCTGAAGAGCAACGAAGCTTCGCTGAAATACTTCCTGATGGGTTCTTTCACCACGGGGATGCTCCTCATGGGTATAGCCCTCGTGTATGGCGCCACTGGTACTTTCGATATTCGTGAAATGGGCCTTGGTACCGGTGAACTGAGTCCGCTGGCATTGTGCGGTATCACCCTGCTGGGCTTCTCCCTTGCATTCAAAGTGTCTGCCGCTCCTTTCCACTTCTGGACGCCTGATGTGTACGATGGTTCTCCCACCGTATTCACCGCATTCATGGCTACCATTGTGAAAGCCGCCAGCTTCATCGCCTTCATGCGCCTCTTCCACGTCAGCTTCTCCGGAGGCAACGTAAGCGGCCACTGGCAACTAATTCTTGCAATCATCACCGCTTCTACCCTAATTATTGGTAACCTTACGGCAGTGTTCCAGCAGAGTGTGAAGCGTATGCTGGCTTACTCCAGTATCGCACAGGCAGGTTTCATGCTGTTCGCCATCGTGGCGCATAACGAAATGGCCAGCCAGGGCCTTATCCTGTACGCAGCGGCTTACAGTGTGGCTACCATCGGCATTTTCGCCATCCTGCTCAAACTGAACGACTATACCTTCGATGGTTTCAACGGACTTGCCCGCAGGCAGCCGCTCGTTGCCCTCATGTGTACGATATTCCTCCTGTCGCTGGCAGGCATCCCGCTTACAGCAGGCTTCTTCGCGAAATACTTTGTATTGAGCGCTGCCATCCAACAGGGTAACCTGTTGTGGCTGGTGATCGTTGGGGTGCTTTGCGCCGCAGTGAGCGCCTACTACTATTTCCGCGTCATCATTGCCATGTACTTCAAACAGGGCGAAGCGGATGCAACGGAAGTTACCCCGGGCTTCAAAGCCATGCTGGTAATTGCCGCGGCTATAGTGATTGTACTGGGTATTTTCCCCAACCTGCTGTTGCAGTACCTGTAAGGGGTTAAGATATTTTACGGAACGGCATGACGAACGCGTCATGCCGTTTTTTTTGTGCTATTCTGCAGGTTGAACATCCTACAGATGACAGAAAACCGTTAACTTTAGTCAACGGTCGTTATGCGTACTAAAGATGTATTTTCCCTCGCCCTGCGCTCCGTGAGCGCCAACCGCCTGCGGGCGGGCCTTACCGTGTTGGTAATAGCCTTCGGCATCATGGCACTCGTGAGCATCCTCACGGTGATTGACGCATTACAGTATAAGATTTACGATAGTTTCGCCAGTATGGGCGCCAATGGTTTCTCCATCCGCAACCGCGAGATGCGCATCCGCATGGGGAATGGCGGAGCAGCCGTAAAGGGAACCAATACCAACCGTCGCCGCGTACGCACTTCTAATCAGAATAAAGTCATTACTTTCGGGGAAGCCATGAATTTTAAGAAGCGGTATGATTTCCCTGCCACGGTAGGGCTCATGTTCCGTGCCGGTGGGGGAATGACGGTTTACCGTGAGAATTTCAAGACTAACCCAAATGTTCAGGTGATAGGGGGGGATGAAAACTATCTGCAGCTCAACAATTACAATCTTCAATACGGTCGCAACTTTACGAAAGCCGATATTGAATCGGGGCGTAATGTGGCCATATTAGGAATGGATGTGGCCAAAACGCTGTATGGCGATTTTCCTGAAAGGGCACTCAATACCAACGTGCGCCTCGGGAATGTACGATACCGGGTGATAGGGATACTGGAAAGTAAGGGGAGCAGTAATATGTTCAGTGCAGATAATGTGCTGATTTCCACAGTTACCAGTACACGGCGGGTTTTTAACCGGCCCTGGGCATCTTACCAGATCAATGTGAACGTAAAGGATATTAAGCTGATGGATGAAGCCATAGGGGAGGCCACAGGGCTTTTCCGTGTGGTCAGGAATATGGATGTGAATGAGGAAGACAATTTCTTCATCAGCCGGAGTGATAGTATAGCTGAAATGCTGTTCCGGCAGTTGGGGATGGTAACGATGGCGGCTACCATTATCGGGGTAATTACGCTGTTTGGGTCGGCTATAGGACTGATGAACATCATGCTGGTATCGGTAGCAGAGCGTACGCGGGAGATCGGGGTGAATAAGGCCCTGGGTGCCACGGCGCCTACCATACGGCTGCAATTTGTATTTGAATCAGTAATTATCAGTCTGTTAGGCGGACTGCTCGGTATAATGCTGGGGATATTGGTAGGAAATGGGGTGGCCAGCCTGATGGGCTCCAGTTTCTTTATCCCCTGGGGCTGGATCTCGATCGGGAT
Source organism: Chitinophaga pinensis (assembly GCA_902167325.1). GTDB lineage: Bacteria > Bacteroidota > Bacteroidia > Chitinophagales > Chitinophagaceae > Chitinophaga > Chitinophaga pinensis_A. Next base: position 6,253,752 of record LR632930.1, on the reverse strand, counting down.
TTTTGCCTGTGCCTGTGTGGGGCTTGTATCAGGAATTTATCCCGCGGTGAAAGCTTCCCGGCTGGATCCTATTGTGGCGCTACGGTACGAGTAAGGCCATATTATTTCTCCTTTTCTGAATTTTCGAAATCTTCTAACCTCAGTTGAAGTGACTTTTGAGATTATTTAATCTCACTGCAACTGCTATTGAACATACTGATAATCAGTCCCGATTTTGTTGAATATCTGGCAATACACCCCTGTACCCCCATAAATGCATCTTACGTATATTCCAGTACAACAAAATCTCAAAGTAATGGCAATTTTAGATTCTATCATTCCATTTACCGGTAAACTCGGTAATATCATTTCTTACAGGCGCAACGGTAAGCACTGTTTGCGCACCATGTCGGAAACGGTCAGGCAAACTGATAACACGCGCCGTGCAGCAAAGTGGTTTGGTGCTGCCAGCCGTAAGGGTGCCCTTATCAGGAGTGCCATCACTCCCGAAATCGACATTCAGTGCGATGGCTACCTCGTAAACCGGCTGAACAGCTACATTGTGAAGGCTGGCAGGAACAACCATGCAGGCCTGAAGAACTTCCGGTTCAATGGCTACACGGGCCTAGATAAGCACTTCGCAGAGCGGCCTGTCTTCTCTAAAGACGGCACATTGCACATCCCGGCCCAGCGGCTGGAAGCCTTTGGCAACGCTAAGCGGATGGAAGTAAAACTGATCGCATCGCGGATCGACTTTGCTAACCGCAGCGTTACAGGCACCGATGCCGTGATGATCAACATCGACCTGGAGCAACCATTCCAGGGGGCAGATATGTCAATTGACGTACCCGGCAAAGGAACGTTACTGGTGGTGCTGCAGGTAAGACAGTTCGGGGACGAAGGTGAAGTGCGCAACCGGAAGTACACGGTAGCCGATATCCTGACCGTAGTGGAAGATCAGCAACCCGAAGCATCCCTTCCTAAAGCCCACTCCCATAAGGAATTACCCGGCGTTCCTGCGAAGGTTACCCGCAAAGCCGGTTCTACTCACAACGGGCAGGCTGTCATTCAACGGGAATAGCGCAGCGCCATTACTGGATATTTTGTTGTAAGAAGCTCATAATCAAATAATACGGAACCCAAATATACACGGCAGGCTACTCTTCCGTTAGCCATTGCCATGGGCTGCAGGCGCCCGGTCTTCACTTCACATGCCTGTTACACGCTTCACCTCACCTCCGGCACAGATCCGCATCACCTCCGCATCAAGTCCACCTTATGTCCGCGCTTAACTCGTATTTCAAGCGTATTTCAAGCGTATTTCCCGGCATGTTTCTTCGGGTACACGGCATGCATTAAACTACCTCAATCTCAGCATCTACCTCCCTTTAATTATTCATTGCCGTATCCTGAAAGGAGAGGTACGGGCAGGGCTGGCCATCAGTGTAGTTGCCTGAGGCTTTCAGGAGCCATAGCTCTGCCCGTTAGCAGCGATGGTTCTATAAACAGGTATATCAAATATTACCCGGATTAAAAGAAGCATCCGGAACGGCAGCGGTGATGGAGCTGGCAGGTAATCATTATGAAGTCAGGAGATTGGGGGAAGTGTTTGTGCGGACTATCCAGGCTGTATATGCCTGATGCTTGCAGGATAGATGCATCTGCACTATAGCTGCAGAAGGGATATATCAAATATTACCCGGATGTACGGCAGTATCCGGAATGGGAGAGGTGATGGGGCGGACTGGTAATCCTTATGTTGTAAAAAGGTGATTTACTGCTGATTAGATGCGGGCTTGATGGATACAAGGGGGGCTGGGAGCAGGGGTATGGGCATAAAAAAAAGCTGCACTGTTACCGGTGCAGCTTTTTTAATATGGTGAGCGGGAGACTACTCGGCTACCACTTCGAATTCCAGTTCGGTTTCGCTTCCTTTACCGAAATCGAGGCGGGCTTTGTATGTACCCAGTTCTTTCACATCACCGAGGATATGGATACGACGACGGTCGATCTCATAACCTTTTTGTTCTTTAATCGCGCGGGCGATCTGAACGCCGGTAACAGAACCGAAGATTTTACCGGAGGTACCGGTTTTAGCACCGATTTTCACCGGAGATGCTTTCAGCACTTCCACCACTTTAGCGATTTCAGCGAGCATTTTCTCTTCTTTCACTTTCTGCACTTTCAGGCGCTCGTTGAGTTGCTTCAGGTTAGACTCGCTGGCCTCTACGGCGAACTTTTGAGGGATCAGGAAGTTCCTGGCGTAACCGTTCTTTACGGCTACCAGTTCATTCTTCTGGCCCAGATTGTCTACGTCTTGTATTAAGATTACTTGCATTGTTTCTTACTTTAAAAGGTCAGTAACATAAGGCAACAGCGCCATTTGACGTGCTTTCTTGATAGCCTCGGCCACCTTGCGCTGGAATTTCAGCGAGTTGCCGCTGATACGGCGGGGCAACATCTTGCCCTGGTCGTTCAGGAACTTTTTCAGGAACTCGGCATCTTTGTAATCTACATACTTGATACCCAATTTCTTGAAACGGCAGTATTTCTTCTGGCGCTTCTCTTGCTTAACCGCGGTTAAGTACTTGATCTCTTGTTTAGGTTTTACTGCCATAACTTTAAGCTTCTGCGGGTTTAGGTTCAGCATCGTAGTTACCTTTCTTCCGGGTGTTGTACGCTACAGCGTGCTTGTCCAGTTTGGTAAACATGTAACGCAATACATTTTCATCGCGGTTGAGCTGGATCTTCAGCTTCTCATTGAAGTCGGATGGCGCAGTGTACTCCAGTACCAGGTACATGCCCGTGGTCTTCTTCTGGATCGGATACGCCAGCGATCTAAGGCCCCAGGGATTCTCGTGCACAATTGCACCGCCATTGTCTTTCACAAGGTCAGCGAATTTTTTCTGGGCAGCTTTGTAGTCTTCCTCAGAAAGCACAGGGGTAAAGATCACCATCAATTCGTAGTTTGACATAATTTTCCCTTGTTAGTGATTTAAAATTAAAATGGAGTGCAAAGATAAAGGGTTTTTTTTGGATTCCCACGCTTTACTGGCGCGATTTTCCACGAAATTTAACCCCCAATCCCTTATCTGTCGCACTTCTCCATCCCGGCCCCCGCAACTGTCTGTAAATCAACACCTACTTTTTCTTCCGGCCGGTCATCTTGTCAGTCCATCCCCCCGTGGCATACCCTTTGGTATGGTTCTATCGTCTAAAAAACTGATAAACATATGCAGAAAGGTGCCATACGTGTACAAACGGAGAATATTTTCCCCATCATCAAGAAATTCCTCTATTCAGATCATGACATCTTCCTCCGCGAGCTCGTCAGCAACGCGGTAGACGCTACCCAGAAACTCAAAACCCTGGCCAGCGTAGGCGAATTTAAAGGCGAAATGGGCGACATCGCCGTTACCGTTTCCCTCGATAAAGAAAAGAAAACCATCACCATCTCCGACCGCGGCGTAGGCATGACGGCCGAAGAGGTAGACAAATACATCAACCAGGTAGCTTTCTCCGGTGCAGAAGAATTCGTGAAGAAATATAAAGGACAGGGCGAAGGTGCCAACATCATCGGTCATTTTGGCCTCGGCTTCTACTCCTCCTTCATGGTTTCCTCTCAGGTAGAGATCTTCACCAAATCCTGGAGGCCCGATGCCACCCCCGTGCGCTGGGAATGCGACGGCAGTCCCGAATACCAGCTGGAAGACACCGAAAAAGAAACCCGCGGTACCGATATCGTATTGCATATCAACGAAGAAAGTGAAGAATTCCTCGACGAACACCGCATCCGCACCATCCTCGAAAAATTCTGCCGCTTCCTCCCCGTTCCCATCCGGTTCCAGGACGAGCAGATCAATAATACCACGCCTGCCTGGGTTAAAAAGCCATCTGAACTTACGGCAGACGACTATCAGGCCTTTTATAAAGAACTATATCCCTTCGCGGAACCCCCGCTCTTCTGGATCCATCTCAATGTAGATTACCCCTTCAACCTCACCGGGATTTTATACTTCCCCAAGATCACGAAGACCTACGAGATCCAGAAAGACAAGATCAGCCTCTACTCCAACCAGGTATTTGTAACCGATGAGGTGAAAAACATCGTACCCGAATTCCTCATGCTGCTGCATGGCGTGATCGACTCACCCGATATCCCCCTCAACGTAAGCCGCAGCTACCTGCAGGGTGATCCCAATGTGAAAAAGATCAATGCCCATATCACCAAGAAAGTGGCCGATAAGCTGGATGAAATGTTCCGGACCGACCGTAAATCTTTCGAAGAGAAATGGGAGCATATCGCCCTGTTCGTGAAATACGGGATGATGACCGAAGACAAATTCCTCGATAAAGCGAATAAATTCCACCTGCTCGAAGATATAGAAGGCGGCGCCCTTTATACGCTCGAAGAATACCGTACCGCCGCAGCTGCGCTTCAAACCAATAAGGAAGAGAAGCTGGTGATCCTTTACGCTACCAACCCCACGCAGCAGGACAGCTACATCTCCGCTGCCAAAGCCAGAGGGTACAAAGTGGTGAAAATGGAAACAATGGTTGACGCCGGTTTCATCAACCATATGGAACAGAAATGGGAGAACGTAATGTTTACCCGGGTGGATGCCGATATTACCGACAACCTCATCAACCCCGATTCCACCTCCCAGAGCGTGCTCAGTGAAGAACAGGAAGGTAAGCTGAAGGATATGTTTGGCACTCAGGTATCACTCCCGCATGTGAAAGTGGAGCTGAAAGGCCTAGGTGCGCAGGATCAGCCCGTAATTGTAACGCGTGGCGAACTGATGCGCAGGATGAAAGACATGGCAGCCATGGGCGGTTCCGCCGCAGCATGGTACGCCGGTATGCCCGATGAAGTGACCATGACCGTGAACGCTAACCACCCCATCTTCCAGCGTATTCTGGACGAAGGGAATGGCGTGCTGGCAGAAAAGCAGGTGCGTAACCTGGCCGATCTGGCACTGCTCTCACAGGGCCTCCTTACCGGTGCAGACCTCACGGCTTTCGTGAACCGCAGTGTGGAGCTGATGGAAAAGTAATAAAATTGAACTGAGATATAGAAAAGGCAAAGCGTTCCGGTGCTTTGCCTTTTTTTATGAAAACAGATTTCAGGCTGGCAGAAAAACAATTCCGGTGAAGCAGAACTGCTTGCACATTAGATTCCGTCATCAATTATGATATATCAACCTGCGTTGTGTTGAAATCCTTTGCCAGTAAGGGTTTTGGTATAAATGTTGTTTTATAAAAGGTCGTTGAAATACCATAAACTCACTGTATCTTTAAAGAACTACTTCACTATGCAATTACGCATGATTGGTACAATAGCAATTGCCGTTTTCTTCTTTGCATGTGGCCGTGATAACGACGCACCGCCTCAACCTGCCCCGGGCAATCCGCAGGATACCGTTAAGGTACCACCGCCGGGTCCTGCGGAGCAGACGGGTGTTACTGCCCGGAAAGTCCGCAGTCCAAAGAGCGTAACCGACTTCCTCCTGCAATTACCTGCTTCATATAATAAGGACTCGAAAAAATGGCCGGTGATCATTTTCCTCCACGGTGTGGGAGAGCGGGGCAGCGATGTGAATATGGTTAAGCGGACGGGCCTGGCGGCAAAAGCAGCTAAAGATCCCAATTTCCCATACATCGTAGTATCGCCCCAGTGCAAGGAAAATGGCTGGTGGGATTCTCCCAGTCTTGAAATTGTACTGGATCAGGTGTTGAAGGATTATAGAATAGATCCGGCTCGCGTGTACCTGACAGGGCTGAGCATGGGCGGGTATGGTTCGTGGGACTGGGCTTTGTTTAAGCCGGAGCGCTTTGCTGCCGTGGTGCCGATCTGTGGTGGCGGTGTTCCCTCAAAGGCATGTGTACTGAAGAATATGCCTGTTTGGGCCTTCCATAATGCCGACGACCTTACGGTGAATGTGCAGGGTTCCCGCGATATGGTGAACGCCATCCGCGCCTGTGGCAGTACGCTGGTAAAGTACACAGAGAACCCGACCGGCGGGCACGATTCGTGGACGAAAGCCTACAACGATCCCGCACTGTACACCTGGATGAATCAGTATACAAAGAAATAAAAGTAATAATAGCTGAACAGCCCCGCAGTCTTACGACCCGCGGGGCTTTTTTTGTGCGGTTATGCGCCGGCAGGGCGGATGTCGATGGCTTTGAGCTGGAGGGTGGTAGTGCCGTTCCATTCGTTCTCTTCCACGGTGAATACAAGATCGAATGGTTTTTTGCCGGAGATCAGTTCAAATTTATCGGCCATAAAGAACCCGATGCCTGAAAACGGTGTGCCATTGCGCTGACGTACGGAGAGTTTGATGTGTTCATCTTTTACGATACGGGAAAAACCGGTGTCGGTCAGATTCCGGGCAATGAAAACAGGGCGGAGGTTTTCCGGCCCAAGGGGTTCGAACTGGCGGAGGATATTATAAAATGCGGGTGTGAGGTCAGACAGCCATACTTCCGTATCTATCACGATCTCGGGAATTAGAAGGTCTGGCGTGATGGAGGCAGCAACCACGGCTTCGAAGCGTTCCTGGAAAGCAGGCACGTTTTCCGGCTTGAGGGTCATGCCGGCAGCGTAGAAGTGGCCACCGTAGTTTTCGAGGAGGTCCTTACACTGGTGAATGGCTTCATATACATTGAAGCCGGATACGGAGCGGGCGGAGCCTGCCACCTTATCATTACTCTGGGTGAGGATGATGGTGGGCCGGTAATAATATTTATCAATAAGCCGCGATGCTACGATGCCAACCACGCCCTTATGCCAGTGGGGCTGGAAAAGTACGGTCGATTTCCGGGCGATCATGGCAGCATCATTCTGGATGATACTCACTGCTTCCTGCGTGATACTCATGTCGATACCCTTGCGCTCCTGGTTATCGCCATGCAGCATTTCCGCAATGGCAAGTGCCTTTTCTTCATCTTTTTCCATGAAGAGGTTAACGGCTTTACGGGCGTCGTCCATTCTGCCGGCGGCATTTACACGCGGGGCGATCACGAATACGAGGTTGGAAGTAGTGAGTTTTTCCTTCAGGTTGCTGAGCGTGAGCAGGGCTTTAATGCCGGAAGAAGGAGCATCGTTCACCTGTTTAAGACCGTGGAAGGCGAGTACGCGGTTTTCACCGGTCATGGGAACGATGTCTGCAGCTATACTGGTGGCCACGAGGTCGAGGTACTGATATACCCCTTCCATAGGGAGGCCTTGTTTTTGAGCGAGGGCACTGATGAGCTTAAACCCGATCCCGCAGCCGGAAAGCTCCTTGTAAGGGTAGGGGCAGTCGTCCTGTTTGGGATTGAGAATGGCCACGGCGGGTGGAAGGATGGCGTCTGGCAGGTGGTGGTCGCAGATAATGAAATCGATACCGATTGAGGCGGCGTGGGCAATGTATTCGATAGACTTGATGCCGCAGTCCAGCGCAATGATCAGGCTGAAGTCGTTATCGCGGGCATATTCGATGCCCTGCATGGAGATGCCGTACCCTTCGCGGTAGCGGTGGGGGATATAGAATTCGATGTTATCGTACTGTTGTTGCAGGAAGCCGTAAACGGTGGCTACGGCAGTAGTGCCGTCCACATCATAATCACCATACACAAGGATTTTTTCGCGGCGGAAGAATGCTTCTTCCAGCCGGGAAACTGCTTTGTCCATTCCTTTCATGAGCCAGGGGTCGTGCAGGTCGTCAAGTGAAGGGCGGAAAAAGTGGCGGGCTTCTTCAAATTTCGTGATGCCTCTTTGTACCAGTAAGCGGCAAAGGAGGGGGTGGATTTTTAAAGCTGCCTGGAGCTGTTGCTCCTGTGATGGTTGATATTTCTTTACTGTCCAGCGTTTCTGCATGCAATTGTATTATAGGGAAGCGTCCCGCGGTCTGGCTATATCCGGTTGTAATATAACGATGATTGCCGTATTAACAACGTTAGAATTTGCGGTCTGTCGTAAAGCGCACGAGTGATTCGAGGCCTTTGCGGATGTCGTTGTCGGGGAATGAATGGAGGATGGCGAGCGCTTCGTCGCGGTACTGGAACATCTTTTCGCGGGTGTATTCGATGCCGCCGCTTTCGTTGACCATGGCGATGACTTCGTTGACGCGGTCCTTATCAGTATTATGATTTTTCACAATATTGATAATTTTGCGGCGGTTTTCGGGTGTAGCGTGCTGGAGGGTGTAGATGAGGGGGAGGGTCATTTTCTTTTCGCGGATATCGATGCCGGTGGGCTTACCGATATTGGCGGTACCATAATCAAAGAGGTCGTCTTTGATCTGGAATGCCACGCCTACTTTTTCGCCGAAGAGGCGCATTTGTTCGGTTGTTTCGTCGCTGGCGGTGGTAGACCATGCGCCTGCGGCGCAGGCGGAGGCGAGGAGGGAGGCTGTTTTCCGGCGGATGATCTCGAAGTAGATATCTTCTTTAATATCGAGTTTGCGTGTTTTCTCGATCTGGAGGAGTTCGCCTTCAGACATTTCCTTTACGGCCTGAGAGAGGATCTCGAGGCTGCGGAATTCTTTATTGGTGACGGAGAGGAGGAGACCTTTGGAGAGGAGGTAATCGCCAACGAGTACGGCTATTTTGTTCTTCCACAAAGCGTTGATGGAGAAGAAGCCACGGCGTTCCAGGGAATCGTCGACCACATCGTCATGAACGAGGGTGGCGGTATGCAGCAGCTCTACCAGGGCGGCGGCGCGGTAAGTGTTTTCAGTGATGCTGTCGCTGAACAGCCGTGCGGAGAGGAGCACGAACATTGGCCTGATCTGTTTGCCCTTTCGCTTTACGATATAGTGCATGATCCGGTCCAGCAGAGGAACATGGCTTTTTACAGCTTCGGCAAACTTTCCTTCAAAATCGTGTAATTCCTTCCCTATCAGTTGTTTAATTTCCTCCATGCTATAAATAAAAAGGTACGCTAAGCTAGGCCTAAAATTGGACATTTTGTAAATTTGGCCCCGAATTTGTAAGCATTAGCTGGATGTTCCTTAAATTAGCGTTTAATATTGAAGCACTTATCAATGCAAATAAAATCGCAAGAAAAATTTGTATATTCATTTAGGATTTTTACCTTTGCTTGGTAAAAAACGCGTTAATTGTAAAATCTTTAACAGTTTTTAAATAAAAAACAATTATGGCAAGCAAAAAGTACTTACTACTGGCAGGTGCAATGTCCGTTCTGGCTGCATCTCCTGGTTTTGCGCAGGTTAAGCCCACATATGATGCCCTGGACTCCTCAAAAGTTTCGGCGAAGAATATGGCGCAATTCAACAGCTTCAGAAACAACCAGTCTGACTACCCCGCAAAACCCCGCAGCATGTGGGAACTTGGTGTCCACGGTGGATACCACTTCATTCAGGGTGACGTTTCCGCTCTTCCCGGTTTCGGTGGCGGTATCTCTCTGAGAAAAGCACTCGGTCACACGTTCTCTCTGAGAGCTGAATATACCGGTTCTTTCGATTATGGTATGGATTATCAACTGAAGCCTACATTAGCTGCCGGCGGCATCAACCCCTGGGGTGCAACCGCTGCTGCTAACGGTGGAAGAATCGTTCCTAACTACAAAGCCGCAACTCACCAGGTATCCCTGGACTTCATCGCTTCTCTGAGCAACATCCTGTTCTACAAAGCGCAGCCTAAAGTTAACTGGTATGTACTGGCAGGTTACGGTCTGATGCTGACTGACGTTGACGTAGACGCACTGAACGAATCAGGTGCTGCCTACAATTATGCTTCTATCGACTTCAACCGCAAGAAGAAAGACATCCGTAAAGACCTGAAAGACTTCTACGACCGTAAATACGAACAAAATGCTCCTTCTCAGGGCAACCGCGTTCAGATCGGCCGTAAAGACGACAACCAGCTCCTCCGTCATGCATTGAACGTAGGTACCGGTATCGCTTTCAAAGTGTCCAAACGTTTCAACATCGGTATCGAAGAGAAACTCACCCTGCCGTTTGATGATTATCTGGACGGTTACACTTCTAACCCTTACGACAGAAGCAACGATTTCCTTTCGTACACCTCTGTTCGTCTGAACTTCAACCTGGGTAATCCTAACAAACGTGTTGAACCACTCTGGTGGGTTAATCCCCTGGATTTCGCCTACAACGAGCTCAACAGCCCCCGTCGTATGAAACTGCCGGCTCCCGTACTGCCTGATGCTGATGGCGACGGTGTAACCGATCAGTTCGATCGCGAACCTAACACTCCCGCTGGTGCTCCCGTTGATTCTCACGGTGTAGCTAAAGATACAGATGGTGACGGCGTTCCTGACTACAAAGACAAACAACTCATCACTCCGACTTACTGCCAGCCTGTTGACGCTGACGGTGTAGGCAAATGCCCGGATCCTGAGTGCTGCACTGCAGTTAAGCCCCTCGCTTGCGCTAACCTGGTATTCCCCAGCGTTTCTTTCAAAGGAAGCACTACTAAAGTTTCTTCTGAGAACGAAGCAATCCTCAGCAGCGTGGCTAACACGCTCCGCAGCAACCCTTCCTGCAACATCCTGGTTACCGGCCACGCTGGTGCCAAAGGCAAGAAAGGTGGTGTTGACCTGAGCAGCCGTCGTGTAGACGCTGTTATCGACTACCTCGCTGAAAAGCAAGGCATCGACCGCGGTCGCTTCATCAAACAAAACACTCCTGGCGACGCTGGTACCGTGGATCTGAATCCCGCTAACTAATACCTCGCCAAGGTAAATAACTAAAAGAGGCTGCCTCATCAGGCAGCCTCTTTTTTTATAGCCGTTTCCACCGCTATTATTTTTTCCCTTTGGTGAACCCTCTGCCCCTCACCCCCGTTTTATTTACAACGCGTTTTTTACTTCTTGCAAATCCTGATTATTTATCACTAAATTTGACCAGCCTAAACTTCACATTGTTTTTAGCGTGGTAAAAGACTTCAATAAAGCTACCCTTGCCGGCATCATCGTTGCGCTGGGTATCATCTACGGCGATATCGGTACTTCTCCGCTCTACGTATTTAAAGCCATTGTAGGGACCAATGAAATCAGCGATCTGCTGGTTATCGGCGGTATTTCCTGCATCATCTGGACACTCACCCTCCAAACTACCGTAAAGTACGTTATCCTCACCCTCAAGGCGGATAACAAGGGTGAAGGTGGTATCTTCTCGCTCTATGCCCTCGTCAGGCGGCATGGTAAATGGACCGTCGTTTTCGGCATGATAGGAGGGGCCGCCCTCCTCGCAGATGGCATCATCACACCGCCCATTACAGTGACTTCAGCAGTAGAAGGTTTGCGCACACTCCCCGTGCTCAAAGATCTCGGTACCATAACCATCGTGAAGATCGTTGTACTCATCATCTCAGGACTGTTCTTTATGCAGCAGTTCGGTACCGTATCTATCGGTAAACTGTTCGGTCCCATCATGGTTATCTGGTTCGGAATGCTCGCTGTGCTCGGTATCATGCATATCGCAGACGACCTTTCCGTACTCAAAGCCTTCAACCCATACTACGCCGTAAAACTCCTCACGCTCTATCCACATGGATTCCTGCTGTTGGGAGCAGTATTCCTATGTACCACGGGGGCTGAAGCCCTCTACTCCGACCTGGGGCACGTTGGCCGTGGAAATATCCGCGTTTCCTGGATATGGGTGAAGATCAGCCTCATCCTCAACTATCTCGGTCAAGGCGCATGGCTCCTCACACAGACAGGTCAAAAGCTGAACGGAGAAAACCCTTTCTTCCTCATCATGCCGGAAGGATTCGTGATTTTCGGGGTACTGATCGCCACCATCGCTTCCGTAATCGCATCACAGGCCCTTATCTCCGGCTCTTTCACGCTGATCTCCGAAGCAATGCGCCTCAACCTCTGGCCTAAGCTTAAAATCAACTACCCGACGGAACAACGTGGTCAGCTCTTTATTCCAGGCATCAACATCATGCTGTTTGTCGGATGTGTTTCCATCGTTTTGATTTTTCAAGAGTCATCGAAAATGGAAGCGGCGTATGGCCTGTCCATCACCCTCTGCATGCTCATGACTTCCTGCCTCTTCGCCTTCTATCTGTATACCCGCCGCGTAAAGCTGTGGTGGATAGGGCTGTACCTGGCAGTATACCTCACCATCGAATTCTCGTTCCTCCTCGCTAACCTCGTGAAATTTACCCATGGTGGTTATGTAACAGTAATCGTAGGCGGCGCGCTCTTCATGGTCATGTATGCATGGTTCCGGTCCCGCAAGATCAAGAACCGCTACGTGGAATTCGTGCGCCTTGAAGACTACCTCCCCATCCTGCAGGAACTCAGTAACGACTCTTCCATCCCCAAATATGCCACGCACCTCGTTTACATGAGCAGTGCAGACAATCCAAAGGAAATAGAGCATAAAATCATTTACTCCGTCCTCAATAAAAAGCCCAAACGGGCCGATATTTACTGGTTCGTGCATGTAGATGTAGTGGATGAACCTTACATGAGCGAATACACCGTTCAAACCATTATCCCCAACGAAGTGATCCGTGTAGAGTTCCGCCTCGGTTTCCGGGTGGAGCAACGCATCAACCTTATGTTCAGGATGGTGGTGGAAGACATGGTGCGCAACAAGGAAGTGAACATCACCAGCCGATACGAATCACTCAGTAAAAACAATGTGGTAGGAGATTTCCAATTTATCGTGATGGAAAAATTCCTCTCGCATGACAATGATCTGCCCTTGCACGAAAGGATCATCATGCGCATTTATTTCATGCTGAAAAAGATCGGATTGTCCGAGGAGCGTGGCTTTGGACTGGATTCCAGTTACGTGACCATCGAGAAATTCCCGCTCGTGGTAGCGCCTGTTACCAATCTCCAACTGAAAAGAGTGGCTGACCGGCACAGATTTGAGGACTAACGGGTTGCAGGGACGGGAAGCTAGCATTATATTGTGAGCTTCGTCCTTACGCAATTCGTCAAGTTATGATAAGACAACTAGTAGCCACCGGCATATTCGTGGCATATTCCATTACCGCACTGGCCCAGGAGGGCATTCAATCCGACTTTACGGAACTGAAAGACTGGCGGAAGGTAGACCCCGCTGCCTGGAGCGCCATCAGGCCGGGTACACATGTTCAGTTCGGGACCGCCGATATACGCTATGATAAGCTGTATGCCCCCGAAGCAGCGAGCCTCAGCAGCGCATGGAACGCCCACAGCTGGAAAAACGAAAAGATCCACACCCAGTTCGTTATTTACACCACCCAGGCCCAGCAGGGAGTAACCATCTCCCGCTCAGCACTTACCGACGGTAAGGGGAACACCATCCCTGCCAGTGCAGTTTCCACCGGTTTCCTCCGTTATGTAATGACCGATGAGCTGAACAGCGAAGGCGGCGGCTGCGGTTTCCGTAAGCCCGGAGAATACGATTCTTCCCTCGTGGCCGACGCGATCGATTTCAAAACGTCCATGAACATCGCCGCCAATACCACCCAGCCCGTATGGCTCAGCATTAAAGTACCCGCACAAACTGCTGCAGGTATTTACAAAGGCAGCATCACCGTTAAGAACAATAAAGGCATTGCCATTAAAACCCTCTCTTATAACGTTACCGTTAACAACCGTACGCTCCCCGATGCCAAAGACTGGGCTTACCACCTGGACCTATGGCAAAGCCCATACGCGGTGTCGCGCTACCATAACGTAAAACCCTTCAGTAAAGAGCATTTCGACGCTATGCGGCCTTATATGACCCAATTAGCGGGCGTTGGCCAGAAAGTGATCACCACCAGTATCATTTATGACCCCTGGAACAGCCAGACAGAAGATATTTATGGCGACATGGTGAAATGGACGAAGAAGCGCGACGGCTCCTGGACTTACGACTACACCGAATTCGACAAATGGGTGGAATTCATGATGGAATGTGGGGTAACCAAACAGATCGCCTGCTACAGCATGATCCCCTGGAACCTGAAATTCTTCTATTACGATGAAGCCACAGGTAAAATGATCCATATTGTGGCGAAGCCCGGCTCTCCTGAATACGACGCCCATTGGCGCCCTATGCTGGTAGATTTCGCGAAGCACCTGAAACAAAAGGGCTGGTTCAACATTACCTGTATCGCTATGGACGAGCGCCCTATGGAAGCCATGCAGGCCGCCATCAAACTGATCCGCAGTGTAGATAAAGACTTCAAAGTATCACTGGCAGGTAACTACCATAAAGAGCTGGTAAACGATATTTATGATTATTGCGTAGCTATCGGGCAGGACTTTACTGCTGAAGAGCGCGAAGCACGTTTCAGCAAAGGCTGGCCTACCACCTATTATACCTGCTGTACGGAAGGGTTCCCTAACACCTTCACCTTCTCCGCACCTGCAGAATCTGCGTGGCTGGGCTGGTTTGCTGCAGGAAAAAACTTCCATGGTTACCTCCGCTGGGCTTATAACTGCTGGGTGAAAGATCCGTTGCAGGATTCCCGTTTCCGGGCCTGGTCTGCCGGAGATACTTACCTCGTATATCCCGGTCCGCGTTCCTCCATCCGCTTCGAGCGCATGGCAGAAGGAATTCAGACGTTCGAGAAGATCCGTATCCTGAAAGCAGAAGGTAAAGGCCCTCAGCTGGAGAAAGTACTGAAATCGTTCGAATGGAATAAGCTGAAACAAAAGTCGGCCGCCGAAATGGTGAATACCGCATCAGCAGTACTCAACAGCCTTTAAGCGATCAGCACATAATTAATGGATAAAAAAAATCCTCCGAGGAATCGGAGGATTTTTTTTAACACAACTAAAAAACAATCAAACTAATATCATCTTGTTCGTCAATCAGGCTTTTTCCCGTCTAAGAACGTATTAATCGTATTTATCTCGGTCTGGTTTTCACCGTTCTGACCGATGGTGTAGCTGGAGTAAAAATGTTCGGCAGAGCCGGAGCCATTATCCAGGTCGATGTTCCTGCGCAGGTATGCGGGGATGTTCTCGATTTCCTGGTTATTATCCATGTTCTTCACGTTGAAGCTGATGCTGCGGAGTTTGGCTACGCGCTCCAGCTGTTTTCTCTTCTGATCATCTGCCTGGTCATCGTGCAGCTGTTGTGGCTGCGGGGGAGGAACGGGTGCCTGTGGGGCAGCTTCTTCCCGGAAAACCATCTTCATTTCATCCTGCTGGTTTACGTTGTTATTGCTCACCGGCTCCACGTAAATGTTGGAGGGGCGGTTGAGGTAACCACCGGAGGTTGAACCTGTTGCAGGAGCGGCAGGTTTCTGCTGTACGGGTGGCTGTGGTTGCTGCACTGCTGCCTGCGGAGCGGGAGGTTCTACAGGCTCAATGTTGAGCGTGTAGGTTTCACGTTCCGGTTGCTGGGGAGCAGGGGGCATGAAGGATGCAGCACTTGCCGGATGGGTAACCGTAGGCTCCACGAGGCGGGGGGCCATAACATCGATTATTTCCGGCTCATCCGTAAACAGCATTCCCTGATTGTGCATCTTCTTTTCTTCTCCGTCTCCCCCCAGGGTCATTACGATCTTAGGCTCTTCCTGTTGCTCGGCAACGGCTGCTGCCTGTTGTTTAGCCTGGCGGATGGGGTTTTGTTCAAAGCCGGTAGCAATGATGGTAACGCCCAGGTTACGCTCGAGCGACTGGTCGTACCCTACGCCGAGGATAACATCGCAATCCTCGCCTGCCATGCTTTGCACGTAGGCCTGGATGATGTCCATTTCATCAAGCGTATGTTCGAAATCGCCTTCGGAAGAGGAGATATTGATAAGGATCCATTTGGCTCCGCGGATATCGTTGTCATTCAGCAGCGGTGAAGTAAGTGCATCTTCGATAGCTCTCTGTGCGCGGTTTTCGCCTTCAGCGAGGGCCGATCCGAGGATAGCCACGCCGCCATTGCGCATAACGGTGCACACATCGGCGAAATCGACGTTGATCTGGCCGGTGGAGTTAATTACATCTGTGATACACTTCGCAGCAGTAGCCAGCACATTATCCGCCTTTTCGAATGCAGCCTTAAACTTAAGGTCACCAAACTTCTGACGGAGTTTGTCGTTGGAAATGATCAGCAGGGTATCAACGTAATCTTTCAGACGGTTGATGCCTTCTTCGGCCTGCAGCATTCTCTTTTTACCTTCATATGAGAAGGGAGTGGTAACAATGCCCACCGTGAGGATGCCCAGTTCCTTACATATTTTGGCAATAATGGGAGCGCCTCCTGTGCCGGTGCCGCCGCCCATACCTGCGGTGATGAACGCCATTTTGGTGTTCACCTCCAGTATTTTTTTGATTTCTTCAAAAGATTCCTCCGTGGCCTGTTCACCAATCCGTGGATTGGCACCGGCTCCCAATCCCTGCGTCAGGTGCGGGCCCAGCTGTACCTTGTTGGGTACAGGGCTGTTTGCAATAGCCTGTGCGTCGGTATTGCAGATAATGAAGTTCACCCCCTCAATGTTCTGACTGAACATGTGGTTCACCGCATTGCTTCCTCCGCCACCAATGCCTATCACCTTGATGATGGAGGATTTTTCCTTTGGAAGATCAAAATGTATCATGACTCTAGCTCTTTATATGGGTTAGTATTAGTGGTGTACCGTATCCTACGCTACTTTGATCGTTTTTTTATATGAACGTAATTAAATCGCAACAATCAAGCCGAACCATTACAGCTTGGCGTCTTCTTCTTCTGTAAACATGTCGATGATCTTTGTTTTCATCCTGTCCAGGAAACCTTTCAGCGATGCATTGCGCTCGCGGGCCTTACGGTCCTGGCGTGCATCCGCGGTTTCTTCTTCTGCTTCTTCATCCATCCATTCTTCCGTGGATTCGGCCTGGCGGGCCACTCTTTCCTTGGCGAAGTAGCTGGTATTGATCTTTACGTAATTGTCTTCCATCGCACGGAGGTCGTTCTCATAGTCGTTATAACCTTTGAGGATAAGACCAACGCAGGTGGCATACATGGGCTTCGTCAGCTCGTCGGTATGGCCGCTGGCGAGGTGCTCATTCGGGTAACCAATACGTGCGCTTACACCGGTAGTGTATTCTGTCAGCTGGATGAGATGTTTCAGCTGGGAGCCACCACCTGTGAGGATGATACCGCCATTGAGCATCTTATTGTCCATGCCAATTTGTTTCAGATGGTATACCACGAAATCGAGGATCTCGCTCATACGCGCCTGAATGATGTGGGCGAGGTTTTTTACGGAGATCTCTTTCGGGCTTTGGCCGCGAAGACCGGGGATGGTGATGTAGGCATTGTTCTTGGCTTCGTCCGCAAGGGCGTAACCGAACTGAACCTTCATCTGCTCCGCCTGTGTTTTCAGCACGCCGAGTCCGTTCTTGATATCGTTGGTAATATTTTCGCCACCGTAAGGGATCACGGCGGTATGTTTCAGGACGCCTTCATAGAAAACAGCCAGGTCGGTGGTACCACCACCAATATCTACAATCGCAACACCGGCTTCGAAATCCATATCGCACATAACGGCCGCGGCAGATGCCAGGGGCTGGAGCACGAGGTCCTTGATACGGAGACCCGATTTTTCCACGCTGCGGTTGATATTGCGGATGGCGTTCTTATCACCGGTAATGATGTGGAAGTTCGCACCCACCTTCACACCACTCATCCCGATAGGATAAATAATGTTCTGCAGTGCGTCCACGATATACTGCTGGGGAATCACGTCAATGATCTGATCGCTCGCAGGGATAACCGTTTTATACTGATCGTTGATCAGCTGGTCAATGTCTTTCTGGGAGATTTCTGCATCGGTATCGCTCCGAACAATGTCTCCGCGGGTTTGCAAACTTTTGATATGATGGCCTGCGATGCCGACATATACCTCGTTAATCTCGAGGTTGGGATTGGACGCATAGCAGTTTTCCAGTGCCTGTCTGATGGCCTTGATGGTCTGATCGATATTCAGCACCATACCGTGCTGTACACCGAACGATGGGGCTTTCCCGAATCCGAGGATTTCCAATTTCCCGTATTCATTCTTCCTTCCTGCGATGGCTGCTATCTTCGTGGTTCCAATGTCGAGACCTACAATGATGGGAGCTTCCTGATTCATGGTTCTTTATTGTTTTTAGTTGCGATTACGTTGATTAGGTTTCTGATATATTGCCCTCGGCTGTTGCCTGTCGCCGTTTGCCGGCTTAGACGTTTTCTTTGGGGCAGGTTTTGCAGCGGTCTTCTCCGGTTTCTTCTCCGGTTTTCGTTCCGCCGGTTTGGATGGTGGTACCGCCACAGCTGCCGCCGGTGCGGCATGATCATCGTCGTCCTGCACTGCAATGTCTGCTGCTGACGAATCTTTGTACATAGGCGGGGGAGGTGCGCTCTTCCCATCTCTTCTCGTCCCGATCACCTGATCTTTGAACGCTACATTAAGCCGGGTGTAGGTATTCCATCCTGCCTTGCTCAGCCCTTCTCTGTAAAAGACAAGCAGCCTGGCAAATTTGTTGGCCACATCCGTTCCTTCTCCGAAATAAACAATATGGTCGCCGAGCTTCGGGATAAACTCGAACTTCCTGTCTTCCGTGATTACCACCTGTTCTACCTGCGCATTCCAGAACGTATCGGTAGCGATGAACGCTGCCATATCACGCATTTGGGTGAAGAGGAGACTGTCTTCACTGCGGAGCTTCACGGCATCAGCCGGGAAGTTGGTGAACACGGGTACCCTTGCAGAAAATCTGTCAGAAACAGGGATACGTTCACCATCTCCATCGAGGTAGAAGCTGTTGCCGGAAAAAGTGAAGACACGGGCGAGGGGATCGCGCTGTTCCACTTCCACCTGCAGCAACTGATTGTTATCGATATAAAGTTGCGCCGTCCTGATCCAGGGATCCCTTTCCACGATCTTCTCCAGCTGGGCCAGGCTAACCTGGCTAATGGGCTTGCCCGTGGGGTTGAGGGATTTGTCGGCCGTGATAAGTGCTTTTACGTCTTTTACATCTACAAATGCATTCCGGTCATCGCCCCGCAGGGAAACGCGGATGCCTTTGCATTTGGCCTTTTCCTTATCATTCACCGCCGCCGCCAGCAATACGGCAAAGCCCGCCAGCACGCCTCCCCAGAGGAGTACGGTAGCGATGCGCTTAATTGCCGTTTTTGTTTTCGGTTGCATGATGAATGAATATTTTTATTGTTTGTTTATAATGTCTTTCAAAGGTTCCCGCAGCAGGTCAATATCTCCCGCACCGGCAGTGATGAGCAGCCGGACAGGGTTTTGTTGCATCCATGCCGGTACTGCGTCGCGATCCATAATATGTACTTCCGGCCCTTTGATCCTGTCTGCAATCATCTGCGTGGTAACACCCTCAATGGGCAGTTCGCGGGCAGGATAGATAGGCAGGAGGATCACTTCATCGGCCAGCGACAATGTTTCCCCGAACCCGTCTGCGAAGTCTCGCGTGCGGCTAAAGAGGTGCGGCTGAAAGATGACGGTACATTTCTTTCCGCTGAACAACGATTTGGCACTGGTTATCAGTGCCCGCAGTTCTTCAGGGTGATGCGCATAATCATCGATATACACATGCCGGTCGTTCTTCACCAGGTATTCGAAACGGCGCCGGATGCCTTTGAAAGACGCTACAGCGTTACGGATCTTTTCATTAGAGATGCCGAGGATATGCGCCACGCCGATGGCAGCTACCGCATTTTCCACGTTGTGCATGCCGCCGATACGGAGCTGCACATTGTCGATCATCCAGTCCTGCTGAATCACATCAAACTCATACCCTCCGTCATCCATCCGGATATTGGTGGCACAGATATCGGCAGCATCATTTTGCAGGCTGTAATTGAGGCGGTTGTCTCCTTTCAGCTCCGATCCGCGATGCAGGCCGTGTTTCACCAGCAGTGTGCCGTTGGGCTTTATGTTGGCGGTATACTGTATAAAAGCTTTTTCTACTTCTTCGGCAGTACCGTAAATATCGAGGTGGTCCGGGTCCATCGCGGTAAGCACTGCAATATCCGGACTGAGCTTCAGGAAGCTGCGGTCGTATTCATCGGCTTCGATGACTGCCACCTGCTTTTCGCTGGACCAGAAGTTCTTGCCGTAGTTAGCACTTACCCCACCAAGGAAGGCGTTGCAGCCATACCCGGAATCGCGCAGCAGGTGTGCGATCATGGTTGAAACGGTGGTTTTACCATGTGTACCTGCTACGGTGATGGCGAAGAGGGCACGGGTGATCTCCTGCAGCACATCGCTGCGTTTCACCACTTCGTATCCGTTTTCGCGGTAATAAACAAGTTCCTTCTGCGTAGCCGGAATGGCGGGTGTGTATACCACGAGGTCTGCCTTCCGGTCTATCTGCGCCAGGTCTTCCGTATAATGAATGCGGATACCTTCCGCTTCCAGTTGTTGCGTAAGTTGGGTGGAGGTACGGTCGTACCCGCTCACGGCAGCTCCTTTTTCATGGAAGTACCGGGCGATGGCCGACATACCGATGCCTCCGATGCCTACAAAATAGATCCTATGTAATGAATTCAAATCCATCCTGTTATTTTATCAGCCCGAGCACTGCACGGGCGATGGTCATATCTGCGTTTTTGTTGCCCAGGGGGGCGATGTTTGTTTCGAGCTGTTGCATCAGCGCTTTATTCTGTACGAGGCTTAAAGCTTCGTTAGCCAGTTTGGCGCCTGCTTCATTGTCTGGAATAAGCAACGCGGCATTTTTGTGCACGAGGCTTTCCGCGTTTTTAGTCTGGTGGTCTTCTGCCGCAAAAGGATAAGGCACGAAGATCACGGGTTTCTGCGCAACGCATAACTCCGCGATGGCGAGGGCGCCTGCGCGGGAGATAACGGCATCTGCAGCTTTGTATGCAAAGTCCATGACATTGATGAAGTCATATACTTTCACATGCGTGGCAAAGGGTGCCGCGGCAGCTTTGGCGGTTTCGTAATACGGCTTCCCGGTTTGCCAGATCAGCTGTATGTCTTTATTCACGAAACCCGCGAGGTGGGGCAGGAGGGCTTCGTTGATAGACTTCGCTCCGAGGCTGCCACCTACGGCAAACAGCGTGGGTTTGCCCATCATGAGACCGAAGTGGCGCATCGCTTCGTCTTTCGCGACTGCACTCTGCGTGATGGACCCGCGCACGGGGTTGCCGGTGTATAATATTTTATCAGCAGGGAAGAAGGATTCCATTCCTTCATAACCAACGCAAATGACGTTGGCTTTCCTGCCGAGGATTTTATTGCTTTTGCCCGCATAGGAATTCTGTTCCTGTATGAGGGTGGGAATGCCCATTTTCTGTGCTTTCCGGAGAATGGGGAAGCTGGCGTAACCACCAACACCTACCACTGCATCGGGTTGGAAGCGGCGGAGGATGTTGCGTGCATCGCGGAGACTTTTCAACAGCTTGAAAGGCAGCAGGATGTTTTTAAAGATATTGCTGCGGTTGAATCCGGCGATCTCCAGTCCTTCGATGGGATACCCTGCCTGGGGCACCTTCTCCATTTCCATTTTGCCTTTAGCACCCACAAAAAGAATCTCCGCATCCGCTTCAATCTTGCGGATGGCGTTGGCAATGGCGATGGCCGGGAAGATATGCCCTCCTGTTCCTCCACCTGCTATGATAATCTTGTGTGCCAAATAGTTCAGTTTATATATTTATGCGGCCACTGCCTGGGCAGCTTCCGCCTGTTTATTTTCCGCTTCTTCCACATGCCGTGATACACTGAGGATGATACCGATGGACAGACTGGTGAAGATCACGGATGATCCGCCCATACTTACCAGCGGCAGCGTTAGCCCCGTTACCGGTAAAAGATTCACATTCACGGCCATATGCATCAGTGCCTGTATTACCAGCGTTACGCTCAGACCCAGGGCCAGAAATGCACCAAAGGCATACGGACAATTCTTAAAAATCCGGATACTTCTGAGGAGTAAAATGAGGTACGCGCCCATCACTAAAAAGGCGCCAAAGATACCATACTCTTCAAGAATTATCGCAAAAATAAAATCGGAATATGGGTGCGGGAGAAAATTTCTCGCCGTACTGTTTCCGGGTCCCTTTCCGAGCAGCCCTCCATTCACAATCCCGATCTTCGCCTGCTGCACCTGATAAGGCTCTTCGTGTGCTTCTTTAGCGGTGAAACTCTCGATACGGTTCAGCCATGTTTTAGTACGGCCTTCCATACCCGTGAGCTTCGCAACACCAAACATCAGCACCACCAGCACAATACCTGCTGCAACCATACCCGCCAGGTACTTCAGCGGCACGCGGCCGATAAAGCATAACAGCATGCAGCTGGCACCCAGCAACAGGGCGGTAGACATGTTGGCGGGCATGATCAGCGCGCAAATAATAGCTACCGGCAGGATGATCGGTAAGAAACCTTTCCTGAAGTCGGTAATGTTATTCTGTTTTTTAGACAGCTGGCGCGCTACGTACATGAACAGGGCCAGCTTGGCAATATCTGACGTTTGAAACGTCAGGTTGATTACCGGTAGCTTGATCCAGCGGCTCGCATCGTTCAGATTGGAGCCGAATGCCAGCGTATAGATCAGCAGCGGGATGGATAATAAGAATCCGATCTGCGCCACCCGGGAGTATATCGTGTAATTCACCCGGTGGGCGAAATAGATGATAAGAATCCCGAGGATCAATACTGACAACTGTTTGAACAGGTAGTATTCCGTATGCCCGCTGTAAACGCGGTATGCCAAAGAGCCTGTGGAACTGTATACTGCCAACAAGCTTACTGCAGAGAGGAAGAACACGATCGTCCATATCACCTTGTCGCCTTTCGTCTTTTGAAGCAAGTTGTTCACGTTGTTCCTTTTTTATTGTTAGAGTTCTCTTACCGCATCCTTAAAGCTGCGGCCTCTTTCTTCATAATTCTTGAAGAGGTCAAAGCTTGCACAGGCGGGGGAAAGCAATACCACATCACCCTTGCTTGCCAGGTTAAAGGCCTGACCCACGGCATCCTTCATGTTGTCCGTGTTGATCATTACCTCCATATCCTTGGAAAGGGCTTCGTGAATGGGGCGGTTATCGACACCCAGACAAACGATCGCTTTCACTTTTTCCCGAACCAGCTCACGGATAGCGTCGTAGTCATTGCCTTTGTCCACACCGCCCATGATGAGGATCACGGGGCGTTCCATGCTTTCGAGGGCAAACCATACGCTGTTCACGTTGGTGGCTTTACTGTCGTTGATAAAATCCACTCCGCGCACGGTGGCTACGTATTCCATCCTGTGTTCCAGACTGGAGAACGTGCTGAGGCTCTCCCGGATCTTCTCTTTCCGGATATCCATCGTGCGGCCTGCTATCCCTGCTGCCATTGAATTATACAGATTATGCTTACCTTTTAATGCCAGGTCGTACATCGACATTATTACCGGTTCTTCTTCTTTTACCTGGATGTTCAGCTGGTCGTTCGCGATGAATCCACCTTCTTTCAGTTGTTCCATAATGCTAAAAGGTATTGTTGTAGAATAAATGGGTTTCTTTGCTAAATGTTCCCGTATCAACGGGTCGTCTATACAATAAATAAAATAATCTTCCTTCGTCTGATTCATGGCAATGCGGAATTTGCTCTCCACATAGTTCTCCATTTTATAGTCGTACCGGTCCAGATGGTCCGGGGTAATATTGAGCAGAATAGCTACGTTGGGTTTGAAATCCACGATATCATCGAGCTGAAAGCTGCTCACTTCCACCACATAATAATCCGAATGCCCCGAGGCTACCTGCTTGGCGTAGCTGACACCAATATTTCCAACCAGCGCGGCGTTTAGGCCGGCGGTTCTGAAGATGTGATGGGTGAGGGCAGTGGTAGTGCTTTTACCGTTGCTTCCGGTGATGGCAATTATTTTGCTGCTGTCTTTACTGAACCGCCATGCAAACTCGATCTCGGAAATAACCCGTACACCACGCTCACGTATCTTTTTCATCAGCTCCGTTTTCTCAGGGATGCCGGGAGATTTCACGATCTCGTCGGCCGCAAGGATCACGTCCCAGGAGTGATGCCCTTCTTCGAAGGGTATATTATTCACAGCCAGTTCCTGCTTGTAAAGGTCTTTGATAGCGCCACCGTCGGACACGAAGACCTCGTAACCCTGCTTTTTTCCCAGCAGGGCTGCACCAATTCCGCTTTCTCCGGCTCCAAGGATAACGAGTTTATTCATAGTCCTGTTAACGCATTTTTAGGGTTGCGATGGCAAATACGACGCACATAATCGTTACGATCCAGAAGCGCACGGCAATCTTGCTTTCGTGATAGCCGAGTTTCTGGTAATGGTGGTGCAGCGGGCTCATCAGGAACACGCGGCGGCCTTCGCCGTATTTTTTCTTCGTGTATTTGAAATATGCCACCTGGATCATCACACTGAGGTTTTCCACAAGGAATACGCCGCAGAAGATCGGGATCAGCAATTCTTTTCTAACGATAATGGCAAGGGAAGCGATGATGCCTCCCAGTGCAAGGCTCCCCGTATCACCCATGAAAACCTGGGCAGGGTAAGCATTATACCATAGGAAACCCACACAGGCCCCAACAAACGCTGCAATGAAGATCGAAAGCTCGCCGAGGTTGGGGATATACATGATATTCAGGTATTCCGCGAACTGGATGTTACCGCTTACATAAGCGAATATCCCAAGGCACACGCCTATTACTGCAGATACGCCCGTGGCCAGCCCGTCAAGCCCGTCTGTTATATTCGCCCCGTTCGATACCGCCGTAATAATGATGATCACGATAAGGATGTAGATCACGAAGGTGAACTTCTCGGCACCGGGGCCCATCCAGGAAATGAGTTTGCTATAGTTGAACTCGTGGTTCTTAACGAAAGGAATAGTGGTGATAGGGGTTTTTACATCCACAAAGCGATGCCCGTCAGGGGTAGTGCGCTCGTTACTCACTACTTTCTCGTAAGGAGCCAGCTTCTTCCCGTCCATGATCTCACGGCTCATCACCACATTGTTATTGAAATACAGGGTGGTACCTACGATGAGGCCGAGGCCCACCTGACCGAGGATTTTGAACCTCCCGGCCAGCCCTTCTTTATTCTTCTTGAATACCTTGATATAGTCGTCGATAAACCCGATCAGTCCCAGCCAGATGGTGCAGAGCAGGATCAGGAGGATATACACGTTCATCACCCTTGCAAACAGCAGGGTGGGGATCACGATGGCGGAAAGGATGATAAGGCCGCCCATGGTGGGAGTACCTTTCTTGGTTTGTTCACCGGCCAGGCCGAGGTCGCGGATGGTTTCCCCGATCTGCTTGCGCTGCAGGTATTTTACAATACGCTTGCCCAGCAGGAGGGAGATCACGAGGGAGAGCAGCAACGCCATGGTTACGCGGAATGTGATGAATTGCCACATACCGGTACCGGTGTAGTTGAACTCGTTTTTAAGATAAGTGAACAGATAGTATAACATATAATGATCGTGATCTTCTATTTATCAAACATTTCCAGTAATTCACGGAGCACCTGTTTATCATCGAACGGATGCTTTACACCATGGATCTCCTGGTATTTTTCATGCCCTTTACCCGCGATGAGGATGATATCCTCCGGTTTCGCGAGACTTACGGCGGTTTTAATGGCTTCGTGACGGTCTGCGATGGAGAGCGTTTTCTTACGCTGGGTCACATTCACTCCTTCTTCCATCTGCCGGATAATAGCTCCCGCGTCTTCCGACCGGGGATTGTCTGACGTAAAAATGGCCTTGTCAGAATGTTCGGCGGCAACTTCGCCCATGATGGGGCGTTTGGTCGTATCCCGGTCTCCCCCGCAGCCCACCACAGTGATGATCTGCTCGTGACCCTGACGCAGGTTTTTAATGGTAGCCAGTACGTTAAGGAGCGCATCAGGTGTATGGGCGTAATCCACGATACCAATGATGCGGTCGTTTTTTGAAACGATGTAATCAAACCGGCCTTCGGCTCCCTGCAAATTGCTGAGTGCTGCCAGTATGCTGTCTTTATCATCGCCCAGCAGCACGGCGGCGCCGTACACTGCAAGGAGGTTATAAGCATTGAACTCACCGATGAGGCGGAAGTGAACATCTTTATTGCCCACCTGCATGACCAGTCCGGTAAGGTTGTTTTCAAGAATCTTGCCTTTGAACTCGGCCATAGTGCGCAAACTGTAGGTAGCTTTACGGGCCTTCGTATTTTGCAGCATCACGTTGCCTCGCTTGTCGTCCAGATTGGTGAGCGCAAAAGCGGTATTAGGCAGGTTGTCGAAAAATGATTTCTTTACCTTGATATATTCATCGAACGTTTTGTGATAATCAAGATGGTCGTGTGTGATGTTCGTAAAAATGCCACCGGCGAATTGCAGTCCTGCTATACGCTGTTGGTGAATGGCGTGAGAGCTTACTTCCATGAAAGCATAGTTGCAGCCGTCGTTCACCATGTCTGCCAGCAGTGCATTGAGATTCACCGGGTCAGGAGTGGTGTGTGTGGCAGGAACAATGCGGTCACCGATCTGGTTCTGCACGGTAGAGAGCAGTCCGCAGTGATGGCCCATTTCGGTGTACAGGCGAAAGAGGAGCGTGGCAACGGTGGTTTTACCATTGGTACCGGTAACGCCCACCAGTTTCAGCTTCCGCGAGGGATTGTCGTAGAAGTTGCCCGCCATAACGCCGGCAGCCTGGTGGCTGTTGGCAACCTGTATATAACAAACATCTGCCGCCATCACTTCGGGGAGTTCCTCACATACTACGGCCATTGCACCTTGTGCTACAGCTTTGGAGATATAGGCATGCCCATCGGCAGCAGCTCCGCGTATAGCGATAAAGGCATCGCCCGGCTTCACCTGGCGTGAGTCGATATGCAACGCATGAATGGCAATGTCGTTATTGCCATGTACGTCCATGATCTGAACCTGGTATAATATGTCCCGCAGCGTCTTCATATCAAAATCAACTCAGTTCTATGATGATCGTTTGTTCTTTTCCAATATTGGTTCCGCCGGGCAGGGACTGTGCAGTCACTTTTCCCGCACCGCGGATTACTACGCGCAGTCCTGCATTCTCGAGCAGGTAAAGCGCATCTTTCAGGCCCATTCCTTTTACATCCGGAACGGTGCCGCTTTGTTGGTTTACCGGTTGAAAGGTCAGTTTGCTGCCTTTTACATCGGCGCTCACCCAGTTGCTGCTGGTGAGGGCGCCAGACCAGGGCAGGTTGAGGGCCGAGGCAACGCTTTTCCATTCACTGCCTTTACCGCCTTTCATGGCCATCATGGAATCCAGCCCGCTGTTACCTGCCAGCTGGCGGGGCTTTTTCACGGCGAGGGCGTACAGTTTGTCTGCCACTTCACGGAAAACCGGTCCTGCCACGGAGCCGCCATAGAATTTGGCGGCATGGGGCTTGTTCCGGATTACCACCACGCAGGTGTATTGCGGATCGTCTGCCGGGAAATACCCTGCGAACGATGACTGGTAAATTTTATCTGCATATCCTCTTTTACCATCAGCGATCAGCGCTGTTCCGGTTTTACCGGCAAAGCGGTAATAAGGAGTCTGCAATTTGGCAGCGGTGCCCTTCAGCACAACGCCTTCGAGCATATCCTGTACTGCTGTAAGGGTGCGGTTGGAGCAGATGCTGTCCATCATCACCACAGGCTCGAAGTTTTTCACCGGTTGCCCGTATTCACGGATACTGTTCACGAGGTAAGGCTTCATCATTTTGCCGCCGTTGGCAACTGCATTGTACAGCATGGCGGTGTGCAGCGGTGTTTGTGTTACCTCATAGCCAAAAGCCATCCACGGAAGGGTGGTGGCGCTCCAGCTTTTGTTGGCCGTGGTCTTTATCTGCGGGGTGCTTTCCCCAACGAGGTCGATGCCGGTAGGCTTATCGAGCTGTAGTTTGCGGAGGCGGGCAGAGAAATCATTCGGTCTTTTCTGATAGTATTGATATACCAGTTTGGCCATCGCTACGTTGGAGCTGCGCTCGAACGCGTGTTTGACGGTTACCGTGGTAAGGTGATGCGGTTCGGAATCGTAAACCACCCGGCGGTTGATGGGCCAGCGGCCGTAGTTCAGATCCACCATGGTGTTGGGGGTGATGTAACCGTCTTCCAGCAGGGCAATCATGGTAGCCAGTTTGAAAGTGGAACCGGGTTCCCCTTTCTGGATAGCGTGGTTCATATCTTCCCAGTAGTTGCCATCGGGCTGGCGGCCCAGGTTAGCGATGGCTTTCACTTTCCCTGTTTTCACTTCCATGAGGATGGCGGTGCCGTGAACGCATTCGTTCTGGATCATCATACGCATGAGGGCGGTTTCCACGATGTCCTGCATGTTTACGTCGAGGGTAGTGATTACATCTTTACCGTTTTCCGGTTCGATGTCATATCCTTCCACGGGCATGTAAGTACCACCCGCGATGCGGCGCATGAGGCGTTTACCGGTTACGCCGCTGAGGTAAGCGTCATAAGTATTTTCAAGGCCTACGTTCTGTGAGTTGGTGCGGGCGAGGCCGATGGTACGGTTGGCGAGCAGCTTGAAAGGGTTGATCCTTTTGTTCTTGGTTTCCACGATCATCCCGCCTTTGTTGCGGCCCAGGCGGAACATGGGGAAGGTGCGCAGCTGCTGGTACTGGTCGAACCGGATATCGCGCTTGAGGAGGAAGTAGCGGTCTTTTTCCCTAAACCCTTCCTGCAGGAGTTTTTTATACTCTGCAGCCGGACGGTCCATGAACAGGGTGGCGAGGGCGCGGGAAAGGGAATCCACGTTCTCTTTGAAGATGTTCTTCTTTTTATCCTGCAGGCCGTCTGCTTTAAAATCTATGCGGATATCGAAATAGGGGATGGAGGTGGAGAGCATGCGGCCTTCTTCGGAGTAGATGGTGCCGCGGTCTGCATCAAGATCCATGTATGCAGTGTGGAGACTGTCAGACATATTGCGCCAGTAGGTACCTTCCACCTGCTGGAGGAAAACGACCCTGCCGATAATGGCGACGGCGAAGATACCCATGCCGATAAGGCATAAATACGACCGCCATAATATATCTTTCTTAATCTCCATTTGCCGGGTTAGATGTCAGTATCGGTGTGTGATAATTTTATTGCTCGGTGTTTGTTGCAGCAGTTTCGATCCTTTGGGGCGGGGTGCTGAGCTCTTTCAATCCCAGTGGCTCTACGGCCTTGCTCACTTCGCTCAGTTTGCTGCGGAACATCAGGTCACTTTTCACGCTCAGATATTCCCATTTCAGTTCCTTGATCTGCCGGCTGAGGCGGTTGATCCGGATGATCTTCTTTTCGGCGAGGTGGTTATTGGCGATATACACCAGTGCCACCACGGCAAGGAAGAGGATGAAGGGAAGGTTACCGGTGATCATTTTATAATTGATCCGCAGCCGCCATTCCTTCCGTGGCTCTGCCGGTATGCTTTCCTGCGGTATTTCCGCTGATATGTCTTTTACTTCTTCCTGCAAACCTTTACGTGTTTAACGAATTGATGATGCTGACAATGTTGTTCGGTAAAAGGGAATAGGATGGAAGTAACGGCTCAGATCTTTTCTGCTACCCTCAGTTTAGCGCTCCGGCTTCTGGGGTTTTCTTTCAGTTCCGCATCTGCGGCCGTGACCGGCTTTTTCGTAATGAGGCGGAATACTTTGGGTGGGGTTTCAAAGGAATATGGATTTTCGTCCACAGTCTCGAAACTGCCAGTTTTCATAAAGTTCTTCACCAGCCGGTCTTCCAAAGAATGGAAGGTAATGATCGACAGCCGGCCGCCTGGTTTAAGTACGGCGGTGGATTGATGCAGCAGATCTTTCAGTGCTCCCAGCTCATCGTTTACCTCTATCCGCAGTGCCTGAAAGACCTGTGCGAGATATTTTGCGGGGTTGCCTTTTACGATGGGCTGGATGAGCGATTTGAATTCCGCGATGGTGCGCAGCGGGTGAGCCTTGCGCAGCTGCACGATGGTTTTGGCCAGGGTGCGGGAATTGGTCACTTCGCCAAAGTCCTGAAACAGCTGTAAGAGACGATGCTCAGAGTAAGTCATGAGCACATCCGCGGCGGTGAGCTTTGCCCGGTTGTCCATCCGCATGTCCAGCGGGGCATCGAACCGGGTAGAGAACCCGCGCTCCGCCGTGTCGAACTGGTGGCTGGAAACCCCCAGGTCGGCGAGCATCCCGTCGGCTCCCAGTGCTTTATGCAGCTTGCAGAAGCGCTCCAGGTGCCGGAAATTCTCGCGAACGAAGGTGACCCGCTCGTCCGGGATACGGTTTCGGTATGCGTCCTCGTCCTGGTCGAACACGATCAGCCTGCCCTGAGGCCCGAGCTGCGAAAGGATAGCCCGGGAGTGGCCGCCGCCCCCGAAGGTGGCGTCGATATAAAGTCCGTCGGGCCGGATATCCATGTGCGCAATCACTTCCTGAAGAAGGACGGGCTGATGATAGGAACCTGCTTCCATGCTTGCCGTTTTTACAGTCCGGGGATATTGCCCCCGTCTGGCGACATGACCTGTTGGGCCAGGTTGCTGAAGGCTTCCGGTGAAAAATTATCAAAGAACTCCTGGTATTTGGCTTTATCCCAGATCTCGATTTTGTTGTTGGCAGCCGCGAGCACGATGTCTTTATCGAGCCCGGCATGCGCCAGCAGGTTCTTCGGGATGTTGAGACGGCCTGCACTGTCCAATTCCACTATGGTAGCCCCGTTCAGAAAATAGCGACGGAATTCCCTAACTTTCGGATCAAAATCATTCAACTTGGCAATTTTTTCCTGGATAGGATTCCATTCACTCATCGGATACAGGGTAAGGCACTTCTCGAAGCCGCGGTTCAGCACAAACTGGGCCCCAGCGTCTTCCGGCAGCTGCCGTTTAAACCCGGCAGGGAGCAGAAAACGCCCTTTTGCGTCCAGCGTTGATTCATATTCACCTAAAAAGCCCGTCATACTTCGGTTTGGAACCTAATTTCCATTTCCTAACACAAAATAACACTTTTTCCCACTTTTAACCGAAAAAATGCATTGTATATTTTTTCCACACGAGTATTGTGCCTGTAATGGCGGGTTTCAGCTATGGGTAGACAGCGGCGCTGTGGATAAGCAAACGGATGTTGTGGAAAACTTGTTTATAACGATGTGGATTGTGTTGAAAAGCCCGCAGGAAGCTGAAAATATCATTTTTGCAAAATTTTAACGGCCCTACCTTATGCCCTTACAGGATTTTGCTTTTAATTCGTACCTTCGCGACTCTTTTTTATGAAGAAAATTCTCTTATATACTGGCCTTGTGGCCCTTACGCTCTTTACAGTGTCCTGCAACCGGGAACTCAGGCGCATTGAAAAAAGCAATGACCTGGAGAAGAAGCTGGCGTATGCCGATAAAATGTACGAAAAGAAGAAGTACCAGATGGCACAGACCTTATACGAGGAAATGATCCCCGTATTCAAAGGCACTGATAAGTTTGAACCTCTTTATTATAAGTATGCCTACTGCTCTTTCTATCTGAAAGATTATACTCAGGCCGCTTTCCACTTCAAAAACTACCTCGACGCACTGCCCAGCAGCCCCCGCGCCATGGAGATCGACTATCAGCAGGCTTACTGCTATTATAAACTCTCCCCCAAGGTACCCCTCGACCAGACAAACACCATGAAGGCCATTGCTGCCATGCAAACCTTCATCAATACATACCCCCAGTCCGACAAATCCACCGAAGCCTCCGTCGTAATCGACCTGCTCCGCCGGAAACTCGAACAAAAGGACTTTAACGCTGCCGAGCTTTACTTCAACCTCGGCCACTTTAAAGCTTCCGGGGTAGCCTTCAAAAGCCTGATGCGCGCCTATCCCGACTCCGAGAAAAGCGACAGCTACAAGTTCATGGCTATCAAGGCTTATTATCAATACGCCAGGAACAGCGTACATTACCGCCAGAAAGAGCGTTACGAAACTGTCGTAAACGAGTATCTCGAGTTCAACGACCGCTACCCCTCCAGTAAATTGCGCGGGGATGCCGAAAAATACTTTACCTTAGCAAAAAATAACATTAAAACGCTGGAAAATGAGCAAAATAAAACGGAGTCTGTCCAGTAGCCTGAACCCCTGGGTTGAGACTAAAAACACGACCGATATCAAGAACAGAACCGGTAACCTGTACGAATCCATTGCCATTATTGCCAAAAGGGCAAACCAGATCAACATTACCGTGAAGGAAGAACTGCATTCCAAACTGGAAGAGTTTGCTTCCCACACGGATAACCTGGAGGAAGTGCATGAGAACAAGGAGCAGATCGAAATCTCCCGTTTTTATGAGAGAATGGCAAATTCTCCCATTCAGGCTACGCAGGAGTTCCTGGACAATAAGATCTATTTCCGCAAAAATGATGACGATCTGTACAGCTGATCCGTTCATCTTTTTGTGAAAAATACTAATTTCATAGCGGCAGAATATCGTTGTTCTGCCGCTTTTATTTTGTCAGATGTTACAAGGTAAGAAAATCCTCCTGGGCGTATCCGGCAGCATCGCCGCCTACAAGGCCGCCCTGCTCGTGCGCCTCCTCGTGAAAGAAGGCGCCCAGGTAAAGGTGCTCATGACCCCCTCCGCCTGCGATTTCATCACCCCCCTCACACTCGCCACCCTCTCCAAACAGGAAGTTGGTGTCCATATCTCACAGGATGGCAGCTGGAGCAACCACGTAATGCTGGGCCGTTGGGCCGACGTTATGCTCATCGCCCCGGCATCCGCCAACACCATTGCCAAAATGGCCAATGGGATCTGTGACAACCTCCTCCTCGCCGTATATCTTTCCGCCACCTGCCCCGTACTTTTTGCTCCGGCCATGGATGAAGACATGTGGCTGCACCCTGCCACGAAGGTCAATGTGGCCCGGCTGCTGAATTACGGACACCGCCAGCTGCCCGTTCACCGGGGAGAACTGGCCAGTGGCCTGTTTGGCGAAGGCCGCATGGCAGAACCGGAAGCCATCGTTTCCTACCTATACACCTTCTTTTCCGGCCGGGCAGACGGGCAGTCCCTCAAAGGCAAAACCGCCCTCGTATCCGCCGGGCCCACCCAGGAACCCATCGACCCGGTGCGCTTCATCAGCAATCACTCCAGCGGTAAAATGGGCATCGCCATCGCTGAAGCACTTGCAGAAGCTGGAGCAACCGTCCGCCTTGTACTGGGCCCCACCTCTAAAGAAACCCATCACTCCGGTGTTACTACAGAAAAAGTGATCACCGCTGCCCAGATGTTTGATGCCTGCACCGGCTTTGCCCCGCAGGCCGATATCATTGTAATGGCCGCTGCCGTGGCCGATTACCGCCCCAGCACCGTTGCCGATAAGAAAATAAAGAAGAAAGATGACGAAATGAACATCGCCCTCGAGAAAACGGCAGACATCGCCCGTACCCTCGGCGCCTCCAAAAAGGAGTATCAGATCCTGGTCGGTTTTTCTCTTGAAACCAATAACGAACGCGAATACGCTCTGAAGAAACTCAATGATAAGCGCCTCGATATGGTGGTCCTCAATTCCCTGAACGACCCCGGCGCCGGATTCAACTACGATACCAATAAAATCACCCTCCTCCGTGCCGACGGACAGGAGCGCCAGCTTCCCCTGCAATCCAAGCACGATGCAGCGCGGGAAATCGTTTCGGCTATAATCGACATGCAACATGGGTAAACACCTTCTTACTTTCTGCCTCTGTTTGATGGCATCCCTTGCCTCCGCCCAGGAATTCAGGGCCAACGTTTCCGTTCAGGCAGCCCAGCTGGGCACCAGCGTGGAGAAGCGCATCTTTACCACCCTGCAAACCGCGCTGAATGAGTTCATTAACGGCCGGCGCTGGACGGATGATGCTTTTTCCCCCGCAGAACGCATTGAATGCAACTTCCTCATTAATGTTACCCAGGACGTTGGGAATAATACCTACAGGGCCAGTCTTACCGTACAGGCCGCCCGCCCGGTTTTTAATACCAGCTATACGTCCAGCATCTTCAATACGCAGGACAATAACCTCGTGTTCCGTTATGTAGAATTCCAGCCCATGGAGTTCAACGAACAACGCATCTCCGGAAACGACCCGCTGGCATCCAATCTCACCGCGGTGATCGCTTACTACTGTAACATCATCCTCGGCCTCGATTACGATTCTTTTTCCCCCCGCGGCGGCGATAATTTTTATAAAAAAGCCCTTAATATTGTGAATAATGCGCCCGACGGGAAAGACATTTCCGGCTGGAAGGCGTTCGAAGGCAACCGTAACCGCTACTGGTTGCAGGATAACCTGCTGAACGTGAAGTTTGCCCGCTTTCACGACGTGATGTACACCTATCACCGCCTCGGCCTCGATCAGATGTATGAAGACGTGAATAAGGGCCGCGCTGCAATTATGAACTGCCTGAATATGCTCATGGGCATGCACGAAGAGCTGCCTAATTCAATGGTAGTGCAATCGTTTTTCAATGCCAAAAATGAGGAGCTGATGAAGCTGTTCGCTAAAGCACCCCCTCAGGAAAAAATGAGGGCCATACAGATGTTGTCGGTACTGGATGTGCCGAATGCCAACAAGTACCAGCAAATGAAGTAATGCACATGACGAATTTGAGAAAGACAGCATACGCCCTTTTTATTGCGGCCGCTGTGGCTGCCTGCGGAAATGCAGACCGGACGCCGGGCGGTATACTGAGTAAAGAACAGATGCGGGATATTTTGCTGGATATGAATTATGCCGACGTGTATTCCCGTGAACAATTGCAGGAAGGCCGCACGGTTTCGGAAATCACGGAAGTAATGCGCGATTCCGCCACTAAAACAATGTACGCACAGGTTTTACTGCTGCATAAGGTAGACCGTGAAACATTCACCCGTAGTTATAAATTTTACGAAGCCAACCCCGACAGGTTGGAGATAATCTATAAAGAGATGGGCAACATCGTGCGGCGCCAACGCGAAGTGCTCGATTCCACGGAAAGGGCGCGCACCGACCGGGAATTGCGTGCCAAAGGCAGCAACCGGATGGACTCGCTGTTCTGGCCCAGTCCAGACAGCCTGAAGCTGAATATATTCTGACGTTATACACACCAAAACATGAAACGCGCAGATGCGTTCCATCTTACGGTTACAAATCAAAACTGAGAAGATGAAAAAGACTGTTGCTAATGCCGATGAAGCCATCGCCGACATCCCCAGCGGCGCCTCCCTTATGCTCGGAGGGTTTGGCTTGTGTGGCATTCCCGAAAATTGTATCGCAGCCCTCGTACGCAAGGGCATCAATAACCTGATCTGTATTTCCAATAATGCAGGCGTCGATGAGTTTGGTTTGGGCCTGCTCCTGAAAACAAGACAGATTAAAAAGATGATGTCGAGCTACGTGGGTGAAAACGCAGAGTTTGAGCGGCAATTGCTTTCCGGTGAGCTGGAAGTAGATCTCATTCCACAGGGCACCCTCGCCACCCGGATCGCCATGGCAGGCATGGGCATCCCCGCATTCTTTACCCCCGCCGGCTTCGGTACCGAGATTGCGGAAGGGAAGGAGACACGGCGCTTCGGAGACAAGGATTACCTGATGGAGATGGCGCTGCATGCCGATTTCTCTATCGTAAAAGCCTGGAAAGGCGATAAAATGGGTAACCTCGTATTCCGCAAAACCACCCGCAACTTCAGTACTTCCATGGCTCGGGCCGGGAATGTGACTATTGCCGAAGTGGAAGAGCTGGTAGAACCCGGTCAGCTGGACCCCGACGAGATTCACGTGCCTGGTATTTATGTACATCGCATCTTCCAGGGTGCCGGTTACGAAAAACGCATCGAAAGGAAAACTGTCAAAATCTAACACTCCTATGGCTCTCGATAAATATGGCATTGCCAAACGCATTGCGCAGGAATTGCGCGACGGAATGTATGTGAACCTCGGTATCGGCATCCCCACACTGGTATCCAATTTTGTACCTGCCGGTATTTCCATCATGCTGCAGTCAGAAAA
Source organism: Chitinophaga pinensis (assembly GCA_902167325.1). Lineage (GTDB taxonomy): Bacteria > Bacteroidota > Bacteroidia > Chitinophagales > Chitinophagaceae > Chitinophaga > Chitinophaga pinensis_A. The sequence continues at coordinate 6,217,913 of LR632930.1, read as the reverse complement.
CGGTATGCTGGGCATGGGTCCTTACCCCACTGAAGATGACATCGATGCCGATCTCATCAACGCCGGTAAAGAAACAGTTACCGTATTACCCGGAGGCGCCTTCTTCGACTCCGCCGAAAGCTTCGGCATGATCCGCGCCGGTAAGGTAGACCTTACGGTGCTGGGCGCCATGGAAGTGTCGGACAGGGGCGATATTGCCAACTGGAAAATACCCGGTAAAATGGTAAAAGGCATGGGCGGCGCCATGGACCTGGTGGCCTCCGCCAAGAACATCATTGTGGCTATGATGCATACCAATCCCAAAGGGGAAAGCAAGTTATTGCCCCAATGCACCCTGCCCCTTACAGGCGTAAGCTGTGTCCGTAAAATAGTGACGGAAATAGCAGTACTGGATGTTACCCCGGACGGGTTTGTACTGCTGGAACGCGCCCCTGGCGTGAGTGTAGAAGAGATTAAAGCCAAAACCGCCGGCCGGCTGGTGATACCCGGGGATATTCCCGAAATGGTTTTATAATCGTAACTTACAGTATGCAATTGTGTTATAACGGAAGATTCATAGCCAGCGACAAACCGTTACTTACCGTAGATAACCGCAGTTTCAGGTATGGCGACGGATGTTTTGAAACAATGAAGGTGTACCAGGGGCAACTCCTGTTGGCAGACCTCCATTTCGAGCGCCTGATTGCAAGTTTGCATATCCTGCATTTTCATATTCCCCCACACTTTACGAAAGATTATTTCACCGGGCTTATTATTCAACTCTGCCGTACCAATGGCGTGAGCGACCTTGCCCGTGTACGCCTCACCGTTTGGCGCGCCGGTACCGGATTGTATGATCCCGTAGAACATACTCCGCATTTCCTCATCCAGTCATGGGAGTTGCCGGAACATATTTTTGAGTTGAACAGCACAGGCCTTTCCCTGCAGGTATTCCCCGATGCGGTTAAAACCGGCGATAAACTCAGCAACGTTAAGTCCAACAACTGTTTGCCTTATGTACTGGCTGCCATGTACGCCCGGCAGCACCAGGTGGCAGAAGCCATCCTCCTCAACCAATATGGCCGTGTGGCAGATACGACAGTAGCCAATGTGTTTATTGTAAAAGACGGAGAGGTATTTACGCCCCCGCTCACCGAAGGTTGTGTTTGCGGCGTTATGCGCAAGCATTTACTGACAACTGACTTCCCTTTTAAAATGACGGAGCAGCCGCTATCCGTCCGGGATCTTCAATCTGCCGACGAAATTTTTCTGACCAATGCCATTTACGGCATCCGGTGGGTAGGTGCTTTCAGGGATGCCAGTTATAGCAATGCCACATCCGCCATCCTGCACGATCTCCTGTTCGAGTCCATGTTATAAGATAGCAGTATATTCGGCCCCCCCCCGTTCCATCTGAAATTGATTTTTCCACCGTTAATCGCGCAGCCGGGCATTAAACCCTGCACATGAAAGTAGTACTCTGTTGGTTCCGAAGGGACCTTCGCCTGCACGACCAGGCGGCATTATACCACGCCCTCCGCAGCGGATTTCCCGTTGTTCCGGTGTTCGTGTTTGATACCGATATCCTCGATGATCTCGATAACCGGGCCGACCGGCGTTTGCAATTCATCCATGATGCACTGTCGCAAATGCAGTTGCAGCTGGAGATGCTGGGAAGCACGCTGGATGTGTATTACGGCACCACTGCGGCAGCGTTCCGTCATTTCACGGATAAGTATGAAGTTGCCGGCGTGTTTACCAATCACGATTATGAACCTTATGCACAGGAGCGCGACAGTACCATTGCGGCACAGCTGCAACAGCAGGGTATCGTGTTCAAATCATGGAAAGATCAGGTGATATTCGAGAAAGGGGAAGTGACGAAAGATAACGGTTCCCCCTACACCGTGTTCACCCCATACAGCAGAAAATGGTGCGCCGCACTGGAGCCGTTTTACCTCAAACAGTACCCCACGGAGAAATATTTCGTACACCTGCACCGGCAGCAACCGGTTCCTTTGCCCGCACTCAGGGAAGTTGGCTTTGTACCTGCCGAACGGGGTTTCCCTTCTCCCAACCCGGAAGATGTGCTTTTGAAACATTACGATACCACCCGCGATTATCCCGCCATCGACGGTACCAGCCGCCTTGGCGTACATCTGCGGTTTGGCACCGTGAGCATCCGCGAAGTAGCCCGCAGGGCATTGAATCTGAATGAAACGTTCCTGAAAGAGCTGATCTGGCGCGAGTTTTACCAGATGATCCTCTGGCATTTCCCCGAGGTGGTGCATACGTCCTTCAAAAAGGAATACGACAACATTGTTTGGCGCAATAATGAGCGGGAGTTTAAAGCCTGGTGCGAAGGGCAAACCGGTTATCCTATTGTGGATGCCGGTATGCGGGAACTGAACGGGACGGGTTACATGCATAACAGGGTGCGCATGGTGGCAGCCAGCTTCCTGACCAAACATCTGTTGATAGACTGGCGCTGGGGAGAGGCCTATTTCGCGAAGAAACTGCTGGATTACGACCTTGCGGCCAATAATGGTGGCTGGCAATGGGCGGCAGGCTCCGGTTGCGATGCTGCCCCTTACTTCCGGGTATTTAACCCTACCCTGCAGGCGCAGAAGTTCGATAAGGAAGGTAAGTACATCCGGAAATGGGTACCGGAATTTGATACGCTGACCTACGTAGCGCCCATCGTGAACCATGAAATGGCCCGGAAAAGAGCGCTGGAAACCTATGGAAAGGCATTGAAGCCGTAATTAAGCCTTCGTTACAGAAGGCTTAAAGCTGGTTAAAAGATGGGTTACTGTATATCAACTGTATATAAAAGGGTAGCAAACCCAATACTGTAGCGGAAAAGCGGCGATACATATACATTACAGTACCCTTATGGTAAGGTTTCAATATCCCCTGACCATGATTTACTTAACATAAGTATTACAGCGGTGCTTCCAGCATATATTATTGAATATCAGTTGTTTTCTAGCCCGGATGTTTATTTTCGGGACTGTTTTCTGCCAATTGGTACCGGTTTTTACCGTTTTTTTGTCGGGGGTGCGCTATTTTCCTTGTCAGATTTTTAGCACCCCGCCACAGTAGGGGGGGTGAGTGCGTTTTTTACTTCGCAAATGCCGTAAAGGTACATTAACTACGCACTATCTGTGGAGTAACTGTGAAGTAACCCTGAAGTAACCCTGCAGTAACCCTGAAGTATCTATGCAGTAACTATGGAAGCCATCTGCTTCAGCACTGCTATTGCCTTGTGCCCTTTTTCTCCAAGATCCAGACTGAAATCATTGACATACAGTTCAATATGCTGGCGCATCACTGATTCGTCCATTTCCTGGGCATGGGCTTTTACATATGGTGTAAGGGTGGGGTACGCTGCAAATGCAGTTTGCAGGCTGCGGGAAATGAGTGCATCTATCTGTTGAGCCGTTTCTTCCGGGATGTCTTTCCGGATGAAGATGCCGCCCAGCGGGATGGGGTGACCGGTTTTTTCTTCCCAGAAAGCGCCGAGGTCCGTGATTTTCACGAGGCCTTTCTGCTGGTAAGTAAACCGGTTTTCGTGGATGATCACGCCGGCATCTGCTTTTCCGGAGATGACGGCCTGTTCAATCTCTGAGAATACCATTATTTTCTTGTTTTTCGCATTAGGGTAAGCGATGGAAAACAATAGGTTAGCGGTTGTATTTTCTCCGGGTATGGCAATTTTAAGAGAGGATATTTGTTCGGTGGAGAGCGGTTCGCGGGCAATGAGGAGAGGGCCGCATCCGCGGCCCAGGGCGCTGCCGCTGTTGAGAAGACGGTATTTGTCTGCCACGCGCAGCCCGGCGGCAAAACTCAGCTTCGTAATGTCCAGTTTGCCTTCAAGGGCCCATTTATTCAGGGTTTCCACATCTTCCAGCCGGGTATCGAACTGCAAACCCGCTGTGTCCATCTTTCCATTCACCAGTGCGTCGAAGATAAAGGTATCGTTCGGGCAGGGCGAAAATCCTAAGCTCAGTTGCATATTTCGTTCATTTTATCGTTCGTTATTCCATTCCATGATCGTTTGCTGCAGCAATTCGTTCAGCTGCCGTACCGCTAAAGGAATGTCCCACTTGCTTTTATCGCGCTGCTCCACATAATTGGAAACGGTGCGCAGTTGCAGGAAAGGTACATTTTCCAGCAGGCAGGCGTAGTGAAATGCGGCACCTTCCATGCTTTCGAGGCCGGGCTGGTATTGCTGTTCCAGCCGGGCGATGGTGGTGGCTTCGCCACTGACAGTGTTGACGGATACGGCTGTCATCCGCGGGAGGTGGGCAAGCTGATCAGGTATTCTGTCAAAATGATTCAATAAATAATCATGTGTAAAAGGATGTTGATCATGCTTCCAAAGGCCGATATGGAAGAGGTCGCGGAACAGGCCATTGTCTTCCGCGCCGAGGTCTCCGAAATATTCTTTTTCTACGAGGGCAGCGGTACCGAGGGGAAGATCGTGGCGGAAGGTGCCTGCTATGCCTGCCTGGATAATGAGGGCGGGCTTTTCGGCGGAAAGCCGCTTCCCGAGGGCGTAAGCGGTGCTGAACAGGCCGATGCCCGTGATCCATATTTCCACATCCTTTCTGCCGGTTTCCTTCAGCCAGGTTGCCAAAGGCTGTATTTCGGCCTCCGTAGCGGCGGCAACGATCAGTTTCATCCCATAAAGGTAAGGTTATCGTCGAATTGCTTTAACTTTGCAGAAATTTATCAACAAACTAATGATCTATCTGACGCGCGTAGAGCATTTTAATGCAGCGCACAAGTTGTACAATCCGCAGTGGAGTAAAGAACAAAACCATGAAGTGTTCGGCAAATGTGCGAACGATAACTGGCATGGGCATAACTATGAGCTGCACGTAACGGTGAAAGGCGTGCCCGATCCGGAAACCGGTTTTGTATTCAACGCCAAAACGTTAGGTGTCCTGATCAATGATGTGGTGGTGGAAAAGCTGGACCATAAGAATCTGAACATGGATGTGGATTTTATGAAAGATAAATTCACTTCCGCGGAAAACGTGGCCATCGCCATCTGGGAACAACTCGAAAAGCACCTGCCTGATACCGTACAGCTGCATTGCATCAAGCTGCACGAAACATCCAAGATTTACGTGGAATATTACGGCGGTAAATAACCTGATAAAACACAGCAGCCATGGCTTACAAGAAGGAAGAATTGTACGACGAGAAGGTGACGGAAGGATTGATGGAGCATTACCGCAATAGTATTTCCCTGCTGGGTGAAAACCCCGACCGGGAAGGGCTGATGAAAACGCCGGAGAGAATGGCGAAAGCCATGCAGTTCCTCACGCAGGGCTATCAGCTCGATGCGCGGGAAGTGCTGAACGGCGCTAAATTCACCGAAGCCTACAGCGAAATGGTGATTGTGAAAGACATCGAACTGTATTCCATGTGCGAACATCATATGCTGCCCTTTTTCGGGAAAGCACATGTGGCTTATATACCCAATGGGTTCATTACGGGCCTGAGCAAGATTGCCCGTGTGGTAGATATCTTCAGCCGCCGCCTGCAGGTACAGGAGCGCCTTACCCACCAGATCCTGGATGCCATCCAGGATACGCTGCAGCCGCAGGGCGTAGCCGTGGTGATCGAAGCGCAGCACCTCTGCATGATGATGCGCGGTGTGCAGAAACAAAACTCTGTAACCACTACTTCTGCTTTCAGCGGCCAGTTCGAAGACGGTACCACCCGTGCCGAGTTCATGAAACTCATCAGCTCCGACCTGATGGGGCGCCGATAAAAAGCACCTGACTTATAGATTGTATTTTCCTATGGTTTAACCCGGCGACACCCGAAGCTGGATTAAACCATAATTTTTTATATATATTTGCCATCTGATAATTAATCATATCAATGAAGCACGCATACGTTTTTCCCGGTCAGGGAGCACAATTTACCGGTATGGGCAAGGCTTTTTACGAACAAAGCACCAAAGCCCGCGATCTTTTCGAGCAAGCGAACGAATTGCTCGGTTTCCGGATCTCCGATGTGATGTTTGAAGGCTCCGAAGCCGATCTCAAACAAACGAAAGTAACCCAGCCCGCAGTGTTCCTGCACTCGGTAATCGGGTTCCTCTGCCTGGAAAACGCCCGTCCTGATATGACGGCCGGCCACTCTCTCGGTGAATTTTCAGCCCTCGTTGCCAATGGCGCACTCGGCTTTGCGGATGCACTCAAACTGGTGTCTATCCGTGCCAATGCCATGCAGAAAGCCTGTGAAATCACACCGTCTACCATGGCGGTGGTATTGGGTCTCGACGATGCCAAAGTAGAAGAAATCTGCGCTACCATCACCGACGATACGGTAGTGCCGGCGAATTATAACTGTCCGGGCCAGCTCGTGATCTCCGGTACTAAAACCGGGATTGCCCGTGCTATGGAATTGCTGAAAGCTGCAGGTGCCAAGCGCGTTATGGAACTAGCTGTAGGAGGGGCCTTCCACTCACCGCTCATGGCTCCCGCACAGGAAGAGCTGCAGGCTGCCATTGAAGCTACCGCTTTCAATACCCCCGCATGCCCTGTTTATCAGAACGTTGTGGCTAAAGCCGTTACCGACCCTTCTGCTATCAAACAAAACCTCATCACCCAGCTCACCGGCGCCGTTAAATGGACGCAGTGTGTGCAGGCCATGGTGGCAGACGGTGCTACCCGCTTCACAGAAGTAGGTCCCGGTAAAGTATTGCAGGGCCTCATTGCCAAGATCGATAAGACCGTGGCTACAGATGGCGTAAGCGATACACTGGAAGCCGCTAAATAATCCGGATTGTAACTATTCCGGCGGCATACGCGTTTCACAGGAGATTTAAAACATGTCCCTATGCGGAAACGCGTCGTGTTAAGCCTTATCGCTTTTGCAGCGATAGCCGGCTGTTCCAAAAAGTCGGAGGAAGAAGTGCGATGGCTGGAGAGTGGGGAGAAAAAGGAAACGATTATTTTCTATGGCCGTATTCCCGATCCCACAGGCACCAGTACTCCCGGTAGCGACAACAGCGCTGCTAACAGCTTCTTCTTTCAGACCCGGAAGCTACCGCCGGAATCCAGTTACCCCAATGCTTCCGGATTATATTTTTTCAAGCTGGAAGAAGACAGTATCCTGTTCCGGAATAACGACAGGAAGTATTACTTCCTCATGTCGCCCGATCAGAAATCGTTTACCATAGGCCGGTTTTTCCCGGAAAATGGAACACGGTTGCCAGACAAGCTGGTGTTTCTCAGACAATAAGGATTACCAAATAAAAAAAGCGTCCCGGTTACATCGGGACGCTTTTTCTATTTACAGTTCGATGTTCGCATTCAGCCATTCCGGGTCGAAGTTGGCACCGTACTTTTTGTAGAAATTGATAGCAGGCTCGTTCCATTCCAGCACCTGCCACATCATGCCACTGAACTTTTTTTCGCGGGCTTCCACCAGTAGCTGGTCGAACAATAATTTGCCGATACCCTGGCCACGGTGGCTGTCTGTTACCACAATATCTTCGAGGTACATGCGCATGCCTTTCCAGGTAGAGTACCGGATGTAATACAACGCCATCCCGGCGATCACTCCGTCTGCTTCCGCCACATAGGCCCACCATACGGGGTTAGGGCCAAAGCCGCATGCTTCGAAATGCTCAAGGGAAACGGTTACCTGCTCGGGTGCTTTTTCGTAAAGCGCCAGTTCCCGCACCAGTTCCATCATACGGGCGCAATCTTTTCTTTCTGCTCTTCTTATCGTAATCATGAGTAATTATTCGTTTAGGCGAGGGCCTGGTCGAGGTCGGATAAAATGTCGGTCACGGATTCGAGTCCGGTGCTCATACGGATGAGTCCGTCTGTGATATCATATTTTTCCCGCAGCTCCTTCGGCACGCTGTAGTGCGTCATGGAGGCGGGGTGGCAGATGAGGGTATCTGTTGTACCGAGGCTTACTGCGCGGAGGCACATCCGGAGCTTGTCGATGAATTTCTTGCCCGATTCCAGTCCGCCTTTCAGTTCAAAGCTCAGCATGGCGCCGGGGTGCTTCATTTGCCGGGAGGCGATCATGAAGTCCGGATGATCGGTGAGGCCGAGATAGTTTACACTGGCGATGGCGGGGTGCCCTTCCAGGTAGCCGGCTACTTCCATCGCGTTATGGCAATGGCGTTCCATCCGCACTTCCAGTGTTTTAATACCCTGCGTGAGCATGAATGCATCGAAGGGGTTGGAGTTGGCACCCAGCAGACGGTGCACTTTTTCCACCGGGCCGTTCATCAGTTCCACATCGCGGCCGATGAGCACACCACCGATAGCGGTGCCGTGGCCGTTGAGGAACTTGGTGGTGGAATGGAATACATAGTCGGCCCCATAAGCAAATGGCTGCTGCAGGTAAGGTGTGGCGAAGGTATTATCCACGGCGGTGATGAGTCCACGGTCTTTCCCCAAACCGATCAGCACTTCCAGATCCACGCAGCGGAGGGTGGGGTTGGCGGGCGTTTCGAGGTACATCATGCGGATGGAGGCATCTTTGCGGAGTATGTCTTCTACGGCATTGATGTCGCGCATGTCGATGATAATGGCTTCGATCCCCAGTGGCGGGAGGATCTTTCGGAAAAGTTCTTCCGTACCGCCGTAGAGGGAATAATGGGAGAGTATCTTATCGCCCGATTTGAGGTGGGCGAGGAAAAGCGTGGAGAGGGCACCCATGCCGGAGGAATGGAGTTTGGCTTTGAGCTGCAGGGGTGCTCCGTCGGGTCCTGTAAGTCCAAAGGCTTCAAGGGCGGCTATTTTACCTTCCGCTTCCCGGAAATTGGGAGAATCCCATCGGGAATAGATAAAACCGTCTTCCTGCCCGCTGAACCGGCGCATGCCTTGTTCTGCCGAGTCGTACACGTAGGTGGAAGAGGCGTAAATAGGCGTCAGATGGGCGTATCTGGGGTCCTGCTCATGGCCTGCATGTACGCAAACCGAACTAAAACCTGTGAGCGGAGAAGGATTCATATGCGGGAGTTTGAATTATTTTTTGGTTATGATTATCTTGTTAAAGTAAATCAGTCAGGCTGTAAAAATAAGATTTTAATGAAGGAACTTCTTTTGCAATTGGCGGGTCACAACGCCTGGGCTACCCGCAGGCTTATGAAGCTGCTGGCAACGCTTACTGATGAGCAGCTGGACCGGGATATGGGCAGCAGCTTTCCGACGCTCCGGGCAACGGTATTGCATGTCTGGAACGCGGAAAGTATCTGGTATCAGCGGTTGCACCTGGCCAGTCCGGTGATTCCTGCGGCAGGGGCTTTCGAGGGAGGTGCTGCGGAGATGGCAAGGCTGTATGTGAAACAGAGCGAAGAGCTGGAGGTGTTCGTTTCCCACGCCTCCGCAGCTAAGCTGGCCCATACCGTGGAATATAGCAGCCCGGCGCTGGGGATCTGCAAAACGCCGGTAGAGCAGATCCTGCTCATGGCCTTTACGCATTCTGCTTTTCACCGTGGGCAGCTGGTGACGATGTTGCGCCAGCAGGGTATTCCGAAGATACCTTCTACGGATTTCATTGAATATGCACGGGTGAAAAAATAATTCCCCGTATTTTACAGGTACAATCGGAACTATGAGCCATGGATCGTTTTATGCAAATGCGCCGCGACATCTGGTGGCGGTGGATTGCATTATTTTCGGGTTTGAAGACGGTAAGCTGAAGCTGCTGATCATCCAGCGGAAAGTAGATCCGCTGGAAGGCGCGTGGTCGCTCGTGGGGGGATTTGTGCAGGAAGGTGAGCATACCGATCATGCCGCCATCCGGGTACTGCGGCAAACCACCGGTATCCGCGATATTTATATGGATCAGCTGCGGAGTTATGGAGACGCCGGCCGGGATACCGGTGCCCGCGTTATTTCCATCGCCTATTACGCTCTTATCCGTATAAGCGAGCACGACCGCCTGCTGGCACAGGAGCATGGCGCCCACTGGCTGAGCCTCCATCAGATCCCCGAACTCATTTTTGATCATAACGTGATGCTCCGCGATGCCCTTGAGCGGCTGCGCGACAGGGCACATTTCCACCCTATCGGTTTTGAACTGTTACCCGAAAAGTTTTCGCTGCCTCAGCTGAGAAATTTGTATGAGGAAATTTACCAGCAGCCGTTAGATAAACGTAACTTCAGGAAGAAGATCCTGGCAATGGATATCCTTGAAAAACTGGACGAGAAGGACAAGAGCACTTCCAAGAAAGGGGCGCACCTGTACCGGTTCGACAGGCAGAAGTACGATGCATTAACCCAGCACGGACTCGTATTTGAAATTTAGCTTAGCGCCTGTAGAGGCAAGTATATATCCTGATTGATTACCCATATATCCAAAATCCAAGCAAATGTGTTTGTTTATCCGAATGGATCGTTGCGTTAATGCGCCCGGCTATACTGGACATGATGAAATGAAGCATGCGCCATAACCTGCCGTAATCAGCCCACTTAATACCATATTTTACCTAACTATGAAAACTGCGGCCTATGTATCGTAAGTATTGTTGTGCCAGATTTGGCATACGGCATGAGGTGTCGCGCGAGGAAGGAATGAATCTGCGCGTAGTGAAACGCCGGCCCGATGAGCAACTGGATGCCGGTAACCGGTATCGGTTTTATGTGACACCAGGTTACCGGGTAGGGCAGGAAGTGCAGCGTTTGAATATCCGTTATTGCCCGTTCTGCGGAACGGATTTATATGGGTTTTACCGGTCCGATAAATTTGTGAATGAAGAGCCTGACATACTATAAACAGGAAAAGGCATCCGGATAGGATGCCTTTTCTCTTATAAACGGTTGTTTATTAAGCTTTTTTACCGTCGTATGCCCATTTGATGTAGCTGGCGCCCCAGGTAAAGCCGCCGCCGAAGGCAGCGAGGATGAGGTTATCACCCTTTTTGAGCTGGGGTTCCCATTCCCAGAGGCAGAGGGGGATAGTACCGGCGGTGGTATTACCAAAACGGTGAATGTTGATCATCGTTTTTTCCTTGGGTACACCCATGTGATCTGCGGTGGCGGAAATGATACGGAGGTTAGCCTGGTGGGGAACGAGCCATGCCACATCTTCTGCCGTAAGGTGATTACGGTCCATGATGGTGCGGGCAGCGTCAGCCATATTGGCTACTGCGTATTTGAAAACGGTTTTACCTTCCTGGAACACATAATGCTGGCGGTTGGCAACTGTTTCTGCGGAGGCAGGGTAGTTGGAGCCACCGGCTTTCATGTTGAGGAATTCGCGGCCATGACCATCGCTTTTGAGAACGGAGTCTACCAGGCCATACCCTTCGGTGTTAGGCTCGAGCAGTACGCCGCCGGCGCCGTCGCCGAAGATGATGCAGGTGGTGCGGTCGGTATAATCGATAATGGAGCTCATTTTATCGGCTCCAATAACCATAACTTTCTTGTAGCGGCCGCTTTCGATGAATTTGGCGCCTGTGTCGAGGGCATAAAGGAAGCCGGAGCAGGCGGCACCGATATCGAAGCCGAAAGCGTTTTTAGCGCCGATCTTATCCGTAACAACGTTGGCAGTGGCGGGGAACACCATGTCGGGCGTTACCGTGGCCACAATGAGCAGTTCGATCTCCTCAGGGGAGATGCCTCTTTTTTTGCAGATCTCGAGCGCTACGGGCACGCAAAGCTCGGAAGTTCCTTTCCCTTCTCCTTTCAGTATCCTCCGTTCTTTAATGCCGGTGCGGGTCATGATCCATTCGTCTGTCGTTTCAACGAGTTTTTCCAACTCCTGGTTAGTCAGTACATAGTCGGGAACATACCCACCCACCGCCGTAATGGCGGCTGTTATTTTACTCATATTGTTAGGATAAGTTATAAAATGGGCGTAAAAATACGACTTAAACGAATAATTCTATTTATGATTTAATTTCGCCCCTAGATAAAATCCTATATGATAGCATACCTGAACGGTAAAATAGCCTTCAAATCCCCCACCATGGTGCATTTGGACGTAAATGGAGTGGGTTACGAGGTGTTGATCAGCCTCCATACCTGGACCCAGATCGGCGCCATGGAAACCTGTAAACTCCTGACTTACGTACATATTAAGGAGGATGGGCACACGATGTACGGGTTTTTTTCCGACGCGGAAAGGACCATGTTTGTCCAACTTATCAGTGTGTCAGGGGTAGGGGCCAGCACCGCCCGGATGATGTTGAGTTCACTGACGCCGGAAGACGTGCAGCGGGCCATCATGATGGAAAATGAAAAGGTGCTGGAAGGGGTGAAGGGGATCGGGAATAAAACCGCTAAGCGTATTATCCTGGAACTGAAGGATAAGATGAAGAAACTCAGGGAGGAAACCTTATATTTATCTCCGCAAACCCACAATACGATAGAAGATGACGCGTTAAATGCTTTGGTAACCTTGGGTATTGCCCGAAATATGGCCGAGCAGGCAGTACGTAAGGTGCTCAAAGCGGAGCCACAATTGCATGAATTGGAGGTACTTATCAAGAAATCCCTCAAAAGTTTATAAATTTATAATCCTTGACCTCTATAAAACCTAAGATCGCTTGGCAAGAAGTAATTACCTTGGAGTACTTGCAGTAATCGGTGTTGTATCTTTAGTCATTGTTGAATCAGCCGCCAGAAACAGAAACAGTTCGGGATATTCTTTTAATAAAAATATAGCGCACGCGGGGATTTGGAATATAGATGTGACACGCCCTGATACGGCTGCGAAGCCGGATACGCTGAAATACCCCATCCGCGACCGGAGGGGAACCGCTGCTACAGATCCTGTGCGTAACGCAATCGACCTGAAAGATCCCGCCAATATCCAAAAGAACGTTGAATACGACCCCGCTTCCAAAGAATACATCGTTACTGAGAAAATAGGCGACCGGAATTACCGGCAACCCACCGTTATGACCTTCGGTGAGTTTTACCGTATGCAGGCTGCCCAGAGCGAACGCGAATACTGGCAGAAGAGATCCGGCACCATCGGTAACCTCAACCAGCGCGGCATGGCACCGCAACTGTATTATGGCGATAAACTCTTCGACCGCGTATTCGGCGGTACCAAAGTAGACATCAAGCCGCAGGGGAGCCTGGGGCTTACTTTCGGTTATCAGGGCCAGAATGTGAAAAACCCCGTGCTCGTGGAAAGAGCACGTAAGAACGGCGGGTTCGATTTCGACATAGATATCAACATGAACGTTACGGGTAAAATAGGCGAGAAACTCAAACTCATCACCAACTATAACACCCAGAGCACTTTCGACTTCGAAAACCAGGTAAAACTGGAATATACCGGTTACCAGGACGAGATCATCAAGAAAATAGAAGCGGGTAACGTTAGCTTCCCCCTCAGCAGCTCCCTCATCCCCGGTGTGCAAAGCCTGTTCGGCGTCAAAACACAGCTGCAGTTTGGCCGCCTTACCGTAACCAGCGTACTCTCTAACCAGAAATCCCAGAAGCAGAACATGGTGCTCCGCGGTGGTAACAGCGTGAGCGACTTTATCCGCCGGGCCGATGAATATGAAGATAACCGCCACTTCCTGCTGGCACAGTTCTTCCGCGATACCTTCAATTACGCCATGAGCAACCTGCCCGTGATCCGCTCGCAGGTGTATATCAACAGGGTAGAAGTATGGGTAACCAACAAATCAGGCGCCACTACAGAAACGCGTGATATCGTAGGCCTGATGGACCTTGCCGAGCAGGACCCTCATAACCCTGCCATCCAGCCCCTCACTTCCAACAAACTGCCTGACCGTAATACGAACGACCTGTACCGTAACCTTATCAGCGACCCCGGTGCCCGCTTTACCGGTACCGTGGTAAGCCGCCTCCTCGCCATGCAGCTGGAGCCGGTACAGGACTTTGAGAAAACTTTCGCCCGTAAACTCGATTCCACAGAATATACCCTTAACCGCCAGATCGGTTTCGTTTCCCTGCAGCAGCAGCTGCAGCCGGACGAAGTGCTGGCCGTGGCCTACCAGTACACCTACAACGGCCGTGTATACCAGGTAGGTGAGTTTTCTCAGGATGTGCCGCCGGACCCGAAGAACTCTGCCAACCAGCAGATCCTCTTCCTGAAGATGCTGAAAGCCACTTCCGCCAGGCCCGCCCTCCCCATCTGGGACCTCATGATGAAAAACATCTACTCCACAGATGCTTACCAGGTAAACCGCGCCGACTTTAAACTCGACGTTCTCTATAAAGACCCCGGAACCGAAACCCGTGCCCCCAGCGAAAAACGCTACCTCCCGGATGCTGCAGGCCAGTTCCAGGGCGCTCCCATCATCACCATCCTCAGCCTCGACCGCCTTAATAACCAGAACGATCCCCAGCCGGACGGCGTTTTCGATTACGTGGAAGGTTACACGATTTTCCCGCAGAACGGAAAGATCATGTTCCCCGTTCTGGAACCTTTCGGGGAAGGTGTGAGGAAAGCCTTTGGAGGTGATGCTACGCTGGAAAAACAATATATGTACACCATGCTGTACGACTCCATTAAGGTGATCGCCCAGCAGTTCCCCAACCTCAACCGCTACATCATGCGCGGGTCGTACAAATCGGCCAACGCTTCCGAAATAGCCCTTAACGCTTATAACATCCCCCGTGGCTCGGTTACCGTTACCGCCGGCGGACAAATGCTCCGTGAGGATATCGATTACCTCATCGATTACAACATGGGCCGAATCAAGATCATCAACGGCGGTGTACTCAGCGCCGGTGTGCCCATCAATGTACAGTTCGAGAACAATGCCCTCTTCGGCCAGCAGGTCCGTAACTATATGGGTACCCGCCTCGATTATTACGTGAACGATAAGCTGAACCTCGGCGGTACCATCGTAAGAATGAGCGAACGGCCTTATTATCAGAAAGTGAACTATGGCGACGACCCCATCAAGAATACCGTGGTGGGACTCGACGCGAATTATATCTCCGAATGGCGTGGCCTTACCCGCCTGCTCGACCGCCTGCCCAACTTCCAGACATCGCGACCGGCTGGTATCAACTTCACCGGTGAGGTGGCCCGGCTTTTCCCCGGCCACAGCAAACTGGTGAATGCACCCGGCTCCAAATCAGGGCAGGTAATGATCGATGACTTTGAAGGTACCCGCAGCGGCTATGATCTGAAGTTCCCATCCACCGCCTGGAGCCTGGCTTCCACTCCCCGTGATGCTACCAGCGCCAGCGGTTCCATTCTGTTCCCTGAAGCGGAACTGAACGATACACTGGCTTATGGTAAGAACAGGGCTTTGCTGGCTTGGTACATTATTGAACCTACCCTGCAGATCCCACGGTCCAGCAACCTGCCTCCCGGTGTGGGCGATGCTTCACAGTCCGACCCCCGTACCCGGCTTATTTATCAGAAAGACGTATTCCCCAACCGCTCTACCGACTTCGGGCAGAGCCAGCTGAGCACACTCGACCTGGCATACTATCCGGAAGAAAAGGGACCATATAATATGGAGTCGTCTGCCCTTCAGCTGCAGGCCAACGGCCGCCTCCGTAATCCTAAAGCACGCTGGGGTGGTATCATGCGCGCTATCGATAACTCCGACTTCGAAACTGCTAATATCGAGTTCATAGAATTCTGGCTACCCGATCCTTTCTTCGATAAGCCTAACTCCACCGGCGGTTCTCTCTACTTCAACCTCGGTAACGTATCGGAAGATGTACTGAAAGATTCCCGTAAATCTTTTGAGAACGGCCTGCCTGATCCTAACCGCGACCGTAATAAACTGGACTCTACCAAATGGGGCCGTATCCCTAAGTTCCAGCAGCAGATCACGCAGGCGTTCGATAACGACCCCGCTATCCGCCGCTACCAGGATGTGGGCTTCGACGGATTGGAGAACGGCGATGAGAAAAACTTCCACACGCCTTATCTGCTCAGTCTCGCTGCTAACTTCGGTACCGGCTCTGCCGCATACCAGAATGTAGCCAACGACCCATCGAACGACGATTATAAATGGTACCGCGATAAATCTTACGACGACGCTAAGACCGATATCCTCGGCCGTTATAAAAGGATCAATGGTCCGGATGGTAACTCGCCCGTGTCTAACGACAACTCGCAGTTCTCCAACGCGGCCACCAACTATCCCGAGTCGGAAGACCTCAACCGCGACAATACCATGAACGAAACGGAAGAGTATTTCCAATACCGGGTAGACATGACCCCCAATATGCAGGTGGGCTCCAACTACGTGGTAGACCGTTTCGAGACCAAGGTACAGCTGCCTAACGGACAGATGACTGACCAGGTTTGGTACCAGTTTAAAGTTCCAATGAACCAATATGATAAGAAAGTGGGTAATATCCCTGACTTCAAATCCATCCGGTTCATGCGTATGTTCCTGACCGGCTTCGAGGATTCGGTAGTACTGCGTTTCGCTAAGCTGGACCTGGTGCGTAACCAGTGGCGCCGTTATTTGTATGAACTGAAACCCGGCGACCCCATCCCCGTGGATCAGAATACCACTTTTAACGTGTCGGCCGTAAACATCGAGGAAAATGCCAAGCGCCGTCCTGTACCTTATGTACTGCCTCCCGGTACCCTGCGTCAGAACACGCTCAGCACCAACAATACCAACATCCTGCTCAACGAGCAGGCTATCTCTTCCCAGATCTGCAACCTGCAGGATGGTGAAACGCGGGCGATGTATAAAAACATCCAGCTGGACCTCCGGCAGTATAACCGCCTGCAGATGTTCATCCACGCAGAAGCCGTGAGTGATCCCAACTCGTTGAAAGACGGACAGCTCCAGGCCATCATCAGGGTAGGTAGCGACTTTACCGAAAACTATTACGAATACCGCATACCCATGAAGCTCACACAGTGGGGAGCTTCCCGCGATCTGGACATCTGGCCGGAGGCCAATAACCTCGACCTGGATCTGGACCGTTTTGCCAAACTGAAACAAAGCCGTAATAATAATGGAGCCTCTCCGCTGATACCTTACGAAGAGCAGGATGGTACCGCCATCGTTGCCGTAGTAGGTAACCCCAGCCTGGGAGATGTGCGTAACGTGATGATCGGGGTAACCAACCCGAAAGATGACGGGATGCCGAAATGTACGGAAGTGTGGTTCAATGAAATGCGCCTGACCGGTCTTGATGAAAAAGGCGGTTATGCCGGCCTTGCACGGATGGACATTGATCTGGCCGACCTCGGTACCATTACCGTAAGCGGTAATATGCACACCGCAGGCTTCGGAGGTATCGACCAGCGGGTGAACGACCGTTTCCGCGATAACTTCCTGCAATATGATATAGCAGGTAACTTCGATCCCGGGAAACTGCTGCCGAAGCATATCGGTGTTACTATTCCCATATATGCCGGTTATTCACAAACCACCAGCAACCCCGAATACGATCCGTACGATCTGGATATTAAGCTGAAAGACAAACTGGCGCTTGCCCGTAACCGCGAACACCGCGATTCTATCCGCCGCAACGCGCAGGACTTCACTTCCATCAAGAGCCTGAATATGACCAACGTGCGCAAGCTTTCGATGGGCCGTACCAAAAACAGGTTATGGGATATTGAGAATTTCGACATCAGCTATTCCTATAGCCAGATCAGCCGGCACAACCCTGTTATCCAGGAAGATGTACTTACCCGTCACCGTGGCGGATTGGGCTATACCTTCAACGGTCAGCAGAAGTTCGTGGAGCCTTTCAAGGGCTTTATCAAAAGCAAATCGCCCTGGCTGGCGCTGCTGCGTGAGTTCAACTTCAACTATGTGCCTACGCTCATGAGCTTCCGGGCAGATGTAACCCGCCAGTTCGGTGCCACCCGTATGCGTAACATCGGCGGCGGGCCTTTCCTCCTGCAGGAAACGTATGATAAGTTCTTCCGGTTCGACCGGTATTATTCTTTGAAGTGGGATCTCTCCCGTAACCTGTCTCTCGACTTCAACGCCGTGAACAACGGGCGGATAGATGAGCCGGATGGGCGGATCAATACCGGTTCCAAGAAGGATTCCGTACGCGGCAACTTCTTCAAAGGCGGCCGTACCACTAACTATTTCCACAACGCCAACCTTACATATACACTGCCAACCGCCAAGTTCCCTGCCCTTAGCTGGACCAGTGTGGCACTCAGCTATGGAACGGAGTACCGCTGGATAGGAGCATCGCGCCTGGCCATGTACCTCGGTAACGCCATTGAAAACTCTAACCAGAAAACGGTGGCAGCAGAGTTCAAATTCAACGAACTGTATAACAAAAGCAAGTGGCTGCGTAAAATGAACCTGAGCAGCTCAGGTGGGTCGGAATACGTGCCGCCGCTGATGGGCAATGCGCCACAGGGAGCTAAGCAGGATGATAAGAAAGCAGAAGAAGGACAGCCTTCCGGTGTAGCCAAAACACTCATGCGCATTGCCATGATGCTGAAACGTGTGAACGTTAACTACAGTGAGAACTCCGGAACCCGCCTGCCCGGTTACCTCGACAGCACCAAGCTGGTAGGGATGAACTGGCAGTCGATGGCACCGGGCCTGCCCTTCGTATTCGGCAGGCAGCCCGATAAAGCCTGGATGGACAACTTCGCGAAGAAAGGACTCCTTTCTCCCGACACCCTGTTCAACATCCAGTTCCAGCAGCAGTTTACCCAGCGGCTGGACATCCAGGCAGCACTGGAACCCATCCGCGACCTGCGCATCGATCTGAACCTGACGCGCTCGTTCTCTAAAACACATACCGAACTGTTCAAGGATACCATCGGCAACGGGATGTTCAATCACCTGAATCCTTACGACGCAGGTGGTTTCGAAATTACCTTCATCGCTATTAAAACGATGTTTGGCAAGATCAATACGGAAGACGGGGTGTCCACTACTTTCCGCAACTTCGAGAACTACCGTGCGGCGGTATCTGAGCGCCTCGGCAAACTGAACCCGTATAATAATAACGGTTCCGTTCCGCAATACGACCCGAAAGATCCGCAGTACCGTTATGGTTACGGCCGTTATGCGCAGGATGTACTGGTGCCCGCGTTCCTGGCTGCCTATACCGGTACCACGCCTGAAAACGCACCGCTGCTGAAACACTCCAGTTCCAACGTGCGTTCCAATCCGTTCAAGAACATCATTCCCCGGCCTAACTGGCGTATCACTTACAATGGTCTCAGCCGTATTAAACCGTTCACCGACTTCCTGACCAACTTCACGCTTACCCACGCCTACACCGGCCTGCTGAGCATGAACTCGTACAATACGGCCCTCATGTATTACGATCCGCTGATATTGGGCTATCCGGCTTTCCGTGATACGGTTTCGGGTAACTACGTGCCTTACTTCCTGGTGCCGAACCTCACCATCACCGAACAGTTTGTGCCGCTGCTGGAAGCAGATATGACCTTCACCAACTCCCTGAACATCCGCATAGGCTTCCGCAGAAGCCGTACCCTCAGCCTCAGTCTTATCGACTACCAGCTGAGTGAAATGCGCTCCAGTGAGATCACCATTGGCGGCGGTTACCGCGTAAGAGGATTGCCACTGCCTATCCGCATCGGTAAAGATGGCGGCAAGCGGCTGGAGAACGATCTTAACTTCCGGATGGACCTTAGCTTCCGTGACGATAAAACGGTGAATAACAGACTGGATGCCGACATCGTGATCCCCACCAGCGGACAGAAAGTGGTAAGCATCGCCCCGTCTATCGACTATGTGGTGAATAACCGTCTGAACATCAAATTCTTCTACGACAGAAGGCAAACGATCCCTGTGATCTCAACGGCATACCCGATCACGAACACAAGGGGCGGTATTACGCTACGCTTTATGCTGGCGCAATAGCAGCCTGCTGACTATAATTTTACCCGAACGGGGAAACCTTTTTACAGGTTTCCCCGTTTTTGTTGGAAGATTGACTTTAATCATTACGCGGTATAGTCTGAACGTTTACTTTTGCAATGTTATGAAGCAAATATTCGTCATAGTCATCCTTGGGGGGCTCCTGCTGCAATCGTTCAGCAAGGGGCTGCTGCTGGCGGAATTTGCAATGAATCAGGAGTATATTTCCCACGTGCTCTGTGTCAATAAGGCGAAACCTAAGCTGAATTGTAACGGGCATTGCCTGCTCATGAAGAAGATGAATGCCGAGTCTAAGAAAGACAAAAGCGGCCAATCCGTGAGCGAGAAGTATGAGATCCTCATTTCCCAAACCGCCACGCAGTTATTGCTGCGCCCCGAAAAGGCGGTACGCATCCGTCCTGCTTACCTGGCCGATGTTCCTTCCCGGCCTTTACATGCCGTATTCCACCCTCCAAGGGCATAACCCCTGCCATCTTCTTTCCATTTAATTTTTATTGACGAATTGCAACGCCCGTCCTGCAAAAGGACCGGTATTCCATCCACATGTATACGCCTGCCGTTGACGGACTGCTGCGCGCGCATATTAGCGCCTGCGCTCCGGCAACAGGTTGGCTGCACTTTGCGTATACATTAAAAGCCAGACAATGCCTCGCTTGTTATATATCCCTCTTTGTATCCTGCTGTTTTCCACGGCAGCTAAATCCCAGGAAAAGCTTCGGGGGCGGGTGATAGATGCCCTTACCCGCCAGGCCCTTCCCAACGTTACCGTTCAGGCGGGAGGCGCGGGCTGTACTACAGACGCTTCCGGGCGCTTTACCATGAACCGTCCTGCCAATACCGATTCCATGAGAGCTTCCTGCATCGGGTACGCCAGCTGTTGCGTACAGGTAGCGGGTAACAATGAGTACACGCTCATACTCGACCCCCTTGCCGGGAAACTGGGGGAGATCATCGTTTCCGCAGGGAGGATTAAGCAATACCGCTCTGATGCGCCCATTGCCATCAGCACCCTCAGTGCCCAAACCCTGAAGGAAACGAAGGCTACTTCACTGGAACAGGTCCTGAATAAAGTAAGCGGCGTGTATATGGTAGACCTCGGGAACGAACAGCATACCATGGCCATCCGCCAGCCCATCGGTTACAAAAGCCTCTTTCTGTATATGGAAGACGGGCTGCCCATCCGTACTGTTGGCGATTTTAATCATAACGCCCTTATCGAGATCAACATGGCTGCCCTTCAGCGGATTGAAGTAATCCGTGGCCCGGCCTCCTCTCTATACGGCAGCGAAGCCGTGGGCGGTGCCGTTAATTTTCTTACTGCTAACCCAACGCCTGTTACTACCGGTAAGATTCAGGCCGAAATGAGTGATGGAGGCTATAAGCGGACCGATTTCAATGTGTCGGGCACCAAAGGTAAACTGGGTGTGTGGGCCGGCGGGTATTATGCTGATCAGCGTAATGGAAAGATCGAACACAGCGATTTCCATAAGCTGGCCCTTACGCTTAAAACACAATACCACTTCAGCGATCGTTCGGTTTGGACGAACAATGCCTCTTTCGTGGATTACAAAACAGATCAGACGGGCGGTGTAGACAGTGCTAATTTCTATTCCCGCAACTATAAAAGCATGCACACCTTCTCCTACAGGAAGGTGAAAGCCTTCCGCTTCAGGAGCACGCTGGAAGAGCAATGGAGCGACCGCGACCAAACCAGTTTCTCCGTTTTCTACCGGCACAACGAAATTGGCCAGAACCCTTTCTACGCCATCAAAACTACCAGTAATCCCCTCAAAGCAAGAGGCGAAATCAACAGCGATGCTTTCCAGAGTGCCGGGCTGCTCGTGCAGCATAAAAAGCAATTCGGCTGGAAAGGAGCTTCCATAACTGCGGGCCTTAGTGCGGATTATAGCCCTGCTACTTATTATGCACAGTATATTGATGTAGACCGTAATGCGGAAGGTTACTTCAGCGGTTTCACTAAAACTGATTCCGTACTCACGGATTACAATGTAGACCTCGTGAATACAGCGCTCTACATGCAGGCAGAAATGAGTCCGGTGAAAAACATGAAAGTGATTGCCGCCTTGCGGTACGACCGGATGGATTACCGGTTCGATAACCACCTGCCTCCTTCGGCCTTTACCGGCTCACCCGACGAAACCAATAACTTCCAGGCCTGGACGCCGAAGGTGGGGCTTACCTACGACTTTGGTAAGAGCCGTGGACTGTACGCCAATTACAGCGTAGGTTTTGCACCACCCAATATCTCGGAACTGTACCGTGGTGTGAAAGTGCCCACCCTGCGCCCTGCTACATACCGCAACTATGAGATCGGTGGCTGGATGGCGTTTGCCGGACAGAAAGGGCATGCCGAAGCCAGTGTTTACCGCATGGATGGTACCAATGAGATCATCAGTGTGCGGTTGGCAGATAATTCCAGCGAAAACCGCAATGCCGGTAAAACGAAGCACGCAGGGGTGGAGTGGAGTGTGCGTTATGATGTATGGCCATCGTTGCAAATCCGCACGGGTGGTACCTTTGCAAAACATGACTTCGTGCAGTTCGAAGACAAGGGTAAATTCTACAACGGTAACCGGATGAACACAGCGCCGGAGTGGATCACCAATACTGAAGCCTCCTGGAAGCCCGCATTCCTGAGTGGACTCCGGCTGGGGCTGGAGTGGCAGCATGTAGGCAGCTATTTCATGGATCCCGCTAATACGGAAAGCTACGGCGGATACGAACTCTTTAACGCGAGGGCCGGTTACCAGCTGGGCGCATTCGAGTGCTGGGTTAACTGCCGTAACCTTGCTGATGTTACTTACGCCACTACTGCCGAGAAAAGTGCATTTGGGAAAAGCTACCGCCCTGGTCCGCAACGGACCTTCAACTTCGGGGTGGCTTATACTTTCACCGCGAAACATAAATCATGATGCGCCTGTTTTTACTGATAATGGGCGTAGGGGTATTAGCCGCCTGCGGAAAGAAGGAGTCGGGGTTCACCACAGGGCCGGAGTGCTTCCTTTCCGATACCACAAGGCTGGCATCCTGTACCCATATTTCAAAAGACGCCTCCGGCAGGCTGGTGGTAAGCTGGGTGGAACAAGTGCCGGGCAGTGAAACGGGAGACCTCTGGTACGCGGTGTCTGACGATGGAGGTGTACATTTCAGTAAGCCGGTACCGGTAACAACCGCCACAGGCATCTCTCCCCAGCCTGAAAATATGCCGAAGATCGTATTCCGGGAAAACGGGCAGGCCATCGCTATGTACGGTACACGCAGCCCCGATCCGCGCAACAAGTACGCCGGCAAAGTATGGTATGTAAGTTCGGGAGACGGTGGCCTTTCCTGGCAGCCGCCTGTTCCACTGGTAACTGATACTGCCGGGTACGACCAGCGCTATTTCGATATGGCGCTGCTGCCTTCGGGTGAAGTGGCAGCTATATGGCTCGATAACCGGAAAGATCATCAGCAGGAAGGGTCCACCCTGTACATCGCTACTGCAGGCAATGAGGGCTTTGAGCGGCCCCGCCCGTTGGTGCAGACTGTTTGCCAGTGCTGCCGCACTTCGTTGTATACCGATGCGCAGGGAGGTCTCCATGCCGCATTCCGAGATATCATCAACGATACCATCCGCGATATGGTGCATATCTGGTCGAAAGATGGTGGAGAAACCTTTACCCGGCCCGTACGCATCAGTGCGGATAACTGGGCCGTGAACGGGTGCCCGCATACCGGGCCAACGATGGTGAGTAACCGCAACGGCCTGCACTTTGCGTGGTTTACCATGGGTGGGGGCCAGGGTGTTTTCTATGGAAAGTCCATCAACAATGGAATTACCTTTTCACCGAGGGAAAGCATCAGTGCCAAACCTACGGCCAAACACCCCCAGCTGGCAGCCACATCCGGCGGTGATTTGCTACTCGCCTGGGATGAGCCGGAAGATACCATTACGAACCGTATCGGTTTTGTAAGGAAAGCCCCCGGTGGTGAAACACTGGCGTCAGCCTTCCTGACCGGAAAGGGAGAGCAATCGGTATTCCCGGTGCTTTGTCCGGTGGCAGAAAAGGCCACGCTGGTAGCATACCGTAAAAGAGTACGGGGGAGAGAGATGATTGTGGCAAGGCGGGTAAGCTGGAAATAGTGGATTAACGGAATGAATAAAAGCAAAGTAAGCGGGCGCCAATCATGGCGCCCGCTTTTTTTATTGCATTCGTTCCCCAACCCTTTGATTAGCTCTCTTTAGCTCCCATCTTGCCGCCTACTTCATTCAGGGTTGATATTGGTATAACATACCTTGTAAACAGGTTTACCATATATATAAGCTACCTATAAGCTACCCCCTATATAGGGTAGCTTATAGGTAAGTTATAGGTGGGTTATAGGTAGCTTATAGGTAGCTTATATATAAGTTAACTCACTGTCAAGAATGCCTCAACATGCAGTATAGCAGCAGGTTAGCATATAGCATCCTAAAGTCTTGTCGCAAAGCGGGAAGGAGGATGGTGGCGAATTGCAATATTGAGGGGTAAAACGGGGTAAAAGAAAAAGGTCCGTTTCAACTGAATGAAACGGACCTTTTTGAATGCAATTTGTTTGTTGGTTAGTTGTAGCCCAGCGACCATTGCTTCTCAGCTTTCCAGCTTTGGCGCATGGCCCAGCGACCGTAATTGTTTCTGCGGGAACTATCATAATAAGCTCCCAGAAACTCTTTACATCTAGGATAGTACAGTCTGATGATGTACATAGTAACAAATGTTAGCATAGGGATATGGTTATAGGATTTACAATAGGCTCATCTGAGCATCCGGCCCTTTTGACCGGACGGTACTTTTTCTGTTATTCGCTTGTCTGCAAGTGGTATTTAGAAAGGCGTTTATAAGGATTTCAAATATAATAAGTATTCGTTAAATGTATAATAACACTAATGTGTAATTTTTCAACGGAAGGTATAATAAGCATTTGCCTGCGCCGTTGCCGTTACCACCAGGTCGTTAATACACACATGTGGAGGCAGGGAGCAGCAATACCAAACCACGTCTGCCACATCTTCCGCCTTTAAAGGCTGAAAGCCGGTATACACATCTTGAGCTTTGGCGGCGTCGCCCTTAAAGCGTACGATGGAGAATTCGGTATCCGCCGCACCGGGGTGTACTGCAGTTACTTTAATACCGTAAGGCAGCAGATCGATCCGCATGCCCTGAGAGAGGGCATCTACGGCAGCCTTAGTGGCGCAGTATACATTCCCTTTCGCATACACCGTTTTGGCGGCTGTGGAGCCTATATTCACGATATGACCGCTTTTCCTTTCCTTCATCCAGGGGATGACGGTACGGCTCACATACAGGAGGCCTTTCACATTGGTGTCTATCATCGTATCCCAGTCGTCGGTATTGCCTTCATCGATAGTAGAAAGATCGAGGGCGAGGCCGGCGTTGTTCACCAGCACATCAATCTGCCGCCATGCTTCGGGGAGGCTTTCCAGTGCCGTGGTTACTGCTTCTTTTGAGCGTACATCGAACGTAAGGGCGATGGTGGCTGTCCCGAATTCCTGTTTCAGCTTTTCCTGTAAGGCGGCCAGTCTTTCCGATCTCCTGCCTGTCAGGATCAGCTGGTAGCCTTCGCGTGCAAAGCGTTCCGCACAGGCTTCTCCAAATCCGGCAGTGGCACCGGTAATAAGGGCGATTTTTCCAGTCTTCATGTTTGATACCATTTAGCGAAGCAAAGTTACTGTTCCTTTACGGGATAACTTATTCCCGTTAAGGTCTATCCCTTCGAGGATCCAGAGATAGGTATCCACTGCAGCCGGCCGGCCATTGTACCAGCCATCCCAGCCCCGCCGGAAGTCGAGCGAGCTGTGGATAAGCTCACCCCAGCGGTTGAAGATCCGGAAGTAATGGTACTCCCGTATGCCTACGGGGATAAAGCGGAAGAAGTCGTTATTGCCATCGCCATTGGGGGAGAAAGCATTGGGGATATAAAACTCCGGTCCCGTGTAGTATTTGACATTGATGCTGGCAAAGCCCACGCAGCCCTGCTGATTACTGACGCGTAACCTGAAAGTCACTTCATTATTCCAGTTTAGCACCGGATCAGGCACACCGGGGTCGCTAAGGCCGGATGTGGGCGACCACTGATAGTTTTCCCCGCCGGAACCCTGCAGCCGCAATGTTTGTCCGCGTGCCAGAATAGTATCGTTCCCTGCAAAGGGCCTTACTTCATACACCTGGAAGTTCTTTGTAACCGTGGCCTCACATCCCCGGTCGGTTTTAATATGCAGTTTGATAGTATACACAGCTCCGCCGGGATATTGGAAATTAGGTGCGGTAAGTCCTGATACATCGGTTTCTGTATCAGGCACTCCAAAATCCCACTGCCGGTAATTGATGACACCATACCGGTAGCTGGAGGTGTCGGTGAAAAAGACGGGGTTTTCACGGCATACTCCCTGTATCGTAAATCCCGTTCGCAATCCGGGATAATTGAAGATCCTGCCTGTAGTACTGTCTGTACATGGCAGGCCCGGGTTAACAACCAGCTTAACGGCATATACACCGGTATCTGCAAAAGTCTTGAAGAAGACGTTGCGAGAATCCGTGATGGTATCGGTACCGTCGCTGAACGTCCAGTGGAAGGTGGATGTGAAGCCTGCCACACTGTTGTTGGTGATAGGTACCTGCATGCCCAGCGAATCATTACAGTGATAGAGGTTAGAAGGGATGGAGGCAGTAATGCGTGTCTGGCAATTATAAACGGTGATCAGAATGTCTTTATGATGCGTGCCCAGCAACCGCCTTGTTCGCCGGTCCCATTCCGATACGCAAACGGACACTACGAATTTTCCTGAATGGGTAGGGACGCCTGTAATTAGTCCGTTGTTATCGATACTCAGGCCCGGGTTGCCGCCCATTGGATTGTTGCCATTATAAGGCGGAATATAGCTCACTGTGGTGTTGTACGGCGGAGGTGTCACCGTTTCATTATTACGGCCTGTACCGCCTGCCAGGGCGCTGCAAAGGGAATAGGTAAGACTGTCACCATCCGGATCAGTTGCGCGGTAATTATAACGCAGCGGAAGGCCTGCGCAGATCACGGGAGATTCTTCTATATCAAAGTAAGCGCTGTTATTATCCGGACGCAGTTCGCTGCCGGGTATCCAGGTAACGAAGGTAGAGCCTTCGCGTTCGGAGTTGAAGATGTTAGTCAGCGCTTCACCACGACAGCAACGTTGGTAGGAAACATAATATCCACCGTCGATAGCCGGCAGCTCTATGATCTCACTTTCGTAAAATGCTACTTCCAGGTAAATGGTTTGCGGAGCAAGGCAGGGGTTCTTCAGGGTATCGCGGATAGCGGATGTTCGTTGGATGGTTAATACTCTCGAAGCGCCTACGCGAACACCTCTTGCAGTGAATATGTGGAAAGGAACCGGGTTCTCGAAATAGTCCAGGCAACCCTGGCGCGAGCCACATACAAATTCCCCGTCCCGGTAAAGCTTCATGATGATCCGGTAGCGATGCTGCCCGTTTGCCGGGTTGATGCCTAGATGGCGGTAAAATATTTCCCCACCGATAATATGGTATGCGCTCACAGTGCTCCCCAACATGCAGGCCAGTAAGATCAGGAGGGTCAGAAATTTGCCCATGGGGTAAGGCTTTTCTTGCTACCATAATTTACGGAAAAAGGCGCGCTTGCTGAAATTTAAGTGACCCGGATACTATATAAAAAAGGCGATAAAGTGTAAGCGATTGTCGGATAGCCGGATGGCTGTAGAAGAGGTTTTCGTTTAACCGCGAAGTTTACCGCAGCAGGGTTACAGTACCGCTCTTTTCAAGGGTTTTACCCCCTACATCCAACCCGCCGATGATCCACACATAGGTGTCGGCAGTGCCTTTTTTACCATTGATGGTACCATCCCACCCTTTGAGGTACGCGGGTGAATCGTATACGAGCTGGCCCCAACGGTTATAAATGCGGAAATAAGCCACGTTTACAATACCTACCGGAAGGGCACGGAAGATGTCATTAACACCATCCCCATTGGGTGTGAAGGCATTGGGAATATGAATAGCGGGGCCATGCATCCAGCGAACGAAGATGTCATCATAACCCACACATCCTTCTGCAGTTGTGACCCTCACGCGGTAAGTGATGTCGCGGTCATTAAAAGTGAAAGGATCGCGCACATTGGCATCCGTAAGTCCTGCTGCGGGCGACCATTGATATCCAACACCGCCACTGGCACCGAGGTGTAAAGGGGAGCCTTTCATAATGATGGTATCGTTCCCTGCAAAGGCAGGTACGGGCGGTACTACATTCACTTTTCTGCTGGCGGATACAGGTTTAGGGCATCCGAGCGTGTCGGTGACAATAACAGTATAAACGGTTGTGTCTTTCGGCCAGGCAATGGTGGTACGCTGGCGTGGTGTGGTAAGTGTGCCTTCCGGAGACCATCGGTAGAACGCACCGCCGGAAGCAGTGAGTGTCAGCTTCTCATTAAAGCAAACAGTGGTGTCCAGGCCGGCAAATGCGCGTGGAGGATCTACTGCTTTGTAGTTCACGGTATCTCTGGCTTCGCAGTCGCCCAGCTGCGCGCGGATCTCATAGGCAGTAGTACGTGGCACGGGCAGCATGATGTTGGCGCCACGGCCTTCTATGCGCCGGGTATCGAGGTTGGTCCAGGTGAATTCATACAATCCGTCAGCCTCAGAACGCAGCGATATCATATCGCCTGTGCAAATGGTACTGTCCGGCACTGTTCTTACCTGAAGCAGACTGCGGACATCCACTTTTACACGCTGAGTATTAACGCAGCCGGTGCCATCCGTAAAGGTTACCTCATAAGTCGTGTCTACTCTCGGGAAGGCTACGGGCCGTGCGGTATTGGCACCCGTAATGTTATAGAGCGGGGTCCATGTGTAAGTGCCTGGTACAGTGCTTTCCGCCCTCAGCTGCAGGGAGTTGAGGATGCAAAGCAGGGTATCCTGTGTGGTAGTAAGTGGTGGTTTATCATAAATCTGCACTGTTTCCTGGATCTTGCGTTCGCAACCTTTAGTGGTACGCATAAACAGGGAAATATTATAATTGCCCGGTTGCGTGTATTGCCAGGCTGGCCGCTGCAGATTGGAAGTGTCGTTGGCAATGGCGGCTTCTCCGAAATCCCATTTCAGGTATTCGAATGAGCCGAAGGTATTGGTAGAAGTGTTGTTGAAGTTGGTGGGCTTGGTGGTGCATAAGCCACTGATATCCATGTCGGGAACGAGGAAAGGGTACACGCGCACGGTGGCAAAGGCACTATCGCCGCAGCTGCTGTTTGGGTCCACGATCAGCTTTACGCGGTAGGTACCAGTATCGGCGTAAGCATATGGGAAAGTAGCAAGACTATTCGTGGATCTGCGGTTACCATCTCCGAAATCCCAGACGTAATCTTTGTTGGGCGTGCTGTTATTGGGGAAGTTGATAACCAGACCGTCGCAATCCGCGAACTTATCCGGCATGGCGGCTATTACCTGCCGCACGCAGGTTTCCACTGTAATCTGGAATTCTTTCCTGTGTTCACCTATCAATATTCCGCGCCGATATTCCCGGGCTATTACGGTTACAATGAATAAACCGCTTTGCGGAGCAATGCCGGAGATAACACCTGTTTTTGGGTCGATGGTTACCTTGTCGCCCATTGGCTGGCCGCTGGAAAAGTTGTTGTTGTAATCCACTTCATAAAATGGTGGAGCGGCCGATTGAACCGGGATGGGATTATCGCGTGATGCGCCGCCGTAAGCAGGGGCAAAAGAATAAGCGAGGGAATCGTTATTCGGGTCAACTGCATTGTATTCGTACCGGAAAGGCCTGTTAGCGCAAACAATCACGCCCTTTTCCAGGTCGAAGCGCGGACTGCTGTTGTCTTCGTTATTAGGAAGGTCTCCATGAATATTCGTGAAATAGGTACCGCCTACATTATTACTGCTTGCATTAATATTGGTAAGGTTGGTACGGCGGCAGCAGCGTTGATAGGCTGCGGTGTATCCGTTTGCGGATTTAGGCAGGCGTACGGTGGTACTGTAATAGCCGATCTGATAGCAGATATAAGGCGGATTGATAATGCAGGGGTCTACATCGGTAGCCAGGTAGCGCTCGATGCGGTTGCGGCGCACATTACGGAGGATGGTATGCAGCCCGCCGGAAGCATTGTAAACAGTGATATTGACCTCCGGTTCAAATTGTGCATCCGAGGCATCGCAGCGAACAAATAATTTAAGGGTGATGGAGTATGTATTGGTAGTGGCGTCTGAGTCCAGCAGGGTATAAAACATCTCACCCCCGATGATGTGATCGGCGCGCGCAGCCAGGGTCAGCAGGCCCAGTAAGGACAGCAGGAGAAGTTTACGCAAAAGGGACAAAGTAGCCGTTTGGAGTGCGGCGGTTTTTATTGTTTATGTTGACAAAATGTAATGAACTGATGGAGCAAGAGGTTGCTTTCTTCAAATACTTCCAGCAATCCCATGTGCCCTACGGCATCGAAGATGTGAATGCTGGCAACGGGAGGGAGCACTACCTGCGTCATACTGTTTTCCAGCGGAACGGCCTGGTCTTCTTTCCCAATGAAATAAAATACCGGTTTGCGGGCGCCGGATAAAACGGCGGTCCTGTCTGGCCGGGCAATCATGGCTTCGTAATAGGCGATCATGGTTTCCAGGGGGATCGTCATGGCCTGTTGTATGTAATTATCGACCCTCGCTGTCTGCGTATTCCGGAATCCGGAAGCGAACATATTGGGCAGCAATTGTTTCACGAAAGATTCTACACCGTATTGCTGCATGATCCGGATGGATTTGCGGCGGCTTTCCACTTTTTCTTCGGTATCGGGCCGGGCAGTGGAGCTGAAAAGGCCGAGGCCTTCCACGGCATTGGGGTAAGCCTCAGCGAAAGCGAGTGCAACATATCCTCCCATGGAATGCCCTATGACCACGGCGCTGTTTATGCCTTCGGCCTGCAATGCTTTCCATGCGAAGGATGCCATGCTTTCCATACTGAGCGGTGATGTGAGGGAGGAGCGGCCTGTACCCGGAAGATCGGGAACAATCACCCGGTAATGCGCGCGGAGGTAAGCGGTCTGGTGCTCCCAAACGGAATGGTCTTCAGCGAAGCCGTGCAATAAAAGCACTGCATCGCCCTGGCCTTCCACCCAGTAAGCGCCTTCCTGGCCTCCGTTATCGAATGTTTTCCACATTTTTCTTGCTGATTACCCGTAATACAATGGTGTATGTCAATAGCAATATACAAAAGATCACCGGAGCGAAGGCAATCTCAGCGCTATATTTTACATAAAACGTGAGTCTGGTTGCGCATTGCACGTTGCCTGCAATTACACCCGGTTCCCAGTAGGGAAGGGGCATCAGTACTTTACCCGCGGGGTCTACGAGACAGGAAATGCCTGTATTGGCACTGCGTGCCACCCAGCGCCGTGTTTCAATGGCGCGCAGTCGGGCGTATTGCATATGCTGGCGATGGCCTTCAGAATCCCCCCACCATCCATCGTTCGTAGCTACAACCAGCAGCTGGGCACCTTCCCGCACTTTCTGTGCTACAAAGCTGCCATATACCGATTCATAACAGATCGCAGTGTATACGTTGCAGTCAGCATTGGTAAACAGGGGAACACCGGGCGTTAATCCATAACTGCCTGTGATTCCGCCCATATCGAGGGCCAGCTTTTTCATGAAAGGTAAGTACCGCATATAGGGTGTGAGTTCCACCCCGGGTACGAGCTTCGCTTTATGGTACACCTGGATATTCGAAGAAGTATCGATCTGTATGGAGGAATTGAATGCGTCGTACCAGTAATTGCCTTCCGTTGCGTGGCGTGCAGTTCCGGGGATATCGTTGACCACGGTGTATTGCAGGTAAGTGGATGCACCGGTAATGATACTGGCTTTGGGATATTGCTGCAGGAACTGGCGGATGGCCAGTATTTCGGGCTGGCTGTTCAGTTCATGTTCCCATGCGCCTGTCGTAAACAGGGCCGTTTCCGGCCAGATGATGAACCGGGTGGTGGAATCGGTTTGCTGTGCGGTGAGGTCCAGCAGTTTGCGTAATTGAACTTCTGCAGCTCCGCGGGCATATTTTTCATCATAAGGGTCGATATTGGGCTGCACCACCACGATCTTTTTACTTTCTCCGGGTATCTTCTCCGCCGGGTTCAGTGCAAGGGAAATGAGAATGGGCATAAAGAGTACGGCTGCCGGCGCGCCGAAGGATACATATTTGCGGGAGATGCGGAAATGCAGGATAGCACGGTAAATGAGGATATTGACAATCAATACCCACCACGATCCTCCTTCCGTCCCCAGGTATTCATACCACTGTACCCATCCCGGCCTCATGGCGAAGGCGTTTCCAAGGGTAAGCCAGGGCCAGCTCAGCTCCCATTGCTGGTGGATGTACTCAAACGTCATCCAGTACACAGCGAGGGCGAAATACCCTGTTGTGCGTCCGGCTCGTAACCGTGTGGTACGGTAGAATAGCCAGGGAAGCGTCATGAGCAGGGCGTTAAACGCATTGGCGAATATACCGCTGGCGGGAATGGGTGTGTTGCCCACCCACCAGGTGGTGGCGGTATTCCATATCCAGAAGGTGAGGAAAAGGAGGCCGAAATAAGCCGCGGGGCGTTCCGTCATCCGGTCGCTCATGGCGAGCAGGGGAACGAAAGCGAAAAAGATAAGGAAGGTAAGGGGAGACGTAGGCCAGGCTGCCCAGAAGAGCAGGCCGGAAAGGATACTGAGCAGCAGGGCGCCGCGCTTTTGCAGGAAAGCATTCATCTGTCAAATATAAACAGGGCAGACAAGAAAAAAAGGCGTGGCTTCTCAGATACAGGACACTTAATGTGGATTTTTTATGCCGGCAGCTGTGTTCAGTTCAAAGATGCGGGCGTAATTGCCGCAAGGGAAACGGGATTCGGGATGATTTAAAAGAAAAAGAACGGTGTTTCTCAGGAACCGTGGACCTAAGCAGGGGATGTATTGGCCGCGGAAACCCGGTTATGACCGGATGCTGATGAGCTATAAAGCAACCCCGATTCCGGATAACACGCCGGGACATGAAAAAGGGCCTGCGATGGCAGGCCCTTCAAAATATTGCGGGAATATAATATTAGCGGCTGTAGTTAGGCGCTTCCTTGGTGATCACCACATCGTGGGGGTGGTTTTCCTTCACGGTAGCAGAAGTGATCCTTACAAACTGTGCTTCCTGCAGCGCTTTGATGTCTTTAGCACCTACGTAGCCCATACCTGCGCGGAGACCGCCTACGAACTGCTGAATTACTTCAGAGAGCGTGCCTTTGTAGGGAACACGGCCAACAATGCCTTCCGGTACGAGTTTCTTGATATCGGCTTCCACATCCTGGAAGTAGCGGTCTTTACTACCTTCGGCCATGGCTTCGATAGAACCCATGCCGCGGTAGGATTTGAATTTACGGCCTTCGTAGATGATGGTTTCTCCGGGGCTTTCTTCCACACCTGCGAAGATGGAACCTGCCATGATAGTGGAGGCACCTGCTGCGAGGGCTTTCACCATATCACCGGTGTAACGGATACCGCCGTCAGCAATCACGGGAACACCGGATTTTTTGAGGGCATATGCGGCGTTCATAACAGCGGAAAGCTGTGGGAAGCCGGCGCCGGTTACTACGCGGGTGGTGCAAATGGAGCCGGGACCTACGCCTACTTTTACGGCGTCTGCACCAGCGGCAGCAAGGGCGAGGGCGCCTTCTGCAGTTGCTACGTTGCCACCTATTACCTGAAGTTTAGGGAAATTCTTTTTCAGTTTCTTCATGGCTTCCAGCACATAGATGGAGTGGCCGTGGGCGCTGTCGAGCGTCACAACGTCTACACCGGTGTGAAGCAATGCTGCTGCGCGGTCCTGCAGGTCGGCGGTAATACCGAGTGCTGCACCAACGAGGAGGCGGCCGAAGTTGTCTTTCGCGGAGTTGGGGAAGCTTTGCAGCTGGAGGATATCGCGGTAAGTGATGAGGCCTACCAGTTTACCCTGTTTATTAACAACGGGGAGTTTTTCGATGCGGTGTTGCTGGAGGATCTTCTCGGCTTTCTTCATGTCTGTGCCTTCGGGAGCAGTCACGAGGTTATCCTTCGTCATTACCTCGCTGATGAGGCGTTTGGTATTTTGTTTTTCGAAGCGGAGATCGCGGTTGGTGAGGATGCCGATCAGCTTTTTGTCGCCATCTACGATGGGGATGCCGCTGATACCGTTGTCACGCATAAGGCGCAATGCCTGGCCGATGGTAGAATCTGCACTGAGGGTAACCGGGTCGAGTATGAGGCCGCTTTCGCTGCGTTTTACCTTTCTTACCAGTTCAGCCTGTTTTTCCACGCTCATGTTCTTATGCAAAATGCCGAGACCGCCTTCCCGCGCCAAAGCGATGGCAAGGGTGGCTTCCGTTACGGTATCCATTGCGGCGGATATCATGGGAATGTTAATACGAAGGTTCTTGGTGAGTTGGGTGGAGATGCTTACTTCTCTGGGCAGCACTTCTGAGTAGGCTGGTACCAGTAAAACATCGTCGAAGGTGAGACCGTCAGCTACAAATTTATCTTTAGATTTTCCCGCAGGCATATTGCAATTATTTTGGTAAGGTTTCTAAATAATTGCACGCAAATCTACGACTATTTTATCGATTCTCAACAATCCCTTTTTTATGTAGGGATAAAATAACATGTATGGAGCGACTTATGCGGGTAACCTTTGAAAGGTATGCCCCGGGAGGGCGCGCACCATGCCCAGCATTTCCAGTGTGAGCATATCTCCCGCCACCTGGCTGCGCGGAATGCCGCTTTTATACTGGATTTCGTCCATGCTAAGGCGTCCTTCGCCGATCATCTCGAGGATGAGGCGCTGCTGAGGCTCCAAATCCCGGAAAAGTGCTGTTTGGATAGTTGCCTGTGGCGAAATGGCCGGCTGCCGCCAGTTTAATTGCGCCGCAATATCTTCTGCAGATGTTACCAAAGCGGCTTTATTTTCCCGGATGAGGGCAAGGCACCCGGCGGATGCGGCATCTCCGATACGGCCTGGAACAGCCATTACATCCCGGTTGTAACCATTTGCAAGGTCAGCAGTAATAAGTGAACCGCCGCTTTCCCCGCTTTCCATAACGAGGATACCGTCGCAAATACCCGCCACCACCCGGTTCCTGCGAGGGAAATGCATCCTGTTCAGGGTAGTGCCGCTGGGGAAATCGCTGATAAGCCCTCCCTTTTCCCGCATTTGCCGGGCTATGCGGGCGTGCTGGGAAGGATAAAGGCGGTCGAGCCCGTGGGCCAGTACCCCGATGGTAGGCAGGCCGGCTTCCAGTGCTGCCTGGTGCGCAGTAATATCAATGCCATAGGCCATGCCGCTCACAATGGTAACGTTGAAAGGTGCCAGGGCGCTCACCATGGCTTTGCAACAGGCAATGCCATAATCAGTAGGCCTACGTGTGCCTACGATGCCCAGCATGCGGGGCACCTGCAGGTTAGCTGCTCCGCCTGTATACAGTAAGACCGGCGCATCCCAGCAATGGCGCAGCTTTGCAGGGTAATCGTCATCCGTCCAGAATACAGCGCGGATGCTATTCCGTTCCATGAACCGGATTTCTGCATCCGTACGGTCAAAGTCCCTGAATGACCGGATAGCAGCTGCCCGGGAAGGGCCAACAGCAGCTATACGCTCCAGTTCTCGGCGGGAAGCTTTAAAGATGGAAGATGCATCACCAAAATGTTCGATGAGGTGGCGGGCTACCACATCCCCGATCTGGGGGATGAAAGTAAGCGCTATGCGGCACTGGGTTTCTGTAGCCATGGATGAAAAATTAAGGAATCGAAACTAGGGGAATTCCTGCAATTAAAATCGGAGCATATCTCCGTTTTTCGGGGATTTTCCCTGTTCATTTTTGATGCATCAAAAAGAAATTTCCCGACTTTTGTGCCGTTACCTCCTTACTTACATTTTAACCATCCGTATATGCGTTACGTTTGTTTTTTCCTCTTTGTCATTATATCAGCCTGCAAAACTGCCGGTCCGGCCGCTACAGGTATGCCTTCAGCACAAAATAATGTACTGTCTGCAGGCCCTGCCTGGGCAGCATTGTGGCAGCAGCGTGCGGGAGAATACAAGGCTTTGTGCCTGCAGGCGTACCGTGCAGCAGGCGCAAGAGTGGAAGAAATGCGTCATCAGCAAACACTCAGGCCAAGGGCTATCGTAACTGATATTGATGAAACAATTCTGGATAACAGTCCTTATTCCGCAGCAACAGCCCTTGCAGGCAAAACATGGTCGCAGGCTTCGTGGGAAGAGTGGACGGGAAAAGCCGCAGCGGAACCGGTTCCCGGTGCAGTGGCGTTCTTCAGATTTGCTGCGGAGAGCGGCTTTACCATTTACTATATCACCAA
Organism: Chitinophaga pinensis; assembly: GCA_902167325.1. Taxonomy (GTDB): domain Bacteria; phylum Bacteroidota; class Bacteroidia; order Chitinophagales; family Chitinophagaceae; genus Chitinophaga; species Chitinophaga pinensis_A. The sequence goes on along the minus strand of LR632930.1, from coordinate 6,181,691 downwards.
CCGCCTCGAAAGCGAACGCGCGGCTACATTGAAGAATCTCCAACGTTGTGGATTCCCGCAGGCGGAAAACGATCACCTGCTGATGTCTGCAGGTAATTCCGATAAAGAGCCTCGCCGCAAGGAAGTAGCGATGAAATTTGAGATAGCCATGCTGGTAGGGGATAACCTCAACGACTTCTCCGATATATTTTACAAACAGCCTGCAGATGTCCGCAATGCGAAAGTAGATGAGATAGAGCAGGGGCTGGGCAGTAAATACATCATGATCCCCAATGCCATGTACGGCGATTGGCTGAATGCCCTCATTCCTAAAGGCGCGCGCCCTGATAGTGCACTTCGAAGCGCCATACGCGTGAATTAGCCGTAACTGATCAGGGATAAAATGGATAAGACTAACCAGTGAAAAACGCCCTGTTTAACCGGGTTATTAATCGGGTACTTTATACTGATTGGTATATAACTCCGGATGAAATAATGTAGCACCGGTTAATATCACCGTGTGTCGCCCAATTCGTTCATCTCCAATGGGATATGTTTATCTCACTACTCCTTAAATGGAGTTAGAAATAAATGCAATTTTGTGAAAAATGTTGCCGGTGTATGCTTCACACTTCTCCTTATATCAAAATAGATACAGGTAGGATTGTGTGTAATGCTGCGTTACAAGTTTCCTGAGAATACAACACCTGTATTCCTGCCTGTAATTCTTTAATGCAATACGTTTATCACACACCACTCCCACTGTTTGTAAGCACAAGCATTACACTGTGAAGCGCTTTATAGATTGCGAAAAGAATAATATTCCTTACGCTTCCAGCAATCCAAATTGCGTGAAGTGATGCCGGAAATGCTTCTGATGAAAACGCAGCCAGTCTTCATAACCGATGGTCCCAAATACAATATGGATAGCCTGATGGGCAGGGTTTTCTGCGTAGAACCTGAAGAAGCCGGCCAGCGCATTTTGCATATGTTGAATGGCAGTCTGTAAATCAGGATGGCGGTTAGGCCCTTCCATAATTAAAGGGTTACGGAAGCCACGCGTCAACGGCTTATCGGTCCGGAGCCATTCTACCATTTGCGGGAGCTTTTCAGGTGGTACTAACACCTGCACCGGCTGATCACTCACGGAATAAAGGAGGGTACTTTCCAAATGTTCAATCATCTGCTGTGCATTCATCGTTCCCCAGGCCGGTGTGGCGGAAGGCTCCAGCCTGTTCAGTAAAGGAACGAGTATATCGGTTTGGGCAAGTGAGAATAGTTGTTCCATATTCAGTTACTGTAAGCTGATGATCTTAAGTTCGGTTCTACGGTTTTGCGCACGGCCTGCTTCGGTATCGTTACTGTCTAACGGTTTGGTTTCACCATACCCTTTCGCTTTCAGTCTTGCTGCAGCAATGCCATTATGTGCAAGATAATCAACAACAGATTTAGCGCGGTTGAGCGACAATTGCAGGTTAGCGGCATCGCTGCCAACATTATCTGTATGCCCGCTGATCTCCACCTGCAGGGTTGCATTTTCTTTGAGGAAAGCTACCAGCTTATCCATCTCCGTTGCGGAAGCAGGCTCTAATACGTATTGGTTAGACGGGAAGAAGATGTTACGAAGCACCAGCGTAGCATTGGCTTCGATAGGTATGAGCGGAATGTTTTTCTCGAAGGGCTTGCCATCCTGATTGCCGGTTAGGGAGAAGTTATCGGAATAGAACAGGTAGCCTTTCCGGGTTACGTTAAAGGCATAATCTTTCCCGGTTGGCAGCGGCACGAGGTAGTCACCGTTCTGATTACTGCGGATGGTGGCTACCTGCTGGCGGGATGCCAGCTCTATGAGATTCAGCTCAGCCGGCAGGCGTTGCTGTGTTTTTGCATCGAACACATATCCGCGGATGTAGAGCGTGGGAAGCGGACGCGCTTCCGGATACAGTTCGAAGCTATAGATGTCCAGCGCACCACGGGAATCGCCCCGGTCGGATGCAAAGTATGCTGTGCGTCCATCAGCGGCTACTGTCAAACTGCCATCTTCTTCGATGGTATTGATGGGGTAGCCGAGGTTTACCGGTGTGCCCCAGGAACCATCGGCCTGTTTGCGGCAATAGTACAGGTCGAGGCCTCCGAAGCCGGGATGCCCGTCTGATGCGAAGAAGAGTGTTTGCCCATCGGCATGCAGATAAGGTGTGGTTTCCCTGCCTTTGGTATTGATGTTAGGGCCGAGCCTTTCTGCGAGGGTCCACTGGCCTTCGGCATTACGGGTGCTGTAAAAGATATCAGAACCCGCGTCGGGTGTGGCACGCACGAAATAAATAGATTGCTTGTCGGGAGAAAGGCAGGGCTGTGATTCCCAGACTTCTGTATTGATGGCAGCACCTATATTCTTCGGTTGCGTCCATCCTCCGCCGGCAGAGCGCATGGAGAAATAAATATCGCAGGAGCCGCGGCCGGTGGGGAAATCGCAACCGGTGTATACCAGCATCTCACCATCCTGTGAGATGTTCTGTGCCCCTTCGTTGAAAGCAGTGTTCACGGGTTCTCCCATATCTTTGGCAGAGTTCCATTGCAGACTGTCGCGCCCGGCAATAAAGAAATCTTCGTTCCTGCCACCCACGCGGCGGGTAAATACGAGTGTTTTCCCGTCGATGGTAGGCGAGGGGAAGTATTCCGGATCGGGGGTATTAACGGATTCTCCGAGGTTATGCGGCTGGAAGGGAACGGGTTGTGTGGTAACGGCGAACTCCAGGTTCTTTTTTAGCTGCTTTGCGCGGGGAGAAACATTTTTTGCGGTGAGTTCATAGCGGGACAGCAGGTCCAGCGCTTCGCGGAATTTACCATTACCAGCCATGGCTCGTGCCTGGGAGGGGGCAACGGATCTGAGACCCGTAGAATCCAGCTCGCCCAGTTTCAGGAATGCCTGTTCTGCCTCGGTATATTGTTTCATGGCGAGGTAGGTGAGGCCCATTTGACCATACGCATCAGGAAATGCGGGTTTGGTGCGTACTGCTTCCTGAAGGAGGCGGATGGCTTCCGGATACTGGTATTCCCGCATGGCGGTCATGGATTGTTCGAGCAGTTCCATGGCTTTACGGGTGGCTTTATCCGGCTGTTGGGCGAATGCTTGCATGCTGATAAGGCAGCAGCAGAACAGGAGTTTTTTCATAGTGACCACTAAATAACGAAAAAATAGGACTGAATATGCGGAAGAACTCCGGATCAGGGTACGTTGAGGTATTTATGGATCTGCAGGGAGATCTGCCATTTGGGATGGGCTTTCACGTAATCGATGATGAGAGGCGTCATTTCCTTCTCACGGCTCCATTCCGGCTGGAGGTATAGTTTACAGGAAGGAGATGCCATGGCGGCATACTTTTCGGCCCATTCGAAATCGGATTTGTTGTAAATAACGATCTTCAGCTCATGTGCTGCCTCGCAAACTTCAGGTAAAGGAGCTTTAAACTTCTTGGGGGAAAGTGTGATCCAGTCCCACTCCCCGGATAAGGGAGACGATCCGGAGGTTTCCATATGGGTACGGAAGCCTTCTGCACGGAGCGCTTTTGTAAGGGCACCGAGATCATGCATAAGAGGCTCGCCACCGGTAATTACTGCAATGCGGCCGGGGTGAGCAGCTGCTTCTGACACCAGTTCGCTCACAGGGCGTACAGGATGTTTGGAAGCATCCCAGCTTTCCTTCACATCACACCATACACAGCCCACGTCACATCCGCCTAAACGGATGAAGTAAGCCGCTTTCCCCTGATGGAGCCCTTCACCCTGAATGGTGTAGAAGGATTCCATCACGGGCAGTACGGTTGTTGTATGTAGCGTTGCTGTCGTCATGTTACAAAGGTACGTCAATCTGGCTGGCTGCTCTTAGTTCTGGTTACCCTTTGTGCCGATGGCAGCCTGATAGGTGTTTTTCAGGAGGGCAGCGATGGTCATGGGTCCTACACCACCGGGTACCGGTGTAATGAAGCTCGCTTTAGGCGCTACTTCGGCATAGTTCACATCACCCACGAGGCGGAAACCGCTTTTCTTGCTCTCATCCGCGATACGGTGGATGCCTACGTCCACGATCACGGCGCCTTCCTTCACCATGTCTCCCGTCACGAAATGCGGACGGCCTACAGCGGCTACCACGATATCGGCCTGGAGGCAGAGTTCTTTCAGGTTATGGGTATGGGAATGACAGAGTGTTACGGTGCAGTTACCGGGATTGCTGTTGCGGCTGAGGAGGATGCTCACGGGCGTGCCTACGATGTGGCTGCGGCCGATCACCACGGCATGTTTGCCTTTGGTTTCAATGTTGTAATGTTCCAGCATCAGCATAATGCCGTAAGGCGTAGCTGGCAGGAAGGCGGGGAGGCCGCTCACCATTTTACCCACGTTCATGGGATGGAACCCGTCCACATCTTTACTGGGGTCGATGGTATTGATAACCAGTTCCTCATTGATGCGTTTGGGAAGGGGGAGCTGTACGAGGATGCCGTCGATATCGGGGTTCTCGTTCAGCATAATGATATGATCGAGCAGGTGCTTTTCGGAGATGGTGTCTTCAAAGCGGAGGAGGGTGCTGTTGTACCCGATTTCCGCGCAAGACTTCACTTTGGACGCTACGTAAGTTTCGCTGGCGCCATCGTTGCCAACGAGGATGGCTGCGAGGTGAGGGACTTTTTTGCCCTGTGCTTTTAAGGCGGCTGTTTGAACAGCCAGCCGGTCCTTAATTGCCTGAGAGGTGAGTTTGCCGTCTAAAATTTGCATGCGCAAAGGTAGGGAAAATGGCCGACAAACGAAAGGGGCTGCCTAGCCTGGCAGCCCCTAAACCAAATTGATAAATGAACGTAGGAATCTATAATTATAAAGGCAAAACGGTGTGTCAGAGGGTTGGCGCTGCGGCCAGGATCTCAGGATCAGCCTTCGCAGCGTATTTTTCAAAGTTTTTCAGGAATTGCGAAGCGAGGTCGGCAGACTGGGCATCATATGCCTTAGGGTCGGCCCAGGTATTGCGCGGTTCCAGTATTTCGTCGGGCACGCCGGGAACGGATTCCGGAATAGAGAGCCTGAACTGGCCGTAGGTCTTGTAAGCGGCTTTGTCCAGCACCCCGTTCAGGGCGGCGGTAATCATGGCACGAGTGTAGGAAAGCTTGATGCGGGAGCCGGTGCCGAAAGCACCACCCGTCCAGCCGGTGTTAATCATCCATACATTCACCTCATGCTGCCGCATCCTTTCGCCCAGCATCTGTGCGTAACGGGCAGGGTGGAGGGGGAGGAAGGGTGCACCAAAGCAGGCGCTGAAGGTGGATTTAGGCTCCGTGATACCTGTTTCCGTGCCTGCTACCTTCGCTGTATAGCCGGAAATGAACTGATACATGGCCTGGCCGGGCGTGAGCCGGCTGATGGGAGGCAGTACGCCATAAGCGTCGCAGGTAAGGAAGAAAATGTTTTTAGGAATACCGCCAATAGAAGGTTCCTTGGCGTTGGCGATGTACGTGAGCGGGTAGGAAACACGGGTGTTTTCCGTGATTTTTCCGCTGGCGTAGTTCACCTCGTTGGTGTCGGGGAAGAACATGACGTTCTCCAGCAGGGCACCTTCGCGTACGGCATTGAAGATGGCGGGTTCCTTTTCAGCGCTGAGGTCGATGGTTTTGGCATAGCAGCCGCCTTCGAAGTTGAAGACGCCGGCTGTCGTCCAGCCATGCTCGTCGTCCCCGATGAGCTTGCGCTCAGGGTCTGCGCTGAGGGTGGTTTTGCCGGTGCCGCTGAGGCCGAAGAAAACGGCAGTGTCCCCTTCGGCGCCCTGGTTGGCTGAGCAATGCATGCTCAGTACGTTATGGGCGTGGGGCAGCAGGTAGTTCAGGATGGTGAATACCCCTTTCTTGATCTCGCCGGTATAGGCGGTGCCGCCGATGAGGATCATTTTACGGGTAAAGCTCACCACGGCGAAGTTGTGCTGCCGGGTACCGTCCGTAGCAGGGTCGGCATGCAGGCCCGGGGCCTGAATAACGGTCCACTCCGGTTCGTATTGCTCCAGCTCTTCCTCGGTAGGGCGCAGGAACATATTATATGCAAAAAGACTGCTATAGGGCGATTCCGTGATAACGCGGATGTTCAGCCGGTACGCCGGATCGGCGCAGGCCATACAGTCACGTACCCAAACGGGCTTGCCACTAAAGTAACGGGTGATCTTGCGGTACAGTTTCTCAAAGTTGTCAGCAGAAAATGGCTGGTTAAAGTCGTTCCAGTTGACGGTATCGGCGGTCAGATCGTCTTTCACGATAAACTTGTCCTTCGGGGAACGGCCTGTGAACTCGCCTGTGTTGACGACTAACGCCCCTGTGCTGCTCAGACAGCCTTCAGCCCGCTGCAGCGTTTGCGCAGTCAGCTCTTCCGGGGATAGTTGGTAATGTACATCGGCGACGCTCTCTATGCCCAGTTCCCGCAATTCTCTGAGTGTATCTTTTACACTGCTGATTTGCATAAAGAAAGATTGTTTTGGTGTAATGGCAAAACTAGGGTTTTTTTGATAACGTTAAATTTGATGGGTGTTACGACGTGCAATTTTGTTTAAAAATCTACTTTTAAGCGGTGTTTTTTAGAAAATATTCAATTCCACCGATTCCAATTTGTCCGAAAAGCAATTAACCCCTATAATATATTTATGGTGAATAATCTACCAGTTCGGGGGAATATTGAACCGGTCCGGATCCGGCCGTTTGGCGGGTTTCTTATTTTCCGGTAAGTTTGACCTCCAAAGCAAGAAAAAGCAGTTAAAAAGACGCATAAATGAAATATTTGCCACTGGATCAACAGATCTTCATCAAGAACCGCAACCGATTTACGGCAAAAATGCAGCCCGGCTCCATCGCCATCTTCAACTCGAATGACGAGTTGCCCACCAATGGAGACGCTCTTCATCCTTTCCGTCAGAATTCAGACCTGTATTGGCTCACCGGTATCGATCAGGAAGACACGATGCTCGTGCTGTTCCCCGATAACCCCGATCCCAAGTACCGCGAAGTGCTCGTGCTTGTAAGGCCTAATGAACTGAAGGAAAAATGGGATGGCCACCGCCTCCGCCGTGAAGAAGCCACCGCCATTTCCGGCATCACCACCATCGTATGGCTCGATACCCTCGACGGTCTCCTCCAGCCATGGATCCATGATGCGGTGAACATCTACCTCAACACCAACGAAAACAACCGTAAGAGCAACCTCGTTCCCGTACGCGATTACCGCTACGCACAGGAGCTCCGCGCACGCTACCCGCTTCATAACTACCTCCGCGCTGCTTCCCTCCTGAAAGAGCTGCGTGCCGTGAAAACACCGGAAGAAGTAGTTGTGCTGCAAACGGCCATCGATATCACGGAAAAAACTTTCCGCCGCCTCCTCGGCTTCATCCGCCCCGGTGTGTTCGAACACGAGATCCATGCCGAAATCTGGCATGAATTCCTCCGCAACCGCGCCACCGGTGAGGCTTATGGTTCTATCATCGCCTCGGGCGACCGTGCCCGCACCCTCCACTACATTTCCAATAACCAGGAGTGTAAAGACGGGGAAGTGATCCTGATGGACTTTGGCGCTGCCTACGGCGGTTACAATGCCGACCTTACCCGCAGCGTGCCCGTAAACGGCAAGTTCACCAAACGCCAGCGCGATGTGTATGACGCCTGCCTCCACCTGCATAATTATGCCAAAGGCCTGCTCAAACCGGGCATTACCATCGCAGAGTATCACACGCAGATTGGTGTTGAAGCCGGTAAAGAATTCGTGAAACTGGGGTTGCTGACCGAGTCCGACATCAAAAACGAAGACCCGGAAACACCCGCGTACCGCAAATACCTCTACCACGGCATCTCCCACCATCTCGGAGTGGATGTACACGACCTCGGTCCTTCTTTCCACAAGCCCATCCCCGACGGGGCGGTGCTGACCGTGGAGCCGGGCATCTACATCGAGGAAGAGCAACTGGGTATCCGCATTGAGAACAACATCTGGGTGAAAGCAGGTGGCAATGTGGATCTTATGAAGAACATCCCCATCACTGCCGACGAGATCGAGGCCCTGATGAAAAAATAATGGCACCCGCCATCCCAAAGCCCCCCGCATTGCGCAGGGGGCTTTTTTTATGAACCTGCAGCAGGCATTTCACTTATATTCTTCAATTTTTAATATTTTTCCGCCGGGAAACCGGGCACTTGTCCGAAAACTTTCCCGATCACAGGCGCTGGCGCCAACAACCGGTATCATGAAACAAATTCCTAACATCCTTACGCTGTCCAACCTTTTCTGCGGAGCGCTGGCTATTATTTTTATCCTGCACGCCCCTGAATACATCGCCGAATTCAACGGCACGGAATACACCATTACCAACCCTGAGCCGATCTACTGGGCAAGCGGACTGGTAGTGCTGGCCGGTATCATCGATTTCTTTGATGGATTTGTGGCGCGGTTGCTGAAAGTGTCGAGCGAGATGGGCAAGCAGCTGGATTCGCTGGCAGACGTGGTATCTTTCGGGGTGGTGCCGGGGATGATCCTGTTCCGCCTTCTGCAAAGCGCTTATATGCAAATGCCGGAAGTATATGATGTATCGGTATTCAATCTCGCTCCGGCGCTGCAGGTGCCCTGCTTCGCCGCATACCGCCTCGCAGTATTCAATCTCGATACCCGGCAAACGGAACACTTTATCGGCGTTCCTACACCGGCAGTGGGCTTCCTGGTGGCTTCTTTCCCGCTGATTATGCTCTACAATCCGTTCGGACTGGCACAGTGGCTGGAAAACATCTGGGTATTATACGGCATCATTGCTGCTTTGTGCTACCTCATGGTAAGTTCCCATCCCATGATCAGCCTGAAATTCAAAAACCTGACGGTAAAAGATAACTGGCCCCGCTTTTTACTGGTGATCCTCACTGTGGCGAGTATACCGGTATTGGGATATGCGGCGGTGCCGTTTGTGTTTGCAGTATATGTTGTACTGTCGCTAATTGTACCCCCAAAGAGCCAGCATGGCTGATTCTGCAATTCCTTCCGGGGAATTTCATAGTAAATTGCTAGCTTTGCGTCTAAATTTTTCGAACAAATGACATTTACTGCGCATATCAACGTGATGCCGTTGAAAGAACTGCTGGACCCCCAAGGCAAGGCTGTGCTGGGCGGATTGAAGAACCTGGGCCTGGGAAATGTACACGACGTACGTGTAGGCAAACACATTACGCTCCAGATCGACGCGTCTTCCAAAGAAGAAGCGCAACAGATCGCTGAAAACGCCTGTCAGAAACTGCTGGCTAACCAGGTAATGGAATCTTACGAAGTAAACATTCAATAAGCATTGTCAAGGCTCTATCTCATCCCATCGCCGATAGGAAATCTGGGCGACATTACGTACCGGGCCGTTAAGGTGTTGGAGACGGTGGAGCTGGTGCTCGCGGAAGATACCCGTACTTCGGGGATACTCCTCAAGCATTACGGTATCAGCAAGCCTGTAACACCTTATCATCAGCATAATGAGCATAAGGTGTTACAGCATCTGGTACAACAGTTAAAGGAAGGGCGCTCCATGGCCCTTGTAACCGATGCCGGTACCCCTGGCGTGAGCGACCCGGGATATCTCCTGGTGCGCGAATGTATCCGCGAAGGGGTTGATGTGGAATGCCTCCCCGGTGCCACCGCCTTCGTTCCTGCCCTCGTAAACAGCGGCATCCCCATGAACCGCTTTGCCTTCGAAGGCTTCCTCCCGCTCAAGAAAGGCCGTCATACCCTATTGACGCTCCTTGCTACTGAAACCCGTACGATGGTTTTTTACGAATCGCCCCACCGTCTCGTAAAATCCCTCGAAGACTTTATGCAGTATTTCGGAGAATCCCGCCAATGCTGTGTATCGCGCGAGCTCACCAAGATGTTCGAAGAGAACAAGCGCGGCACCCTCACCGAAGTGCGTGATCACTTTCAGGCCAAAGCCGTGAAAGGTGAGATCGTTATTATTGTGGAAGGTTTGCCGGAGTAACTTCAGTAAGTTCATTTTTTCTCCCATCATGATCTTCAACAATGGCGTTGAAGCCCCATTCCGTTTGTGCAGGTTCTGCTATTATTATTACTCCGTTTTCTTTCATCAAACTCACCAGCTTTTTAAGTGATAGTACTTTGAAGCCAAGTCTAGTTGTAGTATCCGGAGCAGTAACGCTTTGCAAAATTCAGTTGTTCATATGTAAGAGTGGAGCTTACAGTTTTGGCAGGCACACATGCTTAACGTTGTTTAATAATAATCACATTTATGATACTGCTGTGTACCCGCATTACAACATGTTTGCACCGCATAAAACCAGATATCATCCGCATCCCGCCAGTTATCGATTTTTTTTGTGAATTAAATTTTATTACCTAATATTACATCGTTAGAAAAACCTTGGAATTGTAGCACAGCCCCAAACACAGCACTATAAGAAGTATTAGTTAGACCCCGGTTTCCAATAACATTTTTCTCAGCGCAAACCCCGAAATCTATCACTGATGATTGATCAGGTTTTGAGCGCGATCATTGGTAAGTTGAACACATATATCGGTACGCTTGATCCTGAAGTTGTCCTCGGCAATATATCGTTCGCGGATGCCTATCAGGAAAATCCTTCGCAGAATGTGAGTGATAAGATCGTTGTGTCCGTTGTAAACATTCAGCAGGAAGAAACCTTGCGCAACCTGCCCTTCCGGCGCACGGTGTATACCAACGGTATCCCCGAAGTAGTGGAGCGGCAACCTGAGATCCACCTCAATGTGTTCATCCTGGTCAGCGCCAATAAAAATACTTACAGCACAGCCCTGCAGCGCATCTCGCAGGTGATCGCATTTTTTCAGCGGCAGTTTGTATTTACGCCTGCAGACACACCCGTGCTGGGAACCCTCCAGCTAAACCGCGTTATTTTTGACCTGTATTCCACCCGATTCGAAGAGTTGAACCAATTGTGGAGCGTGATGGGAGGGAAATACATTCCGTCTGTCATCTATAAAATGAGAATGGCCGTTATCCAGGACGCTCCGCAGTCCGGCTCCGGCATCATTACAGAAATCAACCTGCAAACGCAGGTACTAGGTACTAAAACCGAATAGCTTCGGCACGAATTGTAATTGACTAACCCCTTTGCGTAGTAACCATGGAAAAACTGGTTTGGCGTTATACCCCTGAATTCAGGATACGCATCCGTATCAACAACGCAGACCCCGGCGACGGTGTTCGCCTGATCCTTTCCCCGCTTAGTGAGGCGGCAGCAGCTAATTTTGGCCTGCTCATCCGTTCCTCTCCCGGCGGCCTTACTGCATTTTGCAAACAACACCATAATGGCGTTACATGGGTACCCGCCACCGCACTCACACAACCCGTTCAATTTACTTTCTGGCTCATTATCGATAAAGCCCGCGCAGCACTGCCCGATTTCTTTGAACAGGGCACGCAGCAACTGGGGCGCCGCATCTTCTACGCCAGCAATCTCACCGCCGCCGGTGTTATCGACGCTAATCTTGCCGGTAACCTTGTAACCCTCACCGCCACCGCTAATGCAGGCAACGCAGAAAATGGCGCGCTGAGCGGATATCTCCTTTCCCGTAGAATAACGCCCGGAACCTTTAACCAGATCCGTGCCGGGAAAATAACTGCGGGAGCACCAGTGAGCTTCACCCTCAGCGAAGCTGTTGCTCCGCTGCAGGAACGTGTAGGCCTGGATCTTCGTCCACATCCGCGCGGAGCTTATGTAGTACGTCTCGAAGGTGGTGCGCCGCTGGAAGAGAAAGTAGTCTTCGACCAGAACGCCGCCACGGCCGATGTCTGCGGTGTGATCGACATATTCAAGCAAGCCTGGCACCTGGCCCCACAGCCACGGGAATACAGCATCAACTTTCAAAGAACCTGATTAAACTGATCGCTCATGTTAAACTTAGCAAATCTTAAAACCCCCGGCGTTTACATCGACGAGGTACCCAAATTCCCGCCGTCTGTGGCGCAGGTGGAAACTGCCATCCCGGCCTTCATCGGCTACACACGCATTACTACCATGAATGGCAACTCGCTGGTGAACAAACCGGTGCGCATCACTTCCATGGTGGATTACGAATCCATTTTCGGCGCCCGGCTGGAAACCTTCACTGCACAGGTTAACACTGTGAACGCACAGCATGTGATAGCAGCCGGACCAACAGCGCCTGCCGCACTTTTCCGGATGTACTATGCCATGCAGATGTACTTTTCTAATGGCGGAGGACCCTGCTACATTGTTTCCATCGGGCCTGATACGGCTACGCCTCCAGCAGCTACTATCGGTAATTACACCGCGGGCCTGGCAGCCATTGCCAAAGAAGATGAGCCTACACTGCTCGTATTCCCTGATGCGCAGATTCTCAACCAGGGCGATTTCTATAATCTGCAGGCGCTCGCATTGGCACAATGCGCCGATCTGAAAGACCGCTTTGTGATCATGGACGTGTTTAACGGTCACCTCGATTACACCAATCCCGGTAACACCAATGTGATCGATGATAACGCTAACGGTTTCCGTACCCTAATCGGCAACAACAACCTGTTGTATGGTGCCGCATATTATCCGCATCTCGAAACTTCGCTGACGCTGAATTATAACGAAGAAGCGGTTACCATTACCGGTTCGCTCAACGGCAACCCCGTACCAGGTGCCATGGTGCTGCGGCTCTTTGAGCCTACCGTTCCGCAGGAAGCCAACTCACTGTATCATGTAGCGAATAAATTATACCATCAGATTAAAAATACCATAACGGCCATGCCGGTGATCATGCCGCCCAGCAGTACCATTGCGGGCGTGTATGCCACCGTAGATGCCACACGCGGAGTATGGAAGGCCCCGGCCAATACCAGTCTCCGTTTCGTGCGCAAGCCGCTGGTAACCATCAGCGACGATACGCAGGAGAATCTGAATGTGCATACAACAGGCAAGAGTGTGAACGCCATCCGTTCCTTCAGCGGTAAAGGTGTACTCGTATGGGGGGCGCGCACGCTGGCCGGCAACGATAACGAATGGCGCTATGTGAGTGTTCGCCGCTTCTTCAACATGGTGGAAGAATCTACCAAGAAAGCATCCGAGCCATTCGTGTTTGAGCCGAATGATGCCAACACCTGGGTGAAGGTGCGCGCCATGATCGAGAACTTTCTTATCCTCCAATGGCGGGCAGGAGCGCTGGCTGGCGCTAAACCCGAGCATGCTTTTTATGTGAAAGTGGGGCTGGGACAAACCATGACCGCGCAGGATATTCTCGAAGGTCGCATGATCGTGGAGATCGGTATGGCCGTGGTTCGTCCTGCGGAATTCATCGTACTCCGCTACAGCCACAAAATGCAGGAATCTTAACCTCTTAATCTGATTGGATATGGATTATAAGACCCCAGGCGTATTTGTCGAAGAGCTTTCGCTGATACCGCCTTCCGTAGCAGCCGTGGCAACTGCCATCCCCGCCTTCATCGGCCATACGGCGCTTACAACAGATCCGGGAGGGAAAACGCTTCTCAACCGCCCTGTCCGCATCACGTCGATGCTGGAATATACTTCCCTTTACGGCGGAGCCTACACGCCCGCCACAATTACCGTGAAGCTGGATGCACAGAATAACATCACGGACGTTACGCCGGTGAGCGGGCGTAAGTTCTTCCTGTTCGATGCGCTACAGCATTTCTTCGACAACGGCGGAGGACCCTGCTACATCGTTTCCGTAGGTAACTACACTACTGATGTAACACTGGGTACTGCCACCACGGGCCTCCTCGGCGGCCTTACTGCCGTGTCTAAAGAAGATGAGCCTACCATCATCTGCGCGCCGGATACCTGTGCGTTGAAAGAAGGCGACGGTACGCCTGATTTCGTGAACAGCGGCAACTTCCATAAAGCAGCCATTGCCCAATGTGCAAAACTGCAGGACCGGTTTGCCGTACTCGATATCCCCGGCGGACAGCTTGGCCTTGCCCATGCGGAAAATCCTATTGGTAATTTCCGTACACAGGTGGGCAACCAGGAGTTGAAATATGCAGCCACGTATTATCCCTGGCTACAATCGTCTTACCCCAAGAATCTCCGCTTTACCCAGTTGGCCTTCATCGACCAGGCTAATGCGGCTATCCCTGACGGTACCATTAATAATATTGTGCCGGCAGACAGTGCATTGGTAACCGGGTTGCGCGACAGGTTGTTGGAAGAAGCACGGGTGTTCAGTAAAATACCTGCCCCGGTACTTAACCGCAGCAACTACAACCCCATCAGTGCTCATTTTGAAACATTGCGACTCGGAGTAATGACGGCTATCAACGTTGCCAATGCCCGTACGGCTTTTGCCCCGCTGATGACCTTCGTGCGCAACGTTGCCCTTTCCATGCGTAAGCTGGAAATGGATGCAGGGAACACACCGGCCATGATCCATGTGCTGAATACACTGAAAGCCAATACGGATCTAAGGCTCCAACTCATTGCACTCATTTCTTTCGAAAAGAACGGAGCCATACTGGCATCACATCCTGCCCCTCCGCGTACCGATGCAATGGTGAATACGGATTATACCGATCTCAATGCTACAGACTGGATAGCGGGCGCCACGCTGGTTACCATTCAGCCTGAACTCAATCCTTATACTGGTGCTACGCCGCTGGCTACTGTTCAGAACGTTGCCAATTCCGTGACGCTGAGTAAGGCGTTCGAGAAAGTAGCGGATGCTTTTATGGCCGTATTGCAGGATTCGATTAACCGTACAGATAACGCGGAGCTGCTTCTGTTTACCCGCCATCCGTTCTTTAAAGGCGTGGTGGACAGGGTAAAGTTCGAAATGAGCCTGTTGCCACCATCCGGCGCCGTAGCCGGTATTTATGCCGCTACCGACCGTACCCGTGGTGTATGGAAAGCACCTGCCAATATGAGCCTCCGCAGTGTGGTGGCACCGGCAGTTAAGCTGAATGATCAGGAACAGAGCGGGCTGAACGTGAACGAAAACGGTAAGAGCGTGAACGCTATCCGGGCATTTACCGGGAAAGGCATCCTCGTTTGGGGAGCGCGTACGCTGGCCGGCAACGATAACGAATGGCGCTATGTGAACGTCCGCCGCTTTTTCACTTTCGTGGAAGAATCTACGAAGAAAGCATCGGAGCCTTTCGTATTTGAAAACAATGATGCCAATACCTGGGTGCGAATCCGTGCCATGCTCGAAAACTTCCTGACGCTGCAATGGCGGCAGGGCGCGCTGGCAGGGGCTACCACCAAACAGGCCTTTTATGTGAAAGTTGGCCTCGGAGAAACAATGACTGCACAGGATATACTGGAAGGCCGGCTGATCGTGGAGATCGGTATGGCAGCAGTACGGCCTGCGGAATTCATCGTACTCCGTTTCAGCCACAAAATGCAGGAATCCTGATTTACTCATCCATCCATAAAAAACTGAGTTATGGCGAATTATCCGCTTCCCAAGTTCCACTTCCAGGTTGAATGGGGTGGGGCCAACATCGGGTTTACCGAAGTATCCGGCCTTGATGTTCAGATCGACCCGATCGAGTACCGCGATGGTGCCAGCCCGGAATACGTGAAAACGAAAATGCCCGGCATGATCAAGTACAGCAACATCACCATGAAACGTGGCACTTTCAAGGGCGACAATGAATTCTACAACTGGTGGAACACCGTAGCGCTGAATACCATCGAGCGCCGCAACGTTACGATCAGTCTGCTGAATGAAAACCACGAGCCGGTGGTGGTATGGAAGGTAAAGAACGCCTGGCCCATAAAAGTTCAAAGCTCCGACCTCAAATCGGACGGTAATGAAGTAGCCATCGAATCTATCGAGCTGGCACACGAAGGTCTGGTGATCCAAAACGAATAGCATATGTCTGCCTTTGACACCCCACAGGTCGGTTTTCATTTTCTCGTCCTTTTCGAGATCCTCCCGCAGTTCCCGCAAGATGTTCGCTTCCAGGAAGTGTCGGGGCTCACGGTGGACATGGAAATGGAAACCGTAGCCGAAGGCGGCGAACACCGCTTCGTGCACAACCTGCCCGTTCGCTCCAAGTATGGTGATGTTACTTTGAAACGGGGTAAGTTCCTCGGTTCTGGTGTGCTTCACTGGGCGCGGCAGGCGCTCGACGAATTCAGGTTCAAGCCCAGCAACGTCCTCATCTCGCTGATGAACGCAGATCATGTACCCCTGTATAACTGGTACCTCATCAACGCTATCCCCAAAAAACTCGAAGTCAGCAGCTTCAACGCCGGCAACAACGAGATCGTGGTGGAAACGCTGGTGCTCTCTTACCAGTATTTCAAGTACTACGATCCCATCAGTGTAGGTCTGGATCTGGCGGCAGGGCTGTCTGCATCCGTCGACATCAACATCGGCCTCTAAAAACATCCGTGTATGCCCATAGAAATCAGAGAGCTGGTGATCCGCGCCAGAGTAGAGGAACCTGCTTCCGGACAATCCGGCGGCACAGGATCTTCCGGCGGCAACGCTCCACAGCAGCAGACAGACATACAGCAGATCGTTGCGATCTGTACTGAAGAGGTCATGAAATTATTGAAGAAAAATAAAGACCGTTAACATGCTGGAATCTGTATTTGGCGGCGGTAAGCTGGAAAAAATGAGTATCCGCGCGTATAAGCCCACGGCCAACGCGAAGGATAAACCCGTACTCAGCGACGCCGAAGGAGATAAGTACATGGTGCAGGTAAACCCGGATAATTACGCCATCAACTACCGCGTCAATTACAACCGCAGGCCCGCCCCTGGAAACTCAGGCTCCGTTGCCAGGTATACCCATACCTCTCCTCCCGGACTGGAATTCACTTTCCTGTTCGACGGTACAGGTGTGGTACCGAAACCTGCCGGTCCGCTCGACAATGTGCCCATTGCCGGCGCCATAGCAGACCTTATTGCCGGAGGCGATGAATATGATGTAATGACGGAGCTGCAAAAGTTCGCCAAAGTGGTGTACCTCTTCGAAGGAAAGGAACACCGGCCGCGGCGGGTACAGCTGAACTGGGGAAAGCTCGTGTTCACCGGCGTACTCAGTACGCTGGCCATCACTTACAAACTCTTTAAGCCCGATGGTACGCCCCTGCGCGCAGAAGCACGGGCAGGCTTTGAAGGATCGATTGAGGATATGCTGCGTGAAAAGGTGGAAAACAAAAGTTCCCCCGACCTCACGCACGTACGCCAGGTAATTGCCGGAGACAATATCCAGCTCATGTGCCAGGATATTTATGGCACACCCAATCCATACATCGAAGTGGCACGGGCGAATAAGATGTACAATTTCCGTAAGCTGAAAGACGGTTCTGCCATCTTCTTCCCGCCTGTTAAAAAGCAACCCAAATGAGCGACGAGGAATTACTGCCGATAGAACAGGAAACAAGCCTGGTGACGTTCACCGTAAAAGTGAACGGCGAGCCGGTGACCGGAGAGATACCCATCATCTCCGTAACCGTGTGGAACGAGGCTAACCGTATTGCCGGCGCAACCCTCCTCATATCTGATGGCGATGTAGCCCTTGCAGACTGGCCGGTGAGTGCCGGAGAGCTCTTCCTCCCCGGTAACGAGATCGAGATCATGGCCGGGTATCACAGCCAGGAAGAAACCATATTCAAAGGCATGGTAACCACGCATTCCCTGAAGCTGCGGCAGCATGTGTCTGAACTGCAGGTGGAATGCCGTCATAAAAG
Organism: Chitinophaga pinensis; assembly: GCA_902167325.1. GTDB lineage: Bacteria > Bacteroidota > Bacteroidia > Chitinophagales > Chitinophagaceae > Chitinophaga > Chitinophaga pinensis_A. The sequence goes on along the minus strand of LR632930.1, from coordinate 6,164,010 downwards.
CTCGCTACTGGCCATTGGCAGAAAGAGCGCATTGTTTAAAGATCAGAAAGACAGTGAAATTGCCGCCACCATCCTGGATGCGGAAGAGCTGACTGGAGCCATAGAGGAAACACCCGTGGCGCACGCTGAAATGGTGCAATACAATGCCACCGACTGGGACTTCCTCATTACAAGGCTCGATGCTATCGGCTTCGTAGCCGTAGCGAACGAAGACAAGATCGATATTTTCAAACCCGCCGTGGAAACAGAAGGCGTTGCCATCCTGCGGTTCGGGACCAACCTCCTCGAATTCGACGGGGAGATAGATGGCAGCCTTCAATACGGTAGCGTAAAAGCACAAAGCTGGGACCCTGCCTCGCAGGCACTACTGGAAGCAGAGTCTTCCGAACCGGAATGGACAACACCCGGCGATCTGGCAGCTGCCGAAATGGGCGTGCCCCTCCTTACGCTGATACAACCTGCCGGTATGAAAGAAGAAGAAGTGCAACAATGGGCAGATGCGGCAGCCCTCCGCAGCCGGATGGCTTTCCTCTGTGGAAGGGCGCAGGTGCAGGGCTTTTCTCAGGCCGTTCCCGGTATTACGGTAGCCCTCGAAGGTTTGGGTACCCGCATGAACGGCATGGCCTGGGTAAGTGGTGTGCGTCATGATATCTGCGCGGGTAACTGGACGGTGGATCTGCAACTGGGCATGTCTCCCGAAAAGCATACCGACCGTTTCCCCGTACAGGCTAAAGCAGCAGGTGCATTACTCCCCGGGATCAACGGGTTGCACACTGCTATCGTAAAAGCCCTGGAAGGAGACCCGGATGGGGAAGGGCGCATCCTCTTACAGATACCATCTGTAGATACGGGAGACGACGGTGTGTGGGCGCGCGTTTGTACCCTCGATGCAGGCGGCAGCCGCGGCAGCTACTTCCTCCCTGAAGTAGAAGATGAAGTGCTGGTGGGCTTCCTCGACGATGACCCCCGGTACCCCGTTGTGCTTGGAGGCCTGCACAGCAGCGCCAAAGCCGCACCGCTCGAAGCTAAAGACGACAATCATGAAAAAGGATTCTTTACCCGCAGTGGTATGCGCATCCTTTTCAACGACGATAAAAAAACGCTCGTCATCGATACGCCCGGCGGCCATATGGTATCGCTCGACGAAGATGCAAAAGAGCTGACGATCAAGGATCAGAATGATAATAAGATCGTACTCTCGGCCGACGGGATCACGATTGAAAGCGCGAAAGACATTGTGATGAAGGCCTCCGGCAGCATAAAGGTGGAAAGTTCCACCGGGCTGGAAGCCAAGGCGGGCACGCAGTTTAAAGCGGAAGGCTCGGCAGGTATGGAGATTAGCTCCAGCGCTAATACCGTGATCAAAGGTGCGATGGTACAGATAAACTGATAAGTTATGACAATGGCTGCAAGAGTGGGCGACATGCATGTTTGCCCGATGGTGACCGGAACAGTGCCCCATGTGGGTGGTCCGGCCCTGCCGCCCGGAGGTGCTACCGTTATGATAGGCGGGATGCCGGCCCTGCGTGTGGGCGATATGTGCACTTGTACCGGTCCGCCGGACTCAGTAGTGAAAGGCTCCGGCACCGTTATGATCGGCGGGATGCCCGCAGCGAGGATGGGAGACAGTACGGCGCACGGGGGAAGTATCATCATCGGTTGCCCCACTGTTATGATTGGTGGTTAACGTTTTAAAAAAGAGTTGTTATGCCCCAGGAAAATGCATTTCTCGGAAGAGGCTGGAGCTTTCCGCCCACCTTCTCCAAACTCGACAAATCAGTCGTAATGCTGGATGCCGAAGCCGACATCCAGAGCTGTATAGCCCTGGTACTGTCTACCGAACTGGGTGAACGCGTCATGCAGCCATCATTTGGCTGGAAAAGAGACCGCTGGATCTTTGAATCTCTCGGTACCACTACCGCCACGGCTATTCAGGCAGAAATAGAAACGGCCCTTATCGTTTATGAACCGCGTATTAAACTGAACCAGGTATTGCTGCAGCAAGACCCCGCTGAGGCAGGGAAGGTCAGCATACTGGTGGATTACACCATCCGCAGCACCAACGCACGCCACAACCTTGTTTACCCCTTCTATCTAACAGAAAAATAACATGAGCGCTTCCGGACATATCTTGCAATACCTGCTGTCGGCCGATGGACTGAACCAGTCCAGCCGTTCCCAGCCCGCGCTTGACCCGGCTGCGCTTCCGCTCGACGGCCGTAGTCTGAGTGACCTTGCCGCGTTCGTACATAAACTGGCAGCACAGGTACGGTATTACGATGCACAGCGCAACCCGCAGGGCGACTGGCAGGCTTTCTTCGAACAGATCGCCGGAGCCAGTGAGTCACAGCTGCAGGCCATGCTGGCCGGAACCGGCAACCTAACGCCCCATTTGGCACTACTGATGGCGTACTTTAAAACGTTTTCCATCGTTCGCGACGATATTAACCAGCTCACGAAGAAAAGACTTGATTACTATTATGAAGAAGTGCTTCGCCTACGCCGTACCACCGCACAGCCGGATAAAGTACACGTGCTCTTCGAGCCTTCTAAATTCGCGAAGCCCCTGTTGCTCAAAGCCGGTACAGAACTCGATGGTGGAAAGGCTGCCAACGGTAAACCCCTTCATTATGCCATCGACAGTGACATCGTAGTAACGCAGGCGAAAATTGGAGGGCTTCGAAACTCCTTCCGGGATCATAATACCGGGGGCAAAAGCATACTTTTCAAATCCGGAGATGCCACCGCTGTGCGTATCGGTACACGGACTGCATGGCGCCCTTTAGGTACCAAACAGTTGCCGATTCCGGAAGACAGTGGCCGCATGGAAGCCGCCATCATAGGTTGGGCCATTGCATCTCCCAACCTCCTGCTGTCAGAAGGGCTGCGTACCATTAAGTTGCAGATCCGGATGAAAGCGCCGGTAATCACCACCGGATTAATTATTACCCCTCATCTGAAAATAGGGCTTACTACCGAAAAGGGCTGGCAGGAAACTGATTTTGCTTACAGCGCCACCCTGATTCCCAAGGCACCCCAGTTACCTAACCAGGATAATGAAGTAACGCTGGAAGTGTTTGTGAGCCTGCCGGTGGAGCTGCCCGCCATCACTGCCTACAACGAAGGCGTGCATAAGGGATCATTCCCTACAGGATGGCCGGTAATGAAAGTGGGACTTGAACCGCAGAGCTTCCTCATTGAACAGCTGAGTGCGTTTACGTTAACAGATATTACCGTGGAAGTAGGCGCGCAGGGTGTGAAGAAGCTCGTGCTGCAAAATGATCAGGCACTGCAGGCAGCAGATAAACCGGTATCACCGTTTACCAGCCAGCCGCGCATAGGTTCTTCGTTCTATGTAGGGCACGAAGAGGCTTTCAGTAAAACCCTGCAATCGCTCCGGCTTACATTGGAGTGGCAGGACCCGCCCATCGATTTCAATGAGTATTACGAGAATTACGGAAATAATAATGTGCAGAACGGTGTGTTCCGTGCAGACCTCCATCTGCTAAACAAACGCAACTGGAACTCCAGGCTGTTGAATGATGCGCTGCTGTTTGTGGGAAACAACCCTCCCTCCCCGGCCACCATCAATGTGATCGAATCCACCTTTAATAATCAGACCGCCGCGCAGCCTTACCGGCGTAATCCCTCACTGACGCTGGGCGATGGTTTTACCCATGATGTGAATCAGGGCTTCGTACGCCTTTCGCTTACTACGCCTACAGCTGCCGAACTGGGTAACGCTCCTGCAGAAGAACCTTTCGAAGCATTTGGTCATAAGACTTACCCGGTCGCGTATACGAAAACTGTAATCGCGATCAGCAAAACTACCATTGGCGATCCGCCCACATTGCCGAAGCCGCCTTATACACCCGTGCTGAAAAGTGTGGTGATGGATTACACAGCACGCGACACTTTCCGTCCCGATCAGCCTAATGGCATCGATCAGTTTTTCCTGCAGGATGTATTTGGTCCGGCAGAACCGGTATCCAACCTGCCATCAGCCCTGCTGCCGGATCACCCGGGCGGGGGAGCATTGTACATCGGGTTGGAAGGCGCGGAAGCACCTCAAACAGTGTCGCTCCTTTTCCAGGTAGAAGAAGGCAGCCTCGAAAGTGCAACGCTGCTGCGCAGTACAGACCTGCAGTGGAGCTACCTCGCAGGCAGTGTATGGCAGCCGGTAACAGGTACCGATGTTTTGGAAGAAAGTACCAATGGCATGCAGCGCCCCGGCATCGTGCGGCTTAATATCGGAACCGATGCCAGTATCCGGCATAGCCGAATGCCCGGAGGCCTCCGATGGATAAGGCTGCATGTAACGGATAATCCGGGAGGCGCAGCTTCCCTGAAAGAGATATTCACGCAGGCCGCAACAGCAACCCTGCAGCTTCCGGAAAGCGGGAGTGAAGGATATGAAGGCCATCTGGCAGCTCCGCTGGCAGCAGGTACCATCAGTAAGCTGCTTCGGAAAATACCTTCGCTGAAGAAAGTAAAGCAACCCTTCGCTTCTTTTGAAGGGCAGAGCCAGGAATCGGATACCTCATTTTACCGGAGGGTGAGCGAAAGGCTGCGGCATAAGAACCGCGCCGTATCTACCGAAGATTTCGAGCGGATGCTGCTGCAATACTTCCCCGGCATCTATAAAGTGAAGTGCATACCGCACAATACCCGCGATGGCTGGATGCAGCCCGGACAGGTGCGTATGGTGGTAGTACCCGACTGGCGCAAGCGCCCCACCGGCGACCCCCTACAGCCAAAAGCAAACCTGCACCAGCTGCGGGAAATGGGCGACTTCCTCACCGGAGCATATACCTCGCCCTTCGTTAATTTACAGGTAGATAACCCCACATATGAAACATTACTGATCGATTGCCGCGTGAGCTTTCACCCGGGTTTTGATCCCGGATATTACGGGCAGGTACTGGAAGAAGATCTGAAACGGTTCCTCAGTCCCTGGGCATATGAAGAAGGGCAGGATATCGTATTCGGCGGTAAGCTGCATGCTTCCGAGATACAGTCTTTCATCGAAGGCCGGGACTATGTGAATTACATCGTGGATTTCGCATTGTATCACCGGCATAATACAGACATTGGCGGCGGCATCGGGGAAATGAAGATCGGCACGGACTTTATCGTGGGCGTATCTCCCGAACCAGCCATCGCATCATCCGACAATACTATCGCCGGCAAGGCCATCGGCGTCGATTTCGTGATTGGAGTGCCGGTGGATGTGGCTTCGGCCACGCGCCCTGATGCCATCCTGGTATCGAACGGCAGCCACCGTATTGCAGCATTGCCCGATGGTGCCATTACCTGCAGCGGATTGCAGGACGGTATCGGTCAAATGATCATTGGCCTCGATTTCATCGTTTTTACTTAATCCTCAAAAAAATTGCATCATGTCAGAACGTAGCAAAGCCCATTTAAAACAGGAGTTCAGGGACGGAGAGCGCCCAACGGGAAAAGACTTTGAAGACCTGATCGATTCTTTCGTCAGTAAAATGGACGACCAGGTAACAGTGGATCCTGTTACGCATAACCTCAACATCCCCGGTGGTATTAACCTGGCAGACACTGCACAGGGAAAAGCCGGAACGCTGCGCTTCAACGGAGGGCAGGTACAGGTACATGACGGTGCCACCTGGGGCCAGGTAAGTGGCAGCGGTGGAGCCTTTCAGCCCATCGGAGGCGGGCCTAGCGTAGGTTTTACCGGCGGCAACGTTGGTATTAATACCGCCGCCCAGGTACCCGTGGCCCGGCTGGAAGTACGCTTTAATACCGTTGCTCCCACCGCTGTGGATATTGCCAAATTTGGTAATGCTGCGGTAGCCAACGGCGCTGCAGGGTTTACTGACTTCGCCGTGTTCGGACATGCCACCCATGTGGTGCAGGCCAACAACTACGCCGTTCGCCAGTCTCCCGCAGGCGATGTGGCTATTAATGCACCCGGCATACAAAACATCTCATTCACCCACAGCCGTCTTACCAGCCGTATGGTGATCCATGGCACCAGTGGTGCCGTACTCATCAACACCAACGCCACTATTCCCGGTAGCGTGAACAATGCCGTTGGTGCGCATATGCTTCAGGTGGCAGGGCATGCCTGTAAGACTGTTGGAGGCGGTACCTGGACCGATCTGTCTGACTTCCGCGCCAAGCAGGATATCCGCAAACTGGAAGATGGTCTGGAGAAACTCATGAAAGTACGCACCGTTCGCTATCGCTACAACGGTAAATACAACACCACTACTGATCACGAAGAGTTTGGCATCATCGGGCAGGAGATCCGTGAGATCTTCCCTTACATGACCTCACTGGGTAAAGTGATTGACGAAGCCACCGGGAAAGAAGATGATGTGGTAATGTTCAACGCCAGCCCACTCACTTTCGTAATGGTGAACGCCATTCAGGAACTGACCACCCGCGTACAGGAACTGGAAAAAAGAATCAGCGCGATGGAAGGAAATAAATAAATCATGGAACCGATCACCCAAATACCAGCCGGTCCGCCGCCCATGAAAGGGCAGGACTTTAACCTGCTGCGGGCGGAAGGCCTGAAGGTACTGCAAGCTGCGGCTGGTACCAGCTGGACGAACCATAACCTCAGCGATCCCGGTATCACATTGCTGGAAGCCTGCTGCTATGCGCTTACGGAAGCGGGACTTAAAGCAGGCATTCCCATGCGCGACCTCCTGGTCAGCGATGCCGGTGGCAGAGGACAGGAAAGTCCTACCCCCGGGGTAGTACTGCCCATGGCGCCTCTAACGATCAACGACTACCGGAAAACGCTCATCGATCATCCGCTGGTGCGTAATGCCTGGGTGTTCCCGATAGAAGCATCGCATAGCGGACTTCTGAAAGTGCTGCTGGAGTTTGAAGACAAGCAGGTCAATAACAATACTTTCAATATCCAGCTGAATGTAGATGTAAGCACTCCGCCCGATCCGCCGCAGATTATACCCATATCGGCAGACGTAGCTTTCCCATTCTGGGACGAAGCGGCTGCCAGGCCCTTCAGTACCGATGTGCAATTACAGAATGTAACGTTCCAGGATTTAGGAGGTGGTACTAACTGGGCACCGATCGAAAATTCCAGTTCCTTTCTCGCCCGTATTAATGTGCTATACCAGCCGCCCGCTGCATCAGTGACGGAGCTGGTGGTAGTGGCGCAGATCAATACCCTGCTCGAAGATCCGATTCAGCAAACCCCGCTGGTACTGGCGGCATTACAGACTTTTATTGCCACCCTCGGCGATAATTCCCCGGCCGATCAATCGCAGCTCAAGCAATATAACCGCTGGGTACTGGATGCCGCAGCTGCCGTACGCAGTGTGGAAATGTACATGCGCAGCCACCGGAACCTTTGTGAAAGGTTTGCCATGTTCCAGCCGGTGAGGCTGCAGGAAGTAGCCATCAATGCAGGAATCGAAATTAATGCAGGTGTGGCACCGGAAGAACTGATTGCGTCCATTCTTTTCAATATCGACCAGCACATAACCCCGGTAGCCGTGATCCGCGGACTATCTGCCATGGGAGCAGATGTGCCGGCCCACGAATTGTTTGAAGGCCCGCCGCTGAACGGAGGCTTCCTGACAGATGAAACGCTTGTTGCCACTAATCTTCCTGAACGTCTTTTTTCTTCAGACATCCTCCGTATTATTCTCCGCCACCGCAATGCAGGCAATGAAGATGTGAATATCAGAGAGGATGTGAACAACCGCAGGATTGTATCTGTCCGCACCCTCAGCCTGTCACTCTACATCGATAACCGTATTGTGACAGACAGTGCCCGTGACACCCTCTGCCTTGCCAACAGCCAGCAGCATATACCGCATCTGAGCTATTCCAAAACCAGGATCACCTTATTCCGGAACAGTATTCCCGTTCCGTACGACTGGCAGCAGGTGCTTGCACGTGTTGAGCAGTTGAAAGACGAATGGCTGAACGGCGGACTGGGTATCGGGGATGACCTCGCACTGCCCGAAGCGGAAAGTATTGCCGTTGCAGATTACTATCCCATACAGGAAGATCTTCCGCTTGTATATGGTGTAGGATCAGCCGGATTACCCGATTCAGCTACCCTTGCCCGGAGAGCACAGGCGCTGCAGTTGCAGGGTTACATGCTGTTCTTTGAACAACTGACGGCAGGGCTTGCCAGCCAGCTCGGGAACCTGAATGCCTTCTTCTCCGCATCTCCTGACATAGACCGTACTATTTTCAACCAGCCGCTACCGCAACTGCCACAGGCGCAATTGCTTTTAGGGGATGGATATGAGGCTGCATTACAGACGGCTGCTGAAACACCCGGGCAGTTCCAGCAACGGCGGAACAGGGTATTAAATCACCTGCTGGCTATGTTCGGGGAGAATATGAATGATACCTCGTCATGGGCATTCCACGAAGCATTACAACCTGATGCCAGTACACCGGTGCTGTTACCTGATTTGCTGGCGCATCAGCAGGAGCAGATGTCGAAAGCCTCCCTTCAACTGATACGCGAGAAATCAGCGTTCTATTACGCGCTGCCTGCATTGAGCCGGCACAGGGCACAGTCGTTCGGTAACCCCGTATGGCTGGAAGACTCGATCATAGAAATCACTTTTTCTGCAGGGCAGTATAACTGGACGATCCTCAATTCCGGCGGGCAACCGCTTCTGCGTGGCTATACCGCAGAAGAAGAGCCGGCATCGGCACATGCCAGGGAAACTGCCATGAAAGCCACGTTACAGGCAGCCGCAGCCATGAGCCTGGCGCGTTATACCATAGGGTATTCCGCACAGCCCCTCGGTGCCCCTTTCCACCTGCAGCTTCGCGAACATCCGGATGCTGCTCCATACGGACGGTCAGTAGCACAATACCCCGATGCGCCCACCGCTATTGCAGGAATTGCTTTAATCAGGGCATTCGTGCGCAGTCACTGGGAACGGTTTGCGCTTACACCACTGGAAAGGAAGCTCTGTCATTTGCTGGAAATTGTGGTGCAGGAAAAGCGGCAGCTGCTCTCATCCCTGGCAGATTACTTCGAAGTATTTGATGAACCACCCCCTATACAAAAGAAATTCCGGCTGTTTTCAGGATTCGCACATACGGGCGACACATTGCTCGTGAGTGATGATGTATTCACCGGCGCCACTGATCCTGATGCCGTTACTGCTGCAGAGGCAGGTATACAACTGGCACTTTCGAAAGGCCTGAAGATGGAGAATTACCGCGTTGTTGCTGCCGGTCCCAACCTGTATCGTATACAGTTGATGCTGACTGCCAATGAACTACTGGCAACATCGGGAGGTACATTCCCATCAGAAGAAGCCGCCAAAGCCGGAATCCGGCGCATATGGCTGATGCTGAACCGCCTGTTCAGCGGAGAAGGAATGTATATAACGGAGCATTTGTTACTCGCGCCTGTAGATGATTCGGCACCTCCGCTGGTGATCCCGGATACGGAGGATCCATATTCCTTCCAGATTACAATTGTGTTCCCTTCTGGATATGCCAGTGATTTTAGCGGAGGGCCTCTTCAGCCAGATATGCCGGCCAAATATCGTGACCCTGAGTTCAGAAGGTTTGCGGAGAAGCAGGTACGTACAGCATGCCCTGCGCATATCCTGCCACGGATACTGTGGGTAGACCGTGAGTTGCCCACCGCACCGGCAGGCTCTCCGGGATTTGGGCGCTTCGAATCAGCATGGCATGGATGGCAATCCACCTGGCTGACCGACGAAAACGATACGGCAACGCTACAGGCGCCAAGAGATGCGCTGGTAGCAGTTTTAAACGATATCATCGCAGCTGCTGAAAATGAATGATCTCCGGCATATGATCCACCGCCAGCTCTTTGAGCTGACCGCCCAAACCGGTACACCGGCATGGGAATGGGACCGTGCATCCGCAGATCTTCACCGTAATCACCTCCTGCCTGTACTGGAAGCATGCTTCGGTGAGGCGGACAAAAAAGGGGAGCATCTCATCATCGACCGGCTGGAAATTGATCTGGGTGTATTCAGCGGAAAGGATGCTTTTGCCAAAGAAGCAGGAGAACGGCTGCGTGAAAAACTCCTGATCATTTTGCAGGGTAAAAGAAATGAAGCAGCCGCGCATATTATCCCTTTGGTTGCGGCTTCAACGCCCAAACTGATAAATGGCGTAGCTAATGAAAATCCCACCAACCCATTAAGGGAAGAGGGCATATCGTCTGCGATAAATAAGTCTCGCCGTGAAACACCGGCGGCGCTGATGAATGAAATGCAGGCACGGTTAACGGCATTCCTTCACTTCCTGCAGGAAGGCCGTTTGCCCTGGTGGTTTGAACACGGCGGAACGGAATGTTTCGGTAGTGCTTTTCAGGATGGCTTAACGGAAAAAGAAGTGCGGAAGATTTTGTATGCAGTGGAGCGGGGCACCCGTCAGTTTGAAGATTCCTGGCAGATTAAAAGTAATGCACAGGCCATCCGCTGTGTGCAGGTGCTGGAAGATGCGGTGCTGCTGCGGATGATGGCAGAGAAAGGATTGGCAATGCTGGAATTACAACATGAATGGGAATTGCTGAAGAAAGCCTGTCAACGATTTGGACATTACTTCCCTGCTTTTCGCCAGCGGTACTGGATGCTTAGGTTGCAGACTTCCAGCATTGAACATTGGGATGCGGCACATTGGGCGGTCATCTTCCCAACAATTACGCCGGTGCATTTGCTGGCTGTGATTCTTGGTGAGCTGACTTCTATAAATGATGCCCCCCTCGCACAATTCCTCAGTTCTCGCCTTACGGAGCAACAAAAGGATAGTGTTAAAACGGATGTCTCCACTATTCCCGCATCTCAAAATAAAACCGGTACATCTGTCGTGGAAAGCAAAACAGTCCGTAAGCAGGAAGAGAGGCAAACGGCAAATACGAAGAACGGGACAGAGGAAGAAGAAGGGCTGTATCTCGAAGCTGCGGGCCTCGTATTGTTGCATCCCTTTCTTACAGAACTATTCTCCGCCACAGGATGCCGTGTCAGCAACGAATGGACGGAACAAGGCCGGCAAAGGGCAGTGCGGCTGCTGGGGTATTTATCTGATGGAGATGAAAACCTGCCCGAATACAGGTTGGTTTTTCAGAAGATACTGGCAGGCCTCGTTCCAGAAGAACCGCTCGAAGCCATAGCACCCATTACGGATGACGCACTCGCTTCGTGCGATGAACTCCTGGATGCTGTACTTAAACATTGGAGCGCCCTCAAAAGCACCGGGAAAGACGGCTTGCGGGAAGGCTTCCTGCAAAGGCCCGGTATACTGCGCACCGGCACAAATGGCATGCAGCTCGAAATGGAAAAACGTGCGCAGGATGTACTTATTAGCCGCCTCCCCTGGGGCTACTCAATGGTACGCCTGCCATGGATGGAGCAATTGATCGCCGTAAACTGGATATGATGAAATTTTTAAAAAACACACATATCATGAAGACTCCCAACCTCATTGTTTGGACGCTTGGCAGGAACTTGCTCGTGATCCTGCTGATGCTCATTTTTCCCCATCTGGCATTCAGCCAGTTTACTGTTAACATCGGAACGTCACAGACGGTGAAGCTGCCACTCGTAAAAGTAGGTTCCGTTATTACGCCGGGTACAATTACCATTGGCATTGGCGGTGCGGGTGGTAATGTGAAATGGACGATCCAGGACCCTACACCGCCAGGCCTCGGCGGACCGGATCCGGGTGAGTTCGGATTCAAGAAGGACGGCTTTAAAGGCCTTTTTCCGGCGGAAGAAGGACAGTCTACCTCCCCCGATGGCGACCTCGTAGTGGCGGGCACACCTACCGTTCCCGGTGCCTGGGAAATCAATATCCGGGTACAGGATGAAAGCGTGGCCAGTCCTGATATCGCTGTTAACTCGGCGCAGATCAGGATTATTTTTGAATCTACCCAGCCGCTGGATCTTGTGCTGGTGCTCGACCGCTCCGGCAGTATGTTCGAGAAAACAAGTGCCGATCCGGCTGCTCCCACACGCTGGCAGGCCCTCAAAGAAGCCGTGGGTAATTTTACCAATATGTACAAGGAGCATGCGATCGAAGGCAGCCGCCTGGGTATTACGTACTTCCATACAGATGCCACTCCCGTATCACCCTGCTGCGGTGTCCTGAAACCAGTGGACGCCGGTTTGCCGGGTGTAGTGGTTGCGGAACTGAATTCCATCAACCCGGAAGACATGACCGCTATGGGTAAAGGCTTTATCAATGCAGTTGCCAAGCTTACCACGCCAGACCGGGCACGGGGTATCCTGCTCTTTACGGATGGTATCCAGAACGAGCCGCCATTGGTACTGGATAACGGTACCGGTGTAACCGGCCAGCCTCCGTTCCCCACAGGTGCAGGAGGTATAAAGATCGCCACGATCGGTATTGGTAGTCCTGCCCCGGAATACCATAGTACCCTTATGAACCTGGCAAACAGTAACCGCGGTAAATACAATACTACGCTCGACGGTACCAACTATATTGCTCACCCCGGTGGTGACCCAGACGGCTCTTTGGGCATGGGAACCGGATTTACACAGCAATTCATCACCATGCTGTCGCACTTCAGTCCGCAGCTGGTGACCAGTTCCGTGAAATTCGTTTCCAGCGCAGGCCGTACAGAACTCGCGAAGTTCTCCCTGAATAAAGACGTGGATAAGCTGGTGCTGGAATTTACCGGGAACATGTTGTTCTCGTCTACCCAGCTGCCTTACCTGCGTCAACTGATCGAGGTACGGAAGAACGGCATTCAGATCGGCAGTAACGGAAGGCTGAGCTTTGCAGGTACATCTACCCGGAACTTCCTGATCGTTTATGATTTTGGGTCAAATGGAGATACACTCACGCCGCATGGCGATTGGGAAATCGCTTACTTCGAGCCGGTGATCGGCATAGCCGGTACACATGCCGCTGCTAATGTTCCCAAATCCCTCCGGCTGGGGCTTAATGTAGTGGCAGACGATCACTATGTGGATATGAACAGCTCCTTCACGCCCAAACAACCCCGCGTGAAGAATTCGCTGAAACTCACCTTCGACCTCAAGCGCCTGCAGGTGCCCATTACCGGTGCTGTTGTGAAAGTGGCCTGTGCCCGCCCCGGTGAAGATATCGGTAACGCCCTCGCCCTCGATTCCCTGAAAGTGAAGATATCCGATGCGGATTCTACTGCTCCGGGTGTGGAGAAATGGGAAGAACTCATGAAAGATTCCGCATTCGCCAACCGCTTCAAAGCAGTGAGCAATGTAGTAACCCTCACACATGTGGGCGATGGAAAATATGAAGGAACTTTTGACAGTCTTACGGTTGCCGGTGTATATCAGCTGGTATACTTCGTAACTGCGGAAACGCCTGCCATGGGTAAATTTGAGCGCACCTTTACCGAAGCGGTATATGTTGCTTTCGGCGATGTGAATATGGCAGCCTCCAACGTTACCACTTCCATCGTGAATGGAACACTGGTGCTGAACTTCAGGCCCATGACCAGCTATGGTATGTATGTAGGCCCGGCATTGATGAATGCCTTTGGAGTATCGAACCCCAACATCACTATTCAAAAGGTGGAAGATCATCAGGATGGCAGCTATACCATCACCTTCGGCGGTAAGATCGAAGAAGACACCAAACTTATTTTACTCGGACAGGAAATTTATACCGGCAAGCTGGAAGATGCAGGCAAGAAACCGGGAACAGTGTTCGGGTTGCCCTCGTGGCTGATCTGGCTGCTGTTGCTGCTGATTATCATTTTGCTGTTCCTGCTGCTGCGCAGAAAGAAATAGGAGGGTAGTCCGGTACTTGTGACGGCTCCCTTTTAGCAAAGGAGGACTCATGAAGCCGCGCGTCTTTGAACGTGCGGCTTCTGATGAAACTAATAAAAACGCATCCGGATGAAACAGGAAAAAAGCGGGACCCCGGCGGCTGCTCATGCCGCTGCACCACGCGGAATGCCTTTCTTCCAGGCTAAGCTCGCAGTTAACGAGCCGGGAGATGCGCATGAAAAAGAGGCAGATGCCGTGGCAGACCAGGTGATGCGGATGCCCGCCCCACAGGCTGCTTTTGGAGGAAGCACCCCGTTCGTACAGCGTAAATGTGCTGCCTGCGAGCAGGAAGATAAGGAGATGGCCCAACGGATGCCGCTGGCAGACAGGATTACTCCTGTAGTTCCACCCACGGCCCAGCGGAAGTGTGCCGCCTGCGGAGGGGAGGACGAAGCGCATCGCTCCGGTGAAGCTCCAGCCCCTGTAGTGGGAGCCGGAACGGAAGGTGCTATAAATGGTATGCGTGGCGGAGGGCAACCCTTGCCGGGTGAAACACGTGGATTCATGGAGTCCCGCTTCGGAAGGGATTTCGGGAACGTGCGAGTACATACTGGTAATGATGCAGGGCAGCTTAGTAAAAACCTCAGCGCCAGAGCTTTCACGACTGGCAACGATATTTTCTTCAACGACGGACAATTTTCACCAAATTCCCATGCCGGCCGTCAACTGCTGGCCCATGAGCTTACGCATGTGGTGCAACAGGGCGGAACACTGGCACGTAAAAAGATTCAACGGTACGCATGGCCGTATAATCTGCGGTTAACGCGCGAAGTATCGGAAGCACGGTCGGAGACTATTTCCGGTGCCCCGGCAGCTTATGCCGCGTGGAACGGCACCTTCAACTGGACATCCCGTTTCCACATCGGGCTGGATGCACTGCGTGGCAGGGCAACCATCACCATGCGGCTTCACTCAACTGCTACTCCTGCCGTACAGGCAGCATGGGCAGCAGCCATTCAAAGCCGGTGGAGCAATCACATGTTTCTGAAGATACAACCGGCAGGCGGGAGGCTGGGGCCCTGCAAAATGCCCATCCACGTCAATATCCAATGGGAGCGGAGGGCGGCTGATGCGCATTATACCATCAATCCCCAGGGGGCAGGTGGTACCACAGGAGGCAGAGCCGGTTCAGGAGGCACCTCGAGCATGACGGATTGGGGGACTGCAGATACACAGGATATCACGCATGAATTCGGGCATATGCTCGGCAATGCGGAAGAGTATTTCACTACCAATGGAACCAATTACGCTACTGCCGGCCGCAGAGGCTTCAGGGATGTTGGAGGCGG
Source organism: Chitinophaga pinensis (assembly GCA_902167325.1). Classification (GTDB taxonomy): domain Bacteria; phylum Bacteroidota; class Bacteroidia; order Chitinophagales; family Chitinophagaceae; genus Chitinophaga; species Chitinophaga pinensis_A. The sequence continues at coordinate 6,148,913 of LR632930.1, read as the reverse complement.
TATCATGAACAACCCTGCGGAAGCAGCACAGCTTCGGCATTTTAACCTGCTCCGCGAACAGGTGGCCCTCATGCTAAGACTCAATGCATCCAATGTGAATATCATTTACGATAACCCGGCTATAGAATTATGCCGTATCGACCTGGGCGACTTCCCAACACCACGGCGCGAACCGGGAGATTTCCCATCCATATTAGAAGACGGAGAAACTGCATATGCTTAAAACATCCAACATAAAACCCCCTCGCTCCTCCGGTAATGGTATACAGGAGCCTTTTCTCGTACATACCCTCGACTGGCTGAAAGTGTTTACCACAGCACGGCTGGAAACCCATTTCCGCCAGGCGCCATATACCCGGCCGGAAACACCTGTGCCACCCGCCAGCGATGAAACTTCTTTTGCCCGGTACGTTCGCCATGCCGAACTCACTACGGAAGAAATCCTTTTACTTACCTGTGCTTTGGCACCCGGTGTTGTAGCCGGTTTCTTCGATAATATTATTCAGGCCTATCTCCCGCAGGGCGGTGAGTTTGCAGAATTCGGAGGGATGAAAGGCACTAATCACCGCGGTACTTTGCCAACAGGCGAAACCGTGATGTTTCTCCTTGCAGGCACCGATGCAGGATTACGGTTAAAACTGCTGCCCCTTTTTGGAGAAGGCAGCTATCTGTTCAGAAATAAAATCCTCATACTGGAAGGTGTACGCTCCGGAGAACCTGCGCTTAGCGGCCGCCTGATGGCAGATCCGGAATATGCAGAGGTATTCATGACGGGGCGTATTGCGAGGCCAAGGCTGAGTATGCAGTTTCCTGCGGAATACATTGATACGCAGCTGGAGTGGGATGACCTCGTACTGCCTGCCGGTGTACGTGCGCAAATCCGCGAGCTGGAAAGCTGGATAGCCCACCAGGGTGCACTGATGCAGGAATGGAATATGGGAAGGAAACTGAAACCGGGATACAGGGCACTGTTTTATGGTCCGCCGGGAACAGGGAAAACCCTTACCGCCACGCTCCTCGGGAAATATACGGGGCGCGATGTGTTCCGGGTGGATCTGTCTTCCGTAGTTTCAAAATACATCGGGGAAACAGAAAAGAACCTTTCTTCCCTTTTCGATAAAGCAGCGCATAAAGACTGGATATTATTCTTCGACGAAGCGGATGCACTCTTTGGAAAGCGAACGGGTGTCCGGGATGCGCACGACAAATACGCTAACCAGGAAGTATCATACCTCCTGCAACGGATAGAAAGCCATGCGGGCCTTACCATACTGGCATCCAATTTCAAGAACAATATGGATGATGCATTCATCCGCCGGTTCAATTCCATTATTTACTTTCCGCCACCCCGTGCGGAAGACCGGCTGCTGCTGTGGAAGAAAGCTTTCCCTGCTGCGGCAAAGCTGCAGAAAGATGTGGACCTGAAGGCAGTGGCGGAACAATATGAGCTTACGGGATCGCATATACTGAATGTGGTGCAATACGTCTGCTTACAGGCGCTTGACAGAGGTGGTCCTGAAATCGGACATGCCGACGTATTGCGCGGCGTAAAGCGTGAACTGGAAAAAGAAGGTAAATAACCCATCAATATTTTCATCATGATTACTCCAGCTATCAAACAAAAGATCATGGCCATCGTGAACGTGTTCGAGACAGGTTCCGCAGAAGGCGAATACGATGCCATCTCGGTTTTCCCTGACGGAAGGAACGGCTCCCGCCAGATCACTTACGGGCGCAGTCAAACTACCGAACAGGGAAACCTCCGAAACCTCATTTCCCGGTACGTGGATCTGAACGGGCAATTCTCAGATCAGTTCAGGGTATACCTGCCAAAGATCGGTACGGTGCCGCTGGTAAATGATAATGAGTTTAAACGGTTGCTGAAATTGAGTGCCCAGCAAGATCCGCTGATGCGGCAGGCGCAGGACGAAACATTTGAGATCCTGTACTTCGAACCGGCCATGCACTTCTTTACCGCCGAGCAATTTGCGTTACCGCTGAGCCTGCTGGTGATTTACGACAGCTTCATTCATTCAGGCATTGTTCCGGGATTTCTGCGTGCCCGCTTCGCGGAGCGTACTCCTTTACGGGGTGGTGATGAAAAAGCATGGATATCGGCCTATACGCAAACACGGCAACACTGGCTGGCCACGCACTCAAAGAAGTTCCTGCGGCCCACGGTATACCGTACCAAAACATTCCTGAACGAAATGAACAAAGGCAACTGGATGCTCGACCAGCCTGTTAAAACTCAGGGCGTAACTATCCCATAAACACATGCAACCCGGCGCCATACCACATATAGGGCATACCCACCCCGGTAACCAGGCTCCCGCACATGAACGTGCAGAGAGCACCGGGAGTCACGAAGAGCGTCCGTTCTTCGGGGGCATGCCTGTGCAGGCCAAGCTGGAGGTGAGTCCCCCCGACGATCCTCAGGAGCGGGAGGCTGACGCTGTGGCCGATGTGGTCATGCGTTCGCAGGACCCATCTTCCCCTCCGGAAGCCCCTGGCGGAGCATCAGGCTTCGTGCAGCGGGAATATATGGGTGTTATGCCTGAGGCACCCGTTCAACGTGCCTGTGCAACCTGCGATGCGGAAGAAATGGTACAGCGGTCGGCCTATACGGGAAGTAGTGGCGATAATGTTCAAAGAAAATGTGCCGCCTGTGAAGCGGAAGATGAAGTACACCGCATGCCTGTGCAACGAAAATGTGCGGCATGTGAAAAGGAAGAACTGGTGCAGCGCTCTGCTTATAGCCCTATGCCCCAAAGTGAGAATATCCAGCGCTCCTGCGAAGAGTGTAAGATAGAAGATGCTTCGAAGGAAGAAACGGAAGAAGATGCGGAAAGTGATGCCTTAGAAGATGAAGCCCAGCCGGATGAAACCGGAGGCGCGGGTGGTGGAAATACCGTTAGTCCTAAAGAAGCTCCGGGTGGTGCAGGACCTGCCAGCCCGGGTTTTGAATCAGGGCTGCGTGCCAGTAAAGGAGGGGGAGCACCCATGAGTGGTGGCCTCCGTTCCAGTATGGAAGGCCGGTTTGCGCAGGATTTCAGTCATGTTCGTTTACATACAGGAAGCAAAGCGGCGGCAATGTCTGCCAGTATCAATGCACAGGCATTTACACATGGGTCAGACATTTATTTTAATCAGAATAAATTCGACGGTCAGTCCGATTCCGGAAAACGGTTGCTTGCGCATGAACTCACACACGTTGTGCAGCAAACAGGCAGCGCACCCATTCAGCCTAAAATTCAGCGGGCAGAAGAAGCGAAGATCGGGAACTGGGCGCACCAGAATATCCAGACCGGTATGCGGGGCAAAGATACCAACCTCATTACCGAAGCCGGCATACCGGGAGCCACACGTCATGGTGCTAAAATCAACAACGCCGGATTTGCGGACCTGTATAAAGCCGACGGGCATGTGGTTTCCGCAGTTCAGGCAGAGATACGGGGCGAAGGAGGCGATAAGGATGATGTGGATTATACCTACAAGGGGTTCATGCAAAGCGGGAAGCGCGCGCTGGAAATGAAGCAGAACGCCGGAGGCATCAAACGCGGTCCCAAATACACGGCTAAAACCGATACCTGGGACTGGAACCCTAACTTCCCGCCCAACTTCTGGATAGGGGAGATCAAACCCCTGTTCCTTTTTGATTTCCCGGGTTCTGCCGGCACACTCAGCGGAGCCTTCAACCAGCAAAGCCATTATATAGAAGGATTCCAGGAGTTTGTGAAGCAGGTCCATAAAGACACGAACCGGCCGGGCAAAACGGGTAGCAAAGCTCCCGCAAGTATCTCAGGGCACACGCTCGATCTCGACCCGCTTATTCCTGATGCGATTAACTACAAGAAATTCGATGCACAATACAATCAGTATGGAAAAGACGCCATCCTGAAGAAAGATACCAATCAACGGGTATGGATCTATAACATGGGCCACGGTATCGCTGTGTACTTCCTCATTAAAGATCCCTATGCGCCACCTAAGTATCCCGAGCATATCGAAAATCAGCTTACGAAGCTGGACCCTTTACTGAAAGAGCTCAGGAAGAAAAAGCCAGACATGAACCCCGCGCTGGGCCCTAAGCGCATTCAGAAAAAAGACGAAGCAAAAACGGATTGGGATGCTGCGCATAAGAAATGGGAAGGAAGCCGTAAGTCATGGGCAGGCGGGCACGCCGGTGTCGAAAAGCCGAAGAAGTTCCTGAAAGAGCAGGCTAAAGGCATCCTGAAGCGTGGTAAGGTAGATAAGGAGCTGAAGATCAAAACCTCAGCCGATCAGGCCAAGAAGCTGAAGCAGGTAAAAGATGTCCGCTTCTGGAGTGGCCTGCGTGGCCGCATCTTTGGGGCCCTCCGTTTTAAATTCGCCAAAACATTCGATAAAGTAGAGGCGATGTTTGATAAGGTGCGCGACAGATTCAAGAAGCACCGTGAGAAAGCGGAAGCCATGAAATCTAACGCAGGCGTTTTCGACGGATGGAAGAAAGTAGCCACCAAAACCATCATCCGGCTGGCAGTGAAGATCTTCCAGGAAATGATAGGCCTGGCCTTCCAGGGCTTCGTGAAATGTATGAACGGCGTACTTGGCGTAATCGTAGGCAAGTATGAAAAAGGGCTGGAAGAGCAGGGCGAAGAAATGCTAAAGGAACTGCGCCCGCAATGCTGTGAGGTGATGGGCTTCAAAGAGATGTTCGACCGGCAGGTGGAAAAACACGAAGAAGAGATCAAGAAATTCACTGAAGCCGTGGAAACCATTCAGGCATGGCGCGAGATATTAGACCGGGTGGAAATTGCCGTCCGCATAGGCGTACAGGTAGTATCATGCGGTACGCCTCCTGCATTGGGTTGCCTATGGGGCCTTGTGGCGCAGCTGGGTATATCGGCCGGTCTCAGCCTGCTGTCGAGAACAGATTATTTCGAGAACAATATTGCCAAGCCTGCAGCGCAGGCCCTGATGGATGCCATCGTTGGAGAGAAGCTGCATAACTTCATGATAGACCTGCTGGAAGGCACCCCGCTCAAACCGTACCTCGCAGGGGCAGACGGATGCCAGCGTATTAAGAAAGGCGGCGGAGGTGGCGGAATGGGGGCCATCGGTGGCGGACTCGACAAACTCAATCCCAATGATCCTGCAGTGGCCAAAGCCCGCAAGGAATGGGAAGCAGAATATAAAGACGAGATGCTGGCAGATCTCAATAAAGTCTTTAAACAGGGCGATAAGCCCATGACGGAAGCGGACTTCAAAGCCATGGTAGATGCCCTCAAGAAATCAGGCAAGAAGCCGGAAGAAATGAAGAAGCTCCTAGAAACGGGTAAAGACGCGCAGTCCGGACAGATCGATTTTGCCAAAGCCCTCAAGGCCGTAAGCCGTAAAATCGATTACGATAAAGCCAAACGCACAAATGCCAGCTATCAGAAAGCTATCGGCTGGAAGCCTGAACTGTTCCAGCCCGGTGCTACTGACGCAACAACTGATGAGTTCGCCAATGCGGTATACGACCTGCAGGAGTCCCTGGGTGTACATGCCGATGGGATCGCCGGTGGCGGCACTACACAGAAAGTGTATGAGAAAAACGGACTGGAGAAAGACGAAGTGTATAAAAACGCTAAGGCTGTAGAAGCTACCGAGAAAGCAGAAAAAGAACGGAAGGCTAATGAGAAAGTGGAGGAGGAAGTAAGGAAGAAGATGGAGGAATTCTACAAGAAACCGGAAGTGGTGGCTGCCATGGCTAAGTCGTTCCCGTCAGACAGTGCCCTCAAACAGGATCTGGAATCCTATACCAGCTGGGAAAATGTTCCTAAAGGAGGGTTGCGGTTCCTGAAGCGCTCCTACGGCGGAGTAATGTTGTTGAAAACTTCTGGCGGTGCCAGGATGGGGGCTTCCGTAAAAGTAGCCGAAATTGAACGCGAAGGCCATAAAGAACTGGTAGTGGTTGATATCACCAGGTTTTACCTGATGGACAATATCAAGGCCGTTACCATGAATGATACCGATGCCATGGATGGTATCAGCGTTAACTGGACCAGCAAAGACGGGAAAATAAAGCTTCAGGCCTTCGAGTTCTTAACAGGCCAGAAAACAGGTGATCTCCTCACCCTCGATAACCTTTTCCTCCTCTGGAGATTTACGGACTTTTACTGATAAAGCCTCCGCACATCCCAATTCTCTCCGCTAAGCCCCGAAATTTGCTATTTTCGCTCCTTATACCAATCGTAGTTATCATGAAAAGAATCATCGGCCTGGTTGTAATGGTATTGCTGGGATCTGTTACCGCCAGTGCGCAAACTGACCGCTGGCAGCAGCGCGTTAAGTACAAAATGGATGTATCTGTGGATGTTAGCACCCACCGCTTTACCGGCAAACAACAGTTGGCTTATACCAATAATTCTCCCGACACCCTTTTTCGTGTGTTTTACCACCTGTACTGGAATGCTTTTCAGCCCGGCAGTATGATGGATCAGCGCAGCCAGGAGCTGGGAAAAATTGGTGTGTCTAAAGATTCGAAAGGAAATATCAAGTACGACTGGGATGCCCGGGTAACGGACCGTATCTCCAAGCTCACACCCAATGAGATTGGTTATCAGAAAGTGCTGTCGCTCAGGATGAACGGCCGCCAGCTTTCCTGGAAAACGGAAGGAACCATCCTTGTCGTGGAACTGGATAAACCCATTCTGCCTAAGTCTACCGTTAATTTCGATATGGAATTCGAATCACAGGTTCCGGTGCAGATCCGCCGCAGTGGACGGGAAAATAGTGAAGGAGTGGATTATTCCATGTCGCAATGGTATCCGAAAATGTGCGAGTATGATAACGAGGGATGGCATCCCACCCCTTACATAGCCCGTGAGTTTTACGGCGTATGGGGCGATTACGATGTGAAAATCACCATCGACAAAAAGTATGTGCTGGCAGGCACCGGCTATCTCCAGAACCCTAACCAGATCGGATATGGGTATGAAGCACCGGGCACTAAAGTAACCCGTGCCGCTGGTAAAAATCTCACCTGGCATTTCGTGGCGCCCAATGTACACGATTTCGTCTGGGCAGCAGATACTGACTATAAGCATATTACTAAGAAGGTAGACAACTTCACCGCTCACTTCTTTTACCTCGAAAACGAAACTACCCGCAGCACCTGGCCGCAACTGGCAGAGATGATCCCCGCGGCGTATGCTTATATCAAAAAACACTTCGGGGCCTATCCTTACGAGCAGTATTCCTTTATTCAGGGAGGCGACGGCGGTATGGAGTACCCCATGGCTACGCTCATTATGGGCAATGGCAAGATGAATGGACTCTACAATGTTGCCATCCATGAATGGATGCACTCCTGGTACCAGGGTATGCTGGCTACCAACGAAAGCCTTTACCCCTGGATGGATGAAGGGTTTACCACTTTCGCGGAAGACCTGACAATCGGTAATACCATTGATTCGCTCAAAGGCAACTGGCATCACGAAGGCAGCTATAATAACTACTTCCGCCTGGTGCGCAGTGGATTCGAAGAACCCATCAGCATGCATGCAGACCATTACCATACTAACCTCGCATATGGTGTCAGCTCCTATTCCAAAGGTGCTGTGTTCCTCGAACAGCTGGGATATGTGATTGGCGCGGCTAACCGGGATGCAGGACTTCACCGTTATTACCGCGACTGGCGCTTCAAACATCCCAATGCGCGCGACTTTATCCGCGTTATGGAGAAAGAAAGCGGCCTGCAGCTCGACTGGTACCTGCAATACATGGTGAACACTACACGGCATATCAACTACGCGCTGGACAGCATTCATGAAGCCAATGGTAAAACGGTGGTAGTGATCCGCAACGCCGGAGATTTCCCTATGCCCATTGATCTGCTGGTAGAAACAAAAGACGGGCGGAAAGAAATGCACTACATCCCGCAATCTATTATGTTCGGTAACAAGCCTAACGAAGATGAAAGCGTGAAACGCATCGTGCATGACAGCTGGCAGTGGACGCAGCCTTCATACCGCATCGTGCTGGATGCACCGCTTTCTCAGATTAAAAGCCTGGAGATCGATCCCAGCCAGCGTATGGCTGATGTAGATCGTAGCAACAACAAAGCAGTATCCAAATAGGATACTGGTTGAATATAACTGAAAAAGGCCGCAGGGATTACTCCCTTGCGGCCTTTCTGTTTGTGCTGGTTATGTTAAAAGGTTTCACATTCACGGCAAAGGTCCAGCTCCGATTTGCGGCGGCGTAAAAGCAAATTGAGATAGCGTTTACGGTTTTCGGAATGAAGGATGGAAACAATGTCCTGCTGCTGCACATTACCCACTACGCCTTTGCTGTTGAGATCGCTGCAGCAAACGGTAATGTCTCCATTGGGCAGCAGCACCATTTGTTTCATCAGCATGCTGCACCCGATCTTATGACGTTTCTGACGGGCGGAAACGGTGGATACTTCTCCTGCCCAGTTGTGCAGTCGGCGAAGCTCAAACCAATCCAGCTTTTCGTACAGCTCCCTGAACTCAGGGTGCATCCATTTGGTTTGAAGGGGCTTGTCGCCGGGGAGGCAGGTAATACCGTATATCCGGGCGGGTTTACCCAGTCTTACGTTTACCGCATGAAGGTTTTTTACGTTCTGAAAGAAGACGGGCCAAATGGCATTGGTACGCATGGCTTCAAATGCTTCTGGGGTACCTCCGTCGAAACTCAGGCCTATTACATCTACCACGCCCAGTTGCAGGATGTCTTCCGCCAGCTTCTCCCGCAATAGCATACCGTTGGTCAGCATACGGATTTCCGGGAATGGCAGGCGGAGCGCACGGGCCTGTTGTTTGTATTTGCCAATAATGGCAAGCATTTCCAGCCGCCTGGGATGCAGCAGTATTTCTCCGCCATTATGAAGATTGATAACTTCTACTTTACGGAAGCGGCTGTCTGCCAGCATCTGAGAGAAGAACAGTTCCAGCGTTTCCGCACTGATAGCCTGTTTGGGCTTGAGGTGGTCGAGGGAGCAGAAGGTACAGCGGAGGTTGCACTGGCTGGCAAACTCTATATTGATCTCCCGAACGCTGAGGCGCTTTTGATGCCCCGGCATACGATAGTAGTAGAAATAATCCGCTACATACACGAGGCCCTGAAGCGTTTCGATAAAGGGCCACAGTACGGGGTTATGATAGAACCATTTTTTGAAATGCTGGCGCAGCGAGATGTACATGGCTTCTCCGTGTTTTGTAGAAGTAATACACGCAGCATTGCCTTTACCCTGATGCGGGCGTTAAAAAAATCAGAAACGGAAGTATACGCCTACCTGTGCGCCGATCCATCTGTCTTTCCATGTTTTACTGCCATCATGGAAAGAGGAGGATATGGTGTATAAGGGTTTGAGGGCACGATGGCCGCTTTCAGGTATAGGGTCATTGAAAACACGGCCGCCGGGAGCAAGGCGGTTACCATCTGCAGTGTTGATGCGGTTCAACATATTCCAGGAGAGTCCTGCTGCAACAGCCCACCTTTTCCCAATGCTTCTTTCTGCCTGTAGTCCGATCCGGTGGAGTGTTTCGGTGATATCTATTGTTTTACTGATCGAGCCTAAGGAATCTGCGGTTAGTGCATCCTTCACTTTCCCTGTGGTGAAGTTAGCCTGTGCATGCCATAGGTCATTAAAGCTCCAGCGGGTACCTGCTCCATAGCGCCAGGAGGAATACCCGGAAGTGGCGCTGAAGCTTACGATCCCATGCAGCAGTGGAATACCTCCTTTAAAGAGGAAGTTACCCGGAAAGGTTTCGTTGACTTCCACGCCCATAGTGGTATAACGGGTGAAGATGTCCCGGCTGCCTGTAAAGCCACGCTGTTGCGGGGAGTTATGAGATGGTGTAGATGCCAAACGCCCGTTTGATACAGTTGCAATTCGATTGTGGTAGGCCTTCTGCCTAAGATGCTCGTCCTGTACGATGGTTTGTAACGGGCGGGTTGCTGCCGGAAGATTATTTGGAGGAGCGCCGGAAGTTTGGCTGCTTACCGGCTGAGCCGGATCTGCTATAGTATACAGGTTGCCGGGTACTGATGACTTTCCCGTTGGGCGTACTTCTCCGGCTACAGGTTGTTGGTGTGCGGATGTACTGGAAGGCGCGGTGGTTTTTGATGTATCAGTTTGTGCAGGCGGGGATGCTTTTAGTATCTGAGGTGTGGCACTGTTCTTTGTATTAGTAGGATTGTGCTGCAATGCGTTAGGGGGCTGCCTGCCTGCAATGCTTTCCCGGGATGATTTTTCTGAGGGGTTTATAACATCCGCAACTGTAGGCTTTTTACGGGAAGCAGTAAAGATGACATGGTCTTTATAAACTTTATAATCTGTCTGTAACTGCGCTTTCAACATGTCGAGAAGTTCTTTGGCAGACCAGTCTTTTTTCTGCAGCCTGATTTGCCGGCCGGGCCTGAACGTGTTAGAACCAAATGAAAACTGAAGCCCTGTTTGCCGGGAGATCTCCTTCCGGAGGTCGTTCGCACTGATCTGTGTTGCCGGGAGCAATATTCTTTTACGCAGTGCATCCTGCGCCGGGAGCCTTACCGTACACAGGAGAAGAATCAGCGGCCACCATTGTAACCATTCCTTATTCACACGCATTTCCATAAATGTAGACAGTGTCGTGGGCTTTGCGATATTCCAGTCGCAGGGATTCTGTGATCACTGTCAGCACGTAATCCAGCGATTTATCGTTAAATGAGGTGTTGATGCGGCAATTGGCCAGGGCAGGGTTATCCAGTGCCAGGGGTACTCCGTAGGCTGCAGAGATGATTTTAATGGCTTCTCCGAGCGGGGTATCGTTGAATTCAAAGATGGTTTTCGAGGGCACTACACCGGGCGACAGCTTTTGAGCTATTGCAAAGCGGTGAGTTGCGAGGAAATATACAGCATGCATACCTGCTTTCAGCATCGTACTGTCCAGCTTCCCTATGGCCATTACGGAGCCTTCGGAAACATCGACCGTGATACTGTCGCGGTAACGTTTTATTTCGAAAGCGGTGCCCAGTACGCGGATGATCAGCGGATTGGCATACACGATGAAAGGATGTTCGGGATCAGCTTTTACAGCGAAAGCGCCGTTACCGGAAAGTATGGCGGTACGGTTTCCTTCTGTGGTTTGCGACCATAATATTTTTGAGTTGGGGGGAAGCGTGGCAAGAGAGCCATCCGGCAATGAATGATCCTGGATGACGGAGGCCGATTCGAAAGTGACGGCAGTATCATCAGCCGGAAGCGTTCCTTCCCGGAGGAGGAGCCATGCACTGCCTGCCAGTAATACCACTGCTGCGGCGGCTACCCACCGCAGCCAGATGCTTCGTATTGAATGTGGCGACTGTTGGGATTGCTGCCAGCGGTCCCATTCCGCAGGAACGTTGGGTGCCTGATAAGGTTTGCCGGGGCCGGATGCTTCCCAGGTATCCTGCAACTGCCGGAAAGCCACTGCGTTGGCAGGTACTTCCAGCCATTCGCCAATGGCCATGGCCTCGTCCGGACCGGCGTCTCCGGCCAGGAACTTAACGAGCAGCTCGTCGGTAATGGTGATATGTTGCTGATGGCTCAAGTACAGTTATTAATCAACCGGGATTTAAGATAACAATTTATCGATATACAATAATGCCGCGCCTCCCAGTGCAATGTAATCCGCCAGCTTTTCGCGCAGGATGCGGAGTGCTTTGCTCATTTGTGTTTCCACGGTTTTTACGGACAGGGACAGGGATGCTGCGATTTCCGCATACTTCTTTCCCTGTTCCCGGCTCAGTGTGAAGATCAGCCGGCATTGGGGAGGCAGGGCATCAAGTGCTTCTCCGATTCGGGCGCTCAGTTCCGCTGCAGCCAGTTTACCGCCAGCATCGCTGGCAGACGCTCCTTTATGGCTATGTGCCAGCCATTCCGCATACTTTCTGCCATTACCTTCTTTCCGGATGCGGTTTAGGCAATGGTTATGAACGGCACGGTACAGATAGGGACCCAATTCTTCTCCGCTTTCCAGCTCGTCCATCTTTTCCCAAAGCCGGGAAAAAACGGCCTGTACGGCATCACTGGCTTCGTCAGGATCTTTCAGCATCGTATAGGCATAACGATGCAGTTTTTCATACCAGGTATGAAAAACGTGTTGAAAGTTCGAAGTCAGGTATTTCTTTCCGTTGCTGTCCAATGTTCTTCAGCGGCGCCTTCATTCCGGGCCGGTCTTCACAAAGTAAAACACGCAAATGGCAATTTACCCCTACTGCAGGGGAAATATTTTTAGAAAAGGACTCTTTCCAACTGACTGGGCCAGGGCTGCTCGGGTTTTTCGCGTAGCTGGAGGGTGTGGAGGTGGTGGTAATTGTGGTAAATCGTGAAATACAGTACCTCGCGGGTGGTAAGTTTACCCAGCAGGGGGTGGGGGAGCTGGTAGCGGTCGAGTTCTTCTTCGGTCCACTGCCCGGTGAGGCTGATCATTTTTGTTTTCTGCTGATCGAACTGTTTGAGCAGGGTATGCCGCTGTTCGGCTTCCGTTACGGGAGGTACGTAGGGCCGGGTAGATGTGGCGCCATGCTTTAGCAGCTGGCGGTAAGCATCCCGGATCTCATCAAAACTGCGGGAGGGTTTTGATGGTTTGCCGAACCAGCGGAGGAAGAAGCGGGGCATGCTCATGGCCTTGTTTACAGGCTTTGCACTGCGGATAAGATGATCGAGCTGCTGCCCGGCAGACCATTTGCCTTCAGGGGAAACGATAAACCGGTGTTCGGACAAGCCGCCGATAAATTCAGAAAAATCGGTAAAACTTTTATCTAGGAGTTGCTGGATTTCAGGTTGCTGCATAATTGGGATGGGTTTCATTCTAACACTTCACATTCAAAGCCCTGCTGCTGAACGAATTGTATGATGGATCGTTCGTCAACCCTCATGTCTACGACGCGGAGAACCTTGTCGCAATCCTCAATGTCCACGTTGCAGGACGCTACTTCAAAGGTATTACAAATTGCGCTGATAACACGTTTTCGGGCATGCATGGTGCCGATATTGGTCCTGAAGATGCCAATACGGGCTAATGTGGGAGTGAAATGGCGTTGCATATAGTCGGGTTTTAGGAAAGTATTGGTTATTCGGGTTGCCGTTCGGTAGTTTGTCCTTCTTCCGGCTGCCATCTTTTACCCCAGCCGCAACGGTCGAAATGACTTTTCAGTTTTTCTTTTTCTTCGGGAGACATATGTTCCATTTTGGCCTGCATGCGTTCCCATTTTCTTTTCTTCCATCCGCCTTTATCATGATCTTTCGGGAAGCCGCCAAAGAGGAGCTTGCAAAGAATGAAGAGGCCGAGTGCCTGCCAGAAGTTGATGACCGGGCCATTGAATAATTCGGGCACCAGCCAGTTCCATAGCATCATGATGCCGAAGCCGAGCAGGATAACGAAGCCAACCCCAAGGGCAATAAACCCTGCTATTTTTAATCCGGTATAACGTTTCATATGCTTCATCTTTATGCGTTTTTCAATTCGTTGTACAATTGCACGAGCCTTTCCCGGAGGTATAGCACGGCATATCTTTTGCGGGAGAGCAGCGTGTTTACCGGCACGCCTGTCAATTCCGCGATTTCTTTAAAAGGCCTTCCTTCCACTTCATGCTGCAGAAACACAAAGCGCTGGTCTTCCGGCAGTTCATCAATGGCTTCCGTGATCGCTTCGGACATGAATTTCCTTAACATGGGAACGTCCGTTTTGGAATCTGCATCGGCCAGTATGTCTGACAGATAAAGGGGCCCGTCTCCATCTGCGCCTTCGAGGGCGTGATCGGAGAAGCGGTCTTCCTTCTTTTTCCTGAACCAGTCTGTTATACGGTTACGTGCCACGGCAAAGAGCCAGCCTGTCAGCGATTCAATAGGAGAGCCTCCGCGGATGTATTGGGTGAACTGGAACAGCACGTCCTGCAGAATATCTTCCGCATCAGCACTGTCATCCACCCGCTTGCGGATGAATTGCAGGAGCCGTTGGCGTTCTTTCTCTACCGTTCGCTGTATGCGCTCGTTTTGTTCCAGGGCCATTGGTTTTTTTATGGAGAGCCACTCGTTCATCTTATGGTTAAAGACGAACATCGCGGCCGCATATTGTAGGTTTTCCGAACTTTTTTTAGCGGACCTTGTAATTTTAGGTGATGCACGACCACGCCCATTCCCACTCCCCGGTTCCCGGCCAGCTCAACCGCGCCTTCCTTATCGGCATAGGACTCAACCTGTTATTCGTTACTGTGGAGGCCGCCGCAGGCATTGCAACTGGCTCTTTAGCCCTGCTTTCCGATGCCAGTCACAATCTCAGCGATGTGGCCAGCCTTGGCCTGTCTATGGTCGCTTTCCGCCTGGCACGCATCCCGCCCAGCTCAAGGTATACGTATGGCTACCGAAAAAGTACCATCCTCATCTCATTATTAAATGCCGTCATCCTCCTCGTGGCCGTAGGGGCTATCGGGTACGAGGCTGTACGCCGGCTGCAAAACCCTGTGCCGCTGCAGGGGGGAACGGTGGCCATTGTAGCCGGGGTCGGTATCGCCGTAAACACAGTTTCCGCGCTGCTCTTTCTGAAAGATAAAGATAAAGACCTGAATATCAAGGGTGCTTACCTGCACCTGGTGGCCGATGCCCTGGTATCACTGGGTACCGTAGTGGCTGGGTTGCTCATGTTATATACCCACTGGTACTGGCTGGATGCCGCAGTGAGCATAGTAGTAATGGCAGTAATCGTATACAGCACCTGGGGACTGATGACCGACAGCCTCCGCCTTTCCATGGATGGGGTTCCGGGAGGCATTACCGTTGAAGCAGTGCAGGAGCGGGCCAGAGAAATTCCCGGCGTAGTGGATCTGCATCATATCCACATCTGGGCCGTAAGCACTACAGAAAATGCCCTCACGGCACATGTTACCATTGCGCCGGGGCTTTCGGGCGATGAAGTTACACGGGTAAAGCATGATCTCAAGCATATGCTCGAATCATTCAGTATTATACATGCCACACTGGAAACGGAATATAACCATGCCGACGAAGATGTCGGGTTCTGATTACTGTACCGCTATCACGTATTTTTCCTGGAAAAAGTCCTGGGGGAAGATTTTGTAAATAGGTACCATTTTGGGGCGTACACCGCTTTCGCTGATCTCGGCAGCCAGATCGCCTCCTTTAAGGCAAATAAGGCCGGTAGGGCCACTGCCGGAGGGCTTTTTAAGGAGCGGTTTACTCCAGCGCCAAAGGTCGTTCAGGGGCGCTACCGCACGGGAAACCACGAGGTCGAACTTCCGGTTCTTAATATCTTCTACACGGGTATGCTGTGTGGTCACATTCTTCAGGCCAAGGCCTTCCGCTACGGCTTCCACCACTTTGAGTTTTTTGCCGATCGAATCCACGAGGTGAAATTTTACCTCCGGAAAGAATATAGCCAGCGGGATACCGGGGAAGCCCCCGCCTGTACCTAAATCCACCACCTGGTATCCGGCAGGAATATCTGCTACGGCTGCAATGGCCAGCGAATGCAGTACGTGCTTTTCGTAAAGAGAGTCGATATCTTTCCGGGAGATCACGTTTATCTTCTCGTTCCACTCCTGGTATAAAGGTCCCAGCAGCCGGAACTGTTCCAGCTGTTGGGGAGTAAATTCACTGAAATACTGTAAAATCTGATCCATGCTATTTCCACTTGCTTCTTCCTTTCGCGAAGAACAATGCGGGCGTGAAGATAACATAATATAGGAACATGAGAATGTCCATCAGCCACACATACCAGAACAGGTCGCGCTCATCCAGCGTTTTAAGGGCAAAGCCGGAGATGACGGTCTGCACTACGATACGCAGCCCCAGGATGCCCAGCGTGAAGTACAGCATAGGCGTGTAAAACAATGCCAGCGCCAGGGCGGGGTAGAAGAGGAAGTGGGTGAGGGAAAACAGCCCCAGCACGAACTTATGGCCTGTTTTATAGTAACGCCCGGTAGACATATGCCTTGTTTTTTGCCCGAACCAGTGTTTCCATTTACGTTTAGGCTCCGAATAGGCGAAAGCCATTTTGTCGATCACCACAGCCGTATTCTTACTGTTGGCGGCACGGTTCACGAAAAGATCATCATCTCCCGAAGCAATATGCTGGTGGGCGGTGAAGCCTTTGTGCCGGAAAAAGAGGTCCTTCTTATAAGCCAGATTGCGGCCCACGCCCATATAAGGCATGCCGGAAAGGGCGAAGGAAAGGTATTGCAGGGCGCTGAACCAGGTTTCGTAACGGATCACCTTATTCAGGAAGCCGGGCTTTTTATAGTAAGGGCCATATCCCAGCACAATCTCCTTACCATCCGTGAAACCCTGAGACATCATGGTAAGCCAGTGGATACTGCCGGGCTTGCAATCCGCATCCGTAAGCGCCAGTGTTTCAAACTTGGCGCCTTTGATACCTATCGACAACGGATATTTCTTACCGGGGATGAATTTGGCGGCCTGCTTGATCTCGATATGGCGGTAGTGCGGATAGCCGTTTTCGATAGAAGCAAGGTAATACTTGGAATCATCCTCCGAATTATCGTTTACCACAATCACTTCGTACGACGGTTCGCCGTGTACCTGGTATCGCTGCTGTAAAACGGTTGGGAGGTTCATGGGAAGGCTCCTTTCCTCGTTTTTGGCACAGATGATAACCGACATGTCTTCGCCGGGTGGCTGATCGAGATCGAACTTGCGCCGGTAAAAAGCCACGCGGGAAAAGAAAAACAGGTAGTACAACACCTGAATACCCGCAATCGCGGCGAAAGAGTAGAAGAAAATTAAGCCCAGATTATCTGACATAAGGGTCAAAAATATATGTTTTTATTTATCTATGTAATGTTGTGGAAAAAATTAATATAATCCGCAAACCCGTTTACTGCAGATCGCTCCCCGGATCATAAGCCGGTGGAAGATCGCCAATGAAGAAGGCTTCATACAGTTTATTCACATTTTTACCGGTTGGGGAATATTCCCCCGGCGCTTCCATCTGGGGGCGCTCCCGGGCCAGAACCCTGCGGGCATCAGTCAGCAGGAGGGGATGTGCTGCCCAGAAAGCAGGCGGAATGGTGAGCACGGCCTTGAGAAGATCGCCGGGATAGTAATCGGTTTCGAGGAGCATATTTTGGGACAGGATGCGCAGCGCGAGGGGAACCAGGTGCAGGCAGCCGGTTTGCTGGCCTATCATGAACCGGATATCACCCGGTTCGTACGCAGAAAGGGGCATGGGGTATAAGTTGTGCCACCGGCTGACGGTGCCGGATTCCATATCGGTGTCGGGGCAGTTGTAAGGTTTGCCTTCCAGCTGCTCCAGCGACCTGTTTTCTTCAATTTTCATATTTACCGGAAAAAAGCAAATGTAAGGTCAATTCTCCGACATGTTAACAACTGTTCAAAGGCAACTTTACTTGTCATTAAAATGTCAGATGTCTTACCCATGTCTTACCCATGACTTACCCATGACTTACCCATGAGCTACCCATGTCTTACCCTAATAAAGGGGTAAGACATCCCTAACTCATCTATACCTCATCTTTAGTTGATGGATACTGTATGTTGACCTTATCCACCAAGCTGCCATACCCATTCCCCGAATTTCAATACCTTTGCACCCTGAAAAAAACTGCGAGGCTTTGGATTTTAAACTGATCACTACAGACCCTTCCGGCGCACGGGCCGGGGTTATTACAACGGACCATGGCGTTATTGAAACGCCCATTTTTATGCCTGTGGGCACCGTTGGTTCGGTGAAGGCCGTTACCCAGGAGCAGCTGCGCAGCGATATCAATGCGCAAATCATCCTCGGCAATACCTATCACCTTTACCTGCGCCCGGGTATGGATGTACTCCGTAAGGCCGGGGGCCTCCATCGCTTCAATGGCTGGGAGCGCCCCATCCTCACCGATTCCGGCGGGTACCAGGTGTTTTCCCTCGCAGCCAACCGCAAAATCAAGGAAGAAGGGGTGGTGTTTCAAAGCCATATCGACGGATCGCGCCACCTGTTCACCCCGGAAAATGTCATGGACATCCAGCGGAACATTGGGGCCGATATCATTATGGCCTTTGATGAATGCCCGCCATACCCCAGTGAATACGGATATGCCAAGCGCAGTATGGAGCTTACCCACCGGTGGCTCGACCGTTGCATCCGCCGCCTCGCCGAAACCGATCCCGTTTACGGGCATGAGCAAACGCTCTTCCCCATCGTACAGGGCAGCACTTATAAAGACCTCCGCCGTGCCTCGGCAGAAGCCATCGCCAGCCGCAATTGTGCCGGTAACGCCATTGGTGGATTGAGCGTGGGAGAACCTGAAGATGAAATGTATGAGATGTGCGGCATCGTTACGGAGATACTCCCGGTTGAAAAGCCCCGTTACCTCATGGGTGTGGGCACCCCCTGGAATATCCTGAACAATATTGAGCTGGGCATCGATATGTTCGATTGCGTTATGCCCACCCGCAATGGCCGTAACGGTATGTTGTTTACGTGGGACGGGGTGGTGAATATCAAGAATAAGAAATGGGCCGATGATTTTTCTCCCATCGATCCCAAAACACCCTGCTTCGCCAGTCAGAACTATACCCGTGCATACCTGCGCCACCTCTTTGTGGCAGGGGAGTTCCTCGCACTTACGCTGGCCAGCATCCATAACCTCGCGTTTTATCTCGACCTCGTGAAAGTGGCCCGCCAGCAGATACAGGCAGGAACTTACGGGGAATGGAAGCGCAAAATGGTGCCGCAGTTAAAGACAAGGCTGTAACAGTATGTTAAAATTGATCACCATACGATATATTGCATTTGCATTTCAGCCGGAATGCTAGCTTTGCAACCTGACGGCGCAGCCGTTCCGAACAATCCATATGAAGAAGCTCGACTGGTATATATTACGCAAGTTCATCGGTACCTTTATCTATTCCCTCATGGTGCTGCTGGTCATTTCCGTGGTGATAGACATCACGGAGAAGATCGACGACTTCCTGGAGCACGACCTCTCCTTCGGGTTCGTATTCATGAACTATTACATTGGCTTTATCCCCCACATTGCTGCGCTCCTGTTCCCGTTGTTCATTTTTATTTCGGTGATATTTTTCACATCCAAGATGGCTTATCGTACGGAAATTGTGGCCATGCTCAGTGCAGGCATGAGCTTCCGGCGGTTCTTACGCCCTTACTGGGTAGGGGCCATCCTGTTCGGCGGTATCCTCTGGGCGGCCAACCAGTGGGTGGTTCCCAAAGCCAACCGCATCCGCACCACCTTCGAAGCGAAATACGTGAGCGCACCCAAAGAGCACAAGGCGCTGGAGAATAAATCGATGCGGGTAGATACCACTACCTATATCACCTTCGGTTATTACGATCCCAATTATAAGAACGGGTCCGATTTTATCCTGAACCGGATAGACGGGCAGAAACTGATATATACCCTCCGGGCCGACCGTGTGACGTATGATTCCACCTCTAAAAAATGGAAACTGGAATCTGTGACAGAGCGGCATATTAACGGTATGAAGGAATCGGTCACCACGAAGCCGGACACCAGCCTGAAAATGGCGCTGGACCCGTCTGAGCTGGTAGAAGTGAAGAACAAGCAGGAAGCGATGA
The DNA here is from genome assembly GCA_902167325.1 of Chitinophaga pinensis. Classification (GTDB taxonomy): domain Bacteria; phylum Bacteroidota; class Bacteroidia; order Chitinophagales; family Chitinophagaceae; genus Chitinophaga; species Chitinophaga pinensis_A. The sequence goes on along the minus strand of LR632930.1, from coordinate 6,129,318 downwards.
CCACGCCGGAGCTGAACAGATACCTCGCAATGGAGGAGCTGCGTGGTGCGGAAGGACTGAACGTATATTATGTAGAAAAATACCGGCGAACTTCTGCCGCGGTGGCTGTAATTATCCTCGTACTCATTGGTGCCATCCTTTCCAGCCGGAAAGTACGTGGCGGCAGCGGGCTGCACCTGGCCATCGGGATCGTTATCAGTGCTACGTATATCCTTTTCATGCAATTCTCCACAGTATTTGCCACGAAGGCCGATCTTGACCCTTTGCTGGCGGCATGGATTCCCAACTTTGTTTTCGCCGGACTGGCCTTTTATCTCTATTTAAGGGCGCCCAAGTAACACGGCTGACCATTTTGCGCCAAAACGGGAAAATATCCGTTAAATCTGTCTTAAAAGGCAGGTATTTTTATGATTAATCATTACTTTTGTTCATTGATCGATTACGTTAATTTTTCTAAATCATTGTGGGAAAATGAGTTATATAAAAGAGAAATTCAAGGCAAAGGCAGATGAACTGGGCGCAGAGGTTAAGGACCTGCTCAAGAATCATGGAACAAAAAAAGTAGAAGATGTTACGGTGGCCCAGGTTTACCAGGGCATGCGTGGCATTACAGGGCTGGTAACAGAAACTTCCCTGCTGGATGCAAATGAAGGGATCCGTTTCCGCGGATATTCTATTCCCGAGCTGCGGGAACATCTCCCCAAAGCCCCCGGAGGTGCAGAGCCACTGCCGGAAGGTCTGTTTTACCTCATGCTGATCGGTGAACTGCCGACCGAAGCTGACGTACAAAACCTTAGCAGCGTGCTTGGCCGCCGCTCTCACGTACCCAACCACGTGTTTGACGCTATCAACGCACTTCCCCTCCATACACACCCGATGACCATGTTCACCGTTGGTGTAATGGCACTCCAGACAGAATCCGTATTCGCTAAAGCTTATGCCGAAGGCATGAGCAAGAAAGAATACTGGAGCTATATGTATGAGGATACCCTGAACCTCATTGCGCGCCTCCCCCGTGTAGCCGCATATATCTACCGCCGTAAATACAAAAACGACCAGCATATTCAGCCCGATGGCATGCTCGACTGGGCTGCCAACTTCTCTCACATGCTCGGATACGAGGATGAAGGATTCAAGGAGCTGATGCGTTTGTACATGGTGATCCATGCCGACCATGAAGGCGGTAACGTGAGCGCCCATACCACACACCTCGTAGGTTCCGCACTGAGCGACGCTTACCTGTCGTTCGCTGCAGGTATGAATGGCCTTGCCGGTCCGCTTCACGGCCTGGCCAACCAGGAAGTGATCAAGTGGATCCTCGATATGCGTGAAGAACTGGGCGGTGGTGTACCCACTAAAGAGCAGATCGAAGCTTTCGTGCGTAAAACCCTTTCAGAGGGTAAAGTGGTTCCCGGTTACGGCCATGCTGTTCTCCGCAAAACCGATCCCCGCTTCACTGCGCAGATGGAGTTTGCGAAGAAGCACCTGCCCGATGATGAGCTGGTGCAGATCGTTTGGAGAGTGTACGAAACCGTTCCCGGCATCCTCGGAGAGATGGGTAAGATTAAAAACCCCTGGCCTAACGTAGATGCACACTCTGGTGCGCTGCTGTTACATTACGGCCTGCAGGAGTATGAATTCTATACCGTACTCTTCGGCGTTTCCCGCGCACTGGGCGTACTGGCTTCCCTCTGCTGGGACCGTGCCCTCAGCCTCTCCATCGAGCGTCCGAAATCCGTGACTTCCGAATGGATGAAAATGTTTGTAGAAGGTAAAGTAGACGCCTCCGCCGAATAATCCGGTAGGTTTCAACATAAGATACAAGCCCGGAAGCACTGCTTCCGGGCTTTTTCATAATACCCGGCGTTTGCCTTTTCCTTCGAAATTGCCGTACTTCGTACCATCTTTTTTAACGCTTGAGTTTCATAGCATCCATATTAAACAATCCGATCGAATACCTGAAGGGCGTAGGCCCCCAGCGGGGAGAGCTGTTGCGGAAAGAGATCAATCTCCACACCTTCCGCGACCTGCTGGAATATTACCCTTTCCGGTATATAGACCGCACCCGTATCGACAAGATCCGCCAGCTGAGCGGTATGGAAGAATTTGTACAGATCCGCGGGAAGATCGTTCAGATGGAAGTAGTAGGGGAGAAACGGTCTAAACGGCTCGTAGCCACCTTCCAGGATGAAACCAGCCGTATGGAACTGGTATGGTTCCAGGGCTGGCAATGGATGGAAAAATCGCTCCGCGAAAACGTACAATATCTCGTATACGGCCGTGTATCGCAATTCAACGGAAAGCTGCAGATCTCTCACCCGGAAATGGACCTGCTTACGGAAGAAATTGCCGATGGTAAACAAACGCTGGAGCCCGTATATTATACCACAGAAAAGCTGAAAGCCCGTGGTCTTACCGCCAAAGCAATCGGTAAACTGAGCCGCAACCTGCTGGAGCAGCTCTCTCTCGGAGAGATCCGTGAGAATATACCCCAGTCCGTTTTACAGACCTACCGGCTTATGCCACGCGGGCAGGCATATTTCAAAATACATCTGCCCGCCAGTGAAGAAGAAGCGAAGCAGGCACAGCGCCGGCTGAAGTTTGAAGAACTCTTCATTGCCCAGATCCGCATCTGCCGCCTGAAAATACGCCGGCATAAAAACAGTCAGGGTTTCATTTTCAATGCGGTAGGCGATGTTTTCAATACTTTCTATAACGAGCATCTGCCTTTCCCGCTTACCGGTGCGCAGAAGCGTGTACTGAAAGAAATCCGGAAAGATACCACCACCGGCCGCCAGATGAACCGCCTTGTACAAGGGGATGTGGGAAGCGGGAAAACCATGGTGGCCCTGCTTTCGCTGCTGATTGCGATAGATAACGGCTTTCAGGGATGCCTCATGGCCCCAACGGAGATCCTTGCACAGCAGCATTTTAAAGGTATTTCAGCGCAGCTGAAAGATATGCCCGTTACCGTTGCCCTGCTAACCGGTAACATCAAAGGCAAAGCCCGCAAGGAGATCCTTGCCGCTACGGCTGCCGGAGAAATCAATATCCTCATCGGCACACATGCCCTCCTCGAAAAGGAAGTACAGTTCAAGCGCATTGGAATGGCTATAGTGGATGAGCAGCACCGCTTCGGCGTGGCGCAACGGGCACGGCTATGGGAGAAAAGCGATACCCCGCCGCACATCCTTGTCATGACAGCTACCCCCATTCCACGTACACTGGCTATGACCGTGTATGGCGATCTCGATGTATCCGTCATAGACGAGATGCCGCCCGGCCGTAAGCCCATCACTACGGTACACCGTACGGAATACCAGCGGCCGCAGGTAATGGATTTTATTAAAGATGAAGTTCGGAAAGGGCGGCAGGCCTACATCGTATATCCTTTAATCGAAGAATCCGCCTCGCTGGATTTCGAAAACCTGACGAAGGGGTACGAAGAAGTGAAGGCCTTTTTCCCCGAACCGAAATATTATATCAGCATGGTGCATGGCAAAATGGCGCAGGAGCTGAAAGAAGCCAACATGCACCGCTTTGTTACGGGCGATACCCAGATCATGGTGGCCACCACAGTAATTGAAGTAGGCGTAAATGTACCCAACGCCTCCGTGATGGTCATTGAAAGTACGGAACGCTTCGGGCTGTCGCAGCTGCACCAGCTGCGTGGGCGCGTAGGCCGGGGAGCAGAGCAGAGCTACTGCATCCTGATGACAGGTAACAAAATAGGGAAGGATTCACAGGAGCGGGTGAAGGTAATGGTGCAAACCAATGATGGATTCGTGATATCGGAGAAGGATATGGAACTGAGAGGTCCCGGTGATATCGAAGGTACCCGGCAAAGCGGGCTCCTCGATCTTAAACTGGCCGATATCGTGCAGGACCGTACCATGTTAATAGCCGCCCGTGATGTGGCAGAGAAAATCCTGTCAGATGATCCCGACCTTACTGCCCCGGAAAATCAGCCGCTGCACGACTTTCTCGCCACCCAACGGTCAAAATCCGCGTGGAGCAAAATATCCTGATCACTTTTACGTTGTTGATGATGGAATGACCGGCAGGGATGGTTTGTTACTGAATGTTGAGCCCGCCTGATACCTAATTGTGAACCGTCCACTGCCGGTCGCCAACCAAATCCCGGACCGTAACATTTTACTGCTCCCGTCCGTTATTAAAGTGTACTAGTTTTACAGGGACAATCTTAAAAAGTTATACCGTCTTGAAATCTACTCGCCCTATCGGATTTTTCAGTCTGCTGCAGATCGTAATACTGGTGATGCTCGCCTCACCCGTTCTTTCGCAGGATCATGGCCATTCGCACAGTGGCATGACCACTGCAATTGAGTTCGTGGAAAACAAAGGGCAGTGGGATGGGACCTTCCTCTACCGGGCTAACCTCGGTGGTGTTGGTATCTTCCTGAAAAAGAACGCTATCCGAATGATGCTGCTGCATCCCGGAGACCTTGACCGGGAAGATCTTGCCCGGCATGGCATGAAAGTCGATACCGGAAAAGGCGGTCCGATCTATAACCCCGATGGCGGGAAGTACAAAGGGAAAGACATTGCCAGTCCCAAGGCAGTAGACGCTGCCCCCGGCGGCGGAGGCAATGGAGGATACGTTCCCGGGAAGATCAGGGGCCACGCCTACGAGATCGCTTTCCTCAATGCCAATCAGAACCCTGTACTGCTCCCCTCTAAACCCACGCAGGAAAACATCAACTATTTTATCGGGAACGATCCTTCACGGTGGAAATCAGGCGTTGCTGCCTATACGAACGTACAGTACGAGAACTTATACAATAACATCGATCTGCAGGTATATTCCGAAAGCGGACAGATGAAGTACGACTTTATCGTTCGTCCGGGTGCCAACCCCTCCAATATTCAACTGGAATATTCCGGCGCTAAAGCCGTGTTCCTCAAGAAAGGTAATCTCCATATCCAGACCAGCGTGGGCGAGATCGTTGAGCTGCAGCCATACGCATATCAGTTCGTTAATAACCAGCGGAAAAAAGTAAACGTTGATTATCAGCTCAAAGGCAGCACCGTTTCCTTCCGCGTTTCCGGCAGGTACGATGCGCAGTACCCGTTAGTGATTGATCCGGTAGTGGTATTTGCCACCCTCACCGGCTCCCGGCCCGATAACTGGGGCTTTACCGCTACTTATGATGACGCCGGTAACTTCTATGGCGGCGGCATTGTGTGGAATATAGATTACCCTACTTCAGTGGGGGCTTATGATAATTCATTTAACGGCGGCCGGATAGATATCGGTATCACTAAATTCAACGCCGCCGGCAGCCGTATCCTTTATAGTACCTACCTGGGTGGCGGTGGCGATGAGCAACCCCATTCCCTGTATGTAGACGGGGCAGGCAACCTCGTAGTTTCCGGGAGAACCAATTCCGGGGGCAGCTATCCGGCTACTACCGTAGGGCCTTGTGGAGGTGAAGATATCGTTGTTACCAAGTTTAATGCGAACGGGTCTGCCATTATCGGCTCGCTCCGCATTGGCGGTACCGGTACAGATGGTGCTAATATGCAGGCAGGGAAAGCTTCTGCTATCGACGGCCTCCTCCGTAATTATGGAGACGATGCCCGCAGCGAAGTAGTACTCGACGGAAACGGGAACGTATATATAGCCAGCTCCTCACAGTCGCAGGACTTCCCCACTACACCAGGCGTATTTCAGCCAGGATATGCCGGAGGCCGGCAGGATGCGGTAGTGATAAAGATCGCATCTAATGTAGACCGTGTACTCTGGGCTACCTATCTCGGTGGCGACCAGGCAGATGCCGCTTATGTACTGGCAGTGAATGGAGGTAATTCCGTATATGTGGCCGGTGGCACCGCCAGTGGCAACTTCCCCACCCGGGGAGGTGTTTACGGTGGTTACCGTGGCGGTGCATGTGATGGGTACATTACCCATATTGCTGCTGACGGCTCCAGCATCCTGCAGTCTACCTTCCTCGGGTCCGATAACAGCAAGGCCGACCAGGTATACGGCATCCAGCTCGACCGCAACAATGATGTATATGTAATGGGTACCACGGAAGGTAACTGGCCCATCCGTCAACCTGCAGGTACCGCCACTTTCTATAATGACAATTCCCGGCAGTTCATCACAAAGCTGCGGCCCGATCTGTCTGATATCATTTATTCCACCACATTCGGTAAAGCCGATCCATCGCCCAGTATTTCCCCTGTGGCTTTCCTGGTAGACCGTTGCCAGAACGTATATGTATCCGGCTGGGGAGGGAGACTGAATTCCAACTTCAATAACTCCGGCACCAGGGGGCTGCCCATTACTGCTGATGCACGTATGTCGCGGACAGACGGGAGCGATTTCTATTTCTTTGTAATGAAGCGCGACGCGCTGGGTATATTATATGGAACGTATTACGGAGGGAACGGCCTGGCTGAACACGTAGACGGTGGTACCAGCCGCTTTGACCGTAATGGGGTTATTTATCAGGCCATTTGCGCCTCCTGCCAGCTGGACCCTGTTCGTGTCCGCTTCCCCACAACGCCGGGTTCCTATTATACGGGTATGACTACCTACTGTAACCTGGGTGCGCTTAAGATCGCATTCAACCTCGATGGGGTGCGCGCCGGATTTACCACGCTTGAAAGAAGGCGGAACTATTGCGCCCCGGCCAATATCACATTCATTGATACCACGAATATAAATGCGCAGCAATGGATCTGGAACTTCGGGGATGGTTCTCCGGAAATATCCAATACCAGCCCTACCATGCAGCATACTTACCAGAACGTTGGCGATTACCTTGTAAGGTTAGTGAAATTTGACCCTGCCAGCTGTAATGTGTACGATACTGCATTTATCAATATCCGGGTAAGGAATGATGAGGCAAGGTTGGCATTAACGCACCGCAGGCTCGACCCCTGCCAGGCACTGGCGTATGAGTTTGTTAATACTTCCATAGCGCCTCCCGGCAAACCTTTTACCGATACCTCGTTTGTATGGGACTTTGGCGATAACACGCCATTGCGCAGAGCCGGGCTTGGACCCGTTCAGCATAACTTCGCAACAGAAGGTATTTATAATGTAAGGTTGAGGCTGATAGATACCAACTATTGCAATGCGCCGGACGAGCAGGTGATTCAATTACGCGTAGCTGCAAATGTGGTGGCATTGTTCAATGTACAGGACAGTTCCTGCGCACCGTTTACCGCCCAGTTCGATAACATCTCCAAAGGAGGCGTAACCTTTGAATGGGATTTCGGTGATGGAAGTCCTGTAAATACAGACATCTACCCGACACACACCTACACCCAGCCGGGCCGGTACCAGGTAACCCTTCGGGCATTTGATCCCAATACCTGTAATCAGCGCGATGATACAACCGGCTGGATCACCGTAATGCCTGGTCCCACTGCAGCATATTCGTTCCTGCCTAACAAGCCGGTAGAAAATACGCCTACCACATTCACGAACGAATCGCAGAATGCAGTACGGTATCATTGGGATTTCGGGGATGGTAACACTTCCAACGATCCCAATCCCGTCCATCAGTACCTCCGCTCCGGCATTTATGAAGTTTGTCTTACAGCCTATACAGAGTTCGGCTGTCAGGATACAGTTTGCCAGGAGGTGTCCGCCATTGTAAACCCATTGTATGACGTACCCACTGCCTTCTCCCCGAATGGAGACGGTATCAACGAGAAGTGGGAGATTAAAGGGTTCGGCATTGTTAAATACGACATGAAAGTATTCAACCGCTGGGGCAGGCTCATGTTCCAGTCTAACGACCAGCGTCTTGGATGGGATGGCCGCTTTAACGGTACCGTGCAGCCAATGGATGCATATGCCTTTGTATTGAATGTAGAATTTACTGACGGAAACAAGATCACCAAAACAGGAAACGTAACTTTGTTAAGATAGCGGGCTATGAGAAAAGCTGTGTACCATATTTTCCTCGTTTGTTGCCTCGCGGCGGCTTTACCCGCTGCTGCGCAAGACCTGCACTTTTCGCAGTTCTTCAATTCTCCATTGTCCACCAACCCGGCCAATACAGGATTTATCCCTGACGGCAACTACCGGATCGGTATCAATTACAGGAACCAATGGGCTACCATTCCTGTTCCATATAAAACCATGTCTGCCTTCGGCGACTTCCAGATACTGCGCGACCGGCTTATCTACGGATGGGTGGGCGTGGGTGGTATGATACTCCGCGATGTGGCAGGTAATGGTAACCTCACCAGCACAAAGGCTTATGGCTCGGTTGCTTACCATCAGCTCCTCGGCCAGAGCAGCCTCCTTTCTGCAGGTTTTAATGTGGGATATGCCGATAAGCGGGTAGATCTCAGTAAGCTGACCTTCGGGTCGCAATGGAACGGCCAGTTCTTCGATTCGCAGATGTTTTCGGGAGAGCCTTTCACACAGGCCTCTGTAGGCTATCTCGATATGCAGGTAGGGATGAACTATGCGTTTTTCCCCAATGACCTGGTGTATATAAATGGCGGGTTTTCCGCCCACCATGTGAATACCCCGCGCGAAACATTCTATGACGGTGATAACAAGATCGAGCGGCGGTATATCGGATTCCTGAATGCCAGCCTCAAGATGAGTGATAAGGTGATCCTCAACCCCAGCGCTTACTACTCCCGCCAGGCCAATGTCAGCGAAACCATGGTTGGGGCTTATGCAGCCTATAACCTCTCGGGCGATGGCCACCAGCAGTTATTCGGCGGCGCCTATTACCGGCTGAAGGATGCAGCGGCCTTACTCGTTGGGTACCAGGTAGCTAATTTCAGGCTGATGTTTAACTACGACGTTACTACCAGTGCGCTTTCCGCCGCCAACAAACGGCAGGGGGCATACGAGCTTAGTCTGTTATATATCGGCTTATATCCGAACCGCAGCTTCTCCAAACGGACAACCCTTTGTCCTTCTTTCTGATAAAAACAAGGTTAATGTGAACGGCTGTCGGGAAAAATCCGATAATTTAGCCGTGTAATAAAATAGCGCATATGAAACGGATTTGTTTGGTAGTAACCTTCCTGCTCACGATGCAGGCCGCTTTTTCACAGTCGCCATACAGAGTAGATACCGCCCGTGGGTTCGATCCTTCTAAACTGATGGCAGGTGGTAACTTCGGTTTTGCATTCGGAAACTACTCTCTGCTGAACATTTCCCCCATGATCGGCTACCGCTTCAGCCCTAAATTCGCAGCCGGTATCAATATCAACGCCCAGTTTACCTGGGAGAAGTACCGTGACATTGATGGGTTTGAGCGGAAGGATAACTTCTCTATCCTCGGTGGTGGCATCTGGGGCAGGTATTATCCGCTGGATTTCCTCTTTGTACAAGCTCAGCCCGAATACAATTCCATCAGTCTGAAACGGCAGATATACGATGATCCCCGCCGTACTTTTAAAGAACGCTATGGCGCACCCAGCCTGCTCCTTGGTGGCGGTTATGCCCAGCCCATCGGAGGCAACTCTTCCTTCGTGATCATGCTCCTGTATGATGTATTGCAGGATAATAATTCCCCTTACCGTAACCGTCCCGTATTCTCCGTAGGGGGCAACTTCGGGTTTTAATTCTCTGTTAAGAGTTAAGAATTACTAAACATTTATTTATAAATACTGCTATATTTGTTGCATGCACCAGCAAGCAGATATCGCAGTTATAGGCGCAGGCATTGTAGGCCTGGCCACGGCTTATCACCTCGCCCTGAAAGGGAAGAAGGTGGTAGTTTTCGAGCGTAACCCACGCGCAGTGGGAGCTTCCTTCCGCAACTTCGGCCTCGTATGGACGCTGGGGCAGAAACCCGGGCAGATCTACGAGCGGGCCATGTACGGCCGCGCCACCTGGCAGCAGTTAGCAAGGGAGTCCGGACTGCCATGCGAAGAGAATGGCTCGCTCCTCCTTGCTTATCATGCCGATGAAGTAGGGGTATTGGAAGAGTTTGCGGGCAGTACGGGCATCACCTGTGAGGTGCTTACGCCGGATGCAGCACGTGGCCGCAGTAGTGCTTTCCGCCCCGAAGGATTAAAAGCCGCTCTCTGGAGCCCACTTGAAATGTCGCTCAACCCGCGGGAAGCCTGTGCCCGCCTTGCAGCCTGGCTGGAAAGTAAATACGGCGTTACTTTCCGTTTCGGCACACCCGTGAATGGCATTCAGCTGCCCCACATAGAAACGAAGGACGAGAAATGGAAAGTGGATCATGTATACGTCTGCAGCGGATATGATTTTGAAACGCTGTATCCCGAAGTATTTGCTGCCGCCCCCCTTACGCGCTGCAAGCTTCAGATGCTCCGCACCGTTCCCCAGCCTGATGGCTGGAAGCTGGGTCCCGCACTGGTAACCGGCATGTCCATGTTGCATTATGCCTCCTTTGCTCATTGCCCGGGACTGGCAGCAGTCAAAAAGCGGGTGGAGGAAACATTGCCGGAATACGTTAAATACGGCATCCACCTCATGGTAACCCAGAACGGGGCAGGGGAGCTTTCCCTTGGAGATTCCCATGAGTATGGCTGGGAAGTGGACCCCTTCGACAAAGAGCGCATCTCCGAACTCATTCTCCAATACATTAATACATTCCTGTATGCCCCGGTACTGGATATCCAGGAACGCTGGCACGGCATATATCCCAAACTGACTAATGGCGGGCACGATCTGGTACTGCATCCGGAGCCGGGTGTTACCATCGTAAACGGACTCGGAGGGGCCGGTATGACGCTCTCCTTCGGCCTTGCCCGCGATGTAATATCACTGTTATAATTACCCGTATTTGTGTATAACAATTGTGGGCGGCTGTCGAGCCGCCCTTTTTTTATGCGTTTTTATGCGTTTTTATGCGGAAATCCCTATTTTTAGTGGTTTAAATCCATGTTTATCTCCATGTCGCCAATATCACCGGGCATTTTCGTCCTTTTCATAGCTTGTTATTTTATCCTGTTACTGCTGGTATCGTACATCACCACCCGTAAGGCGGATGAGCAGTCGTACTTTATCGGTAACCGGAATTCCGTTTGGTACCTCGTGGCCATCGGGATGATCAGTGACTCACTTTCGGGGGTTACGTTTATTTCTGTACCCGGTAAGGTGGAAGTAGCGTCATTCTCCTATCTGCAAACCATCCTGGGGTACATCCTGGGGTATGTGGTAATTGCCACGGTATTGCTGCCACTGTATTATAACCGCAACCTTACCTCTATTTATACCTACCTGCAGCAGCGCTTCGGGCCGGTTACACAGAAAACGGGTGCGATGTTTTTCATCCTCTCACGCCTCGTGGGTGCTGCAGCCAGGCTCTTCCTGGTAGCAGGGGTACTGCAGCTTTTTGTATTCGATTATTATCATATGCCCTTCGCCCTGTCGGTATCGATCATGATCATCCTGATGCTGGTATACACGTACCGCGGAGGGATCAAGACTCTGGTGTGGACGGATGCCATGCAGTCTACTTTCCTCCTCCTTGCCGTTATACTTACCATAGTGGTGATATGCCGTGATCTGAACTGGGGGATCGGTGATCTGGTGACCAACGTGGTAAACAGTCCTCATTCCAAAACCTTCTTCTGGGATTGGAAGGCCGCTAACTTCTTCCCTAAAGAGTTCTTCGGCGGGATGATGATTGCGGTAACCATGACCGGGCTGGATCAGAATATGATGCAGAAAAACCTCAGCTGCCGTTCCCTGAAAGAAGCGCAGAAGAATATTTATTCCTTCAGCATTATGCAGCTGGTGGTGAACGTGTTTTTCCTGAGCCTGGGTATTTTACTTTATCAATACCTGCATTCCAACAACATTCCCGCACCAATGAAAATTGATGGCGGGCTGGCAACAGACCAGGTGTTCCCGCTGCTGGCGCTGCAGCACCTTGGTACTTTTGCATCCATCATATTCATTGTAGGTTTAACGGCCGCTACGTTCTCCAGTGCAGACAGTGTGCTTACCACACTCACCACCTCTGTGTATATCGACATGCTGGGTTACCCCACCGAAGGGATCGATGCACGCCGTAAAAGGATCAAGAACCTGATCCACATCGCCTGTGCCGTGGCGCTGCTGGGAACGATATTACTGTTCCGTGAGTTTAACAACGATGCCATTATCGATTCGGTACTCTTCCTTGCCACCATCACTTACGGGCCTATGCTGGGACTGTTTGCATTCGGTATCCTGAACAAGCGGCCCATCCTTGATTACGGCTCGCTCATCGTATGTTTGATTGCACCGGTATTATGTTTCTTCCTGAAGCAAAATTCCGAAGCCTGGTTAGGCGGATATAAATTCGGGAACGAATTGCTCATCGTAAACGGCTTGTTTACGTATATTGGATTATGGATGTTTTCCCGGAAAGGGAACGCCCTGCCCGCACTGCAGTAAAAAAGTGTAGATTACAACATTACCAAAACGCATAGCAGATGAATGATTCGTTAAAGAACTTGAAGATGCGCGACTGGACGGAAACTAAGGCGCATTCCAGCTGGCAGATATTTAAGATCATGGCCGAGTTCGTGGAAGGGTTTGAAGCACTCGCAAAGATAGGCCCATGTATTTCGATCTTCGGATCGGCACGTACACGCACCGGCAATAACTATTACGAGCTGGCCTGTGAAATAGCAAGAAGGTTGGCGGAAGATGGATTTGGTATCATTTCAGGTGGTGGCCCCGGTATTATGGAAGCCGCCAATAAAGGTGCGCAACTGGCTAATGGTATGAGTGTGGGACTCAACATTACCCTCCCGCATGAACAATATGCCAACCCCTACCTCGACCGGGACAAAAGCCTCAACTTCGATTACTTCTTCGTACGGAAAGTAATGTTCACGAAATACTCACAGGGCTTTGTGATGATGCCCGGTGGTTTCGGTACCATGGATGAGTTCTTTGAAGTGGCTACCCTCATTCAGACAAAGAAGATGACGGAAACCCCGCTGGTGCTTGTAGGCAGCGAATACTGGGGCGGCCTTCTCGAATGGATCGATACCGTGATGATGAAAAAAGAAAGCAACATCCACCCCGAAGATCTTAACCTCCTCAAGGTTTTTGATACTGCTGATGAAGTAGTGGAATACTTCCGCGTGTTCTACACCACCAACAAACTGAGGCCTAATTTTTAGATTATCATTAAGTTATATACACATGAAATATATTTATGCATCATCTTGAAATTGCATATATATTTATAAAGTCACAGCCTGATATGGACCGTTAAACACATTGTATATATGGTCAATAGTTGTGTCTTTAATGGTTAACATGGGGTAAAGAGCCTGATATTACTATCAGGCTCGATTTATTTTCAGTCCTTCACATATATCGCATTTACTTGATAATTGCGTAGGTTTGCAAAAAAAGTACTGCATGGAGGTAATACCCGGGGATATTCAGGCGTTTGCAGAGAAGTACACCAGTCCGGAAGGGGATTTGCTGTATCGCCTGCACAGGGAAACTTACCTGAAAGCAGACCAGCCGCATATGCTGAGCGGCCATGTTCAGGGTACTTTTTTATCGATGGTAAGCCACATGATGCGGCCACGCCGTATCCTCGAAATCGGTACTTACACCGGATATTCTGCCATCTGCCTCGCGCAGGGCCTCGAAGCAGGAGGCATGCTGCACACCATCGATGTAAACGAAGAGCTGGAAGATATGGCGGCCCGTTACATAGCGGAAGCCGGTCTTACAGATAAGATCACCCAGCACATCGGCAAAGCAGCCATCATCATCCCGGAACTCAACGAAACATTTGATCTCATATTTATCGATGCCGATAAGGCCGGATATGGAATGTATTATGACATGGTGTGGGAGAAACTGAGACCGGGAGGCATGATACTGGCCGATAACGTGCTTTATCACGGAGAAGTGGTATTGCATGAAACAGAACAGAGCAACAACGCAAAAGCCATGATCCGCTTTGTGGAAAAAGCAGTCGCCGATGATCGCGCGGAAACATTGTTGCTCACCCTGCGTGATGGCGTAATGCTCGTCCGCAAGAAATAACCAGGACCCATTAAATTCGACATATAATGCAATTGAAGTCATACTGCCTGGCAATCTGTTTGCTGCTTGGCGGAGCCATAAAAAGCACCGCACAGAACATCAGCACCCAACAGTACATTGACTCTTATAAAGTCATCGCCATGGAAGAAATGCGCCGCTCCGGCGTTCCCGCTTCCATCAAACTTGCCCAGGGCATCCTCGAAACACAATCCGGCAACGGATGGCTGGTTCAGAACAGCCACAACCACTTCGGCATCAAATGTAAAAATAACTGGACCGGTCCCTCGGTTGCCTATGACGATGATGCACGCGGTGAATGCTTCCGTAAATACGGTTCTCCCCAGGAGTCCTGGAAAGACCATTCGGAGTTCCTCCGCAATAACCCCCGCTACCGTTTCCTGTTCGATCTGAATCCTAACGATTACAAAGCATGGGCATACGGACTGAAAACTGCAGGCTACGCCACCAGCCGTACCTATCCCCAGCAGCTGATCCAGATCATCGAAACTTACCAGCTGCAGCAGTATAGCGATATTGCCATGGGCAAAGGGGAGATCCGCACCAATGATGTGTTTGCCGGTGATCCCGGTACCTATGCACCCACGCAGCAACCTGCAGCTAACCGCCCTGTGGTACCCGCTGCCGCGCCTGCAAAGAAGTATCCTGAAGGCTCGGAGTTCCGCATCAACAATCGCAAAGCCATCTTTGTTAAAAGAGGAACCGCCCTCATCCAGGTGGCGGCTTCGAAAGATATCCGTTTAAGTTCTTTGCTGAAGTATAACGACCTCACTTCCGATGTTCCGCTGGAAAAAGACATGGTTGTTTTCCTGCAGGGTAAAAGCAAGCGTGGCGCCAACGATTTCCACATTGTGGCACCCGGTGAATCATTACATGATATCGCACAGGCCGAAGGGGTACAGCTCCGCTGGCTCCGCCGCAGGAACAAACTGGAAGAAGGTGAGCAGCCTGCAGCAGGGGAGCGCATCGCGCTCGACGGTTATGCATCCGCCAAGCCACGCCTCGGCAGTAACACCGTAGCAATAGTGGATGAGCATCAGGATCTGAAGCCCCGTGAGATCATCCGGGATATCAAAAAGGAAATTGAGAAAGCTTCCGCTCAGGCGCCCGTTGCTGAGAACAGACCGGCCACTCCGCCTCCTGCTCCGGAAAAAGCTCCTTCAGCATTGCCCCCCGGTATGATCGAAGATCTGAAGAAAGCGGGCGCGCAAACCAGCTCCCGTGAACAATACCATATTGTAGGCGAAAAGGAAACGCTCTACAGCATCTCCCGCCGCTACGGTTGCACTGTGGCACAGCTGCAGGAGTGGAACACCCTGGCCGATAACGGAATCAGGATCGGCCAGCAACTGATTGTGAAAAAGTAAACGTAAAACCGCATTTATACGATGATTCAGGTACATGATAAGAAGTTCGTCCCCTATATCACTGAAGAGAAACTGCAGGCGCGCATCAAAGAAATGGCGCAGCAACTCAGCCTGGACCTCGAAGGGAAAAGACCGCTTTTTATCGCCATCCTCAACGGATCGTTCATGTTCGCTGCTGATATATTCAAATACCTGACGATCGAAGCGGAAATCTCCTTTATCAAACTGGCGTCTTACAAAGGCACCAAATCCACCGGTAATGTGATCACTGCCATTGGACTCGATGAAGATCTCTATGGCCGTACCGTGGTGATCCTGGAAGATATCGTGGATACGGGTAAAACCCTCAGCCAGTTCCTTCCACAGCTGGAGCACCAGCAGCCTAAAAGGCTCATGGTGGTATCGCTCCTGCATAAGCCCGAAGCACTTACACACCCTGTTAAGATCGATTACCTCGGCTTCTCCGTTCCCAATAAATTCCTGCTCGGATATGGTCTCGATTACGATGGCCTGGGCCGCAACCTCCCCGAGATCTATCAGCTGGCGGAGTAATTTTTAACCGCTGCAGCCTTCGGATCAACAAATTGTTTACTTTTAGGTATCGGTGTATGTTAAAATATTTCGATGCATAAACTCATCATTTTGCTTCTCTGCGCAAGCTGGAGCATGATGGGAGTGGCACAACAAAGAAAAGTCGTGACGGGGGCTGTTCAGGACAGTATCCGGCACGATCCGGTGCCGGGCGTGAGGGTCACCGTTTGGCCAGACACTGCCTCGGTGCTGACCAATCAATATGGCTTATTCCGGATAGAGATCCCTGTCGGCAGCACCCACCTCGTTTTTGAACACCCCGGATATCTGCGCAGATCAGTGCCGCTTCTCCAACATGACCGCATGCTCATTGAACTGAGCCCCCTTAAAAAGATTCCACCTGCCAGCAATGATATTGCTTCGGCCAAAGCCCGTGCGCGCTATGCACACAGCACCAACCCCAATTACAGCAACCTTGGCGTGGCAATCACCAGCTTTTATGATGAAACATATGGCCGCCTGTATGAAAATAAGTTTGTGGAAACCTCCCGCAAGCCCGTTTCCGATTTCGCACTGGATGTAGACCGCGCTGCCTACAGCAACATGCGCCGCTTCGCCAGACTCAAACAACCAGTACCGGTAGATGCCGTGCGCATCGAGGAAATGCTTAATTACTTCCATTACAGCTATCCGCTCCCCCGTCATGATTCCCTGTTTGCCATGTATAGTCATTATACAGACTGTCCCTGGGCACCGGAACACCGGCTCCTGCAGATCGCAGTAAGGGCTAAACAGATCGCCACAGACAGTCTCCCCGCCAGTAACCTCGTGTTCCTGATCGACTGCTCCGGCAGTATGGGTACGCCCAATAAATTGCCATTACTGCAGGCTGCTTTCCGGGTGCTGGTAAATAACCTTCGCCCGCGCGATAAGGTGGCTATTGTAGCCTATGCTGGTACGCCCGGCCTTGTATTACCCTGCACTCCGGGTCATCAGCAGGAAAAGATCCTGCATGCCATAGATTATCTCAGTGCAGGAGGCGCTACGGGGGGAGAGGCCGCCATCAAAATGGCGTACCAGATTGCCGGTGAAAACTTCATCCGTGGGGGTAACAACCGGGTGATCATGGCTACCGATGGCGATTTCAATGTAGGGCAAACCAGCGATCAGGATATGGAGGATCTGATATCCCTCCAAAAAGAAGGAGGAGTACTGTTGACCTGCCTTGGCTTCGGCATGAAGGATTATAAGGATTCCAAGCTGGAAGCCCTTGCCAGCAAGGGCAATGGCAACTTTGCGTATATCGATGACCTTGAGGAAGCCAATAAAGTATTTGCCCGGGAATTCGGTTCCACTCTCTTCACCATTGCGCGGGACGTGCATGCTCAGGTTACCTTCCACCCCGGCCGGGTAAAGTCTTACCGGTTGCTGGGGTACGAGAATAAAATACTGAAAGAAGAGAACGGGGATAGTGTAATGGTGACCGGGGGCATCGTTGGGTCCGGGCACTGCGTGGTGGCCATGTATGAAATAGAACCGGCGCTTCCTGAACCCGAAGGTCCTTTGGCAACGGTTTCCCTTACTTACCGGCCCGATGGTGAACCCACGCAGTATGAAATAAGTAAAACGATTACCGTGAATGCTGCCAGCTTTGATGAAGCGCCCGACGATTGCCGGTTTGCTGCTTCCGTAGCTTTGTTCGGCATGCTCCTCCGAAAATCACAATATGCCGGCAAGGGCAATACCGATATGGTAACACGCATCGCGAAGCACTCGCTGGGTCCCGATCCGGGGAAATACAGGAGTGAGTTCCTGAAACTGATCAAACAACTGAAGAAAAATACGGAGTGGCTGAAGTAACGGCTCAGGTAGCGGGGCTATCTGTAACGGGTGCCGGCGCTTTCCAGATCAGCGAACCACCAACCATACCGGCAATGCTCCATAACAACCCCACAAAAAGCGTCGGTGTGGCAGTTTCCATCCATTCTCCATACGCATAGCCGGCTGTTCCCATAATGATGGATAGAATAGCACCCGCCTGGCTGGCACGCTTCCAATACAACCCTGCAGTTAGCGGAACAAATAATGAAACAAGACTTAATATGGAAGAGGAACCTACCAGCTCATAAATGTCCTGGCTGGCAAATGCCATAACGATGGAAATGGCCGATACTACGATCACCGAAAGCCGGATGATAAGCAGGAATTTTTTATCAGAGATATCGCGGAAGAATGGTTTGATGAGATTCTCTCCCAATACGGTTGCCGGGGCAAGGATGGCGCCGCTGGTAGTACTCATAATGGCAGACAGCAGCGCGCCGAAGAAGAGGATCTGAATAAAAAGGTTTCCGTGCTGCATCACCATATCGGGGAGGATCTTTTCCGGCCCGCCGGCCCCCCAGTTCCGGGTAAAGCTGCTTTGCGCAAAGTACAATCAGCAAGGGCAATGAACCGATGACGAGGTACATCAATGCACCAAGGTAGGAGGAATACTGCGCCACCTTTTCACTTTTAGAACTCATGAGCCGCTGAAATACATCCTGCTGGGGGATGGAGCCAAGGCCAATGGTAAACCATGCTGCGAGGTAGTGCAGCCAGCTATGCCAGTCGCGGTCGGGGAAGAAGCGGAAGGTGCCCGCCGGGGCGCGTTCCACCACAGTGGTAATGCCACCGGCTTCCTTCACCACAATAAATGTAATGATGAGGATACCGATGATGATCATGATGGTTTGTATGAAATCGGTGATGGAGACAGACCACATGCCGCCCATGTACGTATAGCCCATCACGATAAGGCCGCTGGCGATCATGGCGGTTTCAGGGGAAATACCCATCACAGTGTTGATCACTATGCCCATGGCCACGATCTGTGCTGCTATCCATCCGAAGTAGGAGGGGATCATGAGGAGTGCGGAAATAATCTCTGCCTTCTGCCCGAAGCGTACCCGGAAGTAATCACAGAACGTGAGCAGGTTGCTGCGGTAGAGTTTTCTGGCGTAGAACAGGCCTACCAGTAACAGGCACAGCGATGCTCCAAATGGGTCTTCTATCACCCCGATCAGCCCGTGTTGTGCAAACTCACTGGTAGCGCCCAACATGGTCTCAGACCCGAACCAGGTGGCGAATATTACGCAGGTACTGATACCCAGCGGCAGACTGCGGCCTGCTACCATAAAGTCGCCCGCGGTTTTTACCCGCTTTGCCGCCCAGCGGCCGATAAGGATAGTAATGAGCAGATATATCAGTACAAAGGCCGTGAGCATAGGCTGTTATTTGATGATCCGGAAACAGTGCCGTTGCAGCTTACCCTGGAAATCGAAGGGAATGGTTTGCGCAGTGATGTTTTTGATGGAAGTGGCTTCAATGGCAGGCTCATCCAGTTCAAAGCGGCGCAGGTTATTGCTGAAATATAATACACCGCCTTTCTTCATTGCCATGAGTACTTTATTGATAAGCGTCACATGATCCCGCTGGATATCGAGGAAGTCTTTCATGCGCTTACTGTTGGAGAAAGTAGGCGGGTCCATCACCACGAGGTCGAACGTGTTGATCTTCAGCTCATCGAGGTACTGGAGTACATCTGCATGTACGTAATGGTGCTTTGCAGGATCGTAGATGCCGTTGATCTCCATATTATCCTCTGCCCATTTTAGATAGGTTTTGGAAAGGTCGGCCGATGTTACGGAAGCGGCACCGCCTGCAGCGGCGTATACGGAAAATGAACCGGTATAGCAGAACAGGTTGAGGACGTGTTTGCCTTCGGATTCTTCCCGCACCATATGCCGGGTAATGCGGTGATCGAGGAACAGGCCGGTATCGAGGTAGTCGGACAGGTTAACCTTGAAAGTAAGCCCGTCTTCCTTCACCTGGATCTCTGCTTTTTCTATACTGAGCTTTTCGTATTGGCTCTGGCGGTCAGTTTTGCGCTGGCGGGTACGGAGGAATATGTCTTCTCTCGGCACGTGCAATACCCTGCCCACGCATTCCACGCTCTGTTCGAGCCATTCATCATAAGCGTCATCTTCCATACCGTGCTGACTGAGGTATTCCGCTACGGAAACCTTGTCTTCGTACAGTTCAATGATGAGGGGGAATTCCGGGAGGTCGCGGTCGTAAAGGCGGTAGCAGGTGATGCCCTGCCGCCTGGCGGTCTTGGCGAGATGCTTGTGCACTTTGGCCAGCCGGTTTTCGAACATCTGGTACTTATCGGACATAATTGTATGCAAATATGCGATTTTCCGGGCGGATGCACCAGCGGTTGCCTTAAAAAGCAACAGCCGCAACGGGGTACGTTACGGCTGTTGGTATGTTTAGCTGAGGATTAATCAGCTGAAGATGTCTTTTACTTTTTCGAAGAATCCTTTGTCGGACTTTTCGGGATTGGGTTTGAAGTTGCCGGAGTGCTGCATCTTTTCGAGCATGGTTTTCTCATCGGCAGTCAAAGTTTGGGGCGTCCAAACATTCACATGAATGAGCTGGTCGCCTTTCTCGTAGCTGTTAACGGAGGGGAATCCTTTGCCTTTGAGGCGGAAGATCTTACCGCTCTGTGTGCCGGGTGGAACCTTGATCTTGGCCTTGCCGTCGATGGTAGGAACTTCGACAGAGATGCCGAAAGCGGCTTCGGGGAAGGAGATGTGGAGATCGAAGGCTACGTTAAGCCCGTCGCGCTGCAGTTCCGGATGTGGTTCTTCTTCCACGAGGATGAGCAGATCGCCGGGGGCGCCGCCACGTTCGCCGGCATTACCTTTCCCGCTCATGGAAAGCTGCATGCCTTCCATTACACCGGCCGGGATATCGATCGATACGGTTTCTTCACCGTATTGACGGCCTTCGCCCTTACAGGAGGTGCATTTGTTGGTAATGATCTGGCCTTCACCGTTACAGGTGGGGCAGGTGGTTACCGTTTGCATCTGGCCGAGGAAGGTCTGCGTTACTTTACGGACTTGTCCGGAGCCGTGGCAGGTGGTGCAGGACTGGAAAGCGTTTTTGTCTTTCGCGCCCAGGCCGCTGCAGGTATTGCAGGTAACGTATTTCTTTACTTTGATCTTTTTGGAAGCGCCTTTAGCGATTTCTTCGAAGGTGAGTTTGATCTTCACCCGGAGGTTGCTGCCGCGGGTGCCTCTGCTTCTGCGCCCGCCGCCACCGGAGCGGCCGCCGCCACCACCGAAGAAGCTGCCGAAGATGTCTTCCCCGAATATATCCCCGAAGTTGGAGAAAATATCGTCCATGTTCATATGGCCGCTGCCATGTCCGCCGCCGCGCCCGCCTACGCCGGCATGGCCGAATCGGTCGTACTGTGCGCGTTTATCAGGGTCGCTGAGCACTTCATATGACTCTGCCGCCTCCTTAAACTTTTCTTCCGCATCTTTATTGCCGGGGTTCCGGTCGGGGTGAAACTGCATGGCAACCTTGCGGTATGCCTTTTTGATTTCATCCTGAGAAGCGGTTTTGGCAACCCCTAAAATTTCGTAATAATCTCTTTTGGTGGACATGTTTATACACTTGAAAAGCCCATTCCGGCGGAACAGGCTATGAAAATTCTATTAGCTGGCGTACACTGCTGTCACAACGTCATTTTCCCACTACCACGCGGGCGTGGCGGATGATTTTGTCGTTGAGATAGTATCCTTTCTGCAGCACGTCAATCACCTTGCCTTTCAGCTCTTCTGTAGGGGCGGGTATTTCGGTCACGGCTTCATGGAGGTCAGGGTTGAACTCTTCGTGCATGGATTCCATGGCTTTCAGGCCTTTGGATTGCAAAATGCTCTGGAATTTGTTGAACACGAGCATCACGCCTTCATTGGCGGCACTGGCTTCGGTAGATGATTCCAGCTGTTTGGCAGCTCTTTCGGAATCGTCCAGCACATCGAGGAGGGCAATAATCACCTCTTTGTTGGCAGTATTGATCAGTTCCACCCGCTCTTTGGCGTTCCTTTTCCTGAAATTATCGAAGTCTGCATTCAGCAGCAGGTATTTTTTACGCAATTCTTCAAGGTCGCCACGCAGCTTATCCGCTTCACCTTCTTCCGGCAGGGCGTCGTTCAAATGGGTAGATCCGCTTTGATTCTCATCGGCATTGATGTCAAATTCACGGGAATCCTGCCCGTTTGCCTGCATATCTTTATCTTTTTCTGTCATAATCGTTCAAATTGTCTGCAAGTTACCCACCGTCAATAACTTTGCCAAGCCCCCTTTTGGGGACAATTTGGCAGGCCCTCGGGGGATTGCCTGCATAATTGTAACTTTGCGCTCCAATAACAAGCAATGACCAA
This sequence comes from Chitinophaga pinensis, assembly GCA_902167325.1. Classification (GTDB taxonomy): domain Bacteria; phylum Bacteroidota; class Bacteroidia; order Chitinophagales; family Chitinophagaceae; genus Chitinophaga; species Chitinophaga pinensis_A. Next base: position 6,107,140 of record LR632930.1, on the reverse strand, counting down.
GGTATTTCTGAAGAAAAAGATAGCAAACCGCGTATTAACAGGGCATCCCTGGGTTTTCGGCAACGAAGTGAACCAGATCGAGGGGGAAGTGAACGCGGGGGATATCGTAGATGTATTCACCCATAACGGCATTTTCGTAGGCCGGGGGTACATCAACCCCCAGTCCCAGATCCTCGTGAGGATACTCACCCGCGACAAGAACGAGACCGTGGACGAAGGGTTTTTCCTCCACCGCATCCGCAAAGCATGGGAATACCGGAAAAAGCTCGGGTATGTGGAAAACTGCCGTCTCATCTTCGGAGAGGCCGATGAAATGCCTGCCCTTATCATCGATAAGTTCAACGATTACTTCGTACTGCAAACCATGGCCCTCGGCATCGACCGCTGGAAACCCGCCATCGTCAATGCACTACACGAAATCTTCCAGCCTAAAGGCGTATACGAGCGGAACGATGTACCCGTGCGCGAACTGGAAGGCCTTACCCAGCAAAAAGGGTTCCTCGGAGAACCTTTCGATACCAATATCATCATCAAGGAAAACGGACTGAAATTCCATGTCGATATCGTAGGCGGACAAAAAACCGGTTACTTCCTCGACCAGCAGGATAACCGCCGTGCTATCCAGCATATTGTGAAAGGGGCTGATGTACTGGAAGCTTTCTGCTACACCGGCACGTTCTCCTGCCATGCAGGGCATTACGGTGCTAAAAGCGTATTGGGACTGGACATTTCCGAGCATGCCGTTAATACAGCCCGCCGTAACGCGGAACTCAACGGATTGCAGGATATCTGTAAGTTCCAGGCGGTAAATGCCTTCGATCAGCTGAAGCAATGGACCCGGGAAGACCGTAAGTTCGATGTGGTGATCCTTGATCCGCCCGCTTTCACCAAAAGCCGGGAAAACATCCAGAAAGCTATTACGGGCTATAAAGAGATCAACCTGCGCGGTATGAAGCTCCTCAAACCGGGCGGCTTCCTCGTTACTGCCAGCTGTACCAACCTGGTAGACCCTTCCATGTTCCTCGAAACCATTGATATGGCAGCGAAAGATGCAAGGAAGAAGCTGCGCCAGGTAACTTTCCAGACACAGGCGCAGGATCACCCTATCCTCTGGAATATCGAAAATACCACCTACCTGAAGTTCCTCATCGTAGAGGTTCAGTAAGGATCAGATAAAATCACAGCAAAAGGCCGGCTCAATAGTTTGAGACGGCCTTTTGCATTTTAGGAATTCCCTGTAAGTTACCGCGGGTTGCCCCTGGTGATAACAGGGAATAAATGGCAGGAAAGGAAGGTATAATGAAGGATTAAAGAAGGTATAAAGAAGGGTTAATGTATATAAACAGAGGGTAAAACCAATACAGTAGCGGATTAGAGGCCCTTTTATATACCTTTTATATACATGAAGTAACTGTACAGTATGGTTACAGTATTGCAGGAATACCCTTACAGTTTAGGCAGGCTGCCATTCTGGTTAAAGAAAGCAGCTGGATTGATGATATATTACCTGAGGGGAGATAGCGGCAGGGAACATGGCGGGAAATCCGGGTGAACACTGGGTCTAATCTAAGTTAAGCGCGGATAGAAGGTGGACTTGAGGTGGACATGAGGTGGACTTGATGCATATTTGGGGTTGTCAAAATAGTATCATGGGGTTGGGGGAGAGGAGGCATTGCTTCATACGAAGGTAAATGCATGTATAAGTAACATGACAGGCGTTAAGGAGGTTCAATTCTTATATCGCTGTTAATTAAAAAAGGCTGACAGTGCGTGTTGCAAGCTGTCAGCCTTTTTCGTTTATAATATTCCTACTCTTTGATGTTATTTGACTACGTTGAACTTCCCGGATTCTACAAGCGTTCCGTCTTTTTCACGGAGCTGGAAGATGTAAAGACCGCTGTAGTAATTATCCAGCGGGAGGGAAGTGCGGTTCGCGAGATTCTTCAGGTGATCCACCTTTTTGCCTAAGAAATTGTATACAATAATCTCGTAAACCTTATCGTTATTACGCTGAATTTCGAAATAGATCTTAGACGTGGCGGGATTCGGATATGCTTTCACTACTTTACTCGCACTCTCCGATTCGGGGAGGTTTGACTTGCTCTGGGACCATGCCGGAACGGTTATGGCACAACACAAAGTAAATAGGATGAGAGTAACGGTTTTAAACATAGTATCCAAAGATATAAATTATTTTAAATATTTCCCAAATATTCGCTTTTTGGTTGCTATATAAAGATAACAAACGGCAAGCCAATTTCTGCAATTCCCTGCCTCTTTTTTCAGAAACTTTAACGTTTTTAACAATTTTTTTACCTGCGGGTCGTTGCCGGATTAAAAACTGGGGCAGGTTACACTGTTAAGTGTTGAATTCCAACGGTTAAGGAAATTCTTAAAAACCATCGATACTTCGAAGCCTCCCATGGCCTGGCTGGCCGTACGGAGCCTGCTCACGTTCACATCATAGCTCACCCCTATCTCATAAGCTCCCATATCGAGGCGGAACATGGGCACAATGGCATCATTCCAGCGGTAAAAAAGCCCGCCATACATCCCCCGGTCCGATTCCAGTCCATCATCCATCAACCCATATCCTACAAAAGCGCCGCCGATGAATTCGGTATACGCTCCCTGATGCACCTGGTTATAATGTGCGATCACCCGCACCCTTTCCGATACCGGCACTGTGATACCCATATTGAAACTCATCTTAGGGTCCAGCGTTACCTTGTCATCATTGAAGAACGAAACTTTGGGTTTGTTGAAATGATAGTATGCTGCGCCTACAAAGTAGTTCGTTGCTTCACCCAGCACACCGTTGTAACTCATGCCAACGCCTGCATCCCAGTACCCATAGCCAACTTTGGCCAGCCGTCCTTCTTCACCCGTAGGTGCAGCGGGATCGAAGCGCCCGCCGGTATATTGGTTATTAAAGGTCAGGTTAGCAGGGTTGAACTGGCGTTGTACATATCCTCCCATAAAACCTACCGACAAAAAACTGCTCTTATCATCACTGAGGGATTTATGGTAATTGAGCGCGGGCAGGAACTGAACAGACTGCAGGTTGGAAGAACCCGCCCGGTCGAACGATGCCTGAATGCCGGCCGTTACGTGGTCGTTATAATTGCCGACAGGGAATTTCATTTCGCCGCTCACCGTACCCGTCTGGTACGGAATAGTGACGCTGTTCCACTGATTCCGGTATACCGCCTGCACCCGCACATCGCCCTTGAAAAGCCCGATCAGTGCCGGGTTCCGGAGAATGGGCGTTTCCATGAACTGGGACAAATGAATGTCCTGCGCACACAACGGCAACCCTATTAATGCGAGCGCACCGCTTAACCAGTATTTCTTCATGCTTTGCAGCGTTTTCATACGTTATCGTAATAAGGTTACATTTCCTTTTAGTGTAAATCTTTCCCCGGTATCACAAACCGCATCCAGCAGCCAGATGTAAACATCCGGTGCCATCAGTTTACCGTTGTGTGTACCGTTCCAGCTAACCGAAGCATCGTTTACCTGGAAGTTGCCACGGCTGAATACTTCCTGCCCTGACCGGCTGTAAATACGGAACGAGTTGATGCTCCGCACCCCTTTCCCGCGGGGGAAGAACTGGTCGTTCATCCCGTCTCCGTTCGGAGAAAAGCCGCTGGGAAGGAATACATTGCCCTGGTCGCAGATGAGCCTTATGTTCATCACATCCGATTTCTTACATCCTTCGTTATTGGTTACTTCATAAGCATAATCAGTCCCCAGCCGTGGTGCTGCCACGGTTTGCGGACAAGTAGCGCAATCGATCCAGGTAGCGGGCTTCCATTCCCCGCTCACCACATCACTGCTGTACGTGGCTTTCAGTGTAACAAGACTGCCTGCTACCACTACCTGGTCAGGCCCTGCGTTTACCGTAGGGGAAGGCTTTACTGTTACCGTGATATTTTTTGTTGCTGTAGGGCAGATCGGATCGTTGCCTGCCGTTACTGAGTACGTTGTTGTAGTAGTGGGCATGATGAGCGGCGTTGCCGTTTGCGCGCCATCGGTACCTGCCGGCGTCCAGTTGTAATAGGCGGCACCACTGGCCCTTAGGCGGGCACTGGCACCTGCGCAAATCGCAGTATCCGGGCTAACCGAGAGTAATACTTTAGGCACAACTTCCAGCCAGAGTGTGTCTTTACTGATACAACCAAATGCATTGGTGGCAATGGCGATATATGAAGTGTCTTCGGTGGGAGTGGCGCGTGGTGCCGGACAGGTGCTGCAGCTCAGCTGCCAGGCCGGTATCCATTGCACATTGCCGTTGGTGACAGCCTGCAGATCGGTACTGCTGCCTTCACATAACTTGCTGACAGTTGCAATGGCGTTCACGAAAGGGGTGGGATTGATAGTAACGATGCGGGTTACGGAATCCACACAGTTACGCGCATCCGTGATCACCAGCTTCACGGCAAAGTTGCCGCTGGCATTGAAGAGCGTGGCATCAGGGGTGTTTTTGTCTGACGTTTTCCCATTACCTAAATCCCATTTCCATCCAATCAGCGGGATGTTGGGCGTGGGCTGCGATTGCTGGATAAACTGCACGGGCTGGCCCTGGCAGGTGATGGCTCCTGTAGCAAACAGGGCCTGGGGCGCCATCACGGTGAGGTGATCTTTCTTGATGATAGTATCCGGGCAATAAGCAGGGTCGTTGTAAACGATGATGAGCGTATCGGAGAACAATCCTTTTTCTTTCACTACTCTCCGTATATCCACATCCGTTGTCATGATCCGTTCGCCGTCGCCAAACCGCCAGTCGTAATGGCGGACCATGCTGGACGGTACCTGCACCACGCCATAATGCACTTCGCTGTTGCGGCAGATGGAGCCAACACCGGTATGGAAGTCGGCCGCAAATACCTCAATGGTTTTAAAGATGGTGCTCATGCAGGTTTGGCTGGCATCCCGAACAATGAGCCGCACGTTATAAGTGCCAGGCTGCGCGAAGGTATGCGTGGGATGGATGCTGTTGCTGGCAGGCGTATTATCGTCGAAATTCCATTCGTAGGTATCGCTGGTTGCACCTACGGTTATGTTGGTAAAGGTATAAGAGGTACCGCCGCTACCGCAATTCCGCGCATAGTTGAAATCAGCCACAGGACCGGTATTGTTAATGGTCACCGGTGCTGCGTCGGTAAAGCACCCATTGGAACCGGCACTCATCCTTACTATTACGTTACCGGCTGCACGAAAAGCATGGTTGATATCGTTTTCCGGCCCTGCATATACAGTACCGTCTCCAAAATCCCATTTGTATCGCGAGGCATTATCCGCACTGGCGAGCAGCCTCGCCATGGTACCGGCACAATCGTTGGGCCGTGTAACCGTAAAGCTTACATTGGATGGGCGAAGACCGGTTTTAACCTGTTTCGGGAAGGTCTTCATTGCCATGCAACCCTGCTGCGTGGTAACGGTAAGGGTAATGTTATAGTCTCCGGCAGTTTGGTAAGTATGGGAGATATTGGGCGTCGTGGAATTGGCGCTGGTATTGTCACCGAAAACCCAGGCGTAAGTTGCGGCAGGGTCACCCGGACTGGTTTGTACCGTAGCATTCAGGCCGGCATTAAAAGGCACGCAGCCTTCCAGCGGGGCGGTAGCCATGGAGATGACAGGCGCAGAGATCTTGATGAAGTCCGCCTTGCGGAGGGTTTTGGTACATCCGGTAGCATTGGTCACCGTGAGTGTAACATCGAAAGTATCGAGCTTGGTGTAAGTATGCTGAACGGTGGCGGAGTTGGTACTCACGGGAGTGGATCCGTCTCCGAAATCCCATACGCGGTGGGTGCCGCCGGGTGTGTCATCCGTGAAAACCGCCGTATATGCGCCGCAGGATATTTCCTTATTGACAGAAAATGCCGGTTCCGGAACAGGGTAGATGGTGAAGTTGGCAGTGGAAGTGGCGGTGGCCATGGCGTAATGCGCCGTAAGTTTAATGGTAACCGGCCCGGCCGTATTAAAGATAACCTCCGGTTCTTTTTCAGTAGAACTGCGCCCGTCGCCGAAATCCCAGTGTACAGACAGGGGGCTGCCCGTAGTGGTATTCTTCAGCGTAACCTTAGCCGGTGCGCACTGGCTCACCGGCGAAACAGTATAGGTAAACCCTGCCTGTTGGGCATTGGCTACCCCCGGCAAGGCCAGGAGTGCCCATAATAATCGATGCAGGTTTTTCTTCTCAGGTGCTTTCATCTTTCACAGGATATGGGATCGTATAGGTTTATGGATTATACAAATTTATTATATTTTTTCCATATCCCCTATCGCAGCAGGGTCACATTTCCTTTGAGCGTCATTGGCTCACCGCTGTCGCATACGATCTCGGCAATGTAAACAAATACATCCGGAGGCAGAGGCTGACCGGCAAAACGCCCGTCCCATCCGCATCCCGGATTGTCTGACTGGCAATTGGCACGTTCAAAAACTACCTGTCCCCAGCGGTTAAACACCCGGAAAGATTTGATATCCCGGATACCGCGGCCTCTTACATAGAAAATATCGTTCTGCCCGTCTCCATTGGGTGTGAAAGTATTGGGAATGAATGCGGTACTGCCTGAGCAGAAGAGCTTTACAGGCAAAAGGGCTACTGACTGACAGCCATGAATGTTAGTAGCGGTGATCTGATAGGTCACATTCCCCTGAAGGAGCATTTCCGGGGTTGGACAGTCGTAGCAGCTCAGCCATTTATTGGGCTGCCAGCTCCAGGAGGTAATATCCGGACTGCCGGTAACGGGAGCCGGCATCTGTGTGCCGCTGGGTACGGTAAGCGCCTGCGGAACGGTTATTACCGGGGCACGGTGTACGTTCACAGTTACAGCTACGGTATCGGTAAAGCAGGCATCGTTACCATAACCCACTACCTGGTAGCGTGTTGTGGCTGAAGGTGTGGCAATAGGGGCTGCAAGGCCTGCGTCGTTCAGTCCGGTAGCAGGTATCCAGCGGTAGCGTACGGCGCCGATAGCACGGAGGTGGGTTTGCTTGCCTTCGCAGATATCCGCTCCTGCGGCCTGAACATTGAAAGGATGCGATACACTGATACGGATAGAATCTCTGGACTCACAGCCAAACTGGTTCACGGCGGTTACCCGGTACATGGTATCGATTACCGGGTTGATAACAGGATTTTCTGCCGTAGCGCTGGAAATATTGTATGGCGTCCAGCTATAGGTGGCGGCACCGCCATTGCTGCGTACCTGGAGGGATTCTCCTTCACATACAATAGCCTGGCGGGGCATTACTGCCAGCGGAGGCAAGGGGTTTACCACCAGCCGGATGTCGGCAGTATCGGGGCAGGTGCCTTCCGAATTATGGATCACCAGGCGGATGTCGTGCGTGCCTGCCTGTTGGAATACGAGGCGTGGCGGGAGAGAGGGGCTGGCGCCGGCTACATTATCCACCGTCCATTTCCATGCCGTACCCGGCAGGTTCCGGGTATCTGCACCACTGAGCTGAACAGGTTCGTTTACACATACAGGTCCTGCGGGGCTAATGGCGGCTATTGGCTTCGGGTCTATTTTCAGGGTAAGGAAAGACGAATCTTCGCATCCGTACCTGCTGGTTGTGATCAGTTTAATGCGGTGCTCACCAGGCCCGGTATATCCAAACCGGGGGTGCTGGCCGGTGCTCACATCATCCGTTCTCCCATCGATCCCGAAATCCCAGCGGTATTGCATTAGGTCGCCATGTTGCGTATACGAGAGGGAAGTGGAAGAATTGGTAAACAACACATCCGCTGCATCGCAGGCGGCCAGCGTACTCATTTGGAACAGGGCAGTGGTTTTATCGACGATAATACTGTCGGGTACGCCCTGTGCGGGTACCTTGCAGCCTCGTGAATCTTCCAATACCACTCTGGGATAATATACACCCGGCGCATCGTATTGGTAGGTGAATGTATTACCGGTAGTCGTTTGCACCACGCCATTGTCCATGTCCCAGGTGTAACGCACTGCGTTGGGGGAGCTGGCGCTGAAAGAGGTGGAATGCGGGGCGCATCCTGTTTTATTGACGATGTTCCTGGAGCCTGTTGGGCCTTCAATGACAATATCCTGCGTAGTGGTGCTAAGGCAATCACCTGCAGAATATACATTCAGCCTGATGGTATAGGTGCCGGGGTAAGTATACACATGGTCAGGCTCAAAGTGATCGGAGTTGCTGTTGTCTCCAAACTCCCAGACAGAACGCTGGAAACCGGTGCTTAGATTATTGAGGCTCACAACGGCCGGGGGGCATTGGGAGATCTGTCCGGGTACAGTGAACCGCGCCTGCGGATCGGGCACAGTGATATATTGGTTTTTAACCTCTGCAGCCACGCATCCTTCTGCATCCTTTACCGTCAGCGATACGGTATAAGTACCGGGAGTGGGAAAGTTTTTAAGCGGATGAGGGGCGGTGGAAGTGGTATTGTCTCCAAAATCCCAGGCGTAGGTGAGGTTGAAGCCGGTAGAAGCATTGCTGAACTGGAGGCTCTCGTTTTTACAGGCGATCTGAGTGGCAGTGTTGAAACCTGCGCTGACAGACATTACCTGTACCGGGCGGGAAATGGTGGTCACGCATCCGGCTCTGTCTTTCACCTGCAGTGTTACCGGGTAGGTGCCACCGGTGGTAAAGGCATGTTTGTAGTTGAGGGGGCGGGTGGTAACCGTTTCATCCGGTGTACCGTCTCCGAAATTCCAGGTCCAGCTTTCGATGGTATAGCCGTGGAAGGAAGTGGAGGCGTCGTTGAAAACCTGCTCGTCACCTTCACAACGGCGGCCGGAGAATCCGAAATCCGCCGTAGAACCATTCACCTGGATATTGAGGGTGTTGGAACGGCTCACGCAATTGTTACGGTCGGTAACGGACAGTACCACATTGTAGCGGCCTGGTTGCCCGAATGTTTTGGCGATATTGTTACCGGCTACCGGGCCATAGGTTCCGTCTCCCCATTCCCACGACCAGCTGATAATATTGTTCTCATCTACATTATCGCGGGAGAAAATGAGGGGGCTTCCTGCACATACTTCCGCTGCTGCAGCGCTGATCACGGGCTTTTCATCGATAATATCCACCACAAGGCGCATGTCAGAGTCACAGTTGCCGTTGCTCACATTGAGATGCACAGTGTAAGTACCGGGGGCGGCGTATACGTGTGTGGGAGATTGGCTGGTAGAGGTATTGCCATCTCCGAAATCCCAGCGCCAGAAGCGCGGCGTTCCGGGGATAGGGCCGAAGTTAGACAAGTCAGTGAAAGCCACCCGGTACCGGTCGGTACACAGGTTCGACATCGAGAAGTCTGCAACGGGTGGGAGGATGGTGATGAAATCATCTTTCCTGAGCGAGCGGCGGCAGCCATAGTTATTCACTTCCAGCGTTATGTCGTGCAAGCCAATTTCCTGGAAAATATGCGTGGGGTTTTCCATGTTGAGCACGGTGCCGTTATCGTCGTGCAGGGTCCATTGCCAGCTGGTGCCGCGGGGTATGGATTGATTGGTGAATTGAACGGGTACACGCTGGCAGGGGGCTTTGGGTGTGGCATCGAACTGTACAACCGGGATGCGGCCCGCCTGCACAATGGCATTCAGCACCACCCGGCAGTTATTGTTGACGGTGAGCGTAAGCCGCACGTTGAACCGGCCTTCTGTGGTATAAGTATGCGAAGGTTGCGGATTGGTGGAGGTAGCACCGTCGCCAAAATCCCATTGATAACCGGTGATGGTACCTGCGCTGGTCAATACCGCGCGGAAGCTGGTGGTATGAGGAAGACAGCCTTCGGAATCAGAGACCACAATCAATCCTTGCGGCTGCTCGGCAATGATATAGTCTGGCTGCCTTACTTCATCGAAACATCCCTGCGCATTTTCTACCCGGAGAGATACGGCATAGCGCCCGTAATTGGCGTACGTATGGTTAGGAGAGGGCGCTGTGCTGGTAGAGCCATCCCCGAAATTCCAGAGGTAGCGGGAGGCGCCGGTTGCCTGATGTGTGAACTGTACGTTGAAAGGTGCTGTACAACTGATCTGAGGCGTGGCCGTAAAGCCGGAGGTGGGGCGCGGGTGTATGATAATGGCTTTGGTTATGGTTTCCATACAGCCGGGAAGCCCCGATGTGAGCGTTACGTTGTAGGTGCCGGGCTGGGCGAAAAAGAAAGAAGCGTCTGTTCCGGTAGTGGTACTCCCGTCCGGGAAAGTCCAGCTTGATAAAGTAGGCCTTGGCGTGGTGGTATTGCGGAAGCGGACGTTGGTGCCTGCGCACGACAATCCATCTACCACAAAGTCCGTCCGGGTACGTTCGATGACCACGAATGCGGTTTGTGTTACAGTGGATTCGCAGCCTTCCGGTGTGCGTGCCCGGAGGGTAACGGTATATCGCCCTTCGTTAGCGTAGGTATGGGAAGGGTGCTGGGCGGTGGAGGTATTGGTGGCAGAAGAGGGATCACCAAAGTCCCAGGCGTAGGTAAGTCCGCCGGGTCCGCTGCTTCTGAAATTAACCGTGAGGGGTGTAGTGCAGGAAGCCCTTACATCGGATGTAAAACCGATCTGGGGCGTGCTGCCGACTTTGACATATTGTGTATAGGTAACGCCTTCCTTACAGCCGAAGCTGTTTTCCACGATGGTTGAAATGGAAAATGCGCCGTTGACGTTGAAGGTATGGGTGGGGCTTGGGCCGGCACCGGTGCTGCCGTCGCCAAAATCCCAGAGGATGGAACGGATGGAGCCGGAACCGGGGCGGGAGGCATCGGTGAACTGCACGGTGAGCGGTGTACAGCCGGATAATGGAGTGGCCGTAAATATGGGTTCCGGGTTCTCGTAAACGGTAACGGTTTGCGTGGCCGTGCGGGTACCGCCGGGGTAGGTGACTGTTAACCGTACGTTATAAGTGCCCGGTACGGTAAATACTTTGGAAGCGTTGGGAGATGTGGCGTGGGCACCCAGCTGGAAATCCCAGTCGTAGGCACTTGCTCCGGCATCGGAGGTATTGGTGAATGAAACGGTCAGCGGAGCGCAGCCGGATGTTTTATCGGCTGTAAAGCTGGCCTGTTGTGCCCGGGCTGCGAAAGAGCATAAAATAGTCAGGCAGCAGCACACCATGGTCAGGTGGTTTTTCAGTTGGCGTCGGTTGATCATAGGTACCCGTAAAATGGAGGTATACCCGCTTGGGGGTTTGGTGTCAAAGAGGTAAAAATAATATTTAAAAAAGAATTATCTGTTTATATTAACATTATGTTTTCACGGTGTTAAGCGATTAATTATTTATTTGCCCCTAAATAGGATGTGTAACAAGTACATTTACTTGGGATTACATCCGCTTCTTCCAAACCAAATGGATATGCCTGAATTGGACAAAGCTTACTGGGATGCGCGCTATGAGCGCGGGGAAACCGAATGGGACATGGGAACTGTATCGCCACCTTTGCGGGAATACTTCGACCAGTTGCCGAACAAAAACCTCCGGATTCTTATACCGGGCGGTGGTAACAGTTACGAAGCCAAGTATTTGTGGGACAGTGGTTTCCGCGATATTACCGTATTGGATATTTCCACGGTGATCATTGAGCGGCTGAAATCGAAATTTACCGGTACGGGCATTAAGTTCGAAACGGGTGATTTCTTCGAGCATGAAGCCGAATACGACCTGATCGTGGAGCAAACGTTCCTTTGTGCGCTGGACCCCGCCCTGCGGCAGGCCTACGCCCGGCATATGTATGATCTGCTCTGGGAAGAAGGCCGCCTGATTGGTGTGTTATTCAACCGTGAATTCGATAAGGAAGGGCCTCCCTTCGGTGGCGGCATCAAAGTATACCGCAGGATGTTTGAACCGTATTTCAACTTCAAAACTTTCGCTCCCTGTTATAATTCGCACCCCGCCCGCCAGGGTAAGGAAGTGTTCATCAACTTCCGGAAGCTGGACAGCGTGGCCCGCAGAAGAAACTGACGTTTGCCGTGGATTGCGTATCTTTATGGCTTAGCCGTTAAGACAAAACAATCAAGGAAACCGATGAAAAATCTCATAACTTTTGCCATCTTATTGTGCCTCACAGGCATAGCCCGTGCACAGCACGCCGTTTCTCCCGATATGTTCGAAAAAGGCCTTCGCCAGCCGGGCATTCAACTGCTCGACGTGCGTACCGCCCAGGAGTTTAAAACCGGCCACCTCAACAACGCGCTACAGGCCGATTTCACCAATAAGGAAGAATTCGCCAAGCGCACCAGATCCCTCGATAAAAATAAGCCCGTATACGTTTACTGCCTTGTAGGCGGACGAAGCGGTGCTGCTGCTAAATACCTTGCCGAGCAGGGTTTTACAGATATTACGGACCTCTCCGGCGGAGTAAAAGCCTGGAAATCCGAAGGGAAACTCCTGACCGGTGGCCAGCAGGCCCCTCAGATGAGTGTGAGCATGTATAATGAAGCCGTTGCCGGCAGTAAATGGATATTGGTAGATGTTGGTGCCAGCTGGTGCCCGCCCTGCCGCAAAATGCAGCCTGTTGTGAAACAGTTCACCGAAGAAAAGAAACTCAAAATGCTGGCGGTAGATGCTGGCAATGATATCGATGTCATGAAAGCCGTGAAAGCGGAAGAAATCCCCACTTTTATCCTGTATAAAGACGGGAAGGAGGTCTGGAGAAAATCCGGGATCGTGGAACTGGAAGAATTCCGCAAAGCAATGAAATAAATGAAAAAGGGGCACTCCAAAAAGTGCCCCTTTTTTTATGTACCCTCAGCAACCAATAGGTATACTGAACTGGAGAATTTTTACATATGGACGCCCATCTGATTTGCGCAAGGCCCTTACCCGGATGTATACTTCATCGATCGTAACATCAGAAGATCCTTCCCGGATTTCTTTGTTATCCTTTATGATGTCGTAGTATTCCTGCCCGCATTGCTTCTTGACCCGGGCCTTCCATTCACCGATATCAGTTTCAGGGAACCGGCTCATATCTTTTTCCGTTAATTCACGGAACCGGCAGATTCCGTTTCTGAATGGCAGTACCTCCCATTCAGAAACAAATGATTTCCAGTCGTACATCACACATACCGGCCCTTCGTTCATTATGATCGGCACATTCCGGAAACAAAAATCTACCAGTATGTCAGAAAGCGAATCACTTTCGATGATCACGCGGGTATTGGTGACTAACTGGCCTGTTTCTGCCGGTGAAATGAGGATGGTGTCTTTGCCGAGGTCTTCCTGCGCAAGTGCTGCCGGTTCGTCAGCAAAGCCTTCTACCGTGATCGTGAATTCCGGGAAACTCACCGTGGTATTGGTATCTGGCGCTGCTTTCTCGGCAACCGCCGTTATTTCACTGGCGGTGGCCACTAACGGGGTGTCAGCCTTAACCATAACTGGGATGGTGTCTGCATGTCCGGAATTATTCGCAGGCTGATTACATGCGTATAAAATGGCCAGTAAGAGGGAAAGGTATTTCGTCTTCATAAGTAAATACTAATAGTAAGGGATGAAACGCAGCACTTTACTGGTCTGCTGTCCGTCTGATGTACGTTTCCCGGAAATTTTCACATCAATGGTTTGCCGTATGGAACCGGATTTTTCATATGCGTATTTGTAATCCTTCACCTTTTCGCCCGCAGCTTCCCCACAGTACTTCCTGATGGCATTTTTCCAGTCATTCAGATTGCCTTTCAGCATCGATAAAACTGGCGGTATGGATGAACCGCATTTCCGCACGCACATTTTTCAAGCCTGCTTTCGTCATACGGAGCGGAGTCTTGCAGCATCCCTTCTTCCACCCGCACCCAGCCCTCGACTGTTACATTATTCAGCGTGGTAGCCGGAGATGGCGGTTCCGGTGCCTCTCCCTTGTTGGTTTCCACGGGATTCCCATATGCTGTTGCCAGCATTATAAGGCATAGGGAAAGGGGGATTTTCATGCCCCCAAATTATACATCTTTCCGTATTTCTCCTGTGCGTATGCCATGAAGTGCTTAAAGTTCAGCTTCTCACCGGTCACTTTTTCGCATAACTCATTGGATGTATAATACCTGCCATGGCGGTGGATATTATCGCGCAGCCAGAGGAGCAACCCGTCGTACCGTCCGTCAGCAATAGCACTGTCGAGTCCGGTGATCTGTTGCTTTGCTGCGTTATGGAACTGTGCTGCATAGAAGCTGCCGAGGGAGTAAGTGGGGAAATAACCGAAGCTGCCGTGGCTCCAGTGTATATCCTGCAGCACGCCGTGCATATCGTCCGTCACTTTCACACCGAGGTAATCGAGGTAATATTTGTTCCAGATATCGCGGAGGTCTTTGGTTTGCAGTTCGCCGCTGATAAGTCCTTTTTCGATCTCATAGCGGATCATGACATGGAAATGGTACGTAAGTTCATCAGCTTCGGTACGTATCAGCGAGGGCTGTACCTGGTTAATGGCTTTGTAGAAATCCATGATGGGCACGGCCTGGAGGTTGGCGCGGAAAAGGCCCTGCAGGTGACCGTAATGCTTTTGCCAGAAAATGAGGCTCCGGCCTACATTGTTTTCCCACAGCCGGCTTTGGGATTCATGGATGCCAAGGCTGGCGGCTTCTCCGCAGGGGAGTCCGTATTGTTCCACCGGGAGGCCCTGTTCGTAAAGCGCGTGGCCGCCTTCATGAATGCAGCTCCAGGTCATATTGCCAAGGTCCTGCTCATCGATGCGGGTGGTCACCCTTACATCCCGTGGGTTGAAGCTGGTGGTGAATGGGTGCTCCGATACATCCTGACGGCCTGCCCCGAAATCATAACCCATGGCTTTGAGGATATCGATCCCGAACTGCCATTGCTGATCTTTGGGATAGAGCCTGTTCAGAAACTTACGGTCGGGAGGTGTTTGCAGGGCAATTTGCTGCAGAAGGGGCAGGAGAGATTGCCTTACATCACGGAAGATGGCATCGAGCATGGCCACATCGGCGCCTTTTTCGTATTCATCGAGCAATGCGTCGTAAGGGTGGCCGGTATATCCGAGGATCTGTGTTTCCTGTTTCTTCAGTTCCACCATTTTAGCCAGCGGGCCTTCGAACACGGAGAAGTCCCTTTCTTTCCGGGATTTGATCCAGGCATGATAGGAAGTATTGGTGGCGGTAGACAGTTCGGCTACGAAAGAAGCGGGGTATTTACGCTGCTTTTCATAGTCTTCGGCCGACAGCTGTACGTTCCTGCGCTGGATATCATCGAGGTCAGCGCGGGACTTCAGTTCTGCCAGCAGCTCACCCAATCCGGGGGCGGTAGACAGTTCGTGGGCAATAGTGCTGAGGGTGGTGATTTGCTGGCCGCGGAAGCCGGCGCCTTTTTCGGGGAGATAGGTTTCCTGATCCCAGCCAAGTACGGAAGTAGCGTTACGTACATCGGCGATTTTCTGCATCCGGGCTTTGTATTCGTCGTAGAGTGATGCTGAAGTTTTTTGCACTGTCATGAAAAGCGATTTATTTTACAAATCTAATCAACTGACGGTTTCGCCAACCATTGAAAGCGGAGAATGTTGATTATCTTGAAGATATGACGATTCAATCCATCCTGCAAGTTATTGAGCAATTTGCACCGCCTGCTTATCAGGAAAGTTACGACAACGCCGGACTCCTGTTCGGAGATCCCTCATGGGAAGTGAAGGGCGTATTACTGACCCTGGATGCCACGGAAGCTGTGCTCGATGAAGCCATCGCGAAAGGCTGTAACCTGGTGATTGCGCATCATCCCATTGTATTTGGTGGCCTGAAGCGGATCACGGGGCGGAATTATGTGGAAAGGGTGGCAATTAAAGCCATCAAGAACGACATTGCCGTATATGCCGCCCATACCAACCTCGATAATGTACGGGCAGGCGTAAGTGCCATGATGGCTAAACAACTCAGTTTGGCAGGTACGCGGGTGTTGGACCCCAAGAAGGATCTGCTCCGCAAGCTATATACTTTTGTACCGGCCGGACAGGCTTCTGCGGTACAGGACGCCCTTTTTGCTGCGGGCGCCGGGCATATCGGGAACTACAGCGAATGCAGTTTTACCCATGAGGGCACCGGCACCTTCAAAGGCGGGGAGGGTAGCAATCCTTTCGCCGGTAAGCCCGGTGAGCGGCACGGGGAGGCGGAAGTGAAGCTGGAAGTTATCTTCCCGGCTCAGCTGGAAGGGAAGGTAACGGCGGCGCTGCTGGCGGCACATCCTTATGAGGAAGTGGCGTACGACATCCTGAAACTGGAGAACCGCTGGGCCGAAGTGGGCTCAGGGCTGGTAGGGGAGTTGCCGGAGGCCATGGAGGAAATGGACTTCCTCCGGCTGGTGAAGGAACGTTTCCGGACGGGATGTGTACGGTACACCCCCCTGAGAGGGAAGAAAGTACGGAAAGTGGCGGTATGTGGCGGAGCGGGAAGTTTCCTGCTGAAGCAGGCAAGAGCAGCCGGGGCAGATGCCTATGTGTCAGCCGATTTTAAATACCATGAATTTTTTGATGCTGAAAATCAATTAATTATAGCAGATGTCGGACATTTTGAAAGCGAACAGTTCGCAGTAGACTTATTTTATCATATATTGACTGAAAATTTCCGTAATTTTGCGCCTCTAAAATCTACCATCAACACAAACCCGGTAAATTATTTATAATACATGGCTACTGTAAAAGAATACAACGTTGAGGAAAAGCTGGTTGCTGTACTGCGGTTACAGAAAATCGATTCCAAGTTGGATGAAATCCAGATCCTGAAAGGGGAGTTGCCGATCGAAGTGCGGGACCTTGAGGATGAGATTGAAGGCCTGAACCACCGCCTTGCCCACATCGAAGATGAGGTGAAGGGTATCCAGGATTTCGTAGCCGCCAAGAAAAATGGCATCAAAGACGCGGAAGCGCTGGCCAAGAAATACGAAAAGCAGCAGGACAATGTGAAGAACAGCCGCGAGTTTGAAGCGATTTCCAAAGAAATCGAGATGCAGCAGCTGGAAATCAAACTGGCCGAAAAGCATATCCGCGACGCTAATGACGACGTTAAGGAAAAATCCCGCTCCCTCGAAGTAGCCAAAAAGGCGATTGCTGAGAAGGAAACGAACCTGAAGCATAAGAAGGGCGAACTGGAAAAGATCATTTCCGAGACCGAGAAAGAAGAGAAAGGCTACGAAAAGCAAAGCGACGAAGCCCGTGAGAAAGTGGATGCCCGCCTGCTCCAGGCTTACGAGAAAATCCGTAAGAACTACCGCAACGGCCTGGCTGTTGTTACTGTAGTGCGCGACTCCTGCGGCGGTTGCTTCAATGCCATCCCCCCGCAACGTCAGGCAGAAATCCGCCACCGCAAAAAAATCATCGTATGCGAGCATTGCGGCCGCATCGTGGTAGACAACGATCTCGAAGCTACCGTGACTATCTAGTCCGGAACAGCTCCAAATAATAACATGTTAGGAACTCTGCGCATATCTATTGCGCGGAGTTCCTTATTTTTGCCCCTATGCGTTTTTCTCTCCTTATCGTCCTGATTTGCAGTTTAGCCATTTCCGTAAGCGCGAGACAGCCCCGGTACGATTTTAACGACCGCTGCCAGCAAGCCTATCACGCCATTATGCAGCTGCGCCTTCAAACAGGTATCCAGTTCCTCGAAGCAGAGAAACGCGAAAACCCCGACAACCTCCTGCCATATTTCATCGAGAACTATGCAGACTTCTTTACCCTCTTTTTCAATGAAGACCCTGCCGCCTACAACCGGCAGCGTAAAATGCGCGCCGTAAGGCTCGATAAACTGGCCGAAGGTCCGGAAGACAGTCCTTATTACCTCTATACACAGGCTGTCGTAAAGTTCCAGTGGGCGCTTATTAAAGTGAAGTTCGGTGAGAAGTGGGATGCGGTATGGGAAGTCCGCAAATCATACATAACCCTCAAAGAGAATGAACGCAAGCATCCCGGCTTCCTGCCCAATAAGATGATCCTCGGCCCTATGCAAACCGTTTTCGGTACTATTCCCGAAGGGTATAAATGGATCACCAACATCCTCGGCCTGCGGGGCAGTATCAAACAGGGTATGGCAAATCTACAGAATGTCATCGACAGCCAGGACCCTGTTTCATCCATTTTCCGGGAGGAATCTTATTATTACTACTGCTATCTGAAGCTTTTTATTGAGAACAAACCCGAGCAACTCTGGGATTTTGTCCACAAAAAACAGCTCGACACAAAAAATAACTATCTTTTCTCCCTGATGGTGGCCAACCTGAGCCTCAATAACCAAAAAGCGGATCAGGGGATCCGGGTGCTGGAAGAGCGCCGGCAAAGCCCTGAATATACCGCGCTTTGGTATAGTGAGTATGCACTGGGCCTTATGAAGTTTGAGCGGGGTGATGCCGATGCAACCGAGCATCTGGAGCGCTTCGTGAGCGGGTTCAAGGGTAAATTCTACATGAAAGAAGCCCTTCAGCGGCTCAGCTGGGCATATTACCTGAAAGGCGACATGAGTAAAGCCAACTATTTCAGGAGCCTGGTAACACAGCGCGGTAACCTTGAAACCGATGCCGATAAACAGGCCCAGAAAGAAGCTAAAAGCGGTAAATGGCCCCATGCGGTATTGCTGAAGGCCCGTTTACTCAGCGACGGCGGGTTTTATACCCAGGCACGCGATCTGCTGCTGGGTAAAAAATCGACAGACTTCCCGCTGGTAGAACAGAAGCTGGAATACGCCTACCGCCTGGCCCGTATTTATGACGAAATGGGGCAGGATACGGCAGCGCTCCGCCTATACGATGCCACTATCAAAATTGGCAGCAACCGGCCGGAGTACTTTGCCGCCAGAGCAGCTTTACAGGCAGGATATATCTATGAGAAAACAGGCGATAAGGGGAAAGCCCGCCAGTATTTCCAGACCTGCCTCGACATGGAAGGCCACGATTACAAGAATTCCCTGGACCAGCGTGCTAAATCCGGTATGCTGCGTCTCGACGGAAAATAAAACGGAACAACAGATTATGTTATACCGCCTGGTTATTCAGAATTACGCGATCATCGACGAACTGGAAGTCGGCTTTGCCGGCAACCTTAATGTCATCACCGGCGAAACCGGCGCCGGTAAATCCATTTTATTGGGCGCTCTCAGCCTCATCCTTGGCGAAAGGGCCGATCCGGGGGTGTTGTTCGATAAAACGCGGAAGTGCGTCATAGAGGGCGCATTTCGCGTAAAAATGGCACAGGTACAGCCTTTCTTTGAAGCTAACGAGCTGGATCTTGATGATCCTGTGATTATCCGGCGGGAAATCAGTGCCGCCGGTAAATCCCGCGCGTTCATCAACGATACGCCCGTTAACCTCTCCCAGCTTCAGGAACTAAGCGCACTGCTCGT
This sequence comes from Chitinophaga pinensis, assembly GCA_902167325.1. GTDB lineage: Bacteria > Bacteroidota > Bacteroidia > Chitinophagales > Chitinophagaceae > Chitinophaga > Chitinophaga pinensis_A. The sequence continues at coordinate 6,087,842 of LR632930.1, read as the reverse complement.
AGATCTTCACCAGCAATTCGACACCCTGGAACTGGAAAAGTCCAATTTCCAGCGCGAAGTAGTGGATGCCCTCGCCGGGCATGCCGACCTCCTGCAGGCCTACGGGAAACGTTTTTCACAGTACGCGCGCCTGCAGAAGGAACTGCGGGAAATGACCGCCATGCGCGATCATGCCAACAAAGAAGCCGATTACAACAAATTCCTGCTGGATGAGCTGCTCGATATCAACCTGCAGGAAAATGAAATAGAAAGCTTCGAAGCAGAACAACAGCTGCTGAGCCATTCCGAAGAAATTAAAGGAACCCTCACCCGTATATATTTCCAGCTGAAGGAGGATGAGCAGCCATTGCTGCAACAGCTCCGCCAGTTACAGCAAAGCCTCCACGGCCTGGCTGCTTTTCATAAGGAAGTGCCGGCACTCGCAGATAGGATGCAATCGTCTTACCTCGAGCTGCAGGACCTTGCTGCGGAAGTTGAGCGGCTCAACGACCAGGTGCAGTTCGACGGCGGGCGGATGGAAGAGCTGAATGAAAGGCTGGCCATCGCTTATAAGTTGCTGAAGAAGCACGGTGTGCAGGATACAGCAGCCCTGCTGGCCATCCGGGACAGTCTCCAGGAAAAGCTGGACGGTGTCCTTAACCTCGATGATCGTATCCGCGAAACGGAGAAGCTGGTGGCAGCATGCCAGGAAACGCTGGAGAAGGAAGCACAGGTGCTTTCTGAACAGCGCAGGGCGCAAACCGCACCGTTTGAAGCGAAGGTGAACGATCTGCTGGCACAGGTAGGGATGCCCAATGCACGCATCAGGGTGGATATTACGGAAGGAGCGCTCCAGGCCTACGGGAAGGATAATATCGAGTTTATGTTCGATGCTAACCGCAGTAACCAGTTTGGGCCTATCCGTAAGGTAGCATCCGGAGGGGAGCTAAGCCGGCTGATGCTCTGTATCAAATCGCTGGTAGCCCGTTCCGTATCCTTGCCTACGCTGATATTCGATGAGATAGATACCGGTATTTCAGGTGAAGCTGCCAAGCAGGTAGGGGTTATCATGAAAGAGCTTGCCCGCGGTCACCAGGTAATTTGTATCACGCACCAGCCACAACTGGCTGGTAAGGCGGATGCGCACTACTTTGTGTACAAACAGCTGATCGATGATAAGGTGAAGACGGGCGTGCGGCTGCTTTCGCAGGATGAAAGGATCACGGCGATCGCCAAGATGCTTGGTGGGGAAAAGCCCACACAGGCTGCGCTGGAGAACGCAAGGGAGATGGTTACGCAATAAGATTTCAATTTTCGACTATAACTGCTAAATTTGCCCAAATTTTATTCAATGGCTCATAATTTATTACAAGGGAAGAAAGGGATCATCTTTGGGGCGCTGGACGAGAATTCCATCGCCTGGAAAACAGCTATGCGCTGTGTGGAAGAAGGCGCGCAAATCGTGCTGACAAACGCACCGATCGCACTTCGTATGGGTGAGATCAACAAGCTGGCCGAAGCCTGCAACGCCCCGGTAATACCTGCCGACGCCACGAGCATGGAGGATTTGAACAACCTGTTCACCAAATCTATGGAACACTTCGGCGGTAAGATCGATTTCGTGCTGCATTCCATTGGTATGAGTATCAACGTCCGCAAAGGTAAACCCTATACCGACCTGGATTATGACTTTGTACACAAAGGGATGGACATCTCTGCCATGTCTCTCCACCGCGTGCTGCAAACCGCTTTTAAACTGGATGCTATCAGCGAATGGGGCTCCGTAGTAGCGCTGACTTACATTGCCGCGCAACGCGTATTCCCGGATTACAGCGATATGGCTGATGCCAAATCCATGCTGGAATCCATCGCACGCAGCTTCGGTTTCCATTACGGTGTGAAGAACAAAGTGCGTATCAATACCATTTCGCAGTCGCCCACCCGTACCACGGCAGGCAGCGGCGTAAAAGGGTTCGACGGTTTCATTACCTACGCTGAGAAAATGAGCCCCCTTGGCAACGCTTCCGCAGACCAGTGTGCGGACTATACCGTTACCCTCTTCTCCGACTACACCCGCATGGTTACCATGCAGAACCTGTTCCACGATGGCGGTTTCTCTTTCACCGGCGTATCGAGGGAAGTTATCGAAGCAATGGAAAAATAAACCACGGCCACTTCAGGCCTGAAAAATAAAAACCGTCCCGGGGAGTTGCTCACCAGGACGGTTTAATTTTTTCCAGCATAGGCATACGCAGCGGTGCGGATGACAATGGGGCAGGGAATAAGGTGTCTTAGTATTCGTCTTCGTTAAAGAAGAAGTCGTCTTGCGACGGGTAGTCAGACCAAATATCCTCAATGCCCTCATAAATTTCCCCTTCATCCTCCAGTTCCTGAAGGTTTTCGATAACTTCGATGGGTGCACCGGAGCGGATGGCGTAATCTATGAGTTCGTCTTTTGTGGCCGGCCACGGAGCATCCTCCAGGTACGACGCTAATTCTAAGGTCCAGTACATCTTATATAAATTTTTACTTTTCCAAATTTTCGCAAAAGTATTATTTAATTTGAAATAAACAACTATTACTATTTTAACGGTTATTTATCGTTCGGTTATGCTTGTTGCTCGCAATGTCACCAAAAATTATTCCAACCTGCCTGTTTTAAAGGGGGTGGATATTTCTGTCAGTAAAGGAGAGATCGTTACCATCGTAGGATCGTCCGGCGCAGGGAAAAGTACTTTGTTACATATCCTGGGAACACTGGATGCGCCTTCCGGTGGGGAGATCTCCATTAACGGGACGCAAACCAGCCATTTGGCGGGAAATGCCCTGGCAGATTTCAGGAACCGCCATATTGGCTTCATTTTTCAGTTCCACCACCTGCTGCCTGAGTTCAGTGCCCTGGAAAACGTCTGTATCCCCGGTTATATAGCCGGTACCCGTAAAAACGAGGTTATAGAACGTGCGGAATACCTGCTGGATACCCTTGGCCTCAAATCCCGCCTGCATCACCGTCCCAACCAGCTTTCCGGTGGGGAACAACAAAGGGTTGCTGTGGCAAGGGCACTGATCAATAAACCCGATGTTGTGATGGCTGATGAGCCTACCGGCAACCTCGATTCTCACAATGCCCGGGAACTGCACCAGCTCTTCCTCCAATTACGCGACCAGTTTGGTCAAACTTTCATCATCGTCACCCATAACGAGGAGCTGGCTACACTCAGCGATCGGCAACTCGTCATGAAAGACGGGAAAATAGTCAGTTAACGGCTATTTTCCCAGGCAAACTGCCAAACTGTCTTTCCAGTACGGAATCTCCACACCGAAAGTTGCTTTGATCTTGCCTTTGTTCAGTACACTGTACGCCGGGCGTTGTGCCGGTGTAGGGAACTGTTCAGAAGTGATGGGGAACACTTTGCATGCAGCACCGGTCAGCTCCCGGATTGCAACGGCAAAGTCGTACCAGCTGGCAACACCTTCATTGCTGAAGTGGTATACACCTGCTTCAGGTGATTCGTGCTGCAGTATGGTGAAAATGACAACGGCCAGATCGGGGGCGTAAGTAGGCGTACCCGTCTGGTCAAATACTACATTGAGACTTTCTTTTTCTTTCATCAGTTCCTGCATACGGAGCGCGAAATTCACACCATAACGGGAGTAGAGCCAGGAAGTACGGAGTATAATGGCACCTGGGTGGGTACCCATTACCGCAGCTTCACCACGGAGCTTGGAGGCACCGTAGATGCTCTGGGGAGAGGTTTCGTCTTCCTCAGTGTAAGGACGGCAATTGCGGCCGTCAAACACGTAATCGGTAGACACCTGGATGAATGCGCAGCCTTTCGCCTGAGCGGCTTCCGCCAGGAACAGGGGGGCCTGGAAATTGAGCTGGAAAGCAGTTTCCTCGTCAGTTTCCGCTTTATCTACTGCTGTATAGGCGGCACAATTCACCACCGCGTCAATTTCCTGACCGGCGAAAAATTCGTTTACGGCATCAGCATTGGTGATATCAAGCTCTTCCCGGTCTGTCAGGATGAGTGAACATTCCGGGAAGCGGGAGGAAACGGCTTGCAGGGCCTGGCCCAGCTGGCCGTTGGCTCCGGTTACCAGTATTTTTTTCATGGCGTCAGTTTTTAAGGCTGGAAAGTAAAGTTGTGTTGACAATCTGCTAATACTGGGAGCACGGCATCTTTAGCGGAAATCACGGCGTCCTTGTAGGGAATGCCCCAGTCGATGTTCAGAGCGGGATCGTCGAAACGGATACCGCCTTCGCTCGCTTTATGATAGAAGTTGTCGCATTTATAAAGTACTTCGGCAGTGGGGCTCAGCACAGAATATCCATGGGCAAAGCCTTGCGGCACCAGCAGCTGAAGTTTGTTTTCTGCAGAAAGCTCGATAGAAAACACCTTACCATAGGTTGGAGAACCGGCACGAATATCTACCACCACATCCAGGATGCTCCCTTCCAGTGCACGGATCAGTTTTGTCTGTGCGTGAGGGTGCAACTGGTAATGAAGGCCCCTTAATACACCATAAGTGGAACGGGCCTGATTGTCCTGTACAAATTTGATATCGATCCCACCCTGACTGAAGGTGTTGGCATTGTAACTCTCGAAAAAATATCCACGGTCGTCTTTGTGCACAACAGGCTCAAAAACATACAATCCGGGGAAACCGGTAGGTTGTAAAGGCATTATCGTTGCTGGTATTGTTCTTCGTAATAAGATTTGTAAGCACCGCTGGTTACATGGTCGAGCCATTCCTGGTTAGAAAGGTACCATTCCACTGTTTTTTCAAGACCTTCTTCAAATTGAAGGCTTGGCGACCATCCAAGTTCTTTGTTTAGTTTGGTGGCATCAATTGCATAGCGTTGGTCGTGTCCAGCACGGTCTTTCACAAAAGTGATCAGCTGAGCGGAGGCACCTGCTTCACGGCCAAGTTTCTTGTCCATGATCTGGCAAAGGAGGCGGATGAGATCGATGTTTTTCCATTCATTGAACCCACCGATGTTGTAGGTTTCACCAGTTTTGCCATCATGGAAAATGGTATCGATCGCACGGGCATGATCATTCACGAAGAGCCAGTCGCGCACGTTTTCGCCGGTTCCATATACGGGGATGGGCTTATTATTACGGATGTTATGAATGGCCAGCGGGATGAGCTTTTCCGGGAAGTGATGTGAGCCGTAGTTATTGGAGCAGTTGCTCAATATAACGGGCAGGTGGTAAGTGTGATAGTAAGCACGCACGAAATGATCGGAGCTGGCTTTTGATGCGGAATATGGCGAACGGGGATCGTACGCGGTATCTTCCGTGAAAAAGCCTTCTTCACCAAGTGAGCCATATACTTCGTCGGTAGATACGTGATAGAAGCGTTTACCTTCCATGTTGTCTTTCCAATACTTACGTGCAGCATTCAGTAGTACGGCGGTACCGAGAACGTTGGTGCGGATGAATGCGAGCGGATCGAGGATGGAACGGTCTACATGGCTTTCTGCCGCAAGATGTATAACACCGTCGAAGTTGTATTTTTCAAAAAGGCTGTTTACTGCCGTTTCATCCGTAATATCTACTTTTTCGAAAGTATAGTTAGGTTGATCCTTAATGTCGTTAAGGTTTTCCAGATTGCCCGCATACGTCAACGCATCACCGTTAACGATCTGGTAGGAGGGGTACTTGCTGACGAAAAGCCTGACAACATGAGAGCCAATAAAACCGGCTCCCCCAGTGATCAATATGTTTTTTTTCATGCTAATAAAGTTAACTGAGATTTTTTCAGGCCTTTCCTAAAGCCTGCTTGAAATACTCATAGGTAATCCTAAGCCCTTCTGCGCGGTCTACTTTCGGTTCCCAGCCCAGCAGTTCTTTCGCTTTCGTAATATCCGGTTTCCGTTGTTTCGGATCGTCTTTAGGAAGGGGATGGAACACAATTTTCTGGTTGGTGCCGGTGAGCTTGATGATCTCTTCCGCGAATTCGAGGAGGGAGATCTCGGCAGGGTTGCCAATGTTAACAGGCAGGTGGTAATCGCTCATGAGGAGGCGGTATATACCTTCCACGAGGTCTGCCACGTAGCAGAACGAGCGGGTTTGTGACCCGTCACCGAATACCGTAAGGTCTTGCCCGGTAAGCGCCTGGCTCATGAAAGCGGGCAATGCACGGCCATCATCGAGGCGCATACGGGGACCGTAGGTGTTGAAGATGCGGATGATACGGGTATCTACACCATGGAAATTGTGGTAAGCCATAGTGATGGATTCCATAAAGCGTTTTGCTTCATCATACACGCCGCGCGGACCAACGGGATTCACGTTACCCCAGTATTCTTCAGGCTGTGGGTGTACGTTGGGGTCGCCATAAACTTCGGATGTGGAAGCCACGAGAATGCGCGCCTTTTTTTCCTTGGCAAGCCCCAGCAGGTTGTGGGTACCCAGAGATCCCACTTTCAGTGTCTGGATCGGCATTTTTAGATAGTCGATCGGACTGGCGGGAGAAGCGAAGTGGAGGATATAATCCAGATCGCCCGGTACATGCACGAACTTGGTAACGTCGTGATGGAAATATTCAAAATCCTTCAGGGGAAAAAGATGCTCGATATTTTTGATGTTACCGGTCAGTAGGTTATCCATCCCGATCACATGAAATCCTTCTTTTATGAAACGGTCGCACAGGTGGGAGCCGAGAAATCCAGCTGCGCCGGTAATTAATATACGTTTCTTAGTCATTATTTACGGTATTTAAACGGGTAACGGCTTGCCGGCCCACGCTTTCGTAATGAAATCCGAGTTCCTGCATGCGGGGAACTTCAAAGAGGTTGCGGCCGTCGAATATTACCTGCTCTTTCAGCTGCTGGCGAATTTTATCGAAATCGGGGGTACGGAATACGCTCCATTCTGTAGCGATAATCAGTGCATCTGCATTTTCCAGCGCATCGTACTGGTGTTCTGCGAACCGGATGCGGTTGCCCAGCAGTTTCTGTACGTTAGGCATGGCTTCGGGGTCGAAGGCTGTTACCGTAGCGCCGGCAGCGAGCAGGCGTTCAATGATATATAAGGCCGGTGCCTCGCGGATATCGTCGGTATTAGGCTTAAATGCAAGGCCCCAAAGTGCGAAATGTTTTCCACTCAGGCTATTTTCGAAATATGCTTCGATTTTAGGGAGCAGGAACACTTTCTGCTGTTCATTTACATCCATCACGGCATTGAGTATGCGGAAATCGTAATCAGCATCCTGGGAGGATTTAACCAGTGCCTGCACATCTTTAGGGAAGCAGCTGCCGCCATAACCTATACCGGGGAAGAGGAAGCGTTTACCAATACGGTCGTCGCTCCCGATACCACGGCGCACCATATCCACATCAGCACCAAGGCGCTCACAGAGGATGGCGATCTCATTCATGAAAGAGATCTTAGTAGCGAGGAATGAGTTAGCAGCGTATTTTGTGAGTTCGGCTGATTTCTCATCCATAAAAATTACGGGATTGCCCTGGCGTACGAATGGACCATAAAGGTCGCCCATAATTTTACGTGCTCTTTCGGAATTAGTACCGATTACAACACGATCGGGTTTCATGAAATCTTCCACGGCAACACCTTCACGTAGAAATTCAGGGTTGGAAACCACATCAAAATCTACCGATGCATTTTTACCGATTGCTGCACGAACCTTATCTGCTGTGCCTACCGGTACCGTACTTTTATCAACAATAACTTTGTAATCCTCGATTAAATGGCCCAACTGGTCTGCAACTTTCAGAATATAAGAAAGGTCGGCCGATCCGTCTTCTCCCGGAGGTGTTGGCAAAGCAAGGAATATAACTGCTGCGTCACGAATGCCTTCGGCCAGATTCGTAGTGAAATTCAGTCGTCCTTCTTTCAGATTACGCTCAAAAAGCTTTTCCAATCCGGGTTCATAAATCGTAATCTGACCGGATGAGAGCATTTCAACTTTTTTTACATCGATATCCACGCAAGTGACATCATTGCCTGTTTCGGCAAAACAGGTACCGGTCACAAGACCTACATACCCGGTTCCTACCACGGTAATTTTCATGTTGGGATTAGTTTAAGAATGATTGTACGGATTCAATAATGTGCTTCAGCTGATCAGGATCCATTTCCGTGTGGATGGGCAGGGAAATGACCTTGGTGGTGAGTGTATCGGTTATAGGAAGGTGTTGATTCGTTTCTGTCATACCCTCGAACATTTTCTGACGGTGGCCCGGCACAGGGTAATATATCATGGCTGGCACTTTTTTGTCGGCCAGGAAAGCCTGGAGTTCGTTACGGTCTTTCCCTTCGAGCTGAAGAGTGTACTGGTGAAACACGTGCAGCTGGTTGGGTGCCTGATAAGGGGTGATGACGTGCGGGTTGCCTGCGAATGCAGCATCATAGGCAGCAGCCACTTCGCGGCGTGCAGCTATGTACTGGTCGAGCAGTTGCAATTTAATGCGGAGTACTACGGCCTGCAGGGTATCGAGACGGCTGTTAACGCCCACCACATCGTGATAGTAGCGTTGCGACTGTCCGTGGTTGGCTACCATGCGGATTTTTGCAGCCAGTTCAGCGTTGTCGGTAAAAAGGGCACCGCCATCGCCATAGCAACCCAGGTTTTTGCTGGGGAAGAAGGACGTACAACCGATGTGGCCGAATGTTCCTGCTTTTTTGGTTACGCCGTTTTTGAGGGTATAGTTGCTGCCGATGGCCTGTGCATTATCCTCGATCACATACAGCCCGTGCTTATTGGCGATGTCCATGATGCTGTCCATATCAGAGCAATGCCCGTAAAGGTGCACCGGAACGATGGCTTTCGTTTTAGGCGTTATGGCCTTTTCGATCGCCTGCGGATCTATACAGTAAGTTTTAGGATCAATATCTACAAAAACGGGCTTCAGCTGCAGGAGTGCAATCACTTCTGCTGTGGCGATGAAGGTAAAGGAGGGCGTAATGACTTCATCCCCGGGTTGGAGACCGAGGGCCATCATCGCGATCTGGAGAGCATCGGTACCATTTGCGCAGGGGATAACATGCCTGGTTCCGAGATAGTCGCCAAGTTCCTGAGAAAACTGCTGAACGGGGCCGCCGTTAATGAATGCGGCGCTTTCCAGCACTTCCAGCATTGCCGCATCTACCTGCGGTTTAATCTTGTTGTACTGGCGTTTTAAATCCACCATCTGAATTGGAACCATGAACAATGTCTTTTTATGAGTTGGCAAATTTACAAATTTTGGGTTAGGCTGCAGAGACTATCTTTGCAGGGCAATACTTTTTACCAGATTAAAGTTCAATACCGTGCGTGTATCGTTTTTTTTGTATAACATAGGCATCCGGCTGTACAGGGCTGCGGTGGGGCTTGCCGCCCGTGCCGGAAAGGCAAAGGCTAAGGCCTGGATCGAAGGCCGGGAGCGGCTTTGGCCCGAACTGGAGGCTGCCATGGAAGGGCAAAAACCGACCGTATGGGTTCATGCCGCATCCCTCGGGGAATTCGAACAGGGCAGGCCCGTACTGGAAAACCTCCGCACGGATTACCCCGGTCACCGGATCGTGCTCACTTTTTTCTCCCCTTCCGGTTATGAAGTAAGGAAAAACTGGCCGGGAGCTGATTTTGTTTGTTACCTGCCCCTCGATACTCCAGAGAATGCTGCCCGTTTCCTGGATCTGGTGCGCCCGCAACTGGCCATCTTCATCAAATACGAATTCTGGTTACACTTCCTGCAGGCATTATATGCCCGTAAAGTACCCGTGCTCCTTATTTCCGGTATTTTTCGCGATAAACAGCTCTTTTTCAAGTCTTATGGTAAAATGTTCAGGAACCTGCTCCTGCAAATGGACCATCTCTTCGTTCAAAACGAAACCTCCATTACCCTGTTGCATAATATAGGTGTTAAACATGTTTCACTGGCTGGGGATACCCGGTTCGACCGGGTGTGGGCGCTCCGTCAGAACCCGGTTGCGCTCCCGGTTATTGAAGCGGCGCTGCGCGTGCCCAAAGTACTTGTGGCGGGCAGTACCTGGGAAGCTGATGAAGCGGTGCTGGCAGAATGGTGGTACGGCGGAGGGAAAGAAGGCCGGCAACTTGTACTGGCACCCCATGAAATTCACAAAGCTCATCTCGACAAAATACAATCCCAGTTTCCTGATGCCGTACGTTTCTCTGAGTTAAACGGCCGCCAGCCGGATGTGCTGGTAATCGATAACGTAGGCATGCTGGCCGCCCTATATCGTTATGGCAGAATCTGTTACGTGGGCGGGGGATTTGGAAAAGAAGGGATTCACAACCTGCTGGAGCCTGCTACCTATGGCCGTCCCGTAATCATCGGACCAGAATATTCCCGTTTCCATGAAGCGGGGATGCTGGTGCACCTGCGGGGTACCATTGTAATCAACAATGCGGCGGAGCTGGGAAAGGCAATAGGCGCACTCAACGATCCCTACTACTACGGGCAAACCGTAGAAATAACCAGCCGCTTCGTGGAAGAACACAAAGGAGCAACAGAAAAAATCATGCGTTACATTCAGGAAAAACGCTTCCTCACGAGAGAGTAGAAGTGCTGGGCCACGGTATCTGACTCATCCCACCCAAGCTTGATCTTCAGTTCACGTTCAATCCAGTATTCGGCTTCCTGAAGGGAGGCACATTCGTTGATGGTTTTCAGCGACCGCTCATACATGTCCTTATCATTCCGGAAAAGGGCGTCCATAAACTGAAACTTGTCGTTGATGCCGATCGCGCTTTTGAGGTCGGGCACTCCTTTATTTCCGATCTTTTCCCCTACTTCCAGTTTATTGCTGCTGAAACGATCGTTGAGAGAAGCGGCTGGTTTGGAAGCCAGTTCGTTCAGCTCACGGCGTATGGTATTCTGCGGCTCGGGTGCCGGAGCAGGCTGGGGGGGAGGTGGATCAAAAAGGGTGGCACCTGTGGGTATGGAGGGGCGTACCGGTTTAACGGGTACACGGTCGGGGGCATAACCATTGGCATGCCCGTTGGTGGGGGCTGCTGCAGGTGTAAATGCTGCCGGGGCGGCAACAGGTTCTACAGGCACAGGAGTTGGCTGCGGAGCGGGTTCAGGAACATGAACGTGTGCCGGCATAATAACCGCCACATGGCCATGGGAAGAAAGCTCTGCTTTTTTCTGAAGATTACGCTGGTGGAGGATTTCCGCCTGCAGCAACTGTGTGTAGTAGGATATGGATTGCAAACTCGCAGTTGAATTTTTCAGCTCCTGCAGTTTGTCAATTAAGGCATTTATTTTTTCCATGCGTTAATTGAATTTTTGGTCCGTAAATCAATGTTGATAACGTTGTACGGCAAAAAATATTTTATTTGCACTAAAGTTATACTTTTTTAACCACTTGTTAATCAAAATACTATAATATGTTCATTGAACCTTCGCTTACGGGTGGCCGGAGAGGATGGATCGAAGTGATCTGCGGATCCATGTTCTCCGGTAAAACGGAAGAACTCATCCGCCGGCTGAAACGTGCGAAGATCGCTAACCTTTCTGTCGAGATCTTCAAACCAGCCATCGATGTGCGGTATGATCATGAACATATTGTGTCTCATAATGAATCGCGCATCCTTTCCACTCCCGTTGAAAGTTCACAACAAATACTTTTACTGGGTCAGGGCGTGGAAGTGGTTGGTATCGACGAAGCCCAGTTTTTTGACATGGAGCTTCCCAATGTTTGTGACCAGCTGGCGCTGCAGGGTATCCGTGTTATCGTGGCCGGTCTCGATATGGACTTCCGCGGCGAGCCTTTCGGCCCCATTCCCGCCTTGCTTGCAAAAGCCGACTATATCACCAAACTACATGCCATTTGTGTGCGCTGCGGAAATATAGCCACCCATTCCTACCGTACCTCCGCAGGTTCGCAGAAAGTATTGCTCGGTGAAAAAGACCATTACGAACCCCGTTGCCGGCATTGCTACGCCAGGGGAGATGCTGCATAATGAGGGGCCTTGCCGTTAAGGCTCCACCTTCACTTTAAACGTAAATTTCTTCTGGGTAATGTAACTGAAACATACGACAACGGCCGTAGTCAGGATTTTACTGATAGTGGGGTAGAAGCCGCAGAAATCCACGAACAGCTTCATCAATACATAATTCATCAGCAGGCAAACCGCTACCAGCAGGAAGTACCGGACCAGCTGAACACGGCCCCTGAGGTTAGAGTCCGAGAAAACAATGTATTTATTGAGTAAAAATCCTGACGGGAAGCTGACAATAAACGCCATGAATACCGCTGCGATGTGTGGACTGAGTGAAATTAAAGGAAGGTGCACCACCTGTTTTTCCAGTACAAAATTGTAGAATATAAAGAACAGGAAAATATCCAGCAGGGTGTTACCACCTCCGCATGCCAGGTAACGGAAGGTCTGGAATGGCATCACCTTCGCGAATGGCCTGTAAAAGAAGGCCAGGATATTCAGAATCAATTGCTTCATTAGAAAATCGCTGCAAAGCTACAAACGAAAAGGCAATTCTCCTTGCCGTTCCCTTGTTTTAACATCCTTTTACACGGTATTACCGCATCAGTTTGCGTTGTTTCCAGCGGGAAGGTGGTTTCGCTGTAATGGTTTCCTGTGGCGCTGCAGCAGCTGCGGGCTTTTCCCATAATATGGCAGCAAGAATGGCGGCTGCACGGGCTGCATCATCCTCAGGCGCTTCAAGTGCCTGGGGTGTAAAATACCTGCCAATGAAATTCGTATCGAAATTACCGTCTATGAACGCCGGCTGTTGCAGTGCCCACTTACCAAAGGGGAGTGTTGTCTTAATACCGGTTACCCTGTATTCGTCGATGGCGCGGATGAGCCGGTGCCGGGCCTCTTCACGGTCGGCCCCCCATGCAATCAGCTTCGAGATCATGGGATCGTAGAAAATGGGGATATCCATCCCTGCTTCGTACCCGTCATCTACCCGCACACCGGGGCCTTGCGGACGAATATACGTTTCCAGCCGGCCCGTATCGGGGAGGAAGTTGTTGGCCGGATCTTCCGCACAAAGTCTCAGCTCGATGGCGTGGCCATTGATTTGCAGGTCGTTTTGCCCGAAAGAGAGTTTTTCGCCCCGGGCCACACGGATCTGTTCCTTCACCAGATCAAGCCCCGTGATCATTTCCGTAACAGGGTGCTCTACCTGCAGGCGGGTATTCATTTCAAGGAAATAGAAATTGAGTTTATCATCAACGAGGAACTCCACAGTACCGGCTCCATGGTAGTTGCAGGCACGTGCCACATCTACCGCGCACTGGCCCATGGCCTGGCGGATAGCCGGTGTGAGGCAGGAAGAGGGAGCCTCTTCGATGAGTTTCTGGTGACGGCGCTGGATGGAGCATTCCCTTTCGAAGAGGTATACTACGTTGCCATGGCGGTCGCCCAGCACCTGTATTTCAATATGCCGGGGAGAGCCCACGTATTTTTCTATGAAAACGGCATCATCTCCGAAAGCGCTGAGGGCTTCACTTTTGGCAAGGCGTATCTGTTCTTCCAGTTCGCTTTCTTTTTCTACCACACGCATGCCTTTGCCGCCGCCGCCTGCAGATGCTTTGATGAGGATGGGGAAGCCGGTTTTCTTCACCACTTCTTTCGCTTCTTCAAGACTTTTAAGGGGAGTTTCTGTACCGGGCACCATTGGTACGCCGAACTTTTGTGCGGCCTGTTTAGCGGCCAGTTTGCTGCCCATTGTTTCGATGCTGGAAGCAGAGGGTCCTATGAAGAGCAGCCCCGCATCTTCCACCGCCTGCGCGAAGCGCGCGTTTTCACTGAGGAAGCCGTAGCCGGGATGGATGGCATCGGCACCGGTGGATTTCGCAACTGCAATGATCTTATCGCCCAGCAGATAACTTTGAGCGGAAGGGGCGGGACCGATACAAACTGCTTCGTCGGCATACTGCACAAACGGCATGGTACGGTCGGCTTCTGAATAAACTGCTACAGTGGCGATTCCCATTTCCCGGGCTGAGCGCATTACCCTCAGAGCGATTTCGCCCCGGTTGGCAACAACGATTTTCTTCATATGCTTGGCATTGCGGTAAAGCCTTAAAGTTAATGGATTTCAATTTGACGGATCAAAGTTATCTTTGTGCCCGTGAAAAGTCCGATCTCCCAGATATATGCCCTGGTCCGTAAGGATCTCCTGCTTGAATGGCGCCAGCGCCACGCCCTTTTTGGTATCCTGCTCTATGTTTTTTCCACGGTGTTCGTCATTAACCTGATGGTGCGGGAGCCGGAGGAGCGGATGTGGAATGCCATGTTCTGGGTGGTGCAGCTGTTTGTATGTGTGAATGCGGTGGCTAAGAGCTTTTTGCAGGAAAGCAGGGGCCGGCTTTTGTACTTTTATTCGTTGGTACACCCCCGTTATTTTATAGCAGCCAAGCTGATTTACAATGTGTTGCTGATGATGTTGTTCAGCTCCGTAACCCTGGTTTGCTGCATCCTTTTCCTGGGTAATCCGCTGTTGAAGCCCTGGTATTTCCTGGGGGTGGTATTGCTGGGCGGGGTGAGCCTGAGCCTCTTATTCACCATGCTGGCAGCTATTGCGGCGCAGGCCAGCCAGAACGCGGCACTCATGGCAATTATGGGTTTCCCGCTCATTATGCCCATCCTTATTTTGCTGAATAACATTTCCCAGAGTGCTTTTTCGCCCGTGGTACAACCGGGGCTGGGAGGCATGTTTATCATGCTGGCAGGGATGGATGTGCTCATTATTGCCCTTGCACTTATCTTGTTCCCTTTCCTCTGGAAAGAATAAATTTCAACAAAAGACGGTCCGCGATGCGGATTGTTCAATGCTGAACGGTGGATTTGCAGGTTCATCAAAATCATCAAATTGCTTTGCCGTTCGGCGATAATCGTGTAGGTTTGCCCCCAATATTTCATTACAGTAATGGCTAAAAATTGGTGGAAAATACTCTCCGTACTGCTCCTGCTTTACGTGATCATCGGAGGGTTCATGGTTCCGGTACCTGTTATCGGCAACAACCAGCAGGCTGCCCGCAGCATCTTCTTTCACTTGCCGATGTGGATGGCAATGTATACCCTGCTTACGATTTCCGTAGTTAATTCCGTCTGGTACCTCGCTACAAACGATCTCCGCCGCGATGTGCGCGCTTCCAGCGCGGCCAGCGTGGGCGTGCTTTTCGGCGTAATGGGATTCCTCACAGGGATGCTCTGGGCCACCTACACCTGGGGCGGTACGATCGTAAACGATCCCAAGCAGATGACCACGGCCATCGCCCTGGCAATTTATATGGCCTACCTGGTGCTCCGCATGTCGTTCACCGATATCGACAAGCGCGCCCGCGTGTCTGCCATCTACAATGTATTCGCCTTCGCCCTGCTCATTCCGCTGACTTACATCATCCCCCGCACGGTGGATTCCCTGCATCCCGGCAGCGCCAGCAGCCCGGGCTTCAGCGATAAAGACACTGCCGGTACCATCAAAATGGTACTCTGGCCCGCCTTCCTCGGATTCACCCTGCTGGGCATCTGGATCTATACCCTCCGCAACCGTTATAAAAGATTGGCTCTTAAAAATATCATTCATGGTTAACAGAATATCCGTTTCCTTTTTCGCCTTAATGCTGCTTTTCGTTTCCACCGCCCTTGGCCAGGATACTGCATCAGCCGTACAACAAGCCGCCGGCCAGCAAAACACAGAGACCGGTGCCGTGAACGAGTTTTTCCGGAGCAACAGCAAAATATACGTAGCCATGGGCATCCTCGTGATCATCTTCAGCTGCATCACCATTTACCTGGTACGGCTCGACCGGAAGATCACGAAGCTGGAAAAAGAAAAATAGCCCCACCCCCTTACAAGTCTGCTTACAACACCAAAACAACATATCTAAACCGTTTTTTATGGCTAAAGCAAAAGCGCTGACGCAAGAACCGCATTATAGCTTTTTCCACAGTGTGGAAATGAGCTTTGATAAAGCCGCGCAATTTACCAAATGGGAGAACGGCATCCTTGAGCAGATCAAGGCGTGCAACGCCGTATACCGTATGAAATTCCCCGTTCGCGTAGGCGATGGCATTGAGGTAATTGAGGCATATCGTGTACAACACTCCCATCACAAACTCCCCTGTAAAGGTGGTATCCGCTTCAGCGATGAAGTGAACCAGGACGAAGTGATGGCCCTCGCTGCCCTCATGACCTACAAGTGCGCGATCGTTAACGTGCCCTTCGGAGGCGCTAAAGGCGGTATCCGCATCAATCCCCGCAATTACACCCCCTTCCAGCTCGAAAATATCACCCGCCGCTACACGGCCGAACTGGTGAAGAAGAACTTCATCGGTCCCGGTATCGACGTTCCCGCACCTGATTACGGAACCGGTGAGCGCGAAATGAGCTGGATCCTCGACACTTACATGAGCCTCCGCCCCGGAGAAATCGACGGCTACGGCTGCGTAACCGGTAAACCGGTATCACAGGGCGGCGTTCGCGGCCGTAAAGAAGCCACCGGACTCGGTGTATTCTACGGTCTCCGTGAACTCTGTAACGTGAAGGAAGACATGAAACGCCTCGGTCTCGAACCCGGTATCGAAGGTAAAACCGTAGTGGTACAGGGTATGGGTAACGTGGGCTACCACGCCGCCAAATACTTCCACGAAGCAGGTGCCAAAGTGATCTGCCTCATCGAGTGGGACGGTGCCATCTACAACCACAAAGGCCTCGACCCCGATGCCGTACTGAAACACCGTAACGAAACCGGTTCCATTACCGGCTTCCCCGGCGCAAAGAACCTGAAGAAGAACACCGAAGGTCTGGAAATGGAATGCGACATCCTCATCCCCGCAGCCCTCGAAAACGTGATCGACGAACATAACGCCCCCCGTATCAAAGCCAAGATCATCGGTGAAGCCGCCAACGGTCCTATCACCCCTGAAGCAGACGATATACTGGCCAAAAAAGGCGTGATCGTTGTACCTGATATGTTCCTCAATGCAGGAGGTGTTACCGTGTCTTACTTCGAATGGCTGAAAAACCTCAGTCACGTGCGCTATGGCCGTCTCGGCAAACGCTTCGATGAAAACATGAACATCCACATCCTCGGCCAGATCGAAGAACTGACCGGTAAGAAAGTATCGGATAAAGAAAGGAAGTTCATCGCCCATGGAGCAGATGAAGTGGACCTGGTATATTCCGGCCTGGAAGAAACGATGATCACCGCACTCCACGAAGTGCGTGAGAAATCCCTCGAGCATAAGAAAATCAAGGATATGCGTACGGCAGCTTATGCCTGTGCCATCGATAAGGTGGGTGCAGCTTATGAGCAGCTCGGCATCTTCCCCTGATTTTTACACAAATACGGAACTGTACGACCGGGGCGGCCATCATGGCCGCCCTTTTTTTGTCACTTTTGCACCCATACACAATACTATTGGCATATCACTGTGCAGGTTACATTTCATATGTATCGGCTTTTAATTGGCCTTTAGTCATATTCTAGTCCCGAACCAGTTATCTTCTATACTTATATATGTCTAGGGTATATCTAGCCTATATCTAGGGTATGTTTAGCCTATATCATGCCCCTTATAGGGGCTAAACATACCCTAAATATAGGCTGGTCATACCCATAATATAGACTACATATACATTAGAGCTGGAGGGAACAACAATATGACTGCAAGGGGGCTGGCATACGGGTAAGGGCCGCCTAAAGGGCAGCCTTTTAATACTTTGAACGATAAAACATACTTATTCGACTGTGGAAGGGGGGAGAACAGGGGGGTAATCGGGAAGGTCGTGCTCAAAGACCCAGCTGGCAGCAGTACTATCCAGGCGGCAGCACCAGGTATTAACTCCGTTGGTAATTACCAGCCAGGGAACGGGTAGTGCCATATGGTACCTTACGATCTGTTCCAATACCGGCTGCTTTAAGGGTACGCCCATCTCTTTGCATTCCACGATCATCCAGGGAGTGGCTTCGCGGGAATACACGACGATATCGCAGCGTTTGCGCAGTTCGCCGAGGTGCAGTTCTTTTTCGATACTCATCAGGGCACCGGGGTATTCGCGGGATTTAACGAGGTAATTCAGGAAGTTCTGCCGTACCCATTCCTCCGGTGTGAGGGCCACATACTTTTTCCGGTATGGATCGTAAATCATTTCCCGGCCGCTGCTGGCCGTAATCTTAAAATCGGGTTGTGGGAACCGGATGGATATCATCCCGTAAAACTAGCGATTGGATGGCTTTTTGCCGAAAAAACATTACATTCACTTGTCAAAAGGCTATGAAGACGAAAGAAGAAATAGTAGCTAACTGGCTGCCCAGATACACGGGCGAAAAACTGGAGAACTTCGGTTCCCACATCCTGCTGACCAACTTTTCCAACTACGTACTGCAATTTGCACAATGGAACGACGCGAAGATCGTTGGCGCCGACAGGCCCATGCAGTGCTGTACAGCAGGCGATATCACCATCATAAATTTTGGAATGGGCAGTCCCGGTGCCGCTACGGTAATGGACCTGCTCAGCGCTATATCTCCCAAAGCCGTATTGTTCCTGGGGAAATGTGGCGGATTGAAGAAGAAGAACAACATCGGCGACCTCATCCTGCCCATTGCGGCCATCCGGGGTGAGGGTACCTCTAACGATTACTTTCCGGCAGAAGTGCCTGCCCTCCCGGCGTTCGCTCTCCAGAAAGCAATTTCCACCACCATCCGGGAATATGGATGTGATTACTGGACAGGCACCTGCTACAGTACCAACCGCCGGGTGTGGGAACATGATGCCGATTTCAAGAAGTACCTCGAGCGTATCCGTGTCATGGCCATCGATATGGAAACTGCCACCATCTTTTCGGTAGGTTTCTATAATAAGATCCCTACCGGTGCGCTGCTCCTCGTTTCCGACCAGCCCATGGTGCCTGAAGGCGTGAAAACCGAAGAAAGCGATAAGAAAGTTACGAATGAATACGTAGACCGCCATCTCCGCATAGGGGTCGATTCTCTGAAGAATCTCATCAACAGCCACCAAACCGTTAAACACCTCCGATTCTGATGCCTTTACCGCTGGTTGCTATCCGTAATCTTTCCGTCGAATTTCGTGGCGAAGGCCATACCGTTACCGCCGTAAAAGGCATTTCGTTTGACATACAACAGGGCGAGATCCTGGGTATCGTAGGGGAATCCGGATCGGGAAAATCCGTTACCTCCCTCAGTATTATGCGGCTCATTACAGCGCCAGGGAGCATCAGTGCCGGGGAAATCGTCTATCAGCCAGCAAATAAGCTGCCGCAAGACCTGCTCCGGCTGTCCGAATCAGCCATGCGCGGCTACCGTGGGCACGAGATAGCCATGATCTTCCAGGAGCCGATGACCAGCCTGAACCCACTGCATACCTGTGGCAAACAGGTGGCAGAAGCCATCATTCTCCATAAAAAAGTAAACGCCCGCGAAGCCCGCCGGCAAACGCTCGCCCTCTTTGAGCGCGTGCGCCTGCCAAGGCCTGAAGAGGCGTTTGATAAATATCCCCACGAACTGTCGGGCGGGCAGAAGCAGCGTGTTATGATCGCCATGGCCATTTCCTGCGGGCCGCGCCTCCTGATAGCTGACGAGCCTACCACTGCGCTCGATGTTACCGTACAGAAAACGATCCTTGAACTCCTGCGGGAGTTACAACGGGAGATGGGGATGAGTGTGGTATTCATCACCCACGATCTTGGCGTGATTGCGGAAATAGCCGACAGGGTGGCCGTGATGTATAAAGGGGAAATAGTGGAAGAAGGGGAGGTGCGCCAGATCTTTGAACGGCCTGCCCATGCATATACAAAAGGATTGCTGGCCTGCCGTCCACCGCTGGACCTTCGGTTACGCCGCCTGCCAGTGGTAAATGATTTCACCGGCAGCAGAGAGCCACTGGAAGTGAAGGCTTTTGTACAATCGCTGGAAATGCCCGGATCGGAAATGCTGGCGCGGGAAGAAATGCTCGCGGAAAGGCCGCCGCTGCTGGAAGTGGAAGGACTGAGCACCTGGTTCCCCCGTGGGAAGCCAATGTTCGGGAAGGTGAATGAATGGAACAGGGCGGTGGATGATATCAGTTTTACCGTCAGGGAAGGCGAAACACTGGGGCTGGTAGGAGAATCGGGCTGTGGGAAAACCACCCTGAGCCGTACCTTGCTCCGCCTTGTAGAGCCAACGCACGGGGCTATACGCTACCGCGGGCGCGATCTGCTGTCCATGCCGGCTTCGGAGCTGCGCGACATGCGGAAGCATATTCAGCTAATTTTTCAGGACCCTTATTCCTCTCTCAATCCGCGGATGACGGTTGGGCAGGCCATCCTTGAACCTATGCAGGTGCATGGGTTGTATGGGAACGACAGGGAGCGGAAGGAGCGTGTACTGGCATTGCTGGAAAAGGTGCAGCTGCTGCCGGAGCATTACAACCGTTATCCCCACGAATTTTCGGGCGGCCAGCGGCAGCGTATCGTAATTGCAAGGGCACTGGCCCTGAACCCTGAATTCATTATCTGTGACGAGTCGGTATCAGCGCTGGATGTAAGTGTGCAGGCCCAGGTGCTGAACCTGTTACGCGATTTACAAACTGAGTTCAATTTCACGTATATATTTATATCTCACAATCTGTCTGTTGTGCATTTTATGAGCGACCGGATGATGGTGATGCAGCAGGGTAAGATCGCAGAAATGGGTACTGCTGATGAAGTGTATCACCGGCCTGCTTCATCTTATACGAAGGAATTAATCGCAGCTATACCTGGCCGTTGAACCTTATTTCCTGATATGCGTAATAATCCGTACCTTTGCAGACTTTAAATTCATTCATACCGTAATATGAAATTATCACAATTCAAGTTCGATCTGCCGTTAAACCTGATCGCACAACATCCCTCCAAGACAAGAGACGAGAGCCGCCTGATGGTCGTTAACCGCGCCACCGGCAAAATCGAACACAAGGTTTTCAAAGATATTCTGGGTTACTTTAATGATAAGGACGTAATGGTCGTGAACAACACGAAAGTGTTTCCCGCGCGCCTGTATGGCCGTAAAGAGAAGACCGGAGCGAAAATCGAAGTGTTCCTGCTCCGTGAGCTGAACAAGCAAAACCGTCTGTGGGATGTGATCGTGGATCCGGCCCGGAAGATCCGTGTAGGCAACAAACTGTATTTCGGGGACGACGAGAGCCTGGTGGCGGAAGTAATCGACAACACTACTTCCCGCGGCCGTACCATCCGTTTCCTTTTCGAAGGGAACGACGAAGAGTTCAAGGCCGTACTGGACAGCCTGGGAGAAACCCCACTGCCGAAGTACATCAAACGCAAACCGGAAGAAGAAGACAAGGAACGTTACCAGACCGTGTACGCCAAGTACGAAGGTGCTGTAGCTGCTCCTACTGCGGGGCTTCACTTCAGCCGTGAGCTGATCAAACGCCTGGAGATCAAGGGCGTGAAGTTCGCCGAAGTTACCCTTCACACCGGCCTGGGTACATTCCGCCCTATTGAGGTGGAAGACCTGAGCAAGCATAAAATGGATGCGGAATACTTCCACATCGATGAATATGCCGTGAAGATCGTAAACAAAGCGAAAGAAGAAAACCGCAAGATCTGCGCAATCGGTACCACTACCGTTCGTGCCGTTGAATCTTCCGTAACCGCACAGAACCATCTGAAAGCGGCTGAAGGCTGGACGAATACCTTCATCCACCCTCCGTATGATTTTTCCATTCCGAATGCACTGGTAACCAACTTCCACCTGCCCAAAACCAGCCTCCTTATCATGGTATGCGCCTTCGCCGGTTACGACCTGATCATGGAAGCTTATCAGCAGGCCATCAAGGAAAAATACCGGTTCTTTAGTTATGGCGATGCCATGCTCATTATTTGATCCAGATACAGGATTTTTAAAAGGCAAACAGTACACACTGTTTGCCTTTTTTTGTCAAAATAACCTTACTTCGCATATATGCCAGACAGGAATAAGATAGTGGTTATTGTAGCCGGTGGCTCCGGACAGCGGATGGGCAGCTCCGTCCCCAAACAATTTATGGAGATAGGCGGTAAACCCGTGCTGCATCATACGATTAACGCTTTTCGCACCGCATATCCGGATATCCGGATAGTGCTGGTGATTCCCCAGGCCCATCAGGCCTATATCGCGCCCTTACTGGTTTCTTTTGATGTACCGCCTTCCATTACGATCGTTCATGGTGGAGAAACACGTTTCCACTCCGTGAAAAACGGGCTGGCTACAGTAACAGAACCGGCAGTGGTATTTGTACACGACGGTGTGCGGCCGTTGCTTTCCCCTGCTCTGATCCGCCGTTGCTGCGAAGGCGCCCTTTCGAAGGGGAACGCCATCCCGGCCATCGAAGTAAAAGACAGTTTGCGCGAAGTAGACGATGAAGGTAATTTGTCGGTAGACCGTAGCCGGTTCCGTATAATACAGACTCCACAGACTTTCCTGTCTGAACAATTGCTGCCAGCATTCGACCAGCCATATGATCCGTTATTTACGGATGAAGCCAGTGTGGCAGAGCGCTATGGAGCAGAGATAAATCTGGTGGAAGGAGAGGAGCGCAACATCAAAATCACCCGACCGTTAGATATGGCGATTGCCGAAGTGTTGCTTCAACAAGCATAAGTTACTGCTTGCGAAAACCCATGGAGAGGAATTTCTGCTGCTTGCTATTATTGGGGAAAATGTAAATAACGTTGCCGGTTTTACAATTACATTCTGTACAATCCTGGGCAGCGCCCGGAACCTTCTTACGGAGCGGCTGTGCAATGGGAAAACCCGTTTTAGATTCCAACCATTTATCTAACTCCGCTTCAAAGTTGGCGCTGTTGCGATCTACATCAACCCCCCATGGATCCCCGCATTTCGTTTCCTCCCATATGAGTGCATCACCTAATGATTCTATCTGCTGATCTTTCTTACACGAAATATTGGCCAGGGTTAAACAGGCTATCACTAATAGTAAACCTTTCCTCATGAAAATCCATTTATACAAAAACTGCCGGAAGATACTAAAAGTTATTGCCTCACGAACCCAAGGTCGATAAATTGCTGCTCATAACGTTGAGGGGGACAATAATTACTCGACCTTTTTGAATCCCAGGTCGATGAACTTTTGTTCTGTTCCTTTTACCGGCCAGATTACAGTGACGTTGCCTGATAGGCACGAACAGGCCAGGCAATAATTTCCTTTTTCTTTATTAAATTCCCGTTTGGGTTCCCCGATTGGTACACCGGTTTTGGCGATAAGCCATGCCTGTAGTTTTTGAGTGAAGTTGGTGCTGTTACTTGGTACATCTCTGGCCCAGGGGTCGGAGCAATGTGTTTCATTGAATACGAGGGCAACGGATTTGCCGTTTTTCTTGTCTTTCTTACAGGATGCTGCGGTGAAAAGCGTGATGGCCGCAATGAGGAGTAGCCCATTTTTCATGGTACGTGGTTTTTTCTGAAACGTGTGGAAATACACAAAGGTTACAGCATGCAGCAGGCCCGTTGCTGAATGTGGGGTAACACGTTTCATTCATCCTTCCCGGAAATGCTTATTCCGACTGACCTTTCCCGATTTTCTGCAGGATCTGATGAGCAGCTTCCAGTGCCTGGAACCCGTCGCGCACATTCACGGCTACCGGTTTGTTTTCGAGGATACTGTCGCGGAACAATTCCAGCTCCATACGGATGGCATTGGATTGCTTGATCTCAGGATTATCGATGGCTATCGTCTTTTTACCGTTATTGGTAGCGATATCGAGGGTGAATTTCCCTTCGTCTTCCGGCGTTTTGAGTTTGATGATCTCGGTTTTCTTATCAAGGAAGTCGATTCCGATATAAGCATCTTTCTGGAAGAGGCGCATTTTACGCATTTTCTTCAGGGAAATGCGGCTGGAAGTGAGGTTGGCAACACATCCGTTATGGAACTCGATACGAACGTTGGCAATATCAGGAGTATCGCTCATCACAGCTACACCGCTGGCTGAAATCCGGCTGATGCTGGACTGTACGATGCTGAGCACGATATCGATATCATGGATCATCAGGTCGAGGATCACGCTAACATCCGTACCACGAGGGTTGAATTCTGCCAGGCGATGCACTTCGATGAACATGGGCTTGAGGTCGTATCCTTTCAGTGCGAGGAAAGCAGGGTTGAACCGCTCCACATGGCCTACCTGGAATTTGATATTCGCTTCTTCCACCAGCTTTACGAGCAGCCGGGCTTCTTCCATGGTATTGGTCATGGGTTTTTCCACGAA
This sequence comes from Chitinophaga pinensis, assembly GCA_902167325.1. Classification (GTDB taxonomy): domain Bacteria; phylum Bacteroidota; class Bacteroidia; order Chitinophagales; family Chitinophagaceae; genus Chitinophaga; species Chitinophaga pinensis_A. The sequence goes on along the minus strand of LR632930.1, from coordinate 6,063,643 downwards.
TACGTGCTTGCCCATGCGGATGGCAGTTTCGCATAACTGGAAGTGCTGGGTGGTAGGGGCTACAATATCTATCGCGTCGGACGCCCGGATCAGCTCCTCGGCAGATGAGAACCGGGTGAGGTTGTACTGGTCGCGGATACTATCCGCGTTGGCATCGCTGGGATCAAAGTACCCCGTCACTTCCACATCTTTCATGGTAGACAGCTGGGAAAGATGTATTTTGCCCAGGTGTCCTACTCCAAACAAGCCAATTTTTAGCATGCGCTGTTATTTTTAAGAAAATTCCTGCAAATGTAACAAAACGACATGTTATTACTTTATATATATTTATACGATACCCCTAACCATTCATGCGCTTTTTACTGCTAATCATATGTTTACCGCTATTGCCGGCACTTCAGGCCTCGGGTCAGGCGTGTCAGCGCCTGGGACAGACGCCTCAGAGCGCATTTCCCGTTTGTGGCACGCGTAATCTGGCCCAGGCTTCCGTTCCGTTGTGCGCAGGGCGTACCCTCGCGCTGAACTTCTGCGGACAGGTAGATCCTAATACGGATTATACCGACAGGAACCCGTTTTACTACAAATTCACCTGCTACCAGGCTGGTACACTTGGGTTTTCCATATTGCCGAACAACCTGAACGACGATTACGACTGGCATGTGTTTGACGTAACCGGCCGGAACGTAAATGATATTTTCACCGACCGGAGCATGCAGGTTTGCGGCAACTGGAGCTCGCTTTCCGGGCTTACAGGCTCAGGCCCAACCGGGCAGGGGCTTATCAATTGCGCAGGGCCTACTTATCCCAATTTCAGCAGCATGCCCACCCTCCAGGTGGGCCACGAATACCTGCTGCTTGTAAGCCATTTTACCAATACGCAAAGCGGATATACTTTATCGTTCGGAGGAGGCACAGCCGTGATCACCGATCCCAATACGGGTGATTTTGTATCGGCCCGCTACCGCTGCCTCAACAACCGGATCGCCATTAAGCTGTCCAAAAAATTCCGGTGCAATACCATTGCAGCTGATGGAAGTGATTTTGAACTGGCTGGCCTGCCTGCTCGTGTAATAGCGGCAGAAGGTGTTAATTGCGGAGGGGGATTCGATATGGATTCGGTTGTGCTTCAGCTCGATCAGCCCCTTGGACCCGGTAACTATACCATCCGTGTAAAAAACGGTAGCGACGGTAATACATTGCTCGATGCCTGCGATAATCCCATCACCGCCGGCAAGAATATTACGTTGACCGTAGCCGTACCGCAACCAGTGCCCTTCGACTTCATCCGGCCCGTAGGCTGCCGCCCCAACCGCCTTATGGTAGTACTCCGGGATCCGGTTCGGTGTGCATCCGTAGCCCTTAATGGTTCTGATTTTACTATTACCGGAACGGGACAACCGGTGACCGTAACCGCCGCAAATGTTTTCTGCAGCGGACAATTGACTGATAGCATTGAAATAGTACTTAACCGCACCATCACAGAAGAAGGCAACTGGAGGATAAACCTCGTACGGGGCACCGATAACAATACGCTGATGAGCGAGTGCAACGTGGAATCGCTACCGGGGCAGTTCGTGCCTTTTGGTACGAGCGATGTGGTAGATGCCCGCTTTACTTTCCGTACTGCACTGAACTGTGCATCAGATACCATTCATCTGAATCATAATGGAGCCAACGGTGTAACGCGGTGGAGCTGGGAGTTTGAAGATGGCAGTGAAGAAACCACCCAATCGGTTGAGAAAGTATATTGGAAAGGGAACTATGGGATGAAGGATGTGCAGCTGACGGTTTGGAACAGACAGTGTACTGCCGTGCATTCGGAAAAAATTGACCTTCCCAATGAACTGGTGGCTGCTTTTACGCCGGGGGCGTTTGTGCTTTGTCCGCTGGACATGATCACATTTACCAACCAGAGTACAGGCAATATCGTGACGCAGCGCTGGAACCTGGGGCATGGGCCCGGGAGTATCCTCCGCGTACCGAATCCGTACCGGTACCCAATGGTAACGCGGGAGGCGCAATATACGGTCCGGCTGATTGTTGTGGACAACCTGCAATGTGAGGACACAGCCGTGCATACATTGAAAACAGTGCCCAGCTGTCATGTAGCGGTACCAACAGGGTTTACCCCTAATAACGATGGGGTGAATGATTATCTGTATCCTTTGAACGGGTATAAAACTGCTGATCTGATATTCCGTGTGTTTGGCCGTAATGGGCAGCTGGTGTTTGAGACTCGGAACTGGCAACAGAAATGGGATGGGCGGATCAATGGATCGCCGGCATCGGTAGGTACTTATGCGTGGGTGCTGGAGTATACGGATACAGAGTTTAACAAAAGGGTTTTCCAGAAAGGGGTGACTACTTTGTTGAGGTAAGGGCGGATAAACTGAAACGAAATGCTCTTCCTTCCAAATAGCACAGCCATCTGACTACATGGGAAATCCAACATGGCCAAATGGCCAATGGAATTTCTGATCCTTTCATTCCCCTATTATTTTTTACTCCCCCAAATCTCTCAGCACGCCATCTTCTCTTAAGCTGTGATAACCGTTTTCAGAAACGATCAGGTGATCGAGGATTTCAATATCGAGGAGGCGCCCGCCTTCCTGGAGTTTGCGGGTGATGTTAATATCGGCCTTGCTGGGCTGTAATGTGCCGGACGGGTGATTGTGGCTTAGCAAAATGCGGGTGGCTTTGTGTTGCAGGGCGATCTGGAACACGACCCGGGGATCTACGGTGGTGGATGTTATGCCGCCTGTGCTGACACAGGCCTGATACACCACTTTGTTGGCATGGTTGAGGAAAAGCACGTAAAAGTTTTCACGGGGCTGCCCGGCAAGTAAGGGGCGAAGGTAATCTGCAGCATCTTCGATGGAAGAAACCACCGGCTTTTCGAGGAGGGGGCACATTTGCCGCCGCCGGCACAGTTCCAGTGCCGCGAGGATGGAGGCCGCCTTTTTAGCACCGATACCCTTGAAATTGCGGAGTTCCCGCATATCCAGCCGTTCCAGCATCCGTAAATTGTTCCCACAACTGCCAAGTATATCACGGGCCAAATCCAGGGCCGACTTTTCCGGAGTGCCTGAATTAATGATAATAGCCAATAATTCAGTAATGCTGACTGCCGCAGGACCTGCCCGCAACATTTTTTCCCGTGGCCGGTCATCTTCCGGCCATTCTTTAATCCGGCGGTGCTTAACCGCCTTCAATCGCCGCTGCGGCGCAGGCTCGCAGTAGGCGGGGTTAACGTAAATGGCTTGCATACTTCTTACAATTCAATCCAAATTACTCCTAATTTATCGGTTTTGCTAAAATATTTAGTAATCTTTTCCACTTCCCCGCCAGATTTTTTTCCACATATCCGCAATTAAAATCTTAGTTTTGCAACCTCTTTTCTTTGTCATGAATCCATCGGTTAAAATCTTTACGGGTAACAGTAATCCCGCTCTGGCAGAGCTAATCGCCGCCAGATATGGAAACGGTCTGGGTAAAGTGAATATCCAGAAGTTCAGCGACGGCGAATTCCAGCCAGTTTTCCTGGAAAGTATCCGCGGTGATTACGTTTTCCTCGTTCAGGGCACCAATGCCCCGTCCGACAATCTCATGGAGCTGCTGCTCATGATAGATGCCGCTAAACGCGCTTCTGCCGGTTATATTACTGCCGTAATCCCGTATTTCGGGTTTGCCCGGCAAGACCGGAAGGACAAGCCGCGTGTGGCCATCGGTTCCAAGCTAATTGCCAATCTGTTAACAGCCGCAGGGGCTAACAGGGTGATTACTATGGATTTACATGCTCCGCAAATCCAGGGTTTCTTCGATATCCCGGTAGACCACCTCGACAGTTCGGCGATTTTTATACCTTATATAGAGAATCTCAAGCTGAAAAACCTTACCTTTGCGTCCCCTGACGTGGGTTCTACCACCCGTGTACGTGAAGTGGCGAGCTATTTCAATGCTGAAATGGTCATCTGCGATAAACATCGCAAGCGCGCCAACGAGATCGCTTCCATGGTGGTAATCGGGGATGTAGCTGATAAGGACATCGTACTTATCGATGACATCTGCGACACCGCAGGAACGCTTACAAAATCGGCTGCCCTCCTGAAGGAAAAAGGCGCCCGCTCTGTAAGAGCTTTTTGTACCCACCCCGTTTTCAGCGGCAAGGCGTACGAAAACATCGAAAACTCCATCCTCGAAGAACTGGTGGTATGTGATACCATCCCGCTCAAACAGGAAAGCGCTAAGATAAAAGTGATCAGCGTGGCCGAGCTTTTCGCAGTTGCCATCCGCAACATGTACGAAAACAAGTCCATCACCAGCCTGTTCATTCACAGCCAGCGCCGGATGCCATAACAAAGTGTATTCTTTTACATCATAAATGTTTAAACAATGAAATCAATAACAATCGAAGGACAACTCAGAAGCGAATTCGGCAAAAAAGCCACCCGCCTTCTCCGTTCTGAGGAAAAAGTGCCTTGTGTTATTTATGGGGGTGCAGAAATCGTAGCATTTTCCGCTCCGGCTACTGCTTTTAAAGACCTGGTTTACACGCCTGATTTTCAGGTTGCTGAAATTAAACTGGGCGGCAAAACTTACCGTGCTATCCTGAAGGATCTGCAGTTCGATACCGTAACTGACGTCCTCGCGCACGTAGATTTCCTGGAACTCGTAGAAGGCAAGAAAGTAGTTGCTTCCCTGCCCCTGAAAGTTACAGGCCAGTCCATAGGTGTTAAAGCCGGTGGTAAACTGGTAGTGAAAATGAAATCCCTGAAGGTGAAAGCGTTCCCGAAAGATCTGCGTGAAAACCTGGAGCTGGATATCACTAACCTGGACCTCAACGAAAACCTCCGTGTGGAAGACGTGAAAGCTGATGGTGTCGAAATCCTCAACTCTGCACGTATCCCCGTAGCTTCCGTTGTAATGACGCGTCAGCTGAAACAGGAAGAAGCCGCTGCCGAAAAGGATGCCAAGAAGAAATAAATTGGCAAAATAATTATATTAAAAAGCCCGGCAGAATATCGGCCGGGCTTTTTATTTTTGGCATCCCGTAACCAGCGGGATAATTATAGCCTCCCCATATGAAATATTTAATCGTCGGATTAGGCAACATTGGGCCGGAATACCATCACACCCGCCACAACATCGGATTCGATGTGGCAGACGCCTTTGCGGCCAAACATCAGGCTGCTTTCCGGAGCGACCGGCTGGCGGATGTAGCAGAGATCCGCTGGAAGGGCAAAACATTTGTGGTCATCAAACCAACCACTTATATGAATCTCAGCGGCCGCGCTGTAAAATACTGGATGGATAAGGAGAAAATTCCTGTGGAAAACGTACTCGTTATTGTAGACGAGCTGGCACTGCCCCTGGAATCCATCCGTATCCGCCCCGGTGGCAGCGATGCCGGGCACAACGGCCTCAAAAGCATTCAGGAAACCATCGGTACCAACCAGTATCCCCGCCTCCGTTTCGGTATCGGGAACGATTTTCCGAAAGGAAGACAAGTAGATTATGTACTCGGAAAATGGTCCGCAAAAGAAGAACCGGTTGTGCAGCAAAAGATTGATAAGTGCGCGGAAATAGTGGAAAGTTTTGCCGCTATGGGATTACAACGAACTATGAACAATTATAACAACGTTACTTTTCCATTATAGAAATGTAAATTGTATATTTCATGCCGAAAGGTGCCTCCCACCTTACACCGCTATAGGTCATGATCCGTGTACCACTGATCGTTATATCAACCGGATTTTTTTCTTTCATCATCCGGATGATAGTACGCACAGTGGGCAATGTATTGTGAGCTATGGGTCAAACCATAGGCTTTATTAACCTTACAAAATACACGCATTATGAAAATTATCTGCGTTGGAAGAAACTATGCCAAACATGCAGAAGAATTGAAGAACGAAGTGCCCTCCGAACCCGTGATTTTCATGAAACCAAAGAATGCCCTGCTGCAAAACAACCATCCCTTCTATTATCCGGAATTCACGGATAACCTCCATTATGAATGTGAGCTGGTGCTGCGGATTTCTAAAAATGGGAAACACATCCAGGAAAGATTTGCCAGTAAATATTACGACCATATTTCGGTTGGCATCGACTTTACCGCCCGCGATCTGCAGGAGAAGCAGAAAGAAAAAGGCCTCCCCTGGGAAATCGCCAAATCGTTCGATAATTCAGCAGTTGTAGGTAAGTTCATTCCTATTACGGAAACCCTGGATCTGAAAGATTTGAATTTTTGCCTTTATAAAAACAAGGAAATCGTCCAGCAGGGAAATACAACAGAACTCCTGTTCTCTTTCGACAAACTGATCGCTCACATCTCCCGGTTTTTCACCCTCAACATCGGAGACCTCGTCTTTACCGGTACCCCCGCAGGCGTAGGTCCCGTTGAAATTGGTGATACACTGGAAGCGTTCATCGAAAACGACAGTCTGCTGGAATTCATGGTCAAATAACCGCTACCCGTTCATTGGTCTTGCTCAGGCAGAAAAAGTAAAAATTAAAAAGTTAAAAGAGTACGGGCTTTTTCCTTTTTAATTTTTTCTTTTTAAGGGATGTTCGCATAAATCACATCCAGAATCCGTGTCATTTCCTGAAAATCCCCTTCAGTCAGGTTCTTCCACCCCGTTTCCCGCATCTCCAGCACCAAAGGCCGAACTTCCTTATACTTGCTTACACCTTCAGGCGTCAGTTGCAGAAATACCTTCCGCCGGTCGTCTGTAGACCCTTGGCGCTCCACCAGCTCTTTCCGCACCAATAATTCCACAATCCGCGAAACCGTCGTAATATCTTTCGAGGTTAGCTTGGCTAACTCGTTGTGTGTAATGCGCTTATGCTTGTACAGGTTTTCAATGACCAGCCACTGGTCCACCGTAATGGCCAACCCCCGGGCATCAAAATTCTTCTGCCAGTAATTCTTTATTTTTTTTAATGTGGCATCCAGCTTAAAAAAAGACGGATTACTCACGAAAGATTCATGCATATTCTTTAATTTGCAGTAGCAATAGTTGCTATGGCAACTATCTGTCAGATACGGCCATCATCACCAAAACAATATTACGTGCTTAAAGATAACATAAGCGTTCCTGTTTTGAAAGCCACCATTACGCACCGGGAGGAGGACCCCGCATTCCAGGCACTCCTCCGCCAGGCGTATGGCCTCATGTGCACGGCGCGCCGCATGGCAGACCAATACGAAGCAAACCGCCCCATCTGTAAGTATGTGCATTCCACCTCTGCCGGCCACGAAGCCATACAGATTGCCGCTGGTCTCCAGCTAAAGCCCTGCGATTATGTAAGTCCGTATTACCGCGACGATGCCATGATGCTCGCGCTGGGATTTTCTCCCTATACCCTCATGCTACAGCTGCTCGCCAAAGGGGAGGACCCCTTCAGCGGTGGGCGTTCCTATTACTGCCACCCCAGCAGCCGTGACACCGATAAACCCGTAATTCCCCACCAAAGCAGTGCAACGGGCATGCAGGTGATCCCCACAACGGGCATGGCACAGGGCGTTCAATATCTTGAAAATGCCGGTCTGCTGGATGCAGGCGATCACCCTGTGGTACTTTGCTCCCTGGGCGATGGCAGCGTAACGGAAGGAGAGGTGAGCGAAGCATTCCAGTTTGCCGCCCTCAAACAACTGCCCATCATTTTCCTTGTGCAGGACAATGACTGGGGTATCAGCGTGAGTGCAGATGAAGCCCGTGCCATGGATGCCTACGAGTATGCTGCCGGCTTCAAAGGTCTGGAGCGTATCCGGGTAGATGGTGCCGATTTCGAAGCCAGCTACCGCGCCATGGAATCTGCTGTTTCATTTGTTCGTACCGAGCGTAAACCCATCCTGGTGCATGCTACCGTACCGTTACTGGGGCACCATACATCAGGAGTACGCCGGGAGTGGTACCGCACACCGGAAGACCTTGCCCGTCATCAATCCCGCGATCCTTTGCCCCGCCTCCGCAGCCAGATAGGCAACGTGCGTGATGCGACTGATATAGAGCTGGATGCACAGCGCGAAGTGGAAGAAGCTTTCGCTGCCGCGGTAGCCAGTCCCGATCCTGATCCCGCCACTGTACGCGATCATGTATTTGCCCCTACGCCTATAACGGCAGAATCGGGTGAGCGCCTGCCTGCTGGAGGAAGCAAAGTAGTAATGGTGGATGCAGCATTACATGCCATTGAAGAAATTATGGCTGCGCATCCCGAAGCCATTTTATTTGGTCAGGATGTAGGGCGCAGGCTGGGAGGAGTTTTCCGTGAAGCAGCCACGCTGGCGGAGAAGTTTGGAGACGACCGGGTTTATAATACCGCTATTCAGGAAGCATACATCATAGGCAGCACGGCCGGACTTTCCGCGACAGGAGTGAAGCCCATCGTGGAAGTGCAGTTCGCCGATTATATCTACCCGGGGTTCAATCAACTGGTGACGGAACTATCGAAAAGTTGTTATTTATCCTGCGGGAAATTTCCCGTGCAATCGCTCATACGTGTACCCATCGGCGCATATGGTGGTGGCGGGCCTTATCATTCGGGAAGTGTGGAAAGCACTTTGCTGACGGTAAAGGGTATTAAAGTGGTGTATCCCAGTAATGCCGCCGATCTGAAAGGCCTGATGAAAGCAGCATTCCATGATCCCAACCCGGTAGTGATGCTGGAACATAAAGGGCTTTACTGGAGTAAAGTTCCGGGAACGCAGGATGCCATGACCATTGAGCCTTCGGCAGATTATATACTCCCGCTGGGCAAGGGTCGGGTGGTGCAGGAAAGTGAGGATGGCCTTACCGTTATCACATACGGTATGGGAGTTTACTGGGCAAAAGCCGCTGCGGCGCAGTTTCCTGGGAAAGTAGAGATCATTGACCTCCGCTCCTTATTCCCGCTGGATGAGGAACTGATCTTTGCATCAGTGAAAAAATTAGGTAAATGCCTGGTACTGACGGAAGAGCAGCTTGGTAATTCCTTCGCGGAATCGCTCGCAGCACGGATCTCCCGTAATTGCTTCCGATTCCTCGATGCACCGGTGTTCACATTTGGTGCACTGGATCTGCCGGCCGTTCCCCTGAACATGGACCTGGAAAAACAAATGCTCCCAACACCGGAAAAAGTAATAGCCCAGATCCGGGAGATACTTGCATATTAATTACTCCGTTTTCAGGCTCACAGCAGGGTTCATCAATGCTGCGCGGATGGAAGTATAACCGACTGTGAGCGCCGTGATGGATGCGCACAGTAAGATCGTGATCAGGTATATATCTCCGCCGATATCTATGCGGTAGTGGAAACCTTTCAGCCAGCTGCTCATCAGCCACCAGGATAAGGGTACTGCTGCTAAGAATCCTGTTATCAGCATCAACGTGAATTCGCGGCCAAACATCCATATTACTGACGGTACGCTTGCTCCCAGTACTTTCCGTACACCAATTTCCTTCTTTTTCTGTACAGCCATAAAGCTGATCAGCCCGTACAGCCCAAGGCAGCCGATGAGTACTGCCACGAGAGCAAATATTTCCACGAGCTGCATTAGCATTGATTCGGATTCATACATTTCTGCAATATCATCGTCCATAAATTCGGACCGGTATAAATAGGCAGGAAAAGTTTCGTTCCACATTTTTTCTATAGCCGGTTGTAAAGTGGAGGCTTGCTGCATGTCTATTTTCACCGCCAGAAGGTCCCATTCGCTTATGTCTGCATACATGCAAAGCGGTTCCAGATCACTATGGAAGCTTTGTGTGTGAAAATCGCGGAATACTCCGCGTACAGCTACGTTTTGGTTATTTATGCTGATGGTTTTGCCGATAATATCATTTGTAGAAGCCAGTTGTAGTTTACGCAGCATCGTTTCATTCACCAGCATGCCGTTGGCTGTATCAGACAGCGGGAGGTTACTGCCCGCGATCAGTTGTATCCCGAAAGTGGAGAGGTAGTTTTTGTCTACATACTTCAGGCTGATCTCGAAATCTTCATTTTCTTTTCGTCCTTCGAGCCGCACACTGGTAGTCCGGTTGGTGCCGGATAATGGAGCAGCATTGCAGTAGCTGGCATCCGCAACACCCGCCAGTTGAGTAATGCGATTACGGAGCGTTTGTAATGTTGATGATTGCTGTTCTGGAATTCTGACCAGCATCACCCCTTTTTTCTCCATTCCTTTATCGCTATTCATGGAATAATGCATTTGCCGGGCAATTACAATGGCGCCTACGATCATGACCTGCATGATAACGAACTGTATAATGATAAGTGTTCGCCTCAGGGGAAAGCGCCCTTTCCCGCCTGCAGCGGAATGTGAGCGCAAGGCCTTGATGGGATTCAGTTTAGCCTGCATGATACCGGGATAATAACCGGCGAGTAACATTACTACAGCCAACAGGAGTATTGTGAAAACTGACAGCATTATTAAGTTGTTACTGTCAAGCGTGATTTCGGTAAACAGCGTTTTATTGAGTATGGGAAGGGCCAGTGCCACACCAGCAATGGCTATAGCTACTGCAGCGGCTACGATAAGGAATGTTTCTGACAGGAACTGGCTGAAGATCTGCAGGCGTGTACTGCCCAAAGCTTTGCGAACCCCTATTTCGCGGGAGCGGCGGAGTGATTGTGCAGTGGAAAGATTAATGAAATTGATACAGGCCGTAAATACGAGGAATGCCCCCATCCATGCGAGCGACCATAAATACTTTTTCTGAATTGTGCCGCTGAACCGTGTGTCGAAATGCAGATCTCTGATGGGCTGCATTACAAAATACATCCCTTCCTGATCCGGATTATATTTTTTGATGACCTGTGGGAAAACTGACGCTACCTGTTCCGGGCTGATGCCTTCTTTCAGTTTAGCATAGCATTGGATAGAACTGGCAATACTGCCCCAGCTGCTATCGCTGGCCATGTATGGGTTAACATCTTTATATGCGGAATAGGAGAGGAAGATGTCAAGTGGATGATCGGTATTCACCGGCATGTCTTTCGCGATGCCCCGTACCGTGAATGTTATGGAATTGGAGAGACGGAATTGTTTGCCAATGGGATCTTGCCCGGGAAAGAAGTTTTCGGCAGTTTTTTGGGTAATGATGGCGCTGTAAGGCTCATTGAGAGCGGTTTCGGGATTGCCTTTAATTATGGGGAAATTAAGGATGCGGAAATAGGATGGCTCAACGAAGGCCGGCCTTGCGGTGAATTTAAGTTGATCTTTACCGGATTGTACGGTAATGAGCGGACGGCCACGCGTAACGCGCATGGCTACATCATCGAAGTAGGGATAGTCGTTGCGCAGGGCTTTGCCCAGCGGCTGTGGTACACCTTCATTGAAATCTTCCGATCCGTACATGGTACGGGAGCTGATGCGGTAAATACGGTCACTGTCTGCATGGAAATTATCAAACCGGAGATGGTAACCGATAAACAGGTAAAGGATAATGGCACAGGCGAGGCTGGCTCCCAGGCCGGCGATATTAATTATAGCGTAGGGCTTGTTGTTTTTCAACCGGCGCCAGGCAGTAATGATTTGGTTCTTCCACATACATGACTAAGATGAGCCGATACATTGGCATAAAGGAGGCCAAAGTAAGTAGTTGTTGATATTCAGTGTGTTGGGAAGTGAAAATCGTCCGATTTGGTACAAGAGGGTGTTCGGAAATGAACAATGGGCATTAAAAAAGGAGGCACGGGGCCTCCTTTTTATAAATTCTTATCCGGCAGGATTATTTCAGGTGTTTGTTAACGATACCCGCCAGTTCGAACATGGATACCTGTTTTTTACCACCGAAAACGATCGCCAGTTTAGCATCCGCATTGATCATGCGTTTGTTCTTAGCGTCCTGCAGATCGTTTTTCTTGATGTAATCCCAGATTTTTTTAGTGGCTTCTGTTCTGGGCAGTGGTGTGGATCCAATAACAGCTGCAAGGTCTGTGCTGGGTGTCAGCGGAGCCATGAAAGCCGCATTGGGTTTGCGGGCAGTTTTGGCGGCAGCCTTTTTGGGTGCTGCTGCTTTAGCAGCAGCTTTAGGGGTGGCGGCTTTCTTAGCCGTAGTGCTGGTTGCGGCCGTCTTTGCGGGCTGCTTCACCGATTTTGCCATGATTCGCGAGATTTAATGTGTTAAAAAGGATTTGATAGCACTAATATAAACAGTCCAATCTATTCCTGGTTCAACTTATTCCATCAAAATCATGCCATTCCCCCCGGAAAACCCATTTTTTTCTCCGAAAAGGGGTTGAGGGCGGTTTGAAATATGCAATTTTCCCTTTCTTACGTGTAAAACCCCTGCTTAATACGTCCCTTACCTTTGCTAAAGCAATCCTAACAGGTACATCACCTTTTAACTGACAATCAATGAACAATCAAGTCTGGTTTGTAACCGGGGCCTCCAAAGGCCTGGGGCTTTCTTTGGCCCAAACCCTCCTCCGCAAAGGATATCGTGTAGCTGCAACCTCCCGCCGCCGGGAAGAGCTGGTGGCAGCTATTGGCGAAACTGCCGCGAATTTCCTGCCCCTTACCCTCAATATTCTCGATGAGGCCCATGTTGCCGATGCTGTATCTGCCACTGTGGCGCATTTTGGAACTGTTGACGTTGTCGTGAACAACGCAGGGTACGGTCTTGTAGGGTCTATCGAAGAATTGACAGATGCGGAAGCAAGGGCAAACTTCGATATTAATGTATTCGGGTCGCTCAATGTAATCCGCCAGGCGCTGCCGCACTTGCGCAGCCAGGGAAAGGGGCACATCTTTAATATTGCATCCATCGGCGGATTTACAGGCGGGTTCCCGGCCTTCGGGATTTATTGTGCTACAAAGTTTGCTGTACATGGCTTCTCCGAATCGCTTGCACAGGAAGTGGAACCATTCGGTATAGGCGTTACCGTAGTGTCTCCGGGGTATTTCCGTACCGGGTTCCTGGGGGCTTCCTTAGGACTACCCGCGCGGGAGATCCCCGAATATGCCAATGTTCGCGCCGTTCAGGCGCTGCATCAGCACAATTACAATGGCCGGCAGGCAGGCGATCCGGATAAAGCTGCAGCAGCCATGGTGCAGGTTCTGGAAGATGGAACAGCGCCACTTCACCTGTTCCTCGGTGAAGACGCCTACCAGCTTGCGGAACAAAAACTCGCAGCCGTTCAGGCCGACCTCGATGCAGTGAGGTCCCTGGCAACTGCTACGGGATTTGAAGAAGTTTAATTACAAAGAGAACTTCAGGCCGCCCAGTCTGATAACGCAGGTTCCGGGAGTTTCACCGGGAGAGATGAAGTATGCACTTATATGGTCAGGACATGCGGTGGTGGCCAGACGGGGAGTTTACCTTCCGGGCAGTGGCACAACATGGGGCCGCCTGCACATGATGATCAATACATCCACCGGCGAAACCACGCAATTTTATTTCAAGGAAAAGGATAAGCCTGCTTACACAGAAAAGTTTTCAATATACTGCCAGGGGCTATGCTGATTTCAACCGGTAACCTTCTGCATAAATAACAACAGCCGGTATCCTCACGGTGCCGGCTGTTGTTATTTTGATATCTGAATATTTATGCAATAGTTTTTCCCATTACAGGATCAGTGATCGTTTCTTTTCCGGTTTCCGCACGGCCGGCGAAGCGTTGCGACCAATCAGGGAACTGATCTGCCAACACACTGAAATCATACCAGCCTTTGTACTCGCTGCGGTTTACCATGATATCTTTTTTGGCACCTGGCGCCAGTGTAATGGTGTTATCGGCTTTTCCATAGCCATGATCCTTTAATGTAACCCTGAGCGCATTACCGCTGCGGTTTTCAAGCTGGAGGAAGACGTTACCGCTGGGACCTTTCGACTTACCGGCAGTTTCATACATACAATCTACCCGCAGTCCCGGATCCTGTTTACTTCCGCGGAATTCGCGGAAAAAGCCATTTGGACCGTGGAGCCTCAATGTATATTTACCGGAAGCGAAATCAGAGAGGGGCCAATCATAAGTCAACTGGTCGCCGGCTTTTGCCGCGAAATGCCAGTTACGGCATACTTCACCTGCAAAACTTTCCGGGGCATAAACGGTAAACGGTGAGCCTGAAGATTTTTGGCCGAAGAGTTTATTGCCTGCACCCATGCGGATTACAAAAACTTCCCGCTTTGCATCCCATTCACCGGCAGCATGCAGTTCATAAGGGAGTCCGCATGCAGGGCGGGTACCGGTTTCCTGTCTGGCCAGCGGATTGGCAGTTTCCGGATGTGCGATCATGCGCTCGAGTTCTTCACCCCTGATTTCGCGGAAGCCGGAAGGAAGGTCTTTGAACTGGGCGCTGTATATGGTTTCTACGAATTGCTGCTGATCGAGGAAGGGCAATTTGGCAGAAGGTACGGCATCAGTTTCGCTGAAGGCTGAAGTAAGATCGCCACAGATGGTGCGGCGCCACTCACTGATATTGCTGCTTTTTATTTTTTTATTGAATTTGCGCTGTACGAATGTTTCAAGGAATTGCAGGGTGGAAGTATGATCAAATACCTCTGAGCAAACTTTGCCGCCACGGCTCCATGGCGATGCGATAATGAGTGGAACCCTGTAACCCAGACCTATCGGTGCTTCGCGGGCATGCTTTTCGGCAACGCCCTGTGCCAGTTCGTTCTTCAGGCGCACGTGCTCTATCTCCGTATCGATACCTGCAGATACCTTGCCTGTTCCGGGTTTGTTGCTGTCGGGAATGGAGAAGGGGGGCACATGGTCGTAATAGCCGTCGTTCTCATCGTAGGTAACAATGAATATAGTCTTCTTCCATACTTCTGGTTTTTTTGTGAGGATATCCATCACTTCAGACACGTACCAGGCGCCATACCAGGGCGCACTGGGGTGATCGGAGAAGTTCTGTGGACTGGCAAGCCAGGATACAGTTGGTAATTTGCTATCCTCCACATCTTTCCGGAATTGCCAGAACAGATCTCCTGCGGGCACAGGCAGCTTGCGTTTCCGGCCGTTATCATCATATTCCAGTTGGGAGAGCTTCCTGAACCGGGGATCGTTTTTATTGATGACGAACGCACGGAGGAAAAGATCTTTCTGCTCTCCCGTCAGTTTGGCATAACTCTCTTTGCTCCATTGGGCCATTTCTGTAGTAGCATTGTCGAGCGCATCCTGTTTCTTTTTGATGGCCGCCTTGTTTTTGCGGGCGGTTTCTTCAGAAGAAGGACTCGCTTCATTCAGAGCGCGTATTTCGGCCGGCAGTTCATCCAGCTGCTTTTGCAGATTGGTAACATAGCGGTCGGAGAATTTCACATTATATACTTTAAAGAATTCGAGCAGGTTGCAGCCAAAGTTGGCCAGCCAGGAGCGCTCTTCTCCTTCAAAGCCGCCACCGCACGACAAATCGTTCTGATAGAATTTCCAGTTGACGCCGCTTTGAGACAGCAGTTCCGGGAAAGTTTCCCAGCCCAGTTTGCCATAGCTGTAATCGGTATTGCGGATGTGAGCTTTGGGTTCGCCATTTTCCGGAACGGTGATCTTGCCTGTCCAAAAGAACGACCGGTTGGGTGTGGTGCTGGTCATGGCCGAGCAGAAATTCTGGTCGCAGATGGTGAACGCATCGGCAAGAGCGTAGTTGAACGGAATATCTTCCCGGGTGTGATACCCCAGAGTGAGGGGCATATTGTGCCAGTTAGCTTTGCCGGATTGTTTCACGAGCAGCCATTTGTCATACTTGCCCTTATTGTTGGCATCTACCTGATCGTGCCGCCCGTGGGGGAGGGCGCCCATCCAGGTGCTTTTACTGTCTTTCAGATCGAGGCGGAAGGGAGAATAGGTTTTGCCTTCTTTGTCTGTTTGCAGCCATACCGGTTTTCTGTCGGGTAAGGTGATGGCGCGGGGATCGTTAAAGCCGCGGACGCCCTGGAGGGTGCCGAAGCAGTGATCGAACGACCGGTTTTCCTGCATGAGGATGACGATGTGTTCGGCATCGGCCCAGCTGGAGCCTGGTGCCGGCTCGATGGCCAGTGCGCGCTGTATGGAGCCGGGCATAAAAGAAGACAGGCCGGCTGCGCCTGACAATAACATTGATTTCCGGAGGAATTCCCTTCTGTTATCCATGGTAAACGTGGTTTGTGCAGATATAGGGAGGTAAAATAGTAAAAAACATTTTTTAAGTATATTAAAATAATATGAACGGATATGAAACCTTGAAATGAAACACGTTCCGATGCAAAAAATGCCTTGCGGAATTACCGCGGGAATTTTTTTAACTTACGGCATCGGAATCAACCATCAGGTTTTCATAAGACTACAGCATTCATTCGGGGTTAAGCATACGTTATGGATCAAGCTCCAGACACACTATTGGTAGACCGGCTGAAGGAGGGAGACGTTACCGCATTCGACGCATTGTTCCTGAAATATTATAAGGTGCTCTGCGCCAATGCTTTCTGGTTTCTTCAACAGGAACAGGAGGCGAAGGACCTCGTACAGACTTTCTTCATGGACATATGGGACAAGAAATTGTATTTCCAGTTCAACGGGGATGTGAAAGGCTATTTACATATGGCCGTGAAAAACCGTTGCCTGAATCATATGAAAAGCCAGAAGATCCGCGAAGGGCATCAGGAAGCGTTTTCAAACATGCAGGATGAGAGCTGGCGGCCGGAGCAGGAGGGAAGTGGGGGAGAATATTACCGGCAGCTGCAATCCTCATTAGAACAGGTAACCGGTCAGAAGCGCATGGCTATTCACATGATATATATGGAAGGCAAGCGCTATCAGGAAGCTGCAGACGAGATGGGCATCAGTGTGAACTCTTTTAAAACGCACCTGAAGCGTGGGCTGAAGCTCCTGCGCTCGGTGATTCATCAGAAAAAACCATAACTTGTTAACCGTATCATGGAGTACCAGGATCACATATTTCAATTATACATGCACAAGCTTTCCGGTGAACTTTCACCGGAAGAGGAAGCCGGCATCGAGCGGAAGCTGGAGGAAGATCCTGCTTTCCGGGAAGCCTGGGAAGCCCTTGCTTCCGACGCCCGTTCCAAAAAGACCGCAGTTTATGTGAAAGCCGTGGTTCCTGACGAAGGACTTACCGAAATGAGGCAGCGCAGGCCGCAGAAGCGTACTATACGCAGCTGGGCGCCATATGCTGCAGCAGCAGTGCTCCTCGGAGCCGGTATATGGCTTGCTGCCCGTTTATACGCTCCCCAACAACCGGGAATCTCGGCAAAAAATGCAGTTGCTCCTGTTCCCGGCGTGAGCCTCACACTGGCCAATGGCAAAACAGTTCATTTCCATCCAGATAGTTCCGCGCAAACCGTGGCCCTTGATCAGGCAACCCTCCGCTCCGACAACGGCCAGCTGAACTACGAAAGCAGGGACACCACGGTTACCGTGCTCAACGTACCGGCGGGCGGTAATTACCGGCTTACACTTTCCGATGGAACCGAGGTATGGCTCAATGCCTCCTCCCGGCTCCATTTCCCTTTTAACTTCGGAAGCAGGGCCCGGGAAGTAACTGTGGATGGAGAAGCTTACTTCAAAGTGGCCAAAGAAACCGACAGACCTTTTATTGTTCATACCCGGCAGGCCAACGTGCAGGTGCTGGGAACCTCCTTTAATGTGAACACCTACACACCCGGTAACGATAAAACTGCGCTGGTTGAAGGCAGTGTGCTGTTACAGGCGCGCAATGGCCGTCAGCTCAGGCTGGAGCCGGGGCAGCAGGCGGAATCCACCGGCTCGGCGCTGCATGCAGCGCCCTTTGATGCCGATGAAGTACTCAGCTGGATGAAAGGAATCGAATATTACCACCGGACTTCCGTACCCGAACTGATGGAGGAAGCTTCCCGGTTTTACGGACTTCCCTTTGAAGCTGCTTCCGGCAAATTCAGCGGTGTACAGGTAACCGGCCTTATGGACAGGACCCGGCTGCAGGAATTCCTGAATGATCTGGCCATTACCACCGGTGGCACCGTAGACTACGACGGGCAAACCGTTAAGGTGCACTAATCCATTCTTCTCCCCCGACAGAAAAAAATCTTTTACAACCTGTCACCCAAATTAAGGTGGCAGTTGTAGTTATGTTGATTTGATATCAACCAAAACCAATTTTTTCCACATGAGAAAATGTATGCGCAATTGCCGGCAGGCAGTGCGATCCCTGTTGATTTTATGTCTGATGTTTTCCACATTGATTCCCGCATTCGCGCAGGTACAGGACCCTGCCCTGCAGAAAGCGGTGAATATCTCGGGAAAAGACATGTCTATCCTCCAGGTGTTCCGCTCCATTAAAAAACAAACCGGTTTCACGCTGGTGTACAGCAATCAGCTGTTGAACGACAACGAAAAGCTGGATCTGAATTTCCGGAATGCAAAGTTGCAGGAGGTACTGGATTTTGTGCTGAAAGGGCGCAATGTTGTGTACCAGGTTCGCAGCAACCGGATTGTACTCGACCGCAAGCCTGCGGCACCGGTAACCAAGCCGGTTGTGGCGCAGGAAGAAGCACCGAAAGAAGCTACCGTGCGCGGGCAGGTGATGGACCCTGATGGGAACCCGCTGCCCGGGGCCACGGTGGCGGTAAACGGTACTTCCCGCGGTACGGTTACCGATGAAATGGGGGTGTTCAGCATCACTGCCGGCAATGGTCAGGTACTCCGCGTTGCCATGATCGGCATGACCCCCGTGGAAATTCCCTACACCGGTCAGCGGACGCTGAAGGTGACACTCTCTCAGAAAGTGGATAAGCTCAATGAAGTGGTGATTGTTGGTTTTGGTAAACAGAAGAAAGTAACCGTTACCGGTTCCGTTGCTACTGTAAACATGGAGGATATGCGGACGCCGGTCATCAGTCTTACCAACGCCCTCACTGGTAAAGTAGCCGGTGTGATCAGCATGCAAAGCGGCGGCGGTGAACCGGGTTACGACAACCCTACCTTCACCCTCCGTGGTATCGGCACTTTTGCCGGCAGCGTGAGCCCGCTGATAATCGTTGACGGTGTGCAACGGCACGACGTTAACAGTACCTACGGCGGCGCTTTCAATAATATTGACCCGGAAGATATTCAAAGCATTTCTCTCCTGAAAGATGCTTCGGCCACAGCGGTGTACGGTGCTAAAGGCGCGAACGGTGTGCTCATCATCACCACCAAACGTGGTGTGGCTGGTAAACCGAAAGTTTCCGCGAAAGCAGAAAGCGGTTTCAACGGGCTTACCCGACTTCCCGAAATGATGGATGGCGTAACCTATATGAAGCTCCACAATGAAGCCCGCATGAATGATGGCAACCTGCCCATGTTCTCTGAAGAAAAGATTGAGAAAACAGCAAGCGGACTCGATCCTTACTTATACCCGAACGTAAACTGGATCGATAAGATATATAAAGACTGGTCGCCCATGACCAATGCGAATGTGAATGTTTCCGGAGGGGGAGAAGCCATGCGGTATTATGTATCCATGTCCTTTTACAACCAGGACGGGCAGTACGACGTGTCGAAAGTCAATGGTTATAATCCCAACCTGAATTTCAAACGATATGATTTCCGCAGCAATGTAGACCTCAACGTTACTAAAACCACGACACTGTCTCTGAACCTCGCGGCGATGCTGGTGAACAGCCGGTTCCCGGGGGCATCGGCTGGAAACATCTGGTACAGCACCTATGCAACAAACCCTATCTCTTTCCCGGTTTCATATCCGGGTAATTTGTGGGCCGGCCCTCCTAATACTTCTGGTGTTAACCCTTTCAATCTGGTGCAAAATCAGGGATATTCTACCGAGTTTAAGCCTTCCGTGCAATCGGTACTTTCCCTTACCCAGAATCTGGACGGGCTCGTAAAAGGGCTAACCGCAACGGGACGATTTTCATTTGACTCTTATGGTGAATTCAACACCCAACGCCGGGGGCTGAACGATTTGTTTTATGCAGCCCGCCGCGATGCTGAAGGTAAACTGGTAATAGAACAAACCCGTATCGGCGACAAATTCCTCGGGTATGGAAGCAGTTCAACCGGTGAGCGGATGATGTACCTCGAAGGGAACCTGAGCTACGACCGCACATTCGGGCCGCACACCATCGGTGCACTGGTGGTAGGCGCTATTCGAAACAGGCAGTGGGGTAATTCGGGAAGTCTGAAATTTTCCATTCCATTCCGTAACCAGAATGCGGCAGCCCGCGTCACTTACGGATATAAAGACAAGTATCTGCTGGAAGGTAACCTTGGTGCAACAGGCTCTGAGAACTTTGAGCAAGGCGAGCGCTGGGGGATTTTCCCTGCTGCATCAGCAGGTTGGGTCATCTCACGGGAGCAGTTCATGGAAAGCCTGCCCGCTTTCTCATTACTGAAGCTTCGCTTTTCCATCGGTACCACGGGTAATGATGCTATTAACGGCGACCGTTTCGGATATCTGACATATCTCGATGGGGGTATGTCCGGCATTTCATTTGGCAGCCAGCCCACCTATTATTCCGGTACAGGCGTTACCGTTTTCGGAACAGAAGGCCTGACCTGGGAAACCTCTACCAAAACGAACCTCGGCCTCGATGTGAGCCTTTGGGATAAACTGAATCTTACTGTCGATGTGTTCAAGGATCACCGTCGCCAGATACTCATCAGCCGTGGGTCCATTTCCTCCATCGGTGGCTATCAGGGTAATTCTATCTTTGCCAACCTCGGTGAAATGGAAAATAAAGGATTCGACGGAAGCCTTGAATACAATACTAATATCGGTAAAGACATTTCGTTTCGGCTTTTCGGAAATGTTACCTATGCCCGCAACCGCATTCTCAATGCAGACAATCCAAAAGCGATATATCCCTATCAGCAATTTGAAGGCACCATGTTCGGGGAATTCTGGGGGTACAAAAGCCTCGGGCTGTTCAGAGATGAAGACGATGTGGCCAGAAGTCCCGAGCAATTACGCCCCATGCATCCCGGCGATATCAAGTATGAAGATCTGAATGGCGATGGCAGGATTGATGCAAATGACAGGACGCACCTGGGTAAATCTGCCTTCCCGGTTTGGTCATACGGCTATGGTTTTAACATTGGCTATAAAAAGTGGGAAGTATCTGCACTGTTTGCCGGTAATGCCGACGTTGGCATCATGGCAAATGGTACAGTTCTCAATCAAGGAGACGGAACTGCCATTGGCGTAGGTATCATTCCCTTTGCAGGTATCGGCCTCTATCCATCCAGCTTCATCTCCAAAGGTGAAGACCGCTGGACCAAAGAAAATCCCCGTCAGGACGCCTGGTATCCCCGCCTTACTGTTGCCAACGCTAGTGATAATAACTATGTGGACAGTGACCGCTGGATGAAAGACGGCAGCTTTATGCGGCTCAAACAGGCTTCCATCGCCTATAACATCATTACCTCCGCCATGCGGGTAAAAGGTATCAGCAGTCTGCAGGTATATGCCAACGGAACCAATCTGCTCACCTTTTCCAAATTCAAATTGTGGGACCCGGAGCTGAGCTCATATGGTGCCAGGTATCCCTTTTCCAAGACTATCACCCTCGGGCTGAGGGCGCAATTTTAACCGTTACAACGATCCGATATGATCAAGAGATTATTTTTTCCGCTGCTGGCTATTTGCTTCGCATCTTGTACGAAATACCTTGACAAGCAGCCCGATAACCTGCTGACCGAAGAAATGGTCTGGCAGACGAGGGCTGGGGCTGAAGGATATCTTCATAATGTGTACAGTCATATTTATCTGACCGATGGTGGCGATTTCGCTTCCATGGGCGCTTCCGATGAATCATCCGTTTCTATCGGCACTACCGATGTGCGGCAGATGGTATCAGGGAACTGGAGCCCGGGGGCAGCATATTTCAACTACTGGGGCGGTATGTATGCCGGTATCCGCAAATCTTTCGTGTTCGAACAGAATATCGGTAAGGTGCCTGCAGATAAACTGAGCGATGAGCTGAAAGCGCAATACAAAGCTGAAGCAATATTCCTCCGTGGGTATTATTATTTCTTTCTCCTCCGCCAGTTTGGCCCGTTTGTGAAAGTTACGGGAGTGCTGAGCCAGAACGATGACTATAATAAATACTCCCGTGCCACATTCGAAGAATGTACGGCTTACATCAATGAACTGATGGATGCAGCGGCGGGAGTGCTTCCTGTAACCTGGGAATCGGCCAGCAATAACGGCCGGCCTACTAAAGGAGCCTGTCTTACCATTAAAGCGAAAGTTGCCCAGCTGGCTGCCAGTGAGCTTTGGAATGGTAACCCCGCATTCGCGGATTTCAGGAATCAGGATGGGAAGCAACTGGCACCTGCCGGTAATGATCCCCAACGCTGGCTCGCAGCAGCTAATGCTGCCAAGGCTGTGATCGATCTAAATACTTATAAACTGTATACTAATCTTGATAATGCCGGCACCGTTTTCAATCCCTACGAATCTGTACGCGATGTACATCTGACCAACTGGAACAGCGAGATCATTCTCGGTGTGGTAGGCTGGAATCGCTGGGGCTTTGCCAAATGTGCTTCCCCTGCTCCCGGAGGTTATGCGATGTATTGCGCCACACAAAATGTGGTAGATGCATTCGCCATGAAAAACGGCCGTGTAATCAGCGATCCGGCTTCCCAATATGTGGAGAACGGATTCGCTGCCAATGATCAAACCGAAACATGGGGCCACCACAAAGGTGAGTGGAACATGTATGCAGATCGTGAACCCCGCTTCTACGCATTTATCAACTATAACGGCCGGCCTGTTGTAGCTGCACGTACTACGGATGACCGCAACCTGTTTTCTTCTCCCCAGAACGTAGATGGGAAAGGTCGCTCAGAATTTTATTACACCGGTAAATCCGGACAACGCTGGGCAGGAAGCAATAACATAACCGGGTACCTTGCGCAGAAACGCATCAGCTCAACCAGCAACATTTACTGGGATCAGGTACCGCATCAGGCACCATACATCCTGTTCCGCTACGCCGAGATTCTGCTGGATTATGTGGAAGCACTGAATGAGTTCCAGCCTTCGAACGGCGATATTGTCAAGTACCTCAACCTGGTGCGCGAACGTGCAGGTTTGCCGGGTATTGAAACCGTATACCCCGGTGCAGTCGGTAATAAAGTGGAAATGCGCAAGCACATCCTCCGCGAACGTCAGGTAGAGCTGTGCTTTGAGGGCGACCGCTACTGGACGCTCAACCGCCGCCTCCTTGCCGGAAAAGCAGAAAACACCGCCATTTATGGCATGGATGTTAACGCAGACGATAGCAATCTGGGATTCTCATTCCCCGGTTTCTACAACAGGAAGCTTTACCAGCAACGCTATTGGAGAGACAAAATGTATCTCTTCCCGATCAGTCAGTTCGATATGGAGCGTGCCCGGGCGCTGGTGCAAAATCCCGGTTGGTAATTCATTGATCAGACCATTCAACGCAAATACTTATGTTGAAAGCATTCACACGATATATACTGGCCGCCACTTTATTTATGACGGCCTGTAAAAAAGACGAAGCTGCCCACGAGTCCGGCGTGCCCATGACGCTTTCCGGATTCATCCCGGCCACCGGCGGTCACGGTACTTCCATCCTCATCAATGGTTCCAATTTCAGTTACGATACGTCGGAAGTGGAAGTAACCATCAATGGGAAGAAACTGGCCATCATAGGCAGTAACCTCAATCAGATCATGGCCGTTGTTCCTAAAAGATGCGGTTCCGGGAAAGTGATCGTTAAGATCGCGGGAAAGGAAGTGATGAGCGGAGGAGAATTTAACTACATCTTCTCACGCACTGTTACCACCTTCGCCGGCAACGGAACTGCCGGTTATGCCAATGGGAAAGGGGAAGATGCAATGTTCAACTTCAATGGGGTAGACTGGTACCGCGGTGGCGGTATTGCTATCGATAAAGCTGGTAACGTTTACGTGACCGATGTGGGTAACTATTGCATCCGCAAGATCGACCCCTCCGGCATGGTAACCACCTTCGCCGGTACTAACTCCCAGGGCGATGCAGATGGTACGGGCCAGCAGGCTCGCTTTAATCTCCTGTACGGTCTGGCAATTGATAACGACGGAAATATCTTTACCGCCGACCCTGGCACGTGGAAAATTAAGAAAGTAACGCCTCAGGGTGTGGTATCCACATGGCACTCCGCCAGTTCTGATCCCTGGCATGTAGGCGTCAATAAACTGACCAATGAGGTTTTCTATAGCTGTACCGGTTTAGGTAGCGTGTATCGCATTCCGGCGCAGGGTACGCAGGAAACTGTAGCCACAGGCATTACCTATCCTGCAGGCCTCGGATTCGACAGCAAGGGGAACCTCTTTGTAGTAAGCAGCGGCAACCAGGTGATATACAAATTTGTAAAAGACACCTGGGCGAAAAGCATATTCGCCGGCACTGAAAACGTAGCCGGATATGCCAACGGTCTTGCTACCGCAGCAAAATTCGCCAATGCCTGGGGCCTTGCAGTGGATGGGGAAGATAACCTCCTTGTAGCCGGCAACGGCACCTGGAATGGTGTGGATAATGCCGACCAGAGCATCCGCTTCATCGACGGCAAAACCGGAGCGGTGAGCACTTACGCCGGCAGCAGCACTTATGGATATATGAATGCGCTGAACGAGAGTGCCTCCTTCCGCGGGCCGCTGGGCGTTGCTACGGATGATAACGGCATCTCTTACGTAATCGATAAGAACAATAATCGTATCAGGAAGATCGTATCTGAATAATTAAAGTATGAAAAGAATGATCGTAAACGGAGTAGTGCTTGTAACCCTGCTTACTGCCGCAGCCTGCGGCAAAAGCGGCGGGGGAGGAAATGTAGGACCGCAAACGGATGCGCCCCGCACGCTGTATGTGGCGGCTAATGGAAACGATAATGCAACAGGAACAGTACAATCTCCATACGCCCGCATCAACGATGCGCTGGCCAAAGCAGTACCGGGCGATACTGTTATAGTAAGGGGAGGGAAGTACTATGAAAAAGTAAAATTCCCCAGAAGTGGCCGTGAAGGAAAGCTGATCACCCTCAAAGCCTATCCGGGTGAAGTACCTGTGATAGACGGAACTGGGCAGACGGTTATGGGGAAAGATGCGCTCGTTTTCATCCGCAATGCCAGTTACGTAGTGCTGGAAGGCTTTGATATCTGTAATTTAATCAGCAGTGCACCCTGGGTGAGTCCCAATGGTGTATTGGCAGATGAAGGTTCCAGCAACATCATCATCCGCAGGAACAAGATTTACAATATCGAGCACAATGCCGCTGCCAGCGATGGGCGCAGCGGGCACGGTATCGAGATCATCGGTAATACCAATGTTCCGATGAAAAACATACTGGTGGAAGAAAACGAGATCCATGACTGTAATACCGGTTATAGTGAAAACCTCACCATCAATGGCTATGTAGATGGCTTTGTGATCCGTAAAAACAAAGTTTATAACGCAGAGAACATAGGCATTGATGCAGCTGGCGGATACGCCGCCAACCCTGTAGCCGAATATAATTATGCCCGTAACGGTCTCATCACCGAAAATGAACTGTGGAATATTAATATGACCACTGGGCCAATAGGTGGGCAACATGGCCACGGTGCCATCGGCATTTATGTGGACGGCGCCCGCAACATTACCGTAGAGCGTAACCGTGTAGATGATTGTGACCGCGGTATGGGCGTTGTGAGCGAAACGGATGCTTTCCCTACCAGCGATTGCATCGTCCGGAATAACATCGTTACCAACTCATACCGTGTAGGGATTTACCTGGGAGGATATCTGAACTATACCGGAGGCGGCTCCCGCAGATGCTACGTAGTTAACAACACGCTGATGGGGAATAACCGCGAAAGAGGGCATTACGGAGAAATTGAAGGGGAGCTGCGGATGACGGAGCATTGCTTCGACAACGTTATTCGTAACAATCTGGTTATTGCCGGTCCGGATGACCTGTTCTTTCATAAATACACCAACACCGGCAGTGGCAACGTAATCGACAATAACCTCTATTACGCCCCCGCTAACCCGGCAGGATGGATATGGAACATGATAGACGGACCTGCCATCACCGATTTTACCGCATGGAAAGCTGTATCGGGTATAGATGCAGGTAGTATTCACGGTCAGAATCCTTTACTGGGAACCGATTTTCGCATACCTGCCAATTCACCTGCAAAGAATCAGGGATTTGTGCTGCCGGAAGGCAAAGAAGGGACGTTGGATTTTTACGGTCAGCCGCGTGTGGTAAACGGAAAAGTAAGCATCGGCGCAGTACAATAATATTTACATCAGGAAAGGGAGCACGGCACCTATGCCGATGAACCCGCCCAATATGCTGGCAAAGGCGTCCATTACATCGTAATGCCCTTTGCCAGTTACTTTTGAGAACAACTCAAAGCCATAACTAATACCAACAACAGGCGCCATCGCCAGCAGCGCTGCTTTCATGGGGGCATCGGGCAGTATATAGGCGCAAAAGCCCATCAGGACCGCCCCCATTGGGATACCTACAAAAAAGTGTTTCCATTTATCCGGAGCGATTTTCATGGCATTGTATTACTTGCGGCTGTAAACTACATAAAATCGGCGGGCTTGCAACTTTCACCTGCGGGCCGTAATTTGACAGGGCATTTTAAAAATTCCATATGAAACATTTCCTGTTGGCAGCAGCGCTCCTCTGCTCTATGCTGGCCCGCGCCGCCTCGCCCGAGATTTACGAGATACGTATCTATCACTTCAAAACCATGGCTCAGTTGCAGCGGGTAGATGATTATCTGCGCACCGCCGGTCTTCCCGCACTTCACCGCAATGGTATCGCATCGGTAGGGGTATTTAAGCCCATTGTGCAGGATACGGCCGACCTGCGCATCTACGTTTTCATCCCTCACAAATCCTTCGAGCATTTCAGCAAACAGGCCTCCCTCCTCGATCGGGACGCTCAACTTGCTGCTGCCGGTAAGGATTACATGGACGCACCACACGATCAGGCGCCCTACACCCGGATGGAAACCATCCTGCTGAAAGCCTTTTCCGGCATGCCGGTTATGCAGGTACCTGCGCTGACAGGACCTAAAAGCCAGCGTGTGTATGAACTGCGCAGTTATGAAAGTCCGACCGAGAAGTATGGCCGCAACAAAGTAAAAATGTTCAATGCCGGTGATGAGATCGGTATTTTCCGCAAACTGAACTTCAATGCCGTGTTCTATGGCGAAGTACTGGCCGGTTCGCGCATGCCCAACCTGATGTACCTCACCACTTTCCAGCATCAGGAAGATCGTGACGCCCACTGGAAAGCTTTTTCCGCGGACCCCGACTGGAAGAAGTTATCTGCCGTGGAGGAGTACAAAAACAACGTTTCCCGCAACGAGAAGATTTTCCTGCGTCCAACAGAATATTCTGATATTTGATACGCCGAAACTATTGAGAATGGCCCTGCTGCGGCGGGGCCTTTTTTTTAAGTGCTGAAAAATAAGAAGGAGACATAACGGCGTATTGCCGGCAGACTGTCACATACAAAGATATTCCGACAGATGTTAAGTTCAACTTACACATATAACAAGCACCTTTTATTTTGGGCCTGCTGTGCGGGCCTGCTCCTCTTCGGTGTGGCACTGGTTACGCTGGGCACATTAGCACTCGATCTCCGGCTGGCATTTGGTCTGGACGGGTTATCGGCCGGTTCCCTGTATTCTGTAATGCCTCTGGGCATACTGGCAGGTTCCTTGTTGTTTGGGCCGGTAAGCGACCGTTTTGGGTACAAAATGCTGCTTACCCTGGCCTCCCTGGGGCTATTCGCAGGGTTCCGTGGTATAGCGGGGGCCGGCAGCTTATGGGAGCTGAAAGCAGGTGTTTTTTGCTTCGGATTGGCAGGCGGGGTGATGAATGGGGCTACCAATGCAGTGGTGTCTGATATATCTGCAAGGGGCAAAGGCGCATCCCTGAGCCTCCTCGGTGTGGCCTTTGGGATTGGCGCATTGGCGATGCCGCAGGTTATGGGGGAGTTGAAGAAGTTTTATCACTGGCGGGATATATTATCAGGCGTAGGAGCCTTAACACTGGGCCTGGCAGCCATGTTTGCGCTGTTGCGCTTCCCGCCGCCCAAGCAAACCACAGGTTTTCCCCTCTTACAAAGCCGCAAACTACTCTCGGATCTTACCCTGCTGTTAATCGGCGGCTTCCTCTTTTTCCAGAGCAGCTTCGAATCGATCATAAACAACTGGACCACCGCCTACCTCACAACGGGCCATGCACTGGAAGAGCGGGAGGCTTTATACGGACTTTCTCTCCATGTGGCAGGACTCACGGTGATGCGATTGCTGGCGGGTAGTGTATTTCGCAATGTTCCGCCGAAGCAGATGCTGGCAGTAAGTTTATTGCTGATTCCGGCGGGACTGTTACTATTAAAAACAGGCGGAGGCTTTTTTCCTGCCGCAGCCGGACTGGTATTACTGGGAGCGGGGCTGGCGGGAGGTTTTCCTATCATGCTGGGGTATGTGGGAGAGCGGTATGCAGCTATGTCGGGCACGGCGTTCAGCATTGTGCTGGCCATTGCATTAATTGGGAATATGCTGGTGAATCTGTTGATGGGGTGGCTGGTGCAGGAAATGGGGGTTCAGATCCTCACTACGGCGACGCTGGTAGAGTGGGGGGCGATGCTGGTGCTGGGTGTCGCAATTGTGAAGCGGCTTGAATAGCGCTAATCCTTACTGGTATTGGGTTAGAGGGAGCGGCTCTTTCCTAAAGCATACAATCTGAAAACTTTTTGCATGATTTTTTTGACTTTTAATAGATAGCCGTTATCTTTGCACTCCGATTTTGAACAACCGGTAACGGTACAGGATCGAAATGGCGAGGTAGCTCAGGTGGTTAGAGCGTTGGATTCATAACCCAAAGGTCTCGGGTTCAACTCCCGATCTCGCTACGAAACCCGATAACAATTGATCATCAATAGTTATCGGGTTTTTTAATTTAACTTATTTGAAATGATGATACCATTTGCCATTTGATTTTCTATCGACTATTTCCTGTGATTCAAAACCGAATGACACATTACTACTTTTTGATTCTTGTAGTTAATTATTAGTTTCCAGTAAGGACCTCAACTCAACAAGTTTCAGCTTATTCAAAAGAAAGATTTTAAATGGCCAAGTAAATAATTCTTTTGTTCTATTTCCGGGTCCAATCAGAAAGCCCAGTTTAAAACTGGGGTGGTACAATTTGAATAGCCCATTCACCATTTTCCTGTAAGATTCCCAAGAAGTGTTTGGTTTCGTTATTCTCAAATTTTGATTGATGAGCAAACATTTTACCATTATGAAAATCAGAAAGAAATTCAAATATACAATCGAGAATAACCTTACCTGATTTATCTGCGAGTCCGTACCTTAAACCTGTCATAAAGATGCCCTTACCTTCATCTACCAGTTGCTGTAATGTTTCTGAGATATAGAAAGGATATTCAGGCTTGTCGCCACCAGATATACCAGTTGGGGGTTTCGCATTGTCGATATA
Organism: Chitinophaga pinensis; assembly: GCA_902167325.1. Lineage (GTDB taxonomy): Bacteria > Bacteroidota > Bacteroidia > Chitinophagales > Chitinophagaceae > Chitinophaga > Chitinophaga pinensis_A. The sequence goes on along the minus strand of LR632930.1, from coordinate 6,034,218 downwards.
GGATAAATCCTTAGGAAAGATCGCAACAACTTTCCCAATACTATCAATCATCTGAACTGGAGAGTTGTAGTTTTCTCGTACAAGAGCATATCCTTTATAGAAGCAGGTTGCATGTTCGTATTTAGGAGGGATTACAACTTCATTCTTTGTATTTATATATCCAAGTTGTCCTTTTGTGTCTTCCACCCTTGCCAGGCCAGACATGAACCTTGAGGTTTCCCGTGAATAAGTAAAGGGGATTACCAGCTTCCCACCTGTGTTGATGAATCCCCAGTTTCCATCTTCGTTTTGCACCGCTGCCAATCCTTCTGAAAATGGACGTGCTTTTTTATATAGAACGGGTATAACAAGTTGCAGCTTTTGATTAATGTAACCATATTTACTGGCTACCCGTGAGTGGATTGGGGTAAGTCCGTGGCTGAATGGCAGAAATTCCGATAATGTCACAAAAGAGAACGCCCCGAGTTGGTTAAGTGGCTGAACAATGGACCATAGCTTTTTAACGTCAAACCTCACAAGTTCTTTGCCGGCAGTGTCAATATAAGCCACGAGCCAGGAACCCTGGGCACTGGGCAGCCTGACAACAGTATTGGTTGTTACAAATGGCTCGATTTCTTTGTACTTCTGCACTCCTAAGGTCCGACCTTTAATATTTTTCAATACTATATTGCCGCCTTCTTCTGTAAATACTGTCTTGAAATTGTAGTATAATTTTCGGCCAAATCCCTTTACCGGAGCTTTCAAGCCACTTGCCACTACTTGCCCTGATAGATTAATAAGGGCATATCCATCATTTCGCTCGACTGTAAAATATTCACCATCGAACTTTGTCAGGTAATTGTGTGGGGCGCCTGCGTATCCTTCCACTTTTATTGATTGGCCGGATGCCCAAATGGGGAGTAAATGGGTAAACGCAATGATGCTAAAAAGGATTCTCATTTTGGGAATGATTTAGTGGGACAATGGTTTTCTTTAATCGCTATACGTTACGTTACTAAAATACGAAAATAGATGATCAAAACGATATGCTGGAACTATGAAAGAGTCAGAATATAGTTGTTACTGCTGTTAAATTGCAGGATAATCGCAGGTTGCATAAAGATGGATAATGGCTCCTAATTAATCCATTCCCCCAAACAAATACCCCACACTAACGCCCCATATCCTGCTTTTCTGAGACAGCCAGGGATGCGGCTCCACGTCCGTCAATCCGAGGTGATAACTTCCACTGATCAATACTCCTGCATGCAATTCATAACCCAGAATAAACCCGGCTGCTGCATTGAAAGGACGGAGGTATTGTTTGTGTTTGATGGCTGCATCGAAATCTCTCTGCTTATCAAGGAAAAACACCTTTTCCTCCGGAGCAGCGTAATCCATATAAGCTCCATTCACACGGCCTTTGATGCCATATGATATTACAGGTCCCACACCGGCAAAAACCTTCCCGGGACCAAGGGGATACTTGAACAGAAAGTTAAGCGGCAGCTCCATGTAATGATACCGGGTTTCGATGTGGGCATCTACCGGCCCATCGGCCGGACCGGGCACATATCCATCCGAATTAAACCCGCGGCTGGAATATAAAAGTGCCGGCTGAATCGAGAAATGTTCACCTATTGCAGCGTCCATCAGCAAACCGGCATGTATACCGGGTACTGCGCTGTAGTTGAGGCCCTGCAGATAAAAGCCGACATCCATTTTGACACTGGTATGATTGTACCCGGCTTTAACACCAAACCGGACCTGTGCCTGGGTGGAAAGTCCGCTTACAAATATGAACGTTAGGAGTATAATTCTTTTCATGGTGAGGGTATGTTTAGCATCCATGAAACGTGCCTTACTATCGAATGTTACCGGCGTAATAATTAGTTAACATGGAACGTATTTTTCGTATCTTCCTTTCCATGCATCTCTCTGATGCCTATTTGTACCCTGTGCGCTTAGTAAACCCGGAATCCCTGATTTTTATATACCCTTAATACGATCACTATGCACATTTCAAAAATCCTCCTGCTGGCAGTATGCCTGCTGATCCTTGGTTATTTTATGGCAGAAAGATCCCCGTCCTCTAAACAATTGACGGCTCAGGTGGCTGCACGCATTGATTCTGATGGAGATGGAGTAGCGGATGGGACCGACAAATGTCCCAATACTGCTGCCGGTGTATTGGTGGGTCCTGACGGTTGCCCAATTACCGGGCAGGGTGGCCCGGGAGACCTTGATGGTGACGGCGTACCCAATGCACTGGATCAATGCCCGGGAACACCCGTAGGCGCTACGGTAAACAGTGTTGGCTGCACCACCTCCGGTGGTGGCCCCGGAACCGGAAGTCCGGATGATCTGGATGGCGACGGCGTACACAACGATTACGATGAGTGCCCCAATACACCAGACGGGGTCATCGTTCATGCTAACGGTTGTCCTATAGACTGATTTAATTACCCACCGGTGGCGGAGCCGCTACCGGTGCCTTTTTCCTGCGGAACATTAATTCCACACCCACAGTAGCTATAATCCCCAGCGTATAGGCGATGATATCCGCCCAGGTAAAGTAATTGCCAATGATGATGTTGGCGGCACGGGAATGTGCCAGGCCAAGCAGTTTCACCACATTGAAATACTGCGCTGTTTCCACGAGATAAGAGAATATAAGTACCCCGGTTGCCACGGGCACCATGCCCGCCTGCAGAAAGCTCCGCACAAAACAATATATCAACACCACCACCAGGAAGTCTCCCACATACGGCCGCACGAAATCATCATGCACATACAGGGCTATCAATACCTCCACCACAAAAATCAATACAGTAAGGAAAAAGTAAAAACTGCTGAATCGGAATTGCATAGGTAATCTTTAAAAGAGACAAGGCATTTAATTCACTTTGCGATACAAAGTAAAGTGATTGGCAGCAGTTATCCAAATATCAGTCACCGGATGAAGGGGAGGAATGCGATTTGATCCTCACCGTTTTGCCAACGCAGGCAAGTGGAAGGCGTTTCACCTTGCTTCGGAAAAAGGGCCTTTGGAAATAACAGGGCATCATGAATTGAAATCCGATCAGATGATGGTGGTGCATGGAATCCGGCAAAGTATAAGCAGGACCAACCCAAGGAGGGCTTCCTGTTGTATCTACAGCTTCCCTGATTGATTAACGCCTTCTTTTAGAAATGTTTTCATGTACCCAGATCGCTTCCTGTTCCGGAGTGATCGCATCCGATTGGGATATCAACCGGCTAAAAGTGTCGCTGGCATTATCATATGGCTCACTTTCATCGAAGTAAGGTCCGGCAACACCCAGCATCCAGCCGTATTTGGCGGCCCGGTTCGGCGCATGAGTTTTAAAGCGGAACACTTCATAATGCACAAAATGCTCGTTCTTCCCGTCGAAATCAATGGTTACCGTTTGCAGGTGCTCCATTTCATCGGGGATGGCATCCAGCTCCGTGGGGAACTCCAGCCAGTTGGCAAGGTGACTTTCTGCGGCCAGTACACGCGTCATGTATTGTTGTGGGAACAGATGCTTCCGGTCATAACTATGCAGCAGCTCATAAGTCATGATACGGGTCATCTTATTGGCGGCAAAAGGAAGCACGTCGTGGGAGTCCGGCTCCTGCCCGTTTTTGAGTTGTTCGTGCAGTACAGCAATTCTGTTGTACCGTAGTTTAACCATGTTCCGGTGTTGTGCATGCACCTTCATGTAACGATAGCCGACGAAAGAAAGAAGCGATACGAACAGCACGCCTAAAATGATAAGAAAGAGTGTCATAAGCTTTGGGTACCAGGGATTGTATTCAAGTATACAATAAACCGGAGAAGGAAGCAAGGGGAATTATGGCTCTTTACCCGGATCTTTGCGGGTACTGTCGCCCGGTAGCAGGGAAGGGACCGCCACCTGTGTGGTATCACGGGTTTTACCGGTCAGCAGGCTGTCGGCCTGCATAGCGGTGATACGGGTAGCGGGGGCGGCGGTTTCCTTATTCGTATATCTTCCCATCTTTTCCATTTCTTTCCTTTCCTTTTTACTCCAAAGGTTTTGCGGATGCTTTTCTCTCCGGAGCCCGTCTTCGAACCTGGATTCCGCACCCAGCCTCGGAGGCTGATATACACGCTCCTTACGCTCAAATGCGCTCCGGATACCACCGCCACAGGCCGATAACAACACGGCGGCAAGGACGGGTAACAACAGGAAAAGCTGCATGGTAAAAGATTTGGGTGATGAAGATGATATGGTTACACTGCTTCTTCATAAACGCGGTTCTGCCCCCTGCTATTGTCTGCACCCCGTCAAACTATTGGCGCTTAGCCATTGATTCTCAGATATTTTGTAAATTAATATGCATTAAAAAGTGGTCCTAATCATGTTGACCTTTGCTCATACGGAATACTACGAACCGGTAAGCACCCAACGGATCCGGTTATTTCCTGCATCGCAGGGCAGCTTGTTCATCTGGGAAGGAGAAGGGTGGGAGAAGAATGGAGAGTGGCGGATAGAAGATCATGGGGGCATCCGTACCCTCCAGGTGGGTTTTAACTATGCACGGGAAGAATCGTACCTGATAACAATATTGGAGGAAAACACGGAAGGCATCAGCGCATTCCGGCTGAAGAATGAAGCCGGGAAGGAGTGGACCTTCCTCCCGGTAATGCATTAGAACAGTGTGGCTGCTTCCAGTATCTGCCAGCTGCCTTCTGCTATCTCCGCTTCCAGCTCCCCGGAATCCCAGCCGCAATACCCTAAGAATATTTTAAGGTCATGCTCCATAAGTGTTCCGTTGTTGATCAGCCGGATGGTAGTTTTGAAATCTCCGCCGAGGAATACATTGCCACCTGCTTCCACGCCATCGGGGATGAGGTCTGGCCGGCGGTGCAGGAAATAGAGATGCTCCCGGTCTACAGGGCCTCCCAGATGCAATGGGAATGCTTTACCGTGTTTGAATTCTTCCAGCTCATTGAGCCTCCGTGGGAAAGGCTGGTTCATTACGAAGCCCATGGACCCTTTCTCATTGTACTCGGCAATATAGATGACAGTTTTCTCAAAAACGGACCCATCCAGTAATTCGGTGCTGTGCAGCATGGTACCAGGACTCATACCGCAAAGGTAAGGCGCATTTTGTCAAGTGGCCATACTTGTCTCGTCCCATCCTGAAATGCCCTCAAACTGCCGCAGCCAGTTCAATACCCGGTGCCTTTCGCAGCTCATGTTCACATCTATGGTAGTTTCGGATGCACGGTTAAACAGATAGCAGGTACGGAAGTAAGCAGTAACGTATTCATTCACCATGTTTTCATCATACACTACAGCCAGGTTCCGGAATTGCAGATCTTTAAGGAACCATTCTGTACTGTCGTAAATATCCGGAATGGTATCCACGAACTTTTCGACAACAGGGTCCGCATCTTCCCCGTCAATTTCATACAGCCTGTCTATCACACGGAGTGCCCAGCCGAGTGTAATGGCCGCTTCAATCCGCCACGATAACCGGATGCTTTCATTTTCATCGGCTTCCGGTGCCAGTAGAAATGTTTTCTCCGACGCCGATACATCATTCCATAACCCTTCCCGCTGTAACCATTCGCGGGTATGGGTACGTTCACCCGGGTGGGAGGCTGCGTATGCGATACCGTAAAGAATAATGAGGCGGCGCCCCGCATCGAGGGGGGTACGGTAGTTTTCCCGGGAATAGTCTGGGTTGTAATGGAAGGTGTCGTGCAAAATACCAAGCGATCGGAGGCGGATGGCGATTTGCCGTTGGCGGGCTAAGCGTTTCTCGTCAGGCATAGGGAAGGAATAAAGAATTAATTTAACGAAAACTTTTCCCTTTCCCGCATGTTTTCAAAAGATGATCAGAACAAAACGTATTTATACGCCTCCGGGGCCTGAGGATGGTTACCGGATACTGGTAGACCGCCTTTGGCCACGCGGTATGAAGAAAGAAGCCGCGCGGATCGATTTGTGGGCTAAAGATGTGGCACCTTCCACGGAGCTGCGCCAATGGTTTCATCACGATGCAGGCCAGTGGGAGGAGTTCGAAAAGCGCTACTGTGCTGAGTTAAAGGCTTCTGCAGCTGTGGAAGCCCTCCTTCCGGAGATCCGTAAACATAAAGTGGTAACGCTGCTGTACGGTGCCCGCGATGAGCAGCACAACCAGGCCGTTGTGCTGCGGGCATTGTTGTCTAAACACTGACCGGATTGCGCAATCTGCGTATCATTACGTATTTTTCAAAAATCAGTATTGATGTTGTGCCGAAAGGCAGGGTTCGGCATAATCGAGGATATTGCCAAAAGCATAATCATCCAGCTGGCGCTTTACCTTATTATAATCGACATGTACAGGCACGTCCATTACAAAATATCCTGACCCGGTAGTGGCAGTTTCACATCCCAGATCCTGGAAAATTTCGTGGAGGGTTGGTGCATCATTTGCGTGATCCATGACAAATACCTGGATCGTTGAATTGCCAGAAGGGGCAAGCATACGCCTGAAAACGAGAACGGCATCGGGCCTTTCTGCCGTGGCCTGAACAATGTCGCCTTTTGCGAGGCCGGGTGCATATAATGGGATGCCGGCAATGCGGTAAAGTCCTTTCGATGCGTCTACTGGCAATGCCTGTACGGTTTCTGCAGTTTCATCGCCCGTTACTTCACTGAGATAATACAGCAGCAGGGGCACCTGTGGCATTTCCTGATCTTCCATTCGTTTGGATTTATGACGGCAAATTACATTTTTGTACAAACACAGCTCAATATTACACGTATGGATTTGGAAAAATATCTGACAGTTTGGGGATTACAGCCCGATGGTGAACTACTGGTTACCCATAGCAGCCACTTACTGCCGGTGCGTTTTGAAGGCCGGCCGGCTATGTTGAAAGTGGCAGTGGAGAACGATGAAAAGCTGGGTAATGAGGTGATGGTATGGTGGAATGGAAACGGGGCTGCGCATGTGCTGGGGCACAATGAAGAAGCGCTGTTGATGGAAAGGGCTACCGGCACCGGAACACTCTCGGGAATGTCCCGCGCCGGGGACGATGATGTGGCTGTTCAGATACTTTGTGCTACAGCGCATCGCCTTCACAGTATAAACCAACCACCGCCGGATGGGATGATACCTATGGAGCGATGGTTCCGGGATTTGTTTCAGCACGGGGAAAAATATGGAGGTGTAATTGCAGAAGGATTGCGGCTGGCACGAAGGCTGGTAGTGGAAGAAGTGGAGAAGTGCGTGCTGCATGGCGATCTGCATCATGATAATGTACTCGATTTTGGAGAGAAAGGATGGCTGGCCATTGACCCCAAGAAGCTGTATGGTGACCGTGCATTTGATTACGCCAATATTTTCTGTAATCCGGATCAGGCAATTGCCGGAGATGCCGGCATTTTCCGGGAGCGCCTGCAATACATCAGTACTACTGCAGCTATTAACCGCCACCGCCTGCTGGAATGGATCCTGGCATGGGCAGGACTGTCGGCCGTTTGGTTCCTTGAAGATAATATGAAGGCTGATATTGACCTGGCCGTAGGCGCCATGGCCATGGCAGAACTGAATAGTTAGCCCTTTAAGAGGCTATATTTGTCATTCTATATAGCCGGTTGTAACAATTTGCATGTTAGCCCGTTTAATTCATTAATTTTGCACCGCAGCATAGCAGTTCCTCACTGAAGGGATTGCTATTTTTTTTTGATGCTGACAAAGCTGAAGAGTGCCCCAAACCCAAAAATGCCTAACATGAAGCGAAACCATCTGCTAGTGATCATCTGTATGATGTTAACCACAGTAATGTCCTGTAAAAAGAAGGACAAAGTAGAAATTGACCTCAACAATGCCAAGACACCTGAAATCACAGGATTCACACCCGGCCATGCCGTGCCGGGTACCACGGTTACCGTAACCGGTAAAAATTTTTCTGCCAATATCCCGGAGAACGAACTGCGTCTGAATAACGAACGGATGTGGGTAAAAACCGCTACGGCCACTACCCTTACTTTTGATGTGCCTTTTGCCGCTACCACCGGTAAGCTGAGCATCACCATCAACAACAAAACATTTACAACCACTACTAATTTTACGGTAGACCCAATTCCCGTAGGCATCTCCACTATTGCCCCGCTGGAAGGGCCTTTTGATACCGAGGTTACGATTTCCGGGAGGGAATTTCCCACTGATCCTAAAGTTACCATCAACGGAGTAGAAGCGCAGCGTGTATCATGGAGTTCGCAACAGATTAAATTCAGAATTCCTTACAATACCAGCCTTACCAAACATAAGATCAAAGTGGAAGGCGATGGTAAAACATACGAATCTGCACAGGAATTCACCGTTACTGCGCCTGGTAAATATGCGAAATGGACAAAGCTCATGGGCATGGATACTGTGAAAGCCAGCATCTATCTCAACGGAGTATCCTTTGTGCACAACAATAAATTCTATTGGGGCTTTACGGAGCTTGCGGGTAAAATTGCATTTGCAGTACACGATCTAAACGCGCCAAAGAAGGAGTGGGTACATAGTTTCGTGAACGATTTGCCGGTAGATTTGGAGAATGTAACTGCTTCAGTGGTGGGTGATAAATTATATATCGGAAACGGCCTCCCTGAAAAGCATCATGGCAAATGGTGGACGTTCGATATCCTTACCGGTGCGGTACAGGCTATTAAACCTTTCCCGGTTGCCGCTGCGAGTTTAGGCTTTGCATTTACTTTTAATGGAAAGGTGTATGCTGGCAGCGGACTGGGTAACAAGTCGATCTATAACTATGATCCCGCAAATGGCGGTGCCTGGATAAAGGCAGTGGATGTGCCATACAGCCAGATCGACGGGGGCAACGCGGTGGTATTGCAGAACGAAGTACTGATTGGCCGGGCGCTTCAGGATCTGACGGTACCTGTTCGGGATAAAGTATATAAACTTACGGTTAACAACGGTGTACATCAGATTACCCCAGTTCCCAATATACCTGATGCAGGGCAAAGCTCCGGCTGGGATACGCCCTGCTTTGCATTGAATGGCAAAGCATATTTAATCATCAATCACCGTGTGTGGGAGTATGATCCTGCTGCCGGAGCGAGTCCCTGGCGCATGGTGATCAGTGACCCTATCACCGGTACTTTCCGCCACACCGGAGTAATAAATGGGAAAGCATATGCATGGAACTCCAGAGGACAGATATACCAGTTTGAATTCAATAACTGATCCTAAAGTATAAAGTAAAAAGGCGCCGCATATTGTATGCGGCGCCTTTTTTTATGTGATTACTTTTTAGAAAGCAGATGGAAAGATATTTCCCGCCTTGTACGGAAACCCAGTTTCTCATACAGCCTGATGGCTCCTGTATTCTGCCCGGCCACATGCAGGAAGGGTGTAATACCTTCGGCTCGCTGGTGGTTCACTAGTCCTGCTATCAGTTGCCCGGCATATCCCCGCCCGGTAAAATCAGGATGGGTACAGATGGCGCTTAGTTCAGCCAGTCCGTTTAACCGCATACGCTCACCCGCAATGGCTACCAGCTGCCCGTTCTGCCGGATGCCCGTATAACGGCCCATTCTGTAGGTGTCCTGCATGAAATACCCCGGTTGTACCAATTGCATGAGTGCATACATATCCGCAGCATCTTCAGGTGTAAGGAGCTGGATAGAGAAAGTAGGGTCGGGCGCATTTAGCGGTGCTTCGCTCACCATTTGAAGGCAAACCAGTTCATTACGTACTTCCCAGCTATCCGGCAGGGGAGGCAAATTGCCGATCAGGAAAAAGGATTCCCCGGCTGTTAACAGTTCATTCAGTTCCTTACCACTTGCTGCATCGGGTTGTGCCACAGCTGCAAACGGTACCACTTCCGGGAAGTACCTGGCTGCATTACCCGATATCCGTGCCAGATGGGATTGCACACTGTTGAGTGCATGCCAGGGAGGGTTATCGAGCAGGGTTAAATCAGGTTTGTTGTGCATAACGCAAAAATACATCAGGAGAAGTACCTTTCCACCGGAAAGCAATGAATATCAGGTACTTCCCGGAAGGAATCGGTTGTATAAATTTCATCAACATTTTCGATGGCGGTACCTTTACTGAAAATGCCAATTCTCTTCCGGAAAAACCCCAAAACATTGCGCATGTTGTATAGATGAGAGGGATTGAGTAATTTTCCGGCCGAAGTGAATGTATCACCTGTGAATGTTCCATAAGGTCAGCATTAGTTATTTCCAATGTATATCAGCCAGAACCATACCTACAACAATATCCGTTCATGAAAACGTGTGTTTTATTTTTAAAATTGATCCGGTGGCCTAACCTGATTATCATTTTTCTTACACAGTGGCTTTTTCAGTACTGTGTGATCGGACCGTTGCTGCGGGGAGCCGGTCTGGAACCGCAGGTAGGCTTTCCGGAATTCCTGATGATTTCCATAGCGTATATGCTGGTAGCTGCGGCAGGGTATATCATCAACGATTATTTTGATCTGAGCATAGATGCGGTGAATAAACCCGATAAGGTATTTATCACCCGTGGCATCAGCAGGGGCGGAGCCTTGGGAGCATATGGTGTTATGAATACAGCTGCCCTGGTACTGGCTGCATTCGTTAGCCGCTCACTGCAGGGCTGGGCACCCTTGTTTTGCATCCTTGGCTGCGTGGTGCTGTTGTTCGGCTATTCTGCTTTCTTCAAAAAACAATTCCTCATTGGTAACATCCTCGTAGCGGGTATTTCAGCTTCGGCCATGCCGGTGCTATCCATTTCGGAAGCGGGTGCAAACGGACTGTTCCCCGAAACATTACGCTATATCACTCTCTACACTTTCATCTATACCGGCTTTGCATTTATTATTTCTTTTGCGAGAGAGCTGGTGAAAGATCTGGAGGATGTGGAAGGCGACCGTCAGTATGGCGGGCGCACCATGCCCATTGTATTGGGAGCGCGTACTGCGCACTGGATTGTAGCGGGCAGTCTTTCCTGTGTGATCGGTGTTATTGCGGCGCTGCAGCCTTTCCTCTGGGCGCGTGAGGGGGCAACGCCCATGCTGTCGCTGTATTCCATTTGCCTGATCTTGCTCCCTCTCGCATGGATACTCCGGAAGGTATTCGGTGCCCGGGGCGGAAAAGATTACCATCAGCTGAGTACTTACATTAAGCTGGTGATGCTCACCGGGATATTATCCATGTTATTCATCCAGTTCATGATCCTCTGAAAGCCGGCCAATGAATATATTTCAATTCGGAAGTAATGTTGTGTCTACCGTGCTGCGGGTTATGTCGGAGCGGAAGAAGGAGGCCCCTCGCGCGGAGGCGCTCCTTACTAAGCTTGAAGCGCAGTTTGGAGGACGGCTTCCGGAAGAGGCACGCCGCAAAGTGATTGTGAGCTACAGTATATACCAGCCCATGATCATAGATGCGTTCACGGCCCTCCGCGGCCGCGCTTCCACGGAGGAAGAGAAGGAACGCCTCATCCTGTATTTTATCTGCAGCGGTGCCTTCGATGACTTTATTGACCGTAACGAACTGAGTGCCGAAGATCTCGATATCATCTCTTTCCAACCGGAAAAATTCCAGCCCCGCCGCATAGAAGAGCAGATGTTCTTACATTGCCACCTTGCTTTAAGAAATTACGTGCGCGACCAACAGGCGTACGACCAGGCCGCCCGTGGCCTCTTCCGTGCGCAGGTAGATTCCGCTAAGCAATCCTTATCCACTCCCGTTCCGGAAGAAGAATTACTCCGCATCACGCAGGAGAAAGGCGGGTACGCCGTGCTGCTGTGCCACTTCTACCTTGATCACGATGCATCGGAAGCGGAGCGTACCTGCTGGTACCGCATCGGGGGGATTATTCAGCTAACCAATGATTTATTCGATACCTGGAAAGATCTGCAGGCTGGTGTGCAAACACTGCCCACCCGCATACGCGATGCCCGCGCCTTCCATACATTCTTTTCCGGACTTACCAGTGATATGATGGCAGCCGTAGCCGCCCTTCCTTTGCCACAAGCCCGCAAACGCCCTTTCCTGCTCCGCATGATGGCGATTTGCTCTTTCGGTGACATGGCCGTCCGCCAGCTGCGCAACCTCCAGGGCGATGCGCCCCTGTTGCCGGAATTAAGCACCCTGCACCGGAAGGCACTCATTATCGATATGGAAAAACCCGCCAACATCTGGCATTGCATGCGCTTCACCTGGCAGCAATGCCTCGCCGGCAGCCGCATGATCACTGCCCTAAAACCCCTCCCTGCATGACCTTCCGGAAAATAGCCTGCTTACTTTTCATCCTGTTGTATGCATTGCCTTCTCCGGCCCGGCAGGATACCCTCACCGCCAGACTATTAAGAGAAATTGCGGCGCAGCAAACTGTTCAAGACAGCTTTTATTACTCCGGTATGTTCCCCAGCATGCGCTATTACGGCAGCCCCGGTGGGAAAATGGAACACGATAACAACGTTTTCTTCACCGGACTCATCGCCATGACGCTGGGTGAATTGCAGCAGGACCTTACAGGGGCCGACAGTGCCCTTTGCCAACAGATCCGCACCCGCGCACGCACTTCGTTCCCATACTTCCGGCACCGCTCCGGCCGCAGTACCTATAACTTCTGGAAAACAGATCCCCGCACGGTATTTCCCAATTCCCGTTTCCTGAACCTTTTCGTGAAATGGCACTCGCTGCCCGATGATATCGACGATACATCCATCCTCCTGATGGCAATGGAAGCGGATTCCGCTACCGCCCGCGCTGCCAAAGCCCTCATGGCCCAACACGCCAATACGGTCAGCTATGGCATCCGCAATACTTTCAAAAAGTACAAAGGTATTCCGGCATACTCTACATGGTTCGGGAAAAGCATGCCGATAGATTTTGATGCATGTGTGCTGGCGAATACGCTGTACTTCATGCATGTGTATAATATGGCGGATGGCCGGGCCGATAGTGCTTCCGTTCATTTGCTGGAATCGTTCATCCGCAACCGTGAGTACATCACCCACCCTGCCTATATATCCCCGCACTACGCCCGTTCTCCGGTATTGATCTATCATTTTGCACGCCTCATCGGCCGCTACCCGATACCGGAACTGGTGCAGCACCGCGTTCAGCTGGCGGAAGATGCGCGGCAACTCATGGCCGCATCGCAGGATGATATGGATAAAGTGATACTGTCTACCGCGCTGCTATGGCTGGGAGAGAAGGTGCCAGACCTCGATCTGTCGCGCATACAAACCAATGGCAGCTTCGTGTTTTTCGTGGCCGGGTTCAATTCACTGTTGCCGAATCCTTACAAGCGCATGTTTTCCGGTTACCATCTCATCAGCTATTATTACCGGTGCCCGGCCTACAACCAGGTGTTGCTTTTGCAGCATCAGCTGTTACGGAATAAGTTACTATTCACAAAAAAGCCCCGGAGGAAACCCGGGGCTTTTTTGTGAATATCATGTAGCTACGCATATCAGGCTACGGGGGCCGATTTACCCAGTTCTTCGATCCTTTCGCGGCTGGTGTTCACCTGCGCATGCAAATCGCTCAGCAGGGAATACAGGCCGAAATAGGTACGGTTGATGTACAGCGAATGCCGGCTGCCACGGGCCACCTTCGATTCGCGGACTTCCTTCAGGTTATAGAGATAATCCATGTAGGCATAAATTTCATTGAAATAAGCTTCGTCACCGAAATCGAAATCCTGCACGGTAAAGGGCAGGGTGAGCATACGGATCATTTCCTGGAACAGACCGGAGAAGAAAACAATGTCTTTCTCGGTATCGCTGGGGTGAATCATTTCCAGCTGGGTATAGATCTCGCGGCGGCGCGCTTCATCTGCCAGTACTTCCTTATCTGTGAGGTGGAAATAATTGACGTAAAAATCTTCGGGGATCTCTTTCACACAGCCGAAATCGAAGATACCCACCGTCCCGTCTGCCCGCAGCAAAAAGTTACCGGGGTGCGGATCTGCATGTACTTTGCGGAGGTGATGCACCTGGAACTGGTAGAAGTCCCACAGCGCCTGACCGATCTTGTTCCGTACTTCCTGTGAAGGGTTCGTTTCGAGGAACTCTTTGAGGTGCTGGCCATGCAGCCAGTCCATGGTAATGATCCTGTCAGACGAAAGCTCGGGATAGTACCGGGGAAATACCAGGTTGGGGATATGTGCGCAGCTGGCACTGAGTTCCTGCGAGCGGCGAAGCTCCAGTTTGTAATCGGTTTCTTCCAGCAGCTTTGTTTCAATTTCTTCGAAATACTTATCCATATCCACTTCATTCATTCCCACGATCCTTACGGCGAAGGGTTTTACGATGCGGAGGTCGGATTTAACACTGCTGGCCACACCGGGGTACTGGATCTTCACAGCCAGGTGGTGACCATCTTTTTCGGCTTTGTGTACCTGGCCGATGGAGGCGGCGTTGCTCGCTTTCATATCGAACTGGTCGAACAGGCGGGTAGGGGATTGGCCAAGCGTTTTGATGAAGGTGTTGACAACCAGTGGCCCCGAAAGCGGGGGCGCGCTGTACTGGCTCATGGCGAATTTATCTGTATATGCTTTGGGAAGCATGCCACGGTCCATACTGAGCATCTGCGCAACCTTGAGGGCACTGCCTTTCAGGTGGCTGAGGGTGTCGTAAATATCTTCCGCATTATCCTGGTGGAGTTGCTCTTTAGACACGGAAGGGTCCATGAGCTTGCGGGTATAATGTTTGATATAGTTGGTGCCTACTTTCAGCCCGGTAGTCACGAAGCGGCCGGCCCGCTCCACTTTGCCGGTGGGGAGGTGTTGTTGTTCTTTCATAATGGTCGCTATTTCCGGGTGAACATGAATTTGCCGAAATCGATCAGACTGTCGATCGTGTTACTGTGAATCAGCTCGAAGCTCAGATTTACCGCCTTTTCGATGGCTGCATCCGTTAGTTCGAATTGTTCACTTCTGTCACCGATCCAGTATTTGAGGACAAACAACGCCTGTACCCAGAATCCGTGTACGTATTGGTCGGAAATGTATTTCCTTTCCCTGATCTCGGAAGTGAGGTAACCTTCCTTGATCAGCCCGGAAGCGTAATCGTAAAATGCGCGCTTGAAGGCAGACAGCTGTCCCAGCTGGCTGAGCGGGAGATGGGAGCGGCGGTACTGTTGCAGAATGTAGCTCCTGTCTTCTTTCAGTTTCTGTACCCAGAGGAAGTAAAAAGCGAGGAGTTTTTCCCGGGAGGTATACTGCCGGTAAGTTTCATCGTCTTTCAACTGGTCAACCGTTTGCTGGAAATATTCCAGCCAGATGTCGGCTTCCAGGCTGTCGAAATGGCTGTAGTGCTGGTAAAAGTCCGCCTCCGGCACATCGAGGATTTTGCAGAGTGCGAATACGGAAACAGGCGCCTGGCCGTTTTCGAGCCAGTAGCGTTTGTACGCATCGCGAATGGATTTTTTTTCCATGTTTCTTTTTGTTTAAGAAAATGAATCGAAGGGGGAGGAACGGGTTATGATGCAAAATTAAGCCGCCATGCAATACGTGCATCAACCGATGTGGAAAATATTTTGGAGAATAGCTGCAAAGGCTTGCCGGTCAAGTATTTGAGGTTAAATGTTAATTTTTTCCAAAAGGCCGGGAATGGAAAGTATAGTAACTTGAAACACTAAACCCGGAAAACATGATAAACAGATTCGCCGGATTGCGCACCGTCATCTACCGCGTGCCGGAAATTCAGGCAGGGAAGGAGTGGTACCGCAAAGCCTTTAACACGGACCCTTACTTCGATGAGCCTTTTTATGTTGGCTTCGAGATAGGCGGCTACGAGCTGGGTGTTCATCCCCTCGCCCCCGGCGAAGCCCATCCCGGCACCGGGGCAGTGGAAACCTACTGGGGGGTGGAAGACATCCATGAGGCTTACAATTACCTCCTTTCCCTTGGCGCCACCAGCCACGAAGCGCCGCGGAATGTGGGCGGGCCTATCGAAACTGCTACGGTAACCGACCCCTGGGGCAATATCATCGGGTTGATTTACAACCCCTTGTTCAAAGTGAAATAATACAAAAAGGGCGCTGTTGAAAGCGCCCTTTTTAATGGTTATGAAGCTGAAAGATCAGGATGCTGCGGCCATCTTGCCGGGTTCCTGCTGTTTCACCGCGGCCGCTTCCGCCATTACCTGGCGGTTGAGGAAAAACATCATGATCATCGTTATGGTCAATGCCACGGCTATCACATATCCCAGTACCGGATAATGTTCCAGGTAACCTGTTTCTGTAGAATGTACGATGCGGCTGGCAGCTACGGCAGCAATACCACCGGAGAGCTGTTGCACCGCGGCATTCACACTCATAAAAGAGCCACGGTCCTGCAGCGTAGGCAGCGAGGTCATGGTAGCCTGCATGGGAATGATACGGGCAAAAACGGCCACCATCATCACCACATTGATAAGCATGGCGAGGTAAAACGGCGTTAGCCCGCGGTTGGTGTAAATGATCACCATGATGAGCGTTACGGTGCTGGCGGCGTAAAACACGTTGGCACGGCCGGCCTTGTCAGACAGGCGCCCGATGAGCGGGGAGGCAATGAGGTTCGCCAGACCGGATGCCATAAACAGCAGCGTTACATCATGCTTGGCAATGCCCATGTTGTGCTGGGAAAAAGCGTTGCCAAAGGGCATGAGCATGTAGCCGCCCGTGGCAATGAGCACAGTGGTAAGGAAGGCCAGCCGGTAGCGCGGGTTCTTTACGGTGCTGGTCAGGTGGCGGAAGGCATTTTTCTCAGTATTCTTTCCAAGGTGGCCTGTTATGGGCTGCATGTAGTAACCGATGGCCGCACCTAGTATGGTACCAAAAGCAGCGATCATCCAGAAGGGGAAATGCCAGTTGAACCGGATGGCCAGTTCCCAGCCAATGGGCACGCCCAGGATCTGGCTCAATGCCAGTGCCATCTGGGTATACCCCATCACCCTGCCGCGCGTTTCCGGGCGGAAGAGGTCCACAATAATAGCCATGCCGATGGAACTGATCACCCCGCCAAATAGCCCCGTTACAATACGGGCTGCCAGCAGCGTGGGATAATCGTTCGCCAATGCGCAGAAATAAGTGCCGAGGATGAAGCCGGTGTAAAATAACATGAGCATCTTCTTCCGGTCGAACTTATCAGCGAAGCCTGCCGCCACAATGGCGGAAATACAGGCGCTGAAAGGATAAGCGGCCACTACAAGGCCAAACTGTTGTGTGGTGAAATCGTGGAGAAGGATTTCTCCCAGCGGGTTCAGCACCATAAAATCAAGTACCACGGTAAACTGCATGAGTGACAATAGCACTATCATCAATACCTGGTATCGGGTAAAAATCGGTTGTTTCGGAGCGTGTGTTTCCATTGGAGCGTTGAAAATCGTAGTGTGTGTCTGAATAAAAATCAGTCGGGCAACTCTTCACAGAGGTAGCCGCACGACTGTATCCGTTCTATAATTGGTGATGGATCAGGATTACGGGTTTCGATGCGGAGTACTTTGTCGGCATCTTCCCGGTCTACCGTCCATTTGTGAAGGCCGGGCGCTCCTTCGAGCGCGGGGGCCACCTGCAGGAGGTCTTTCTTGAAACGCAGGTTGGTCCGGAATACGAGCACCTCCATTTCGGGTGCAGTTGCATAAGCCTGGTTCATGATGATGGGTTTTGATGGTTAAATGGTTAAGATGGAAGTGGATCAGGTTTGAGGGCTTTGAGCACCAGCTGCAAGGTCTGCTCCATGGATTCTTCAGTAAGTTCGAAAGGTAGATGGCCAAAGGTTTTCTTCTGTGTATGGAA
The DNA here is from genome assembly GCA_902167325.1 of Chitinophaga pinensis. Taxonomy (GTDB): domain Bacteria; phylum Bacteroidota; class Bacteroidia; order Chitinophagales; family Chitinophagaceae; genus Chitinophaga; species Chitinophaga pinensis_A. Next base: position 6,016,486 of record LR632930.1, on the reverse strand, counting down.
CTTGATGAGCTGATACAATGGTGCAAATGCCAGCGACCAGTACACTTCAAATGGTAACGCAATCAGCTCTTTCCGTTCAATAGCGTTGTGTACGAACTTTCCCATTACATCCTTGAAGGTGAGATAGATCTGGCCGGAAACCTTATCATACAGGTGGGAATACCGCATTTTTTCGATGAACTCCACATCCAGCGGATGCTGCAAAAAGTGGTTAGCGCGATTTTGCCACTGCTTGCGAAGCCCTTCCGCGAAATGCATTTCAGGATCGAAGTCGTGAAGACTTTCCCGCAGCATAGTATCAGCCACGCGGATAGTGGTCTGAATGATGAGATCTTCCCGGTCCTTGTAATAGATGTAAATGGTGGCGGGCGATACACCTGCCGCACGGGCAAGTTTGTTCACCCCAAATCCGTCCAGCCCTTCTTTCACGATCATTTCGATCGCCTTTTTATGTAGCAGGCATACTTTGTTTTCATCTCTTGGTCGCACCATGCCGCAAAGATAAGTGAGCGATCGCTTACTTTTAAAATATTTTTTGGTACATGAAACGTTCAGATCTGCCTGAAAAATACCAGATGCCTGGTAACCAGCAAATTACCTGCAGGAACAAATTGACAAACCTTATACATCAACTATCAACAGGCTATAGATAGCTTAAGGATGAGCTATAGATGTCTTACCCCTCTATAAGGGTAAGACATGGGTAGGACATGGGTAAGTCATGGGTAGGACATGGGTAAGACATCTGACATTTCAATGACACTTTTCCGGGCTTTTGGGTGCCTGAAAAGATGGGGATGAACTGCAGGAATACAGAAAGGGTGACCAGGTAAGTAAGGTTTTACTTATTGGTCACCCTTCTATGCTTTGGCGTTCCTGCCGGCTTTCGGCCGTCAGGCAGCGCGTCGGATAAATTCTGGCTACACTCCGCAACAGTGCTGTCGGCTGCAGCGCGACCGGGCTGTCGCGGAATGCGGGTTGATAAATCAGCCCTTCGGCCAACCGGTTCGCGGGCCGGTGTGGCCTGTCGGAAAATAGTTAGATACGCATGCAGCGATCGCATGCCTGTATATCGGATGATTCCACCGGCGGCCGGTTGCCGAACGCCTTGGTCTTGGAAACTGGCAGGAGTAAAGGTTTACCCAACCGTCCGGTGAGAATTAATAAATGATTGAAAAGGATGGTAATACAGGACGAATCAGCAGGGCGGGTGGAAGATTGCGCCTGCGGTGGGAGAGAGATAGCGGTCCGTTACCCAGCCGGTGAAAGGTTTCGCCAGATCGGCGGTCACTTTAGGGCCGGTGCTTTCTGCCAGCAGAACAATATCCTGCAGCTTCAGCGTGATGGGGGAGGACTGCAACTGCTGCTCGTCCGACAAGGCGTTCCCGAAAGCGGCGGCCATTATCTTCGCGCAACCGCAATCCTCCGCGAAATCGCGGTGGTCGATCACGTAGGCACGCACCATGCACTTCATGTACCCGGATACCCGGATCCCGAAGTGAACGCTGACGAGCGCCAGAAGACATATGGCCAGAAAGGAACGCAAAGCATCCTAAATATAGTACAAAAAACTGAAATGTGAAAAGCAATTTTCCCGATTGCGTAAGTCTTTTTCCCGATACGATCAATTGGCACCCCCGGCCTGTTGCATTTTTGCAGAACACTTAAGCGCCACATGAGAAAAATAGTAGGGAAATTTCACCTTTGGCTGGGACTGGCTTCCGGGTTGGTAGTATTCGTTATCAGCATAACCGGATGCCTGCTTGCGTTCGAGTGGGAGCTTCGCAGTCTTTTCGGTAAACAATGGTTTCACCTCGATGCAAAGGTGAAATCCGCGCAGGTGGCTCCGCTGGCACCGTCGGCCCTCAGTGCTATAGGCGAAAAGGCATTGGGCGATGGGAAGAAAGCGCAGGGTGTTATTTATGGCGGGAAAGATTACAGCTCCGTTGTCCAGTTCTTCGGCAGGGGCGATGATGCCTATTACCAGCAGGTATTCGTGAATCCCTATAATGGCGAAGTGCTGAAAGTGTGGGACGCGAAAACCGATTTCTTCCGTGTGGTGCTGGAAGGGCATTTCAATCTATGGTTACCCCGTAGTATAGGGCAGCCCATCGTCGCCATTTCCACCCTTATATTTTTAGTGATGCTGATCACCGGGCTGGTGCTCTGGTGGCCGCGTAACAAAGCGGCCCGCAAGCAGCGCTTTTCCGTGAAGATGGATGCGAAGTGGAAACGTAAGAACTACGATTTGCATAACGTACTGGGGTTTTATGTGATGAGCATCGCAATCATCCTCGTGATAACCGGCCTGGTATGGGGTTTTGAATGGTGGAGCAATGGCTTGTACTATGCCACTACCGGTGGTAAATCGCTCAAAGATGCGCAGTATCCTGTGTCTGACACTGCCCTGCTTACACCCGGGCATTCGCTGGCGCAGAATACCGACATCGCCTGGCAAAAAGTATATGCAGGCAGGCCGGAAGGTGCGGGCGTATCCCTGTATTTTGCTTCCGGAAACACAGCACCTATCAGCGTAACAGTGAACCACCGCCCGGGTACTTACTATAAAACCGATAACTACCTCTTCGATCAATATACCCTGAAACCACTGGAGGCATCAGGCCCGTATGCAGGTAAGTATGAAGCAGCAGGCATGGGCGATAAGCTCCGCCGCATGAATTACGACCTGCACGTAGGAGCGGTATTTGGATTCGCTGGCAAGCTGCTCATGTTCTTCGCCAGTCTCATCTGCGCCAGCTTACCCGTTACCGGGTTCTGCATCTGGATGGGAAGAAAGAAGAAAGCGAAGAAGTTGGTACCGAAGATAGATACGGTTGTTCAGCCTGCGTTCGCTTAAACTCTTCCCTTTTTCTGCCAAAAAATGCTGTAAGTTTAGCGAATGAAAAATTCAGCTGCCTACTGGCGGGATACACTACAACTGACACAACATATCGAAGGCGGCTCTTTCCGTGAAACATACCGGGCACCACTGGCAATTCAGCCGGATGGTTTTGCCGGACCCAGAAACGTATCGACAGCCATATATTTTCTGCTGGAAGACGGTGATTTCTCCGCTTTCCACCGCATCGCATCCGATGAGATGTGGCATTTCTACGACGGTACCTCTCTGCATATATACGAGATCCGGCCGGATGGTACTTTACATGTACACCTCCTTGGCAGAAATCTCCGTAAAGGCGAACACCTGCAGGTGCTGATACCTGCAGGCAGCTGGTTTGCATCCAGTGTGGAAGAAACAGGCGGCTATTGCCTGGCAGGATGTACGGTTGCTCCCGGTTTCGATTTCGCCGATTTTGAACTGGCCACCCGTGCCGATCTTGGCACCCGGTTCCCGCAACACGCACAACTAATTGCATTACTGACCCGCAAGTAAGAGAATCTGCGGATTTTTTAATGGGTAAGAGGTGTATTTCTTGCCCGGATTTTCTATTTTTCAGGTTCAATGATATAAGTTATGAGCAGAAGAAATTTTCTCCGTCAGTCCGCCATACTTTCCTCCGCAGCACTCCTGCGCCCCGCACTCTCCTGGGCTACGGCCGATCCGTTCCCCGTGGTAAGAGTGCCCGAAGCACAGCGTAAGTTTCGCAGCAAAGCCGTGGAAGACGCCATAGCCGCCGTACAGAAAGGTGTGAAAGATCCCGAAATGGCCTGGCTGTTCAACAACTGTTTCCCTAACACCCTCGATACCACGGTGGAATATACCACCGTCAACGGCCGGCCCGACACCTACGTGATCACCGGTGATATTGACGCTATGTGGCTGCGCGACAGTACCGCACAGGTATCACCTTACCTGCAGCTGGTGTCAAAAGATAAAGACCTGCAGCACCTCATTGCCGGGGTGATCAACCACCAGGTGAAGTGTATACATAAAGATCCTTACGCCAACGCGTTCTATAAAGACGAGAACAAACGGGGCGAATGGGCCAGCGATATTACCGATATGAAGCCCGGCATCCATGAACGCAAATGGGAGATCGACTCACTTTGCTACCCCATCCGCCTGGCTTACCTCTATTGGAAAAAAACAGGTGATACTTCGCCGTTCGACGAGGCATGGCAAACTTCCATTTCCCTCACCGTGAAAACGTTCCGCGAACAGCAACGCAAGAACGGTCCGGGTCCATACACTTTCCAGCGCAATACCTCCTGGGCAACAGACGGGGTACCGCTGGCTGGTTACGGCTACCCCGTAAAACCGGTGGGGCTTATCTGCAGCACCTTCCGCCCCAGTGATGATGCCACCGTATTCCAATTCCTCGTACCCTCCAACTTCTTCGCCGTTGTGAGCCTCCGCCAGGCGGCCGAGATACTCACCGCGCAGAAGATGGATGCCGCGCTCGCTGCTGAATGCCGTGCGCTGGCAACGGAAGTGGAAAACGCTTTGAAGAAATATGCCATTACCACGCATCCGCAATTCGGTAAAGTATATGCGTTCGAGGTAAACGGTTTCGGCAGCTTCCACCTGATGGATGATGCTAACGTACCGAGCCTGCTTTCACTGCCTTACCTCGGCGCCGTTGCACCAAACGATCCGGTATATGCCAACACAAGGAAGATGATCCTGTCTTCCGAAAACCCTTTCCATTTCTCCGGAAAAGCAGGGAAGGGGATCGGTAGTCCGCATACCGGGATGGACCGCATCTGGCCTATCAGCCTGGTGATGCAGGGGCTTACGAGCAAAAACGAAACGGAGATCCGCGAATGCCTTCGAATACTGAAATCCTGCCACGCAGGGAAAGGGTTTATGCACGAGTCATTTCATAAAGATGATCCTGCTAAATTCACCCGTTCGTGGTTTGCATGGGCCAATACAATTTTCGGAGAGTTTATCTGGAAAGTATTCACTGAACGCCCGCATTTACTGCAATAATTGATTTACATTTAATTATTCACGTACCGACCCCTGAATATGGAGCGCAAGCCTGATGCAAACGCATACTTTATTACACGATGGCAGTCCCAGATAAAAAAGGGATTGTTCGAATACATCATTATGCTGCTGCTGCAAAAAAAGGAGCGGTACGGGTATGAGCTGATCAGTGAGATTAAGAAACTGGCGGATATGGATATTGCCGAGGGCACCATCTATCCGCTGCTGAGCCGCCTGAAGAAAGAAAAACTGGTGGAGTCGAGATGGGTGGAAATGGATGAGGGCGTACCCCGCAAATACTACCAGATCACCGATCTCGGAAACGAATATCTCGAAACCATGTATCAGTACCTTGGGGAACTGATGCAGGCCATTACCGACCTGAAGCAAGTTTAAAAAATATCCGGCAGATGAACGGCGAAAAGAAATATATCCTCTCTCTCGATCTCGGCTCCAGCGCAGCCGGGGCAGTGCTCTTTTCACGCGAGGGGCAGGTAGTGATGCATTTGCAGAAAGAATACGAAAAGTATTATCCGCAACCCGGCTGGATAGAAGTAGATCCGAATGAGATCTGGTACACCATGTTGTCAGTAGTGGAAGAGCTGATCGCCACCGCCGGCATCCGTGCCGCGGATATTGCGGGTATCGGCATCGCCAACCAACGCGAAACCACCGTGATATGGGACCGTGAAAAAGGAGAACCCGTATACAACGCCATTGCCTGGCAGGACCGCCGTACTTCCAAACTGGTAGACGAATTCCGTTACCAGGGCTTTTCCGGACTGGTGCAACGTAAAACAGGACTCATCCTCGACGCTTATTTTTCGGCCAGCAAGATCTCCTGGATCATCGATCACATTCCCGATGCCCGGCTCCGCGCCGAGCAGGGTAAGCTGGCTTTCGGCACCATCGATGCCTGGCTCATCTGGAAACTCACAGGGGGTAAAGTACATGTAACCGACTTAACGAACGCTTCCCGCACAATGCTCTTCAACATCCATACACTTGAATGGGACGAAGAGCTGCTGCGGTTATTTAATATCCCCCATCAGTTATTGCCTTCCATCTGCTCCAACAGCGAGATAATAGGGCATACCCAATCCGGGTTGCTGGATGCTGTTATCCCCATTGCCGGGGTAGCGGGCGATCAGCAGGCCGCGCTTTTCGGGCAGATGTGCCTGGAGCCGGGGATGGTTAAAAATACTTATGGCAGCGGGTGCTTTGCGTTGATGAACACTGGCAGCAAACCCGTTACTTCCGATAATCACCTGCTTACCACCATAGCATGGAAAATAGGGGAAGATGTGACGTATGCACTCGAAGGCAGTGTGTTCGGCGGCAGCTCCGTGTTCCGCTGGATCCGCGATGGTTTAGGCCTGATTGAATCCACCGCTGAGATCGAGGCCCTCGCACAAACGGAGCCTGATAATGGTGGCGTAATGTTCGTACCTGCCCTGTCGGGCCTGGGTACCCCGCACTGGGACCCCTACGCACGCGGCATGATCATCGGCATTACCCGCGGCACTTCCTCCGGTCACATTGCCCGGGCGGCCCTCGAAGGGGTGGCGCTCGGCATCGCCGATGCGCTGGATGCCATGGAAAAAGACAGTGGCCGTGCTATCCGTGAACTTCGGGTAGATGGTACTTCCGCTACCTATGACTTCTTCATGCAAATGCAGACAGACATCCTGCAGTACCCCGTGATGCGCCCGGCAGTAATGCCGGCCAGTGCTACCGGCGCCGCTTACCTCGCCGGCCTTGCCACCGGGTTCTGGACCCTGGAGGAGATCCGGGAGCAATATACCATCCAACGTGTTTTTGAACCTGCGCAGCAGCCAGGCCCCGCCCTTCGGGAACGGTGGCAGAAAGCCGTGGCAAGGGTCAAGAACTGGGACTTCTAACCGCATGGTTCCGCACAGCTGCTCTGGCTGGCGGACGGGGGGCAGACGATTTACCGCAACTATCAGACAAGGGAACAAATCCCCCCTTGCCGCGTTAATATCATAAACCCCTGACATGCAATGATCATAACAATATTCCTGGCAGAAACTGAGATTTCCCGGAAATAGCGGGTAAAAACGATTAATTTTGCCAGTATCGGAATGCGATGTATATTGTATAATAATGCCTTGAATCCAATAGCGACAATGAACCGTTTAGAACAACTGCAAAAAATCGGGGAAACCAGCGAGTGGGATGTAATAGTGATCGGCGGAGGCGCCACCGGCCTTGGTGCTGCGCTGGAAGCCGTAACCCGCGGATACAGAACCCTTCTTTTGGAACAATCTGATTTTGCCAAATCCACGTCAAGCAAAGCAACCAAACTCCTTCATGGCGGTGTCCGTTACCTGGCGCAGGGCGATGTTGCCCTCGTAAGGGAAGCCAGCATAGAAAGAGGGCTATTACTGAAAAACGCACAACACCTTTCCCGGAACCTTTCCTTCGTCATCCCCGCCTATAGCTGGTGGGAAGGCATTTTCTACACCGTAGGCCTTAAAATGTATGACTGGATGGCCGGCCGCCTCAGCCTCGGTTCCTCCAAATACATCTCCCGTAAAAAAACACTGAACCTGCTCCCCGGCCTTAAAGAAGATCACCTCACGGCAGGTATCCTCTATCATGACGGCCAGTTTGATGATGCCCGCCTCGCGGTAAACCTTATGCAAACCATTTACGACAAAGGCGGTGTGGCACTGAACTATATGAAAGTAACCGGTCTGGAAAAAGACAGCAAAGGGCAGCTTGCTGTGGTAAAAGCCAGCGATGCCGAGTCTGGCAGATCCTACCGCTTTAGCACCAAAGGCATTATCAATTGCACCGGTGTGTTCGTGGACGATATCCTTGAAATGGACGATCCCACCATCAAACGTAAGATCGTGGCCAGTCAGGGTGTACACCTTGTGCTCGACCGTACCTTCCTCCCCGGCGATAATGCCCTCATGATCCCGAAAACATCCGACGGGCGCGTGCTTTTTGCCGTACCCTGGCATAATAAAATAGTAGTGGGTACCACGGATAATCCCGTAAACGAGATCAGCCTCGACCCCGTTGCCATGGAAAAAGAAATCCAGTTTATCCTCGAAACTGCCGGTCAGTACCTCGGGAAACCCCCGCAGCGCAGTGATGTGAAAAGCGTTTGGGCAGGTCTCCGGCCACTGGCGAAGCCCGAAAAGAGTGAGAAAACGAAAGAGATATCCCGTAACCATAAGATCATGGTAACGCCCTCGGGCATGGTTACCATCCTCGGTGGTAAATGGACTACCTACCGTAAAATGGGGGAAGATGTGGTAGACAGGCTGGAGAAAGTGAAAGGCTGGTCTGAAACCGAATCCGTTACCCGGAACCTTCCGGTACACGGAGCATCCGTAAAACTGGACGACAGCGACCCCTTATATTTCTATGGTGCCGACGCTGCTACCGTAAAAGGCCTGCATAATGGAGGAAAAGTACTGAGCGAATCGCTGGGGATCATCAGTGCGCAGGTTCTTTGGGGGATCCGTTCTGAAATGGCGCAAACCGTGGAAGACATCCTCGCCCGCCGCACCCGTGCCCTGTTTCTCGATGCCGAAGAAGCCCTGCGCATAGCGCCGGAAGTGGCTAAGATCATGGCTGCCGAAACAGGTAAAAACGGGGAATGGGAAGCAAAGCAGGTACGTGATTTCCAGGATCTGGCCAAAACGTACCGGCTGAGCTGATAATAATTACATCCACTTCACTTTATCTTCAAGAGGCTTTACGCGCCGCCCGGTGCGTGGAGCCTCTTCTGTATAACCCAGATAAAGGAATCCCATGACCTTGTCTTCATCCCGCAGTCCGAAGTAATCCTGCATGGCGGGAGAATACGTCATACCGCCAGAGCCCCAGTACACCGCGATGTTCTGAGCGGTAGCTGCGAGCCAGAGGTTTTCAACCGCACAGGCAGTAGCCGCTACTTCCTCGATCTCAGGGATCTTCGGATTGGCACCGCGCCGCATAACCACGGCAATTACATGGGAGGCGAGGTCGCCCTGTGCTTTCAGTTTGTCGTAATTGCCCGGGATATACTGGGCAGCAGGCGTGTATTGCTTGTAAAGTTCGGCGTGGTCGGTACAGAACTGCTGCACCTTATCTCCGCTGTATACTACAAAATACCAGGGTTCCGTGAGTCCATGGGTAGGTGCCCAGTCTGCCAGCTGAAGCAGTTCACGGATGGTTTCGTCGTCGATCTTCTTGCCGTTCATAGCCGTCGGTTTTACCGTGCGGCGGTAAAGGATGATGTCCTGTATATTGTTTGTCATGCGTTGGTTTTACTGAGTTGTTCTTTTAATGCTTCGGGGAGGCGGGCTACTTTGCGGGCTTCGTAATCGAAGCATACCATCCCGGTTTTAGCTTCCGCGATAAGGGTGAGCTGTCCGCCACGGAAGGTGGAGACGCGGTAGAAAAGGTCGAAGCCAACGGTGGAGAACTCGTCTGCCGTTACTTCAACTGTAAGCTGGTCGCCGTAAAAACCCTCACCTTTATAGACGATGGCGGCATCGGCCATAATGAGCGCGGTGCCAAGGGCTTTCAGCTCTGTAGCACCGAATGTGGCGAGGTATCGCATACGTGCTTCCTGGAGGATAGACACCACGGCGTCGTTACCCAGGTGGCCGCCATAGTTGATATCCGTGATGCGGATGGGCATCTGGGTGATGAACCGGTAGGTTTCCGGCATATCTATTTTAACTCTTGCCATTGTTTTCCTGGAGGAAGGCGATCAGCTTTTTGAATGCTTTGGCCCGGTGACTGAACTGGTTCTTTTCGCTAAGCTCCATTTCTGCGAAGGAGCGGTCGCCACCCGTGGGGCGGAAGATGGGGTCGTAGCCGAATCCCTTACCGCCCGATCTGCCGGGGAGGATCTCACCTTCGGCAACGCCTTCGAACTGGTGCTCCTGTCCGTTGAGGTAGAGACTGATAACGGTGCGGAAGCGGGCGGAGCGTTGGGGGTTGCCTTCGAGGAGGCGGAGCACTTTATCGATGTTATCGTCGGCACTTTTTGCTTCACCGGCGTACCGTGCGGAGAGTACGCCGGGTTCTCCGTTGAGCCCGTCGATCTCAAGGCCGGTATCTTCCGAGAAAGAATCTTTGCCGGTCATGTTATAAATGGTGAGCGACTTCTCCCTGGCATTTTCTTCCAGGGTAGGGTGCGGCTCGGGGATATCGATATCAATTCCGGCTTCCCGGAGGGTGACGATAGAGAATTGATTGCCCAGCAGGGAGCGGATCTCTTTTACCTTATTATCGTTGTTCGTCGCAAAAACCAGTTCCATATGATCGTTTAAATGCCGAATAATTGTTTGAGGCACATCCAGAGGCGGCCTTTGAGTATTTTATCAGTTGCAATGAGTTGCAGATCGTCAGACATCAGAACGGAGATGCCGTGGTGAGTCCCGATCCGGTACGTTTCCATGGGAGGAAGGCCCAGAGCATCGGAGGGGATGGCGAAATAGATCACCTGCCGGGTGGGTATCTTAGACAGGTAATTCTGCAACCGGGTGCCGGGGTAATTTGCCGTATTTACCAATGCAACATCCTGCATGCCCAGCTTGCATGCATTTAAGATATTAGTCAGCAAATTGAACGTTTCCTCGCTCAAATAAGCTTCCTTTTCATTTTGTATCAGCAGCAGGATGTTTTTTTGATTTTCGCCTAAATATTTGATTTCAGGCACGGCTTTCGCTTCCGCGGGAACGGCTTTAATTTCCTCCGGAATGATAGGCTGGTGGTACATTTGCGCCAACAGAAACGGGTCCAGCTGTAATCGCTCAAGGCTCATAAATATTATATTAATGCTTCAAGTGATAATCCCATGTGTGGGAAAAAACGTTTATTTGCGGATCGTTCGGTGGAACGAAAACATGCAAATAAGCGTGTAAAAATATTGAGATAAAATTGATTAACCATGATGGCAGTAGAATATCCCACCGCTAAATCTACCGTGATGGAAGAAGCGAAGCGGAGGATTAAGGTAACGAAAACCTCCCGGAGCAGTCTTCCGGAGGTAGACTTTGAGCACCTGGTATTTGGTAAAAAATATGCGGACCACATGCTGGTGGCCGATTTTGATGGTAAAGAATGGACTAATGCGGAAATCATACCATTCCAGCCCTTTACCGTAAGCCCTTCCAACGCCGCCTGGCATTATGGGCAGGCGATCTTTGAAGGGATCAAGGCGTATAACGACCAGCAGGGGCATCCCATGATTTTTCGTCCGTACGATAACTATGCCCGTTTCAACAAAAGCGCCGAGCGCATGGGGATGCCCGATGTGCCGGAATGGCTTTTTGTAGGCGGCATGGCTATGCTGATAGACCTCGACCGTGAGTGGGTACCTTCCAACGAAGGCTGTTCCCTCTATCTCCGGCCGTTTATGATCGCCATGGATGAATTTATCGGTGTCCGTCCTTCGGATACCTATCGTTTCGCGGTGATTAACAGTCCCTCGGGCCCTTACTTCAATAAACCCATTCACCTGCTGGTGCAGGATAAATACATCCGTGCTTTCCCCGGCGGTGTTGGCTATGCCAAGGCAGCGGGTAACTACGGAGGGGCTATGTACCCAACCATGCAGGCCCGGAAAGACGGGTATGATCAGATTCTGTGGGTAGACGGGGCTGAGTACAAATGGCTGCAGGAATGTGGTACGATGAACGTATTCGTGATCATCGGGAACCGCGCACTTACGCCAGACCTTACCAACGGAACGATCCTGGCGGGGGTAACCCGTGCCAGTGTGATCGACGTGCTGACCGATATGGGCCTGGAAGTGGAGGAACGCCCTGTTTCCATTGAAGAAGTGGTGGCGGCCTGGGAAAATGGCACCCTGCGTGAGGTGTTCGGTACGGGTACCGCAGCCAGTGTGGCATACGTGGAGCAGCTGGATTACAAGGAGCACAAGATCAGCCTCGATACCACTAAGTATGAAGTGGGCCGGGAAGTGATTGAGCGGCTGGATGCCATCCGAACAGGCAAAGCTGCCGATGAACGCGGCTGGAATTTCAATATTGACTGATTACCAAGTTGTTTATAGAGATCAGCCGGGTTATGGAAACATAATCCGGCTTTTTTTATAATAAACCGCTGTAAATCAATGGGTGTTTTGCTATCCTGAGCGGCATATATGCTGCTATTGTCAGAATGTCTCCTGCAGGATCAGCTGTAAATGAACGTTGTGAGCCTGATTTATATAAGGAGCAGGAGCGGGGGAGCTTGTCCGGAAAGGTGAATCGTATTATCTTTGCGGCCTTATGACGCTTCCGGCTTTCAAACAAACCCTGCAGTCTGCACTGCCGCCCGCTGGCTTAACGCCGGCGCAGCTGGCAATGTGGTGGGCTGGCAAGGGGGATTGGGACCGGAGTCACGACATTGCGCAGGAGGATCATTCCCGTTCGGGGTCGTGGGTGCATGCGTATCTTCACCGGAAGGAGGGGGATGCGGGGAATGCGGCGTATTGGTATGCGAGGGCAGGGAAACCTGTGTTTCGTGGCACGTTAGAGGAGGAGTGGGATCAGTTAACGGGAGCGCTCTTGCTGGAGAATCCCCGATAATTGACCGATTTTCGGAAAAAACTTCCTTACAATTTTGTAATGTAATAGGGAAGTGATACCTTTGCCCTCCCAAATTCCCCTAAGGGAAATTGGTTTTCATTGTAAATCAGCAGTAAAATATAAACTAGGTAAGAATGCCTACAATACAACAATTAGTAAGAAAAGGAAGAGAAATTATCCGGGCCAAGTCCAAATCCAGAGCGTTGGATGCTTGTCCGCAGCGTCGTGGCGTATGCACCCGTGTGTACACTACCACCCCTAAGAAACCGAACTCCGCGTTGCGTAAGGTTGCGAAAGTAAAGCTTACGAACAAGGTGGAAGTGATCGCTTACATTCCGGGTGAAGGCCATAACCTGCAAGAGCACTCAATCGTACTGATCCGTGGTGGCAGGGTGAAAGACCTTCCGGGTGTTCGTTACCACATCGTTCGCGGTTCCCTCGATACTGCTGGTGTGAAAGACAGGAAGCAAAGCCGTTCCAAGTATGGTACTAAGAAGGAAAAGGCTAAAAAATAATTTGTAATAAATAGTTGAAATCTTTCAATAAATGAGAAAGCAAGCTGCGAAAAAATTACCCCTCGCTCCCGATCCAAGGTTCCAGGATAAACTGGTTACCCGATTCGTGAATAACATCATGGAGCAAGGAAAGAAAAGCATTGCCTACCGTATTTTCTACGATGCAGTAGACCGTGTTAGCCAGATCACTAACGAAAACGGCTACGAAATTTGGAAAAAAGCCCTGACCAACGTTACGCCTGCCGTAGAAGTACGCAGCCGCCGTATCGGTGGTGCTACCTTCCAGATCCCTGCTGAAGTTCGTGCTGACCGTAAGGTGTCTTTGAGCATCAAATGGCTGGTTCGCTACGCTGGTGAAAGAAATGGTAAGAGCATGGCTGAGAAACTGGCGAACGAAATCGTTGCTGCCAGCAAAGGTGAAGGTGCCGCTTTCAAAAAGAAAGAAGATACCCACCGTATGGCTGAAGCCAACAAGGCTTTCTCCCACTTCAAGGTATAACCATCCCGTTTTTAAGACGGTTTGTAAACATATCAAAGGCTGGTCCGGTTTCCCCGGATCAGCCTTTATGTTTTGTGGCATTTCCAATCATCTCACTAAACGATAACGTAATCCCATTCAACTGATATGTCATCTTTTTCAAGGTTTAATAAGGAGACATGGAATTAGAAACCTACGCTTACCAACACATTGTATTGCCTAACCTCGATTCCACATATGGCTTTAATAGTATTGGGCCAAAAGGGACTATTAAAAAATAATCCGATTTCAACCACTTAAACAAGTAGTTAACGGCGAAGCAATTGTAAACTTAGCATTTGGAGATTGGAATGAAGTAGAGAATAAAATCAATGAGCAAAGTATCTCAGATAATGGAGATACAATAAAAGTCCTTGAAGTTGGTGAGTGGAATGCTAAAAAAAGAGATTTTAGCAAAGACGAGTTTTTGCGAAGAAGTTGAAGACCGCAATAGATACACTACGAAATGTAGGGCTTCCTGACAAGAACCAGTTACCTCGATAAGAACTAATTTTACCAGCATAAACACATCAGGCTGTCGGTTATCCGGCAGCCTGATGTGTTTTAAGCAGATCCCAATTCTGTGTAGGATTCACTAAAGGAGCTTTCATATTAAAAAAGCCGCCCCGAGAAGAGGCGGCTTTTTATCCTTCCAGAAAAAATTACTTCACATTCACCAGTACCTTGATCAGGCCTTTACCGGAAGGCAGCTCCTGGAGTGCTTTCCCAAGTACCTGGCCGGTTCTCACCTTGTCCGGATCCGCTTTCATCGCATAACCAGGTGTGCTGGAAGTAACGAGAAGGTCGCCACGGGTAATGGGACCGCCTTCGTCACAAACCTTTGTAGGAATAACACCTACCACACCCAGGGGCATCAGATGAGAGATATCTTCATCTATCCCTTCCTCTGTCAGCAGCATACCCGGTTTGGTCGCGTAAACGCCGGCTACAAGCGTTGAGTAAGGCTGGGAAGATTTCTCCATCATGCGGTCGCTGCTTTTGGAAATGATCATGACATCGCCGGGTTCATACTCGGAGATGGTACCTTTCACATCAAATGCTTCTGCAAGGTCGGCACCACTGGCCTGAGTTCCTCCGTTGAAGAAACCACGGCCGGCTTTGTTGATCCTTGCTACGTTTGCATTGGCGCTCTGGAACACAGAAATATTGCCACTGGCGCCGGTATGGTTGATAAGTACACCTGTTCCGGTACCAGCATTGGTTACATGTACGGCGGGCTGAGCATTGGCGGCATTAAAATTCGCAAACCTGCCTGCCTTGCCCGTTCCGAAGTTGGGTATGAATCCGGATATAGCATTACCATTGCCGTCGCAGGAAGCTTCTACACCATCGCCATTACCACCGGCATTAGCAGTAATACCGTTACCGCTGCCTTCAGTTAAAGCTAAAACACCAGGCCCGTTGCCTGCGGGATTGGAGGAATAGAACAATCCGGCATAACCTCCTGTTCCTGAAGAAACTCCATAAATACCTGCTGTTCCGAAGTTGGCGAACTGGGAATTCACTTCTCCTCTTACAGCGGCTTTGGTTCCTGAAACTCTATCCACCATAAACTCTCCTGCATTACCATTACCTACCGTTTTGGATGTAAATACCGGATTGGTATTATTTTCATTGAAGATCTCGAAACGGCCGGCCATGCCTGTAGAGAAGGTAGGTACCCATCCATACACCGCAGTACCGGAACCATCAATATTTGCTTCTACAGCGTTACCGCCTAAACCGGCATTTGCTCTGATGGCATTGCCATTGCCGTCATTGATCGCTACTAATGTAGAACCATTGCCGGAGGCATTGGAAGAATGGAAGAGGCCTGCAAAGCCACCCGTACCGGATGATGTTCCGAATACAGCAGCTGCGCCAAAATTACCGAAGATGGTATTTACTTCTGCTCTCACAGCCGCACCCACACTGTTGTTATTGTCTACCATAAAAGATGCGGCATTACCCAACGTATTATCCGGGATGTTCCCATTACCATTGGTATACACTTCGAGTATGTTAGCTTCTGTATTGGTCTGGTTGCTATTCTCGAACCTGCCTGCACGGCCGGTACTACCATTTTGGCCAACCTGTCCGAATACTCCGATAGCTGTATTGTTAGTATTTGTGGATATGAAACCACGTACTCCATATCCGCCACCATCATTACGGCCCACTACTGCACCTGCAATATCACTGGTAGTAAGGCCCACTACCGCTTCCCCACCGGCATTATTATTACCGATAACACCTGCGCTGGAAAGAGCTGAAGTGATCCCATGTAAGGCAGTACCACTAGCGGTAGTTGCTAAAACGCCTTTACCATTACCCGATGAAGAAACACTGATAACGTTGCCATTACCCAGCGTTGATGCAGTAAGTGCGGTATTGTTGTTTGCGTTATTAGTAATACTGATGTTGGCGGCAATTCCATTGTTACTCGTGGCATTTAAACCGGTACCGGTATTGCTGTTCGCAAATACCCCAAAGCCACCTGCAGATGAGTTACCATACACGCCTAATCCATTCGGGGTAACACCATATACGCCCCAGCCGGAACCGGCCTGTTGTCCCCATATACCGATCCCTAATCCCCCGGTGCCGCTATTGATACCCCGCACCGCAGAAGAAAAGCCTCCGGGACTGGTACTCGTTACAATTCCCCGAACTGCGGAAATACTGCTGGAAGTCGTATTGTTAACACCTTCAAGGGAGGAGCCATCGCCGTTGTTGGTAATAGAAAACAGGGTGGCTGCATTGTTTTCAACCGCAGCATAAGGAAGTGTAAGACCGCCGCCGCCAGCGTTGTCGGCTGCAGGCATCCATTCTATTCCGGAATATTTCAACACCTGTCCGGCTACCGGAGCCGTTACTGCTACCGGGATTGTTTGCAGTCCGGCAACCGTTGGGTTGGGGTAGGTACCTGAAAGGTCGCCACCTGCTGCCACTCCATTGATGTCGCCAGCGGGTCCAGCCGGGCCTTGAGGGCCTACTGGTCCTGAGGGTCCTATTGGACCAATTGGCCCTGCAGGTCCCATCGCTCCAACCGGACCAACCGGTCCGACGGCTCCAGTAGCACCTACGGGACCTGCGATACCCTGCGGACCTATGGGGCCGGCTACTCCTGCTGGTCCAACAGGGCCAATGGCTCCTGTAGCACCTATGGGACCGGCAACACCCTGAGGGCCTGCTACACCGGCAGGTCCAACCGGGCCAATGGCTCCTGTAGCACCTATGGGACCGGCAACACCCTGAGGGCCTGCTACACCGGCAGGTCCAACCGGGCCTATGGCTCCTGTGGCGCCTACGGGACCGGCAGGTCCCTGGGGACCCACAGCTCCATCAGCTCCGGTAGAACCTGCAGGTCCAACAGGGCCGATAGCTCCGGTAGCACCTACTGGTCCCGCAGGACCCTGAGGGCCAACAGCTCCATTAGCACCTACTGGCCCCACAGGACCTATTGCACCAGTTGCACCAACAGGGCCGGCTGGACCTTGAGGCCCTACAGCGCCATTTGCTCCGGCAGGTCCAACAGGGCCAATTGCTCCGGTTGCTCCAACAGGACCGGCAGAGCCTTGAGGACCTACTGCACCATTAGCTCCTGCAGGTCCAACAGGTCCTATTGCTCCGGTTGCACCTATGGGTCCAACAGGACCAACAGGGCCGGCGGGACCGGTTGCGCCATCAGCACCAACCGGGCCAACAGGGCCAACAGGTCCTATAGGGCCGGCAGCGCCCGTAGCACCGGCAGGTCCGGTAGCGCCTGCTGGTCCAACGGGACCAATAGCACCCATAGGGCCAACGGGACCTGCGGGACCGGCTGGTCCTTGCGGACCGGGGTTTCCGTTTGCTGCATACAAAGCAAACGGAACGCTCATGAGTTGCTGGGCGCCGAGGGTAACAAATCCTCCGCCAATGTTCACTTCCACCTGGAGGAACTGGTTCGCGTTTGCCCAGGGCACACCGGCAAAGGTTCCGGTGCCTGCATTACCGCGGCCTACCTGCAGCGTAAAGAGTCCAAGTGCATTGGTTGCAGTGTTATGCGTTTCCTGATATTGAATGGTGCCATTGGGGCTGCCACCACGCACCGTGAAGCGGACGCTTACTGCCTGGTTTGCCAGTACGGTACCGTTACTGTTACGCGCAACCGCCTGGTAATTGATACCTGACAATGCACTCTGGGCATAACTCCCCAGCGAAGCCGTCAGTAGTAATGTGAGGATGTATAAAACTCTTTTCATAGTAATCAGTTTTTAGGGGTTGTGGTGCGGGGTTTAATAACAGGAGGAGCTGGTTCAGTGCCCTGGGCAGAGAGGTCTGCCGGCTTAATTGCGGCAGCATTGCGAGCCTGGGATTCTTTCGCTTTCTGAGCTGATTCAGTGGCAGTCGTATTGGATGGGAGGGCAGCGCCTGAGTTGTTAGACTGCTTTGCCTTGAGGGCACCAGATGCAGCAGATTTTGCTGTAACGCGTCCGCCGGAACCATTGCTTCCGGTGAAAATTCGCTGGCGCACCATGTCTTTCGAAGTGAGGGTAGCTTCAGCTGGTTTGCTTTTAGCAGCCGGGGTGAATTTCGGCTTGCCGTCTTTAAAGAGTTTGGTACGGATGCTCTCGCCCGTTTCTGAGTTTTTAGCTGACTGCTGGGCGAAGGTGTTACCTGCAGCAACCAGCAGCAGGAACTGGATCAGTAGTATTAATTTGTACATGTATCGGTGCTTTATGTGATAGGAATGGTTACTGTCTGTATTGGTGTGATTATTTATCCCTGAAAGGCGTGTACATAAGGGTGAAGTTTAGGCTCTTCCTTTGCCTGATGCTGCCGCCTACAGGGAGGAGGTATGCAAAATCGAGCTGGAATGCCTGCACCCTTACGCCGAAGCCGGCAGAGAACTGCTGCCGGTTGCCCTTGGCAGGGTCTTCATAGAAGTATCCGGTGCGTACGAAGAAGTTGTTCTGGTAGGCATATTCTATCCCTGCAGCGAGCGAGAACTCGCTGAACTCTTCGCGGAAGCCGTCCGGGGCATCGGTGAAGGAAGTGAAGATGGATTCCACCACACTCCTGTCGGGGTCCTTACCGCGGTCGATCTCACTGGTGGGGTTGCCATCAGGGTCCAGTTTATATACCGGTGGCGTAGGCACGAGGAGCTTGTTGACATCCGCGGCTAAGGTGAACTTGTGATCTTCAGTACGTACAAACGTATATCCGCCACCGATACGTAGGTTCATGGGGAGGAAGGTCTTCTTATTACTGTCGTCGGTGTAAGACAGTTTGGTACCGATGTTTGTGAAGCTGATACCCCACGCATATCGGTTATTGCCTTCGATGTGATTGGCATACCCCTGCGAATAGAGGCTGATATCGCCTGCCACAGCGGAAGCCGGCTTCTGCAGCTGTCCGTTGTAGGTACCGTTTCCCAGTTCGCTTCTGATGTACCTTGCGGTAACAGCGAGAGCGAATGCGGATCCGAGCTTTCTGGCGTATGCGAGATCTATGGCGTATTCTCTGGGCCTGTACTGTTGAAGTACCATGCCATTATCGTCCCGGAAAGTGACATCACCGTAATTGAAGTATTTGACGGATGCACCGAGACTTTGCTGTTCGCCCCAGGTTTTAAACCCGGAAACGTATGCCATATGTGTTTTTTTGTCGAGGAGGTCCCACATCCAGGGGGAGTAGGACACGCTGGCACCCCATTCCCCTGCGAAAGGGAGTTTGGCGGCGTTGGCGAACATGGTATTAGCGTCAGGCTCGAGTCCGGTAACGGCACCACCGGTAGCGCTGCTCCTTGCGTCAGGGTTGATTAGCAGGAATGAGCCTCCGATATTATGAGGCTGCCGGGCGCTTTTCTGGGCCATCAACGGACGTACCGCCAGCAGTCCCGTAAGCACGAGGATCCATTTGAGTTGCTTCATGGTATACCAGTTTAGGCTATTGAACAATAAGTTTTTCCGTGAACACGAACGCGTTAACCTTCAGGATGACGGTGTAGATGCCCGCAGCGAGTTTATCTACCGATGTGGGAATGACGACTTTGCCTGGGGCATAGTTGCGAACGTCCTGGTAGATGACCTGTCCTGCGGTGTTCATGAGCAGGAAGGTGACGGATGCGTTAGTCAGGAGGCTGAACTGGATCTTGAAGGTTGTGAGCGCGGGGTTTGGAAAGAGGGAGAAGTCCAGAATAGGGTTACCTCCCGGAGCAAGTGGCGGGAGGATCTCCGGTTGCTGGAAACCCTGAGTAAGGAGAATAGGCCCTGCGGAGAGGGGGGATATGGCGGCTTCCCCGATGGTGTAATCGAAATGTATGCCGCCGATGATACCGGACCCTCCTGAGGATGCGGTTACCTGCCTTACCAGCACGAGCTGGGATCGGACAGGCATCCATGAGATGGCCAGAAACATGGCCAGTAACAGGTGCTTTGTAGAATTTGTCTTCATAGATGAATACAGTAGGTGAAAGGTGAGGAATGATGCATATGCAGTACAGGAATCAACAACCGGATGTATCCAAATGGACTACATCGGTAAATTGATCACGGGTTATGCGCTAATTGCAAAGACGGTGTAATAGGTTCTTAAAAATGTACTGGTTTACCCAATAGGATATACAGTGTTCCCGAAACATTATTTCTTACAGGTATGGCGACAAAAGGCACAGCGGATGCTGTTTACGCGTCTTTCAGTACGATGGTTAAACCGGGAAATAGATCTTGGGGTAGGGCTTCACGTTAGGTGAGAGCGCTAATTATATTGCAAGGTATAAAAATGTAAACAAATAACAATAGGTAACTTTTCCGATCTTTCTGACAGCCAGCGGAAAAGAGAAAAAAGGCTGCCCCTGAAGAGGCAGCCATACACAAAAACCATACATATACCCTTGCTCTCGTCAAAAATGTATGTTAGTACGGTTATATCAGCAAAGATGAAAGATCTTATTTCACGTTAACGAGTACTTTGATTTTACCATTGCCGGAAGGCAGTTCCTGCAAGGCTTTCCCGATAATCTGGCCGGGTTTAACCTTACTGATGTCTGCCTTCATGGCATAGCCGGGTTTGCTGGCCGTTACGAGCAGGTCACCACGGCGGATGGCACCACCTTCGTCACACACCTTTGTGGGAATAACACCTACCACGCCCATGGGCACCTGGTCGGTAATTTCTTCCACGCCTTCACGTTCTGTGAGGAGTACACCGGGTTTGGTGGCGTAAACGCCCGCTACCAGTGATGAGTATGCTTCGGAAGATTTTTCCATCATACGATCAGTAGAAGTGGAGATCACCAGTACATCGCCGGGTTCATAATTACTGATACCACCTTCCACATCAAATGATTCTGCGACGTCTGCACCGCTTGCCTGTGTACCGCCATTAAAGAAGCCACGGCCTGCTGCGTTTATACGGGCTACGTTCACCGTTCCGGGGTTGCCTGATTTGAAGAGTGCGATGGAACCATTGCTGTGTTGTTCTACTGTCAAAACAGGATTGGTATTACCTGTATTATAGTTCACGAGGCGTGCTGCACGGCCATTGCTGAAGTTGGGCGTCCAGGCATATAAAGCACTGCCGGTACCGTCTGCCGTGGTTTCCACACCGTCTCCGGTGTTGGAAGCATTAGCGGTAACACCATTCCCATTGCCATCAGCGATGGCGATCAGGGCCGGGCCATTACCTGCCGGGTTGCTGGCATGGAATAAACCTGCAAAGCCACCGGTACCGGAAGAAATACCGTAAATACCTGCCGTTCCGAAGTTCGCGAACTGGGAATTCACTTCGCCTCTCACTGCGGCAGATGTACCGGTCACTTTGTCCACTTTAAAATTACCTGCAATACCATTACCTACAGTAATTGCGGTTACAACATCGCTGGTGTTGGATTCATTATAATGTTGGAACCTTGCGGCACGACCGGTAGCGAAGGTGGGTACCCATGCATAGATCGCATTGCCGGCACCATCTATATTCGTTTCAACACCATTACCGTCTTTACTTGCATTGGCAGTGATGGCGTTACCGTTACCATCGGTGATTGCAACTAAAGAAGCACCATTGCCAGAAGCATTCGAAGCATGGAACAGACCGGCAAATCCACCTGTTCCTGATGATGTACCGAAGACAGCTGCTGCGCCGAAGTTGCCGAAGATCGTTTTTACTTCAGCTCTAACGGCAGCGGCCACACTGTTTGAGTTATCTACCAGGAATGATGATGCGTTACCCTGGGTATTGTCCGGGATATTACCATTACCATTTGTTTCCACTTCCATGGTATTACCAAGTGTGTTGGTCTGATTGAAGTTTTCAAACCTGCCTGCACGGCCGGTACTATTGTTCAGGCCTATCTGGCCGAGTACGCCTACTGCGGTACCAGTGTTGTTAGTAGCAACGAAACCGCGCACGCCATATCCGCCACCATCGTTACGGCCAACAACCGCACCGGCTATATCGCTGGTAGTACGGCCTACTACTGCTTCGCCTGCACCATTATTGTCACCAATAACACCGGCACTCGTTTGCGCACTGGTAATACCATGAATGGCAAACCCTGAACCGGTAGATGAAAATACGCCGGCACCATTACCGGATGATGTTACATTAATAACAGTACCATTGCCCAGTGTAGAAGCATTCAGCGCATTATTGTTATTTGCATTGTTGAATATATTGATAGCGGCAGCGATTCCATTGTTGCTTGTTGCCTGCAACCCGGTGCCTGTATTACTGTTCGCATACACACCGGTGCCTCCTGCAGACGAGTTACCATACACGCCTAATCCATTCGGGGTTACTCCGTATACGCCCCAGCCGGAACCTGCCTGCGATCCCCATACGCCAATACCCAAACCACCGGTGCCGTTATTAATACCGCGAACTGCAGAAGAGAAACCTCCCGGGCTGGCACTTGTTACGATACCACGTACTGCGGCAATGCTGCTGCTGGTGGTATTGTTTACGCCTTCCAGTGAGGTGCCGTCTCCATTGTTGGTGATGGAGAACAGCGTGGCCGCATTGTTTTCCACGGCAGCATAAGGAAGTGTAAGTCCTCCGCCACCGGCATTATCTGCCGCAGGCGTCCATTCTGTGCCTGAGAACTTTAGCACCTGGCCGGCAAGCGGTGCAGTGATTGCAACGGGGATTGTCTGCAGTCTGGCAACAGAAGGGTTAGGATAATTGCCACTCAAATCACCACCTGCAGGCCCGTTGGGAGGCAGGGTAGTGGGGATTACTCCGGGAGCTATCTTAGCCAACGTTACTACGCCATTTGCAATTAAGGGATTAGGATAAGTGCCGGAGAGATCGCCTCCCGCTGCAACACCATTGATGTCGCCTGCAGGTCCGGCTGGTCCAACCGGTCCGGCGGGTCCGATAGGTCCGATAGGACCGGCAGGTCCCATTGCTCCCACTGCTCCGGCGGGTCCAATAGGGCCAACAGCACCAACAGGACCGGCGGGTCCTTGCGGTCCCACTGCACCATTAGCTCCGGCAGGTCCAACGGGGCCAATTGCACCAACAGGACCGGCGGGCCCTTGTGGTCCCACTGCACCATTAGCACCGGCTGGTCCAACCGGTCCGATGGGACCAGCTGCTCCCACAGGGCCTGCAGGGCCTTGTGGACCTACAGCTCCATTAGCACCTGCTGGTCCAACTGGACCAACTGGTCCGGC
This sequence comes from Chitinophaga pinensis, assembly GCA_902167325.1. Classification (GTDB taxonomy): domain Bacteria; phylum Bacteroidota; class Bacteroidia; order Chitinophagales; family Chitinophagaceae; genus Chitinophaga; species Chitinophaga pinensis_A. The sequence continues at coordinate 5,993,336 of LR632930.1, read as the reverse complement.
TGCACCTACAGGCCCGGCTGGTCCCTGCGGTCCTACTGCGCCATTAGCGCCGGCAGGTCCAACAGGTCCTACGGGACCGGCAGCTCCAACGGGTCCTGCAGGACCAGCGGGGCCTTGCGGACCGGGAGTGCCATTCGCTGAGAATTGTGCGAAGGGCACACTCATCAGCTGGCTGGTACCCAGGTTTACGAATCCGCCGCCGGTATTCACTTCTACCTGAAGGAACTGGTTGGCGTTGCCCCAGGGTACGGCAGCGAAGGTGCCGGTTACAGGCGTGCCACGTCCTAACTGGAGGGTGAACAGGCCGATGGTATTGGTGGCAGTATTATGTGTTTCCTGATATTCTACAGCGCCGTTTGGCCCGCCACCACGGATGGAGAAGCGGACGCTCACCGCCTGGTTTGCCAGTACGGTACCATTGCTGTTACGTGCCACCGCCTGGTAATTGATACCGGAAAGCCCGCTTTGCGCAAAGCTTCCCAGGGCGGCCGTCAGGATAAAGAAGAGGAGGTATAGTATTTTTTTCATGGTGCTCAGTTTTTAGGAGTTGGGGCCTTGGCTTTGGGTTCAGAAGTTTCAGTTCCCTGCGCGTTGAGATCGAAGGGTTTAGGAGCTGCTTTACGCGCTTCCGCGTCTTTATTTTTCCGGGCAGCATCCACTGCAGACACGGTGGATGGGAGCTGGTTGCCCTGTGCACCTGCAGTATTCGCTTTGCGGGCACCGGATGTGGCGGCTTTGGTTGTAACACCTCCACCAGAACCATTGCCTCCGGGGAAAATATGCTGTTTCACTGCCTGAGGGGAAGTTAAAGTAGCTTCCTTAGGTTTGGGAGCATCTGCCCGCTGTGCCCTGATTTTAGCAATAGCCCGGTCGTAATCACTGAACATACGGTGACGGATGCTCTGACCTTCGCTGGCCTTCCTGTCAGCCTGCTGCGCCCGCGCTTGTGTAAATGCGGTTGTTAACAGGATGATCATTGTTAATAGTGTTTTATTCATGACGAGTGCTTTTTCTGTGATAAGGAAAGGTTACGGTATTATTTATCCCTGAAAGGCGTGTACATAAGGGTAAAGTTTAGGCTCTTCCTTTGCCTGATGCTGCCGCCTACAGGGAGGAGGTATGCAAAATCGAGCTGGAATGCCTGCACCCTTACGCCGAAGCCGGCAGAGAACTGCTGCCGGTTGCCCTTGGCAGGGTCTTCATAGAAGTATCCGGTGCGTACGAAGAAGTTGTTCTGGTAGGCATATTCTATCCCTGCAGCGAGCGAGAACTCGCTGAACTCTTCGCGGAAGCCGTCCGGGGCATCGGTGAAGGAAGTGAAGATGGATTCCACCACACTCCTGTCGGGGTCCTTACCGCGGTCGATCTCACTGGTGGGGTTGCCATCAGGGTCCAGTTTATATACCGGTGGCGTAGGCACGAGGAGCTTGTTGACATCCGCGGCTAAGGTGAACTTGTGATCTTCAGTACGTACAAACGTATATCCGCCACCGATACGTAGGTTCATGGGGAGGAAGGTCTTCTTATTACTGTCGTCGGTGTAAGACAGTTTGGTACCGATGTTTGTGAAGCTGATACCCCACGCATATCGGTTATTGCCTTCGATGTGATTGGCATACCCCTGCGAATAGAGGCTGATATCGCCTGCCACAGCGGAAGCCGGCTTCTGCAGCTGTCCGTTGTAGGTACCGTTTCCCAGTTCGCTTCTGATGTACCTTGCGGTAACAGCGAGAGCGAATGCGGATCCGAGCTTTCTGGCGTATGCGAGATCTATGGCGTATTCTCTGGGCCTGTACTGTTGAAGTACCATGCCATTATCGTCCCGGAAAGTGACATCACCGTAATTGAAGTATTTGACGGATGCACCGAGACTTTGCTGTTCGCCCCAGGTTTTAAACCCGGAAACGTATGCCATATGTGTTTTTTTGTCGAGGAGGTCCCACATCCAGGGGGAGTAGGACACGCTGGCACCCCATTCCCCTGCGAAAGGGAGTTTGGCGGCGTTGGCGAACATGGTATTAGCGTCAGGCTCGAGTCCGGTAACGGCACCACCGGTAGCGCTGCTCCTTGCGTCAGGGTTGATTAGCAGGAATGAGCCTCCGATATTATGAGGCTGCCGGGCGCTTTTCTGGGCCATCAACGGACGTACCGCCAGCAGTCCCGTAAGCACGAGGATCCATTTGAGTTGCTTCATGGTATACCAGTTTAGGCTATTGAACAATAAGTTTTTCCGTGAACACGAACGCGTTAACCTTCAGGATGACGGTGTAGATGCCCGCAGCGAGTTTATCTACCGATGTGGGAATGACGACTTTGCCTGGGGCATAGTTGCGAACGTCCTGGTAGATGACCTGTCCTGCGGTGTTCATGAGCAGGAAGGTGACGGATGCGTTAGTCAGGAGGCTGAACTGGATCTTGAAGGTTGTGAGCGCGGGGTTTGGAAAGAGGGAGAAGTCCAGAATAGGGTTACCTCCCGGGGCAAGTGGCGGGAGGATCTCCGGTTGCTGGAAACCCTGAGTAAGGAGAATAGGCCCTGCGGAGAGGGGGGATATGGCGGCTTCCCCGATGGTGTAATCGAAATGTATGCCGCCGATGATACCGGACCCTCCTGAGGATGCGGTTACCTGCCTTACCAGCACGAGCTGAGATCGGGCAGGCATCCATGAGATGGCCAGAAACATGGCCAGTAACAGGTGCTTTGTAGAAAAATGCTTCATAAAACAATGGTTATGTGATGGTTTTGATAAACGGGGGTAAATGATTACAGGAAATACCGGTAACGAAGCAAATAGCGATCTGGTTGACGGGGTCCCTTCAGTATGCTGCCTTGTGATGCCATGCTGCTATTATCCGGAGCGGTTTGGCGCCCGGGCAATGGTTACTGTATAAACGGTTCATTTATAATGGAAACGGGGTTTCTTCAGCTTTCGACGTTGTAAAACTAGCCAAAAAACCATGGGAGGTAACGGCAAGCGGAATCCATTTCATTTCTGGCGGTTTTAGGAGGATAAGCGGCAGGATAGGGAAAGGAGGACGTTTTTAACAATTTGGCAAAATTGGACCGCTTTATTTATTGATAGAAATTGATTACCTTTGCCCCCCAAATTGCATTACTTATAGTCATTTTACTTTTATGGCAGACTTAAGATTTCAAAGAAACTTTGGTATTGCGGCGCACATTGATGCCGGTAAGACCACTACCACTGAGCGTATCCTGTATTACACAGGCAAGACTCACAAAATCGGAGAGGTTCACGAAGGAGCCGCTACCATGGACTGGATGGCTCAGGAGCAGGAGAGAGGTATTACCATCACATCTGCTGCTACTACCTGTTTCTGGAACTTCCCTACCAACCAGGGTGAGAGTTTGCCGGATACCAAACAGTTTAAATTTAACATCATTGATACTCCGGGCCACGTGGACTTCACCGTGGAAGTAGAGCGCTCCCTGCGCGTACTCGACGGACTTGTAGCCCTGTTCTGCGCCGTATCCGGTGTTGAGCCCCAATCTGAAACAGTTTGGCGTCAGGCGAACAAGTACCGTGTTCCCCGTATCGGTTTCGTTAATAAAATGGACCGTTCCGGTGCAGACTTCCTCAACGTGGTTAAACAGGTAAAGGAAATGCTGGGTGCTAACCCCGTTCCCCTGACCCTGCCCATCGGCGCTGAAGATCACTTCAAAGGCGTTGTGGACCTGATCACTATGAAAGGCATCATCTGGGACGAAGCTGGTAAAGGTGCAACCTACCAGGAAATCGAAATCCCCGCTGATATGAAGGAAGAAGCGGAAGAGTGGAGAGCTAAACTCGTAGAAGCAGTTGCTGAATACGACGATACCCTCATGGAGAAATTCTTCGAAGATCCCAATTCCATCTCCGAAACTGAAATTCATGAAGCAATCCGCAAAGCCACTATCGACATGGCTATCATCCCCATGATGTGCGGTTCTTCCTTCAAAAACAAAGGCGTTCAGAAAATGCTGGACGGCGTTTGCCGTTACCTGCCTTCTCCGATGGATGTTGAATCCGTAACTGGTACCAACCCCGACACCGGTGAAGAAATCACGCGCGCCCCTTCAGCTAAAGAACCTTTTGCTGCCCTCGCGTTCAAGATCGCTACCGATCCGTTCGTAGGCCGCCTGGCATTCTTCCGGGTTTATTCCGGTCGTCTGGACGGTGGTTCTTACGTACTGAATACCCGTACCGGTAAGAACGAGCGTATCAGCCGTATCATGCAGATGCACGCCAACAAGCAGAACCCTATCGATTTCATCGAAGCCGGTGATATCGGAGCTGCTGTAGGTTTTAAGGATATCAAAACAGGAGACACCCTGTGCGCGGAAAACAATCCGATCGTACTGGAATCTATGTCCTTCCCTGAACCCGTTATCCACATCGCTATCGAGCCTAAAACGCAGGTAGACGTTGATAAAATGGGTATGGCAATCGCCAAGCTGGTAGAAGAAGATCCTACCCTCAAAGCGAAAACCGATGAAGAAACCGGCCAAACCGTATTGAGCGGTATGGGTGAGCTTCACCTCGAGATCATCGTTGACCGTATGCGCCGCGAATTTAAAGTGGAAGTTAACCAGGGCGCTCCCCAGGTTGCTTACAAAGAAGCATTCACCCAGAAAATTGAACACCGCGAAGTGTTCAAGAAACAAACAGGTGGCCGTGGTAAATTCGCTGACATCCAGATCGAGATCGGACCTGCTGATGCAGAATGGCTGAAAGAAAACGAAGGCAAATCCTTCCAGTTCGTGAATGATATCTTCGGTGGTTCTATCCCCAAAGAGTTCATCCCGGCAATTCAGAAAGGTTTCGAGCAATCCATGAACAGTGGTGTTCTCGCTAACTTCCCCCTGACTTCCCTGAAGGTTCGCCTGTTCGACGGTTCGTTCCACCAGGTAGACTCCGACGCAATGTCCTTCGAGCTTTGCGCCAAATCTGCCTTCCGTGAAGCCGGCCGTAAAGCGAAACCAGTTCTGCTCGAGCCTATCATGAAAGTGGAAGTTACCACACCCGACCAGTACATGGGCGACGTGACCGGTGACCTTAACCGCCGCCGTGGTATGCTGGAAGGTATGGAATCCCGCAACGGTGCACAGGTAATCAAGGCGAAAGTGCCCCTGAGCGAAATGTTCGGTTACGTAACCCAACTCCGCTCCCTGTCTTCCGGCCGCGCAACTTCCATCATGGAGTTCTCTCACTACAACCCCGCTCCTAACAACGTTGCCGAAGAGGTAGTTGCTAAGATCAAGGGTAAAGTGAATGCCTAATCAGCCACAAGTTGATAGATAGAAATAAGAAAAAGGGCTCCGGCGTAAGCCGGGGCTTTTTTCATGCCCTGAACCTGTCCAAAAGTTAGCTTTCCCTTTCAAATTCCCGGCTCATCTCCTGCTAAATCCCGCTTTCCTCTGATTTCTGCAGCCGGCGTCCCTCCATCTTTCGGTAAGAACCCTCCGGATCTTTCGCATGTATCGCCGTTATTTCTTAAATGTGACATGGACTCAGCGCTAATAGCCTTGTAATCGCGCTGCAATCGCGCTGTAATCGCGCTGTAGCTATACGCTAACAGCGCTGTAACAGCACTGTAATCGCGCTGCAACTATACGCTAACAGCGCTGTAATAGCACTGCAATCGTACTGAACCATACGGTAACAGTGCCGGGTCTTTTCCTGCATAGGTTCACACCCTTTACAGGGACACTTTCAAATGAATGGGCCTGAATCGAATTGAAAATACTTAAGAGGAAAAGGGAGTAAATGATGGGGTTAACTTAATATGTTGATATTTAATATGATAAGTGATTTAAGTATTGCGTTTTACAGGAATGAAACTAAGCTAAATTACTTAAACTGGCAGTTTGGCAAACTGCACATGTTGTAACATCAGCGCCCCGCTCTCCGTCTTATCTTCAGACAGCAGTTCGCTCTGTGCTGTATTTGTTGTAATCACCTCAAACCATCGCTTTATGCGCCAAATCCCAATGCTGGCCGCCTTCGTTGCGGCCATGACCATCCTTTTTGCCTGTAAGAAACGGAATACAGGCGATCCTGCCCCCGGAAGCACCCTGACGTATCGTAGTCTGGCCGACGTTCAGGTGAAAAACCTCCAATCCTTCCACCTCGACATTGATCTGGATGGTAACCACAACGTTTACCTCGCCCTCGGAATTACCGGTGGGGCTGAAGGTATACGAGGCAGGTTCTTTGCCGCCGGTATCAACAGTACAAAGTTGTTGGTGAAAAAAGACTCTACAATCTGCCTGCAACCAAACGAAATTATGAAAAGCATCGCGCCCCACCCGCGCGACTGGAAAGGGATGGAATCTTACCTCGTAGAGGCATTCCTCCCCGCTGCTACGCCTAACGACACGGTGTGGACTGGAGACTGGCTGGGCGCTAGCCGTAAATATATTGGGGTGCAATTCATGAAAGATGAAACCCCTTACCTGGGCTGGATCTGTGTTTCGATGGACCGTACCAATCTGGCGCTGATCCTGCACGGATGTGCCTGGCGAAAGCTGAATGAGGGGGAACTGCCCGCCGGTAAAATGCCCTGATCAATTAGGGTCGCTGATCTCAATGATACGGCCCGGGTTTGCGTCAGTACAGAGATAAACCCGTCCGTAAGGTGACACACACAGGTCGCGCAGGCGGCCAAAACGGTTGGCGAACCAATTCGCTGATGAAGCAACGCTTTGCCCGTTGGACGAAAGTTTCAGCTGGTAAAGCGTTGCGTTTTTAAGGCTTAGTAGAAGGAGAGAGTTCTTCCAGCCGGGAATGCGGTCGTGGTTATAGTAATCGAGTCCGCAAAGGGCGAAAGTACTGCCGCCGGTAGACCAGATGGGTGGTTTGATGTTGTTGGCATTGCAGAAAGTGACCTCCCCGCCGTTACAGGGACCCTGTACATTGGGCCAACCATAGTTCCTGTGTTTCTCAATGATGTTCACTTCGTCTTCCGTATTGGCACCGTGTTCGGAAGCGTATAAGGTATTAGCGATGAAAACAAGTCCCTGCGGGTTGCGGTGGCCCAGGCTCCAGAGGGGGCTGCCGGCAACAGGGTTATCAGGTGGAATAGAGCCATCCGGCCGGAGCCGCAATACTTTGCCGGACAGGGATGCAGGGTCCTGCGCTGCATCCGCATTGGAGGCATCGCCAGTGGTGATATAGAGCATCCCATCAGGACCAAACTGCAGCCGGGAGCCATTGTGGATCCCGGAAGCGGGGATATTGTCCAACAATATTTGGGGACTGGAAAGGGTATTGTTCCGGTATTCGTACCGTACCACTTTTTCGCGGTAGGGCGATCCGTAATTATAAACGATATACACAAACGGGGAAGTGTTGAAGCTGGGGTGCAACGTCATACCTAGGAGACCGCCTTCGCCATTGGAAACGATATCGGGTAGTGTAATCAGGGGAGAGATTGCACCGTTTTTGGGATTTATACGGCTGATACGGCCGCTGCGCTCCGTCATCCAGATGAAATTGTCGGGACCCCAGAGGATTTCCCAGGGGTGTGATATACCGGTAGATACCACGGTTCGGATCTTATCAGTGGGCCAGTCCGGATCTTCGGGCGTTGGGTTTGGGTCAGGCGTGCTTTTTTTGCCGCATCCGATGGAAATGGCAAGGAGGAGCAGCAGGGCAGAGAAGGCTGTTTTCATAGACCTGATTTTATACAAAAACCGATAATCGGGCTGCAAATTGCCTGCCAGTCAAAAAAAAACATCACGTATTTCAACCTTTTCACAAGCGGGATGTTAAGATTATGTTTATTGTATTCATAATCAAGCATATCCTATCTGTCCCACCTGGAAATTTAAAGGCAAGCAAGCAATTTCATCAAAACCTCATATTATGAAGAAAATCGGTTACCTGGCCCTTTTCCTGGCGGGCATGTTGTGCGCGTCCCAAACACAAGCGCAAACCCAGAAGGGAAACATACTGGTGGGAGCCAACCTGGCCAACATTGGCGGCACTTTCCAGGACGGAGGCAGTACATTCAGCCTGAATCTTACACCCAAAGCCGGGTGGTTTATCAGAGACGATATTGCGATTGGTCCGGAGGTGAATCTTGGTCTGTTAACAGGCAATGGTTCTACCCGTTTCAACTACGGTATTGGCGCATTTGGCCGTTACTACATTAAAGACAAAAGGATTGAGCTGCTGAATAAAACCCGGTGGTTCCTTGAAGCCAATGCAGGCTTTAATGGTGTAAATACCAAAGCGAGCAATGTGGCGAGTACTAACACAAATGGTCTGGGACTGGGATTCGGACCTGGTCTGGCCTATTTCGTAACGCCGAACATTGCATTGGAAGCATTGCTGAAATACAACCTTACGGTAGGTTTTGGCAGTTCCGTTACGGCGCATAATGTGGGGCTGAACCTGGGTTTCCAGATTTACCTTCCCAGCGCCAAGGCACGTCAAACCATTAAGGAAACGAAGATGGTCCGCTAACGGCATATATTAAAACAGAAAATATTTCAACCCCATCGCGAGGGGCCGGCAATGGTGAAAGCTGTTGCTGGCCCTTTTTGCTTTGGCAGGGGTTATTCTGGCAGGTCGAACCGGATAAGGAGCTTGTGTTTGGCGGTAACGGGCTTGCCGTCGAGGAAAGCGGGTTTCCATTTGGGCATTTTTTCCACGATACGGATGGCTTCTTCTTCGAGTCCGTATCCGATAGCATCTCCGGAAGTATAGGCACGGGCCACAAAGCCGTTGGAGAGTACGGTGAATTCAACGGTAACGGTGCCGGAAATGCGGGCCTCGCGGGCTTCTTTCGGGTAGCGGAGGTTTTTGCGGATGAAGTATGCGAGGGCTTTGCCGCCGCCGATGTACTGCGGCATGTTTATATCAGGTGCCGGGATATCGAAGGGCTTGCCGATGGTATTGCCGAGGTGGAGGTGGATGGGGAGGGAGAAGCGGATATTAACAGGGCGCTCGTTGAGGTACCCGGGGCGCCAGTTAGGCATGGTGACGAACATGTCGATGACGGCTTTGTCGAGGTTCCGGAAACCGGGCTGAAGGATGGTGATATCGGTGAGTTTACCGGTGGATTGGACGGTAAAGTGGACGTTTACGACTACGGAAGTATCGTTTCGGAGAGAGATGAAAGGTATTTTGAGGTTGGAGTTGATCCATTGGCTTAACTTTGCGGGGCCTCCGGGGAATTGAGGCAGCTCATCGGCCTGTAGGGCATTGAGTTCATCTTCGCGGGAGGGAGCGGGAATAGAGTCGGATTGAGCGAAAATAAATGATGGGAGGATAAGAAAAGTGAGTAGCAGGCGGAGATGCATGGTAAAGTGGAGTTGAAAGTTATAATGGCCTGTGTATAAGATGATTAAGGTATTGCTGGTGTGCCCGGGTAAAAGGGCGCAGCCATTAAAACTAGGGAAAGGTGGTGAGAAAGTCAATAATGTGGGAAAAATATCCTGAAAATTTATTTGTGGGGATAAAAAACTTAATTACCTTTGCCCTCCCAAATTGAGGGGTAATAATAGAAGAAGTTCATTGCATATGTCTCAGAGAATTAGAATCAAGCTGAAGTCCTACGATCACAACCTGGTAGACAAATCTGCCGAGAAGATCGTTAAAACCGTGCGAAACACGGGCGCCGTGGTAACAGGTCCTATTCCTTTACCTACAGAGAAGAAAATCTTTACGGTGCTGCGTTCTCCGCACGTGAACAAGAAAGCGCGTGAGCAATTCCAGCTGTGCACCCACAAGCGCCTGTTGGATATTTACACATCTTCTTCCAGAACTGTAGATGCGCTGAGCAAGCTGGATCTGCCTTCTGGTGTTGAAGTGGAGATCAAAGCGTAAGAGAAGAGGGACCTCAGCAAGGGTGGGCAAATATGCCCGCCTGAGGTATTTTATGACGACATCATTAAATACAGGCTACGCCTTCCGGGTAGCCGCCCAATAGCATTTAAACCGCTCATCCTGAGGATAGCTAGAGATCCCTCAGGCGCTGGGCTAAATTATATAACAAAATGAAAGGTATTATTGGTAAAAAGATTGGCATGACCAGCATCTTCGAGGCCAACGGCAAACAGACCGCCGTTACCATCATCGAAGCTGGCCCCTGCGTGGTTACCCAGGTGAAATCCCAAGACACAGACGGGTACGACGCTGTTCAGGTTGCATTTGGCGAAAAGAAAGCCAAAAACACTCCTAAAGCTGAACAAAATCACTTCGCGAAAGCACAAACTTCCCCTAAACGTTACGTTACTGAGTTCCGTAATCCGGACACTGCCGTGGCTAAAGCCCTCGGAGAAACGCTCACCTGCGAGATATTCGCTGAAGGTGAGAAAATTGACGTTGTGGGTACTTCCAAAGGTAAAGGTTTCCAGGGCGTTGTAAGACGTCATGGTTTCTCGGGTGTGGGTGAAAAGACCCACGGCCAGCACGACCGTCAGCGCGCTCCGGGTTCCGTAGGCGGTTCTTCTTATCCTTCCCGCGTATTTAAAGGTATGCGCATGGCAGGTCAGATGGGTGCTGAACGCGTGAAAGTGAAAGGTTTGAAGATCGTTAAGATTTTCCCTGAGAAGAATTATATCCTGGTAAGTGGTTCCGTTCCCGGCCACATTGGTTCAATCGTTTTAATCCAGAAGTAACATGCAGATCGATATTTTAAATATAGAAGGTAAGAAAACCGGTCGTACCATCGAGCTTCCTGAGGAGATCTTTGGTGTAGAACCGAACAATCACGTGATCTACCTGGCTGTAAAGCAGTACCTCGCCGCTCAGCGTCAGGGTACCCACAAGGTAAAGACCCGTGCTGAAGTGAAAGGTGCTTCCCGTAAGCTGCACAAGCAAAAAGGTACCGGCGGTTCCCGTAAAGGTAACATCCGTAACCCGCTGTATAAAGGTGGTGGTACCATCTTCGGACCTAAGCCCCACACTTACGACATCAAGCTGAACCGTAAGGTGAAAGATCTGGCGAAAATTTCCGCCCTGTCTGCCAAAGCAAAGGAAAACGCGATCATTATCGTGGAAGACCTGAAGCTGGACGCTCCGAAAACCAAACAGTTCAAGAGCATCCTCGCCAACCTGAACATCAATGTTGAAGGCAAGAAAACCCTGGTTGTTCTGCCCGAGTACAATGACAACGTATACCTGTCACTGCGCAACATGCCTACTGTGGATTCCACTGTATTGAGCGACGTGAACACTTACGAAATCATGAACTCCAACTTCCTGGTGTTGACGGAGAGCGCAGCCAAGATCTTCAGCGAAGACGAGACTGTGGTAGAAGCTTAATCAATTCAATCAACAAGGCCGGTTTCAGTCCGGCGAACTATAAAAAATAAAACAGATGAAACTGTCTGATGTTTTAATTAAACCGGTGATCACTGAGAAGGTAAACAAGGCGACTGAAAAGTTCAACCGCTTCTACTTCATTGTTGACAAAAAAGCCAACAAACTGGAGATCAAGAAAGCTGTGCAGGATTTTTACGGCGTGACTGTAGCAGAAGTGAACACCATGGTAATGCCCGGGAAGAACAAAACCCGTTTTACCAAAGCCGGTTTTATCTCCGGCCGTAAGCCTTCTTACAAGAAAGCAGTGATTACACTGGCTGAAGGAGAATCCATCGATCTGTATGCTAACATATAATATACCAGTGCCGTTAGCGGTGTAAACCGTTAACCTGGATGTATATACAGATCAATTAAACAATAGTCTATTAAATCTTAGAATTAAGTAGAAAATGGCACTGAAAAAATACAAACCGATTACAGCCGGTACCCGTTGGAAGATCGGTAATGCTTTCGCAGAACTGACCTCCGATACGCCTGAAAAGAGCCTTCTGGCTCCGGCAAACAGAACCGGCGGTAGAAACGCACAAGGTCGCAGATCTATGCGTTACATCGGCGGCGGGCACAAGAAACAATACCGTATCGTTGACTTCAAGCGCGACAAGACCGGTATTCCCGCAACTGTAAAAACCATTGAGTACGATCCAAACCGTACCGCGTTCATCGCACTGCTCAACTATGTTGATGGTGAGAAACGTTACATCATTGCTCCCCAGGGCCTGCAGGTGGGTGCTACCGTAGTAAGCGGTGCAGCTGCTGCTCCTGAAGTGGGTAATGCATTACCGCTGAAAAACATGCCGCTGGGTACTGTAGTTCACAACATTGAACTGCAGCCGGGTAAAGGTGGAGCGATTGCACGTTCCGCCGGTGCCTACGCACAGCTGAGCAACAAGGAAGAAAAATACGCGGTGTTGAAAATGCCCTCCGGTGAACTGCGCAAGGTGCTGAACACCTGCATGGCAACCGTAGGTACCGTTTCTAACTCCGACCACGCCCTGCAGTCCATCGGTAAAGCCGGTGCGAACCGTTGGAGAGGTATCAAGCCCCGCAACCGTGGTGTAGCGATGAACCCTGTGGATCACCCGATGGGTGGTGGTGAAGGTAAGTCCTCCGGTGGTCACCCCCGTTCCAGAACCGGCAAATATGCTAAGGGTCTGAAAACGAGGAAGTCTCACAAGAGCTCTGACAAGCTGATCATCAGCCGCAAAAACGGTAAAAAACTTTAATAACGTCTAACGCGTTCCCGTTCCGGGTAAAACCGGGACGGGGATGGTAAATAAACTAACAACATGGGTCGTTCCATTAAAAAAGGTCCTTACGTAGACATTAAATTAGAAAAGAAGGTTTTCAAACAGAACGAAGGCACGAAGCGCGCGGTTATCAAAACCTGGAGCCGTCGTTCTACGATTACACCTGACTTCGTGGGTCACACTTTTGCTGTTCACAACGGTAATAAGTTCATCCCGGTTTACGTAACTGAGTTCATGGTAGGTCACAAACTGGGCGAATTCGCTCCTACCCGTAACTTCAAAGGGCACGCAAACAAGAAAATGTAGTCACCGGTTTTGAGGTTTCCCGTTTTCGGTTCCGGTTAAAGGATAATCACGAAAGGACGAAGGAAACAGAGAGTACCGGACGCTGAAACAAGAAACTTAATATCACTCAGAAACAAATAACAATGGAAGCAGTAGCTAAGCTGAACAATAATCCTACCTCCACCCGCAAAATGCGTTTGCTTGCAGACCTGATCCGCGGCCTGGATGTAGAGAAAGCTTTGAATATTTTGAAATTCCATCCCAAACACCCGAGCACTCCGCTGGAGAAACTGTTGCTCTCCGCAGTAGCTAACTGGAAAGTGAAGAACGAAGGGGCGAGGGTAGAAGATGCTAACCTGTACGTTAAAACGATCTTCGTTGACGGCGGCCGTATGCTGAAAAGAATGCGTCCTGCTCCCCAGGGAAGAGGGTACCGTATCCGCAAACGCAGCAACCACGTAACGCTTGCTGTAGATGGCCGTCCGGTTCAACAAGGTTAAGCAAACTGTAGGAAAAATATATTTAAACTCATAGACAAATAAAACCAGAACATGGGTCAGAAAACAAATCCTATTGGTAACAGGTTAGGTATCATCAGAGGATGGGACTCTAATTGGTATGGCAGCAAAAAAGACTATGCTGTCAAACTGATCGAAGATAACAAGATCAGAACTTACCTCAACGCGCGTATCAACAAGGGTGGTATCTCCCGTGTAGTGATCGAGCGTACCCTGGGTAAGCTTATCATTACCATTCATACCTCCAAACCTGGTATCATCATAGGTAAAGGCGGTAACGAAGTGGATCGTATCAAGGAAGAGCTGAAAAAGCTTACCGGTAAAGAAGACGTACAGATCAACATTCTGGAGATCCGTCGTCCTGAGATCGACGCCACTATCGTAGCTGAAACTATCGCTAAACAGATCGAAAGCCGTATCAACTATAAACGCGCCATTAAAATGGCGATTGCTACCGCACTGCGCATGGGTGCAGAAGGTATCAAGGTAAAAGTAGGCGGCCGCCTTGGTGGTGCTGAAATTGCCCGTTCCGAAGAAATGAAGCAAGGTCGTGTTCCCCTGCACACATACCGTATGGACATCGACTATGCATCTCTCTTTGCACTGACCGTTTACGGTAAGATCGGTATCAAAGTATGGATTTGTAAAGGTGAAGTGCTGGGTAAGCGTGATTTGAATCCTAACGCAGTCTCCGATAAGGCAGAAGGCGGACGTCCGGGCGGCGAACACCGTGGTGGTGATCGTGGTGGCCGTGGCGGCGACAGAAGGGATAATCGTGGCGGCGGAGGCGAGAGAAGAGGCGGTGGAGACCGTGGCCCGCGCAAATAACCTGAGCTGATCGATATTTCATTAACAACAACTTTTTAACAACATAAACGATGTTACAGCCCAAGAGAACGAAACACAGGAAGATGCAAAAAGGCCGCATCAAAGGGAATGCGAAACGCGGTGCGCTGCTTTCTTTCGGTTCATTCGGCCTTAAAGCATTGGAACCTAAGTGGATCACTGACCGTCAGATTGAAGCTGCACGTGTGGCGCTGACCAGGCACATGAAACGTGAAGGTAACGTGTGGATCCGTATTTTCCCCGACAAGCCGATCACGGCAAAACCGTTGGAAGTGAGGATGGGTAAAGGTAAAGGTGCTCCCGACCATTGGGCGGCCGTAGTGAAGCCCGGTCGTATCCTGTTCGAAGCTGACGGTGTACCTTTACAGGTAGCCAAAGAAGCGATGGAACTGGCCGCACAGAAGCTTCCGATCAAAGTTAAGTTCGTAGTTCGCCGTGACTTTGTTGCGTAATTGAACGTAGAATTTAACTGAGCTTAAACAAACCTGATAACCAGAAACAAAATAATAAACGATGCCAAAAGCAAAACTGGATCTTAAAAGCCTGAGCGATCAGGATCTGAAAGACAAACTGTCTGAGGAAGCCCTGCGCATGAAAAAGATCACGTTCAGCCACGCGGTAACGCCGATCGAAAATCCCATGCAGATCCGCTTCATGAGAAGAGAGATCGCCCGCATCCAGACTGAACTGCGCAGAAGAGAACAGGGATTCTAAACTATTAGCATTCACCATTTCCGCCGGAAGGCGGTAAGGAAGTAAATAAACTTTCAACAATGACGACCGAAAGAAAATTAAGGAAAACCAGGATCGGGGTAGTATCCAGCAATAAAATGGATAAGACCATTACCGTGAACGTTGAACGTAAGGTAAAACACCCGATCTACGGTAAGTTCGTAAAGAAAACCACCAAATTCATGGCGCACGACGATAAAAACGAGTGCAGCATTGGTGACACTGTACGTATCATGGAAACCCGCCCGATGAGCAAGAACAAATGCTGGCGCATGGTGGAAGTGATCGAAAAAGTAAAATAATTAATTATTTGTTTCAAGCTGCCGGCAACCGTAAGGCCCTGCAGCCTCTGCTAAAACAATTACAAACGCATTACGATGATACAACAAGAATCAAGGCTGAACGTAGCAGATAACAGTGGCGCGAAAGAAGTGCTCTGCATCCGCGTGCTCGGCAACTCCGGCCAGGACTATGCAGGTGTAGGCGATAAGATTGTGGTGACCGTGAAAGACGCTATCCCCGGTGGCGGTATGAAGAAAGGTACCGTAACCAAAGCTGTTATTGTAAGAACGAAGAAAAAGCTCCGTCGCCGTGACGGTTCTTATATCCGCTTCGACGACAACGCCGTAGTATTGCTGAATAACTCGGATGAACCGCGCGGTACCCGTATTTTCGGTCCGGTGGCCCGTGAGCTCCGTGATAAAGGATACATGAAGATCATCTCCCTGGCGCCTGAGGTGCTTTAAGGAGTCGAAATAGGATTTCGGATACAGGATTAAGTTGTTAGGCATAAGCTGGTTATATATTGTGACAGGCTTTATGTGAATAACTAAATTCAGTATCCGAAATCTTTGCATATCTTTGCAGCCCGTTTCATAAAACGACATATATTTTAATCAAGCGAGACCCAAGTTTTGCTTGGCGTATAAACAAACAAACAGATGAAAACTAGATTTAAGCCTAAGTTCAACATTAAGAAAGGCGACCTGGTTGTGGTAATATCCGGTGAGGATAAGGACCGTACCAAAGCGCGCAAGGTGTTGGAAGTCATCGTTGACGCAACCAACCCGAAAGTGCTGGTAGAGGGCGTGAACATCATCACCAAGCACACGAAACCGACTGCTCAGAATACCAAAGGTGGTATCGTTAAGCAGGAGGCTCCCATCTCCCTCTCCAACGTTATGTTGTGGGATGCAAAAGCTGGTAAGGCTACCCGTGTTAGCCGTCAGCGGGAAAATGGTAAAGTAGTTCGTATCGCTAAAAAATCAGGGGAGGTAATCAAATAATGGCAAACACATCATATAAGCCCAGGCTGCAAACCAAATACCGCAACGAAGTGGTAGCAACCCTGCACAAGAAATTCAATTATAAGAGCGTGATGCAGGTTCCCCGCCTGACTAAGATCTGCCTGAACCAGGGGATCAACGGTGCTGTAGGTGATAAGAAACTGGTAGACATCGCGGTAGACGAGATGACCCGCATCGCTGGTCAGAAAGCCATCGCTACACTGTCCAAAAAGGACATCTCTAACTTTAAACTGCGTAAGCACATGCCTATTGGTGCGCGTGTGACCCTGCGTGGTATCACTATGTACGAATTCCTCGATCGTCTGATCGCTGTATCCCTGCCCCGCGTACGCGACTTCAAGGGTATCAACGAGAAAGCTTTTGACGGCCGTGGTAACTATACCCTGGGTGTGACCGAACAGATCATCTTCCCTGAGATCGACATCGATAAGGTGACCAGAATCACCGGTATGGATATCACTTTCGTAACCACTGCCCAAACTAACGAAGAAGCTTACGAGCTCCTGAAAGAACTGGGTATGCCGTTTAAGAACATCAAAAAAGATAATCAATAATAACACATGGCAAAAGAATCCGTAAAAGCCAGACAAAGAAAGAGAGAAGCCCTGGTGGCCCGCTTTGCTGAAAAACGCGAACAGCTGAAAGCTGAAGGCGATTATGCAGCACTCGACAAACTGCCCAGAAACGCTTCTCCCGTTCGCCTGCACAACCGTTGCCAGCTGACCGGTCGCCCTAAAGGTTACATGCGTCAATTCGGCCTTTGCCGTAACATGTTCCGCGACATGGCACTGGCAGGTAAAATCCCTGGCGTAAGAAAAGCTTCCTGGTAATTTATACCTGGAAAGCCTCCCGAAGTTTTTGATTCCTATCTATATCGATTGGATATCGCATTGTACACATTTACAACTATTTAACAATGGTTACTGATCCAATAGCAGATTTTCTGACTCGCATCCGTAATGCCCAGATGGCAAACCACCGGATCGTTGAAATTCCAGCTTCCAAACTGAAGAAACGCATTACCGAGATCCTGTACGACAAAGGTTACATCCTGAAGTACAAGTTCGAGGAAGACAACAAGCAGGGCCTCATCAAGATCGCTCTGAAATATGATCCCACAACCAAGGTTCCTGCTATTCAGGACCTGCAAAGGATCTCCCGTCCCGGTCTGCGCCAATATTCCAAACCTGAAGACTTCAAACGTATCAAGAATGGTCTTGGCATCGCAATCATCTCCACTTCCAAAGGAGTAATGACCGATAAGGATGCAAAAGCACAAAACGTAGGTGGCGAAGTAGTTTGCTACGTATACTAAACATATTCTAATCCCGCCCTTACCAGGGCGGGATTACGGCATATCTGATTATTAAGCCTACTATACGGGCTGAACCCGGATCTGCCGCTCACAACAACATAAACTGACAAATCATGTCACGTATAGGCAGAAGCCCGATTAAACTGGCAAGTGGTGTAACGGTTACCGTTAGCCCTACCAACGAGATTACCGTAAAAGGTCCTAAAGGCGAACTTAAAAAAGCAATCGACCGCGATATTAAGGTGGAAGTGAAAGAAGGAGAACTGATCGTTACCCGTCCTACCGACCAGATCCGTCACCGCGCACTGCATGGTCTGTACCGCGCCCTGATCGCCAACATGGTGACAGGCGTAACTGAAGGTTTCAAGAAACAACTGGAACTGGTAGGTGTGGGTTACAAGGCTGCACATAACGGTCAGCTGATCGACTTAGCTTTGGGCTATTCTCACAACATCATCTTCGAAATTCCTAAGGAACTGAAGGTGAACACTGTAACTGAAAAAGGTAAGAACCCGCTGATTCAGCTGGAAGGTATCGACAACCAGCTCCTGGGCCAGGTTGCCGCTAAGATCCGCAGCCTCCGCAAACCCGAGCCGTACAAAGGTAAAGGTGTTCGTTACAGCAATGAAGTTGTACGTAAGAAAGCTGGTAAATCCGCCGGTAAATAATCTCCGGTTCCTGCAATGTGCGGCGTAAGCCGGTAGCAGGAGGGAACCTGGTCATTTTCAAAACTGAGAAGTAAACATTGGAATCCTGTTCCGATGTTTACTTTACAAATAAAGTCCCGGCAGCATCGGGAGATCAAATACTTAAAGTAATGATTACAAAAGCAAACAGAAGACAGAATATCCGCTACCGCATCCGTAAGAAGATCAGCGGAACTGCACAGAAGCCCAGACTGTCCGTATTTCGCAGCAACTCGGAGATTTATCTCCAGCTGATTGACGATACCACCGGTACTACCCTGGCATCTGCATCTTCCCGCGATAAAGCGCTGGCAGGTGTGACCGGTAATAAAACCGAGAAAGCCAAGCAGGTGGGCGCAGCCCTGGCGGCTAAGGCAACTGCGCTGGGTCTGACCCAGTGTGTGTTTGACCGTTCCGGTTATCTCTACCATGGCCGCGTTAAGGCAACTGCTGATGGCGCGCGCGAAGGCGGTCTGCAATTCTAATAAAACTGATATCGTAATTCTTATTAAATAATAATGGCAAAGAATTTATTCAATAAAGTAAAAGCCGGCGATCTGGAACTGAAAGAGAAGGTAGTAACTATCAACAGGGTTACTAAGACTACCAAAGGTGGTCGTACTTTCAGCTTTTCCGCACTGGTGGTAGTGGGTAACGAAAATGGCGTGGTAGGTCACGGTCTTGGTAAAGCCAAGGAAGTGCAGGAAGCGATCACTAAAGGTATCGACGATGCAAAGAAGAACCTGATCAAGATCCCCATTCACCACGGTACAATTCCCCACGACCAGCTGGCAAAAGAAGGTGCTGCTAAAGTGCTTATCAAACCTGCTGCTCATGGTACAGGCGTAATCGCCGGAGGTTCCATGCGCGCCGTTCTGGAAAGCGCCGGTATCACCGACGTACTGGCGAAGTCCCTCGGCTCCGCTAACCCCCACAACGTGGTGAAAGCCACCTTCAAGGCACTGGGCATGCTGCGTGAACCCATTCAGGTAGCAAGAACCCGTAACGTGTCCATGAAGAAAGTTTTCAACGGATAATCCCGGGCGGATATAATCCCGGTACCGGAGGGCATGCCCGCCGGAATCCGGAATTCTCTAAAGGAAATATATCAAAGTAAAATGGCAAAGATCAAGATCACCCAGGTAAAAAGCGGTATCGATCGTCCTGAACGTCAGAAACTGACCCTGAAGGCACTCGGACTGAAAAAAATGAACAATACCGTTGAGGTTGAAGCCACTCCCCAGATTCTGGGCATGGTTCGCGCCGTGCACCACCTGGTAAAAGTGGAGCAAGTGAACGCATAATGTAAAATTTTTATTTTTACATTGGGGTTTCTACTTTTTTGAATTATTATTGTAAAAGCGAGCGGTTGATTTCCGCGCAAGTAAAACAATTACAGCAATGAGCTTACATCAAATCCGTCCTGCAAAAGGCGCAGTCCATAAAGAAAAACGCCTTGGCCGTGGCGAAGCGTCCGGTAAAGGTGGCACTTCTACGAAAGGTAACAAAGGTGCACAATCCAACACCGGCTATTCCAGCAAACGTGGTCACGAAGGTGGCCAGATGCCTATCCAACGTCGTCTGCCCAAGCGCGGTTTCCATCCGATCAGCCGTGTTGAATATAAAGTGTTCAACCTCGGCCAGCTGGATACCATTATTGAGAAATACGGCATTCAGGAATTCAGCCTCGAGAACCTGTACATGAATGGCCTCATCAGCAAAACCGACCAGGTGAAAGTTCTGGGCCACGGTGAACTGACGAGCAAAGTAACGCTGAAAGTTAACGCAATCAGCGAGAAAGCCAAGGCAGCGATCGAAGCAGCTGGGGGTTCTGTGGAACTGGTTTAAGAAATTACGATAGAGAAGGCGCCTACGGAGTAGTGCGTCTTTTCGAATTTTACACGCGTTATAAACTCTTATCTTCCTGTGAAGAAATTTATCGAAACCATAAAGAACATCTGGAGTATTGAGGACCTGCGTAACCGCATTCTCACTACGCTGCTCCTGGTACTGGTATACCGTGTTGGTTCCTATATCACCCTTCCCGGTCTCGATCCCAACGAGCTGGCTAAATTCTCCGAGTCTTCCCAGCAAGGTATCCTTGGGCTGTTCAACATGTTTGCCGGCGGGTCTTTCTCGCGTGCATCCATTTTTGCCCTCGGCATCATGCCCTATATCTCGGCGTCTATCGCCATTCAGCTCCTCACGATCGCGGTTCCCTATTTCCAGAAATTACAAAAAGAAGGAGACAGTGGCCGGAAGAAGATCAACCAATACACCCGTCTGCTCACGGTTATCGTGACTGCATTCCAGGCCAGCGCATATGTTGCGTACCTGAGAACGCAATCCGGCGGCGCCCTCATCCCCGCTTACGGCGGCTTCATGTTCTGGCTGTCTACCACCGTGGTGCTGACTGCCGGTACACTGTTCGTTATGTGGCTGGGTGAAAAAATCACGGATAAGGGCATTGGTAACGGTACCTCTATCATCATCATGACCGGCATCCTCGCCCGCCTCCCCGAATCCCTTCTGCAGGAATTCGCACTGCGCACCGGCGGTGGCGGCGGTCTGTTGATCTTCCTCGTGGAACTTGCTATGTTCATCCTCATCACCATCGGACTTATCCTCCTGGTGCAGGGAACCCGCAAGATCCCCGTGAACTACGCCAAAAGAATTGTAGGTAATAAACAATATGGTGGCGTTCGCCAGTTCATTCCCCTCAAAGTGAATGCTGCAGGTGTTATGCCCATCATCTTCGCTCAGGCCATCATGTTTATCCCGGCCACGGCGATTGGTTTTGCTACCCAAAGCGAGAACGCTTCCGGCTTCATCCGCATCTTCAGCGATCACACCAACCCCTGGTATAATGTGATCTATGCGGTGCTCGTTGTCGTGTTCACGTTCTTCTACACCGCACTCATTTTCAATCCCAGCCAGATGGCGGATGAAATGAAACGCAATAACGGGTTCATCCCCGGTGTGAAGCCCGGTAAGTCTACCGCTGATTATATCGGCGCCGTGATGGACCGGATCACTCTCCCGGGCTCTGTATTCCTTGCGGTTGTGGGCATCATGCCCGGTATCGCTGCGGCATTGGGTGTTAACACAGGCTTCTCCACCTTCTTCGGCGGTACATCACTGCTGATCATGGTTGGTGTAATCCTCGATACCCTGCAACAGATCGAAAGCCAGTTGCTCATGCGTCACTACGACGGTCTCATGAGCTCCGGCCGCATCAAAGGCAGAACTTCTCCTGCCAACGCTTAATCGCAGGCAACACATATTTAGCAGCCATCCTGAACCAAGCGGCAGGATGGCTGTTTAGTTTACGGCAAGGCCTTATCGGCAATTTTTTGTTAATTTTGCATGTTATGATTCATTATAAGACAGCCGAAGAAATTGAGCTGATGCGCGAAAGTGCCCAACTGGTCAGCGCTACTCTCGCGGAAGTGGCCCGGCAGCTGAAGCCCGGCATGAGCACACTGGATATCGATGCCATTGCGGAAAAATTCATCCGCGATCATGGCGCGGTGCCTTCCTTCAAGAATTATAAGGGTTTCCCCAACACCTGCTGTATTTCCGTAAATGAAGCGGTGGTACATGGTATTCCCAATACTTACGTGATCCGGGAAGGGGACCTCGTTTCTGTGGATGTTGGCGTATTCAAGAACGGTTTCCATGGAGACAGCGCTTATACTTTTGCCATTGGCGAGGTACCTGCACATATTCAAAAACTAATGACCGCAACCAAGGTGGCCCTGAACAAGGGGATTGAAAAAGCGGTTGTGGGTAACCGTGTAGGTGATATCGCCTATGCGATTCAGGACTACCTGGAGAAAGAAAGGGGCTACGGGGTCGTTCGCGAGCTTGTAGGGCATGGTTTGGGGCGTAACCTTCACGAGGACCCGCAGGTGCCTAATTACGGCCGCAGAGGCAGCGGAGCGGTGCTTAAAGATGGTCTTGTGATTGCAATAGAACCAATGGTGAATCTGGGTACACGTGAAGTTGAGTATTTGGAGGATGGATGGACAGTTGTTACGCGCGACCGGAAGGTGTCAGTACACTACGAACATACCGTTTCTGTTAAGAAAGGGAAGGCCGATGTGCTGTCTACTTTCGCGGACATTGAGGCAGCAGAGCAGCAAAATCCGATGTTAGCCGGAGCGGTGGCACAATAAAAGCCACCAAGGGTACGATATTTACGAAACATATAATGCCCTGTTTAGCAGATAGTTGTTGAATTATGCACAGCTGGGGAGGGGAGTTTATCCACAAACCGGATAATTATTAATATAAATTGCCCTAAATTTTTCTGATTCAGAAACTTTTATGGTATCTTTGCATTCCTAAAAATTTTTATGGCGAAACAGGCACTGATTAAACAGGATGGTATTATTCTCGAAGCCTTATCTAATGCAATGTTCCGGGTAAAACTGGAAAACGGGCATGAGATTTTGGCTACCATTTCTGGGAAAATGCGGATGCACTATATTCGCATCCTGCCGGGAGATAAAGTTGGGGTTGAAATGAGCCCTTATGATTTGAGCAGGGGTCGTATAATTTTCAGGTATAAGTAAGAAAAATACACTAGTAGATTTATAACTATTGACTCATGAAAGTAAGAGCTTCCATCAAGAAAAGAAGTGCAGACTGCAAGATTGTTCGCCGCAAGGGTAAATTGCTGGTGATCAACAAAAAGAATCCTCGTTTTAAGCAACGTCAGGGATAATTGCAACTGTTACTCATTATAAAGACTAATAAATTAAACAATTAATATGGCACGTATAGCCGGTATTGATCTTCCTAAAAACAAGAGGGGTGAAATTGGACTGACCTACATCTTCGGAATCGGTCACTCTACTTCCGTATATATCCTTAACAAAGCGGAAATTGATCTGAACAAGAAAGTAAAGGATTGGAATGACGATGAGCAGGGTGCGATTCGTAACATTATCAATGCGGAGTTCAAAGTTGAAGGTCAACTGCGTTCTGAGGTTCAAATGAACATCAAGCGTCTGCTGGATATCGCCTGCTACCGTGGTCTCCGTCACAGGAAAGGTCTGCCGGTTAGAGGTCAGCGTACTCGTACTAACAGCCGTACCCGTAAAGGTAAGCGTAAGACGGTTGCTGGTAAAAAGAAGGCGACAAAGAAATAGTGATAGAATCCCTGGTCTGCTTGTCCTCCGTCCAAATCCGGGAGGCGGCGGCATAAAGGGTTTTTATAGACATCCGGGTTTGGAACTTCATAGTTGGAATTATAACGAATTATGGCAAAAGCAACGAATTCAAAAGCTGCCGCTAAAAAGAGGGTAGTAAAAGTGGACAACTTCGGAGATGTACACATCTCTGCGAGTTTCAACAACATCATCGTAAGCATCACCAACAAACAGGGTCAGGTTATTTCCTGGTCTTCTGCTGGTAAGATGGGCTTCAAGGGTTCTAAAAAGAACACTCCTTATGCTGCTCAGCTGGCTGCTTCCGATGCCGCGAAAACCGCCATCGACGCAGGCCTGAAAAGAGCTGACGTGTTTGTGAAAGGTCCCGGCGCCGGCCGTGAAAGCGCTATCCGCGCTATCGCGAACAGCGGTATCGAGGTAACCCTGATCAAGGACGTTACGCCACTGCCGCACAATGGTTGCCGTCCTCCGAAAAAGAGAAGGGTATAGTCATCGAGATATTCCGATACGAATTATCCGGTACAATTCAACTTTTGTACCGGTTAATTCGTATTCGTAATTGATATTTTATTACATTTATTATTCACCAGTGGGTGCACGATCGGATTTTAAGATTTTTAAATGAGCGTGCACCGTAACTAAAAATCTGCACTACAGAACATGGCAAGGTACACAGGACCAAAGACCAAGATCTCCAGGATTTTTGGAGAGCCCATTTTAGGAAATGGCAAATATTTAGGCAAAAACAGCAACCCTCCCGGTCAGCATGGCGCACAGCGCAAGCGTAAACAACTGGGTGAGTATGCTCAACAGCTCAGAGAGAAACAAAAGGCGAAATACACTTACGGTGTACTGGAGCGCCAGTTCCGTAACCTCTTCGAAGAAGCTAACCGTCGTAAAGGCGTTACCGGTGAAGTATTGATCAAACTGCTGGAAGCACGTCTGGATAACACCGTGTTCCGCATGGGTATCGCTCCTTCCCGCCCTGCTGCCCGTCAGCTCGTTTCCCACAAACACATCACAGTTAATGGTGTTGTGGTTAACGTACCTTCTTACCAGCTGCAACCCGGTGATATCATTGGCCTCGAAGCTAAATCTTCCGGTAATACTGCAGTTACCAGCCAGGTACGTGGTAAAAACCCCAAATTCAACTGGATCGATTTCAACGAGAAAGAACTGAGAGGTACTTTCATCGCTTATCCCGAAAGAGAGTCTGTTCCTGAGAACATCAAGGAGCAGCTGATCGTGGAATTGTACAGCAAGTAATAACGTGCCAGCCATCCCGGTATCCGGGGTGGCGTTGGCCGTAGAATATACCTTAAAACTCATAAATCAAGCATATCAATGGCAATTCTTAATTTCCAAAAGCCTGACAAGATCGTTTTGCAGAAGTCTACCGACTTTGAAGCTCAATTCGAATTCCGTCCGTTAGAACCGGGTTATGGTGTGACAATTGGTAACGCGCTCCGCCGCGTGCTGTTGTCGTCTTTGGAGGGCTATGCCATTGTGGGTATCAAGATCGAAGGCGCTGATCACGAGTTTGCCACACTGAAAGGAATCACGGAAGACGTTACTGAAATCATCCTCAACCTGAAACAGGTTCGTTTCAAGAAAATCGTTGAGAATGAAGTAAGCAGCGAGAAAATCCAGATCTCCATCAAAGGTAAAACTGAGTTCAGGGCGGATTTGATCGAGAAAGCAACCAACTCTTTCCAGATCATGAACCCCGAACTGCTGATCTGCACCCTGGATCCTTCCGCTAAGCTGGATATCGAACTAACCATCGGCAAAGGCCGCGGTTACGTTCCGGCTGAGGAAAACAGACCCAAAGATGCAGTGTTTGGTTACATCGCGATCGATTCCGTATTTACGCCCATCAAGAACGTGAAATACAGTATCGAAAACACCCGTGTGGAACAAAAGACCGACTACGAGAAACTGATCATGGAAGTGGTTACAGACGGTACTATCCATCCGGAAGAAGCGGTGAAACAAGCTTCCCGTATCCTTATTCAGCACCTGATGATCATCACCGATGAGAACATCAGCTTTGATACCAAAGACACTGAAAAAGAAGATGTGGTAGACGAACAAACCCTGCAGCTCCGCAAGATCCTGAAAACTCCCCTCGAAGATCTGGATCTCAGCGTGCGCGCATTCAACTGCCTGAAAGCTGCTAAAATCAACTCCCTGAGCGAACTGGTTCAGTACGAACAGGAAGAGCTGATGAAATTCCGCAACTTCGGTCAGAAATCCCTCAGCGAAATCGAACAGGTGCTGGGCGAAAGAGGCCTGCATTTCGGTATGGACCTGTCCAAACTGAAACTCGACGAAGAATAGTATTTATTTAGTACATCACGCTCCCCATCAGGAGGGCGTGATTTGCATTTTATAACAAGTACCTCGCAATTCCTGACACGGTGCGGGGGAAACCAAACAACAAAAAGTCATGCGTCACGGAAAGAAATTGAATAAGCTGAGCCGTACGGCCGCTCACCGCAAAAGCCTGATGAGCAACCTGGCCTGCGAACTGATCAGCCACAAACGTATCACCACCACCCTGGCTAAAGCCAAAGCGCTCCGCGTTTACGTTGAGCCCCTGCTGACCCGCGGTAAAAATGACGACACCCACAACCGTCGTATCGTTTTCTCCTACCTGCAGGACAAAGAAGCTATCCAGGAACTGTTCGGCACCATCAGCGAGAAAATCGCCAGCCGTCCCGGTGGTTACACCCGTATCATCAAGCTTGGCAAACGTATCGGTGACAACGCCGAAACTGCACTGATTGAGCTTGTTGATTTCAACGAAATCTATGGCAAAACTGCTGAAGCTGACAAAGCACCCGCTAAAAAGACCCGTCGTGCCGGCGGTAAAAAGAAAGCGGAAGGCGCTGAAGCAGAAGCTCCTGCTGCAGAAGAAAAAACTGCTGAATAGTTTTCTCAACAATCTATACCAAAGGGATAAGGCTACCGCCTTATCCCTTTTTTTATTCCTCCCCGAATCAGGAAAGAATATTTATGTAGTACGGGTTAATCGGTGCAACTCCTCAGTTAAAGAGATAAATCAAGGAGATATCCCTTCCTGTCTGAGGAAGCAGTATTTGATACCAACACATGTGTATTTTGTATATATAGTAAAAATACATAATTTAGTGCTGCCGGCACCTAATGCCCTTTCCTATGAATTACATGAACTGCCAGCATTGTGGTGAATACAGTGCTTTAAAGTCGGAATACCTCACCTTCTGCGACCATTGCGGCAAGAAATTTCCCATTATTTATAAAGATTGGCTTATCCAGCACCCGAATGGTAACCTGAACAGCTATGGATTGGAATTTGGTATTTCCGGGGAAGAATTTGCTGCCCGTGAACAACGGAAGGTGCGTAGATCCAGTTTTAGTGGACGGCGGAAAGTGACCCTGGCCGTCGGTATTATATGTTTTTTAGCCTGCACAGGCCTTAGTATGTTGTATGGTCCTTACCTAATGGCTTTTTTCAGGGAACCGAAAGTATCACCAACATTGCTTGAGGTGGATCGCTGGCGTACTTTTCGAGGTAATATAATCCGAATACAGAGTCCGCTTTCTCTGAAACCACAATCGCAGGAAGATCTCTCTAATATGCGTAAGAAAGCCTTTGAGGCAGGTGGTAAAGCGGATGGCATCGTTATCCGGATGGAAGAAATAATTTACCTGGCAAAGGCCAGTATAAGTCTTGAAGAGGCTGCTGAGCACATCATACGAGGAATGGAGACAAGGCCGGGTATTTCCAGATTCAGCTATACATCACATACAGTATACATTAACGGGGAAGAAGCCCTCTTACAGAAAGGAACTTATGCTTTACGGGAAGCTGGGCCAGTGGCATTCAACAGTCTGGTTCTCGTACGTGGAGGCAGTTCCGTACAGTTGATAGTAATCCATTCTGCCGATGATTTTGCAGGGAAATCAGCAGCTGACAAAATCATGACTTCTGTTCATTTGAATTGATCTGAAAAAACTGCGTGAAATTCAGAATCATGCCCTAACTTTGCAAAGTTTTAATCGTCCCTAACAGGACATAAAAAAGAAAGGGTAAGAAGAAATGCCGCAGACTATCAGATCTACACAGCCTGCCATGCTGTTGCTCGAAGATGGCACCATTTTTCACGGTAAAGCGTTCGGTAAAGTAGGAACCGCTTCCGGGGAGCTTTGTTTTAATACCGGGATGACTGGTTATCAGGAGGTGTTTACAGACCCTTCCTACAAAGGACAGGTGCTGATCATGAACAACTGCTACGTAGGCAACTACGGCACTAAAAAAGAGGACGTTGAATCCAGCGCTGTGAAAATCAGTGGTCTGATCTGCAAAAACATTGCATCCAACTACTCCCGCAAAATGGCAGACCAGTCACTCGCCCAATTCCTGGAAGAGAACAACCTGGTAGCGATTCATGAGGTAGATACCCGTGCGCTGGTAGCTCATATCCGCAATAAGGGCGCCATGAACTGCATTATCTCCTCAGAGATCCTCGACGAGCAGGAGCTGGCTAAGCGCCTGCAGGAAGTACCTTCAATGGAAGGACTTGCTCTTTGCGCCGAAGTATCCACGAAAGAGCCATATTTTGTAGGAGACCCAAATGCTGAGATCCGAATTGCGGTACTCGATAATGGGGTTAAGCGTAATATGCTTAAATGTCTCTCCGAGAAAGGGGCTTATCTGAAAGTACATCCCACTAAATCCACCTTTGAAGAGTGTGAGGAATTTAAGCCACATGCTTATTTCATCTCTAACGGTCCTGGTGACCCGGCTCCCTTAACATATGCTGTGGATACGATCAGGAAAGTGCTTGCCGCTGAGCGTCCGCTCTTTGGTATTTGCCTTGGACACCAGTTGCTGGCCATGGCCAATGGTATTCCTACCTACAAAATGCACCACGGTCACCGGGGGCTGAACCATCCGGTAAAGAACCTGCTGACGGGGAAATGTGAAATCACAACACAGAATCATGGTTTCGCTATTGACGGTAAAGCGGTTGAAGCGTCTGAGCACGTTGAAGTGACACACATCAACCTGAACGATAACTCAGTAGAAGGCATCCGGATTAAGAATAAGCCTGCGTTTTCAGTGCAGTACCATCCGGAAAGCACACCGGGTCCGCACGATTCACGCTATCTGTTCGATGATTTCTTTACGATGATCCGTGAGCATAACGCCAAGTAAGTTTAAGTTACCTAAGAAAGTAATAGTAAGAGGCCTCCCAAAGGGGGCCTTTTTTGTTTCCCCAGATATAGGCAGTAGGAGAGAAATGAAACAAAGACGGTCCTGAGGAGTCAGGACCGTTGCATTTTAAAATTCCACGTTATGAAAACTAGCGAAAGGTACTATGCGGTTAAGCACAATACCCACCTTGTCTTTTCATTACATGACAATAATAGGAAAAATTCAGCGAGATCAGCTTTTTAAAGCGGCCTAAGTTTTCTTGAAATAGAGGATTTTAAAATGCAATCGGTTGGATGTGAATGAAACTATAGGGAAAAAAAATACGGCTCTGTGATCAGAGCCGTTTGCCTTTATAAATTCCACGTTATGAAAAACTGATACAAAAATATGTTGTTTGGCTAAAACGTTTTAGTTAGTCGCCGATTTTTTACATAATGTTGATAATGCAAAGGTCGCGCCATTTTCCCATTTGTCAAAATTATACAAGTTAATTTTTTGCTAAGCAGGTTTAGAAATTTGTTCAACATGTATGTTTAATTTTACAATTTGTTATCATTTCACCTTTGCGTCCCGACTACACAGTAAAAATAGACATAAAATTCAAATTACAAAACTTAAAACTTGAAAATATTCAAGAAGCTTCATGGAAAACATTATATAGAATTAAATATAATGTGAAATATACCTTCTGCTAGGCCTTCCAGCCCTTCAATTGTAAAAACATGATTTTTATCAGTTTTTGAAATTTGATGTTTTTTTAACACAAACTGACAGGAATTGCTGACAGTTTAGCTGCGACCAGGGTAAACTTCCAGCGCTTTTGACAGGGTAGTCATTGCCTTATCTATGGATGCCAGATTCAGAACATATGCAAAGCGAACTTCCTGTTTACCCAGTCCAGCCGTTGCATAGAATCCGGTGCCGGGAGACAGCATGACGGTCTGTTGTTCATGGCTGAAATCCTCCAGCAGCCACTGGCAGAACTTATCCGCATCATCAATTGGCAGTTTGGCCATGGCGTAAAATGCTCCACCCGGATTGGGGCAAAACACTCCCGGGATTTCATTCAGGCGTTTTACGAGGAGATCACGACGGCTTTTATATTCAGCTTTAATACCGTCGAAATAATCTGCAGGGAGGTCTACTGCAGCTTCGGCAGCAATCTGGGCGAAGCTAGGCGGACTGAGACGTGCCTGTGCGAATTTCATCACGGAATCAAGCAGAGTTTTATTACGCGTTACAAGGGCGCCAATACGGCCGCCGCAGGCACTGTAACGCTTGGAAATGGTATCGAATACAACCACATTGTCTTCCAGTCCCTCAAGTTGCAGGGCAGACAGTGTGGTGCCATCGTAAGCGAATTCACGGTAAGCTTCGTCAGAAAAGAGGAAGAGGTTATGCTTTTTACAGATATCGCGGAGAATGTTAAGTTCTTCCGTGCTATAGAGGTAACCTGTAGGGTTGTTTGGATTACAGATGAGAATGGCCTTGGTTTTAGGCGTGATCTTCTGCTCGAAATCGGCAATGGGAGGCAATGCGAAGCCAGAATCGATACCTGATGTAACAGGAACTACCTTGACTTCCGCTTCCACGGCAAAGCCGTTGTAGTTAGCATAGAAAGGCTCCGGGATAATAACTTCATCTCCCGGATCAAGGCAAGCCATAAAACCGAAAATGATTGCTTCGGAGCCACCGGTGGTAACGATGATCTGGTTATGGTCCAGAGAGATGCCGAACCGGCCATAATAGGTGGTGAGCTTGCGGCGGTAAGATTCGTTGCCTGCGCTATGGCTGTATTCGAGAATGGGGAAATGGGAATTACGCACAGCGTCGAGGACCGGCTTGGGCGTTTCGATATCGGGTTGACCGATGTTTAGATGGTAAACCGTAACTCCTTTCTTTTTCGCTGCTTCTGCATAGGGAACCAGTTTACGGATCGGAGAGGGCGGCATGATCTGGCCGCGCTGACTGATTTTCGGCATTTGGTGTTGGTTTTAGCGAGGCAAAGGTAAGGCAACTCGCTTGTTATAATTGGTTATAAAACAAAAATGCCTCCCGGTTTGATCGGGAGGCATTCTATTGTGATGATTTTTCTCTTAGTTTTCGACTGTACCGGTCAGGAACAGTTCTTTCTCCTGGTCAACTCCCTTTAACTTCAGGTAGATCGTTTTCATTGGCTTGCCTACCGCATTCGCGCTATAGGTAGCAGTGATATTACCTGTTTTACCGGGCAGGATGGGTTCAACTGTCCATTTAGGCGTGGTGCAACCGCAGCTGGGTTTAGCTGCTTCGATCAACACGGGCTCTTTGGAGATGTTGGTGAACTCGAAAGTAACGGTAACGGGTTTATTCAGCTTGGTTTTACCGAAATCAACTGTTTCTTTTTTGAATTTCAGTTTAGCATCAACTGCATGGGCCGTTCCGCCTCCATTCTGTGCCTGTGCCCACAGTGAAGTGGTTACCAGTAAAGTTGCAAATAGGGATACAACGAATTTTTTCATGATAACATTGGTTTTTAAACGATTGGTTAAACATTTACGTTTCTACCAGTTTCCAGTTCAAATTTACGGCCAAAAACTGAACCGTGCATATCAAGATATTAAAAATTTCTTAAAAATTTAATTTTTACGCGATGCGCCCAGTCATTTACCCATTCATCAATTTCCCCTACATTTGTGCTTTAACCAGGATGGCATGATCGAAAACAACGAATTAGCTATGAATATGCAAAGCCAGTTGTCATTTGAGGAGTTCCGCAGGGAAGTTTTGAATGATTTCAGGCTGGCCTGTATCAGCAGGGAAGTAAGCCTGCTGGGCCGCCGGGAAGTTTTGACCGGTAAGGCCAAATTCGGGATATTTGGCGATGGTAAGGAAGTGGCGCAGATCGCAATGTCCAAGTATTTCAAGCCGGGCGATTTTCGTTCGGGTTACTACCGTGATCAAACGTGGGCTTTCGCAACCGGTGTTTCCAATGTAGAGCAGTTTTTCTCTCAGCTCTACGCGGATCCTGACCTGGAGAACGATCCGTTTTCCGCCGGGCGTCAGATGAACTCGCATTTTTCTACTCCTAATATCGACGCAGACGGTAACTGGCTGCCACTCACCGCGCAAAAGAACACCGCTGCAGACATGGCGCCTACCGCCGCACAGATGCCTCGGGCACTTGGGCTTGCCTTCGCATCCAAGCTGTTCCGTGAAGTACCGGAACTGGAAGGGCTGACTCACCTTTCGCACAACGGCAATGAAGTATGCTTCGCTACTATCGGCGATGCCTCTACCAGTGAAGGCCATTTCTGGGAAACAGTGAATGCTGCCGGCGTTTTGCAGGTACCTCTTTGCATTTTCGTTTGGGATGATGGTTATGGTATTTCCGTTCCCCGCAAATATCAAACAACAAAAGGCTCTATTAGTGCCGCTCTGGAAGGCTTCCGGAAGGGAGAACAGACTAACGGGCTGGAGATATATAATGTAAAGGGCTGGGATTACGCCGGCTTATGCGAAGTGTTCGAAGAAGGCATTCGCAAGGCACGTGAAACCCACGTACCTGTACTCTTTCATGTGGAAGAGATCACTCAGCCGCAGGGGCATTCCACTTCCGGTTCGCACGAACGTTACAAAAGCAAGGAACGCCTGGCCTGGGAGAAAGAATTCGACTGTAATGTTAAAATGCGCCAGTGGCTTGTTGAAAACGCACTGGTAGATGAAGGAACACTCCAGGAGATCGAAGCAGAAGCCAAAGTACTTGCCCACGAAGGCCGTAAGCGTGCCTGGGAAAAATATATTGCGCCCATCCGCAGCCAGGTGCAGGAATTGTCCGGCATTTGCCGCCAGATCATTGAAGAAGGCCGTGCCGATGTTGAATTTGTACAACATACCATTCAGGAGCTTACCGCTAACCGCGAACCGCTTCGCCGGGATGTCCTCAAAACCGCTGCGCATATTCTCTTCCGTCATCCGCGCGACTTCTCTCCCGCAATAAACGAGCTTCAGCTGTTCTACGACAACCAGCTCGTTACAGAAAAAGAAAATTATAACTCACTGCTGTATGCAACCGGCGCCAACTCTGCACTAAATGTTCCGGAAGTGCCGGCACAATATGCTGATGAAGCTCCTGTAATCAACGGTTATGAAGTGCTGAATAAGTACTTCGATCAGCTGTTTTCCGATAACCCGCTTGTATTCGCTTTTGGTGAAGATGTGGGTAAAATTGGCGACGTAAACCAGGGATTTGCCGGCCTTCAGGCCAAGCATGGCAAAACCCGGATTTCCGATACCGGTATTCGTGAACTAACGATTATGGGCCAGGGAATCGGCATGGCACTGCGTGGCCTTCGTCCAATTGCAGAGATCCAATACCTTGATTACCTGTTGTACGGACTTCAGCCCCTGAGCGACGATGTAGCTTCTTTGCAATACCGTACTCGCGGAACCCAGTTTTGTCCGATCATCGTTCGAACCAGAGGGCACCGGCTCGAGGGCATCTGGCATTCAGGAAGTCCGATGGGCATGATCATCAATTCACTGCGTGGCTTCCATGTTTGCGTCCCCCGCAATATGGTACAGGCTGCCGGCATGTATAATACGCTGCTTAGGGCACACGAACCTGCTATTGTAATTGAATCACTGAATGGCTACCGGTTGAAAGAGCGGATGCCGGAAAACATCGGGGAATTCACCGTGCCAATGGGGGTACCAGAAATACTGCATGAAGGTTCAGATTTAACAATTGTATCTTATGGCAGCACCCTGCGTATTATTGAAGATGCCATGCAAACCCTTTCCGGTTTGGGTGTTTCCTGCGAATTGATCGATGTACAGACGCTTCTTCCATTCGATACCGGCCA
The DNA here is from genome assembly GCA_902167325.1 of Chitinophaga pinensis. GTDB lineage: Bacteria > Bacteroidota > Bacteroidia > Chitinophagales > Chitinophagaceae > Chitinophaga > Chitinophaga pinensis_A. The sequence goes on along the minus strand of LR632930.1, from coordinate 5,959,843 downwards.
CTCCATCCTGGCATCGTTAAAGAAGACCAACCGCATACTGTTTGTGGATGAAGACGTACCTGGAGGCGGAACTGCCTACATGTTCCAGCAGGTAATGGAACAACAGGGCGGATATCGCTGGCTCGATGTGGCTCCCCGTACCCTGGCTGCTCAGGCCCATCGCCCGGCATACGGATCCGATGGTGACTACTTCTCCAAACCCAATGCGGAAGATGTAGTGAAAGTAGTGATGGAAATGATCCGCGAATAAATAATCAACTTATTGATAATCAAATAAAGGCATGTACATTGTATATGCCTTTTTTGCGTATAAAAGGTTTTTTTTGACAGAATAGATGCCAAAGCGGCAGCAGAAAGTAGCAGATATATTAGATTCTCCGGGGAATATTTTTCTCCAAAGCTCAGGCAACAAGCCCGGCGTAAGAATTGTTATAAAAACAAATATGGAATATAAGGACTATTATAAAATACTGGGCGTAGACCGAAAGGCTGGTGCAGACGATATTAAAAAAGCATATCGCAAACTGGCCGTCAAGTATCATCCGGATAAAAATCCTGATGATAAGCTTGCGGAGGAAAAGTTCAAGGAGCTGAATGAAGCATATGAAGTGTTGGGTGATGTGGAGAAACGGAAGAAGTATGATGAGTTCGGGGAAAACTGGAAATATTATGAGCAGCAGGCGGGTCAGCAGTCAGGGGATTTCGACTGGGGACGTTGGCGGGCCCAGCAGGGTGGTGGACAGTCGTATGGCGGTGGAGATGAAATGTTTGGAGATGGCGGACAGTTTTCTGATTTCTTTGAACATTTATTTGGAGGAAGTTTCCGGAGTCGGGCACAACAGGGGCGTTCCCGTACCAGACGTGGTGGCGACCTGCATGCTACGATGGAAATTGGAATTGAGGACGTATATACCGGGGCAACACGGCAAATCAATGTGAATGGACAGAAATTGAATCTGAAGATCAAAAAAGGCACTACTGATGGACAGGTGCTTCGGTTAAAGGGGAAAGGTAATCCTGGTCTGAATGGCGGAGAAGCAGGTGATTTACTGATTGAAGTAAACCTATTGCCGGGGGCGGGATATGAATTAAAAAGAAAGGATGTGTACCTGGAAGTACCAGTGGATGTTTATACTGCAGTATTGGGTGGAAAGGTGCAGGTACCCGTACCAGGGAGCGCGGTGCAACTGACTATCCCGGAAGGTACCGATAGTGGGCGGTTATTCAGATTAAAAGGTAAAGGGTTGCCTGTACCAGAAGGTGCCGCCGGAGAACCGGGCGATTTTTATGTTCGAATCCGTATCACTGTTCCACAGCAATTAACTGAGGAAGAAAAGGCGTTGTTCAGGAAGTTGGCCAAATGGGAGTAATGAACCAGATAAAATAGATAATTATGTTACAAACAATTGATTATCTGGAAGATATTTTGCGTCAGCAACATCAGGCAGAGGAGGAGTCATCGCCTGGTTTTTATGCGAGTGAGCTGCTGGAAATGTTGGGACATACTGAAGAGGCAATGCATAATGCACTGGTGCGTGCAATGCAGGCTTGCGCAGCATTGAAGATGCCTTTATCATTGAATTTCCGCAGAATTTACTGCTGGCAGAATGGTGAGATGATAGAGGACTGGCAGTTGAGTAGATTAGCCACTTATTTATTGATTGTTAACAGTGACCCCCGTAACCCGGCTATAGCGCAAGCACAGTGGTTGTTCTTCAGGAAAAGCTATTCATTCTAATCCATAACTATCTTATTATCAAATATTTAATTGTTCATTACCGCCGGCAATGTTCAATGTTTATTCATTTTCCATTTGCTATTTATTGGTTAATGGAAATAGATAAATTGCATGCATAAACAAAATGAAATTGCTTAGACGGTTCAAATAGGCTGAAAATGAGGGCCGTTCTGAAAAGAGCGGCCTTCTTCAGTTACCTGGGTTTTATGATGAACTGTCCGGTACCATATTTAAGAGATTTTGTTGTCCATATCCTCTGATAGTTTACACTTCGAACCTGGCTTGGTTTTTAAAAAGTCTTTTAACCATTTCCCATTGATTGCCGGGGCAACCTACCGGAAAAAACAAGACCAGGTTTTCTTCTTTTTTTTAACCCTCTGCATCGTTTTTCTCCTCTTTAGACAAAAGCACATATATGTGTTTGTTGACCATTTCTTGATATGCGATCAATTTGAACTTGAGGGGGAACAACCAAAATTTAATATTAAATGTAACTGACTTATGGAAGCTAGATGTATCAGATGCAGCACCATTGTTCATTCACACAAACGGCTAACTGAGATCAAATGCCGTTGCGGCGGTCAATTGCAAAGAATGCGTTTTATAGGACTCATAGAGGGTTTGCACCCGTTGGGCAAGGAGCACAATATGGAATTGGGCGGCAAGCTTTGCTACGGTACTTACCGGTCGATTTACGGCAATTTCGTGATCGATAAACTCAATAATGTATTTCATAAAGTGACGTTGTTGCGATGAGTGATTTTAAGGCTCTATCAACGTCCATCAACGCATTTCATATCCTTTGATTCAATCCCGAAAGCAGTCACACTTTCATCCTGAAAAGGAAACGGGAAAGATTTTGTTTAGCTAAAATACAACGTTGAATTATACTGTTCAGCCATTACGCCGTGTTAGAGAAACAGTGGATATCAGATTCAATTTTTGGAGTAAATCACATATATACCTAAATGTAAACAGGTAGCTCCATGTTTGTTAACCAGCTTATTACCGGTGCGTCCGATACGCATTTGGAATTTAGTCTCATTCAGAATGTTTTGTCCATTGATGTTGCTTGATTAGCAGATTTGTATACAGACCTCTCAGGAGTGAATTGGTATTCATTCCATGTTGATGTTTATGCTCAAAGGGATCGGATGATTCGCCAGACAGGCGGATTGACCGGTCCCTTAGCTTTTACACGGTTAACTCCGCGGGAAGCGGCTCAGTTAGTTCACTGCGAAATGCCTTAAAATGCTGAAAAGGAATTGTGAGGTTTAAATTACTCACAGGTTTGCCGGCTTGATGGAGGAATTGTTTATTTTTATTCCTTCACAAACGCTGATTATATGAAGATGGTTGTTTTGGATGGATATGCATTGCAGCCGGGGGACTTATCCTGGGAGGCATTGAAAACTCTGGGAGACTTAACCGTTCACGATAGAACATTGCCGGTTAATGTGCTGGAACGAGCACACGGTGCCAATATTCTTCTCACTAATAAAGCTCTTATTCCCGCAGCTGTGATCCAACAGTTGCCGGATCTTCAATACATAGGGGTTATGGCAACCGGATACAATGTAGTTGACGTTGCTGCTGCGCGGGAGAGAGGGATTGTTGTCACTAATGTTCCGGCCTACAGTACTGCATCCGTAGCCCAACTCACTTTTGCACTTATCCTGGAACTCTGCCAGGCAGTGGGGCTTCATGCAGAAAGTGTACGCAAAGGTGATTGGGTAAACAATCCGGATTTTAGCTATTGGAAGATTCCACTTACAGAGCTTGAAGGAAAAACACTCGCCATTATCGGCTTCGGGCAAATAGGGCAGGCAGTAGCCCGTATAGCATTGGCATTTGGTATGCGTGTTATGGTGAGTCATAAACATCCAGAACGCGACAGAATGGAAGGGGTTACATTTATTGATCAGGCCACTTGTTTTCGAGAAGCAGATATCGTGTCGTTACATTGCCCGTTAAACGAGGCAAATAAGGCGTTCGTGAATGAGGCGCTTTTGGCTACAATGCGCCCGAACGCTTATATTATAAACACCAGCCGGGGTCCTCTCATTCAGGAAACAGACCTGGCGGATGCATTAAACAAAGGTGTCATTGCCGGTGCGGGATTGGATGTATTATCTATGGAGCCTCCGCAGGCAGATAATCCCCTTCTTACTGCAAGAAACTGTTATATAACCCCTCATATTGCCTGGGCTTCCCGTGAAGCGCGCGGCAGGTTGCTGAATAAAGTGGTGGAAAATGTAAAAGCTTTCCTCAATGGGGAGCCGCAGAACGTGATTGGCGGGTAGTTAAGTTATCATATAATCAGAAAGGCCCGCCAATTGGCGGGCCTTTCTGATTATATGATAAAGCGATTATTTCAGGTTGTGAAATACCTGCTGAACGTCGTCATCCTGTTCCAGACGGTCTACCAGTTCCAGTACTTCTTTCGCCTGTTCTTCGGTCAGCTCCACGGTATTGGCGGGGATGCGTTTCAACTCGGAAGCGATTACTTCGAGACCTTTTTCCTCCAGCGCTTTGGCCATATTGCCGAATTCGGTGAATGTGGCGCGAACAATGATATTGCCTTCGCTGTCTTCTCCGATTTCTTCCAGACCGAAATCAATCAGTTCCAGTTCCAGCTCTTCTAAGTTCTGGCCACCGTTTTTGATCTTGAACTCGCCCAGTCTGTTAAACATGAATGCTACGGAGCCACTGTTACCAAGGCTGCCGCCGCATTTGTTGAAGTGCATACGTACGTTGGCTACGGTACGGGTGGTGTTGTCTGTAGCAGTGTCAACCATTACAGCTACGCCATGTGGCGCATATCCTTCGTATACAACTTCTTCATAATCAGTCTTGTCTTTACCCAACGCACGCTTGATAGCTGCATCTACCCGGTCTTTCGGCATGTTTACGCCTTTGGCGTTAAGAATGCATCGGCGGAGTGCGGGGTTGTTATCGGGGTCCATGCCGCCCTGCTTCACGGCCATGGCTATTTCTTTACCGATTCGGGTAAATTGTTTGGCCATGCGGTCCCAACGGGCAAACATGGTATGTTTTCTTACTTCAAATATACGTCCCATAGTGTTTGAAAGAATTTGACTTTACGGTCCGGCAGGCCGGCGATAAGGTGGGTGCAAAAATATTAAATTCCGGGCATATCCGGGTTCTGCCGGAAATAAAAATCCCGCCGGGGGCGGCGGGATTTAATATAGATACTTATGTTTTTACGGTTTATTGTTGCCCAATTTGCTGTTGTGACGGCTGTAAGTAAAATAGATCAGTAAACCGAGACCCAGCCAGATAGCGAGGCGGCCCCAGCTTTCGGGGGGCAGGGAATACATGAGGTAAGTACATACAATCACGCCCATGATGGGAACGAATGGTACCAGTGGTGTTTTAAATGCACGGGGGAGTTCCGGCATTTTTTTCCGCATGATGAGCACGCCGATACATACCAGCGAGAAGGCGAAAAGGGTACCAATACTAACCATGTGCCCAAGGTCGCTCACCGGAACCAGTCCGGAGAACAGGCTTACGAACACCATGAAGAAAATGTTCGTTTTCCAGGGGGTGCGGAATTTGGGATGTACTTCGCTGAAGAATTTAGGCAGCAGGCCATCGCGGCTCATGGAGTAGAACACGCGGGACTGGCCCAGCATCATCACCAGGATTACGGAAGTGTAACCGGCGAGGATGGCGATAATAAGACCTGTTTGCAGGAAATCGTACCCGGTTTGAGCGAAGGCGGTTGCTGCGGGCTTGGCATCGCCTGCGAATTGTTTATAGTTGAGCAGGCCCGTCATTACGTGGGCGAAAAGCACATATAGAATGGTACATATCACCAGTGATCCCAGGATGCCGATGGGCATGCCTTTCTGGGGATTTTTGGCTTCCTGGGCAGCGGTGGATACAGCATCAAATCCAATAAATGCAAAGAATACCACTGCGGCCCCGGTAGCTATGCCCGTCCAGCCGAAGTTCTCGTATTTACCGGTGTTAGCGGGGATATAAGGATCATAATTGGCAGGGTCAATATGGCTCCAGCCGAGTACGATGAAAACAATTACCACGGTTACTTTGAGTATCACCAGGAAGTTGTTCATACCGGCAGATTCGCGGGTGCCTTTTATCAGCAGCAGCGAAAGCAGACAAACGATGATTACGGCGGGGAGGTTGAAAATTCCTCCGCTGATTACAGTCCCGTCGCTCAGATTTACCGTTTCCCAGGGGGATGCGGCCAGCTGGTGGGGGATATGAATACCGAATTTATGCAGGAGTTCGAGCAGATACTTGGACCAGCTTACGGCCACGGTGGCTGCACCTAGGGCGTATTCCAGCACCAGGTCCCAACCAATAATCCAGGCGATGAATTCGCCCATTGTGGCGTAGGAGTAGGTGTAGGCGCTGCCGGCAACAGGGATCATGGAAGCGAACTCTGCATAACAAAGACCGGCAAATCCGCAGCCTACTGCGGCCAGAATGAAGGAAATAGTTACTGCGGGACCTGCGTTTTCAGCTGCGGCGATGCCTGTAAGCGAAAAAAGTCCGGCGCCGATGATGGCGCCGATACCCAGCGCAACAAGCGCCCCTGAACCGAGCGTCCGTTTCAGACCCTTCTCTGAGTCTGCTGCTTCTCCGAGCAGTACTGACATCGGTTTCTTGGCAAAAAGGTTACTCATAAAATTGAATAGAAGTTGATGGTTGATACTAGGAAACTAGCGGTTAGATTTGTTTTCAGATCGCCAAATATAATGCGTTCAGGGAAAAACCCACATTTTATTTTATATACGAGCGGTATGCCCTATCTGCGGGAATTTCGCCTGAGAACCTTATTTTTGGGCAATTTTTGTCAGGTCTAAACCTAAATCACCTCTATTTCATGATGAATAAAAGGAAGGCAAGCATCACCGCCCTTATCGTTCTGTCGATCGTCGCTGTTTTGCATGTAATTGATATCAATTTTGGGAGTGTAGCCCTGTTCACGACGGACCCCGAGCCTGTCCATAAAGGGGTATTTCCCCCGAACTTCCTCCTGATAAGCCGCTGGATCGCGGTGGCGGCAGTTGTTTGGTTTGCCATCACCAAAAGGTCCCTCACCACCTGGATCCTTGTGAGTATGGTGATCGGCGGGGAGCTGGGATATGACTGGCCCTCTATCGGTATGAACTTCCAGGTGCTTAGTAAAGTCTTCCTCCAGATGATCAAAACGATCATTGCACCATTGCTTTTCGCAACGCTTGTGGTGGGTATTGCCGGGCACTCCGATATTAAGCAGGTGGGCCGGATGGGTTGGAAATCACTGGTTTATTTCGAAATAGTTACAACCATTGCATTGTTTATCGGTCTTGCAGCGATTAACATCTCTCAGGCGGGGGTAGGCGTTCCACAACCGCCAGCCGGGCACGAAGTACTCCCAACCACGAAACCACAGAACTGGCAGGATGTTATACTGCATGTATTCCCTGAGAATATAGCCAAATCCATCTATCACGGGGAGATCCTCCCTATTGTTGTGTTCAGTGTGATCTTCGGAATCGCCCTGTTGATGGTGAAGGAAAAACAGCGCCAGCCTATGCTTGACTTCTGCGGAAGCCTGTCTGAAACCATGTTCAAATTCACCAACATCGTCATGTATTTTGCGCCGGTGGGTGTAGGGGCTGCCATTGCTTATACGGTGGGCCACGGCGGATTGGATGTATTGGGGAACCTGTTTAAACTCCTGATTACGTTATATGTAGCACTATTGGTGTTTGTACTGGTGGTGTTTGTACCGGTAGCCCTGATCATCGGCTTACCCATCAAGCGGTTCATCCGTGAGATCTCCGAGCCGGTATCGATCGCATTTGCCACTACCAGTTCCGAATCTGCACTGCCCAAAGCCATGGAAGCCATGGAACGGATGGGCGTGCCCCGTAAAATCATCGCTTTCGTGATGCCCACGGGTTACAGCTTCAACCTCGACGGGTCTACCCTCTATCTTGCCCTGGCCTCTGTATTTGTTGCCCAGGCAGCGGGTACCCCGCTTACGTTCGGGCAGCAGATCCTCATGGTTTTCACGCTGATGCTTACGAGTAAAGGCGTAGCCGGTGTACCGCGTGCCACCCTGGTAATCATTCTTGGTACGGTAGCCTCTTTCCATTTGCCGGTATGGCCTGTGTTCCTCATTCTCGGTATTGATGAGTTGATGGACATGGCCCGCACCTCGGTAAACGTAATAGGCAATTGTTTGGCGACAGCCGTGATCGGGAAATGGGAAGGAGAAGTCGACTTCAAGAATCTTCCCCCTGAAACCAAGGCCTAAAGGACATTACAGGAAATATTAACTTCCTCTTGACATATAAAAGTTTATTTTTAGCCGCTCAAATTATTGAGTATAAACATCAGCATGGACCAGATCATTGAATTTTTCAAGCATTTAATCAACCCCGAGTGGATCATTGAGAACGGAGGTTATTACCTGATTTTGGCGATCATTTTCGCTGAAACGGGCTTGTTCGTGGGTTTTTTCCTGCCCGGAGATTCACTGCTTTTTGTGGCAGGTATTTACGGAGAACGTTTAGCAGAAAGCTTTTTCAATATGCCCCTGGTAGTGGCAATGACCCTCATCGCCATTATGGGTGTATTGGGTAATATCGTAGGATACTGGTTTGGAAGAAAATCGGGTCCGATCCTTTTCAAAAGAAAAGATACCTGGCTGTTTAAAAAGAAACACCTCTGGCAGGCAAAAGAAGTATATGACAAATATGGCGGTGGTGCCATTTTCGTGGCCCGTTTCCTCCCTGTTGTCCGCACTTTTGCACCCATCATCGCCGGGATTGTTGGGATGGAACGCAAGAAATTCATGTTTTATAACATTATCGGTTCCTTCACCTGGGTATTTTCCCTGATGCTGGCCGGCCACTTCCTCGGTAAAGCCATCCCCACGCTTACTGATCACCTGGAGTGGATCATCATCATCATCGTAGTACTTACCACGGCCCCGGTGCTCTACAAGCTGGTCTTCGGTAAATCGGTCATCCACTCGCACTTCGATGAGTTTGGCAATCCGATAGAGGCGCCAAAGGAAGATGAAAAAGAGAAAGAGCAGATAAAACCTTAATAAATTTTGATATTTGAAGAGACGCAATAAATTTGCGTCTCTTTCTTTTTACAGAAAGCCCGTATCAACCAAAAATCAGTCCGTTATGAATTCCGCCAACAAGCCCGTCAGGTTGCTTAATGCCGCAGTGATTGTGGCCTCTCTCGGTTACTTCGTCGATATTTACGATCTGTTATTGTTCGGTATTATCCGGATCAAAAGTTTAACATCACTGGGTGTTTCTGCAGCGGAAATAGATTCCGTGGGCATGTGGCTCATCAATATCCAGATGATCGGGATGCTAATTGGCGGAATTATCTGGGGAGTGTTGGGAGATAAAAAGGGCAGGCTGTCCGTATTATTCGGGTCCATACTTTTGTATTCTGTCGCCAATGTGGCTAATGGAATGATAGGAGGGGAGAATGCCATTTTCTGGTATATGGTATGGCGCTTTGTGGCAGGCCTGGGCCTGGCAGGAGAGCTGGGGGCAGGGATAACGCTGGTTGCAGAAGTACTGCCGAAAGAAAAACGCGGACTTGGAACGATGATCGTGGCCAGTGTGGGGATCTCCGGAGCTGTAGCAGCCTATTTTGTATCGGAATACTTCGGAGACAACTGGCGCATTTGTTATTACATTGGTGGCGGACTGGGACTTGCATTATTGATCCTCCGAATTAGCGTGGTGGAATCCGGGATGTTCAACCAGATCAGGCAAACTGGTGTTAGCCGGGGTAACTACTTCAAGTTTTTTACAAATAAGGAACGCTTTTTCAGGTACCTGAAATGTATAATGATCGGCCTGCCTACCTGGTACGTGGTGGGTATTCTCATGACTTTTTCGAATGCATTTGCGGAGCGGATGGGAGTGCAAGGGCCCATTAATCCCGGAAAAGCCATCATGATATGCTACGCGGCGCTCACTTTTGGCGACCTGGCGAGCGGTTATCTCAGCCAACTGATGCGTAGCCGGAAAAAGGTACTGTACATCTTTTATACCCTTGTTCTTATTAGTGTTATACTGTATTTCAATATGTATGGCGCCAGTGTGGGGCTGTTCTATACCGTATGCGGGATTATGGGCTTCAGCGTAGGCTTCTGGGCGATATTCGTTACTGTAGCGGCGGAGCAGTTCGGGACCAACCTTCGGGCAACGGCGGCAACAACAGTTCCCAATTACGCCCGTGGCATGCTGCCGGTTATTTCTCTCGTTTTCGGGGGATTACAGTCTGCCGGACTCAGCTATCTCCAAAGCGGGCTGGCCACCGGGATTATCAGCATCCTGCTGGCATTTGGATTTGCGTATTCCATGGAGGAAACGTTTGGGAAAGATCTGGATTATGTGGAGGAGTAACGGGCCGGTATTGATCAATCGTATGAACTGAGGATCTTATCCAGCAGTTTATTTAGCTGTGCCACTTCCTTTTCGTTCAGCGAGTTCTTCAGGGTATCTTCCAAAACTGAAAGTTTTTCGTCAATTTCCTTCAGCAGCTGGAGGCCTTTCGCGGTTATTTTCACATCTACAGCGCGGCGGTCTGCTTCGCAGCTTTTCCTTTCAACCAGATCTGCTTTGCGGAGTCTTTCCACGAGCCGCGACACATCGCTCATTTTATCGAGCATTCTTTCCTTCAGGGTGTTAATGCTGGCGGATTTGGGGTGCTGACCCCGGAGTATGCGCAGGATGTTGAACTGCTGCATGGTGATATCGTATTCCCTGAAAAAGTTCTGGTGTTTGCCAATTATCCAGTTGCCAACGAAAATGAGGCTGACAAGACCCTTATGGTGCTCACTGGTGAAATTTCGGATGGAGATCAATTTTTCAATATTGGACATATGCGGCGATAATATCTTGCAATTTAACGGATTGGCAGCAATCAGGAAAAGTTCACGGGTTCCTGGCGGCCGGTTACTGTTTAACGAACTCTAGTTTTATCATGATACTGACCATTTTATCGACCACCATACCGCCGGCTTCGGTGAGTTTGTCCCATTGGAGGTTGTAATCGAACCGGTTGATGTAGGTAGTGGCTTTAAAGGTCGCGGTTTGTTTTTTGCCTTCTGTGGCAATGCCCCCATAGGTGACGTTGAATTTGAGGCGGCGGGTCACATCGCGGATGGTGAGATCGCCTTCGAGCAGATACCTTCCTTCGGTGATACGGCGGAAGGAGGTGCTTTGGAAAGTTATTTTCGGATATTGTTCAGCAGCGAGGAAATCGCCGGATTTGAGGTGGCTGTCCCGCTTATCGTCTCCTGTATGGATACTGAATGCGTCTACCTGGAAGCGGATACTGGCATCGGTGAAATCGGGCTTGGGGGTGGAAATTTCGCCATCAAATTCCCGGAAACTGCCTTCCACTTTGGAAATGACGAGGTGTGTGACGGAGAATGACACGGACGACCGATCGCGGGCTGCTTTCCAGACCGGAGTTTGTGCAATCGAGGCCAACGAAGAGCATAACAGTATGGCAAACAGTAGCTTGCTCATGATATGGTTTTTGGGACCGGTGGTGATTTTAGTTGATATAGCCCGTGCCAAAGGTACGATAATCAATGATATGAAACGGGCGGCGGGGGTATGGAAAAAGGAAAGCACCTGCTGCCAGGTGCTTTCCGTAAAATTATAAGCCTTTATCAGGCGGGAGCTTTCATATTGTCGAGCACGTCCATTACTTCCTTCACATGTTTGGCGGAAGTGTTGAGGAGGGCTTGTTCGCTCTCGTTCAGGTCGAGTTCGATGATTTTCTCGATACCGTTTGTGCCGAGTACAACGGGTACGCCGAGGTAGATGTCTTTCAGGCCATATTCGCCGGTGAGCCAGGCGCAAACGGGGAAGATGCGTTTTTCGTTTTTCACGATCGCTTCTACCATCTGTGCTGCGGCAGCGCCGGGAGCATACCAGGCGGAGGTGCCGAGGAGGTTCACGATCTCGCCGCCGCCAACTTTGGTGCGCTGGATGATTGCTTCGAGCTTGTCAGCAGCTACCAGTTCCGTAACGGGGATACCGGCAACGGTGGTGTAGCGGGGGAGGGGTACCATGGTATCACCGTGGCCGCCCATGAGGATGGCCTGAATGTCTTTCGGAGAGCATCCTATTTCGTCTGCCAGGAAAGCGCGGTAACGGGCGGTATCGAGGATACCGGCCATGCCGAACACCTTGGAGCTGTCTTTCTTCGCAGTGAGGAAAGCGCAGTAGGTCATTACATCCAGCGGGTTGGATACCACTATGATGATAGCGTTGGGAGAATGTTTGGTGATATTCTCGGTAACAGATTTAACGATATTGGCATTGGTAGAGATCAAATCGTCGCGGCTCATACCGGGTTTACGGGGGAGGCCGGAGGTGATCACCACTACGTCGCTGTTGGCAGTTTTAGCATAGTCGTTTGTAACACCGGTCACTTTCGTGCTGTAGTAATCAATCGGGGCTTGCTGCCAGGTGTCGAGTGCCTTTCCTTCCGCAGTGCCTTCCTTGATGTCAAGCAAAACTACTTCCTGCAGAAAATCTCTGTGGGCCAGCACGTTAGCGCATGTTGCGCCCACATTTCCAGCTCCTACAACAGTAACTTTCATCGTATCTGAATATTTTAAAAAGGTGAAGAATTATTTGGGTAACAAAAATAGGATATCGGAACCGTAATTTCGGTGTTAACTGCTAAATTTTCCCCTTTGGGAGGCCCCGGGGGAAAATTTACAAATGCTTTAACACGGTGTCCAGTTTAACCGTACCTTCGTAATCCGCTTCCAGCTGGCCTTTCCTGTTATACAGGTAAATACCGGGGAAATTTGTCAGGTCGTAGTAGGCTACGATCTGCCGGGTAGGTTCAGCGGCCATGATGATGTTCGGGTAATTAGCGATCTTATATTGGTCGTACCAGGCCTTCATCCTGTCCAGCTTGAAAGGCGTAATCATAAGGATATTGGCTTTTTTAAATTTGTCGATATTTTTGAGGATGTCTTCCGTCATATGAGCGCAATGGTCACATTCCACACTGAAGAGGAATACCATGGTAGGCTTGCCCCTGGGCAGGTCGTTTTTCGTAAATACCTGACCGGTATAGGCCGTGAGGGGGAGGGGAGAGATGAAGGTGTACTGTTTAAAGGGAGGTAAATGACCTGCAGACTGTTTTTCATGAGCATGATTATGCCCGGATTGGGCTTTTAACATCGTCGGGAGGCATAAAATCACGAATAACCATGTACGCATCATTATATTTATTTTATTGTTAAAGTAATAAGCCGCGCAAGCGGTTCGACATCAAATCTATACCGCTTTTGTGGGAAATCCGGCAAGATTTGTTTGTTCATATTCTAAAATTTTTACTTTTGCAATCCTTAATGTAAATTTTTAACTTTAAATCATAGACCTTTTATGGCTACCACCGCAGATATCAGAACAGGATTAATCATTAAGCTGGATAACAGCTTGTATTCTGTTGTAGAGTTTGGTCAGAACAAAACCGCCCGTGCAGCAGCCAAGGTATGGGCCAAATTGAAGGGAGTAGACAACAGCCGTTCCATCGAGCATACCTGGAACTCCGGTGATACCATTTACCCTGTCCGTGTAGAGAAAAAAGCGTACCAGTTCCTGTATAAGGATGAAAGCGGGTACAATTTTATGGATAAAGAGACCTTTGAACAGATTGTGGTAGGCGAGCAATTGATCGACGCACCCCAGTTCCTGAAAGACGGCGACGAGGTTTCTATCGCAATTAATACCGAAACCGAACTTCCCATGGGAGTGGAGCTTCCCGATAAAATCGTGCTGAAAGTAACCTATTCCGAGCCCGGCATGAAGGGAGACACTGCTACCCGCACTCTTAAACCTGCCACCGTGGAAGGTGGTGCCACCATCATGGTACCCCTGTTCGTGAATGAAGGCGAGATGATCCGGGTAAACACCAAAACCGGCGAATACATCGAGCGTGTAAAATAAGAGCCATATACTATTCTCATATCCATCAATTCGCGAACCAGCACATTATTTAAACCAAAAACTGTCTACATGGACTTTAAACAGATTCAGGAGCTGATTAAAATGATCAACAAATCAAACATCAGCGAACTGAGCATTGAGCAGGACCAGTTTAAGATTACTATAAAGCAGAAAGACAACGAAGTACAGCAGATCGTAACAGTTCCGGCCGTAACCACCGTTCAGCCGGCAATAGCAGCCCCTCAGCCCGTAGCACAAGCTGCGCCTGCCACGGCTGCACCTGCTGCCCCCGCTGGTGCTCCCGCAGCCGCCAGCAACCTGATCACCATCAAATCTCCCATGATCGGTACTTTCTACCGCAGCGCAGGACCCGGCAAACCGAACTTCATCAATGTTGGTGATGACGTGACACCAGGTAAAGTAGTTTGCATTATCGAGGCCATGAAACTGTTCAATGAAATCGAAAGCGAAGTAAGCGGAAAAATCGTAAAAGTACTGGTGGACGATGCTTCACCCGTAGAATACGACCAGCCGCTGTTCCTTGTAGAACCGTAAGACATTCTATAACGGTTGAAGGTTGTAAGGTTGCTTGCAACCTTTTCCTTTTGCTGTTTTTTATAACACTATTTGCTAAACATGTTCAAAAAGATATTGATCGCCAACCGTGGCGAGATTGCCCTGCGCATCATCCGCACCTGCAAGGAAATGGGGATCAGGACAGTGGCAGTTTATTCAACGGCGGATAAAGACAGCCTGCATGTCCGTTTCGCTGACGAAGCCGTGTGCATCGGGAAGCCGCAGAGTAGCGATTCTTACCTGAATATCCCTCACCTGATGGCTGCCGCTGAGATCACCAACGCGGACGCTATTCACCCCGGATACGGATTCCTGGCTGAAAATGCCCGCTTTGCTGAGATCTGTGGTGAACATGGCATCAAATTTATCGGACCCACCCCGGAAATGATCCGCAGGATGGGGGATAAGATGACCGCCAAGGAAACCATGATCGCAGCCGGTGTACCGGTTATTCCCGGTTCTGAAGGCCTTCTCGAAAGCGTGGAAGAAGCCCACAAGCTGGCAAAGGAAATGGGCCTCCCCATCATCCTTAAAGCAACCGCCGGTGGTGGTGGTAAAGGTATGCGCGTGGTATGGGACGAAAGCGAGCTCGAAAACGCCTATGACATGGCTAAAAACGAAGCCCGCGCTGCTTTTAATAACGATGGCATCTACATGGAGAAATTCGTGGAAGAGCCTCGCCATATAGAAATTCAGATCGCAGGTGACCAATACGGTAAAGTATGCCACCTCAGCGAACGCGACTGCTCCATCCAGCGCCGTCACCAAAAGCTGGTGGAAGAATCTCCCTCGCCCTTCATGACGCCCGAGCTTCGCGAAAAGATGGGTGAAGCCGCTATCAAGGCTGCTTCTGCTATCAACTACGAAAGCGTGGGTACCATTGAGTTCCTGGTAGACAAGCACCGCAATTTCTATTTCATGGAAATGAACACCCGTATCCAGGTGGAGCACGGTGTTACCGAGGAAGTGATCAATTTCGACCTCATTAAGGAACAAATCAAGATCGCTGCCGGTATCCCCATTTCCGGGAAAAACTATTTACCACAGATGCATGCTATTGAGTGCCGCATCAACGCGGAAGATCCGCATAACGATTTCCGCCCTTCACCGGGTAAGATCACAGTCCTCCACACGCCTGGTGGCCACGGTGTGCGTGTAGACTCTCATATCTACGCCGGTTATGTGATCCCTCCCTACTACGATTCTATGGTTGCAAAAGTGATCGCCATCGCGCAAACACGCGAAGAAGCTATCAACACCATGGAACGTGCCCTGTCTGAGTTCGTGATCGAAGGGGTGAAAACCACCATTCCTTTCCACCAGCAGCTCATGCAGGACGAGAACTTCCGTAAAGGCAACTTCACCACCAAGTTCACAGAAGGCTTCAAACTGCAATAAGCTATTATCAAACTATAGCAAAAGGCCGCTCCGTAAAGAGCGGCCTTTCTTTTACCTTTTCAACACCTATACCATTGGAATTCTCTTTCTTTTTCAGCGTTGGCTCCCTTTTCGTAAATGTTGGCCTAATGTGGCCCTGGCTGATCTTTCTTTTTATTTACATCCGTTGGGTACGTCGTAAAGAAGTGTGGCCCTACTATCGGCGCAAGTAACAAAACAGGCCGCTCTAAAGTGGGTCCGGAAGCTATTTGTACGAAGAGTCAGCATACTTGCAATACCGGGTTTTCAGGGAAACCTTTCCACATAGAGCAACCGGTTACCAAAGGGATCATGAAGCGTTAGTTCCCACGCGCCGTAAAAAGCCTCCTCCAAACCCGGACGGTTGTATTTGTATTGTTTTTCCGTGAGTATCCTGTGCAGTTCCCGCACGCCTTCGGTTTCAATAAAAACCTTGGCGCCGGGAGTACTGTCGCCATGGTGCTCCGAGAGGTGCAGTGTTACCCCTTCGCGGGAAACCTGCATGTAGAGCGGGGCATTTTCATCGAAGCGGTGCTCCCAGTCGATTTGGAAACCCAGCCAGCCGATGTAGAATTCCTGCGCTTTGGCTACATCGAAAATGCGGAGCACGGGTATAACTTTCGTTTGCATGACAAGGAAATTGGATGTTACCCAAATGTACGGTTTAAACTGTAGCGCTATAAAACGACAACGGGCCATCCCTGCGGACGGCCCATTGCATTAAACCTTAAAAAACCTTAGTTGGATTGTATGTCGATGAAAAATTGATACGGTTTGCATCAGGAAGTTAGCGTTGCACTGCAGGAGTGGCGGCTTTTTCCCTCATCATTCTTTTCTTACGCTCACCGGATTTGTGTTGTAATCTTTCCTGATGGCGCCATTCGTTGTATTTGGAGAATTTCTCTTCTCCCAGTGCGAGTTTTACTTTCTCAAGGCGTTCGTTGTGAAGAGATTTCATTTTATCCCTGCGTTCGGATTTGTCTGCGTCTTTCAATTCCATCGCTTTGGTCATGTATTCTTTGTTGATGGCTTTCAGGTCTGCGCCCTGCTTTTCAGAAAGGCCCAGTGCTTTTACAGCAGCTTCGCTGCGGTCGTGCCTTTTGTAGCCTTCATGTTTCCTGTCCCGTGCCAGTTTCCCGTCTTTACCACGTTTGCCATGGTGACGGTCTTTACGGTCGGCCAGTTGCTTTTGATTTTCTTCCCATTTAGTGAACTGGTCCTTATCCAGAACGCTTTTCATCTGGTCTTTGCGGGCAGATTGAAGAGCATCTGATTGGGCTTTACGCGTTTCTTTCGTGAGATTTTCATCTTTACGGAGTTCTTTCAGTCCGTCGATATATGTTTTATTAATCTCACGGATTTTCGTGGTCTGCTGTTCAGTCAGTTTCAGGTCGGGCTTAGCGGCCGGTTTGTCCTGGGCATAAGCCAGGGAAACGCTTCCGGTCAGCAGAGCCATCCATACAAATTGTTTCATCATGGCGATTGTGTTTTTTAAATAGACGGCCATGGGAATCCGAAGTTTAACGGAGGGGTCATAAAAGTTTGTTAATGGCTGCATGGAGTGCGGCAGCATCGCGGGGCCAGGGAGCGTTGGAGGAAATCAGTTTACCTGTCTTATCGATCAGGAAGTAACTGGGATACGAAGCCGTGCGGTATTTATTTTCGAAAGCATCCTGAAGATCATCGGGAAGGCGGTAATGCACTACGGCGGGGCCGGTCATTTTGTATTCCCGGATCGTTTTCTGCCATACTGCCTCTGGAGATTTAATGGCGAGGTAAAGGAAAACAACGTCTTTATCCGTGTATTGCTTTTTAATGCCGGGCATATACTGCATCATTTCAAGGCATGGACTGCACCAGGTGCCCCAGAGGTCGAGGTAAATTACTTTGCCACGGTAGGGGG
This sequence comes from Chitinophaga pinensis, assembly GCA_902167325.1. GTDB lineage: Bacteria > Bacteroidota > Bacteroidia > Chitinophagales > Chitinophagaceae > Chitinophaga > Chitinophaga pinensis_A. The sequence continues at coordinate 5,942,202 of LR632930.1, read as the reverse complement.
CGGTGATGTGGGCAAAAATCTCTTCCGGCGTTTTCAGATCAGGGAATTGCGCGTAGAAGCGGGTGCTTTTCAACATCTGATCGTCGGATAGCAGTGCTTTCAACGCATCATTACGGCGGATCAGGTTATTGAGCAGAACGGTGTCCTGCACATTCGCGCGGAGTGTGGCAAGCTGTTCGTCCCGCAAAATACTGCCCTCTTTTAAATGCCGGGCGAAATACCATATTTCCGTAACCTCTTTCTCACGCGGGTGGCGTATCCTCGTCTGGTAAAGGGAATCTTTATTGAGCTTCAGGACCCGTGCTTTATCTCCGCTGTAGTTGCGGAAATCGCGGTGAACGATGAGAAAGTTTTCAGACAGATAACCGCTGTTGCCATTAAGTGCGATGATAGAATCCAGGTAATGAAAATGGGCTGTTTCCTCAATGGGAGAGAACGACGCTTTTTCAATGTGATAAAGATATTGCGTTAGCGGCATGGCCGTCTCATAGATCATGTTAGCCTGTAGATACTGTACCGTGCGGGGTTCTGGCTTGTGTTGCTGCTGCCAGGCGCTGAGGTATAGGAGGTTATCGCGTAGTACGTTCCGCATTGTATCGCGCAGGGCAGGAACGGAACCAAACTGTTTGAACCATTCGGAGAAGGTATATAGCGGAGCGTTCCGTTTGTTGTACTCCCGGAAAAACTGGTAGAGTTCATTATGCAGGCGGGCGTTGGCGCCGGAATAATGGAAAGACGAATCCTTAAGGTCGGCTTCCAGGTAAATAGTTTCACCGGGGATGGCGATGGTTTTTTCTCTGAAGCGGTTATCATCGATCGCCATATCTGTTTCCGCCAATAATGGAATGGTAAGGGTAAACCGGCCCGAAGGATCGATGGGCGCTGTGTGGTGGACGGCCTTGCTGGAGATCCAATCCATGAACGTTACCTTAAACAGATCGCCGGGTGCGTGCCGGTAATTTTTGTAAACTCCTTTGATGGTGATGGAATCATTACGGAATTGCAGCGGCCCGAAAGGGGAGGGGGCTTTCCGGCTTTCGATATGCATGGGTTTTTCAGATTGCTGGGAAAACACGAAAAGGGGGCTGCTTAATAACAATAAGAGTGGCAGGATTTTAAACATTGGAAGGGATGTTTTTCCCAATATACAATATTCTACGAATTATTCGTAGTATAGTTTAGAGGAGTTGCTATAAAAAAAGAACCCCCGGTGAATACCGGGGGTGATCATACACCAAAACAATCTTACGGTTTTTATCGCAAGAAAAGCAGCTCTCTGTATTTGGGAAGTCCCCAAATCTTGTCATCCACCAGGAACTCCAGTTTGTCGGAGTGGTAACGGATGGTGTCGAAGAACGGTTCTTTGATCTTCTCGCAGTAGTCGATTGCTTTCTGACGGCTGTCTTCCAGTTTGTTGGCTACTTTGCGCGCTTCGATCATTGCCTGAACGTTTTCGCTGATGACATTGATGTGTTCAGATATCTTTGTTGCGATCTGGCGTTGCGCTTTTGAAGCGTCTTCACCGAAACCGGCATCTTTTAATCCTTTAATGTTGGTGAGCAGGTCGTTCTGGTACTTCACAGCTGCGGGCAGGATGTGGTTGGTAGCCAGGTCGCCGATCACGCGGGCTTCGATCTGAACTTTCTTCACGTAATCTTCGAGGAGGATCTCGTGACGTGCGTGCAGTTCTTTCTCGTTGTAAACGCCCATTTCAGTAAACAGTTTGGTCGCTTTAGGCGTAACGAAAGCGTCGAGTGCTTTCGGAGTGGTTTTTACGTTGGCAAGACCACGTTTTTCCGCTTCTTTCGCCCAGTCTTCGCTATAACCGTCACCTTCGAAGAGAATCTTCTCGGAATCTACGATGTTTTTGCGGAGAGTTTGCATGATGGCAATCTCTTTTTTCTCGCCTTTTTCGATCAGGCTGTCCACGTCTTTCTTGAAGTCCACCAGGGTTTTAGCCATAATGGTGTTCAGAACGGTCATGGCAGATGCGCAGTTTGCGGAAGAGCCTACAGCGCGGAACTCGAACTTGTTACCGGTGAATGCGAACGGTGAAGTACGGTTACGGTCGGTATTGTCGAGCATCAGCTCAGGAATATGACGGTGGAGGTCCAGTTTCAGGATAGCCTCGTCCTGCTCATCGAATTTGTTGTTCACGCGGGATTTAACTTCCTGCAGAACTTCGTAGAGGTATTTACCGGTGAATACGGAGATGATTGCGGGGGGCGCTTCGTTGGCACCGAGACGGAAGTCGTTGCTCGGAGTAGCGATGGCAGCACGGAGCAGGTCAGCGTAGTCATGAACGGCTTTGATGGTGTTCACGAAGAAGGTGAGGAACATCAGGTTGGTTTTCGGCGTTTTGCCGGGAGCCAGCAGGTTCACACCGGTATCGGTAGCGAGTGACCAGTTGTTGTGTTTACCTGAACCGTTGATGCCTGCGAAGGGTTTCTCGTGGAGGAGCACTTTCAGTTTATGGCGTTTGGCCACTTTGCTCATCACGTCCATCAGCAGGGAGTTGTGGTCTACTGCGATGTTTACTTCTTCGAAGATGGGAGCGCACTCGAACTGAGCGGGAGCCACCTCATTGTGACGGGTTCTCAGGGGGATACCCAGTTTGTAGGATTCTTCTTCGAAATCGCGCATATAAGCGTATACACGCTCGGGGATGGCGCCGAAGTAGTGATCTTCCAGCTGCTGGCCTTTAGCGGGCGCATGGCCTACTACAGTGCGGCCGGTGAGCAGCAGGTCGGGACGGGCGTTAGCCAGACCTTCGTCGATCATGAAATATTCCTGTTCCCAGCCGAGGGTGGCGGTAACTTTGGTAACGTTTTTATCGAAGTAGTTGCACACGTCAACTGCAGCCTTGTCGAGGGTGGAAAGGGCCTTCAGGAGGGGCGCTTTGTAATCCAGGGACTCGCCGGTGTAAGCTACGAAGATGGTGGGGATGCAAAGGGTTTTACCGGTACCCTGCTCGATGATGAAAGCGGGAGAAGAAGGATCCCAGGCAGTGTAACCACGGGCTTCGAAGGTAGCACGGATACCACCATTAGGGAAGCTGGAAGCATCAGGCTCCTGTTGAACGAGGGCATCGCCGTCGAAAGTTTCGATGGAGGAGCCGTCGCTTTTAATAGTAAAGAAGGAGTCGTGCTTTTCAGCGGTAGTACCGGTAAGAGGCTGGAACCAGTGCGTATAGTGGGTTACGCCTTTCTTCATTGCCCAGGATTTCAGGCCTGAAGCGATCTGTTCGGCCATTTTACGCTCGATCTTATTGCCGCCCTTGATGGAATTCATCAGGCTCTTATAAGCCTCGTCGCTGAGGTGCTCCCGCATTGCTTTGCCGGTAAACACGTTGCTGCCGAACACGTCGGTGATCTTGCCATTCAGTTCTGGCTTTACTTTGAAGTCAACGCCGGTCAGATTTTCCAGCGCTTGAAAGCGTAACGATTGCATGATGTGAAAAATTTTATACAAAAAAACGCCAGTTTGGTTTAAAATGCAAGCAAAAGGTAAAAATGTTACCAAAAAATTGCATTTGGCCTGAAAAAACAGCCTATTTTTAATTTTTGGCCAAATATTCGAAGACCCGAACCCTTAAAACTGATATATTAAAAAATTAATAATCTGTATATAGCCGATTAAAGGCCTTTCTTGTCTATTGATAGAAAACTATGTAGTTTTGCATCTTCTTTTATAAACCTTCTCAATTCATGCAAACGACCACAGTTGAAACCGCAGAACAGTTAGGACTGACAGCAGACGAATTTGAACGCATAAAATCCATCCTGGGCCGCACCCCCAACTTCACCGAACTGAGCATGTACTCTGTAATGTGGAGCGAGCACTGCAGCTATAAGAATTCCATCGTATGGCTGAAAAGTCTGCCACGGGAAGGAAGCAGGCTGCTGGTGAAAGCTGGTGAGGAAAACGCCGGCCTCGTGGATATTGGTGACGGCTGGGCCTGCGTGTTCAAGATAGAATCGCATAACCACCCCTCCGCCCTCGAACCCTTCCAGGGCGCTGCCACTGGCGTAGGTGGCATCCACCGCGATATCTTTACCATGGGTGCACGCCCCATCGCGGCGCTCAACTCCCTCCGCTTCGGTAATATTAATGATAAAAAGAACCAGCACCTCCTGAAAGGCGTGGTACACGGCATCGGCCATTACGGCAACTGCTTCGGCGTACCCACTGTTGGCGGTGAAGTATATTTCGAAGACTGCTACGGTACCAACCCGCTCGTTAACGCTATGAGCGTTGGCGTGCTCAAAGTAGGTACCATGATTTCCGCCACCTCCCACGGTGCCGGTAACCCCGTATTCATCGTAGGCTCTGCTACCGGTAAGGACGGTATCGGCGGTGCTTCCTTCGCTTCTGCCGATATCACGGAAGAATCTGCCAAGGATCTCCCCGCTGTACAGGTAGGTGACCCCTTCCAGGAAAAGAAACTCCTCGAAGCCTGCCTCGAATTAGTGAAAACCAATGCACTCGTAGGCATGCAGGACATGGGCGCGGCCGGCATCACCTGTTCTACCGCAGAAATGTCTGCCAAAGGCGAACACGGCATGATCATCCACCTCGATAAGGTGCCTACCCGCCAGCAGAACATGAAAGGCTGGGAAATGCTCCTTTCCGAAAGCCAGGAACGCATGCTCATCGTGGTACATAAAGGCCGCGAGAAAGAAGTGCTCGACATCTTCGAGAAATGGGACCTCCACTGTGTACAGATCGGTGAAGTAACCAAAGAACCCATTCTCCGCTTCTATATGAATGGAGAACTGGAAGCAGAAGTGCCTGCAGAAAGCCTCGTACTCGGTGGCGGCGCCCCCCAGTACCACCGTGCTTATGTAGAACCTAAGTACTTCGAGAAAGTAAAACAATTCGATATCCAGAACGTTCCTGACGTATCCGATGCTAAGAAAGTTGCCGAGAAACTCGCCCAACTGCCCAACATCGCTTCCAAACGCTGGGTTTACACGCAATACGACAGCATGGTGGGCACAGCAAACGCCTCCACCAATGCGCCTTCTGATGCATCTATCGTAGTAGTAAAAGGCTCTAAAAAGGCACTGGCGGTTACGACAGACTGTAACTCCCGCTATGTATATGCAGATCCTCACAAAGGTGGTCAGATCGCGGTAGCAGAAGCAGCCCGTAACATCGTTTGCTCCGGCGGCGAACCCGTTGCTATCACCAACTGCCTCAACTTCGGTAACCCTTACGATCCGGAAGTGTACTACCAGTTTGTACACGCCATCCAGGGTATGGGCGAAGCCTGCCGCAAGTTCAATACCCCTGTTACCGGCGGTAACGTGAGCTTCTACAACCAGTCGCCCGACGGCCCCGTGTACCCCACGCCTACCATTGGTATGCTGGGTGTGCTCGACAGCATGGATCAGCGCATTACCCTTGATTTCAAGAACAATGGCGACCTTATCTACCTCATAGGCCGCAGCTATAATGATATCAGCAGCTCAGAATACCTCCACAAGCTGGTAGGTGTTGAACTCAGCCCTGCTCCCCACTTCCAGCTGGAAGAAGAGCACCGCCTTCAGGCTGCTATCACCAAACTCAACGCTGCAGGTCTTATCCAGTCCGCGCACGACGTGAGCGAAGGCGGCCTGTTCATCACCCTCCTGGAAAGTGCCATGGCAGGTAAATCCGGTTTCGATGTGCATACCAACAAAGACTTCCGTAAGGATGCTTACCTCTTCGGTGAAGCGCAGTCTCGTGTAGTGGTTTCCATCAACCCGGCAGATAAGGAGAAATTCGAGACTATCCTCCACGGCCTCTTAGATGCCAGCGCAACATCCGTACGCTTCGAACTGCTCGGTACTGTAAAAGGCGACAGCATGATCATTGACGGAGAAAACTGGGGCGCTACCGCCAGCTGGAAAGTGAAATACGATACGGCTATCGAAAGCCATCTGTAATATTATCGCATCAGCGACCGAAAGGGCTGGCCGTTTGGCCGGCCCTTTTTTTTAAATGCCATACAGGAACTTCGGGATCCCCGCACCGGGCACCATTTTAATATATCAAGTATAGAGGATTGAATTCTTCATGTAATCAACCGTACCATAGATCCATAAACCCAATCCCCTCATCCGTTAATTCCCTCCCGCCACAGCCGTTTCTCCTCCCTAGCTTGCGTTCAGAAAATCACCCCATAAACCCTTGAATAGTTATGAAAAATACGATTGTATTGCTTTTGACATCTGCCATCGTCACTTTAGGCGCCTGTAAGAAAGAAGGCCCTGCAGGCCCGGCGGGTAAAGATGGAAAAGACGGGAACGCCAATGTAATGGCGGCAAAGTTCACAACAATGGCATCTACCTGGAAATACCCGGGCCATTACGCACTTGATTATGGCAACAACCAGGTGAAGCTGCATTTCAGCAAATACATTACCAAAGAAATACCGGAGATCACGAAAGATGTGGTGGATAACGGATTGGTGCTGGTATATATGATCCCGAAAGGCGTGCACAACTGGATGCCGCTGCCCCTTTCTTTCCAGGCGGCTTCTCCTTCCGATGTGGTACATAACTTCGCTTACGAATACCGCCAGGGTACACTCACCATCCATTACTACTGGACGGCCAATACCACCGGTAAACTGGTACCAGACGGACTGGAAACCACGCTGATGCCTTTCTATAATTTCCGGTACGTGATCGCATCCGGCATCATGAGTGAAAAGCTGAAGGAGTCTGGTGTAAATCTGAAAGATGAGCAGGCGGTGAACCGTGTGTTAGGCGGTTTGTAACTTCTTTCGTCTGGACAGCCATTTACGGCGGTACCAGATCAATATGCCCGAGAGGGCGAGCGCACCTGGTGTTAATCCGAGTAAACTATAGAGCACTTTAAGCGGAATGCCGCCGAAGTTCCCGAAATGCAGGGGCTTTACGGCGGCGTTCCATTTTTCGGAAGCCGACGCTTTGCTGAAAATAACTTTCTTTACCACCTTCCCGCTGTCGGGAGACAGGGAAACGGAGGTGCCGTATTCCCCGAAAATCAATGGCTCACCCGCGTTCCCAAGAAACAATACAGGCCCGTTCTCCGCCCGCGGAGGCCTGATACCCATGAGGGTGAAGCCGGGTATTTCCGTGTGCGCTTTCTCAGCGAGTTTGTCGTAATCAATTACCTGTGCCACGGCTACAGATGGTGCCTGTTTACCCACACGCGCACCCACTACTTTCCATTGTATGAGGATGCCGGTGATCACAATCAGCAGGTTAAAAACCAAAGACCAGACGCCTACGATGCGATGAAGGTTCCTCCACCGGCGGCGGCGTATTTTCCATTCGATCTTATCACGGAAAGTGAGCACTTTCCACAGGTGTTTACGGTAAACGTATAGTCCTGTGGCGATGGCTACCAGCATGAGCGTAGCCATAAAAAGGATGATGATGGACCCGTTCCGCCCGCTCAGCAGGGTGAAATGCAGGTACAGAAGCATGCCGGTGAAATAGTTCTTATTGCCCCGCGTATGTAGTACCTCGGCGGTGTAGGGATTTACATAAACGTAGACTTTGTTTTCGGTACTGTATTCCGCCCGCATCACCATGCTTTCTTCAGGTGTCAGGGGCATGCGCTGAAAGGTGAGGTAGGGGTTACCGGGTAAGGCTTTTGTGCCTGCACTGTACAGAGCGTTGAGGGAAAGCCGTTCGCCCGCTGGTTTTACGGTGAAATGATGACTGTTGAGCGCATGATCGATCTCGTCACTGAACACGAGCAAACTGCCCGTAAAGCTTAATAGCAGGAGGAAGCCCCCTGCTATTAAACCTGTTATCCGGTGCCACCGGAATATCTGTTGTGATAATGCCATTAAAACTGGTAAGTATACTGTAGGTTGAGGCGGACGCCGTTCCCCTTCACATAGTTCTCGTTACGGGCGTTCCATTGCGAAGTTACGGTATAGTAATCTTTGTTGAACAGGTTATCTACCCCGAGGGATATACCGCTGTGCTGGTCAAGCTCGAGGCTGGAGAACAGGCTGAAGATGGCGAAGCTGTTCACAGGGCCTTGTCCGTATGAATATTTGCCGTTGGCGCCGGGTTTAAAGCGGTCGCGGGAAAGGGCTTGCAGCATTTGCAGGCGCAGGCTCCAGCGCTCAATAGGATTGTATTTAACGTAGGCAGTTACTTTGGTGGGGGAGATGCGGTCGCCGCCAATGTAGGTGTCTTTATCGTCTTTATAATTGCCATTACCGTCTTTGTCGATCTTGCCTTCCACGTAGGAGTAAGAGCCGCCGGCGCTGAGGTTCTTCAGGATGCGTGCATCAGCCGCAAATTCGAAGCCGTACACTTTCTCCGGATTCCTTTCTATTTCAAACCTGCCGTCTATCTCCGTATATGCGGAGCCGAGGGCCGATTTGCTGATGTAGTAGCTGGCTTCCAGGTTTACAGGGCCAAGGGTGCTGGTAGCGCCTGCTTCGTAGTTATGAGCGATCACTGCTTTGGTTTTCAGCAGCGAAAGGGTGTTCTCTTTTGCGGAGCGCAGGGTACGGCCCAGGTCAGCAATGGAGAAGCTCTGGGAATAGCTCACAAATGGTTTGAAATAAGACCATTCGTTGTAACGGAGCCCGGCGTTATATACTAGTGCGTTGTAATTGAGGGAGCCGCCTTTTACAGCCACGCCGCCTACATTGTATTCGCCGGTTGAATTGTTTTTGCTGATGATGGTGGTGAAGTCAGGCACATCGATGTTGATGTTCTCGAAACGTGCGCCGGCTTTCAGTACCCAGTGGCGGAAGAAGGTGGTTTTCAGCTGGGCATAGGGTGCGTAGTTACGCATGTCCATTTCAGGTACCCAGGTGCGGCCGTCTACCAGGTCCTGGTTGGTGATGTCGTTCATGAAATCAAGACCGTATACTGCCTGCATGTCCACGTTTTTACCGGCTCTGATGGGGCTGCTCAGGTTAATACGCAAACCGCTCTTTTTGCTGTTGATCTGCGATTGCCCGCCGCCGCGCCATGAATCCACGAAGCTGTAGATGGTGCGGAAGCGCTGTGCATATACGTTCACATCGAGGTCGGTACCGCCGATGATGCCTTCGCTGCTCCAGTGTACGCTGGCATTGTGGTTATAGGGAGTGCCTTCCGCAGCGCCCGGACGTGTACCCGGAACGCCGATAGCGGCAGAATCCAGGTATTTACCTGCTTTCAGGATATAATCACTTTTCTGCTGGCTGCCGAAGAAGTTGTACATCAGCTCCACGCGGTTGCGCGGGTTAATGGTGTAGCCTACTTTCGCGAAGCCGTTCCAGAGCTGTGTTTCGCCCAGCCCGTATTCGGGGGAGAGTACTTCGCCTTTGGCGTCTTTATAAACACCTGTTTGCTCATAATGGCCGGAAACCACGAAGTCGAACTTACCTGCTGCACCGGAAAGGAGCTGTCCCAGTTCAATACCTGCGGTATGCTGTGCGCTTTTCAGCTGCGTGGTGGCGCCAACGGTGGTTTTGCCGCTGAGGGGCTTGCCCTGTTGGCCTTTTTTGGTGATGTAGTTGATAAGCCCGCCGTCTGACCCGTTGCCGTAAATAGACGTAGCGCCTTTGATCACTTCCACACGCTCGATGGCGGAAGGGTCAATGGTGCGCATATCGCGTCCGCCTGCACGCAGGGGGGTGGATTGGGGGATGCCGTCTACCATCACAAGGAGGTTACGGCCGCGGAGGGTTTGGCCGGTATTACCGGTTTGGTTACCACTGAAACCGAGACCGGGAACGGTAACCGCCAGGATGTCCATGATATTGTTACTGATACCTTTCTGGGCTTCCAGTTCACGGGGGCCTACGATGGTGATGGAGGAAGGTACTTCGTCGATAGTTTCATTACGGCGGCTGGCGGAAACCACTACTTCGTTCAGGTCACCGTTGGATTGGAGGGTGATGTCGGTAATGGTGGTGTCGGCAGAGAAGCGGGCAGATTGCTCCAAACTTTTTTGACCAACGCCGGAAATACGGATTTTATGCTCACCCTGGGGAGCTGCCAGTATAAAGGTGCCGGAGCCATTGGCTACGGTACCCTTTTTAAGGGAGGGAATGCTGATGTTTACGAAAGGAACGGGCTGGCCCTGCTCATTGCGGACGGTGCCCTGGATAACACCCTGCTGCGCGAAGGCGCCTGTTGCGCCGGCAGTCAGGACTGCTGCCAATATTACTGATCTCATGCAAAATATTGTTAAGGAAAAAGCTGCGCAAAGGTAGCCCGGGCACCCGCCGCGGCATTTACGCAATCGGGAAAAACATTTACGATATCCGGAAAATCTTTGTGGGCAAGCGTTTGAGGGTCAATTATCTGAGAACGACAGTTTTAACAGCTCCTTAACGAAATACAACCTTTGTGTTATAGCTGCATACACGCAGGAATGCTATTTTTGGAAAGCTTGTGAATGTTATAAAAGTACACGGAAATGTGAGGTAATCACAAGGCTCCCAACTCTTTGCATAAACTGACTTATCATATTATTGTTAGAAAGGGCGCATGCCGTCCCTGTTCTATGATAGCCTTAAACTTTTTATTACCATGTCCTACTGAACGATCGATTCTTAAGATCATGTATTACACCTAGTGAAAGAACGATTTGTTTGCATGGGGCTGACTAACCATCAGCCCCCTTTTATTGCCCCGGCCTCTCCAACAATGAATATGAAAACATGGTGTTACAAGCTTACAACGAGCTTTATACAAGCCTGATACATTCTTATTACTTCCTTATTACTACCTTATTACAAGCTTACTACCAGGTAGTGCCAAGCACTTTTCATGCACTTTTCATGCACTTTTCAAGCACTCAACAAGCACTTACCATGCACTCAGCAAGCACTTTTCAAGCACTCAGGGTAGTTATTAACAGGTCATCTCTAACAGGTTACCTGGCTGGATACAGGAAATAAAAAAAGCGCTCCACTTGCGGGGAGCGCTTTCTGCATAAAAATTGCGAATTATATCACCGGAATTTCCGCTACTGCGTAAGCCTTTGCATCAAGCTTGGCTTTAGTTTCCGTGAAGGCTTTGAGTGTCAGCTCAATATCTTCGTCGGAGTGTGCCGCGGTAGGGATGAGGCGGTAAATGATCTGTCCTTTCGGGATAACGGGGTATACCACGATGGAGCAGAAGATATTGTAATTCTCACGGAGGTCAAGGCACATAGCCGTAGCTTCCGGAATATCGCCCTGCAGGTAGATCGGTGTAACCGGGGAGTTGGTACGGCCGATGCTGAAACCTCTGTCGCGCAGGCCCTGTTGCAATTTATTAACATTGCTCCAGAGTTTAGCTTTCATTTCAGGATGTTTGCGCATCAGCTGTACACGCTTGATATGACCGATCACGAGCGGTAAAGGAATGGATTTGGCGAAGATCTGGGAGCGCATGTTGTACCTCAGGTAACTGATAATGGCTTTATCACCACTCATAAATGCACCGATGGAAGCGCCGCTCTTCGCGAAGGTATTGAACAGCAGGTCTATCTGGTCCTGTACACCCTGTTCTTCACCTGTACCCGCACCGGTTTTACCCATACAGCCGAAGCCATGGGCATCGTCAACCAAAAGCCGGAACTCAAAACTATTTTTTAATGCTACGATTTCTTTCAGTTTACCCTGGTCGCCGGCCATGCCGAAAACGCCCTCGGTAACTACGAGAATACCGCCGCCGGAGGTTTTGATGTACTCAGTAGCACGGCGGAGCTGCTTTTCGAGATCTTCGATATCGTTATGTTTGAACACATAGCGGTGCCCCTGGTGCAGGCGGAGGCCGTCGATAATGGAAGCGTGGCACTCGGCATCGTACACGATCACGTCGCGACGGTTACAGATGGCATCGATGGCGCTCATGATACCCTGGTAGCCGTAGTTAAGGAGTGTCGTATCTTCCTTACCCATGTACTCGCTCAGCTCTTTTTCCAGCTGCTCGTGGTAATTGGTATTACCGCTCATCATACGGGCGCCCATTGGCGTGGCAAGACCGTAATCTGCCGCCGCCTTTGCATCCGTAGCCCTCACTTCCGGGTGGTTGGCCAGGCCCAGGTAGTTGTTAAGGCTCCATACGATCTTTTCCTTGCCCCGGAAATTCATACGGGGGCCGATCTCGCCTTCCAGCTTAGGGAAAGCAAAGTATCCATGGGCACGCTCGGAGTGCTCCCCGATCGGTCCCATATGCTTCAGCAGTTTCTCGAATATGTCCATGTGATGATTAAAATGAAATTAAAATTTGACCACAAAGGTATTAAAATATTATTTTTTGTAAACTTAGGTTACTTTTACACCCTATTTTTCCCACGTCAGAACGGACCATTGTAATTAAGAACTAATTCAAAGCGTAATATGAGCCGTATTAAATTGCTCGCCGTATTCCTGTTAATGGCGGCGCCGGTAGCTTTTGGTCAAAAAGCCACCTCGCCCACCACTGGCTTTCCGCCAAGCTACGGGAAAAAAGCACAGAATCATGTAGCCCGCCCGAAACTTGTGGTGGGAATGGTAGTAGATCAGATGAGATGGGACTTCCTCTATCGTTACTACGACCGCTATACCAACGACGGGTTTAAGCGCCTTATCGGTGAAGGCTTCTCCTGCGAAAACACCCTGATCCCTTATACGCCCACCATCACGGCATGCGGCCATACCTGCGCCTACACAGGCTCCGTACCCGCCATCCATGGTATTATCGGGAATAACTGGTACGATAAAGAAGGGAAACGATCTATGTACTGTACGGACGATTCCAATGCAGTATCTGTTGGCGGTAGCGAAGCTGCCGGCCGGATGAGCCCTAAAAACATGCTCACCACCACCATTACCGATGAGTTGCGCATAGCCACCAACTTCCGCAGCAAAACGGTAGGGGTAGCCATTAAAGACCGCGGCGCCATCCTCCCCGCAGGCCACAGCGCCAATGCAGCTTATTGGTACGATGGGGTTACCGGTAACATGATCACCTCCAATTTCTACATGAACGAGCTACCGGCATGGGCCAACGCCTTCAACCGCCGCCAGCTGCCACAGCAATACATCTCCAAACCCTGGACCACGCTCTACCCCGTAAACACCTACGTACAGAGCACGGCCGATGAAAAGCCCTATGAAGGCCGTTTCAAAGGGCAGGACAATACCTCTTTCCCCCACGAAGTGGCAGGCACCGCAGGTAACGCCTTCGGAATCCTCGCTTCCACACCCTTTGGTAACACGTACACCCTCGAGTTTGCAAAAGCCGCGCTCGAAGGTCACCAGATGGGCCAGGGTCCGGTTACCGACTTCCTTGCCGTGAGCCTCTCATCTCCCGACTATGTAGGCCACCAGCACGGTCCTAACTCCGTTGAAACGGAAGATACCTACCTCCGCCTCGATAAAGATCTGGGCGAGTTCTTCAAGTACCTCGATCAGAAGGTGGGCAAAGGCCAGTGGCTTTTCTTCATCACCGCCGATCACGGTGTGGCGCACGTTCCCGGCTTCATGCATGAGAACAAAATGCCCGCCGGTACATGGGACGATGGTGCCATGGTTAAAAAGCTCAACGCCGCTGTGGAAAGTGAACTGGGATACAAGAAAGCCATTATCGCTTCCTATAACTACCAGTTCTGGCTCGATAACGAAGGACTGACCAAAGCCGGTAAACTCGCCGAAGCCAAAGCCATCATCCTCCGCGAAGGCCTGAAGTACCCCGGCGTTTCCAATATCTTTGATCAGCATGCCCTCGGCTCTCTGGCCCTGCCCAACCCGCAGCAGCACATGGTAACCAATGGTTACAACGTGCTCCGCAGTGGTGATATCATGCTGATGTTGCTGCCAGGCTACTTCGACGGGGGCAAAACCGGTACCACGCACGGGCTCTGGAACCCTTATGATGCGCACATTCCGCTCGTATGGATGGGCTGGGGCGTGAAACCGGGTAAAACCAACCGCACCACGCATATGACCGACATTGCACCTACCGTGGCCGCCATGCTTCGGATCCAGATGCCTAATGGTAACGTAGGCCATCCTATCACGGAAGTTTCCCACTAAGAAAGCATAAGAAATATAGCGCGCCCCTGCCCGATACGGCAGGGGCGCTTTGTTTTTCATGCACTTATACATGGATATTAAACCTTAAAAATAATTCCTGTACATTTGGTTCATGTCAGGTATCACCTATCAGCTGGCCGGGCGCATTGCCACTATCACCCTCAACCGTCCTGAGAAGCGGAACGCGCTGAGCGGAGCCGTTGTGCGGGAGTTGCGTGAAGCATTTGCGCAGGCAGAAGCCGACGAAAAGGTGAAAGTAGTGGTGCTGGCCGCCAACGGAAAGGCGTTTTGTGCCGGGGCGGATCTGGATTACCTCCGCCAGCTGCAGCAGTACGATTTTGAAGAAAACTATGCCGATTCCCGGGAGCTGATGCAGCTCTTCCGCGATATATATGCCCTTAAAAAGGTGGTGATCGCACAGATTGAAGGCGATGCCCTTGCCGGAGGCTGTGGCCTCGCCACGGTGGCAGACCTCAGTTATGCCGTACCGGAAGCCCGGTTCGGGTATACGGAAGTGAAGATAGGGTTCGTGCCGGCACTGGTGAGCGTGTTCCTCGTCCGCAAGGTAGGGGAAGGCAGGGCACGGGAGCTGATGCTCACCGGCAGCCTCGTACCGGCAGCTACGGCAGAAAAGTACGGGCTGATCACGGCCGTAGTGCCGGCAGATCAGATCAGGGCGCATGTGGCCGCCATAGCGGATAGCCTTTGTACCGATGCTTCCTCTAATTCATTGACTGTTACTAAACAACTGATAGCCAGCGTTTTCGATCATTCCCTTGAAGAGGGGCTGGAAGCGGCCGCCCGTACCAATGCCGAAACCCGGCGCCATCCCGATTGCCAACAGGGGATCAGTGCATTCCTTGATAAGCAAAAGCCAATCTGGTAGCGGGAAACAGCCATTTGGCACAGATTTTTCATTGATAGCTGTATCTTAACAATCATTCTAGAATTATATGCGAAAACTGACACCTGTCCGCCTGCTCATGTTGGCCACTGTACTGGCCGCCTGGCTGCCGGCATCGGCGCAGCGGACCATTTCGGATGCCAAAATCACCTATAAGGTGGAAATGCCTCCCGAGCAATTGCAGATGGAGGCCATGTTCGCCGGCAGCTCCATGGTTCAGTACATCCGCGGCCACCTCAGCCGGGTGGATATGAACTTCAACATCGTGAACTACATCTACCTCATCAATACCCAGAAAGAAGACGTTATTACGCTGATGGACAACCACGGCGATAAATACCTCATCCGGACGGATAAGAAGTCGTACGAGGCGGATGTGAAGAAATATGCGGCCATTGTATTCGCGGATCAGTCCGAAACCCGGGAGATCGCCGGGTACAAATGCCGTAAAACCATCGGAACCATGCCGGATGGTGTTGCCTTCGAGGTGTATTACACTACTGATTTAGTGCCCGAGAACCCTTATTACAACCGTCGTTTCCAGAACCTGAAGGGGATACCCCTCGAATACGAGATCGTCACCAAATCAGGCTCTAAAATGCGTGCAGTGGCCACCAAGGTAGACCTCAGTCCCGTGCCGGCCTCTATTTTCGATGTTCCCCGCGGTTACCGGGAGATCACTTCGGAAGAAATGAAGAAGATCAGGGGGTAAATCAGCCTCCATCCAAAATATTCATAAGCCGCGGAGCCATCCGCGGCTTTTTTTATGCCGGAGGGGTGCTTTATGCCATTCGGCTTTTCAATCAGTGTCACTTTTTGCTTGCCGAAAAGCCAATAATTGTTCAACGATCCTTCAGTGAACCTTCAGTGATCCTTCAGTTAAACACCCTCAAACCTATACCACCACTGAACACCACTGAAGGATCACTGAAGGATGGCAGGAGGATGTCAGTAGGGTAAAAAGGATCACAGATAGGGGAGGGACATTTTGAGTTGGGTATAAATGGTTGATTTAAAGCTGATTAAGGAAGGAGTGACATTATAGGTGGGAAATGAAAAAGGCCGCCTTTCGGCAGCCTTTCCATAAAATCTCTTTTCAAAAGAAACCTTACCCTTTTCTGATAGGCAGTTTCACCTGGAAGTGATGGTACTGCATATCTGGTACAGTGGTCACCGGTGCTACCTTGGTAGAATAGGGGAGGATATAGGTAACGTTGCCCTTCCTGATGGTCATGGTAGACCTTACATTTACGGCATTGTCAGAGCTCAGATTGAATGTTTTGCTGAGGAAACCGCTTGTTCTGGAGCCGGCATCGAGACTAAGGCTCGTTTTGGGCATGGTGGAAAAGCGATAGGGTGTTTCCGTCTTCTTGGACTTGTCGTTATTGTCGTTGATTAATTCGGGGTCAACTACGCCAATATCATGGGCATGAACCCGGATGGCAACAAGCAACAACGTACCTGCCAGAAGACAAGCCAGTGAAACTGTGCGCATTATGATTTTGATCGTTTTCATTATAGTGCAAATATACGATTTAATTATCTATCTTAAGATAATCCTAACGCAAGATAAGCAGAAACCTTAAGAAAATGTTAAAAAATACATAAGCGGTACCCTCCTCCCTGTTTGGTGGCACTGGTAAATTCCCATATATTTACATTAATGAATCACGACTTCCCATCATTTAATGAGTTTAACGAGGATTTTGAAGATTTGAGGGACTTGCTTCAGCAATTTGAAAATCTTAAGGAAGGGCGCTCACACGCCTTTCTGGATGAAGATTCTTTCGAACAGATCATTGACTATTACGATGAGCACGACGAACTCAATAACGCCCTTCAGGCCGTAGAGATCGCCATCGAGCAGTTCCCCTTCTCCTCTGCACTGCTCCTGAAGAAATCAGCACTTCTCATAGAAACCAAGAAATACCGCGAAGCCCTGGCGCTTCTCGAAAAGGCCGCCCTGCTCGATTCCAACGATATCAACCTGTACATCCTTAAAACCGATGTATACCTCGCCATGAACCAGCACGAAAAAGCCGCTTCCCTCCTCGAAGAACAAATCAAGCACTTCGATGGGGAAGACCGGACGGATCTGCTGCTGGAGCTTGCCGATGTGTATGACGACTGGGAAGAATTCGAAAAAGTGTTCGACTGCCTCAAAATGCTCCTGGAGTTCGACCCCACCAACGAAGAAGCACTTCACAAGATCTGCTTCTGGACGGAGTTTACCGGGCGCAACGAAGAGAGCATCCGCCTTCATACCAATATCATTAACGAGCACCCATACAGCCAGCTTGCCTGGTTTAACCTTGGTACCGCCTATCAGGGTCTCAAACTATACGAAAAATCCATCGACGCCTATCAGTACGCCGTTGTGATCGATGAAAAGTTCGATTACGCCTACCGTAATATGGGCGATGCCTATATCCGGCTCCGTAAGTACAACGATGCCATCGAAGTACTGCAGAAACACCTGGAGATCGCCAAGCCCGAAGATGTGATCTACGAAGCTATCGGCCACTGCTACGAGAAAATGCGCAAGTATACGCAGGCACGTTATTACTACCGCAAGGCCGTGCATCTCAGTCCCAGTGACGATAAACTGTATCTCAAAATCGCCAAATGTTACATGACGGAGGAGAACTGGGAAAACGCCGTGCGCGCCCTGCAATCGGCCCTCCGGATCAATAAGCAAAGCGCAGAGTACAATATTACCCTGGGCCAGTGTTACCTCGAGCTGGGGATGGACAAGGAAGCCCTCGTCCAGTTCCTGAACGCGGTACGCCTCCGGCCTTCGAACACTTCCGCCTGGAAGGAGTTCATCCGCGGGTTATACCTCGCGGGCCATACGGACGAAGCCATGGTGCAGCTGGACAATGCCGAGGCCAAAGTAGGCCGTAAGCCGGTTTTCATTTATTACCGGGCTGCCATCCTCATTGCCATGGGCCGTACGAAAGACGGATTGCTTCACCTCGAAACCGCCCTGCAGCTCTTCCCGCGGCAGGTAAAGCGCTTCCTGGAGCTGGATCCCTCTATTCTGCAACATCCCATTATCGTGGAATTGATTGGCCGGTACAGGCGTAAACGCTGATCCTCGTCATTTTTTGCCTCGCTATCCGTATTACTTCTTATTTTTGCCGCGGTTTTTTATTTTGTTTCAACTTAAAAGCCAACTAGCCATTCCATTTTAGAGCAGGCACCGCTCTGTAAGGGGGAATCGTAAAAGACACATTTTCCGATACTTAGGGAGAGGTGATGACCATTCAGAAGAATATAAACCGTGAAAAATGAATTTTAATCTCACGCAAATTCCGGAAAGAACCAGCAAACCGCGTAGCCATGGCCTCACCATGGTGATGGATAAAGGTCTCAGCGTAGAAGAAGCAAAGAATTTTCTGTCCGCCGCGAGTCCGCATGTGGATATCGTGAAGCTGGGCTTCGGAACCTCTTTCGTAACGCCCAACCTGCGTACAAAAATAGAAATGTACCAGGCCGCCAATATACCCGTGTATTTCGGAGGCACGCTTTTCGAAGCATTTCTTATCCGCAACCAGTTCGATGAATATGTTCGCGTGATCAAAGACTATGGTATCAGCTACATGGAAGTGTCCGACGGCTCTATCACCATCCCGCACGCGGAAAAATGCGGATACATCGAGAAGCTGACCAAGCATGGCCTTGTATTGAGCGAAGTAGGCAGTAAAGATGCGGAGCACATTATTCCTCCCTATAAGTGGATCGAACTGATGCGCGCCGAACTCGAAGCCGGCTCCACATATGTAATTGCAGAAGCACGCGAAGGCGGTAACGTAGGTATTTACCGTGGCAGCGGTGAAGTGCGTGAAGGATTGGTGCAGGAAATCCTGACACAGATCCCCGCGGAAAAAATTATCTGGGAAGCGCCGCAGAAAGATCAGCAGCTTTACTTCCTTGAACTGGTAGGCTGCAACGCCAACCTCGGCAACCTTGCCCCGCATGAAGTGATTCCTCTGGAAGCCATGCGCGTAGGACTTCGTGGAGATACCTTCCACCTGTTCCTCGACAAAGAGTAACCAGTATAACTTATCAAAGGCCAGGACGCAGGTGTGCCCTGGCCTTTTTCAATTACCGGAAAATCTATTCAAGTGCGATTATTCGGCCTCATCGGCTTTCCGCTCAGCCACTCCTTCTCAAAAGGATTCTTCACGGAGAAATTCTCCCGCGAAAACATTGCCGGCTGTGCGTATGAAAACTTCCCTATCCCTGATATTTCCGCGTTTCCTGCCCTGTGGGATGAGAACCCGGCACTGGAAGGACTCAACGTTACCATCCCCTATAAACAGGCCGTTATCCCGTATCTCGATGAGCTGACGGATGCTGCCAAAGTCATCGGTGCAGTGAACTGCATCCGCCGCGATGGTAAGTACCTTATCGGGCATAATACCGATGTACTTGGGTTTGGCCGCTCACTGCAGCCATTACTTGCTCCGCACCATACCGATGCACTGGTGCTGGGTACAGGAGGCGCAGCACTGGCGGTAAAATATGCACTGAAGCAGTTACATATCCGCTATACAGAAATCAGCCGCAGCGGGCCGGTTACTTACGAAGCCATAACCCCGGAAATGATGCAGTCGCACAAGCTCATCGTAAACACCACCCCGCTGGGTATGTATCCAAACACAGATGCCGCTCCGCCATTGCCATATGAGCATGCCGGTGCTGAGCACCTGTTCTACGACCTGGTGTACAATCCGCCGGAAACATTGTTCATGCAAAAGGGTATGGAACGTGGGGCAGCTGTCAAGAACGGGCATGAAATGCTCATCCTGCAGGCAGAAGCTTCGTGGGAGATCTGGAATAGTTAGGAACGCTTCTACGCAAAAAAAATTTATAAAAAGCCTCCGGGAAGATGCATGGCATTTCCGGAGGCTTTTTTATGTTGACTACTTTACGTTTAATTTATTTGTACTCCGGAATTTCTTCCAGCTGCATATAAACTGTTTTACCTTTATCGCGGGCCACTTCAAGCATGTAATCCGCTCCTGCAGAAGCACCACCAATCCTTACCACACCATCACAAAAATCGATCAGGTTGGCAGCTATCGGGTGAAATATCTCATTAAAGATATCATCCCCCATGGCTTTGGAGCCTGCTTCTTCAATCAATGGTAAAGCCACCCATTCTCCCATCATGGGGATGTGCCCGCGGCGGTATACTGCAAGTGATGCGCTGGTCATCTGTTTTACATTGGCTTCGATTAATGCGGGATCGTCGTTGGTGCCGCTGCGGTAAGGTCCTGCTACGAGGATCATTTGTCTTTTCATGGGGGAGCAGATTTGTGGGTTCAATAAATCCGGTCAAAGTAAACACATTTGATCGGAAAGGATTTGTTAAAACACCTAATTTCGATGAAACGCTCCAAACATACCCAATGGAAAAACTTACCGTAGCCACCGCACAATTTGAAAACCGCAGTGGCGATAAAGCATACAATCTGCAGGTGATAGACATGTTGTCCGCAAAAGCCGCCCGGGAAGGGGCACAGGCCGTGGCATTTCATGAATGCTCCATCACCGGATACTCTTTTGCCCGGCATCTGGACCGTGCGCAAATGACGGATCTGGCAGAGTTTATACCCGATGGGTCAAGCGTCCGCAAATTGCAGGACATTGCAACGAAAAATGATATCGCTATCCTCGCCGGATTATTCGAGAAAGACGCTGAAGGTAATTTGTATAAAGCGTATATATGTGTTGATAATACCGGGTTGAAAGCAAAGTTCCGTAAGCTGCACCCGTTCATCAATCCCCATCTCACACCGGGTAGTGAATACTGCGTGTTCGACCTTTACGGCTGGCAGTGCGGCATCCTCATCTGTTACGACAATAACGTCATTGAAAACGTGCGTGCCACGAGGCTGCTGGGCGCGGAAGTACTGTTTATGCCGCATGTAACGATGTGTACGCCGTCTACCCGTCCGGGTGCTGGATTTGTAGACCCGGCGTTATGGCACAACCGCGAAAACGATCCTACTTCGTTGCGCCTCGAATTTGACGGTATGAAAGGCCGCGCATGGCTCATGAAATGGCTGCCTGCGCGTGCATACGATAATGCGATGTATTGCGTATTCTCCAATCCCATAGGGATGGATGATGATCAGCTGAAGAACGGCTGCTCCATGATCCTGGACCCTTTCGGTGATGTAATCGCAGAATGCAGGAAACTGGGGAACGATCTGGTAACGGCCACGCTCACACGTGATAGGCTCACGCAGGCAGGAGGGCATCGTTACATCCGTGCACGCCGTCCTGATCTGTATGGCAGCATCATTGCACAGCCGCATACGCCAGAGCAGAAAGTGGTGTGGATGGATAAGAAGTAGGGGAGGTACTCCCGTCAGTCTTTCGGTTTGATGAGGTAGTACATGCAGGTGGTAAAGAAATTGCGGACGAAGGGGAGCTTTTTCATCCAGCCGAATTGCTCACGCGGCTGCAGGTTAAACTTGTATTTGTAAATGGGATTGATGAGGTAGTACTTTTTGCGGGTAATGTCGTAACCGGTACGCGCGGCAATTTTCTCGAAACGCTCGATGGAAATACCCGTATCCACCAGTTCCATCAGTTCCTTTATAGTGCCTTCATTTTCGCCGGCCGATTTCAACAATCCGCGGTAAAGCGGGCGCGGCAGCAGGTGAATATAGGGGAGGAAGCTGAGAACCTTGCTCTGGCAGATCTGCTGGTGGCCGCCGTGGGGCATATACCAGGGCGGGAATCCGAAGTAAACCTGTCCGCGGGGCGATAACAGTTCTTTCAGATAAGCAATGAGTTTGTCCTGATCAGGAATATGCTCGATGGCATCTTTGAGGATGATGAGGTCGAAGGAGTGGCGGAATTCGCCGAAGAAATCAACGTCGTAAATGTTTTTGGCGATCAGCTGGAGCAGTCCGGCCGTTACATAATTTTCGAGGAAGCCTTTGGCGAGTTCGATCCGTTCGGGCCAAAGGTCTACCCCAACGCACTGGCAGCCCTGTTCGAGGAAAGGGGTGAGCACGCCGCCTTCTCCGCAGCCGATTTCCATGACGCGGAGTCCTTTCATATCCGGGAATTCCTGGCGTATGAATGGTAAAACGTAGTTGCGGGAGTTCTCTACCTGCTGTTGATATCTCAGATTTGCATCCGAGTGCTGCTTGAGTGCCATGTGATAAAAATTGCGTGAAAATATATATTTTTTTCAAGTGTCGGCGTGCTTACCTCTGTTTCGTTACATTTGGAATGGTTTTAGTCATATTACAGCATGTTCAAATTGATGTTGATTTGCCTGGCGCCGGTGCTTCCGGTTATGGCACAGCAAAAAAAGATCGTAAGGGTGGAGGCAGAATATGATTCTGCGTCTGTAGCGGAATTATACAGTACCACCCGCATCGGGCTGAAGGTGAAGTATGCCGACAGTTCGGAGCGCCGTACGGCAGGTTTGCTGGGGGGCGATATCCGGTGGAACCAGGTGACGGTGGAAACACCGCATGGTGAGGTCCGCAACGGCGTGCTGCAGTTTTCCCGGAATGCGGCCCGGCCTGATAATTATCTGCTCCGGTTACAGGTCACTTTTACTGACCAGCCGGGGAAAAGATGGGAATCCGGTCTTCAGTTGCCATACCTCACCGGTATCCGTTTCAGGCATTATGCAGACAGTTTAAAGCGCGGTGTTCATTTCTACCTGAATGTGGAAGGTGTATACAACAGTGGCCGGATATATCCGCTGGATACGGCGCGCATCCGCTTTACGGCAAATCATGGGCAGATAATCGGGCAGGATCTGCTGATCCCTGCAACAGATACTATAACGCGTGAGATCCGTGTTACTGCGGTATACCGCGGTGATGGTGCAATGGGGATAGAAACGGTTATTCCGGTGAAACAATTGCCCGATGATGAATCCCTGATTAAGACGGAAAGTGATGTGCTGCAGGGTACGCAGAAGAAGAAAAAGCGGCGTCAATAAATAAATTAACAGCCCTGAAATGCAATGGGGGAAAGGTTTTGGAGAAGTGTGATATGAAGGATGACAGAAAATATTTGCAGGATATGCTGCTTTGGCTTACCTTTGCAACGGCAAGTCTTATACGGTCAGCTCCTGCTGAACTCCCCCAGGACAGGAATGTAGCAAGGGTAGGTGGTTGAAGCGATGCGATATAAGTAACTTGCCACTTTTTTTTCCCCTCTGGCAAGCTTTGTCTCCTCACTTTCTCCTTTTATTTTCCGAAATTAGTTTGTTGTTTTGCACATCGCAAATACTGAAATACTAAATCTCTTTTTATGAAATTTTTTATTGATACTGCTAACCTGGCACAGATTCAGGAAGCAAACGACCTCGGCATACTGGACGGTGTTACAACTAACCCCTCCCTCATGGCTAAGGAAGGTATCAAAGGCGAAGCAGCCATCCTGAAACATTACGAAACCATTTGTGAACTGGTTGACGGTGACGTGAGTGCCGAAGTACTTTCTACCGATTTTGCCACTATCGTGGAAGAAGGAAAGAAGCTCGCAGCCATTCATCCCAATATCGTGGTGAAAGTGCCGATGATCAAAGACGGTGTTAAAGCTATCAAATGGTTCACTGAAAACGGCATCCGTACCAACTGTACCCTCGTTTTCTCCGCAGGCCAGGCCATCCTCGCCGCCAAAGCAGGTGCTTCCTACGTATCGCCCTTCATCGGCCGTATCGACGACAGCTCCTGGGATGGTGTTGAACTGATCGCCCAGATCGCTCAGATCTACAGCATCCAGGGCTTTAAAACCGAAGTACTTGCTGCTTCTATCCGCAACGCCCTCCACATTGTGAAGTGCGCTGAAAACGGAGCAGACGTTTGTACCTGTCCCCTCGATTCCATCCTCGGCCTCCTGAAACACCCCCTCACCGACATCGGTCTGGCTAAGTTCCTGGAAGACGCGAAAAAAATGTAATAACGCATTTCTTATACAGAAAGGCCTTCCGGTTTACCCCGGACGGCCTTTTTTTATGCAGTGGAAATTTTTTTTACTTTTAGAATATTCCTAGTATCTTACTACCTCGTAAAACTAGGTACCACGTTAGACAATACATTTCATCATATTAAACAATTAGCCAGAACAGTTTCGCATGGAAGCAAAATTCATCATGGCCCTGGATCAGGGAACCACCAGTTCCCGAGCCATCTTATTTGATCGCGGGGGGAACATCGTAGCCATTGCCCAGAAGGAATTCAAACAGATCTATCCTCAACCGGGATGGGTGGAGCACGACCCGAACGAGATATGGTCTACCCAGGCCGGCGTAGCCGCCGAAGTAATTGTAAAAGCCGGTGCCAGCGGCGATCAGATCGCTGCCATGGGCATTACCAACCAGCGGGAAACTACAATCGTGTGGGACCGTAAAACAGGTAAGCCCCTGTACAACGCCATCGTTTGGCAGGACCGCCGCACGGCTGGTTATTGCGACGAGCTGCGTGCAAAAGGACTTGCAGAAGATATCCGTTCCCGCACCGGTCTTATCATCGACGCCTATTTCTCCGGTACCAAAGTGAAATGGATCCTCGATAACGTGGAGGGTGCACGCGCCAGGGCCGAAGCCGGTGAGCTGGCATTCGGTACGGTAGACTCCTGGCTGGTATGGAACTTCACCAAGGGAAAGCTGCATATCACTGACGTGAGCAATGCCTCCCGTACCATGCTGTACAATATCCACGACCTGAAGTGGGACGAATCCCTGCTGAAGCTTATGGATATACCGGCATCCATGCTCCCCGAGGTACGTGCTTCCAGCGAAGTATACGGGCAAACAGAAGCTACCCTCACCCCGTTCAATATTCCCATCGCAGGCATCGCCGGCGATCAGCAGGCTGCTCTTTTCGGCCAGATGTGCATAGAGCCGGGTATGGTGAAAAACACCTATGGTACCGGCTGCTTCATGATGCTCAATACCGGCGAAAAAGCCATCACTTCCGGTAATAACCTGCTCACTACCATAGGCTGGCAGGTAGGTGGTAAAACCATTTACGCCCTCGAAGGCAGTATTTTCATCGGTGGCGCCGTAGTACAATGGCTGCGCGACGGCCTCGGCATTATCCGCCACAGTGCCGATGTGGAAGCCTTAGCCGCTAAAGTGGAACATACAGACGGGGTGTATCTCGTGCCTGCATTTGCCGGGCTGGGAGCGCCTCACTGGAATCAATATGCCCGTGGTACAATAGTAGGCATGACCCGCGGTACCAAAGATGCACATATCGCCCGCGCCGCGCTGGACAGTATCGCCTATCAGACGATGGACGTGCTGAAAGCCATGGAGGCGGACGCAGGTATGCCCATCCGGGAGCTGCGGGTAGATGGCGGTGCTACTGCCAACAACCTCCTCATGCAGTTCCAGGCTGATATTTTGGGTACGGATGTAGTGCGGCCCAAGGTAACGGAAACCACCGCGCTGGGTGCTGCTTATATGGCCGGACTGGCTACCGGGTTCTGGGACAGTATTGAGACCATCCGCAAGCAATGGCAGGAAGATGCCTGCTTTAAGCCCGAAATGGCTGATAGCGAGCGTAACCAGCTTACCAAAGGGTGGGCACGTGCCGTGAAGGCCGCTAAAGTATGGGCTGAAGAATAATTCCAATATCCAGAACTGATCAAAAACAATTCCCGACTATGTCAATTTTTCTCGCAGAGCTTATCGGCACGGCGCTCCTGATCATCCTTGGCGACGGGGTGGTGGCTAACTGCCTGCTCAACAAAAGCAAAGGCCAGAACGGCGGCTGGATGGTTATCACCATGGGCTGGGCCATGGCCGTTTTCGTTGGCGTTTTTGCCGTAGGAGCATATAGTGGCGCGCATCTCAATTCCGCAGTAACCATCGCCATGGCTGTAGCCGGCAATATTACCTGGGAGCAGGTGCCGATGTATGTGGGCGCCCAGTTGCTGGGAGCCTTCCTTGGTGCATGTGGCGTTTATGCCGCTTATAAACAGCATTTCGACATTACGCCCGACGCAGATGCCAAACTGGGTATTTTCTGCACGGCACCCGCCATCCGCAGTACCATCCCCAACCTGGTAACTGAAATCATCGGTACGTTCGTTCTCATTTTCGGGGTGTTTTACATCGCCAAAGGTGATGTGGGCCTCGGTGCAGTAGATGCGCTGCCTGTGGCGCTCCTTGTGCTGGGTATTGGCTTATCGCTCGGTGGTCCTACCGGGTATGCCATCAACCCCGCCCGTGATCTCGGCCCCCGTATCGCCCACGCTATTCTGCCCATCAAAGGGAAGCGCGACAGCGACTGGGGATATGCCTGGATACCCGTTGTCGGCCCAATTATCGGCGCATTGCTGGCTACCGCCCTGCACCTCGCCCTTAAGTAGTTTCGATCTTTCAAAAACATACACAACTAAGCACGGCGCATCCCATCCGGGATGCGCCTTTTTCTTTGCCAATTCATCAGCCAGATGGTTGTTTTACGAACATTTAAATCCCGCTAATTAACCGGTTATCAGGAATAATCATATCTATATTTTCAAATCTTTCATTTTATCCTGAAAGTTTTGTAATTTTGAGAATTGTTTCGGTGGTATGGCATTTGTGGCCAAGGTGTTATACCATCCTAAATGCACAAACCATGATACAACCGAACTTACCGGATTCAACACTTCCCAGGGTCGTGATCGTTGGCGGCGGTTTTGCCGGGATCAATCTTGCCAAATCACTCAGAAAAGTCCCTGTACAGGTGGTACTGCTCGACAGGAATAACTATCATCTCTTTCAGCCGTTACTTTACCAGGTAGCTACTGCAGGTCTCGAGCCGGACAGTATTGCATTTCCTCTCCGTGGCATCTTTAAAAAGCAAAAAAACTTCCACTTCCGCATGGCGGAAGTAAAAGGCGTGGATGCTGCCAATAATATACTGGAAACCAACATTGGTGATATCTCCTACAATTACCTCGTGTTGGCCACGGGTTCCAATACCAACTTTTTCGGCAACAAAATGATCGAGGAGCATGCCATAGGCATGAAATCGCTCATTGAAGCCGTGCAGATCAGGAATTACGTGCTGAAGCAGTTCGAAGAATCGCTGCTGATCACGGATGAGACGGCCATCCGCTCCAAACTGAATTTCGTGATGGTGGGCGCCGGGCCTACAGGCGTAGAGCTGGCAGGAGCATTTGCGGAGTTACGGAAATACATTCTCCCGAAAGATTATCCGGAGCTGCCCCTTCACCTGATGGACGTGTACCTCATTGAAGCGGGCCCCCGTGTACTGGCGGGAATGTCTGAAGTAACGAGCCAAAAAACAAAAGCCTCGCTGGAACATATTGGTGTAAAAGTGCTTACCAATGTGGCGGTGAAAGATTATGACGGGCTTACACTTACCCTTAACAACGGAGAAACCCTGCAAACGCAGTCGCTCATTTGGGCGGCGGGTGTAAAAGGGATGTCGGTACCCGGCTTGCCGGAAGAAGCCATGCTGCCCAACGGCCGTGTGCATGTCAACGACCTGAACCTCGTGAAAGGCACGCAGAACATCTATGCCGTGGGCGATATTGCCATGATGGTGAATGATGAGCGTTTCTCAAAAGGTTACCCTATGGTGGCCCAAGTGGCTATGCAGCAGGGTAAACAGCTGGGGAAAAACATTGCACACCAGCTCAGGGGGCAGGCACAGAAACCGTTTAAATACACGGATCTGGGATCTATGGCCACAATTGGCCGGAACCGTGCGGTAACTGAGTTTGCCGGCATCAGGCTGAGCGGGTATATTGCCTGGCTGGCCTGGATGGTAGTGCACCTGCTTAATTTGCTGGGCTTCCGGAATAAACTGGTGGTAATGATCAACTGGATATATCGCTATTTCACGTACGACCGTGGAACGCGCATCATCATCAAGCGCGGTGCGGCCAACATTGTAAAACTAAGACAGTCAATTTATCAAACCGATCCGCAGGTGCCTGACGTGCATCATGTGCGTTAACGCTGCCTGTTGGTGAGAGAATTCATACGGAGCATGCCTACCAGTTCATCGTGCCGCCCGCCGAGCGTGCGGTAATAAACGAGAATGGTGTAGGCATTTTCTGTTTCCCACCAGTTCCCCTCAGTCAATTCTGTGCTTAAGGCGGAGTTGCGGTTGGTGCGGTCTACCAGTCCGTATACGTAATTGTAATATCCCTGTTTGAGGAAAAGTGCGCCTTCATAAGCTCCCTTTTCACCGTTCCAGGTCATTTTATTGCGGTCGTTTACCTCGTATTGGGTAAGCTCCCCGAAAATATACATATCATAACCGGCAAAGGGTTCTTTCATGGGGAAGTTGAAGTTGACGCGGGCATAATCCCCTTCGAACTGGATGTTGTAGTCTTCGATGGTAGAAGGGTCAAACATGCCATTGATGTCCCGGAGGTATTGGTATATCTGGTTGTCGCGGGGAGCATCGGGCATGACGTTGATTACAGTACCATTGCGGAGGTATTGTGTGTTTTGAACGCGCTCTGTTTGCAGGCGGAAGCTTCGGAGATCTACCCACCGCCATTCTTTCATGGCCGGGAAAATACAATCCTGCTCAGCGTTATACTCAATCACATCGCCCTTAATGAACATGGGCTTGATGTTGGTGATGGCATTATCCCAGCGGAAATTCTGCTGGATAACGATCTTCACCTGATCGAAGGGGTTCTGGACATTGAGGCCTTTCGTATTGACGGAAACGTTAATTTTCTGGGAATTGCGGAAAAACTTCGGGTTGGTAGGCTGGGAGATCCATCCCGCCACACCGGCCTTGCTGTTGATGACCATGAGGCGGCGGGTAAAAGCCAGGCGGTTGGTATCGCCATCGAGGTATACTTTCAGCAGGTAATTGCCTGATCGTGTGGGCGTTGAGTTGGCACTGGGGATGCGGGCCTTGTAATGCACATACTTTTGCAGGGCCACTGAGGAAAACCGGTAGTCGCGGATCTGTACTTCTGAAAAGCCGCGGAGGTAATCGATGGTATTGACCTGAGCGGGCGTCCAGTCTGCATTACAGAGCTGGAGGGTATAGAAGTAAGATTTGATCTCGTTCTGCAGGTCATCGAACTGCAGTTCGAGCTGATCGCCCGAATTGAGGGATAATATGGGAAGGCCAAGCATTTCGCCGGGCGGGGTCAGCTTCACGGTGGCGATGTTCTGGTGGTAAATATGGTCGGGCGTGATGCTGTTAACCTGACCATTGGCGCCGGGGAAAAACAATAGTGCCGCCAGGGTGCAGCAAACAAATGCGACTGTCCTCATAGCTGTAATTTACAATGAATTTCTAAAATGTATAAATTCGCGCCATGCGCATCTCCATGTTTATTGCCGGAAGGATAGCTTTTAACCGTTCTTCCTCCTTTTCACGGTTCATCATCAACATCGCAATGGCGGCTACTGCCTTCAGTGTAGCGGTGATGATTATCGCCACGGCAATGATCAGCGGGTTCCAGCAGGTGATTTCCGATAAGATCTTCAGTTTCTGGGGGCATTACCATATCACGGAGTATCGGGAAACGGGAGGTCCCAATGCCGAACCGAGTCCTTTCCCGGAAGACAGTGCCCTTGAGAAGCGACTTTCCACCATCCCTTTGGTTAGTTCCGTCAGCCCCTTTGCCACCAAGTCCGTCATCGTCAAAAAAGGGCGGGAAACGGAAGGAATGATCTTTAAAGGGGTAAACGGGGGGCAGGCACTGCCATTTATTACAGAAGGCCGTACCACCCGGGCGGTGGACAGCGGGTATGCTCCCGAAGTGATTATTTCCGCCAGTACTGCGGCATTACTGAACCTGAAGCTGAACGATGCAATTATTATTTATTTCATGCAGGGCGACGGGCAGCAGCCCCGCGCCCGGAAGCTCACCATCTGCGGTATATACAAAACGGGTATCGAGGAATATGATAAAACCTATATCGTAGGGGATATCAACCTCATCCGCCGGCTGAACGACTGGGCACCCGATAACATCGGCGGGTACGAAGTACATCTCCACCGTTTCAGGGATATGGATGCGGCTGCATCACTCATCAGCGACGAAATCAGCGATGCCGAGCTTGGGATGCGCAGCATGCAGGAGATTTACCCTAATATCTTTGATTGGCTGGGCCTGCAGAACAAGAACGAGACCATCATCCTCATCATCATGACCATTGTGGCCGTGATCAATATGATCACTGCCATGCTCATCCTGATCCTGGAACGTACCAACATGGTAGGTATTCTCAAAGCCCTTGGTACAAGGAATACTTCCATTCAGGGCATATTCCTGTATCAGGCAGGGTACATAGTGGTGGTGGGTATTATTATCGGTAATATTCTGGGGCTGGGGCTGGCTTTATTGCAGCAATACACCGGCTTTATCCGGCTGCCGGAAGAGTCGTATTACATGTCGGTGGCACCGATCGCCATTCAATGGTGGAAAGTGGCACTCATCAATGTGGGTACGCTGGTGGTGTGCGTGTTAATTCTCATCATACCCTCTATGCTCATCCGGAGAATAGTTCCGGTACGGGCCATTCAGTTTAAATAAGCAGTCTTCCGCAAATAATACCGGCAGCTACGGCAGCATTCAGTGATTCGGCCTGGCCGATACGCGGAATGGTGATGTGATGGCTGCTGCGGCGGAGTACTTCTTCGCTCAGTCCGCGCGATTCATTTCCGATAAGCAGGATGCCTTCTGTTACTTTTTTAGTGAGGGTGATATCGTTGCCGTGAAGGGTGGCGGCGTAAGAGGGGAGGGCAGGATGTTTCTCCAAAAACTGGGGGATATCCCGGATAATAACGGTCACGCGCTGGAAGCTGCCCATGGTAGCCTGGATGGTTTTGGCGTTAAATGCATCCACACAATCTGGCGAGCAAACGATTTGGCGGATGCCAAACCAGTCGGCTATACGAATGATGGTACCGAGGTTACCGGGGTCCTGGATGGTTTCGAGGGCGAGGGAGACGCCTTCCGGAACAAAATCGCGGGCGGGCGGGATATCGGCGAGGGCGAGGGCACGGTTAGGGGCAGAGAGGGAGCTTAGCTGACGGAGGGTTTCTGGCGTTACTTCCAGCACCTCCACTGCTGCGGCCTTTTCGGCCAGTTCCCGGTTATCGAGGAGCCACTCCCGGGTAGCGAAAATCGTTTTCACACCAGCACCGGTTTCCAGCAACTCCTGCACGATCTTATCTCCTTCAGCGACAAACTGGCCAAATTTTTGACGGTATTTTTTGTGCTGTAGTCCGGTAATATATTTAATTTGCGCCTTTGATAACATAGGGTCAAACCTACGTGAAATCCGGCATTCAGCCAACATGTCCCGCCATGGCGGGAGCGGCACTTACCCGTTAATTCAAACTTACAGTGAAGAAACCGACATACCCATCCACTTCCGGATTGCCCCACCAGCGCTTGCTCTGGCTAATGGTATGCCTGTTTCTGACGGCCTGCTCCAACACCCGTTACCTTCAGGAAAATCAAAGTCTGCTCGTAGATACCGATGTGGAAGTGACCGGGCCGGTTGCCTCCAGTGAAAAGAACGATCTGAAAAATGATCTGTCGTCCCGTTCGCTCCAGCTGCAGCAGCCCAACCGCAAATTCCTCGGTTCCCGCTTGAAGGTGTGGCTTTATAATCAGAAGAATTACGAAAAAAAGAGTAACTGGTTCTGGAACCTCATGCTGAGTGAAAGGAACCTTGAAGCTCCGGTGATCTATGATTCACTCAAAACGAAGGAATCGGCGCAGCGGATGGTCGCTTATCTCAATAACCAGGGCTATTTCTACGCAACCATTCAAACGCGGCAAAGTGAAAGCGGCCGGAAAGCATCCGTTACCTACGATGTTAACACCGGTAAAAATTTCATCATCCGCAAGATCACTTACGATATTCCTGACTCCGCCATCGCCAAGGTTGTGAAGGAAGGTGAGCGGCTGTCGCTCCTGAAAACCGATGTACCCTACAAAGCATCTGATCTCAGCAGCGAACGTGAGCGCCTCACCCGTCTTATCCGGGATGCGGGATACTACAAATTCAACCGCGACCTTGTAATCTTCACGGTAGACACCCTCAATAAATCGCTCTTCGTAGATCCGCTGAACCCGTTCGAGGTGATGCCCAATGTACTGCGTGCTGATGAAAAGCCGACCCTTGATGTGGAAGTAGCCGTGGTGCCCCCCGAAGATTCCGCCAGTGATCAAACGAAGCTTTTCTTCCTTAACAAGATTATCGTGTATCCGGACATGGCACTGCAGGAAAGTACTGAAGACACTACTTTCAATACCACCGAAACACGTAACCTTACCATCAAATATCATCAGAACATCGTAAGGCCCCGTGTACTGGGGCGCGCCATTCAGCTGCGGCCCAACGATCGGTATTCCACTTCCAATTACAGCAATACCATCAACCGCCTGTACGACCTCAACCTCTGGCAATTTGTGAGCCTGCAGTATAAAGACGCAAAGGACACCGTACAGAAGCTGGATGCATACATCCAGTTATCGCCCCGTAAAAAGCAGGAATTCAGCACCAACTTCGACGTAACTACTTCCAACGACTATGCCGTGGGAAGTGCTATATCTGTGGGTTACCGCCACTTCAATCTCAACCGTGCGGCAAACGAGCTGCATATTACCGTGAAGGGCGGTATCGAGCTGCGGAACCAGAACCGTGTGGGCCTTTCCATGCAGGCGCAGGAGTATGGTGTGAATGCGGATTATGTGCTGCCCCGCTTCGCCCTGCCTTTCCGGGTGCGGCAGAATTACAAGTCTACCGCCAAAACCCGCATCTCCGCCGGATACAACAACCTGCGCCGTATCGATAAGTTCAATATCCGTACGGTAACCGGAGCCCTCGGTTATGAATGGAACGAGTCTATTTACAAGCGCTGGAACGTGAAACCCTTCAATCTGAACTATGTAGGCGTAACCTTAACGCCCCAGTTCCGGGATACAGTTGTAAAGGAAAATCCTTATCTGCAGCGCAGCTTC
The DNA here is from genome assembly GCA_902167325.1 of Chitinophaga pinensis. Lineage (GTDB taxonomy): Bacteria > Bacteroidota > Bacteroidia > Chitinophagales > Chitinophagaceae > Chitinophaga > Chitinophaga pinensis_A. The sequence continues at coordinate 5,909,326 of LR632930.1, read as the reverse complement.
GAACCGGCATTCATTGGTGGTGAAGCAGTGGTATACACCTTCAGCAACGACGATATTTTCCATAAGAAACAAAACACCTACTTCCGCGTTGCTCTTGAAGAATCAGGTGCATGGCTGGAAGGGGTGAACAGCCTGTTGAATGTGATCACCAGTAAGCGCGACAACCTGGAGACTGCTGCGAATGTAAAGATCTCGCGCTTTGTGCGGCTGGATCTGGATTACCGTCATTTCTGGAACTACAACCGCAGCAGCGTGGCTACACGTGCCTATCTTGGGCTGGGCCTCCCTTACGGGGAAAGCGATGTGTTACCTTATGTAAGGCAGTTTACCTCCGGTGGACCTAACAGTATCCGGGCATGGCGCCTGCGCACACTGGGCCCTGGCTCATTCCGCGATACTTCTTATACCGCCACAATTTTTCCGGATCAGACTGGGGATATGCGTTTTGAAGGGAACGTGGAATACCGCTTCAACATCCTTCGCTTATTTGGGGGAACCATGATGCTGAAAGGCGCTACCTTCCTTGATTTTGGTAATATCTGGATGCTGAAGACAGACACCAGCAGGCCTGGTGCGGCATTTAAGCTCAAGAATATCTATCAGGATCTTGCCATCGGTACCGGTGCCGGTGTGCGGCTGGATTTCAGTTATTTCGTGATCCGCCTCGACTGGGGCATACCCCTCAAGAAACCATACCCCACCCAGAACAGCAAGGGCTGGTACATTGGTGAATGGACGCTCGGCGAAGGCCGCTGGCGCCGCGACAATATCATCTGGAACGTAGCGATCGGCTATCCGTTCTGAGTTTCCTGCATTTTCTTGTATTCCTCGATGAATTGCACCACATCCATGGCGTCTTCCAGTTTGAAGGGACCGATGCGTGTGCGGCAGAGGCTGCTGAGGTGGCCACCACATCCTACGGCTGCGCCGAAGTCATTGGCCAGTGAACGGATGTAAGTACCGGTGCTGCATTCCACCCGGAAGTGTACCACAGGTAATTCCACCGCAGTAATTTCAAAAGCATGGATCACGATGGAGCGCGGTTCCACTATTACTTCCACACCTTTGCGGGCGAGGTGGTAAATGGGCTTGCCGTTTTGTTTGATGGCAGAGTGGATGGGAGGGAGCTGCTGAATGGGACCGGTGAATTTGTCGGCAATGGCCTGCAGTGCGGCTTTATCCAGCTGGGGAACGGGCTGGTGGTTCTGCGGTTCTGATTCGAGATCGAACGTAGGGGTTACTGCGCCCAGCGTGAAGGTGCCGGTATATTCTTTTTCTTTCGCCTGGTATTCGTTGATTTTCTTGGTCATTTTGCCGGTGCAGCAAATGAGAAGCCCGGTGGCCAGAGGGTCCAGCGTACCGGCATGGCCGATCTTGGCTTTAGTGGTATTGCGGATCTTGCGGACTACGTCGAACGAGGTCCAGGTCAAGGGTTTATTGATCAACAGCACGGCGCCTTCCTGAAAATTCGGTGTTTCTGACATGGCGCAAAGATAATAAGTTTTATTTCCCTCCGTTTGCCCCGCGCGATTTCCGCACCGCCATTACCGTGATCATGGAAGCCATTACTGCTATGAACAGGAAAGAAATGCGCAGCCCCGAAGCCTGTGCGATAAACCCGATCAGCGGAGGCCCCAGCAGAAAGCCGAAGAAGCCGAAAGTACTTACTGCCGCAAGCGCCATGCTCTGGCTCATGGTTTTACTGCGCCCTGCTTCACTATACACAAGAGGTATTACGGTAGACACACCAAGGCCTACAAGGAAAAAGCCCAGGGCAGAGAACCATACGGTAGGGAAGGCAACAGACAGTAAAAGGCCGGAAGCTGCCAGTATACCACTGCCTTTCAGCATGCCGAGGATGCCAAAACGTTTGGTGAGCCAGTCTCCGATAAAGCGGCCCGAGGTAGTGGCAGCGGTAAAGGCAGTGTACCCGATGGTCACTTTCCCGGGATCGGCCTCCACTACTTTAGCAAAATAAACCCCGCTCCAGTCATACATCGTGCCTTCGCAGATCATACAGCAGAAAGCGATGATACCCAGACTGATGAGGGTTTTATCAGGCTTCACGAAAATGGGTTGATGGCCGCTGGTGGTTTTGGTATGTGGAAGGGCGTTCCGGAATGAGAGGATCACCAACAGCAAGGCAGTACCGGTCACCATCATGAAGTGTTGGGAAGGAGGAGTGCGGAGGTTTACCATCAATGTTCCTATGCCGGCACCAGCAAGCCCCGCAAGGCTCCATACGGCGTGGAAAGAAGACATGATAGACCGGCCATACAATGCTTCCACGCTCACGGCCTGGGTGTTTATGGAAATGTTACCCAGGTTACCCGCGAAGCCAAACAGGAACAGGACGAACCCCAGTATCCATGGGTTGCCGGCCTGGCCTATGCAAAAGAGGAATACCGCATACAACACCGCGGCTAAAATCATAACCGGGCGGCTGCCGGAGCGGGTTACGAGCCAGCCTGCAATGGGCAGGGAAATGAGCGCACCTACCGGTATGCAAAGGAGCAGGCTGCCTAGTGCGGCTTCGCTTAGTGCAAGGTGTTCCTGTATCGCAGGGATGCGGGAAGCCCAGGAAGCAAAGCATAAACCATTTAAAAAGAAAAAGGCCGCGACAGAAAGCCGGGCCTTATAACGATTGATATCATTCATGAGCAGAAAGGCTGAAAACTTTTTTGGTACTCTTCCGTCAGCTGTGCAATGATGGATTCCACCGGCTCAATGCCGTCTACCATCTCCACGCTTTGTCCTGCACTCCACAATTGATTATAGTAATTAGGTTTGGTTGCTTTTTCCAGCATTTTCATGCCTTTGAGCTGCACCATCATCTTGAAATACTTCTTTGTACGCGGGTTGCGCGACAACCATTTTTCCCAGCTGCTCTGCTTGTAGCCAAGCTTTTGCGCGGCGGGGGTATTGATGATGTTGCAGGGCGTACCGGAAAGGCGCTCGGTAAGCACTATGTCTTCCATGCCATGGTCTACGATGGCCTGTTTATACTCATCACTTACATTGGCCTCATGGCTGGCGATGAACCGTGTGCCAATGGAAACCCCATCAGCACCGAGTACCATGGCACTGGCCATTTGTTTGCCGGAAGCGATACCTCCTGCGGCTACGATGGGCATGCCCGGGAAGGCTTTTTCCAGTGCGGGGATGAGTACATGCATAGGGTAGGGGCCGGCATGGCCGCCTGCGCCGGAGCATACGGCGATAAATCCGTCTGCCCCTACCTGTGCCGCTTTTTGGGCGTGCTCGAGGTTGGTGATATCGCAAAAGACTTTGGCGCCATAGGAATGGGCTGCGTCGATCACTTCGCGTGGATTGCCGAGGGAGGTGATGTAAAACGGAACTTTGGCTGCCACACAGGCATCCAGGTGCTTTTTATAGAGCGGGTTCGTTTTTTGTACGATGAGATTTACGCCGTAGTTACCGCCGGGGTGGGCTGCGCGGACGGCATTGAGCCTTTCCAGGAGGGCATGCAGTTCGCCTTCCTTCCGGTAGTTGAGGGAAGGGAAGGTGCCCGCGATGCCGCTGCGGATGGCGGCGCTTACCATGGCCTCGTTGCTGACGAGGAACATGGGAGCCATGATCACGGGGTGCCGGATGCCCAGCAGGTCTGTAATGGGATGGTTCATGTTGTCAGGGATGGTTTCGCTTGGGTTTGTAATTGGCGCGCCACGTATTTGCCGAGGATGTCGAATTCCAGGTTCACGGGGTCGCCGGGTTGCAGATGCCGGATATTGGTATGTTCGAAAGTATATGGGATGATGGCAACTGAAAATGCGTCGTCAGTGATATCGAACACGGTGAGACTGATGCCGTTGAGGCAGATGGATCCTTTTTCCACGATGAGCGGGGCGAAGGAGGGGTCGAATCCGAAGCGGAACACCCAACTGCCGTCCTGCGGCTCCACGGAGCGGCAAACACCTGTCCCGTCTACATGACCCTGTACAATGTGCCCGTCGATCCGGCTGTTGAAGACCATGGCTCTTTCGAGGTTTACGGCCTGGCCGGGGCGGAGGGCGCCGATATTGGTTTTCTGCAGGGTTTCTGCCACGGCTACGGTAGTGTAGCGGTCGGCCTCCACAGAGGTGACGGTGAGGCAGACACCATTATGAGATACACTCTGATCGATCTTGAGTTCGGAGGCCAGGGGCGATTGGATAGTGAGTTCCAGGTTGCCGCCGCCGGGCCTGGCATCAGCTACAATGCCCATTGTTTCTATTATACCAGTAAACATAATCCCACAAATTTAATGGAGAATTGCCGGGGGAAGAAATGGTGATTTTATTTTGGAAATAAAAAAGGAATACTTATCTTTGCCATCCGTAAAAATATACTGTAAAACAGAATAAAGGATAAATATGTTAATCATCGATTCCAAAGATTGCGAAAACATTGATAAAGCGCTCAAAAAGTATAAAAAGAAATTTGAGAAAGCGAAAATTCTGCTGCAACTGAGAGAGCGTCAGTCATTTACCAAGCCGTCTATCCGTCGCCGCACACAAGTGCTGAAAGCAGTTTACAAACTGCAGGTAGCGAGCGGTAAGTTCGATCAATAATTCGATACTGATTCTTTTCTATACACGAAATTGATGATTGTAAGGAATGTTATATCTTTACAATCATCAATTTTTTTGTATTGGATCAAGCGCACCTACCACCTCTGGCGCAGGACTTCCTCGCCTACCTCTCCCTCGAAAAGCGGTACTCACCGCATACGGTGCAATCCTATTGCCTTGATCTCAGCCAGTTTTTTACCTATCTGCATGACGAATACGGCGGTATCCCCTTAGAAAGCGTAAAGGCTTCGCATGTACAGTCGTGGCTTGCCCTCGGTCTGGAAGGCCGTAAAAAGGCAGAAGATGCCCATAAACGGACGCAACCGCCCGCAATGGCTGTTACCATCCGGCGGAAGATGTCGGCCCTTAAATCCTTTTATAAGTACGCCCTGCGCAAAGGCGCGGTAAAGCAAAGTCCGATGGCCCGGGTTTCAGGCCCGAAACTGCCGGGCCGCCTGCCCGTTTTTGTAGACGAACATGTGATGGAACAGGTGGAAGCGAACCGCGCAGGGGAGGATCTCCCGCTGTTTGGTGACGATTTTGCCGGTAATACGCAGCGGATTATTCTGCGCCTGCTGTACCATGCCGGAATCCGGCGTGCGGAGCTTACAGGGCTGCGCGACAGGAGTGTGGATTTTTCCAACGGACAAATGAAAGTGCTGGGTAAGGGGAATAAGGAGCGGATCATACCGCTGGGACAGGCCGTGCTGGCAGAATTGCGTGAGTACATCGGCCGGCGCGATGAATTGCTGCCGGGCTATAAAGGCGAAGCACTACTGTGTCTGGAAGATGGGCGTGCGGTGCAGCCGTGGTATGTATACCGGACGGTACGGCGTGCGCTGGAGCAGGTGACAACGCTGAAAAAGCGCAGTCCGCATGTATTGCGGCATACGTTTGCCACGCATCTGATGAACAACGGGGCAGATATCAATGCGGTGAAGGAGTTGCTGGGGCATGCAAGTCTGGCCTCTACACAGGTTTATACGCACAATACGATCGAGAAGCTGCGGCGGGTTCACCGTCAGGCACATCCAAGGGGATAGTATCAAAACTTATATTGACAGAAAATTGCACTAAGGAGAAACAGTCCTGCGGGTGACGGGCGTCATTATGTGTGGGATTAAAAGGGGTTAATATTACGCTATGGTCATTTTAACAAAATATTTTGAGGGTCGCATAGAACTTTGAGTTGGAAGTTTCTGTATATTAGTAATACAGTTCTTTATGTAAAAGACGCGCCTATGATGAATGACTACTAATTTGAAATCAGATTGTTAAATGTTAAATTTTAGTGCTATGAATGTTCAAATTCAAACTGTGCGTTTTGATGCTGACGCCAAATTAATTGATCATGTGAATAAGAGAATCCAAAAACTATCCACCTTCTATGACAAGATTGTACAAGTAGAAATTTTCCTGAAGTTAGATCAGTTAGCCCACCAGGTAAAAGACAAGATAGCGGAGATCCGCGTGAATGTACCCCGCCATAGTTTCTTTGTAAAGCATGAGAGCAAATCCTTCGAAGAGTCCTTTGATCTTGCGTTTGATAGTCTTGTAACCCAGATTAAGCGTAAGAAGGAAAAGAATTTACATTAAAATCTCAAAATAATTTTGGAAATATTGTTCTCTTTACTACCTTTGCCATCCCGATTCAAAAAGGGATCGGCGAAGGTAGTAAAGTTCTTTGCTGTAGGGCATTTTAGCCGACTTTAGGTAGTTTGGAAAAATGTTTTCGGAGTGAAAAAAAATATTTGGTTTATCGAAAAATTCACCCTTATTTTGCACTCCCTTTTAGCAAGAATGTTAAGCTTTTTCTTGACAAAAGAATGCCAGCATAGCTCAGTTGGCCAGAGCTACTGATTTGTAATCAGTGGGTCGGGGGTTCGAATCCCTCTGCTGGCTCGAAAGATTAGTTATTAAGTTGGGCAGGTTCCAGAGTGGCCAAATGGGGCGGACTGTAAATCCGCTGTTTCGACTTCACAGGTTCGAATCCTGTCCTGCCCACCATTATTTTGTTAAGCTTTGCGCTTTATGTGCATGGGGGAATTGAAGAGATGCAAGGCGATGTGCGGGAGTAGCTCAGTTGGTAGAGCGACAGCCTTCCAAGCTGTAGGTCGCGGGTTCGAACCTCGTCTCCCGCTCTTAAAGCACCATCAACGCTGTTGTAGCTCAGGGGTAGAGCACTTCCTTGGTAAGGAAGAGGTCGTGAGTTCAATTCTCATCAACAGCTCACAAGATTTCGGATGCTGGGTGACCGGAAAACTCCTTCTGGGAAATTTCCGTGGCCGGTATCCGAAATTCGAAGTTTAACTAAGCCGGTAAGCTCAATGGATGAGCGTTTCGCATGTAATCGAAAAGGAGCGGGTTCAATTCCTGCGGCGGGCTCCAGTTTGTTAAGTAAGTTTTAAAACAACTATAAAGCAATAAACTTTACAAACCATCTTAAAAAAAAATACAATGGCAAAAGAAACCTTCAAGCGGGATAAACCCCACGTTAACATTGGTACCATTGGTCACGTTGACCACGGTAAAACTACCTTGACTGCTGCCATTACTACAATTCTGGCAAACAAGGGCTTGGCTGAGAAGAAAGGTTACGATGAGATTGACGCAGCTCCTGAAGAAAAAGAAAGAGGTATCACCATCAATACAGCGCACGTAGAGTATCAGACTGCAAACCGTCACTATGCGCACGTTGACTGCCCTGGCCACGCTGACTATGTGAAAAACATGATCACCGGTGCTGCCCAGATGGACGGTGCTATCCTCGTAGTAGCTGCTACCGACGGTCCTATGCCCCAGACGAAAGAGCACGTTCTGCTCGCTCGCCAGGTAGGTGTTCCCCGTATGGTTGTATTCATGAACAAAGTTGACCTGGTAGACGACGCCGAACTGCTGGAACTCGTTGAAATCGAGCTTCGCGAACTGCTGTCTTCTTATGGTTTCGACGGTGATAATGTTCCCATCATCCAAGGTTCTGCTACAGGCGCTCTCGCAGGCGATCCCCAGTGGGTTGGCAAAATCGAGGAGCTGATGGATGCTGTAGATACTTACATCCCCATGCCTCCCCGTCCGGTTGACCAACCGTTCCTGATGTCTGTGGAAGACGTATTCTCTATCACCGGTCGTGGTACTGTTGCTACCGGTCGTATCGAGCGTGGTCGTATCAAAGTTGGTGAGAACGTTGAGATCGTAGGTCTGCAGGCAGAATCTATGAAATCTACCTGCACCGGCGTTGAGATGTTCAAGAAACTGCTGGACGAAGGTGAAGCTGGTGACAACGCCGGTCTGCTCCTCCGCGGTATTGAGAAAACTCAGATCCGTCGTGGTATGGTTATCTGCCAGCCCGGTTCTATCACTCCGCACACCGACTTCAAATGCGAAGTTTATGTACTGAGCAAAGAAGAAGGTGGCCGTCACACTCCTTTCTTCCAGAAATACCGTCCTCAGTTCTACTTCCGTACTACGGACGTAACTGGTGAGGTTGAACTGCCTGCAGGTGTTGAAATGGTTATGCCTGGTGATAACATCGGTCTGACTGTTAAACTGATCCAGCCGATCGCTATGGAAAAAGGTCTGAAATTCGCTATCCGCGAAGGTGGCCGTACCGTAGGTGCTGGTCAGGTGACTGATATCCTGAAATAATCAATCAGTAGTTTAACTACTGAGAAAATAAAAAAAGCCATCAGTTCTAACGCAAGTAATCTTCCAAAGATTATCTTTACAGACGGTGAAAGCGAAAGATACTGATGGCTTATACACGGGCATGGTGCAACGGTAGCATACGGGTCTCCAAAACCTTTGATCTGGGTTCGAATCCTAGTGCCCGTGCTGATTAAAAATGTAAATTGCCGGAAAGTTAAATTGCAGATTTCCATTAAAAAATCCGCAATTTCCCTTGAAGGCAATTTTTATCGTTCATAACAGGATTGTTTTTTAACTTCAGTCCCTAGAAATTTTCAGCATGAACAAAATCACCAACTACTTCAGAGAATCCTACCACGAACTGGTACATAAAGTATCCTGGCCTACCTGGCAGGAACTGCAGTCCTCCACCATGATCGTTCTGGTCGCCACCATCATCATCACACTGATGGTTTGGGGTATGGACACGGCTTCCCACCTGGTTTTATCGCAATACTATAAACTGTTTCAATAATGGATGAAGCCCAAATCCCCACTCAGGAAACCAAATGGTACGTGCTGCGCGTGGTGAGTGGCAAGGAAAAGAAAGTAAAAGAATATCTGGATATCGAAGTACGCCGCAGCGACTGGGGCAACGTGATCACTCAGATATTTCTTCCCGTGGAAAAAGTTTATAAAGTGCAAGCCGGTAAAAAAGTAATGCGCGAAAAAAACTTCTACCCCGGTTATGTGATGATCGAAGCCGTCGACGGGAAAATGAATGACGAAGTGATTCAGGCCATCCGTAACGTTTCAGGCGTGATCCACTTCCTCGGCAAAGAAAAGCCCATCGCTCTCCGTAAAGCCGAAGTCAATAAAATGCTCGGTAAAGTGGACGAGATCTCTGATCAGGGCCTCACCATGAGCGAACCGTTCATCGTAGGCGAAACCATCAAGATCATCGACGGACCTTTCAACGACTTCAACGGTGTCATCGAAGAAGTTCTCGAAGACAAGAAGAAACTGAAAGTTACCGTAAAGATCTTCGGCCGCGCCACTCCGGTAGAGCTGAACTTCATGCAGGTAGAAAAAATCAGCTAACTCTGATTTTACCATATTCAAGAGGTTGCCATCCAGGCAGCCTCTTTTTTTGTGCCCTAAACTTGCAGGTCAGGTTCCATAAAAGAGAATGTAAGTCCTTCAAGGTTAGGGATTTAATATTCTGCCCGTATTGCGCTGTAATTGCGCTGTAATCGTACGCTAGCCATACGCCAGCTATCTGAGTCGGCTTTTTAGTCAAAAAAAAACGGCCACGTTACCGCGGCCGCCTAAAATCTTGTCAGAAACCAACATCTTACTTTCGGGTCAGTTTCATTTCCATGCTTTTGAATTCTTTCCCGTCCTGCATCATGTACATCTCCATCCACTGAGTGTTGTCGTCAATCCATTTGAACACTTCCCGAACACCCATTGGCTTACCCATAGGGTCAGTGGAGGTACCTGTCAGTGTAAGCGTTTTGGTAGCTTCGTCCAGCTTACCTTCAAGGACCATAATACCGGTACCCATGTTGTCGTACCAGATTGATTGGAAAACTTTTTTAGCATTGTCGTAGGCAGTTATACCATGCCCTTCGAACTGCATACCACCCATATCCCCGGTGTGAACAGTTTCCTGATAACGGTCACCAAGAATCATACGATTGGTACAGGAACCGCTGGATTTAGAGGAAGGACCGCCGGGTGACATCCAGAATGTAAGATCAGTATTCCAGGTGCCATTTCCCATCGCCATCATTTTGTGCATGGGGCCAGGCGTCATATAATCCATCCAGGCTTTCTGGGCGGCTTCATCCTGTGCGTTGGCAGATAAGAATGTACTGCAGAAAATTGCGATAAACAAACACGTGCGTTTCATAACTAAGGGGTTTAAGGCCATGAAGTTACGAAATACATGTATCAGCAACTTTTTGCCTGTTGCCACATGCAATTATTGCATAGGCTCGAGGCAAACGGGGGAAGGTACCTCGATAGAGATGTTCGTGTCTGTGAGAAGACCGGTTTCTGCATTCCTTTTATATATCGCCACAACTCCGCTTTTCTGCAGTCCGCAGTAGAGGAATGCACCATTGGGAGAAAGACAGAAGTTGCGTGGCTCTTTGCGCCCGCCAAGATCCTGGTACCCGGCAATTTTCAATTCATTGCCAGATACACGGAAAATTGTGATGTGGTGAACATCACCACGAAGGGAACTATACAGGAATTTGCCGTCGGGAGACAGATGTATGTCGGCACCGCTGAAATTATCTCCTTTATAATGCGGAGGGGCGGCGGAAACAATCTGGAGTGGCGTAATTGCGCCGTTTTGGTAGCGGAAGGTTTGTATCTGGCCCGTCATTTCGAGGACAACGAACAGTAGTTTACCGTCTGCCGAGAACGCCATATGCCTGGGACCTCCTCCGGGGGCGGTGGTGGCAAATGGTTGTTTGGCAGGTGACAGTGGGCGGTTGGTATGACCGGGATCGTATTCGTAAACATAGATACGGTCGGTTCCCAGGTCTGCAGCAAGCACTTGTTTGCCATCGGGAGAGAAGATGGCCGAATGAGCATGCGGGGCTTCCTGGCGTGATGGGTTGGGTCCGTTGCCGCTGAACATAAGCCGCTGGATAGCCGGCCGGGGGATACCGTTATTATCGAGGGGGAAAACAGCGAGGCTTCCCCCGCCATAATTGGAGACTATAAGGTGGCGGTTTTGTTTGTCAATTGCAATGTGACATGGACCATTGCCGGCGGGCTGAGGGGAGCCGGCAGGTGATAAGCCCGGGGGATTTGGTCCGTCGGCGGATTCTACGGCGTATGCCTGTACGGTGCCATCTTCGACTTCAGAAACTGCGTAAAGGAGTTGATGGTTTACGGATAATTTGAGGAATGATGGGTTTTTGATGCCGCTAAAGCCGCGGAGACCTTTTGAAAAGGGTTCTTTGTCCAGCATGATCATGGCATGGATGCCATCTTTGGAGGCTTCGGAATAGGAGCCGATAAAAATCACAGTGTTTTTCATGCGTGGGGGTATGTTTTCTGGTGAGCGAAAAAGAAGCGAAAAGAAGAGCAATAACATTACAAAACGGGTTTTGGGGGATAAATTTAATGAAAACCGGGGAGGGATGGGGAGAAAATAATAGAAGGAAAGGGTAAGGAGGAGGCAATCCGGGTAAAAAGCGGTAACTTTGCATGCCTCGGCAATGGAGATATATTCGATTCATTTACAGCCCCTTAGTCATAAAGTAAATTTCCTATCCCCGTATAATAGCAAAAAAAATGCCGAAGTCCAAATATTTTTTGCGATTCAATTAAATATTACCTACCTTTGCATCCCCCTTAAAATGTCTTTTAACGACGACTTTTGAGTTTTGGGAGTTTTCATCTTCCGGGAACGGAAGGGGAGACGTTTAACCAAATTAAAAACAACACAATGGCAAAAGAGATTGCAACGTATGTGAAATTGCAGGTGAAAGGCGGCCAAGCCAATCCCGCTCCTCCGATTGGCCCGGCTTTGGGTTCGAAAGGTGTGAACATCATGGAGTTCTGCAAACAGTTCAATGCCCGTACCCAGGATAAAGTGGGTAAGGTATTACCGGTATTACTGACTGTTTACACGGACAAATCCTTTGATTTCGTTATCAAAACTCCTCCTGCTCCGGTTCAATTGCTGGAAGCTGCGAAGATTCAGAGTGGTTCCAAAGAGCCTAACCGTAACAAGGTGGGTAAAGTATCCTGGGATCAGGTTGAAGCTATTGCGAAAGACAAGATGCCCGACCTGAACTGCTTCACGCTGGAAAGCGCCATGAGAATGGTTGCCGGTACTGCTCGCAGCATGGGTATCACCGTAGACGGTAAAGCTCCCTGGGAAAACTAAATTGTTCACCCTGTGTAAGCAGGAATTAAGTAAAACATTCTGAAAATGGCAACGAAAAAAAGAAAAGTAGCTGATACGAAGGTGGACAAGAATAAGGCTTACAGCCTGAAAGAGGCTTCCACCATTGTTAAAGATATTAACTGCACCAAATTCGACTCTTCTGTCGATCTGCACATCCGTCTGGGCGTTGATCCCAAGAAAGCTGATCAGGCTATCCGTGGTTCTGTAACGCTTCCTCACGGTACTGGTAAAACCAAGAAAGTACTGGTTCTTTGCACGCCTGACAAAGAGGCTGCTGCGAAAGAAGCAGGTGCTGACTTTGTAGGTCTGGATGATTTCATCGCTAAGATCGAAGGTGGCTGGACCGATGTAGACGTGATCATTGCGACTCCCGCAACCATGCCGAAAATCGGTAAACTGGGTAAGATCCTGGGTCCCCGTAACCTGATGCCTAACCCTAAGACCGGTACTGTTACCAATGATGTGGCAGCTGCTGTAAACGAGGTAAAAGGCGGTAAGATCACTTTCAAGGTAGATAAAGCTGGTATTATCCACGCTTCTATCGGCCGTATTTCTTTTGCACCTGAGAAAATCGAACAGAACAGCCAGGAGCTGATCAACGCGATTATCAGGCTGAAACCGGCTACTGCGAAAGGTACTTACCTGAAAGGTCTGAGCATGGCAGCGACCATGAGCCCGGGTATCGTAATCGACACTAAATCTGTTCAAAACTAATTGACGGCCGTTGGTGCCGGAGCTGAAAGGCTATGAAGGCAGTAAGCAGTCAATGTTAAACAAATTGCAATGAACAAAGAGCAAAAAAATGAAGTGATTGAGCTGCTGAAAGGCAAGTTTTCTCAATACAACAACTTCTATATCACCAATACCGAATCTCTGTCGGTAGCACAGGTGAACCACCTGAGGAAGGTTTGTTTCGACAAGAACGTGGAAATGAAAGTGGCGAAGAATACCCTGATCAAAAAGGCACTCGAAAGCCTGGATGGTGAGAAATATCAAGGTATTTACGAAGCACTGAATGGCGTAACTGCCCTGATGTTCTCCGACAGCCCGAAAGAGCCTGCATTGATCCTGAGCACTTTCCGTAAGGCGAATGCTAAACTGGAAAAACCCGTTCTGAAAGCTGCATTCGTAGCTGACGAAATTTACCTGGGAGACAACCAGCTGGCTAACCTGGTGAAAATCAAGACCAAGAACGAGCTCATCGGCGAAGTTATCGGTCTGCTGCAATCTCCTGCTAAGCGCGTAATCGCTGCCCTGCTCGAGAAAGGCAAGAAAGAAGAAGGTGGAGAAGCTCCTGCAGAAGTAGTAGCACCCGCAGCCGAGTAATCGGTTACAACATTGGCTTCCAAGTCACAATATATTCAAATTCAACAATTTAAAAACATTTCAAAAACATCATACAATGGCAGACGTAAAAGCATTAGCTGAACAATTAGTAGGTCTTACTGTTAAGGAAGTACAGGAACTCGCAGACGTTCTGAAGAACGAATACGGTATCGAACCTGCTGCTGCTGCAGTTGTTGTAGCTGCTGACGGTGGTGGCGGAGCTGCTGCTGCTGAAGAAAAAACTGCATTTAACGTAGTACTGAAAGCTGCTGGCGCAAGCAAACTGAACGTTGTTAAGGTTGTAAAAGACCTGACCGGCCTCGGTCTGAAAGAAGCCAAAGAACTGGTTGACGGTGCACCGAAATCAGTGAAAGAAGGCGTTAGCAAGGCAGAAGCAGAAGATCTGAAAGCGAAGCTCACTGAAGCTGGCGCTGACGTAGAAATTCAGTAATTCTTTGTTTAATATACATTCTTTTTAAGGTCAAAAAGTGCTCCGGTACTTTTTGGCCTTATTCCCTTTGGGAACGTATCTTTTCCAGCATGACCGGCAAACGGGAAATTACCTGCCGTGATGGTTGAAATACAAGAAATTGGATGTTTTTGGCAAAGAATCGTTAATTTCCCTTATTCAATACAAGTCATATTAACTGCTAACTTCGAATATGTCTCTAAAAAAAGCCCAAACTAACGAAAGAGTAAATTTTGGAAAGATCAAACAAGTTGCTGAGACACCGGATCTGTTGGCTATCCAAATCCAATCTTTCAAGGATTTCTTCCAATTAGAAACCACACCAGACAAGCGTAACAACGAAGGCCTTTTTAAAGTATTCAAGGAAAACTTCCCGATCACAGATACCAGAAATATCTTCAATCTGGAGTTCCTGGACTATTTCGTGGACCCTCCGCGTTATACTATCGAAGAATGTATTGAGCGGGGTTTGACGTATTCCGTTCCGCTGAAAGCGAAACTTCGCCTCAGCTGTAACGACGAAGAACACGTCGATTTCCAGACCATTGTGCAGGATGTGTTCCTCGGGAACATTCCCTACATGACCCCCAGGGGTACCTTCGTTATCAACGGCGCAGAGCGGGTAGTAGTTTCCCAGCTCCACCGTTCGCCCGGTGTGTTCTTTGGACAGTCCGTGCATCCCAACGGTACCAAGATCTACTCTGCAAGGGTGATCCCTTTCAAAGGTGCCTGGATGGAGTTTGCGACAGACATCAATAACGTGATGTACGCTTACATCGACCGTAAGAAGAAGTTCCCGGTTACCACCCTGTTAAGGGCTATCGGCTATGAAACAGACAAGGACATCCTTGAACTGTTCGGTATGGCAGATGAAGTAAAAGCAGACCGCAAAAATCTTGAGAAATACGCCGGCAAAAAGCTGGCTGCCCGCGTTTTACGCAGCTGGGTAGAAGATTTCGTGGATGAAGACACGGGCGAAGTGGTGAGCATCGAAAGGAATGAAATCGTGCTTGAGCGCGACTCCATCCTCGACGAAGCGAACATCGAACTGATCACCGATATGGGTGTTAAATCCGTATTTGTGCAGAAGGAAGAAGTAAGCGGCGACTTTGCCATCATCTACAATACCCTCAACAAAGACACCTCAAACTCCGAGCTGGAAGCCGTTCAGCACATCTACCGCCAACTGCGCGGTGCCGATGCGCCGGATGATGAAACAGCAAGGGGCATTATCGATAAATTATTCTTCTCCGACAAACGTTATGATCTGGGCGACGTAGGCCGCTACAAGATCAACCGTAAACTCGGACTGCCGACACCGCTCGATATGAAGGTGCTCACCAAGGCAGACATTATTTCGATCATTAAATACCTCGTGCAGTTGACCAACGGCAAGGCGGAGATCGACGATATCGATCACCTGTCTAACCGTCGTGTACGCACCGTGGGCGAACAACTGTATGCGCAGTTCGGCGTAGGCCTGGCGCGTATGGCCCGTACCATCCGTGAGCGTATGAACGTTCGTGACAATGAAGTATTTACTCCGGTAGACCTGATCAACGCCAGAACACTTTCTTCCGTGATCAACTCCTTCTTCGGTACCAGCCAGCTTTCCCAGTTCCTGGACCAGACCAACCCGCTGTCAGAGATCACGCACAAGCGTCGTATCTCCGCGCTCGGGCCCGGTGGTCTGTCCCGCGAGCGTGCAGGCTTTGAGGTGCGTGACGTACACTACAGCCACTATGGCCGTCTCTGTACCATCGAAACACCGGAAGGTCCGAACATCGGTCTTATCTCCACCCTGTGCGTACACGCTATGGTGAACGAGATGGGCTTCATCGAAACACCGTACCGCAAGGTGAGCAACGGTAAAGTAGATATGAACAAGATCGAGTACCTGAGTGCTGAAGAAGAAGACTCCGTTAAAATTGCACAGGCCAACGCCCCCCTCGATGAGAAAGGTGCGTTTACCGGTGATAAAGTGAAATCCCGCGAAACCGGTGATTTCCCGATCCTCGACCCGGGAGAAGTAGAATTCATGGACGTAGCTCCTAACCAGATCGTAGGTTTGAGCGCATCCCTGATTCCGTTCCTCGAGCATGATGACGCCAACCGTGCGCTCATGGGATCGAACATGCAACGTCAGGCTGTACCGCTGATCGCTCCTCAGGTTCCCATCGTGGGTACCGGCCTGGAAGGAAAGGCTGCCCGCGATTCCCGCCTGCAGATCACTTCCAAAGGTAAAGGCGTTGTGGAATTCGTTGACGCAAACGAGATCCACGTTCGCTACGAGCGCGACGAAATGCAGAAACTGGTAAGCTTTGAAGATGACCTGATCATCTACCAGCTCACCAAATTCGTTAAAACCAACCAGAGCACCTGTATCAACCTCCGTCCCGCCGTTAAGAAAGGACAGAAGGTGGAAGAAGGGGACTTCCTGACGGAAGGTTACGCAACCCGCGCCGGCGAGCTGGCACTGGGTCGCAACCTGAAAGTAGCGTTCATGCCCTGGAAAGGTTACAACTTCGAGGATGCTATCGTAATCTCCGAACGCGTAGCCAAAGAAGACTGGTTCACCTCCATCCATATCGACGAATATGAACTGGAAGTGCGCGACACCAAGCTGGGTGAAGAAGAACTGACGCCGGATATTCCAAACGTGAGCGAAGAGGCCACTAAGGATCTGGATCAGAACGGTATCATCCGCGTAGGTGCTCACATCAAGGAAGGCGATATCCTTATCGGTAAGATCACTCCCCGTGGTGAAAGCGATCCTTCTCCGGAAGAGAAACTGCTCCGCGCGATCTTTGGTGACAAGGCTTCAGATGCGAAAGACGCATCGCTGAAGGCACCCCCGTCTACCGAAGGCGTGGTGATCGATAAGAAACTGTTCTCCCGTGCGAAAAAGGACAAAAACTCCAAGACGCGCGAGAAAGCAGCCCTCGAGAAACTGGAGAAAATCCACCAGAAGAACGAGGAAGATCTGCTCGAAGTGCTGATGAGCAAACTGCTGACCCTGCTGAAGGAAAAAACTTCTGCCGGTATCACCAATACCTACGGTGAAGTACTGATTTCCAAAGGCTCCAAGTTCTCCAACAAGAACCTGGCGAATGTGGACTTCCAGAACGTAAATCCGCTTGGCTGGACGACCGATCAGGACACCAACGATCAGATCAACACCCTGCTCCACAACTACAACATCAAGTACAACGAGGAGCTGGGCCGTTATAAACGTGAGAAATTCAATATCTCCATCGGTGACGAACTGCCTGCAGGCGTACTGAAACTGGCGAAGGTTTACCTGGCCAGCAAACGTAAGCTGAAAGTAGGTGATAAGATGGCGGGCCGCCACGGTAACAAGGGTATCGTTGCCAAGATCGTGCGTGACGAAGACATGCCGTTCCTGGAAGATGGTACACCTGTAGATATCGTACTGAACCCGCTGGGCGTACCTTCCCGTATGAACCTCGGTCAGATCTACGAAACCGTACTCGGTTGGGCAGGTCAGAAACTGGGCATCCGTTTCGCAACCCCGATCTTCGACGGTGCCAACACCGAAGAAATTGCCAGCTACATCACTGAAGCGAAACTCCCGAGCTTCGGCCACACTTACCTGAGCGACGGCGAAACCGGCGAGCGCTTCCACCAGAAAGCAACAGTAGGTATTATTTACATGCTGAAACTTAGCCACATGGTGGACGATAAGATGCACGCCCGTTCCATCGGACCCTACTCCCTCATCACGCAACAGCCACTGGGTGGTAAAGCCCAGTTCGGTGGTCAGCGTTTTGGTGAGATGGAGGTGTGGGCACTGGAAGCTTACGGTGCGTCCAACATCCTGCAAGAGCTGCTCACCATCAAGTCCGACGATATCGTAGGCCGTGCAAAAGCTTACGAATCGATTGTTAAGGGCGATAACATCCCGAAAGCGGGTGTTCCTGAGTCCTTCAACGTACTGATCCATGAGCTGAGAGGCCTTGGTCTGGACCTGAAATTCGATTGATAACTGTATTCAAGTGAGGCCTGGCCGGTGTAAAACCGGCTCAGGCCTCCTTCAGATATCGTCGTAGCGAAATGCAGGAGTAACCGCGTGAATGTTCAAATGATAAGGAAAAGGAAACCTGAACTGCCGGCTTCACGCAAGACATTGAGTTTTCTTTAAACAACATACAATGGCCATCAAGAAAGAAAATCGTCCCAAATCAAATTTTAGCAGCATTACCATCAGTCTCGCTTCACCGGACACCATCCTGGAGCGTTCTTATGGCGAAGTGTTGAAACCTGAGACCATCAACTACCGGACTTACAAGCCGGAGCGCGATGGTTTATTCTGCGAAAGGATCTTCGGTCCTGTAAAGGATTACGAGTGCTATTGCGGAAAGTATAAGCGTATCCGTTATAAAGGCATTGTGTGCGACCGTTGTGGGGTAGAAGTGACTGAGAAGAAAGTACGTCGTGAAAGAATGGGGCACATCCGACTGGTGGTGCCTGTTGTACATATCTGGTATTTTAAATCATTACCTAATAAAATCGGTTACCTGCTTGGCATGAGCTCCAAGAAACTGGAAACTATCGTTTATTACGAACGTTATGTGATTATCCAGTCCGGAGTGAAGCAGGAGAAAGGCCTCAACTATGCAGATCTGCTGACGGAAGAAGAGTACCTGGACATCCTGGATACCCTTCCGAAAGACAACCAGATGCTGCCTGATGAGGATCCGAATAAGTTCATCGCGAAGATGGGCGCTGAAGCGGTAGAAATGATGCTGGCCCGGATCGATCTGGACAGCCTTTCTTACCAGCTCCGCAACCAGGCTGCTACGGAAACATCCCAGCAGCGTAAAGCAGAGGCGCTGAAACGCCTCAGCGTGGTGGAAGCCTTCCGTGATGCCAATGGCCGTGTAGATAACCGCCCGGAATGGATGGTGATGCAATACATCCCCGTTGTTCCGCCGGAACTGCGTCCCCTCGTTCCCCTGGACGGTGGCCGCTTCGCTTCTTCCGACCTGAATGATCTCTATCGTCGCGTAATCATCCGTAACAACCGTCTGAAACGCCTGATCGAGATCAAGGCTCCTGAAGTGATCCTGCGTAACGAAAAACGTATGCTGCAGGAAGCAGTTGACTCCCTGTTCGATAACAGCCGTAAATCCAACGCCGTGAAAGCGGAAGGCGGACGTGCGCTGAAATCACTCTCCGACGTATTGAAAGGCAAGCAAGGCCGTTTCCGTCAGAACCTTCTCGGTAAACGCGTGGACTACTCCGGTCGTTCCGTTATCGTGGTAGGCCCAGAGCTGAAACTGCATGAGTGCGGCCTTCCGAAAGATATGGCTGCGGAACTGTTCAAACCGTTCATTATCCGCAAACTCATCGAAAGAGGTATCGTTAAAACCGTGAAATCAGCGAAGAAGCTGGTAGACCGGAAAGAAGCAGTGGTTTGGGACATCCTGGAAAATGTACTGAAAGGTCACCCGGTGATGCTTAACCGTGCTCCGACACTTCACCGTCTTTCCATTCAGGCATTCCAGCCTAAACTGGTGGAAGGTAAAGCAATACAGCTGCACCCGCTCGTGTGTTCTGCGTTCAACGCTGACTTTGACGGTGACCAGATGGCGGTACACGTGCCTTTGAGCAACGCCGCAATCCTGGAAGCACAGCTGCTGATGCTGTCTTCACACAACATCCTCAACCCGCAGAACGGTACGCCGATCACCCTGCCTTCTCAGGACATGGTTCTTGGTCTGTACTACATTTCCAAGGGTAAAAAATCCACAGAAACCGAAATCGTGAAAGGAGAAGGTAAAGCCTTCTACTCTGCGGAAGAGGTGATCATCGCGCACAACGAAGGCCGTGTTGACCTTCATGCGAACATCCGTGTTAAAGCTGATGTACGTAAAGAAGACGGCACACTCGAACGCAAACTGATCGAAACCACTGTGGGCCGTGTAATCTTCAACCAGCACGTTCCGAAGGAAGCAGGTTATGTAAATGCCCTGCTGACGAAGAAATCACTGCGTGAGATCATCGGCGACATCATTAAAGCGACCGACATTCCTAAAACCGCGAAGTTCCTGGACGACATCAAGCAATTGGGTTTCCGTACGGCATTCCGTGGAGGTCTGTCCTTCAATATCAATGACCTGATCATCCCCGACGCTAAACAGCTCATGATCGATGGTGCTGCCGGCGAGGTGGACGAAGTGTGGGATAACTACAACATGGGTCTTATCACGAACAACGAGCGTTACAACCAGATCATTGACATCTGGAGCCGTGTGGACACGAAAGTGACCGAAACACTGATCCGCGAACTGGCATCAGACAAACAGGGCTTCAACTCCGTGTACATGATGCTGGACTCCGGCGCACGTGGTTCCAAACAGCAGATTAAACAGCTGGCAGGCCTCAGAGGTCTGATGGCTAAACCTCGTAAGAGCGGATCTTCCGGTTCCGAGATCATCGAGAACCCGATCCTCTCTAACTTCAAGGACGGTCTGAACGTATTGGAATACTTCATCTCTACCCACGGTGCCCGTAAGGGTCTTGCGGATACGGCACTGAAAACGGCGGATGCGGGTTACCTGACCCGTCGTCTCGTAGACGTTGCACAGGACGTGGTGATCACAGAAGAAGATTGCGGCACCCTTCGTGGTATTGCAACTTCCGCACTGAAAGATAATGAGGAAGTAGTAGAACCGCTGTACGACCGTATCCTTGGCCGTACTTCTCTCCACGATGTGTTCAACCCTGCCAACGACGAGGAACTCTTTGTTGCTGCCGGTGAACAGATTACGGAAGAAATTGGCCGTAAGATCGAAGAAAGCACGATCGAGACAGTGGAAATCCGTTCCGTACTCACTTGCGAAAGCAAACGTGGAGTGTGCGTTAGATGTTATGGTAAAAACCTCGCTACCGGTTACACGGCACAGCGTGGTGACGCCGTGGGCATTATCGCTGCACAGTCCATCGGTGAGCCTGGTACACAGCTGACACTCCGTACGTTCCACGTAGGTGGTGTGGCTGGTTCTGCTTCAGTAGAATCTACACTGGCTGCGAAATTCGACGGTACAATTCAATTCGATGGTCTCCGTACCACTACCTTCGAGAACAACGAAGGCGAGAAAGTACAGGTGGTAATCGGACGTACCGGTGAGTTAAGGATCATGGATGTGAAAAATGATCGTCTCCTTATCACCAACAACATTCCTTACGGATCTACCCTGGTAGTGAAAGATGGTCAGAAAGTTGTGAAAGGAGATGTGATCTGCACATGGGATCCGTTTAACGCCGTTATCGTATCTGAAATCGCCGGTAAGATCCGTTTCGACAGCATCATTGAAGGTATCACCTTCCGTGAAGAGGCTGATGAGCAAACAGGTCACCGTGAGAAAGTAGTTATCGAAACAAAAGATAAAAACAAGATCCCGTCGCTCCTCGTGGATGGTAATAAGGAAGTTAAATCCTATAACCTTCCCGTGGGTTCCCACATCATCGTGGAAGAAGGTGTTAGCGTAAAATCCGGCCAGGTGATCGTGAAGATCCCACGTGTGATCGGTAAGCTCCGCGACATCACCGGTGGTCTGCCCCGTGTTACTGAGCTTTTCGAAGCACGTAACCCGAGCAACCCTGCCATCGTATCTGAAATCGACGGTGTAGTAGCATTCGGTAACATCAAACGTGGTAACCGTGAGATCATCATCGAAAGCCGCGAACAACATGTGAAGAAGTACCTCGTTCCGCTGACCCGCCACATCCTGGTTCAGGACGGCGACTTCGTGAAAGCAGGTACCGCCCTTTCCGACGGCTCTATCACTCCTGCCGATATCCTCTCCATTAAAGGTCCGTTCGCCGTTCAGGAATACCTGGTGAATGAGATTCAGGAAGTTTACCGCCTGCAGGGTGTAAAGATCAACGACAAACACATCGAGGTGATCGTTCGCCAGATGATGCGCAAAGTAACCATCGAAGATCCGGGAGATACCCGCTTCCTCGAAGGCGATACTACCGACAAGTTCGAGTTCTTCGAAGAAAACGATCAGATCTTCGACAAGAAAGTGGTAACCGAAGCCGGTGAATCCGCTACCATGAAGGCAGGTCAGATCGTAACGCTCCGTCAGGTGCGCGAAGAAAACTCCATACTGCGCCGTTCCGACAAGAAACTTGTTGAATTCCGTGACGCTGAAACGGCTACTTCCAGCCCGCTTCTCCTCGGTATCACCAAGGCTTCCCTCGGTACGCACAGCTGGATCTCTGCCGCATCCTTCCAGGAAACAACCAAAGTACTGTCTTCCGCAGCCATCAACGGTAAAACGGATGACATGCTGGGCCTGAAAGAGAACGTTATCACCGGTCACCTCATCCCGGCTGGTACAGGTCTGAGAGAATTCGAAAACATGATCGTAGGCTCCAAAGAAGAATACGACATCCTCGCATCCTCCAAGGAAGTGTTCCAGTTCGACGAAGAAGAATAGGTATTAACCGATCTATATTCCAAGGCCGTCCCTTTACCGGGACGGCCTTTTTTATACCCCTAACTGTTATCCGCAGCTATTATTAAGTTCTCATTAAAATCTACGGCAACCCCTTTGAATTATCCGTTCGCCACCGTATTTTGTAAGCTTATGTAACTGATTTGAAAGCAGAACATAATATTCCGTAAGTTGTTGAAATATTCAATTAAGTATAGAAAACACAATACCATGCGTCTACGTTATCGATTCATGATCCCGGCAATAATGGCCGCTGCGGCGGTGAACGGGCAGGCTCCCGCACTTCATTTAGACAATTACACTATTCCCAAAGGCAAATCCGGTGCAGTTATCGGACAGGTGTTCACACCTCAGGGACCTGCGGCAGGTGTGAAGCTGGTGGAAGATACTTCCGGCCTGTTTATGATCGGAAAGAAGGGAGAAGTGAAACTGAAGAAGAAGAAAAGCATCAGTGAAGCTTCTGCCGTTCAATATGCGGTAATGCTGGAGCTGGGCGGACAGAAAGAAACTTTCATTTTCGTGAAGGATGACTTTGCGCG
The DNA here is from genome assembly GCA_902167325.1 of Chitinophaga pinensis. Lineage (GTDB taxonomy): Bacteria > Bacteroidota > Bacteroidia > Chitinophagales > Chitinophagaceae > Chitinophaga > Chitinophaga pinensis_A. Next base: position 5,886,374 of record LR632930.1, on the reverse strand, counting down.
CAACAAGATCGTTGCTCACCGTGGTGCCTGGAAGCATACGGCAGGCAGCCAGAACTCCATCACCTCCCTCCGGGAAGCGGCCCGCCTGGGTTGCGAAGGCACTGAATTTGACGTTTGGCTGTCCAAAGACGGTATTCCCGTTCTTTCCCACGACCCCCATATCGGCGGTAAGGTAGTGGAAGAAACGCCCCTTGCAGACTTAACTACTATCGAACTTAAAAACGGCGACCGTGTGCCTACTTTTGAGGAGTACCTTGAAGATGGTATGAAACAGAATGTAACCCGCCTTGTACTTGAGCTGAAGCCCTCTAAAACCGGCCGGAGCGAGCAGCTTGCACAAGCCTGTTACGATCTTATCCGCAAGCATAAATCGCAGGCCTGGATGCTGTACATCAGCTTCGATTACAATATCTGTAAGAAACTCGTGGCGCTGGACCCGCACGCTAAGGTGGCATACCTCAATGGCGACAAAACGCCTGCCCAGCTTAAAGCTGACGGTATCTGGGGATTTGACTATAATTCCAAAGTGATTGATAAGGATATGAATATCTTCCAGGATGCAAAGAAGAATAAGGTAACCGTAAATATCTGGACGGTTAACGATCCTGTGCAGATGGAAACTTATTTAAAGGCAGGCACCGATTACCTGACCACGGACGAACCGGAAATTGCACTTGAAAAGGTGAAAAAATAACCAGGAGAAGGGGGGCGATGCCTCCCTTTTTCGTTTTAACGGGGGGAATGCCCCGCAAACCCTTGCCTATCATATCTTTCCACTATTTTCTTTTTAACGTTTTTTTATATCCCAAAAATCTTATTTTAGCCGCTGCAAGAAATACTAAATTATATCCAAGCGTAAAAAAATCTACCGATCAACATGCACACCCGTCAACTTATTGTGAAAAATGGTTTATTTCTGATGGCTATAGCCGGCGTATTTGCGGCCTGTCAGCAAAACAACGGCAAAACGGCTTCTACATCCGGCAAAGATTCTTCCGTGCAATCTGCCGGCGGCGGGCAAAAGCTGGCCTTTGTAGATATTGATTCGCTGGAAGCACACTACGTTTATTTCAAAGACAGGAAAACCGAGCTGGACCGCAAGAAAGAAGCTGCGCAGAACGAAATTGCGAGCAAAGAGCAGGCGCTGCAGAACGAACTGCGGGTACTCCAGCAAAGAGCACCTACTATGACGCAGGCAGAAGGCCAGGCGGCTGAAGCTACGCTCCAGCGCAAGGCTCAGCAGCATGAGGCAAACCGTCAGAACCTCATCGCACAACTGCAAACACAGGAAGCACAGTTTTCCGAAGATCTGCAGAAAAGACTTGAAGAAACAATCAAACAGGTGAACGCAGACAAGCGTTATGCTTTTATTTTCTCTTACCGTGCAGGTGCGTCCAACATCCTTTACAAAGACGATGCATATGATGTTACGGAAGAAGTGATCAAGGCGCTGAACGATGCGACTCCCAAAAAATAATTAAACGATTTCAACGTTTGATCCCGGTGTAGCAACCGGGATTTTCTTTTATCAACCATTTTATCAACCTCTTCATGTCCAATCAGGAACATTCTTTCAAGCCAACGCTTAGTCTCGTTGATGCCACCATGATTGTGGCAGGCTCGATGATCGGCTCCGGCATTTTCATTGTTTCCGCCGAAGTAGCCCGGTCTATGGGTTCGTCCGGCTGGATGATGGCAATGTGGGTGCTGGCAGGTATAGTAACACTTATTGCGGCCCTCAGCTATGGAGAGCTTTCCGGGATGTTCCCGAAAGCCGGCGGACAATACGTGTACCTCCGCGAAGCCTATAACCCTTTTATCGCTTTTCTCTTTGGCTGGACGCAGTTTGGTGTTATCCAGACAGGCACTATTGCAGCTGTGGCCATGGCATTTGCCAAGTACCTCGGCTACCTGGCCCCGGGATTAGGTGAAACCAACGTCTTATTTAAAATTCCATTGGGAGGGTGGGCATTTTCGGTCAATATGGCTCAGATTATCGCCATTCTTTCCATCGTACTCCTTACCTGGATCAATACAAAAGGTGTTAAAAACGGGAAGATCATTCAGACCGTATTTACTTTTACCAAGCTCTTCTCCCTGTTTGGCCTGATCATTTTCGGGCTGCTTATTGGAGCAAAAGCAGAGGTTTGGAACGCCAACTGGACCAATGCCTGGCAAACTGCCAACCTCAGGATGGTGGATGGCCAATTGGTGACCACCGCGCTGAGCGGTATGGCCTTCCTTGGTGCCATTGCTGTTTCCATGAAAGGGACCCTGTTTTCCAGCGATGCCTGGAACAATGTGACTTTTATAGCCGGGGAAATCAAAAATCCCCAGAAAAACATCGGGCGGGCACTTTTCCTGGGCACATTCATTGTAACGATTATCTATGTGTCCGCAAACCTCATGTACCTCGCTGTACTGCCTTTTAACGAGATTGCCTTCGCGGAGCACGAAAGGGTAGGCGTGGCAGCTGCGGAGCGAATTTTCGGCCCCGGACTGGGCGCTACGGCGATTGCGGTAATGATCATTGTCTCTACCTTTGGCTGTAATAACGGCCTGATCCTATCAGGTGCCCGGATTTACTATACAATGGCAAAAGACGGGCTGTTTTTCCGCAAAGCAGGCGAGCTTAACAAATTTGACGTACCAGGAACCGGTCTCTGGATCCAGTGCCTCTGGGCTTCGTTATTGTGCCTCTCCGGTAAGTATGGCGACCTGCTGACCATGGTAATATTCGGCGTACTGCTGTTTTACGTGATCACCATCATCGGTATTTTTGTGCTGCGCAGAACACGGCCCGATGTACCCCGGAGCTATAAAGCCTTCGGATATCCTGTTCTCCCTGCCATTTATGTGCTTGTTGCCCTTTCGCTGGCTGTGCTGCTGCTCATATATGAGCCTGAATATGCGGTTCCGGGGCTGGGTATCATCCTCTTAGGTATACCACTGTATTATGCTGCAAGAAAAGAAGTGAAATAAAGTTCACTATATCAGTAAAAAAGCCGCGCTGCCATTAGGGTTGCGCGGCTTTTTTAATATAGAATTTTCACCACTGCAGGAATAATACAGGCGTGCGGCGTAATTTAGATTCATAAGCCCAGGAAATGCCAATTTAGCAAGACAGCGACCACAGATTGTAACCCTGAACGCATTCCTGAAAGTTTAATTAACCAGAAAGGCACGGAAAATCTCCACTTTGGATTTTCCCATCAATTATATCTGACTATTGCTGCCGGCACTGTTGCGGGCGTCTCCAACATGCCGGCATCATATGGTCACCGGAAGGTTTCGTTTGTTTCGGAAGAAAATCGAAGCCCTCTTTAGCGTACCATTGAAAGCCTACACAATTGCATTCTCGAACATTCACATGATTTTATGCCCGGCACACTGTTTCCACAGCGTGCTTTTTTATTTACATTTGCTGCATGTTTACCGCACTTTGCATCGAAATTTTTGACCAGAGCATCCGCGATTACCATGTGGCTGACGATATCCACCAGTCGGCCCGGAATCCTTATGAAAACGCCTCCATCGAACATTTACTGTATTCCAAAAACTGGATCGATACGGTGCAATGGCATCTGGAAGATGTTATCCGCAACCCGGCTATCGACCCTGTTAAGGCATTGGAAATGAAACGCTGGATCGACCGTTCCAACCAGGAGCGGACGGACATGGTGGAGTATATCGACAGTTACTTCCTCGATAAGTACAAGAACATCATTCCGGCTCCGGGAGCTGCAATAAATACCGAAAGCCCCGCCTGGGCTATCGACCGCCTTTCTATCCTTGGATTGAAAATCTGGCACATGCGGGAAGAAGCTACGCGTGCCGATGCTACCGAAGAGCACCGCCAGGCCTGCAGCCGTAAGCTGGAAGTGCTGCTGGAGCAGCAGCGGGACCTTTCTAAAGCTATTGAAGAGCTGCTGGAAGATATCTCTAAAGGCCGCAAGTACATGAAAGTGTACAAGCAAATGAAAATGTACAACGATCCTTCGCTCAACCCTGTTCTGTATGGGCAAAAAACCGGACAGTAAGTCCACCCTCCTGGCCGTCCGCTTCAGCGCCATGGGCGATGTGGCCATGACCATTCCCGTTATGAAGCAGGTGCTGGACACCTATCCCGATCTCACGATCGTTTTCGTCACCAATAAAAACTGGGGTGCGTTGTGTAAGGGGATTCCCCGGCTGGTTTTCGTGCCTGCCGACCTGAAAGGTGAGCACAAGGGTGTTAATGGGCTTTTCCGCCTTTTCCGCTCCGTACGTGCTCAGTATCCCGGAATTCGTGCGATGGCTGACCTGCATCAGGTACTCCGCAGCCAGATCCTTCGTTCCTTTTTCAAGTTAACGGCTGTGAAAGTTGCCGTCATAGATAAGGGCAGGGCAGGGAAGAAGGCACTCACACGGAAGGATAATAAAATCCTTCAACCCCTGACAACCACGATCAATCGCTACCGCGCCGTATTTGCACAGCTGGGTTACCCGGTGGACGCGAATACCCCCGGAACATTCCCCCGTATTTTATCCGGTAATCAACAGATCGGCATTGCGCCTTTTGCCACATACCGCGAAAAAACATACCCCATTTCCCGGATGGAAACCGCTATCCGCCAGCTACGCCTACAAACGAAGGCAGATATCCTGCTGTTTGGCGGCGGTAAGGAAGAAACCCTGCAACTGGAAGCACTCGCATCTCGTGTGGGAGGCCTGCAGGTTGTAGCCGGAAAGCATTCCCTCGAAGAGGAATTAGGTATTATAAGCGGCCTTTCCGTGATGGTAAGTATGGACTCCGCAAACATGCACCTGGCCTCACTCTTCGGGGTGCCCGTAGTGTCTGTATGGGGCGCAACACATCCCTTTGCAGGGTTTATGGGATTCGGTCAAAAGGAAGAGAATACAGTGCAACTGGATCTGTATTGCCGGCCATGTTCCGTATTCGGCAGCAAGCCCTGTTTCAGAGGCGATCATGCCTGTATGGAAGAGCTGGCACCTGAGCTTATTGTAGAGAAGGTAATGCGGTTGTTATAAGTTGAAAGGCTTGGTATCAGGGAGTTTCAGTGAAAAGTTTTCAAAAAACCGAACAATTTTTTTGCAGAAATAAAAAAAGTTATACTTTTGCAATCCCAACAACGGTGCCCGATAGTATAATGGTAGTACGACAGATTTTGGTTCTGTTTGTCTAGGTTCGAATCCTGGTCGGGCAACAAAAAGGAAAATCCGCAATAGTTCACACTGTTGCGGATTTTTGTTTATAGCCAGATTGTTATTCCGGGAATACCCTTTGCATTTCTTCCTTTACTTACTGTGAAGCCGGAATCCTTTTAATCAACACATTCGTGGATTGCATCGAATGTGTTTCTTTCCATTCGTATACTAATGTCCGATCACGCATTTCTAAAAGTTGCAGCATTTCCCTTGCTTTCTGTCTGACAATATCCCATTACGGATTAGTATCCGGCAATTGAAGTTAATCGCCATTTCATAATAAGTTGCTCCCTCTCCAATCCATTCCATTCCATTTGTTTTTCCGCATTACCGGACAGCGTGATCAGGTTTTTGATCAGCTCCGCGAACTTCCAGCATATAAGATACCTGTCTACTGTCAAATCTTTTTTGCCATAATCGTAAGTAGGGTCGAATTGCATAACGGGATATTGTAAATATGCTAATTGCTTATCCTTCAATAGTAGCAGTTATTGTTCGTTTATGGAAGTACCGGATTTCTGCATCTTTTGTATATGCGCAACCTGCTGTTGATTCTTTTCCTCTTTTTCCTGGGCAATGCCCATGCCCAGACTGTAAGTAACTGGCCATTGCCGGAAGGATACAATAGGATAACCCAACCTCCGGCTTCATTTGGGGCATGGCTTCGAAGAGTACCTTTGAAACAAAGTTCTACCGTATATCTTTTTAACGGAGAGAAGAAAAGAAACCAGTCTGCCCAGATAGCAGTGCTTGATGTACCAACCGGAATAAAAGATCTCCAGCAATGTGCGGATGCAGTGATGCGCCTTTACGCAGAATATCAGTTCGCAACACATCAAATGAACCGTATCAGCTTCAATGCTACAGATGGTACGGTGTTGGATTATGCAGGCTGGCAAAGAGGCATGCGCTGGAAGCTGCGTAGCAACAAACTGCTGAAAATTAATAGTGGTATTACTTGTAAAGGAAGGCAATGCTTTGAATCTTACCTCGAATTCGTATTCACCTATGCAGGTACCATTTCCCTGAAAAAACAATTACAACCTGTGCGTCATGTGAAAGATATTATGCCGGGCGATGTGTTTATCGAAGCAGGTTCCCCGGGGCATGCGGTAATCGTAATGGATGTAGTTGTCAACCAACTGGGGCACAAGAAGGTTCTCCTCGCACAGAGTTATATGCCGGCTCAGGATATTCATCTGCTGAAGAATCCCTCTGCTTCAAATCCCTGGTACCCCGTACCCGTTGGTAATTTGATAACCCCAGAATGGAAATTTGGAAAAAGTAGTGCATTAATGCGTTTTGCGCAATAGTTAATAAGATAACCCTATTTCCTGCGTCCAGTAATTACGGAAACGGGCAATACCCGTTTCTTTCAATATCGGGTTCATCATTGCCAGACAGTGTGTTTTACTACCCATCCATCCTGCTACCACCGTTTTTTCAGTAAGTATCCCCAGTGCGAGGTTTTCCGCATATGACTTCCAATTGTAACCCATTTTCCGGATGCGGTCGCCACCTGTACTGCCGTTCTTACCCGTATGACTCATATATACACTGTCGTTCATTTCCTTGCTATGCAGCCAGGCCGCTTTTTCCAGCCGGATGTTCCAGGTAAGTGGCGGAACGGGCGGCATCCAGGTATCACCACAGTTGCAGCCTTTACTGCGATAAGTATTAATCAGTGCCAGCATATTCGCACTGTCTACCCGCTGCGTCATGACGAATGTTGTGTCTTTAAATGTAAAATTTGATGTGAGAGAGGCATTTTTGGAAGGGATGTATTCTTCCAGTGGTTCTTTCGAACAGGCGCAAAGGATGGTCAGGCATGCTGCAATGCATGCAAACGTCAGATTTTTCATACAACACATTTGGGAATGCTGCCGGATGTAACGGGCATCAGCCGGGTAAGGCTGTATCATGCAGGCATGCGATTGCCAGTCTGCCGGAGCAGTCGGTTTCAGTAAATGATTTTTTGGGAAAGAAGACGGAGGATATAGTCTGTCGAGGTTTTGGTTCGGGCCGGGTGGCGCATCATCTTTGCAGCAGTGCTTTCTTCAATCTGACACAAAAGTACATGCCCGGCAAGCGGGGGGCAATGACCATCGTCAATGGTCATGATGATCGTAAGGGGAGCGTGTAATTGCCTTCCTGAGGGGTTATTGCTGATTATTTAAAGTGTAGTGTCCCTTTTTCATCGAAATAATACCTGATGGCGCTGGTACTTTGAAGGTTGTCAAGGAACACTTTCACAGGTTTATGAAGATTTAGCAATCCACTAAAGGCCTGTTCCGCAGTTTCAGGGCCGTCGATTACAACTTCGATTTCATAAGCCCTCTGCAGAATAGTGGCAATGTTGCGCAGGGAGGTTTGCTCGAAGTAGTATTTACCGGAACGCCAGCTGGTTACAATTGATTTATCGAATATTCCCGTGATAAGGTGCCCATTCTGAATGGAGACCTGCTGGCCGGGGCGCAGTATTACCTGCCTGCCATTGGCTTCTGCACGAACGGCGCCATGTACGAGGGAGAGCCGGGGAGCTGAGGGGTCGTAAGCCTGTAAATTGAAGTCCGTTCCCATAACGGTAACTACCATCCCATCAGTTTCCACGACAAATACCTGTTGCGGGTTTGCCTGTATTTCCATCCAGGCTTCTCCTTTCAGGCGGATTCTTCTTTCACTCCCGGAGAAGCTGCCGGGGAAATCGAGTACGGAAGCACTGTTAAGCCATATTTTACTGCCATCAGGGAGTACAACGCGGTAAGTGAGGCCAGGTGGAACAGTAAGCCGGTTGAGGCCGGGTGTGCCTTCGGCAATGGAGTTAATACGGAGTACCTGACTATCGGCTTCCGCCTTCCAGCCTTTAATTGATCCGGATCCTGATGCGTGAGAAAGATCCACCGTTTGGCCGGATGCTGTCGTCAATTTTACGCCACCGGTTACCGGCTGTGTGGATACATGACTAAGCTGCGTGCGGGATGGAATTAGCAGCCACCAGATACTCCCTGCCAGCAATGCTGCAATGGCAGCCGCTGCAAGTACCGTACGAAATGATCGCGAACGCTTTTGGGTGACTGGCACCCAGGGCTTAGGTTCCAGCCTCAGGAACCCATTATTAATATCCTCCTTACTGAAAGTGGCGCACATGATTTCCCAGCTGGCCCTGATGGCTGGGTCCGTCCGGATGAGTTGGTCCAGCGCTGCAGACTCTTCCGGTGTAGTATCCCCCGCAAGCCGCATCGTCATCAGTTTGAATATATGTTCTCCCTCAGTCATCTTCATGTGAAATACATTTTTTCCGCCGGACGCGGAGTAAGTTTAATACAAATGCCGTAATAGTCCGCGCAGGTTTTTAAGCGCCAGCTGCATTTGCTTCTTGACGGTTTTTTCGCTGATATTCATTTCTATGGCAATTTCGCGGCGCGACTTATCCTGCTGATATGCTGACCGGAAAACAGTGCCCTGCCGGGGCGGCAGTTTTCGGATAGCATCTTCCAGTGACTTCCCCAGTTCCTGTGTTTCCATTTTGTATACAGGATATGTAACGTCTTCCAGGCTGTCCGTAAGCATGGCGAGCCGCCTGCGCCGGGTATCGGAAACAGCCATGCGGTTGAGACAACGGTTCCTGATGGCGATAAAGAGATAATTACGGATAGCGTCTCTGCTGCTGGCGGGTATGCGGAGATACAACTGCCTTTCCCAGCAATCAGTGAAAAACTCCTGCACCAGCTCTTCCGCTTCCTGTTCCTGCTGAAGGATGGCGGTAGCGGCAATCAGCAGCCATTTGCGGTAATGACGGTAGAAGGATGCGTATTCGCCGGTTCCCTGCTGTAGATGCAACAACAGGGCCACCTCGTTGCAAACGTCGGCCATTCGGTATGGGTAAGTTGCGGTAGAATAATAAGTGGAGCGTATACGCATTAAAATTAGGGATATTTTCTGATTGCAAACCATCCAGGATGTTTGTGGAAGAATTTTTTCTGTGTCACTTACTCCCCCGGCTTCCATATCCGGTATTAGTGAGTATAACATTTGTTCCCTGTTACCATTGAAGACAGCCAGACATGATTTCTCCGCTTCTTAGCTAAGCTGTTCGAACCACTATTTGATACTTGCTGTCATGAAACTATTCTACTGTTTTGTTTGCGCATGGCTCCTGTCGTATACCGCGCAAGGGTCCGCTTTACCCCAGGCAAATGATCTGGTGACGCTGAATGCCGTCCGCATGCCTTTGCGGGAAATTTTCAGGGAAATACATAAGCAAACTGATTTGCGCGTGATGTATGCCGACCGCCTCGTGAACGATTCCGAAACCCGGACCATTCGTTTTTACCGCACTAAAGTCAATGATGTTTTTACTGCATTATTTAAAGGGAAGCCCCTGGAGTGGGAGCTGCGGGATGAGGTCATTATTCTAAGGCCCAGAGCTATAAGCGAAAGTGCTGTTGCTGATACGGCCTATAACCTGCGTGGGCAGATAACTGATCCGGAAGGACATGGACTTGCAGGAGCCACTCTATTAGTCAAGAACACCACACAGGGCAGCACTACTGATGCGGAAGGCAGATTTCACATTCCGGATGTGCCACGTGGGGCCGTATTGGTCGTCAGCTATACGGGATTTCATCCGGCAGAGTGGAACGTCCGCAACAGTGCTGTATTGCAACTGGCACTGAAGCGTGATGTGCGCACCATTAATGAAGTAGAGGTCTTTTCTACCGGTTACCAGGAAGTGCCAAAGGAACGGGCTACAGGCGCGTTTGAGTTCGTTACAAATGAACAGGTGAACCGTAAACTGGGTCCTGATGTACTCAGCCGGCTGGACGGGCTTACCTCCAGTATCCTGACAGACCGGAACAGGCTACAGCCTGGTGTGGAAAGTGTTCAGCCGAGGAATCTGCGGTTACGGGGACTGAGTACGCTTACTGCTTCCATTGAAGGACCGCTCATTGTCCTGGATAATTTTCCTTATGAAGGCAACATGAATTCCATCAACCCGAATGATATCGAAAGCATTTCCATTCTGAAAGATGCGGCTGCTGCTTCCATCTGGGGGGCTAAGGCTGCCAACGGGGTCATCGTCATCACTACAAAGAAAGGGCGGTTTAACCAGCCATTGCAGTTATCGCTTAACGTAAATACCAACGTATTACTGAAGCCAGACTTGTTCAGGTATCCCGCCATGTCTGTAGAGGATTTCATCGGAGTCGAAAAGATGCTGCATGGGCGTGGATTTTATAATACGGCAATACGCCGCAACCGTGCAGTTTCGGCAGCAGTGGAAATATTACAGCAGCGGCGGCTTGGACAAATATCTGCAGCTGATTCCGCTGCAAGGATGGATGCCCTTCAACAACAGGATCTGCGCCGTGATATCGATAAATACGTTTATCGGAATGCTGTTACCAGTCAATATGCGATTAACATGAGTGGCGGGGGCGATCGTATCCGATATGCCGTTTCAGGCAGCTTTGATATGGCACCCGGTTTTGTGCGTGGAGAAGCTTTGCAGCGGGTAGCGTTGAATACAGATAATCAGTTTCGGCTCACCAGTTTTCTGTCATGGCAGCTGGGTGTGAGGTATTCGGAGGTTGGCACGAAGGGGAATAGCCTGGGTCAATTCGGAAACCTGAACTTCACACCCTATACCCGGCTGGCTGATGAGAACGGTAACCCGGTAACCTATTCGTTAGAGTACCGCGATGGGTATACAGATACAGCTGGTGGCGGTAAACTGCTCGACTGGAAGTATCGCTTCTTACAGGAAATGCGGAATCAGGATATTGGTTCCACAGAAAAGGAAATTATAGTAAATACGGGCTTCCGGGTAGATATCACAAAGCATTTAACTGCCGATGTTCAATACCAGTATCTGACCGGCCGTATGCACCGCTGGAATATTAATAATCTGGAAAGTTATGCCCTGCGTAATCTTATCAATCTGTTCACCAACCTGGATACTGATATCCCTGCATACCGCCATCCCGTTCCTGTTTCCGGGCGGCGCGATGATATGTACGCGCAATGGAAATCGCATATGGCGAGGGCACAGCTCAATTACAGGCAGGTTTTTGACGGTCGGCATCATATCAATGCACTGGCCGGAGCTGAAGTCAGAGAGCGTAGCATGGATGAAGAATCTGTGCAGGTGTATGGATACAATGAAAGTACGCAGGCAACAGTTCCTGTAGATTATGTAACGCCTTACGAGCAGTATGGAGGACGTGGGGAACGGAGGATTCCGACCATTATGATGCCGTTTAGAGGCAGCCTAAACAGGTTCGTATCCTATTATGCGAATGGCTCCTGGAGTTACGATAACAGGTATGTGTTCACCATCAGTGGCCGCCGTGATGCCGCCAACCTGTTTGGCGTAGCTACAAATGATAAATGGAAACCTTTCTGGTCGGCTGGCCTGGCCTGGAACATAGCAGAAGAAGCATGCTGGAATGTGCCCTCAGTAGAGGTATTGCGCCTGCGGACAAATTATGGTTACCAGGGAAATGTAAACAATACATTGTCACCTAATATCATTACCCGTTTTTCTGAGCAGGTAGATCCGCGTTTCGGAGCAGGTGATTACCGTATTCTTTCACCGTCCAATAAAGATCTGAGCTGGGAAAGGCAAAAGCAATTCAATGTTGGAATAGATGCAGGTATCTGGAAGGGGAGACTGAACGTTTCACTGGATGTATTTACAAAACGGTCAATCGATCTCATTTACCAGGTTTCCATGGAACCCTCTACGGGACTTACCTCAGCAAAAATGAACGCTGCATCGCTCAAGGCATCCGGACTGGAGGTGCTTGTTAACGCCATAAATCTCAACGGCCCATTCCGTTGGGCAACAGAATGGAGGATGGGTACAGTTCGTAATAAGGTGCTGGAACTTGACGAGCATTATGAACCTGAGTTAATAGCCAGCAGGGTTGCCGGACAAACCTCCGGGCGCTTCCCGGTAAAGGGACGGGATCCGTTTGCGCTGTACTCCCTGCCTTTCCAGGGCCTGGATGCGGAGAGTGGTGCCCCGATTGGCTTACTGAACGGTAAACCTTCCCGGGATTATGCCGCAATACTGAACCAGCATGCAGATTCAGCACAGCTGGTCAATCACGGATCGTCACTGCCACGGATATTTGGCAGCATCACCAATATCTTTTCATGGAAAGGCATCTCACTGATCGTAGCGCTGCAATATCGCTTCCGGTATTCTATTCTGCGTAACACCATCAATTATAGTCAGCTGTATGCATCAAATACCACGCATCCTGACTTTGCACGGCGCTGGCAGCAACCGGGCGATGAACAAAAAACTACTATCCCTTCCATGCCATATCCCGCAAACAATGCGCGTGATGCGTTCTATGCCATAACTAATGCCAATGTATTCAAGGGAGATAATATCCGCCTGCAGCAGATCCGGATGGAGTATAATATTTCGCTGGCGAAGCTAACCCGGCAAACTATTAAGCGGGCAACATTTTATGCATCCGGCGAAAACCTGGGGCTTGTGTGGCGCGCTGATAAATTGAATTCTGACCCTGATGTGCAATATGGCAATAATGCATATCCGATGCCTGCGCGGATCGGAGGGGGGGTAAAAGTTGACTTTTAAATCGTGATTGTATGAAAAGTAGCATCTTATACTTTGCCATCCTTATGACGTTTGCAGTTGCAGGATGCAAAAAATACCTGGATATTAAATCTGACAGCACTACATCTACGATAGAAACAGCAAACGATCTGCTGATGTTGCTCAATTACGAGAATCTGCACATCACTAATTGTCAGGGCCTCGCTGCAGCAGATGAATATTATGTTCCGGAAGATGCCTGGTTATCCAACCAGGAAAAAGACCGTGAAAATTACAGCTGGAATCCACAGATGCAGTTTTATCCCGGCTATGTAAGGCTGTATGAAAATATCCTTTATGCAAACATCATCCTCTCTAATGTGGACAGGGTGAAAGTGAGCAATGAACAACAACGGGCTGAGATAAAGGGTATGGGGCTTTTCCTGCGGGGATATGCATTTTTGCAGGCTGCAGAACTATATGCAATGCACTACAGGGCGGGCAGTGCTGACGAAGCACAGGGGATCGTTTTGCGCCTCGATGAAGTGCAGGGCACACTCAGCCAGCGTTCTTCCCTCAAAGAAACCTATCGCCAGATAGCCGGTGATTTAGAAGCGGCATTACCGTTGCTGCCGTTGACTGCAGCATATAAAAACCGGCCCATTAAAGCAGCTGGATACGCCTTACTCGCAAGGCTATATTTGCAAACAGAGCAATACATCCGTGCAGCGGAAATGGCTTCAGCCTGCCTTGCCTTACGACCACAACTGCTGGATTACAACGACCTAAATGATGGAGATGCATTCCCTCTGGGGCAATTCGCTGCCAACCCGGAAATATTGTATTTCCAGACGGTGGCAGATAATCTCATGGTTACTTATGATGATGTACCGCGCGTTGATACGGCTTTACGGGCGATGTATGCACCCGGCGATTTACGGGGCAGCCTGTATTTCCGGATGTTATCTGACGGAACCGAATCATTCAGGAACAGCTATTCAGGTAGTTTCCGGCCATTTACGGGCATTTGTACGGATGAGGTGTATCTCATCAGGGCTGAGTGCTTTGCACGGGAAGGAAAGGTACAGGAGGCCATGGATGACCTGAATATGCTGCTTGCAAAACGCTGGCGCCCGGAAGCATTTGTGCCGGTAACTGCAGGCAGCACAGCTGAAGCCCTTCAAATTGTGCTCAACGAGAGGAGAAAGGAACTGGTATTACGCGGTGTACGCTGGGCCGATCTTAAACGGCTCAACACAAACCCTGCCACTGCGGTAACCCTCACCCGGCAAGGTGGTGGCGTTACTTTTACACTTCCCCCGAACGATAAGCGGTATGCGCTGCTACTCCCGCAGGAAGTTATCAGCCGCACTTCCATCGCACAAACGCTTAGATAGCCAACAAACAAATACATACATATGAAGAAGCTAGTAATTACTGGTTGTATCCTGCTTACCGCTTTATACGCTAAGTCTCAGCAACAGCCACCGCTGGCAGAAGTAACGAACTGGAAATTGACTGCTGCGGTACTTACACCGCGGTGGTGGCCACATGTAAAAGATAAAGTGAAAGACCAGCTGACACCGGAGGATTTTAACCGACTGGCTACCTATAACCCCTGGGAAAGTAAACCGCCCCAAATGTCGTGGCATCATTCAGTGTATCTGGCAAAAGGAGATTCCGCCGGTTTTATCAGGAAAATGAATGAATTGAAATGCTACCTGATTGCCAGTTATACCAACACGCTGGATTCTACTAAACGTTCTGATCAGGTAATTCTGAAAATTCCTTATGAGGAAAACCGCCATTGGAACGATTCCGTGAAATGGGATGTTGTATATGTAGTAGTCCCGGGAGAATATGTAAGGATGAAGTAAACGTGAAAACCGCCATTGACATACATCAATGGCGGTTACTTGCTGATTAGGAGAATCAGGGAGTTTTAATGTCGAGAACAGGAGTGTCCGCCAGCTCATTGTCGAGCGGGTGAGGCGTGCCGCCGGATACCAGGTCCTGTGCATCAATTGCATCTTCCACCTGAGAATCGTCGATGATACCATTGGCATCTTCAAGAGAAACCCAGTTGAATTTACCAGTACCGGATACACGGCTGGCAGAGCTTAAAACATCATAGCTGGCAGCCAGGTAAACGTTGCCGGTTCCTTTGTAAGACAGGAAGTAAGTGGCACGGCTGGAAGTCGTGAAAGAGGAAAGGGTGATGGCAAACACTACTGCTGCCAGGGCTAAAAGATTCCGTTTCATAATAGTTGATTTTTTTAAATAATGCCTACTCTATTGAACAGGGTTTTCGGCATACCACCTGCCGCCGGAAGCCGGCGTTATTGCGCAATGATGTCATGTTTTTTTAAAGAGCGGGGGAAATAGCGCAACGCAATTCCAGATACAGTCAGTACCAGTCCGCCTGCTGCGAGGTAAAGGACATAGAAGCGGCTGATATGATTCAGGAGACCGCCAAACATAGCCGGTGTTCCCGGATGAAGCCACACCACTACAGATAGTACTCCAAAGTATGCCAGCGAAAGTCCTAACCCAACTGCCCGTGTAACCGGGAAAAACAATAATGCCGCTGCTAATAACTGCCACCCTGTAATTCCCCATGCTAATACCAAACGCGGCGTTTCAACAGGCGTATAAAATGCCAATACATTTACCGTTGTCTGGATCTGCACAATATTGCCAATTGCACTGTGCAGAAAGAAGATCAGCAGTACGGCGGAAATAATATCTGCAACTGTTCGGGGACGAAGGGAAGTGGGCATTACAATGACTTTTAATGGTTGGTAATCGTTGTATCAGTTTTTCCGTTGGCGGATATTGTAAAGTTCACAGATATTATAGGAAATGTGGTGTAATATTTCAATTATTTAGGTGCAGTTTTTCATTATTCTTTTTATCCCGCCGGAATGCTGCGGGAGATATTCCGTAATGCCTGCGGAATACCCTTGAAAAGTAATGCCTGCTGGTAAACCCGCAACGGGCGCTTATTTCATCCATCGTCAGCCGTTCCTGCCATAACAGATCCCGCCCCGCTTCCACACGTATTTGTTGAATGTAGGCAGATGGTGTTTGGCCGGTGACCTCACGGAACCTGATCGTATAGGCATTTATATTCAGCCCCGCCATCCTCGCAAGGCGTTTCACACTTATAGGGTCAGCATAGTTTTCACGGATATGCTGCAACGTAGCACGTATCCCTGCAGGCCTGGCAGATTCCTGTTCGGTTTCACCGAGCAATTCCTCCACCATCTTCCTGATGGGAGAGATGCCACCGGCCGTCCAGTCCGCACGCCGGATGTTACTTAATATGGCCCGGGCTTCTGCTGATAATGCTACCTCCGTCATGGTGATTACCTGCTGCTCAGGAAAGGCAATGCAGCAGTATTCATATTCACCGGCGGGAATATCGGTTGTACTGCCTGACTGTAATTGCTGCCAGACTGCGCAATGGGCTTTGCTGCGGAAGGGCGCTGTTTGCAGGGTTCCCCTGATCCCGATACAAAACACCTGTATGGGGCCGGGTAGCTGTATGTACAGGGGGGCTGGCTGATGCAGGAGCAGATGAACCCAATACAGGGTAGCGCCCGGCAATACAAGGCTTCGCGCTGCGAGGTGGCCTGCAAGGGTAGCGTCGGTATAAGCTGCGGCTGGCCCTTCTGGAGCAATGTGCCCTTCAGATACGCTCGGTTGCAGCCGGAAATGGAGGTACGGATAGCCGTTCATTGTCTGTGCTTTAATGGTGGTTTTTCCTCTCTAAGCGCAGCTGACAATAACGGAACGGGGTGAACGTGGAATAACTAAGTTAACGGCCGGGAATGCAGCAGCATTGCAGTGCTATCAGACTGCAATGACTTATCGCCATAAAAAACGCCCGCCGGTTCGGGCGGGCGTCTGCTTTTTTGCTTATGCCTCAATAGTAAAAAGTATGTTCGATGGTGCTGTTAAGTTGCGGATCGGCAGGGTAGAAGACCTTCGCGGTGCGGTGCATCAGGCGGTCGTTCTGAATGGTATAGGTGATCTCCCATCGCCTTTGCTGTACGGCTGACCCACCGGGCTGTTGAATCCATTCGGAGAACTTAACGGGTAACCGGTCCAGCTGAAAGAGCAGAGCAGGATTGTACAGTTCATAATTTTCGAGGTTCAGCTCCGGATCGGAGAATACCCATGGACTGAAGGAAAACGGATTACTCCATTCATGTATCCGTATGGCGCGCATCACCCCGTTGGGTTGCGTGCTGGATATGAATGCGGGTAACCTGTGGCCATCGTAGCTAATTACAATATCGCAAACTGTACGAAGCCCCGCCTCGGATATACCCGACCGGAGGATACCGGAGAGCAGGCTGTCTTGGCGGTAGGTGAAATCGTATTGCCTGCCGGTAGGATTGATGAGGTGCCTGCTGGTGATGCGGCTGATCCTGTCGTTGCTGATCACATACACACCTTCGGAAAGGGAGTTTTCAGTGGAAATACGTGTCAGCTTCCCGGCTGTGTAATGATAATCCACATCCAACGTATCTTTTGTGATGGTATTGATGGCATGGTAATGCCGCAGGGAGCTGTCTGTATGCCAGGCGTACTCAATGCGCACGGGGTACCCGGCAATTTCCACAGCTTTCAGCAAATGGCCTTTTACCAGCCGGGCCATACTGTTACCGGGGCGGGGAACAACGGGGGCTTCAGGTAGCGGATCTTTCTTTTTTGTACAACTGTGGGTTGCCATTATGGCGGTCATGAAGAGAAGAAATGAAGCGGTTTTCATATAAAAGTTTGGCTTTATACCCCCTAATTTAACCCATTCCATAGGGGAAAAGAAGGAGATCCGGACAGAGCAACAGTATATCCTGCTCAATTGTATAAGTAACAATCCTAATGCGAAATGACAGCATTACAGGATTTTACGTATCTTTGTAAAGTTTTTTTATTCTCCTGGAGCTACAATTCGAGCATGTCCTTCTCTTTAATTTGACTTCCAGGTTGTTATCAACGTTACATAAATTCAAATCATTTGTCATTCGAGAAATTAGGCCTCATTTCACCCATACTTCGCGCACTGGAGACACAAGGCTATAGTACACCTACACCCATCCAGGAACAGGCTATCCCTGTGGTGCTGGAAAAGCGGGACCTGCTGGCGTGCGCTCAGACAGGTACCGGGAAAACCGCAGCTTTTGCAATTCCCATCCTGCAGCTTTTAACTAAAGAAAAAGAGGCTGCCCAGGCGCCCGACCGTCATATCAAAACGCTTATTCTCACGCCTACCCGCGAGCTGGCTATCCAGATCGCGGAAAATATCCGTGACTATGGAGTACATACAGGCATCAAACATCTGGTGATCTTCGGTGGTGTATCCGCTCAGGCACAGATCGATGGACTGAGACGCGGTACTGATATCCTGATCGCCACACCCGGCCGCCTGCTGGATCTCTGGCAACAGGGGCACATTAACCTGCATTACATCCGCCAGTTCGTACTCGACGAAGCCGACCGTATGCTGGATATGGGCTTTATCCACGATGTAAAGCGTGTGATCACCAAACTTCCTGCTAAAAGGCAGACCCTGTTTTTCTCTGCTACCATGCCCGACGAAATCGCCGGTCTGGCCAATTCCATTCTTTCCAATCCTTTGAAAGTTGCGGTAACACCCGTTTCTTCCACAGCGGAAAAAGTAGAACAGCAGCTGTATTACACAGATAAGAACAACAAACGCAAGCTCCTCGTACACGTATTGCAGGATGCTTCCATTGTAAGCGCACTCGTATTTACCCGTACCAAACACGGGGCTGACCGTGTAGCCAAGGATCTGAGCAAGTCCGGCATTACTGCCAGTGCCATCCATGGAGACAAGTCGCAGAACTCACGCCAGCGCGCACTCACCGATTTTAAAGCTGGCCGTATCCGCGTACTGGTGGCTACAGATATCGCTGCACGCGGTATTGATGTAGACAACCTGTCGCATGTGATCAACTACGAAATTCCCAATGTGCCTGAAACCTATGTTCACCGCATTGGCCGTACCGGCCGTGGTGGTGCAAGCGGTATCGCACTTTCTTTCTGTGAAGATGAAGAAAGGCCATATGTGAAAGATATCGTGAAGCTCATCAAACAGCAGATCCCTGTGGTTACCGACCATCCGTTCCCCGCTTCGGAAGCACCGGTTCATCAGGCACCCGCTGTGCAGATGCGCCAATCTTCCTCCCAACAGAACTCGGGCAGAAAGAACCAGCAAAAGCGGAAGTGGCACGGCCGCCCTCAGCAGGACAGACAGAAAATCTAACGCGTCATACCGCGCAAAAATAAAGCGACCGGTACTCTGTAATTACGGAGTGCCGGTCGCTCTTTTTATACCGGTTTACAGTTCTACATGCACATTGGCCTGATCCCACTCACCACGGTTGGGCATGGGCTTGCTCGTAGCGTTGTAACCCGGCATGAAAGCCACATACCATGCCTTGGTTCCGTTATCGTACTGGAGCCCGTAGGTGTCTGACCGGTCAGGGCCATGCACTTCCATTTCCAGCACCTGACCAGTGGAAAGTTTCGCTTCTATCTTATAAATTCCAATCGGCAGATTATTGATGCTGCAGTCAAGGTGATTGACACCTATTCGCTGACGGATGGTAAACGACCGGGTTTCGCCATACATCATTCCGCCGACCGGCGTCAGTTTCACAATGATATCAGCACCGAGGGGCAACGCACCTTCAGGACTCCAGTCGTCTTGATAGAGATCCCAGTTCAGGAAAATAGAACCGCCAAAGTAGTTATTGCTTAGCCAGGGCCGGTGTTGTACATCCGCGAGGTTAGCGGTACCATGGCTAAGGGCGATCCAGTGTTTCACACCTCCTTTGTCCATCGTATAAACCGGGAGTGTGGTATCTGCCGCAAAAAGACTGATAGGCACCGGTTTTTCAACATAGTTAACAGTAACGTATGCCTGGAAAAATTCCGCCGCACCTTCAAAATCAATTTCATAATATCCTTTCGCATTGGTAGTACCTGTTGCCACGGTTGTTAACCCGGAAACACGCACGCGCAGCCCGAGAAATGCACCTTCGATAGGGTTGCCGGATGCATCTGTCACATACCCGCGTACTTTTTTGGGTTTAGGCTGCAGCTTCGGGAATACAGGCCGGATAGTGGGTAAGCCTTTCAGGGCAATGGCGTAATTGGTAGTGGGCCCCATGGTAATGGTAGTGTCGCCCTGCAGTTTGGGAACTGTTACGATGGTAGGTACGCCGTCCTGATTTCCGGAGTTATTGGGGTCGTTGGGGTCTGGCTTGCTATCGCTTTTGGAACATGCCATGCAGCATGCCAGCGCAACAATGCACAATGAAGAGATCCTTTTCATATTGATGATGATTTTGCGCGAAATTAATTGCGTAACCTTATCCGTAACCAATTACGTAAGCTAAATGCGTATCCACCCCACTGAAAAGGATGTTGGGGTAGTTGAAGTGCAGGGAAGGATGACTGAAGGTGCTGAGTGTTTTTACTCAGAAAACGAAAGCATTTTTACCAGAGAAAGGCGGTAAGTCCCAGCCCAAATGTGAAGTGATTGAAGCGGACTTTTTCCTGCCCGATATTCTTGTAAAGGAATTTACCTTCCTCGGTTACGTCATCCACAATATCGATATCGAAATCGTGATCCGAATCGAAATAAGCACCGTAGGCTTTGATGCCGATGTTCCGTGAGATCCTTTTCTGAATACCGATGCCTGTAGACCAGCTGAAGGTGCCTTCGGGTTTATAGCGGAGGTAGGGGAAATCGTTTCTTTCCAGCAGATCCTGCCAGTCGGTGTTCAGGCGGAGCATCACATTACCATCCGAGCCAAGGGAGGTGCCGGCGAGTATTTTACCGGTGATGAACCAGTTCTTCGGGAGTGGAATACTGAAGAAGGGGCCTGCGTGCAGGTACCGGATGCCCATGGGCTGGGTGTAATGACCATCGCTGATAACGGTTACATCGGGGTCGGTGATAATAAGTCCGTCGTCGTTAATAGGAAAGCTGGTGAAAGCGAACTCCGCACCTGCACCGATGTTACGGTGAAAGAACCAGGCGCCTTCCGCCCCCATGTTAAATCCCCGTTTGGCAGAAACACCATTTACATTGCCGGTGAGATCTTTGGTGGTGGCTATGGCGTAACCCATACGTATCTCCAGGAAGCTGGGCTTTCCGTCTACCGGAATGGGATCTTTATGTAAAATCGGCCTGGCTCCTTTGTCGCGGTAAATATGGTCTGCGATGAGATACCCCACTTCGGTAGCTAATATACCGATACCGGCACCTGCCAGCACATCGGACACCCAGTGCCGGTTATTGAGCTGCCGCCCGATAGCCGTACCGGTGGCCAGGGTATACCCGGCCACGCTATACATGGGATGCCGGTACTGTCCGTATTCTTTATGCAGGAAGGTGGCGTTCATGAAGGAATTGGCAGTGTGGCCGGAAGGGAAGGAGTTTCGCTCCGAGCCATCGGGCCGTTCCACTTTCGCGGTGTACTTGATACCGTTCACTACAGCGCCCATTACGACGGCCGAGAAAGCATAGGATACGAAGGCCCTGCCAATATGATTCTTTCCTTTAACGCCGGCCGCATTCAGTCCGAAAACAGCCAATGCGGGCACATATTGCATGTAGTCATCGAAGTGGTGGCGGAAACTGGGGATGTACCGGTTCCGCAGCTCCCGCACATTTTTACGCTCGCCCCACAATGCGGCGCTTCCGGCAAAGAGTACAACCGGAACGATGGAAATATTCACCGCTTTGGAATCCCAAAAGCCGCGGGCTTTGAGGGTGCTGTCGTTCAACTGCTGGGAACGGGCAGGGGAGCAGATGGCCAGGCAGGCAAGCAGCACTACAAACCGGCGGATTTTGTGGAAACAGGGCGATGGCTTCATGGGAGAAATGGAGCTATGGTAAATGGCAATATCAACAAATTTAACAACGGAAAGTTCAGCTTAATGGTACCGGCAGCCTTCCCGGCTTTTGCGGCTGCTGTTTACGTTCCAGCCAGGAAATGTAAATAGTATGGAAAACCGCCAGGATGATGGCACCTTTAAACATCCCTGTAAAGCCCCATGCGGCGAGGCCGCCTACCACACCGATAAACAGGACGAGGAACGGTAGTTTGCCCCCGCTTTGGGCAATGAGTACCGGTTTAAGCACAGCATCCACCACCAGCACCAATGCCCCGTACAATGCGAGGAACACTGCCAGCCCCGTATGCCCCTGCACTACGGCCCAGATAACCAGCGGCAACCATACAAACAGCGGACCTATCTGGATGAGTACGAGAAAGAATATAACCGCCGTAAGCAGCACCCTGAAATGTATGCCGGCAATAGCCAGCCCTATGTACGACAACATACTGGCAATAAATGCAGTACCCATCACCCCGATTGATACCCCGCGAATGGCGCTGAGGCACGCCTCAATGAGCGTATGCGCATCCCGGCGGCCAAACAGGTGACGCAATACGTTTTTAAGAGGCAGCAGCGATTTTGGGCCGGTAACCAGCAGAATAGCTGATACCAGGATGCCCAGTATGCACTGAAGGGTAGCACCAAGGATACCGGCACCGCCGCTGAGCAGGTGGTGCAGCACGGCATTCAGCTGCCGGTCGTGCCCCACAAGGGCTTCCCTTGGATTGTTGCGCAAATGCTCCCAAAATTCAGTCAGTGAATCGCCTAAAACGGGAAGGGTAGCAAACTGCGAAGGGAGGGGAGGCAGGCCATGTTCCTTAACGTCTGTGGCAAATGCCAGCAGGTGAGCAGCATTGCGGCCCAGTGCGCCGATAAGGAAAACGAAAGGGAGCGCTACGATCCCGAGGAGCACCAGGCTATAAATGATAGCTGCCAGCTTCCTGCGCTGACCCATACCGCGGCTCAGTTGTTCGAATGGACGGGCAAGGGAAACTGCAAAGATGATAGCGAAAGTAAACACCCCAAAAAATACACGGAGTACATCGTAAACTGCTATAAACAAGGCCAGTAGCAGCAATAGTACGAGGATGGTTTCCACGGTGTTACGGGAGGAAAGGTGGTGCTGGAGCGGCATGAGGTAACTTTCTCCCATCAACAATTTCAGGTGGCAGAGGGTTCAGCTGATAGAATTTTGACGCGAAAGATTTGGTTTTCATGGGAATCTTACGTAACATTGCAACCTCTTTACAGACATCCTTGCCCAATAGTATAAGGGTAGTACATCAGTTTCTGGATCTGAGTGTCGTGGTTCGAATCCATGTTGGGCAACACAAAAGAGGGAAAACTATCAATTGATAATTTTCCCTCTTTTTATTTGCAGTAATGCAGTCAGTTGTATTTTACTTCAATTACAATTAGATATCAGTGGCCCCTCCTTGTGGCATGGCAGACCGGTTACTTTTTCAGTAAAAGTAGTTCCGCTACAATCGGTAAATGATCTGAACTGAGCACGCCGTACAGTACCGAAAATGATTTTACCGCAAAATCTTCTTTACCACGGTATAAGATATAATCGATCTGGTGCGTGGGCTGGGTAGAGCTGATTGTTTTATGTGTGCCTGGCTCCCCACTGTCAACCCAGCCGTATTTTTTTAGTTTTTCTAATTCAACGCTGGAGGGGCGCGCGTTTAAATCTCCCGTAAGGATGGTGGGGATAGAAGCGCCCTGAAAAAATGCCTCTTCAATCACATCTACTGTGGCAAGCCGGGCCTGTTTGGACCCTATAGTTTTCAGCCAGTCAAAATGCGTATTGATTAGCCGCACTTTGCCCAGCTCTGGCGATTTCTTCGAAAAATCAATGGTGACTGACATTGCCTGGTACCTGCTTGAACTGGCGCTGGGAATCGAATGATTGCCGTCATATATGAATGGATACTTACTGAGAACCGCATCTCCATATCCGTCCATTTTTCCAAGGGACGGACCAAATACAAAATACATGTCCGACAGTCTGCCCAGTTCGGCAGCCATGGCAGAGTCGCCTATTTCCTGCAGGCCCACTATATCAGGCGCAGTTTGTTTGATCAATGCGGCAATTTCTTTCAGACTGTTTTCTTTATTCATACCCACACAATAATGCGTGTTGTAGCTCATCACTTTAATCTGGCCAAAAAGCAGGGTGGGAGAAGCAATTAACAAAGGCAACCCGCAATAGAGGAAGACCGACCTGGCGATGGCAGAAAATAGTTGGCTCATAGATATTTGATTTTGATATACTTGTATAGTTCAGTTTGCCCCCGAAACAGGAAGCATAAAGCCTGGAGTTAATTTACAAATAATAAATTAAGTTTAGTATATAAAAACAACCTATGTGCCAATAACCTCCATTTTTCAGTTGTGATAAAGCGCAATCCTCATCAAGAACCGAAGATATTTTTCTACACAACAGCACCCCGGCGCAGCAGCACCGCCTTCGCTGAATCCGCCAGTAATACCACGGCTGCTGACAGCATAATGAAATCTTTCAGTACAAGCCTTCCGGGAGCAGCCAGGTATGGGAAGCCGTGATGGGTACCGCCAAGGTCAGGGACCCACGTTTCCGGTGTGGTTATCAGGAACGACAAAGTGCCCACGCTCATAACGATCGTCAGTACAGCGCCTGTGGCTCCAAACAGCGGGTTTGCCCGGTTCAGCAGGAGGAGCGTACCCATGGCCATCAATAATATGCCAAGTCCATAGGAATATCCATACGTATTGTTCTCATGGTGCCATGCAACGTTTTGGGGAGATACTTCACCTTCTTTGTTACGATGCTGGCGGTATTCATCCGGATGATGATATAAAAAACGCATGAAAGGACTATTGGCTACGAATGGTGTAACGCCTTCGGCCTCATAAGGCACAAATTTCAATGCCCCGATCCAGATTAAAATAACGGAAACCGATATACGTAACAGTCTTATACCGCCTTTATCGAGGCGGGCAGCGTATGTTAGCAGAGAATAAAGAGATTTCATGTTCCGAAGGTACCACGGTACCGGCCGGGGAAAAATGGCAGTATGTCGCCAAAACATGGACAAATCAGACAAGGATCGTAACCCCTGTCTGCTGCCTGAATTCCCTTGGTGAAACACCCGTCTGTTTCCGGAAGAGGCGGCTCAGGTACAGGGGATCATCGTACCCAAGTGCTGTAGCAATTTCCTTGACGCTCAGATGGGAGAAATGCAATGCCCTTTTGGCTTCCTGCACCACACGCTCCGCAATGAGAGCAGACGGTGTTTTGGAAAGATATTTACCGGTGAGGCGCGAAAGGGCTTTCAAAGTAATGTGCATGGCGGAAGCATAATCGGCCGGTTTTTTCCATTCAGTGAAATGTGCTTCCAGTAGCCGGTGAAATTCACCCAGCCGTGGGCCGGCATCTGCAGGAAGGTGCGTGAGGGCTTCCTCGATCTGCCTGCTTTTTACACGGGTGGCAATGATGAGGATGATCTTCAAATGGGCGATAACGAGATCTTCCCGCGCCAGGTCGTCGTTGCTGATCATCGCATCGTGCAGAAGGCGGAGATAATTGTTTACCGGGCCAGCCTGCTCTTCATCTAACGGAACGAACGGTGGTGTATAGATGTTGTTGAAAAGGACGCCGTTGCAAGCTACTTCGTGCCGGTGTTTTTCGATACAATAAAAATCACTGTGGAAGCTGAGATGACTGCCTGAAAAGTCACCATGAAAAGCGTATTCCTGATACGGTGTGAAAAACAGGAGAACGGGCGCCTGTATTGTAAAACTGGTTTGTCCTGTTTCCAGAACGGCGGCCCCGCTTCGCAGATGCACTACGGCATAGAGCGGTGCACGTTGCCATTCAGATGTTCCTTCGATATCCCGAAGGCTGGCGAGCAGCGCTCCGTCTGCCACGCGCCGGATACAATAAGCCGTTTCCATCCGGTAAAGATAAGGACTGGCCAACACATCCGGTCTGATCTAAAACACCGCCAGCACCTTCGCGCTTCCGGCCCTCTCTACAATGTCCATATCTCCATGGCCATCCGGCACTCCCTGCTCAATTCCGATCCCCAGAACGTAAGACGCTTCATCCGGTAAGCCAATCGGCAACTCCATGGTAACGTTGATTTCCCCTGCCCGTTTTTGTACATGCTGCCATCCGGTATTGTGTACCACAAACGGTACTGTGCCTGTCAGCTCATGTTCCCCGCCGGAGAATGTCACATCGCTCACCATGCCCAGGATTATCCTGAAACGATAGTAAGGAGCCTCTTTTATCAGGTGGAGGTTG
Source organism: Chitinophaga pinensis (assembly GCA_902167325.1). Lineage (GTDB taxonomy): Bacteria > Bacteroidota > Bacteroidia > Chitinophagales > Chitinophagaceae > Chitinophaga > Chitinophaga pinensis_A. The sequence goes on along the minus strand of LR632930.1, from coordinate 5,860,359 downwards.
ATGCCTGTTATCAATTCCGGAATAGTTATCACGGCACTGGCTTCCTCCCTGTTCGCCTGCACGGATACCGGGTACCGGACGATACCATCGAACGGTTGAATCTGATTGAGCAGGAATCCCTGCAGCAGGTGTTTGTTGCCGGAGAGACTAACGCCTCTTTGTCCGCGGTGGCTGGTATCCGTTTTCTGGATCTTTTTGGCCAGTTTATTCAGGCGGCCGGTGAAATTAGGGTCGCCCAGGTGGCGCAGGGGGAATAGCGCACGGCGGATACCCTGTGTGAGCTTTGTACAGGCGCTGAATTCGGTATTATTCTTCCGGGTGAGATCAAAGCTGGGGTCATTCATGATCCGTTCCTTAGAGGCACCGCCCTTTCGCCTTACAATGACTTTATCGGAACCATAGCGGGTGTAGGTAGACAGATTGCCGAGGTTGCCCTCCAGGATGAAAGGGGTTTTAATCGTAGCCATAACAGGAGTTTAGGGCTATTAACACACTAGCTTACTTAAAGGTTGCCTCTGAGATAACTTTTCTATAAACCACCTTTTAAATACATATAAGCTACCTATAAGCTACCCCCTATATAGGGTAGCTTATAGGTAGCTTATAGATGGGTTATAGGTAGCTTATAGGTAGCTTATATAAGAATTAAATACCCGGCTGGATAGGGAGTAGATAGTGTTAAAAAGGGGGTAAGAAGCTATATGGAAGGGTTAAAGAAGGGATTATACATTGCGGTACTGTTTCGGTAAGGTTACATCATCCCTGAGGTATATAAACGGAGAGTTTTGAATAACCACATAATGCAATGATTTGTTACCACAACTGAGTGCATTTCAACTTATGGAATATTTTGAGTGTTTGCTGCAACCGGTTACCCGGATGTTATTTTTTATTTTCCCCGGAATACTTGCACGTACCTTTTTAGCAATTATTTCATGTTGCTAACGATGAAATACCCTGCCGTAGGAGATTTTGGGCATTTTTTATACCATTTGCTTATGGTATACATACCCAAAAGTTAACAAACGACTAACGAAATAACAGTTGGTAATTGAGGACATTTAGGCCCTAAAATGAAAAAGCCGCTACGGGAAGGTAGCGGCCTTATTTATGAAGAAAAACGATAAGGGCGATAAGATGAGATTACTCATCGACATCGTCCGGTTAGCAACGGAGATCGTCCGGTTATTGGTGATCCTCCATTTGCTATCCTAAACTATCACCCTCAGGTCTATGACCTGGGGGTATTTTTTATCCATAAAGCTATTTATATGGTTAGTTTGCATTTTATATTTTTACGCAATCATCTTGCAATGCTGTATATCAATTTTCAGTTTTTATTCTCAAAATGAGATGAAATCTTTCACTCTATAAAGTGAAATTAGTATACCATAAACGATTACTCGTAACTTTTTTACCAAGATTAGGCGAAAATTAACCAAAATAACTATATATGATTGGAAACCAATTGTATTAATACTTTCGATTTTAGACGGTTGTTAAATTGAAAATGGGAAAAATAGAGGAGTTTTGTTTATAATAGATTGTATATCAATTATATATGAATTTTATTAGAGCCTGCAAAGGTGGGGATTTTGCAATGCCACAATTGAATTAGCTCATGAATCAGCGCACAAAATGAAGCCGGAAATGGAAGCAATTTCATCATTTTTCAGGCATATATTCCCATCAACAAATCCCCCACTACCGTGTTTATCATAAACACATCCGCCCCTCCGGTTACGGGAGCCATCACTCCCCACTATACTGACATCTCCGGGAAAGGCGGCAGTCTTACTTTTGAAGCTCAATCATTCATCGTATGCAACAACTCGTTACCGGCATCCATCATATCACTGCCATGTGCAACGGCTCCCAGCGCAACATCGATTTCTACTGCGGCATACTGGGGCTTCGCCTCGTGAAAAAGACCGTCAACTTCGACGCGCCGGATGTGTATCACTTCTACTATGGAGATGAATCCGGTGCCCCCGGCAGCATCATCACCTTCTTCCCCTTCGAAGGCATCATCAAAGGCCGCAGAGGCAAAGGGATGCTCAATACCACCACCTTTTCCGTTCCCGTGGCCTCGCTGGATTACTGGCAGCAACGGCTGCAACGCTTTAGCGTAAACGCCAAACCTCCGCAGGAACGCTTCGGACAGGAAACCTTCATTTATTTCGAAGACCCGGACGGTCTCGGCCTCGAACTCGTATTAAACGACAACGATACCCGCCCGCCTTTCAGCTACGGCCACATACCCCTGGAGCATTCCATCAGGGGCTTCTTCTCTGCCGAAATCTGGGAGGAAGGGTATGAGAAAACCGCAGAATTGCTGACAGGGCAAATGGACCATACCCTCATCTCCCAACACGAAAACCGCTACCGCTTTGCGGCTACAAATACACCGGGTAATTATGTGGATGTGCTCTGTTCGCCGGATGCCCTTAAAGGCCTTAGTGGCGGAGGTACGGTACATCATATCGCCTTCGCCACACCTGACCACGATACCCAGACTGCTGTACGCACCCGGCTGATGGGGCAGTCAATTAATCCTACCCCTATCCTCGACCGGAGTTATTTTACATCCATCTATTTCCGGGAGCCGGGAGGGGTGCTGTTTGAGATTGCTACATCCGGACCGGGCTTCGCAATTGATGAAACACCGGAGCATCTGGGAGAAGCGCTCCGGCTGCCGCCGCAATACGAGCCGATGCGTGCGGAGCTGCTGGCATCGCTGCCTGCAGTGTCTGTTAACATTGAACAATTCCGTTAATCCGTAACTTTCCGGTATGCACATCAAAAACATCATCACCGCCGGTATTCCGCTCCAGCAAGCCTCCCGGGCGCTCATCATGGTTCACGGAAGGGGAGGGTCTGCCGAAGATATCCTGACGCTGGCGCCCATGCTGGCCGTAGGGGATTATGCTTTGCTGGCCCCGCAGGCCAATGGTAACTCCTGGTACCCGCACTCGTTCCTCATGCCGCAGGAAGATAATGAGCCGTGGCTATCCTCAGCACTTGAAGTGCTGGCCGCTACCGTGCAGGATATTATGGATGCGGGAATTCCTCATAGCGAAATCTGTTTTACCGGTTTTTCGCAGGGGGCCTGTCTCACGCTGGAGTTTGCTGCGCGCCATGCTATGCGCTATGGCGGTATCGTGGCATTTACGGGTGGGCTCATCGGGGATCATATACACCGTTCCAATTACACGGGTAATTTCGGTAAAACGCCTGTATTTATCGGCAGCAGCGATCCCGATATGCATGTTCCGGTGAAGCGGGTACATGAAACCGAAACGGTGTACCAGGATCTTAACGCGGATATTTTCATCAAGATCTATCCCAATATGGGGCACACCATTTCTACCGACGAAATCAATATCGCCAACGAAAAAGTATTCGGCAAAATGTAAGTATGCTTATGAAGAAAGAAAAAGGCCTGTCTGTGCAGACAGGCCTTTTTTATGCGGTAATTACTGATGTAGTTTTTCCTGGAACCGTTCCAGGTACCGGGATACATGGTAGCCATCCATCAGTGCATGGTGCACATGTACGGATGTGGGCATCACCCGCCTGCCGTTATTTTCAGACATCCTGCCGAAAGAGATCTTAGGGCAGGAATCCGGGAATGAAAAGCTGCGCGCATGTGATATGCCGGTAAATGCCAGCCAGGGCAGTGAGGAATAATGGATCACGTTTTCACCGGATACAGCCGGTACAAGCCCCGTGGAAGCCTGCACAAATGCTATTTCTGCGGTTGCGGCAGGGAGGAAATCAGCCAGTGCGGCATGGTAATCCATATATGCGAATCCGAAAGTACCATCGGGCCGGTTGATAGTAGGGGAGGCATGTACGGCGTCGTATATCCATACATCATCGCCACTGATGCGGTACCGGAAAGGCTCCGTTTCGTTGGCGGCTGCAAGGGAGCAATGGAGGTAATGCAGGAAGAAGGAATACCCTTCTGCCTTCGCTTTTGCATATGCAGCGGTGCAGTCAACTTCCACGGTTACCCCGAAGAAAGGTTCCTCGAAACGGCGGAAGAAAGCGAAGTGTTCCTTACGCGGCCATTGGGATATATCGAGCAGCTTTCTCATGATAGTAAGAGCGGTAAGATTTCAGGAATAGCGATCACCTGGCGGAAGTTTTCGTGCTCTACTTTGTGATCGATTATCTCATGTGCCCATGTGGTGTGATAGGGGATGTGGATGGCATGGCCACCGATGGCCAGCACGGGCAGCACGTCCGACTTCAGGGAGTTGCCTATCATGAGGAAGTTTTCGGGCTTGCAGTCGAGGTGGCGGAGCAGTTTATTATAATCCTTTTCTCCTTTCTCGCTCATGATCTCGATATGATGGAAGTAATGCGACAAGCCTGATTTTACCAGCTTGCGTTCCTGATCGAGCAGATCACCCTTAGTGGCCACTACGAGGCGGTATTTCCCCTTCAGTGATTGCAATACATCTTCCACCCCTTCCAGCAGTTCCACTGGCTTGGCGAGCAGCTCTTTGCCGTATTCGATGGCTTTGTTAAGTACTTCAGGGTTGGCGTTGTTGCCGGTAACACGCAGAATAGTTTCGATCATGCAAAGCATGAAGGCTTTTACACCGTAGCCGTAAAGGGGCAGGTTCTGCATTTCGGTGCGGAACAGCTCCTGGGATACGGTGTGGTGGGGGAGATAATCTTCCAGCAGTGCGCAGCACTTTTGTTCTGTTTCCTGGAAGTAAGGTTCATTCACCCAAAGTGTATCGTCGGCATCAAAAGCGATGGTGGTAATCTGGCTCATAAGGAGGGTAAAGATACGGTTTCGTTGTTACATGAGCACGGCGGAAAGCGCCAGCACGGCGAGGAACGCGGTGATGCCCATGAGCAGTGTGGCTACAGAATAGACTTTGAGCATGGGCTGCATTTCAAGTCCGGAGAACTTACTGATCACCCAGAAATAGGCGTCATTGGCATGGGAGATGGACATGCTGCCCGCGCCCAGCGCCAGCATACAGAGCAGGCGGCCCTGTTCACTATCCAGGCCCAGCCGGGGCAGTAACTGATTCACAATAGCGGCAGCGGTAATGATGGCCACGGTAGATGATCCCTGTGCGGTTTTCAGTAATACAGCCAGCAGGAAGGGGAAGAAGAGCCCGAGCTGACTGAGCGGCAGTGCATCGGAGAGATGGGTTCCCAGGTCCGTGGTGGCCAGTATGGCACCAAAAGCTCCGCCTGCGCCGATAATAACAAGGATGCCACCGGCTTTTTCCGATGCTTCCAGCATCAGGCGGCTTACTTCGGCCTTCTTCCATCCCGTACCGGTATATAATGCCAGCAATACACCTGCAGATAATGCCACAACAGGATCGCCGAGGATCTGGAGCACACCGGAGCCATGCTGCATTTTGGTAAATGCACCGAGGGCAATGAGTAAGATGGGTATGGCTATGGGGAGGAATGCTTTCCAGGCGGGTGTTGCAGGCAGCGGGGCGTCTTCTTCAGGTGTATGTACTGTGGGCCCTGCTACTTTTTTCCCCATCCACGAAGCCCACCAGCAGCCGGCAATGGCAGCGGGTATGGCTACCGCGGTACCCATCAGTATGAGCCTGCCTATATCCGCACCTATCGTACCTGCGGCAGCGGTAGCACCGGGGTGGGGTGGTATGAGGCAGTGAACGGCATATAAGCCCGATGCGAGGGATACCGACATTACCAGGAGGGGGGCACCGCTACGGCCGGAAACCGAACGGTTCAGTCCGCTTAAAACGATGTATCCGCTGTCGCAGAAAATGGGGAGGCCTACGATGAATCCTGTAATGCCCATGGCTGTTGCGGCCCGCTTTTCTCCCACCAGCTTTAGGATGGCGGCGGCCATTACACGGGTGGCACCCGTGTGTTCGAGTATCACGCCGAGCATGGTACCCAATACAATGATGAAACCAAGGCTCTGCATAATATGCCCGAAGCCCTCTTTCATGACAGTAATGATTTTCGCGAACGGCAGTTGGACGCCGAGGCCTACAACAAAACAGGCGAGGAAAAGCGCGAAGAACGCATGTACGCGGAATTTTACCGTCAGCAGTACGATCAGGCCGATACCTGCCGCCAGCGACAGCAGTACCTGGATGAAGGAAGCAGTCATCCCACAATATAAGCATTAACACCGCTGCGTGTACCCCCTTAAATCAAATCGAATGCCTGTGCAAAGCGCGTGATGTCGTAACTGGATTGTGCATTCAGTTTATTTTTGATATTGCGCCGGTGTGTGGCCACTGTTTTTTCGGAGATATTCAGCTGTATGGCCATTTCTGCAGAGTTGCGGCCAATACCCATGAGCGTGAGTACTTCCCGCTCACGATGGGTAAGGCTGGCAAAGATGTGTTTATTGGCGCGGAGAAAAGTATTCTCGTCGAGCAGGCGGTTTACTTTCGGGTTGATGTAATGTGCCTGCTCAACGGGTAACGCAAATGTAATGCAATGTGTAGGGGCGCCGGCTTCGTCGCGGAAGAAGATGCGGGTGGCACCGAGGTACCACTGCCAGGGATCTTCAGGCGTAGCCCGCACCTGGTGGAAGAAGGAAACAAAATCACGCTCCAGGTTCTCCTGTATCAGTTGCATGATGCGGGGAACGTAATCGTCCATTTCCGCCGGGTTAAAGAACCGGTGAAAGTATTCGATACCCATTTCCCGTAATGCAGGCAGGTTGGTACGGAGGAGGCGCTGCCCCCAGGGAGACATATACTCCACGGTTTGCGTTGGAATGTTGTGGATGATGATAACGGCCGGCAGGTCCTCACTGATCAGCTCGAGTTGTGCAATCTTGGTTGACAGTTCCATGGTAGGGATGCTCATGTACCCGCAAGATACACAGAAAGCTAGATGTGCAAAACACCTTCCATTACAATGGTTGAGGCACCGCTTACCCAGATCCCCGCGCTGGTGACGCGGAACCGCAGTATGGATGGCTGTTGTAGTTTCACCCCTTGCAGGATGGCGTACTCTTTGTCTTTATGAATATATCCTTTCTGAAAAAGGTATCCGCCGAGCGGGCCTGCCGCTGATCCCGTAGCGGCATCTTCAATGCCACCAGGGTGGAAGAAGCGTGCCTGTGCGATCTGGGGCGTGTCTTTATCCGTAAGGGCAAAGCAGTAACAACCCTGGAAGCCGTAGCCTGTGGCGATATTCTGAAGCGCACTGCCGGAGGGGCAGGCGCGGTTAAGGGCATCTATATTGCGAAGGGGCACCATGAGGTGTGCCACTTCAGTGGTAACCACAGTAGGCTGCCAGTCGAACAGCTTTACATCATCCGGCTCAAGTCTTAATGCGGCGGCAATATCTTCAGCAGGAACGGTATTACCGCTCCGGGCAGACTGCTGCAGCATACCGATGAAAGGGAGATCGCTGCTGTTGTTTTCTATATGCAGCTGAATGCGCTTGTCTTTCATGATGACAGAAGGCGTACCTTCCTGTACGCGGAAAACGTTCATGTCTTTCAACACAGCGAGGCAAACTGCACCGAGGAGGTTGTGTCCTGCGCCGCTGATCTCACGGCCCTGGCGGTTAAAGGAGCGCACACGGAGCGACTTATCTTCTTTCGAATAATGCATGAAAGAAGTTTCGACATACGCGAACTCACGGGAAATTTGCTGATAAAGGGAGGTTTCCAGCGGTTTGCCGGTTACCACTACAGGTAAGGGATTGCCTTTAAAACGTTCATTGGTAAAAACATCGAGAACATAATAGGGCATGGTGTTCTGTTCGGATTTCATAGCATTCTCACTAAATATTCAATCAAAAAGTTGGCCCTTAAATGTACAATGTTTTATGCATTGAACAGCAAAAAATACCGTTATGCGAGTGATAATAACTTGTTGCGCACCAACAGACAAGCGCCGATTACGCCCGCTTTTTCACCAAGGCGGGAAAGCACCAGCTGTGTGTCGTTATTGACAAGACTGAGCGAATATTTGTTGATGGCCGATTTGATGGGCAGCCTGATGATATCACCGGTAGTACTCATACTGCCGCCGAGGATCACCAGTTCGGGATTGAATAGATTGATGAGTACGGCAATACCTTTACCCAGCTTTTCCCCGATCTCCGCCACCAGTTCAATGGCGAGCATATCATCGTTGTTGGCAGCCTGAATGATGTCTTCCAGCGTAACCTGCTCGGGTTGTTTGTGTTTACGCATCACCACGGTGGAGAACCCACCCCGCAGCTTCTCCTGGAAATTCCTCACGAGTGCCTGCCCCGAGGCTTCCGTTTCAAGACAGCCTTTCTTCCCGCAATGGCAGATCAGTTCATTATTGAAAAAAGGGATGTGCCCGAACTCACCTGCAAAGCCGGATTTGCCGTAGTAGAGCTGTCCGTTGATGAGGATACCGAGGCCAATACCATGGTCGAGATTGATGAAGAGCACATTCTTTTCCTGGTTAACGGTGCCGCTGCTGAATTCACCATAGGCCATGGCGCGGGAATCGTTTTCAAGGAATGTGCGGATGCCTACCCTTGATTCGATTACCCTGCTCAGGGGTTCTTCGTTGAAATGGAAAAAGCTGTAACTATAGCCGGTGGCGTAGTTGATACGGCCTGTAAGGTTTAAGCCCATGCCGAGGATCTTTTCGCGGCTGATGGGCAGTTCGTCTATAAACTGCTGAATGATCCTGCAAAGCTCATCGAGGGATGCGGCGGTGTTCAGTAATTCATATGGTATCTTTTCGGCGCTCTTCACAAGGTTTTCCTTAAAATCAAGCAGCCCGATGTTGATATGGAATTTCTTTACTTCCACCCCCACGAAAAATCCTGCGTCGGGTGCCATACCGTAAATATTGGGTTTGCGGCCGCCGGTGCTGTCTATCTTCCCGTAATCGTTTACCAGCCCTTCCTGCAGCAGATCGTTCAGCAGGTGGGTGACCTTTGGGGTGGAGGCATTAATCTCCCGTGCCAGATCGGCAATCGTGGCGTTGTTATACTGCGTGAAATAGGCGAGTATCTTCTTCTTCAGGCTCAGGTTCTTATATGCAACCCCGCCGAGGTTTTCACTGTTCAGCTCTTCAAAAAAAGTAGGTTGACCCATATATACATTTTGGGAGGATTCTCTTTCCCGGTTGATAATATCAAGATACAAAGCTATTCTTTTTAAAAAAAAATAAAAATAGAGCAGGAATATAGAGTAGTGTTTTTCAAATAAATTAAAAAGAGGTTGCAGGTGGATAAAATTTATTGTTATTTAGGCGGACACAAACACGTCATGATAAACTTACTGAAGAAAGCGGCCCGTATTGGCTGGCTGCTGCTCCTCCCTGCCTCCCTCCACGCACAAGAACAGACAGAGCTGCTTATCGTAGGCGGTGGCGCCAGTGGCACCATGGCCGGCATACAGGCATCCCGGATGGGAACACAAACATTAATCGTAGAAGAAACCTCCTGGCTGGGCGGTATGCTTACCAGCGCCGGTGTAGCGGCCATTGATGGTAACCACCGCATGCCTTCCGGACTTTGGGGCGAGTTCCGCCAGCAGCTGTATGATTATTACGGCGGTGCGGATAAAGTGGCATCCGGATGGGTGAGCAATACGCTCTTCGAGCCGCACAGGGGCAATGCCATTCTGCAGCAGATGGCCGCAGCGGAAAAGAACCTCCGTATTGTCTTTAATTCACAGTTCATCTCCATCCGGCGTATTGGCGAAAGATGGATGGTAACGGTTAAGGAAGGGAAGAAAACCCGCGAAATCTCTGCCCGTCTTGTGATAGACGCCACAGAGCTGGGTGATGTAATGGCTGCCGCCGGAGCGAAATACGATATAGGGATGGATAACAGGGATGCAACAGGTGAAGCACTTGCCCCACCCGTGGCGAACAACATTATCCAGGACCTCACCTATGTGGTGGTACTGAAAGATTATGGCAAAGGAGCGGATAAAACTATTGCCAGACCTGCAGGATATGACCCGGAGCCTTTCCGCAAATGCTGCGATATCTCTGACCCTGCCTCATTCGATTCTCCGCAGCGGAATTGCAATATGATGATGACATATGGCAAGCTGCCCAACAATAAATACATGATCAACTGGCCGAAGTACGGCAACGATTACTACCTCAATATCATTGAAAAAACACCCGCGCAAAGAACCGAAGCCCTCAAAGCCGCGAAGCTTCATACCCTCCGCTTCGTGTACTACCTGCAAACGGAGCTGGGATTAAAGCATCTGGGCATAGCAGATGATGAGTTCCCGACGGCAGACAGGCTGCCCATGATCCCTTACCACCGTGAGTCGCGCAGGGTAAAAGGACTGTCGCAACTAACGGCTAATCATGTTGCCGATCCTTACAATCAGGCTCTTCCCTTGTATAGAACAGGCGTAGCGGTAGGTGATTATACCATTGATCACCACCACGATAAAAAACCGGATGCCCCGAAGATCGACTTCGTGAAGATGCGGGTACCCTCTTACAACATCCCCCTCGGTGCATTGATTCCGCAAGGGGTGAATGGTATTATCGTGGCGGAAAAAAGCATTGGCGTTACTAATATCGTGAACGGTGCCACGCGCCTGCAGCCTGTGGTAATGGGTATTGGACAGGCCGCAGGTGCACTTGCGGCAGTATGCCTCCGTAACGGGCAGGAGCCACATGCAGTGGATGTACGTGCCGTGCAGCAGGCTTTGCTCGACAGCCGTGCTTACATCATGCCTTATATCGATGTATTGCCCGATAACCGGCAGTTCGCCGCTATTCAGCGCATCGGTGCGGCAGGGGTATTGCGTGGCAGCGGAGTGCCTTACCAATGGGCGAACCAAACCTGGTTTTATCCTGAGAGAGAGGTTTCAGGATACGAGCTGGTAGAAGGACTGCGTCCTTACTTCCCTGCACTGAACACCTGGTGGAACGCTTCCGGGCAGTCACTCACCGTTGCGGCCTTGCTGGAGATATTTAAAGCTGCAGGTACTTCGGTTACACTGGAGTTACTGGCAGACAACTGGCAGCAGCTGGGCTTCACCGGAAAACCGGCAGGTAATACTGTTCTTAACAGGGGCGCAGCGGCAGTACTCACCGATCATTTTCTGCACCCATTCCAGCGCACCGTTGATTTCGGTGGTAACATTCAATAATCCACAAACATCGTTATGCATACATTAAAACGGTTCTTCGGGCTTTGTCTCCTCACTTCACTGGGTGCAAATGCCCAGCAAACAGACAGTTCTTACGCCAATGATTATTACAAAGGCCGGATGGAACTCTTCGCTACCTTTCCGGAACAGCGCGGCGCCATCGTTTTCCTGGGTAACAGTATTACGGAGCGCGGGGCCTGGGCTGAGCTGCTGCCAGGCAAAAAGATCGTGAATCGTGGCATCGGGGGCGATAATACCTTTGGTGTACTGGCGCGCCTCGATGGCATTATGGCCACCAGGCCTTCGAAGATCTTCCTGCTCATCGGTATCAATGACCTGGGCCGGGGCCTCCCGGAACAAGTGATCCTGGCCAATTACCGCCGCATCCTCGAAAAGCTGGCCACTGCACTGCCCAAAACCAAAGTAATGGTGCAAAGTGTATTGCCCATGCATGAATCAAAGCTGCCGGCATATCTGAAGAATAAAGCCGACAAAGTGAAATCACTCAACGCAGGTATTCAGTTGCTGGCGAAGGAGTTCGGGTACCCATACCTCAACCTTCACGAATGGGCGGCTGATGAACAGGGGGAGCTGAAATCCGGCTTCACCGGCGATGGTATCCACATTACGCCACCGGCTTATGCAGCCTGGGTAAACTGGCTGAAAGAAAAAAAACATCTGTAGATCCCGGAAGTAGCCGGCAGGTTGATTATTTTTGAAGTATGAGGATATTACTGTTGCTGCTCCTTTGCAGTACGGCCTGCAAGGCCCAGGACCGCATCGAATATGCGGTAAAAGACCAGGAATCCCTGTACATGCTGCATTATGCACCGGAAGGGCAGGGGAATGGTATCACAGTGATGCACGTACATGGCGGCGGCTTCTCAGCAGGCTCTCCGGCAGGAGATCAGGCTTTTGCCAAAGGTCTCCAGGCGAAAGGATATAACGTATTCTCCATATCGTACCGCCTTTACCTTAAAGGCAGCGATTTCGGATGCGGTACTGCCACACCTGTAAAGCTGAAAGCCATTTCCACCGCTGTGGAAGATGTGGCTGATGCAGCCCGTTTCCTGATCGAGAAAGGGGCACCACTGAAGGTAGATCCTTCCAAACTGTACCTCTCCGGTAGCAGTGCCGGGGCCGAAGCCATCCTGCACCTGCTGTATAATCCCTTTGCCGCATCCGATAAAGAGCGATACCGTTATTTTTCTGAGAAGCAACGCTTTAAAGGGGCGCTGGTTTTCGCCGGTGGACTGGTAGACATCAATCCCGTTACCACCACCACCTGGGTACCCACGCTGTTCATGCATGGCACCACGGATGAGCTGGTGCCCTATGGTACTGCAGCACACCGCTTTTGCAATGCCGATCAGCCGGGCTGGATGATCATGTTCGGTGATAAAACGATATTTGAAAAAGGCAGGAGAATGGGTAAACCTGCTTTATTATACACTTACGTAGGCAGGGGCCACGAAGTAGCAGGTTACATGAACAGCGAGGTACCCAAAATCGATCAGTTCCTCCAGAGCGTAAACAGTGGCAAACCCATTAAAGCACAGGAGATCATTGTTCCGAAAGGGAAATAATTAATTGTTACGATATGCAAAAAAAAACCGGATGCAGGAAGCATCCGGTTTTTTTATCCTGTAAGGCACATGGATTAGTTAGTATCGGAGCCGCCTGAGGAATGCTCACGGGCAAAAGGTGTGACGTCGAATTCCACATAGGCGCTGGTGCCTTTACCCGGACTACTGTCCCATTCGATGATGCCGCCCAGTGTTTTAACCCGGTTGCGTAATGCGGTAAGCCCCATTCCGGCCTGCGTGAGGTCAAATCCCTTGCCATCGTCTTCCACCGTAATATTCAGCACCATATCCACCTGCGTGAGCTGCACCATGATATGTGAGGCATCGGCATGCCGGATGGCATTATGTATCAGCTCCTGTGCAAGGCGGTATACGGCCAGCTCAAAGCTGTGGCGGCAGCGGGATATATTGCCCAGTACATGGCAGTCGATCCGGATGTTCCCATACCTGCCGAGGTTGCCGCAATACCTGCGCATGGATTCGCCCAGTCCGTATTGCTCGATCATTTCAGGCATCAGGTTGTGGGCTGTCTTCCGCACCTCATGAGAGGCCTCGTCGAGCAGGTTCAGGGCGTTGCCCAGTCCTTCGGATTCCGGGAGGCCCGGCACTGCCTGGTATACCATGCTGAGGTGCATTTTGATGGCGGCCAGCATGCCGGCAATACCATCATGGAGATCTCCGGCTATGCGGGAACGTTCTCTTTCTTCTCCGGCCATGGCTGCTTCCAGCAGCTTTACTTCATTCTTTTCTTCCTGTGTCCTGAACTTTTCCTGCTGCAGCCGCTGCCTTTGCCGGCTGATCCAAATTGCTGCGATTAATGCAATCAGTACAATGCCGCCAATGGCGGAGATAACGATGAGCTGGTTGTTCTTTTGCTCTATGCGCAGTTTGCCTTCTGCCAGTGCCGCATCTTTCCGGGCGCTCTGGTGGCGTACTTCCATTTCATGGATGGTGCGGATGTGCTTATCGCTCAGGATACTGTCTGATGCTTCGCGATAGCGGAGGAGATAGCGGTATGCATTGGGATAGTCTCCTGTTTTGGCATAATGCAATTGCATTTTGTGGTATACATCCACGCGGCTTTCGGCAGAGCCGATTTTCTCCGCTTTGGCAAGGGCCTCGTCCAGCAGCTGCTTTGCTTCGGCGGGGTGGCCCATCTCCAGCCGGATGCTGGCAACGATACAAAGTATCTTCACTATCTCGAACTGGTTATTGAGCAGCTTTGCTTTATCCAGCGCAATAGTGGCGTAATATTGTGCGGAGTCGTGCATGGCAATGCGCGAATAGTGGTCAGATAGATTTACAGTGGCAATTTCTATCAGGTAGTCATCTTTACGCAACCGGCCTATTTCCAGCGCCCGCTGCTGCCGGGTGAAGTTCTCTGCCGGTTTCTTCAGTTCGTGGTACACTGCGCCCTGGTTAATAAGTGCCTGGGCCAGCGTGGTAGAGTCTCCCGCCGCCAGCGACAACTTCTCGGCTTCCTCATAGTCCTTCAATGCCAGCTGGTAGTCCATCATAGACGAGTGTACCCTGCCTTTCCCGATATAGATGTTTCTTTTCTGGGGCTGCATATCGTGCAGGTCGAACAGGTCGAGGGCGCGTTGGTAGTTGACGATAGCGCTGTCGTACATGGTCATGTACTGGTAGGTGTTGCCGGTACTGTTGTAGCATGCACTAACTGACCAGATATCCCCGATCTTATTATAAAGAGGGGCGGCCTCCGCGAAACACTGCAGGCTGCTGTCGTACAGCCCCATATCCGCATAAACGAAGCCCCTGTAATGGAGTGATTTGGCAAGCCCGCGGGTATATCCTGCAGTGCGGCTGGCGGCGGCTATTTTACGGTAAGCGGCTATTGCGGCCTGCTGATGACCGTTTTCCAGCGTCTCAGCTGTATCAATCATCCGTTCAATAAATGCGGAATCCTGCCCATATGCGGCCGTGGAAAGGAGTGACAGGAAGAAAAGAAGTTTACGGAATATCATAAGTACCGGTATCGTATGCAATATTAGTGATTCACGAAAAATGGGGTCTGCGTGTTTTACGTAGATGTGAAAATACGTTTTACTGCTGGGATCAGGGTAGTGCCGGTTGAATAGTTTTGCAGAAAAATCAGAAGATGAAAAAAATGTTGTTTACCCTGATGGGCATTGCCGTAATGGCTGCCGCGGTTTCCTGCAAAAAGAAGAAAGATGAAGGCCCGGGAGTGCAGGTTTCCAAAATGCTGACAGGTACCAAATGGAAGGTTACCGCACAAACAGTATCCCCGGCTGTGGACCTTAATGGCGACGGACAGGCGGATACGGATGTATTTGCCTTACAACCCGCCTGCTCGAAAGACGATTATCTGGTGTTCAGCGAAGGCGGTGCTTTCCAGTTCTATGAAGGAGCGGTAAAATGTACGGAAGAAAACCATACCGCAGGAACCTGGGTGTTGTTTAACAACGACAAGTCTATCCGCATTACTGACGAAGACGGAACTTTCGAAGCGCAGATCCTGACTATCAATACGGGTACCCTCTCTTATAAATTCACCGAGGTGATTAACGGTCAAACCGTTACCATCACCGAAACCCGGGTGAAATCATAATCAGCGTTCTTTCAGTTTGTTCAGATTGATTTTGAATGTTTGGCCTACGGGCAGGCTCTCGTCGAGGATCACCACATGGCGGGGGCCCCATTCTTCTACTTTATCGGTGGCAATGATATAGGACTTATGAATACGCACGAAGCAACTGGCGGGAAGGAGTTTCTCCATTTCCGCCGTTGTTGCGTTTACGATCAGGCATTTGTTTTCGAGATATACTTTCACGTAGTTACCCATGCTTTGCACGTAGTAGATATCCGCAGGATCTACTGTGGTTTGGGTGCTGCCGGTTTTTAGTACCAGCGGCTCCACGGCAGGTTTCTCTACCGGGGCTTCCTGCTGGAGTATTTTGTTCACGGCTTTGAGAAAGCGCGGGAAGGAGATAGGCTTGAGGATATAATCCACCACATCATACTCATAGCTTTCCAGCGCAAACTCACTGTATGCGGTAGTAAGGATGATCTTGGGGCGTGTACTGCCCAAAGTTTTGAGCAGGTCGAGCCCGCTCAGTTCGGGCATATTGATGTCGAGAAACATTACATCCACTTTCTCCCGATGGAGGAAGTTAGCGGTTTCCATGGCATTGTAGCAATGGCCCACCACCTGCAGGGCTTGTACTTTTTCGATATGCGCTTCCAGTACGTAGTGGGCGCCGGGTTCGTCATCTACGATCAGGCAACGGAGTGTTTGCATGGCGGTCGAGCGTTAATTGCAATTCGGTATAATAAATATTGTTTTCTTCGTACGAGATCAGCGTGTGGCGCTTGGCGTAAGCAAGGGCAAGCCGCTGACGAACGTTGTTCAATCCCACACCCGTCGAAGATACGGATTGTTTGTTGGACGGAACGGTATTCCGGATCTTCAGCAACAGTGTTTCCCCTTTGATTTCCAGCTCTACTTTTATATACGAGGCCGACATGCTCGAAGGAGCGTATTTAAAAGCGTTTTCCACGAACGCGATAAGGATAAGCGGGGTAATGAGCAGGTCTTTTTCATGCCCTTTCTTCTTAAACGTTACCTGGCAGCGCTGCCTTACCCTTGCCCGTTCCAGGTGCACATAGTTGCGGATAAACTGCAGCTCATCTTCCAGCGGCACCAGTTGCTTCCGGGAGCTTTGCAGCTGATAACGCATCAGTTCGGAGATGCTGAGAATGAGCTCCGGCGTTTTGTTGGGATAGCGGAGGCTCACGCCGTACAGGTTGTTGAGGGTGTTGAAGAAGAAGTGAGGGTCCAGCTGGCTCTGGAGGTATTGCAGCTCTTTTTCCTTCAGGAGGAGGGAGTTGCGCAGCTCCATGGTTTGAAGCGTAGCCCCGCGGTAGAGGAACCACATACCCACCCCGATGAGGAGGCAGGCGGCACCAAATACGAGATCGCCCAGCCACAGCACGTTATTATCGGTCCTGAACACATACACCCGCAGGGTATAGGTAACGGTGGTTACAATCGCCAGCCAGCCCACTACTGCCCAGATGTATTGCCAGTACTGGCTTTTATGGATGAGCAGCCGCAGCACGTATTTGTTGTGCAGCACACACATCACGTATATGTATGCCAGTGATACGCTCTGGTATACAAACAACCGCACATTGCTCAGTGGTTCGTACTGAAGGTTTACCAGCACATTTACGGCAAGGAGCACGATGAGGAACAGCAGGTTCACCACAAGACCGTTCTGGAAAAAATTTCTGAATGCCATACGGACGGCAATTTAAGACGAACCGGCCGTATTCCGCACCCGTTTTCTGATGTCCCGCATTCGTCATTTCCTGCATTTGGTTGATCACTCGGCACTTGCGGGGTTGCCGGCTTAGTTGCACCTTTGCACTGTCCTCACCGCCATGTATACCTGACTATTAGTTTGTTAACTACATCACAAACGGGCCGGCCGGGCTGCTTGCAGAAGCAGTTGCGCCGGCCCTGTTTTTTTCTGACGGTCTCCGGAAGCTGAGGTTTATCATGCTTTCACAATCCTGCCAGCACTATTTTTGCTCCTGTCAAACATACCCATCCTACCCTAACCGCATACTATGCAGCAACAATATACCATCATCGGAGGAGGCATAGCCGGGCTTACGGCAGCCATTGCTTTACGGCAGAAGGGTATAGACCCGGTGATTTTTGAGGCTGCCCCCGAGCTGAAGCCAGTAGGCGCCGGGATAGGGCTGGCAGCCAATGCTATTCAGGCGCTGGCCGTGCTTGGCATCGAAAAAGAGATCATTGCCAAAGGGCGTTTCCTCGAAGGTTTTTCTTTCCGTACAGAAAAAGACGCGCTCCTTGCCCATACCGATACCACTGCCATCAGCCGCAGCTCCGGGCAGGATAATTTCGTTATCCACCGGGCCGATCTCCATGAAGCACTGCTTTCCCATCTGGACCGGTCCCGCATCCATACCGGGAAGCCCCTGGCCGCCGTGAAGCCCCATGGCCGGTCTATCCTCCTTCAGTTCCGGGATGGCAGCGAGCATGTTACGGATTACCTCATTGCGGCCGATGGGATTAATTCCGTGGTGCGGCAGTCGGTGCTGCCCGGGGTAACTCCGCAATACGCAGGGTACACCTGCTGGCGGTGTGTGGTGCCTGATGGTCCGGCAGCGGCGGAGGAAGTGGAAGAGATACTGGGTCCTGCCGGCCGTTTCGGGATCGTACCCCTCACAAACGGTAAAGTGTACTGGTTTGCCTGTATAAACGCCCCTTCCCGCGACCCGGAGATGAAGAACATGACGGCTGCAGGGCTGGGACGCATATTTTCAGGATATCCTGAGAGGGTACGGGTATTGCTACAGGCCAGCGAAGGCCTCCCGCTCATCTGGGGCGATATTGCAGACCTGCCCACCACCCACGAATATGTACAGGGGAATATTGTCCTGATTGGAGATGCGGCACATGCCACCACGCCCAATATGGGGCAGGGGGCCTGCCAGGCTATCGAAGATGCGGTGATACTGGCGGCGGAGATAGCCCGGCATAAAGACCCCGGAATGGCATTCCGGGCTTTCAGTAAACGGCGCCTCTCCCGCACCCGTATGGTGGTAAGGCGTTCCCGGATGATGGGGAATATGGCCCAATGGCGCCATCCGGTCCTCATGGCATTGAGAAATACCCTTTTCAGGATAACACCCGCCGCAGTCTTTAAACGGCAGCTGAAAACGCTGTATAACGTAGATTTGTCCTGATTTTAGATATTTTCTATCAAACAAGTGTGTGAATGGCAATTTTTCAAAAAAATGGCAGAAAGGTTTGAAATCTGAAATTAGTTCCTACCTTTGCACACGACTTCAAATCACACATGAACATTACCGTACATACACATCATCACCATACTTGCCAGACCGGTAAGCAGGGGATGCTGTAGTGTACTAACAACAGATATTCACCATAAAAGGCTTACCGTGTACCGGTAAGCCTTTTTTGTTTCACACAGGAATCGAATCAACATGAAACTGCGAATTGCCATTCAGAAATCAGGGCGCCTGCACGAAGACTCTATCAAACTGCTGAAAGAATGCGGGATAGACATCAACAACGGCGTAAACAAACTCAAGACAGAGGCCACTAATTTCCCGCTGGAAGTATTCTTCCTGCGCGACGACGATATTCCGCAGTACGTGGAAGACGGTGTGGCCGACCTGGGAATTGTGGGAGAGAACGTAGTGCTGGAGAAGAATTGTCCCTTGCAAACGGTAGAGAAGCTGGGCTTCGGCAAATGCCGCTTAGCCATGGCAGTACCAAAATCCATGGAGTATAATTCCATCCGCGACCTGCATGGCAAACGAATTGCTACCAGTTATCCCGTGATTGTGAACGATTTCCTGGGTAAAATGGGTATTGAAGCGGAGATCCACGAGATCAGCGGCTCCGTAGAGATCGCCCCCGGTATAGGACTGGCAGAAGCTATCTGCGACCTCGTAAGCAGCGGTTCCACCCTGTTCATGAACGGCCTCAAGGAAGTAGAAACCGTACTCCGCTCCGAAGCCATCCTCGTAGCTAATAACAAACTCACCGACGAGCAGAAAGTATTGCTCCGTAAGCTGGTGTTCCGCATACAGGCGGTGAAGAAAGCCAAAAACAATAAGTACGTACTGCTGAATGCCCCTAACGATAAGCTCTCCGAGATCATCGGGCTGCTGCCGGGTATGAAAAGCCCTACCGTTCTGCCACTCGCAGAAGCCGGATGGAGCAGCGTGCACTCCGTACTGAATGAAAATGATTTCTGGGACATCATCGAAAGCCTGAAAGCCGCCGGTGCCGAAGGCATACTGGTAGTGCCTATCGAAAAAATGGTTATCTAAAAACACCGTCATGCAAATCATCCGTTATCCGGAAAAAAATACCTGGAGCACCCTGTTGCAGCGGCCCGTACTGGACAACTCACAGCTGGAAGCCACCGTATCCGCGGTGCTGAAAGATGTGAAGCAATACGGTGATGAAGCCCTCCGCCGATACACCCTCCAGTTCGATAAAGTACCCCTCACCAGCATCGCCGTACCTGCGGAAGCTTTCGAGCTGGCCGATAAGCTGCTGGGAGAAGACCTGAAAGCTGCCATCCGCACCGCTGCCGCCAATATCGAAGCGTTTCACCGCGCACAGGTGGAAGATGTGACCGTGATAGAAACCATGCCCGGTGTACAATGCTGGCGCAAGCCGGTAGGCATCGAAAAGGTAGGGCTTTACATCCCCGGAGGAACCGCGCCTTTGTTCTCCACCATCCTCATGCTGGCCATCCCTGCAAGACTGGCGGGCTGCAGCGAAATCGTACTATGTACACCTCCCGGTAAAGACGGCGTTATCCACCCCGCGGTGCTCTGGGCCGCAAGGTTCACCGGTATTAATCAGGTGTTCTCCATCGGCGGGGTACAGGCTATCGGTGCCATGGCTTATGGAACTGAAACGGTTCCTAAAGTGTATAAAATATTCGGCCCCGGTAACCAGTATGTGACCTGTGCCAAGCAACTCGTAAATGCCGCAGGTACTGCCATTGATATGCCTGCCGGTCCTTCAGAGGTAGCCGTATTTGCAGACGATTCCTGTGTGCCGGCTTTTGTGGCAGCGGATCTGCTGTCGCAGGCAGAGCATGGGGCAGACAGTCAGGTGCTGCTCGTAACTACTTCCGAAGCGGTAATTACATCCGTGGAAAAGGAAGTGGCAGCGCAGCTGGAGAAGCTCCCCCGCAGGGAGTTCGCCGCCAAAGCACTGGACAATAGCAAACTGGTATTGGTAAGTGACCGCGACGAAGCCATGGATATGCTCAACGACTATGCTCCCGAGCACCTTATCATGGCCTGTGAGAACGATGAAGCCCTTGCCACCAGGGTTGTTAACGCCGGTTCCGTGTTCCTGGGGAATTACTCCCCTGAAAGTGCGGGCGACTATGCCTCCGGTACCAACCATACCCTGCCCACCAACGGCTATGCCACGGCGTACAGCGGTGTGAGTGTAGACAGCTTCGTGAAAAAGATCACCTTCCAGCGCCTCAGCCGCGAAGGACTTCAAACCATTGCCCCGGCTATTGAAGCCATGGCGGAAGCAGAAGGGCTTGATGCACACAAACAGGCCGTTTCCATCCGCGTCCGCTACATCCAAAACGAATCATCTTTCAAGTAATACGACATGTTCGATCTGAATTCACTTTTAAGAGACAATATCAAACGGCTTACTCCTTACTCCTCCGCCCGCGATGAGTATAAAGGCGAAGCATCCGTTTACCTCGATGCCAACGAGAATAGTTTCGGCTCCCCGCTCCCTGTCAGCTATCACCGCTATCCCGATCCGCTGCAATGGAAGGTGAAATACCGCCTTGCGGATATTAAAGGGGTGCCCCCGCAGAATATATTCCTCGGTAATGGCAGCGACGAGGCCATCGATATCCTGTACCGTGCATTCTGCCGGCCGGGGATCGATAATGTGATCCTTTGTCCGCCTACGTACGGCATGTACGAAGTATCCGCCAATATCAACGATGCCATCATCCGCAAAGCCTCTCTCACGGAAGATTTTCAGCTGGATCTGGAAGCCATCGAAGCAGCAATTGATGAGAACACGAAGATGATCTTCATCTGCTCTCCCAACAACCCTACGGCAAACGCTATTGATAAGGAATCAATAGAAATGGTGCTGAATAACTTCGACGGTATTGTGGTGGTGGATGAGGCATACATCAACTTCAGCAAACACAAATCCCTCATACAGGAGCTTACGGAGTATCCCAACCTCGTGATCCTGCAAACGCTTTCCAAGGCCTGGGGTTTGGCAGCATTGCGCATGGGCATGGCTTTCGCCAGTGAGGATATCATCAATATCTTCAACAAGATCAAGCCGCCGTATAACATCAACCAGGCATCACAGGAGCTGGCGCTGGAAGCGCTGAACAATGTGGAGCAGGTGAACGCATGGATCAAAGAAACGGTAGAAGAAAGGAACCGGCTGACGGGCGAACTGGCGAAACTGGCTATTGTAGAGAAAGTATACCCCAGTGATGCCAACTTCCTGCTCGTGAAAACGACCGATGCCAAAGGGATATACGGCAGCCTTGTGGAGAAAGGCATTATTGTCCGCGACCGTTCCAAAGTAGAACTCTGCGCCGGATGCCTCCGCATCACCATTGGTACCCCCGACGAGAACGTTACCTTATTGCAGGCCCTTCAAAACATCACCCGTTAATGAAACGTGTACTTTTTATAGACCGCGACGGCACCATGATCCTGGAACAGCCGCCAACCTATCAGATAGACAGCCTTGAGAAGGTGGTTTTTTACCCCAAAGTGTTCAAATACCTGGGGAAGATCGCCGCTGAGCTGGATTATGAACTGGTACTGGTATCTAACCAGGACGGACTGGGCAGCAGCAGCTTCCCGGAAGAAACCTTCCACCCCGCACATAATCATATCATCAACACCTTTGCAGGCGAAGGCATTGTGTTTGCCAGAGAGCATATCGACAAAAGCTTCCCGGCCGATAACCTCCCCACCCGCAAACCCGGTATCGGGATGCTGAAGGAGTATTTCACCGAGCGCTACGACCTCGCCAACTCCTATGTAATTGGCGACCGTATCACCGACGTGAAGCTGGCACAGAACCTGGGCGCCAAAGCCATCTGGCTGAAAATGGATGCCAGTCTCGGTGCATCAGAAACAGGGGGAGAAGAGGAGCTGAAAGACGTAGTGGCATTGGAAACCACCGACTGGGCAAAGATTTATGAATTTTTGAAGATCGGGCTGCGTACGGTAAGCCATGCCCGCACTACCAAAGAAACCGACATCCGCATAGCGCTGAACCTCGACGGAACGGGTAAAGCCGATATCCAGACGGGCCTGGGCTTCTTCGATCATATGCTGGACCAGATTGCCCGGCACGGGAGCATCGACCTGAAGATCCACGCCAAGGGCGACCTTCACATCGACGAGCACCATACCATCGAGGATACCGGTCTGGCACTGGGAGAGGCTTTTGCCATGGCGCTTGCCGATAAGAAAGGCATGGAGCGTTATGGATTCTGCCTGCCGATGGACGACTGTCTTGCACAGGCAGCCATCGACTTCGGGGGGCGTAACTGGATTGTATGGGATGCGGAGTTTAAGCGGGAGAAGATAGGAGAGATGCCTACTGAGATGTTCTTCCACTTCTTTAAATCCTTCTCGGACGCGGCCCGCTGCAACCTGAATATCAAAGCGGAAGGCGATAACGAGCACCACAAGATCGAAGCGATCTTCAAAGTGTTTGCCAAAGCAATTAAAATGGCGGTGAAGCGGAACCCTGATAATATGCAGCTTCCCAGCACCAAAGGGGTACTCTGATCATGACCAAAATAAAATTTGCATTTTTCGGGAAAACAATCCATCTTTGCCTTCATCATGCAAATGAACAACACATACAAACTTTGGTGGCACGCAATGGATATCTCCGCTGTGTAGCAGTGCCATGTTTGTATTACAAATACTTAAAAGAAGGCTCGCTGTACACAGCGGGCCTTCTTCGTTTTTGGCCGCATCCGATTAAATAAACTCGAATGAAAAAAATTCAGGTAAAAACACAAAACAGGCAAATGCTGGCGGACGTATTCACGCCGGTAAGCATTTACCTCCGCATCCGCGACAAGTTCCCCGGCTCCATCCTCCTGGAGAGTACCGATTCCAATGCCGGAGACAACAGCTATTCCTTTATCGGCATCAAGCCCATTGCAGGCATTGAAGTCACTTCCACGGACGTATTCGAGTTCAAGTACCCCGGCCAGCCCGTGGAGCGGAAGAAGCTCTCCGGCCGTAACGAGGTACTCCGCGAAATGGATGCCTTCCTGAAAAGCTTCGAGTTCCCGGACGAAACCAATGGATTGCCCTTCGGAAAAGGCCTTTACGGATACAGTACTTACGACTCCGTACAGTTCTTCGAAAAGATCGCCTTCCGCAAACGCCCCGCCGCAGGCAACACCATCCCCCTCATGCGGTACCGCTTCTACCAGTATGTGATCGCCATCAACCATTTCAAAGATGAAATGACACTGATAGAAAACCTGGTAGACGGACAGGATTCCGAAATGGATTACGTGGAATCCATCATCCGCAACAAAGATGTTCCCGCCTATACCTTCTCCGCAATAGGGGAAGAAACCTCTAACCAGACAGACGAGCAGTATATGGAAATGGTGGAGAAAGGCCGCCAGCATTGCTTCCGGGGCGATGTATTCCAGATAGTACTTTCCCGCGCCTTCCAGCGCAGCTTTGCAGGAGACGAGTTCAATGTTTACCGCGCACTCCGTTCCATCAATCCATCCCCCTACCTCTTTTACTTCGATTACGGTGATTATAAACTGATGGGCTCTTCCCCCGAAGCGCAACTCATCATCAAAGACCGTAAAGCAGTGATCCACCCCATAGCCGGTACTTTCCGCCGTACGGGTAACGATGAGCAGGACGCTAAACTGGCCGCTGAGCTGCTGGTAGATCCTAAAGAGAATGCCGAACACGTGATGCTGGTAGACCTGGCAAGGAATGACCTCAGCCGCCATGCTGCAGATGTGGAAGTAGAAACCTACCGTCAGATAAAATACTACTCCCACGTAATACACCTGGTGAGCGAAGTAACCGGCCAGCTGCCCCAAGGCTCCAGTCCGTTTGACATACTGGCGGCTACTTTCCCGGCAGGCACGCTTTCCGGTGCGCCCAAGTACAAAGCCATGGAACTGATCGATACCTACGAACCTACTTCGCGTGGCTTCTATGGCGGTTGTGTGGGCTTTGTTGGTTTCAACGGCGACTTCAACCACGCCATCATGATCCGCTCCATGCTCAGCCGTAACAATACGCTGTACTACCAGGCAGGCGCCGGTGTAGTGGCCAAATCCGTTGCCAGCTCAGAGCTGCAGGAAGTGAACAATAAACTCAATGCATTAAAACTGGCCATCATCAAGGCGCAAAATATCTGATAATGAACATCCTGGTTTTCGACAACTACGACTCATTTACGTACAACCTGGTTCACCTCGTAGAAAAAATTATCGGCGGTAAAGTAACCGTTGTCCGAAACGATGAAATATCACTGGATAAAGTGGACGCATTCGACCGGATTATTTTGTCGCCCGGTCCGGGTATCCCGGAAGAAGCGGGATTGCTCCTGCCTCTCATCCGCCAGTATGCCCCCACCAAATCGATCTTCGGCGTATGCCTCGGCCAACAGGCCATCGGTGAAGCCTTCGGTGCAAAACTCACCAACCTTTCGGAAGTGTATCACGGTGTGGCTACTCCCGTTAAAGTGATCTCCCGCAGCGGGCGCATCTTCAACAACCTGCCCGACGAGCTGGAAGTAGGCCGTTACCACTCCTGGGTAGTGGATGAAAAAACATTGCCCGCGGAGCTGGAAATAACCGCCCGCGATGAGCATGGATATATCATGGCCCTTCAGCATAAAAAATTCGATGTCAGCGGTGTACAGTTCCACCCTGAAAGTGTGCTTACACCACAGGGAGAGCAGATAATGCGTAACTGGCTGGGACTTTGATATCCTGATTGGCTCACTGTTATAAAAAATCATCCCGATGAAAAAGATACTCAACTACTTATTCGAACATAAAACCTTCACCCGCGAAGGCGCCCGCGAGATTCTGACGAACATCTCCAAAGGTGTATACAACGAAAGCGAACTGGCGGCATTTATGACCGTGTTCCTCATGCGCAGCATCACTATCGATGAACTGCTGGGCTTCCGTGACGCACTGCTCGATATGTGCGTGCCCGTTAACCTCGAACAGAACGTGCTCGATATCGTAGGCACGGGCGGCGATGGTAAAAACACTTTCAACATCTCCACCCTCAGCTGCTTTATTGTGGCAGGGGCAGGCGGCAAGGTGGCCAAGCACGGCAACTACGGCGTGTCTTCCATCAGCGGCGCTTCTAACGTAATGGAGAACCTGGGGTACAAATTCAAAAGCGATGCATCGAAGCTGAAACAGGAAGCAGACGAAGCAGGCATCTGTTTCCTCCACGCCCCCTTATTCCACCCCGCACTGAAGAATGTGGCAGGTGTGAGAAGACAACTGGGTGTGCGCACTTTCTTTAATATGCTCGGCCCGCTCGTGAACCCCGCCTTCGCGCAACACCAGCTGATCGGGGTATACAGCCTCGAAATGGCAAGGGTATACAACTACCTTTTCCAGCAAACCGATAAGCAATTCGCCATCGTTCACAGTCTGGACGGGTACGATGAGATATCCCTCACAGGCGATACCCGCATCATCACCAACCGTGGTGAGCAGGACTGGACGCCGGAAGCACTGGGCAAACGTAAAGTAAGTGCCAGCGATATCTACGGCGGTAATTCCACCGAAGAAGCAGCCAGGATATTTGTGAAAGTACTGAAAGGTGAAGGCTCCTGGGCGCAGCATTCCGTGGTAATGGCAAATGCCGCTATGGGACTGTTCTGCCTCGAAAAATACCCCACTTACGACGAGTGTTTCCAGGCGGCTGTGGAGTCGCTGGAATCGGGAGCGGCATATAAATCATTCCAAAAACTGATTGCCCTGCAATGAAAAACATACTCGACAAAATCGTAGCGCACAAGCATGGCGAAGTAGCGGAACGGCAGAAGAGCCGGAGCGTGCAGGATCTGGAGAACGCATCCATGTTCAGCAGGGAAGCCCTTTCCCTGAAGAGCTTCCTTACCCAGCCCGGCAGGAACGGGATCATTGCGGAGTTCAAACGGCAATCCCCTTCCAAAGGCGTGATCAACGCCAGCGCCACGGTTACGGATGTAACTACAGCATACGCAAGGAACGGTGCATCCGGCCTGAGCGTGCTCACGGATACCGAGTTCTTCGGCGGATCTATGGACGATCTCCAGCAGGCACGGGCAGCGAATAACATTCCTATTCTGCGGAAGGATTTCGTGATCGGGGAATACCAGATCGTGGAAGCCAAAGCCATAGGGGCGGATGTGATACTGCTTATTGCCGAATGCCTCACGAAAGAAGAAGTGAAGCACCTCGCACAGTTCGCCCACAACCTGGGGCTGGAAGTATTGCTGGAAGTGCATACTGCCGACCAGCTGGAAAAGATCACCCCGCACACTCATCTTGTAGGCATCAATAACCGCGACCTGAAAACTTTTCAGGTAGATATCTACCGCTCCATGGAGCTGCTGAAACAGATACCCGACAGCTACCCCAAAGTAGCCGAGAGCGGGATGGACGATCCCAAAACCATCGTGCAGCTGCGCGAAGCCGGGTTCAGTGGTTTCCTGATAGGGGAGCATTTCATGAAGGCAGAGAACCCTGCGCAGGCATTTGAAGCATTCACCCGTCAACTGGCGGCGTTATGAAAGTGAAGGTTTGCGGCATTACCCGCGCGGAAGATCTGGCAGCATTGGTAACACTGGGGGCGGATTATGCAGGGTTCATCTTCTACCCGAAATCTCCCCGCTTTGCCGGAGATAAGATTGCCGGGAGAACGGTACGGGAGGCAGGTAACGGTAAACTCCTGAAAGTAGGGGTGTTCGTACAGGCCGATCTGGCTACCCTGCAGCGGACCATCAGTGATTACGGGCTGGATATGGTGCAGCTCTATGGGGAGTATACCCCGGAGCTGATTGCAGAAGTGAAGAAAGTGGCGAAAGTGATGAAAGCAGTGTCCATACCGGAAGAAGCCACCGTGCTGCCCGTTCCGGAAGAAGCGGAATATGATTACCTGCTCTTCGATACCGCCGGCAAAGGCCATGGCGGAACGGGTAAGAAGTTCGACTGGAGCCTGTTTGAAGGTTATACCGGCAAAGTACCCTATTTCCTTGCAGGGGGAATAGGGCCGGATGATGCGGACGAATTGCTGCGATGGCGGGAGCCGCACTTGTTTGCTGCAGATGTGAACAGTAAATTTGAAACTTCGCCCGGAGTGAAGGATATGCGCCTCGTGGAGGCATTCATCAAACAAATCAAAAAATAACAACACATGGATATTGCCATCAATACATCGCAATCCAGGTATCATGTCAACGAAAAAGGCTACTACGGCAATTTCGGGGGCGCATATATTCCTGAAATGCTCTATCCCAACGTGGAGGAGCTGCGGGAAAACTATCTGAAGATCATGCGTGAGCCTGCTTTTCAGGAAGAATTCGAACAACTGCTGAAAGATTATGTAGGCAGGCCTTCCCCCCTGTATTTCGCCAGCCGCCTTTCGGAAAAATATAATACGAAGATCTACCTGAAGCGGGAAGACCTGAACCATACCGGCGCCCACAAGGTGAACAATACCATTGGCCAGATCCTGCTGGCTAAGCGCCTCGGTAAGAAGCGTATCATAGCAGAAACCGGTGCCGGACAGCATGGTGTGGCCACTGCTACCGTATGCGCCCTCATGGGCCTGGAATGCATCGTGTACATGGGCAGCATCGATATTCAGCGGCAGGCGCCTAACGTAGCCCGCATGAAAATGCTCGGTGCTACCGTGGTACCCGCTACCAGCGGCTCCCAGACGCTGAAGGATGCTACCAATGAAGCCATCCGCGACTGGATCAATAACCCGGTAGACACGCATTATATCATCGGCTCCGTAGTAGGCCCGCATCCTTACCCGGATATGGTGGCCCGTTTTCAGTCCGTTATCAGCGAAGAGATCAGGAAGCAATTACTGGAGAAAACCGGTAAGGCGCTGCCCGGCTATGTGATTGCCTGCGTAGGCGGCGGATCTAATGCGGCAGGGGCTTTCTTCCACTTTACGGACGATGAGAGCGTGCAGCTTATAGCCGTGGAAGCAGCCGGTAAAGGCGTGCACAGCGGCTTCTCCGCCGCCACGTCTCAACTGGGCAGGCCCGGTGTGATACATGCCAGCAAAACACTACTCATGCAAACAGACGACGGGCAGATCGTGGAACCGCATTCCATCTCCGCCGGCCTCGACTACCCCGGCGTTGGTCCTCTTCATGCACACCTGTATGAATCAGGCCGCGGGAAGTTCCTGAATGCTACCGACGACGAAGCTCTGGCAGCAGCCTATGAGCTGAGTCTCCTCGAAGGCATCATCCCCGCCCTGGAATCGGCCCACGCTCTCGCCAAGCTGAAAGACCTCCAGCTGAAACCGGATGATGTTACCGTGGTGTGCCTCAGCGGCCGCGGCGACAAGGATTTGGAAACCTATATCAAACACCTGAAATAACGGCATATGAACCGCATCGATCAGCTCTTCGGCAATAAGCCCAAAGAAGTGCTTAACATATATTTCACCGCCGGGTTCCCCCACCACGGCGATACCCTTACCGTACTGCAGGCGCTGCAGGACGGCGGGGCGGATATGGCGGAGATCGGCATGCCCTTCTCCGACCCCCTGGCAGACGGACCCGTGATACAGGACAGCAGCACCCGCGCCATTAAAAACGGCATGCGCATCTCCGTCCTCTTCGAACAGCTCAAAGGCTTCCGGGAAAAGATCCACATCCCCGTGGTACTTATGGGCTACATCAACCCCGTACTCCAATATGGCGTGGAGAACTTCCTCCGCAGCTGCCAGGAAACCGGGGTAGACGGGCTCATTCTGCCCGACCTGCCCATGGACGAATACGAAACTGAATACAAACCGCTTTTCGAAAAATACGGCCAGCACCTCATCTTCCTCGTAACACCCGAAACCAGTGAAGCCCGCATCCGCAAGATCGATTCGCTGAGCAGAGGGTTTGTATACGCCGTATCTTCATCTTCCACCACAGGCAAGGATAAAGACATGAAGCTGCAGGAAGATTATTTCCGCAAACTGCGGGATATGAAACTGCAGAACCCTGTGTTGGTGGGCTTCGGCATCCGGGATAAGGCAACTTTCCAGACGGCCTGCCAGTATAGCAACGGTGCCATTATCGGCAGCGCGTTTGTAAAAGCCATCGAAAACAGTACTAACTTGCAGGAAACCGTTCAGGCGTTTGTCCGCAACATCAAACAATAGCAATGAAAACTGCCATCCTGAAATATAATGCCGGTAACACACAATCCGTCCTCTTTGCCCTCGAAAGGCTGGGAGCAGAAGCCGTGGTTACCGACGATCCGGAGGTGCTGCAATCGGCCGACAAGGTCATCTTCCCCGGAGTAGGGGAAGCCAGCACAGCCATGGCCTACCTGCGTGAGCGTAAACTGGATGAAGTACTGCGTAACCTGCAGCAGCCCGTGCTGGGCATCTGCCTCGGTATGCAGCTCCTGTGCCGCCACTCCGAAGAAAATGATACGCCCTGCATTGGCGTGTTCGACCTCGAAGTGAAGAAGTTTCAGTCGCCCGGAGGTAACCTGCTGAAGATACCCCAGATCGGCTGGAACAATATCACCGGTCTGCACAGTGTGATCTTCGAACACGTACCACAGAACGCTTACATGTATTTCGTGCACAGCTATTATGCGGAACTGGGACCAGATACCACTGCCATCGCCAACTACGTGATCAACTACAGTGCAGCATTGCAGAAAGATAATTTCTACGCCGTGCAGTTTCACCCCGAGAAGTCGGCAGATGCCGGGCAGAGCCTCATCGAAAGCTTCCTGAAACTGTGAGCCTGAGGATCAGAGATATCACTACAAAAGATACGCTGCAGCTGCGGCGCGATGTTATGTACCCGGACTGGCCACTGGAAAGAGTGACCCTTCCGCATGATGCAGACGGCCTTCATTTCGGCCTGTACGACGGCAACCGGCAGGTGACCGTCGTTTCCCTTTTTATCAACGGCCATAAAGCCCAGTTCAGAAAACTGGCCACGGCAAATGATCAGCAGGGGAGAGGATACGGAAAAATGATGATGGCCCACCTCGAAGCAGTATGCCGCCGTAACGGAGTTACCGCGCTATGGTGCAACGCCCGCGAAAGCGCCATGGGCTTTTATAAAACGCTGGGATACAAAGTAACCAGCGGCATTTTTTACAAAGACAATATTGCATTCCTCACCATGGAAATAAATCTTCAGCCCGCCACACCCGCATTCACCATCATCCCCGCCATCGATATCATCGACGGGAAGTGTGTGCGGCTCACGCAGGGCGATTACGAGCAGAAGAAGATCTACAACGAAAACCCGCTGGAAGTAGCGAAAGAATTTGAAGACGCCGGCGTAAAGCGCCTGCACCTGGTAGACCTCGACGGGGCTAAGAAAGGACAGGTCGTGAACTGGAAAGTACTGGAAGCCGTTGCCGGGAAAACCGGGATGGTGGTAGATTTTGGCGGCGGCATCAAAAGCGACGACGATATCCGCGTGGTAT
The DNA here is from genome assembly GCA_902167325.1 of Chitinophaga pinensis. GTDB lineage: Bacteria > Bacteroidota > Bacteroidia > Chitinophagales > Chitinophagaceae > Chitinophaga > Chitinophaga pinensis_A. The sequence continues at coordinate 5,829,382 of LR632930.1, read as the reverse complement.
TTGAAGCCGGTGCAAAGCTGGCCACCATCGGCAGCGTTGCCGTAAAGCAGCCCGATCTCTTTTTCAGCTGGGTAGAACAGTACGGAGCGGAAAAGATCTTCCTCGGTGCCGATGTGAAAGATGAAAAGATAGCCGTGGGCGGATGGCTGGAAACTACCGGCGTCAGCGTATTCGACTTCCTCCGCGGCAACATGGAGAAAGGTGTGAAAGAAATATTCTGTACCGATATCGCCAAGGATGGATTGCTGCAAGGACCCAGCCTCGAACTATACAAGAAGATCATCGCAGAACTGCCCGGCATCCGCCTTACAGCCAGCGGCGGCGTAAGCCATATTGGAGATGTGGAAGCACTCCGCGATGCAGGCCTCGCCGGGGTCATCATCGGTAAGGCCATTTACGAAGGCCACATTCAAATGTCTGAACTGAAGAAACTGTTGTAGCTATGCTCACGAAAAGAATCATACCCTGTCTCGACATCAAAGACGGGCGCACCGTAAAGGGCATCAATTTCGAGAATATCCGCGACGCCGGAGACCCCGTTGAACTGGGTGCACTTTATGCCGCACAGGGAGCCGATGAACTGGTGTTCCTCGACATCACCGCCACCAACGAGCGCCGCAAAACACTGCACGAACTGGTGACCCAGATCGCTAAGCACATCAATATTCCGTTTACCGTAGGCGGTGGTATCGCCGCTGTGGAAGATGTAAGCGTACTGCTCAGTGCCGGTGCCGATAAGGTTTCCGTAAACACGGCTGCCTACCGCAATCCACAGCTGCTGAACGATCTGTCAAAGGAATTTGGCAGCCAGTGCATCGTACTGGCTATCGATACCCGGTTCGAAGATGGCGACTGGTTCGTATACCTCAACGGCGGACGGGTGAAAACCGATACCCGTACAGAAGACTGGGCGCGTGAAGCCGTGGAGCGCGGGGCCGGAGAGATCCTCCTTACCTCCATGAACAACGACGGTACCAAGCAGGGCTTTGCACTGGATATTACCGGCCGTCTTTCCCGCAACCTCAACGTTCCGGTGATCGCTTCTGGCGGAGCAGGTACTATGGAGCACTTTGCAGACGTTTTCGAAAAAGCAGGAGCAGACGCAGCCCTCGCGGCCAGCATCTTCCACTATAAAGAAATGGAAATCCCCGATCTGAAGAATTACCTCTACCAGCGGGGTGTGCAGATCAGGTTCTAGTATTATTTAATTATTGTATATTTAAATCGTGGAGAGGCCATGGAAGTAAATTTTTCTAAATCGCCCGACGGACTGGTACCCGCCATTGTGCAGGATGCCATCACCCGTAAGGTGCTGATGCTCGGATATATGAATCAGGAAGCGCTGGATAAAACGCTTGCTGAAAAGAAAGTGACCTTCTTCAGCCGGTCTAAAAACCGGTTGTGGACGAAAGGTGAAGAAAGCGGGAACTTCCTGCAGCTGGTTAGTGCGGAGGTAGACTGTGATCAGGATACCCTGCTGCTGAAAGCCAATCCTGCAGGCCCTGTATGCCACACCGGCGCAGATACCTGCTGGAACGAAGTAAATGAAGACGATGGCAATTTCCTGAACCGGCTGGAACAGGTGATCCGCCAACGGAAAGATAATCCGACAGAGAAATCCTACACCGCATCCCTGTTTGCCAAAGGCATCAACAAGGTAGCGCAGAAGGTGGGGGAAGAAGCGGTGGAGCTGGTAATTGAAGCGAAAGACGATAACAGGGATCTTTTCCTCGGCGAAGCTGCCGATCTGCTTTTTCACTACCTGATCCTCCTGCAGGCAAAAGGCTTTACACTGGAAGATGTAACCACGATCCTGAAAGAAAGACATAAAAAATGAAACGAGTATTATTCCTGCTGGCAATTACTGCCGCCTTTTCGGCGCAGGCTCAGTTAAAAGTAACTGGTACACTCTCGGGCGCAGAGGGGAAGAAATTGTATTTCCTGAGTGAAGACGGTAAGTATACCGATTCTACCGTGCTGGCTGCAGCAGGAAAATTCTCCTTCGCTACCCCGGATAAACCTGCTCCGGAAGCCATGTACGCCCTCTTCCTTGAAGGGATCGGAGTACCTTCGCTGCTGGTATGCGACCAGCCTGTAATAGTGATGGAGATAGAGGCGAAAGACTTTCCCGTAGCCAGGTCCCTGAAAGCCGGCCAGCAAACCCGCTGGACGCAGGATTATCATAAAATGATGCTGCCCCTGCAGCAGGAAGCACAGACGCTGAATGGCGAGGCACAGCAAATAGGGCAGGATGAAACCGTTAAACAGGAGGCCTTCCGGCAAAAAGCCGCCGCATTTGACGCAAAGCTTAAAACTGAGGCGAAGAACTTCGTTAAAGAGCATCCTAAAGCCATGGCCAGCCTGTTCCTGCTCTATGGCGATCTGCAGAAGCGCCTTACCAAACATGAATTTGCCGCCCTGTTCAATGGGCTGGATCATAGCGTGAGAAGCACACCGTTCGGCAAAACCGTAGCCATGACACTGGCAGGTGAAGAAGCCAGCAATGCTCCCGTACAGGCCCCTGATTTCTCTCAGGCTGGTCCGGATGGCAAAATGATCAGCCTCTCTTCCTTCCGCGGAAAATATGTACTGATCGATTTCTGGGCCAGCTGGTGTGGTCCCTGCAGGCAGGAAAACCCACATGTGGTAGCGGCCTATAACAAATACAAGCATAAGAATTTTACCATTTTCGGGGTAAGCCTCGATCAGGATAAAGACGACTGGCTGAGAGCCATTAAACAGGATAAGCTCACCTGGCCCCAGGTGTCTGACCTCAAAGGCTGGGGCAACGCCGCCGCCGCTATGTATGGTGTGCGTGGTATTCCTCAAAACTATCTCCTTGATCCTAAGGGCAATATCATTGCAGCCAACCTCCGTGGGGCAGCACTGGAAAAGAAGCTGGCAGAGGTACTTCCGTAACCGTTTATCAAAATGGGCTTGCTTTTCGGAGCCGGATTGGAGACCTTTGCATCAGAATCTAAACAGTCACCATCATGAAGAATTGGATACTTGCAGCCATGCTCCTATGCCCGGCTGCAGGGTTGTTTGCACAGGATAAGCAGGACGAAAAGATCAAAACCTACCCGTTTACTGTTTCCGGTACCGTGGGCCAGCAGGCTTCCCCTACCAAATTTTACCTCCGCATGCGCATTGGCGGCGAGTTTGTTATCGATAGTGCAGTGGCAAACGAAGGTAAATTCTCCTTTAAAGGCAGGATCCCTGAGCCGCAGCAGGCACAGCTCTTTTCCGTCATCCCCGTTACCCCGGAAGCACCGGGTGGCCGGAAGGAAGTAGCCTACCTTTTCATCGGTAAAGGAACCACCCGTGTTCATGTACCCGCTCCCACGCAGAAAGCTGCTGCCGATGGTACTCCTGAACAGGATGCCTTCAATAAGCTGAACGATCTGCTCCGCGCCGTGGATAAAGACACCGAAACGGCCATGAAGGAATACCGCAAAGCCCGCGAATCCAAAAACGATGCAAAAATCCGCAAAGCCGAAGAACGCCTCGAACAAATTGAAGCGTCGCGCACTGCTATTATGCATAAATACCTGAAAGATAATCCTTCCAGCCCTATCGGTATGTACGTGCTCAACGCCGTTGCCGGGTATGAACTGGATACAGACGTGGCGGAACCCCTTTTTAAATCGCTCTCCAAATCCGTTCGCCGCTATCCTTCCGCTAAGGAATTCTCTTACCGTATAGACCTTGCCAAGAAATTAGCCATCGGGCAACCCGCGATCGACTTCGCCCAGAACGATACCACAGGCGCCTCCGTGAGCCTGGCATCTTTCCGGGGTAAGTATGTGCTCGTCGATTTCTGGGCCAGCTGGTGCGGTCCCTGCAGGGCAGAGAACCCTAATGTGGTGAAAGCGTACGAGCAGTACAAGGAAAAAGGCTTCACCATCCTCGGCGTTTCTTTCGATGATAAACAGGACCGCTGGAAACAAGCCATCCGCCAGGATAACCTTACCTGGACGCATGTATCCGACCTAAAAGGCTGGAAAAACGAAGTGGGTAAGCTCTATGGCATCCGCGCCATCCCCCAGAACGTCCTCATTGACCCCCAGGGCAAAATCATCGCCCGCAACCTCAGGGCCGAAGAACTGGGCCGCAAACTGGATGAACTCCTCCGTTAAGAGGATTTAAATAGCTTTTATAAAGAGACCCGGAAGCAATGCATTGCCTCCGGGTCTCTTTTTTTTGTGCCCTTTCAAACCTGTTGGTCAACCTGGCAAGCGCCATCCTTAAAGCCGGGAAGCGTGTCATTAAAATGTCAGATGTCTTACCCATGTCCTACCCATGACTTACCCATGAGCTACCCATGTCTTACCCTAATAAAGGGGTAAGACATCCGTAGGACATCCATTACTGATCAGTAAGTTAAATACCCGGTTACCTGCGCTATAGATGCTGACATTCCCGGGGTTACCCTGCCGGAATGAGGGATGAGGTAAAGGGTATCTCCATCTTTCTTTACCGGGGGCAAAAAATAATTTGTTATTCTACGAATGTTTCGTAGATTTACGATAGTATCGTAATTATGAAGCGGATTTTCGGGTTTACCATCTTGCTACTGCTTATCAACTACGCCCATGCACAAACGGGGCTGAGGTTGCAGGGTACCGTAAAAGATGCTTCCGGCAAACCGCTTCCATTCGCCAGCGTGTTTCTGAACCAGACCACGATGGGTGCGAGAACAACGGAGGAAGGCACATTTGTGATCCCTAACGTGCCACCGGGGAGGTATGAAGTGATTGCTTCGTACCTGGGGTATGAGCCGCTCATGCAGCCGGTGAACCTGGAAGCAGACAGAACGATGGCCATTGTGCTGCAACAGAAACCCGGCGCGTTGAAAGAGCTGGTGGTGAGGCCTGATAAAGACAGGGAATATTACCTGCGGCTGTTTAAAGACATTTTCATCGGGCAGGGTGCGTTTGCGAAAAACTGTAAGCTGCTGAACCCGGATTTAGTGGATTTTGAATTTGATCCGCAGTTGCGACAACTGAAAGCAAAGGCCGATGATTTCCTGGAAATCGCCAATGCATCGCTGGGTTACAACATTCGTTTTTTGCTCATCCATTTTGAATATAATTCCGGAACGGGTTACTCGATGTACTACGGCAACCCGCTTTTTGAACCGATGAAGGCGCGCAGCAGATCGCAGCAGAAGCGTTGGGAAAAGAACCGGGAAAAGGCATACCATGGCTCTACGGTGCATTTTTACCGTAGCCTGGTAGCAGGTAGTCTGAAGCATGAGGGCTTCACCATCCGGAAGCTGATGCGCAGAACGAGAGAAAGGAATAGTGTGATCAATGCACCGGCGGATTCAGCGATGGGCATCCTCCCGAACAAGCGGCTGTTCTCGAATTCAGTAAGCTACCTTTCGAAGCAGGAGTTGCCGGCAGACAGTGTGTTCCGGAAGGATAGTACGGATTTCGTCCTCCATTTTAACGAGCATCTGTACGTGGTGTATGGAAATGAAAAAGAAGAAAGGCTGTACCTCGAAAAGCAGCAGCGGGGGAACGATAAGCCGGGAGCGCAGGTATCGCTGATGAAATTGCTGGAGCCGGAAGTGCGGCTGGACCGGAACGGTAACCTGGAAGCACCCATGAACGTCATTTTTGAACAATACTGGGCCTGGGAAAAGTTGGCGGAAATGCTGCCGCTCAACTACAGGCTATAAATAAAACGTAAAGCATTACTTATGGAAAAACTTACCAAACAGGAAGAAGCCGCGATGCAGGCTATCTGGAAAGCAGGGAAGGGATTCGTGAAGGATTTCCTGGAATCGCATGCCGACCCGGCACCCCCTTACACCACCCTTGCCTCCACCATTAAGAATCTGGAAAAGAAGGGATTTGTGGAGTCGAAGAAGATCGGCAATGTGTTTGAATACATGCCTTCCATCGGGGAAGAAGAATACACGGAGAAATTCATGAACAGCTTCGTGAAAGATTATTTCGAAAACTCTTACAAAGACCTTGTAACGTTTTTCGCGAAGGATAAGAAGATCAGTCCGGACGACCTGAAGGAAATCATCCGTATGATCGAAGGAAAATAATTGCAGTACCTATAACCCGCAAGCATGTCAGTACTTTTTATTTATCTGCTCAAGGCAAATATCGCACTTTGCCTGTTTTACCTGGCCTACCGGCTGGGGCTGCGCCGGATGACGTTTTACACGCTGAACCGCTTTTTCCTGCTGGGCGGCATAGCATTTTCGTCGCTTTTCCCACTGGTAGATGTCAATGATTTCTTCTCACGGAACGAAAGTCTTGCCCTGCAGGTGACTTCCTATGTCCCCGACTGGACCACCCTGCAAAAGGTAGAATCGTTTACTGTATGGACGTTGATGGAATGGACCTTCTGGGCCGGGGTGGCTGTAATGGCGATACGCCTGCTGGTACAGCTGGTATCGCTCGCTGTACTGCACTTCAGGACAGAACCGGTACGTATGTTTGATACGGAGGTACGGAAGATGAAAGGTCCCCTTACACCATTTTCCTTCTTCCGGAAGATATACATCAATCCCGATCTTCATTCGGAATCCGAACTATATTCCATCGTGAAGCATGAGCAGGTGCATGTGAAGGAATGGCATACGGCCGATATCATGATGGGGGAGGTTAACAATGTTTTTTACTGGTTCAACCCGGGTGCCTGGCTCATGAAAGGCGCGATCCGTGAGAACCTGGAGTTCCTGGCAGACAGGGCAATACTTCAGAGCGGCATCAACCGGAAAGCCTATCAATACAGTCTCATTCAGGTGAATACGGCGCAGCATGCGGCCGGTATCACCAACAGCTTCAATTTATCCCACATTAAAAACCGCATTTTTATGATGAACAAATCCCGGACCTCCGGTGTCCATTTATACCGCTATGGTGTGCTGGGGAGTATGGTATGCGCCCTGCTCCTTACCCTTAACTACACCAAAGCCGGTGCAGTAGTGAATAATGCGCTGAATGAAGTGAAAGTGGCGCTTATCCCTGAAGTTAAAATAGCAGCTACTTCTTCTGTAGCGGATACCACTCCTGTTGAAAAGATCGTGGAGAAGCCGGTTGTGGAACAGAAGAAGCCTGTAAAGGGAGCAATAATAGAACTCAGGGCAGACAAGGTGCCGATACAGGGTAAAGTAAGCGGTGTTAATATGGGCAATACCAATCTGCTTACCGTAGTAGGTGATGCTAAAGAATCGCCACTGATCGTCATCGACGGGAAACCGAAGCCTAATATCAGTTCAGGCAGCCCCCTTACAGAGATGGATCCCAATGATATTGAATCCATCACTGTGTTGAAAGGGAGTTCAGCCACTTCCCTTTATGGTACATCAGGTAAGAACGGGGTGATACTTGTGACCACCAAAAATGGACATGCCGGGGGCGTTAAAGAAGTGAGAACCATGACCGGGCATTTGACATATACTACAGATACTGTGGTGGCAGAAAAGCCCAGTTCAGTATATGTGAATGGTAAACCTGCAGCTTTCTCAAGTGTAACGGAAATGCGCAAAACCAACAAGGATTCTGCCGATGCGGTTAGAAAACAAGTTTACAGTGCTATAGTGGACGCTCGCCAAAATCAGGCTAAACGTGTGCAGGATACTTATTATACGCTTACTTATGATGCTGTAAACCAGGGTAAGAATAGCAATGATAATTACAATTCAGTAAGGGGTTCAGCTACCGACACAGTGCATACCGTGATGGTAACCGGTTACAAGATGCCTGTGAGAAAGACTACTGTGGAAACAGAGCATTATCCCAATCCTACCGATGGCAATGTTACGTTCGCCTACAGCCTGAGTAAGCCGGGGAATGGAAATATACAGGTAGCTGATATGAGGGGCCGGGTAGTATTCCGCAAATCCATCAACGGATTGAGCGGCAGCCAGAAGGAGCAGATCAACTTGTCCAATCAGCCAGCCGGTACCTACATCCTTACCCTGGTACATGATGGATCTACCATGACATCCCGTATCGTGAAACAATAAAAAAAGCAGGCCTCCGGGAAACGGAAGCCCGCTTTTGAATATCGGACAAAAGGCAGCCTGAGGGCTGTCTTTTTCTATTTACGGATACTTTTGGCGCAACGGAAGCCGAGGTTGGAAAGGCCCGATGATGGGGTGGTTTTCATACGTGCGGTAACACGGTAGCCACGGCAGTATTCATCGCTGCACATGAAAGAACCTCCGCGTATCACACGTTTGGGATTGGAAGGATCGTCCGGGTCATTGGGAGTATTGGACCCTGTAGGGTTGTGCGATTCGGCGGGCATGGCGGCATAGCTTTGCGCATCATACCAGTCTGCCGTCCATTCCCATACGTTGCCGGACATTTCATACAGCTGATACCCGTTTGCCGGGAAGGATTTTACGGGTGAGGTACCATAAAAGCCATCGGTTTCGGTATTCTCATAAGGGAAATGCCCGTTCCAGATATTGGCCTTTGCCTTGCCTGTTTGCGGGTGTTCCATCCCCCAGGGGTACAGTTCCGCCTTCCGGCCACCGCGTGCGGCGTATTCCCATTCTGCTTCCGTAGGGAGGCGCTTTCCGGCCCATTTGGCATAGGCCTGCGCATCTTCCCAGGAAACATGTACCACGGGGTGTTTGCCCAGTCCTTTAATATCGCTTTCCGGCCCTTTGGGATGCTTCCAGTCTGCATACAGTTCAAAACTCCACCACTGGCGTACATCCCGCAGGTCCACAGGGCCTTCTGTAGGTACAAATACGAGCGATCCGGGGATGAGCATGGAACTGTCCGGCTCTTCCGCACCGGGGGGCAGGGAGGCCATCAGCTCTTCTTTGGTGATGGGGCGCTCTGCCGTAGTGATGTATCCTGTAGCGGCTACAAACGCGGCAAACTCATCGTTGGTAACCTCATGGGCGTCGAGATAAAAGGAGTCCAGTTTTATGGCGTGTTGCGGGTACTCGTCGGGCATGCCGGAATCATCGTCGGCCCCCATTTTAAACGATCCGCCGGGGATGAGGACCATGGGGTTGAGCTTTTCGATCACGGGCTGAATGGGCTGCTGCTGCGCCTGTTTGGCCGTGGGCGCCTGGCAGGAGGCCAGCAGTGCGCAGATGGCAGTAATGGCTGGTAACGTAATCCGGTGCATAATGGATGTAAAATTAGGCAACTGCATTGTTAAATTGTTAAATTCCTTTTGGCGTTTTGCCGCTGGGGCATTATGCGTAAATTGAATCATTATGTCTATTACGCGCGCAGATTTCGGGGCAGACTTCCGGTGGGGCATCGTTATTTCGGCGTTCCAGAATGAGGGTGCCCACGATGCCGACGGTAAAGGTCCCAGCATCTGGGATGCTTTCACCGGCCGCCGCGGTAAGATCAAAGACCGCAGCCATGCCCGTACTGCCACGGATTTCTATACCCTTTACCTCGACGATATCCTGCTGGCCCGCAGTCTTGGCTTCGATGTGTTCCGTTTTTCACTCTCCTGGCCCCGCATCCTCCCCGAAGGTACGGGCGCCGTAAATGCCGCAGGCATCGCTTTCTACCACCGTGTAATCGATGCTGTACTGGAGGCCGGAATGGAGCCATATGTAACGCTGTACCACTGGGATCTGCCACTGACCCTCGAGAAGAAAGGGGGATGGTGCCACCGTGGTACGGTACATGCCTTTGAAGCTTATGCCGCCATCTGCGCAAAGGAGTATGGGAGAAAAGTGCGTAACTGGATCGTGCTCAACGAGCCTTTCGGCTTTACTTCGCTGGGTTATATGCTGGGGGTGCATGCTCCGGGTAAATTCGGGCTGTCGTACTTCCTGCCCGCGGTACATCATGTGGCGCTGGCACAGGCGGCAGGAGGGAGGGCGCTTCGGGCAGAAGTTCCTCATGCACGCATTGGCACCGCTTTTTCCTGCTCGCAGATCATTCCTTTTGCGGATAATGAAAACGACCGTGCGGCTGCCAAACGGATCGATGCCCTGTTTAACCGCCTGTTCATAGAGCCTGCGCTGGGGATGGGATACCCCTCAGAAGTATTTCCCCTGCTGGCGCGTATTGAACGGCGCTATGCTATGTGGCGCGACTGGGACCTGCTGCCTTTTGATTTCGACTTTATCGGCATCCAGAATTACTTTCCGCTGGTGGTACGTTACAATGCCTTTATGCCTTACCTCAACGCCACGGAAGTGAAAGCACGCCATCGCAAGGTGCCCACTACGGCACTTGGTTGGGAAATAAGCGGGAACGGATTGTACAGTATACTTCAGCAGTTTGCGGCATATCCCGGCGTTAAGGAAATCATCATTACAGAAGGGGGTGCTGCTTTCCCGGATGTACACGATAATGGAAAGATCCACGACCCCGCCCGCATCGCATGGTATGAGGAGTACCTGCGTGCCGCCCTGCTGGCAAAACAATCGGGTGTGCCGCTCACCGGCTATTTCGCCTGGACCCTCACCGATAATTTCGAATGGGCGGAAGGGTATAACGCCCGATTCGGTTTAGTTCATGTGGATTTTGAAACACAGCAGCGTACCATCAAATCGTCTGGCCACTGGTTCGGGGATTGGCTGGAAGGAAGGGAACAAATCCCCGGCGGGCAATAGCAAACCGGTTTTTGGGGTTGCCGTATAAAGGTTTAAGAGTGGTTTGCCTGATTACCCGCCGGAGCGTTTTACAATTCTTTGCGTTTATAGAACCAGTTGTCGCGCAACGATAAATGCAGTACAACGTTGAAATAATTTTCCTGTACAAGTCCTTTCGCTGAACGGCCACGCTGGCCGCCTTCCAGACCGAGATAGTATCGCAGATGTCCCGTTCTGGTGGGGATGGATACGCCTGCCGAAATACTGAAATCTTCCAGCGGCTGTTCTTTCACGGCGATGTATCCTTTATGGAACGCAGCACCTGCCTGCAATGCTATGCCTTCTGTTTCGCGGCCGTAATAATCCATCCGCTTAAACATGTACTCCAGCCCGCCTGAGTAACGTTCTGAATTCACATATTTGAAATCTGCCTTGCCTGCATTGAGCCCTTCCCATTGTTGCAGCCGGTAATCGGCCAGCCAGGTGATGTTCCCACTGGTGGCAGACAGGCCGAGGCCCAGTTGGGAAGGCAGCCTGTATTCAGCACTGGTGCTTTTATCCTGGTACAGAATAGTTTCGTCGGAAGACCGGATGGAGAAATCGCCACTGCCGCTAAGCGTTGTGGCAAACCGGTAAGTGGCACCTGCTCCGAGTTGCCACTCGCCGATTTTACCCTGGTATTGTAAGCCTGCCGTGAAGTTGAGGTTGCGGTAATGCTGATTGTGAGCAGTGTGAACGGCATCATTGGCCAGACTGTCTACCGTTGTTAATGGTCCGAAGATGACGCCAGAGGAAAGCCCCGCACTGAAATTCTTCGTGATGCGTACCGCGTTGCTGATGTAGAAGCGGTTCAGTCCCCCGCTGCCTTCCACTGCATTGCGCACATTTTCCGTAGTGCCTTCGATGGCGGTGGTATTGAGCATTTTGTAATCAACGCGGCTGTAAGGCATTAATCCCACACTGATACCCCAGCGTTCGTGTGCTTTAAACCCTATGGCGAATCGTTTAAAGCCGATATCTCCGGCAGATTGGGTATTGTTGCTGCTGTTGTATTGAACGGATTTGCCGGCCATGCTGGCTTCAAAATAAAACATCTGCATGGGCATGGCGCTGTAAGATGCAGGGTTCAGTTCATTGAGGAACTGCCCCGAAGGCCGTGCGATGCCTGCGCTCCCCACACCGAAATTACGGCTGTAGTCGCGTTCTTCGAGGTCACCTATGCCGAATGCAGAGTAGAGGGAATTAACCCCTTTCTGCGCGGCGGCGCGGCCTGTTGTAATTAGTACGATGGAAAGAGTGATATAAATGCGCATCATTGGTATAACAGGTAATAGATCTTCAAATAAGCCCGGTATCCTTCATATTTCGAATCTCCCAGCACCAGGCGGTTCAGCCGTGAGTAGTAATCTCCTGCAGAAGGTATCACCAGCAGCCCGCGGTAATCTGCCGTGCCGGCAACCACCATGGCCTGACAATAAGTGGTAACGTCGTAGGTATAACGTGTTTTTTCCGGATAGAGCAGGTCAATAACGAGGTTACCGTATTGATAGCCGGATGTGGTGGCAAGCGTATCGAGCACCACCTGATTTTTATCTGCAGGGCACAGCGTTACCCGCTCCGGCAAGGCGTATTGCGTATAGGTGCCGCCTACTGGTGTGAGCACCAGCTCTGCCTGCATTACACGGCCATATTTCCCCAGTTCTTTTAATCCCGGGAGAGAAGGGAAATCGAGCCTTATAACGGTACCGGAGATAGATTGCATCCATGCACGTTGTCCTGCATCTGTACTCAGGAGGCCCGCAGGACCGGTGACGAGGCCGGCCAGCGGGGTATTGCTCCTGTCAACATGCACTTCGTTGTATTGTAATTCCGGATTGCTCAGGGGGAAGTCGATGGTATATTCCTCGATCTCTGATGTAGCGATGTGATAATGCAGCCGCATTACCACCGAGCTGTCTGTAGCCGGTATGCGGAACATGGCAGTCCCTCGGGTGGCTTTCAGTTGCAGGCCTTTCATATAATCGAGGAAGAGGATGTCGGTAGAAAGGTCTTCTGATTTCGTACGGATCTTTTCCAACAGCGTGCTGCCGAATTCGTTGCGCAGGCGGAGGTGGATCTTTTCACTGCTGCGTGGCAGAACGGAAACAGCCTCACGGGCGAGGGGTGTGGGGAGTACGGGGAAAACCTGGTGGGTGAAGAACTCTGCCTGGTCATCATCCAGCTCCAATGGGCGTGCCAGCTGGTAAACCGTCCATTCCTGATCGGGCAGGGTATCGCCATAGGAATAAGCGTCCGGGCGGAGGATGAGTTCGATGGAATCGAATACGGCGCGCTCATCCAGTTCCGGAAATGAATTAGGGCGGGCAATGCGGAAGTTGGAGGCCACGTCGGTGCGGCCGGTTTCCGGATCGGTATATCCCCCGATCATGAGATAACCTGTAGCAGATGCAGGTACGGAATCGAGCTGGATGGTCCGCATCTCAATGCCTACGGTATCGATGAGCGAGTAATGGACGTTGCCGCCAGGGGCCACATCTTCATATACAAATCCGCTTTTGTCGCATGCTGCAACCCCCGTGAGTGCGGCCATCGCAAATAGTTTCCATTTCATATCGCCGCAATGTTAATCACCGGTGCGCACGGCCGGTGGGGGAATATGCGGCTGCGGTTATTTTATCGATCACTTCCTTAAATCTGCCGTTCAATGCCTGAAACAGTCCGGGAAGTGGCATTCCGGTATTGAAAGATAAAAGCGGCAGACTGGCAGATGAAAACACGGGATCCGTCCGATGAGGTGGCAGTTCCGTCTATTTTAAAGTACCTGTAACATTTCGCCGGATAATTTTGACCGGGTTAAAACAATTATTTGTATGCAGAAAGGAAAACTATTCGGATGGATGCTGGCGGCCGTAGTGTTGTCGGCATGTTCTAAAAGCGACGACTCGGAAGACGAGAACAACGGAAACTGGAAAGAGCTGCCCGAGATGTCGGCATCTCCACGCTCCGAAGCTGTCTCGTTTGTTATAGGAGACACGGCTTATGTAGGTACAGGGTTCGACGGTGAGAAGCAGCTGCGCGACTTCTGGAAATACAATCCTGCCAATGGCTGGAGCCAGGCGGCCTCACTACCTGCAGCCGCTGCCGCCCGCAGCAGCGCCACTGCTTTCGTGATTGATAAGTACGCTTACATCGGTACCGGGTTCGATGGTAAAGTGCGCCTCAACGATTTCTGGAGCTACAGTCCGGAAACGGGTAACTGGTCAAAGAAAGCATCCCTCATAGGTCCCGATCCCTCCATTAATCTCGCCCGCCGCGATGCCGTGAGCTTCACCCTTCAGGGTAAAGGTTATGTAGCCACCGGAAGCGACGGCAGCGGAACGAAAGACGTTTGGATGTACGACCCCGCAGCGGATAAATGGATTACCCGACAAAGCTTCGGCGGCAGCAAACGCACAGAGGCAGTGGCTTTCGTACTGGGGCAAAACGCATACATCGCCACCGGCACAAACAACAGTGAGTTGAAGAACGACATGTGGGTGTATGATGCTTCCACTGATAACTGGACGCAGAAAAACAAGATCGCCAACGTAACTGATGAAACGTTTGATGATGAGTACAACATCGTAACCAGTCAGGCTGTAGCCTTTTCTGTTAACAATAAAGCCTATGTGGTAACAGGAACCGGAAATGGTATCAGTAAAGCCACATGGGAATACGATGGTGTAACAGACCGCTGGACGAAAGTGCGGGATTTCGAAGGTGCTGCACGGTACAGTGCGGTGGCTTTTGTACTGGGTGGTAAAGGCCACGTTGCTTCCGGCCGTACCGGCAGCCTTCAGCTGGATGATATTTTTGTGTTTGAACCCAATGCTACCTACAACGAAAATGATTAAGCAGTCCATCGCATTACTGCTCATACTGGCCGCGGCCTGCTCCCTGTCATCGTGCCGGGAGCAGCCGTACCGGCTGGTTACAGAGGAATCATCTGCCGGATGGGCGTACCGTATTTCCTATAAAGGCCGTCCTGTGATTTACCAGGCGCATATTCCCGCCGTACCAGGCTTTCATCCCTTCCGGACGCAATCAGACGCCCGCCGTACCGGTACGCTCGTACTGCAAAAGCTCAAAGGTGGCAGCATACCTTCACTGAGCCTGCATGAGATAGACAGCCTGCAATTAACATGGTAATTTTAACACTTGCTTAAGACTCCGGAAACCTCTTTTAACACTTGGTTAAGACTAATGTGATGTAAGTTTACCGCGGCTTCACACCTATGATCAGTTGGAGGAAAATATTAAATAACCGGCTCGTCGTAATCTTTTTGCATATCACGGTTTGGGTGTTGCTGTTCCTTTTTCCATTTTTTATGTATCGCATCCGGGTAGATCATCAATTATTCTACTGGAAGGAAGGAGTGAACACACTGTTCATCGTCGGACTGTTTTATTTGAATTATTACGTACTGATACCGCGGTTCTTCACGCGGCAGCGCATTGGCATATATATTGGCCTTGTGGTGCTGTTGCTGGCAGGGATCGGGATGCAGCAGGCATTGGTTGAGTATAAGTTTATGCAGCTGATGATGGAGCGGAGCGACCGTCCGTTTATGATGACGGCTCACAGGGCAGGGGCCATGGCGGTAACTGTACATGCAGAGCCAGCCGTACCTTTGGACCATGATGTGGGAACGGCTTTGCCGGTTCGTTATGTGAGTGACACACTGATGCCTCCGCCGCCGGTCCTGATGCGCGGGGTACGTGAGGGGCGTACATACGGGATGTTCATGTTTCAGGATATCTTCCGGAAGTCCGTCACGTTTACTTTGCTGATGCTCTTCCTTGGCGGGTTTATTAAAGTAGCATTGGAATGGTTTAAGAGCGAGCAGCAGAAAGAAGTACTGAAAGTAGCGAACCTCAATGCAGAGTTACGTTTTCTGCGGTCGCAGATCAATCCTCATTTTCTGTTTAACAGTTTGAATACAGTATATTCCCTTGCACACCGGCAAAGCCCGGAAACGAAAGATGCGCTGGTAAAACTATCGAACATACTGCGGTATATGATATACCAGAGTAATGAAGACAAGGTGCAGTTAGCAAACGAGATACGGTATCTGGAAGATTATATAGATATGCAGCGCCTGCGCCTGGCGAGCCACATTCCGGTAGAGGTGAATGTAACCGGCGAAGCTGCCGGGCTGAAGATAGCACCCATGTTGCTGATACCTTTTGTGGAGAATGCTTTTAAGCACGGCGTGAGTTATGAAGAGCCGGCATGGATAAATGTGGTGCTGGATATTTCGACGGACGGAGAACTACACCTGAGCGTCCGGAACAGGCTGCTGTCGAAGCGGGTAGCGGAGAAAGGAGGGGTTGGACTGGGGAATACGCTGAAGCGGCTGGAGTTAATGTATAAAGATGCACATACGATCACAATCAGAGAGCAAGCGAACGAATTTATTGCAGACTTAAAAATTG
Organism: Chitinophaga pinensis; assembly: GCA_902167325.1. Classification (GTDB taxonomy): domain Bacteria; phylum Bacteroidota; class Bacteroidia; order Chitinophagales; family Chitinophagaceae; genus Chitinophaga; species Chitinophaga pinensis_A. Next base: position 5,813,352 of record LR632930.1, on the reverse strand, counting down.
CTTTGAAACATGATGAAGTGCATTGCGTTGGATGACGAGCCGCTGGCCCTGGAAATTATCTCCGATTTCGCTGCGAAAGCGCCATTCCGGATGGAACTCATGGCCTTTACAAATGCCTCCCAGGCGTTGAAGTGCCTGCAGGAAGAACCGGTGGATCTTATATTTCTGGATATCAAAATGCCGGATATAACCGGTATCCAGTTCCTGAAATCGCTGAAGCGGCCTCCTATGGTTATTTTTACTACGGCTTATGAGGAATATGCGCTGGACGGGTACAACCTGGACGTGGTGGATTATCTACTCAAGCCCATTCCATTTGAGCGGTTCATCAAAGCAGTCACAAAGGCGGAAGAATACCGTTCCATCACTTCCCCAAAATCTTCCGACACGGATTATATCTTCGTCAAAACAGAATACCGCATCATCAAAATAAACCTTGAAGACATTTTATACATTGAGGCCCTGAAAGATTACATTAAGATCTACACGGCCAGTCAGCCCATCCTGACGCTAAAGAGTCTCAAATCCTTTGAATCCAGATTACCGAAAGATAAGTTTATGCGTGTACATCGTTCTTACCTCGTGGCGATGAATAAGATCAATTCCGTGGAGCGCAACACGGTAATGATCGCCAACCAGTCGATCCCCATCAGCGAAGGCTACCGGGATAAGTTTTATGATGTGATAACAAGATATTCTTAGAATTGATGGTATATATTCCTTTTTTCAGAATGGCAAGTTTGAACAAATCCCTGCATTAACTTATTCGTTAGATTTCCTCCGAATGAAAGACCAGCTATGGAGATCGGGGGGATTGGATACCGTCGGGTGCCTCTCATTGGTTCTCGTGGATTTCAACCATACCTGATTATTGGTATGATTGAGGCAGAAGACCGCAAAGTTTTTCGAAAAGCAGTTGTTGACTTTATGGAACATATCAGGAATGATGTATTATACAACACTATTTCTTCTGTGGCCCTGAAAAGGGTTGGTATGTACATGCCTGTGGAGATCACTCAGAGGTAAGAATAAAGTTTTTTGAATTGCTGAGAAAGTTAGATGGGTTCAAAGCGCATGTTGTTATTGCAAAAAAGGACCTTGAAATATTTGAGCATAAACACAATTCAAATACGGCTGATTTTTATTTTGATGATTTAAGAGAATTGTTGAAGGGGAGGCTTAATGGTAATTTTCAACACCAAATCTATCTTTCTGAAAGGCAGGGAAATATTATGCAGCGATTTGAAAAGGCAGTAAAGGAATCATTTGCTAATGTGGAAAATTGTCAGTACGAATTAGAGCTGGTAAATGAGAGAGAGGTGCCGGAATTAAGTATTGTTGATTACTTAATTTGGGCAGTCCAACGAAAGTTAGTGAAAGGTGAAATGCGTTATTTTCAATCGCTTTTTGAGAAATTTGGAGACGTAGTAATGCTATATGAGGAGGAATAAAAAAAGCTAAAAAATCTTTCAACCCCCGTGCTTTTATAAGCAACCCCCATACGAGATGAGTTATGTAAGTTGAACCACTTTTTAGCTTTGATCAAAGATAGAAGAAAAAGGCTAAAATAAAGAAATTGCCAATATTTACTTTTAGACCATATCTCCCAATTAAATGTAAAAGATTCTTCAGCTCCCGTGCCTTGAATGGCAACACCCCTATGGAAAGAGATATGTATGTTGAACAACTTTTTAGCCTTGTTCAAATATCGGTGAAAAGTTGCTAAGTATTATAAAGACCCAAATTAATAATTCAATATGCTGTAAAAAAAGGCCGGTGAAACATTCACCGGCCTTTTTTGATATCGGAATTTGACCTTAGATCAGTTCTTTCAGTTTGCTGACTACTGCGTCCACTTCTTCTTTCGTATTGGTGTGAGAGAAGGAGAAGCGTACTGCGATGCGGTTGGGATCGCTGCTGAGGGCGCGGATCACGTGAGAGCCTGCGTCTGCACCAGAAGTACATGCGCTGCCGCCGGAAGCGCAGATACCATTGATATCGAGGTTGAAAAGGAGCATCTCGCTTTTCTCTGTTTTCGGGAAGGAGACGTTCAGCACCGTGTAGAGGCTGCGGCCGTAGAGGTCGCCGTTGAAACCTGAACCGGGGATGTGCTGCTCCAGCTGCTGAGCCATGTACAACCGCAGGTCATTGATGTATTTGCTGTGTTGTTCGTGGTTTAGAGTAGCCATTTCCAGCGCTTTGGCAAAGCCAACGATACCATACAGGTTTTCGGTACCGGCGCGCATATTGCGCTCCTGAGAGCCGCCCATGAGGTAAGGATTGATTTTCACGTTCTCGTTGATGTACAGGATACCAACGCCTTTAGGACCATGAAACTTGTGGCCTGCTCCATTAATGAAGTGAACAGGTGTGTTGCGAAGGTCGAAAGGGTAGTGGCCTACCGTTTGTACGGTGTCGGAATGGAAGATGGCATCGAACTCCTTGCAGAGGTTACCAACGGCATGGATATCGAGCAGGTTACCGATCTCGTTATTTGCATGCATGAGGGAAACCAGGGTGCGCTCTTTGCTTTCGGAGAGGAGGCGGCGGAGGTCTTCCATATCAACATGCCCGTCGGGGAGCAGCTTTACCCAGGAGAGGCGAATCTCTTCCCGGCAATAAACATGCTCTACAGTGTGGAGGGTGGCATGATGCTCGATGGGGGAGCTGATGATGTGGCGGCATCCAAGATCACGGATGGCCGCGTTAACTGCTGTATTGGTGCTTTCCGTACCGCCGGAGGTGAAAAATATCTCCCCGGGATGTGCATTGAGGATCTTCGCAACGGATTTCCTTGCGTTTTCGATACCCAGCCGCGACTCACGGCCATAAGAATAAATGGAGGACGGATTGCCGAACTTTTCTGTCAAATACGGCAGCATGGTGTCCAAAACTGCCGGGTCGAGTGCCGTGGTGGCGGCATTGTCGAAATAAATTCTTTCCAAGGTCGTGCGGGTTTGGTGGTTTTTGATTAAAAAAGTGCCACAAAATTAAGGAATTAGGGACAAAGAAAAACGGATGGCAGTTAATTCCGCCATCCGTCCATCCATATGTAAGTCTATAGGAATTATATGAATTCCTTAATATCCTGCATGATTTTACGGGCAATATTGTCGGCCGTGGTCTCATTCTGGCTTTCCGCATAGATGCGGATAATAGGCTCAGTGTTGGACGTGCGCAGGTGTACCCAGTCCTTATCGAACTCGATTTTCAGCCCGTCTTCTGTATTCTGAGGTTGGTTTTTGTACTTACCCTTGATCTTTTCGAAGATCTCTTTCACGTCGATATCTTTATCCAGCTCGATCTTATTTTTGCTGATGAAATAGTCCGGATAGGAGTTCCGGAGTGCTTTCATGGTCTTTTTGCTCTGTGCGAGGTGGCTGAGGAACAGGCCGATGCCGATGAGGGCGTCGCGGCCATAGTGCAGGTCCGGAACGATGATACCGCCGTTGCCTTCTCCGCCAATTACGGCATTAACTGCCTTCATTTTGTTCACCACGTTCACTTCACCTACAGCAGAAGGATGGTATTCCCCGCCGTTTTTGAGGGTGATATCCTTCAGCGCCTGCGTGGAGCTCATGTTGGATACGGTGTTGCCTTTACGGTGTTTCAGTACGTAGTCGGAAACAGCCACAAGGGTATATTCTTCGCCAAACATGCTGCCATCTTCACATACAAAGCAAAGGCGGTCAACATCAGGGTCTACAGCGATACCGAAGTCAGCCTTGCTTTTATCTACTTCATTGCTCAGCGCAGTGAGGTTTTCAGGCAGGGGTTCGGGGTTATGGGCGAATTTACCGGAAACGTCATCGAAGAGTACGGTCACCTCATTGACACCGAGCGCCTTCAGGAGGGCGGGTACAAAGATGGCGCCGGTGGAGTTTACGGCATCCACCACTACTTTAAAGTTAGCTGCAGCAATGGCTTCCCGGTCTACAAGGGGGTAATTCACCACCAGGTCGATGTGTTTCTGGAGGTAAGAATCGTCTTTCCGGTACGATCCGAGCTTATTTACGTCTGCAAAGGTGAAATCTTCCCGTGCAGCGATGTCGAGTAATTCGGCACCGTCGGCACCGGAAATAAACTCGCCTTTACTGTTGAGAAGCTTCAGCGCATTCCATTCACGGGGGTTGTGGCTGGCGGTAAGAATAATGCCGCCTGCTGCCTGTTCGAGGGGAACGGCGATTTCTACGGTGGGGGTGGTGCTGAGATCCAGGTCCACTACGTCAATGCCGAGGCCGTTGAGGGTGGAAACAACCAGTTGCTTTACCATTTCCCCGGAAATCCGGCCGTCTCTTCCGATCACCACTTTCCTGTTCTCCGCGTTCTGCTTCAGCAGCCATGTGCCGTAAGCCGCGGTGAACTTCACCACGTCGAGAGGGGAAAGTCCTTCGCCGGGCTTGCCGCCAATGGTGCCGCGAATTCCCGAAATTGATTTAATCAGTGCCACTTTATTGGATTTTTTTAGGATGGCAAATATAATCGATTCCGTACTTATCGGCTCCGCTAATTTGTCAGGTCCCGAAAGCCTCCCGGGATGTTGGCGCATTTAGTGTATATTTGCCGCTACGTATAAAATTTTACGGGAATATAACTTTAGCGAAAAATAAGATACTAAGATGATGCAGCTTTGGTCGCGGATACCCAGATACATCCGGTATATTTTTACCCAAACACTGTACCTGTTCGGTTTCCTCGTGGCGTGGCGCCTGATCTTTTACTTTTTCTTTTTCACCACCACCATCCGTGAAAGCGGGGTTATTGCCCGTGCCTGGCACCTTGGTCTTAAATTCGACATGCGGCTGGCCCTCATCTGTATGGCTCCCATTGCTCTGGCCGCATTGCTTGCGCGCGACCGTTTATTCGGTCCGGGATGGCTTCGCAGACTCCACTTCGCCTATTTCTTTTGTTATATGTATTCCTGACTTTCTTTTACGTGACCGATCTGGGGCATTACAGCTACCTCGGTATCCGTATAGAGCCGTCTGTGACCCGTTTTCTCGCTGATGGCGAACGCGGCACCAATGCCCTGATGCTGTGGGAGAGTTACCCTGTTATCAAAAGCGCCATCGGTATACTGCTGTTCCTCGCTTTCGTCATCTGGTGCTACCGGGCTATTTTCCGCCACTTCGCCCAGCAGGAGGGAGTACCGGTGCGGCCTAAAGCTTTTGCCGCGTGGGTTGTTTTCCTCGTTATCGCTTTCGGAGCCGGTATTTATGGCAACATAGCTTACTTTCCCCTGCGCTGGAGCCAGGCCATGTTTACGCGCGATAATGGTATCACTTCGCTCAGTCTCAACCCCGTAACCTATTTCTTCGCTAACTTTTCGGTGAAAGACGATACGTTTGATGCCAGCCTCACCCGGAAATATTATACACCCATCGCTGGTTATCTCGGAGTAGACCTGCCTGATTCCGTCAACCTCAGCTACACCCGTACCATTAAAGGCGATAGCGTGGCAAAACGGCCCAATGTCATTATCGTAATGCTCGAATCGGGCGGAGCGGCCATGACCTCGATGTTCAATAACCCGGTTAAAGCCACCCCAAATCTGCAAAAGCTGGCAGATGAAGGCCTCTTTTTCGACAACTTTTATGTTCCCGCCATGAGTACCGCCCGAACCGTGTTCGGCGTCACCACGGGATTACCTGATATATGTAAGTTTAAAACCGCTTCACGCCATCCCGGCATCGTGGATCAGCGTGTGATCATGGACCAGTTTGCAGGTTATGAGAAATTTTACCTCCTTGGTGGTAACACCAACTGGGCTAACATCCGCGCCGTTTTTACCAATAACGTGGAAGGTATCCAGATCTTCGAGGAAGGCTATTTCAAGGCACCCAAGGCCGATGTATGGGGCGTTTCTGATTTTGATCTCATCAGCGAGTCTGATGAGATTTTCCGGAAAGCCCATCAGGAAGGCAAGCCCTTTGTGGCTTTCCTGCAAACGGCAGACAATCATGAACCTTACACCACTACATCCGGGAAAGGAGATTTTAAGAAAATAACGGAGAAAGAAGTAGATAAAGCAGCTTTCAAGGCTGCCGGCTGGCTGTCGGTAGACCAACTGAATGCCATGCGCTACCTCGATTACAATGTGGGTTACCTGATGGAGCTGGCGAAAAAATCGGGATATCTCGAGAACACAATTTTCGTGTTCTTCGGTGACCATTCGGCCCGTTTGCATCCATTCAGGCACATGCCCCTGCCGGAATATGAGATGGGAACGTTCGTGGATCATGTACCCTGCATCATCTGGGCGCCCGGGCTGGTGGCGCCCCGGCGTGTAAGCCATATGACGAGCCTGCTGGATGTTTACCCTACCGTCGCCAAAATGGCCGGTGTAAACTACACTAACTATACCATGGGCGTGGATATGCTGGATACTACCTATGCCGGGGAGCGTTATGCTTTTGTGACTTATAACCGTGGGGAGAACTATTATGGGCTGATGGGACGCAAATACTTTTGTGAAATTGGGGTAGAAAGCGGGAAAATGCGCCTGTACGACCTGGAAGTGAACCCCGTGGCCGATATTAGTACGCAGCAGCCGGAAATTGCGGAGAAACTGGATAAATTAACCCGTGGATTTTACGAAAGCTCCCGATATTTGATGTTTAACAATAAAAAACCGAAATAATACGCCTGTAGCGAATGGAAGTGCCGAAACAATGGTTTAAAGACTGGTTTAATTCACCGTATTATCACCTGTTGTACAACAACCGGGACGAGCGGGAAGCATCTGCTTTTATAGACAAGCTGGTAGGGTACCTGCGGCCGGAACCCGGCGCACTGATGCTGGACGTGGCCTGTGGCCGCGGCAGGCATGCGAAGTACCTGGCCGACAAGGGGTTTAACGTTACCGGGATAGACCTTTCCGAGGAGAGTATTGCCGCAGCGCGGAAGCTGGAGAATGAGCATCTGAGCTTTTTCCAGCACGATATGCGATTGCCCTTTCGCATCAATTACTTCGACATCGTTTTCAATTTCTTCACCAGTTTCGGTTATTTCGAAACCCGGCATGAGAATGATAATGCCCTGCGCACACTGGCTAACAGCCTGAAGCCGGGGGGCAGACTGGTGTTGGATTATCTGAACAGCCCGTTTGTGGAAGCGCACCTGGTACCCAATGAAATAAAGGAGAAGGAGGATGTGGTGTTCGACATTCACCGGGAAGTTGCAGGAGGGAAGTTCCTGAAGGAGATCCGTATCCTCGATCGTAAGAAACTGTTCAGAACTACTTTTTCCGAACGTGTTTCCGCATTTACGCTCGCTGATTTCAGGGAAATGTTTGCATTGCAGAAACTGGAGATCACCGATGTGTTCGGGGATTATCATTTCAATACTTTCGATGAGGTGCATTCTCCGAGAATGGTCCTTGTCGCCCAAAAACCACTATCCTGATGGGAACACTGCTCACCTGGGATTTAACCCTGTTTTTCACAATCAACAGTAAATGGGCGAACCCTTTCCTGGACAGCTGGCTGCCCTGGATGCGGGAACCTTACCTTTGGGCACCCCTGTACCTTTTCCTGATGGTTTTTGTAACCTATAACTGGGGATGGCGCGGATTCTGGTGGATCGTGTTCTTCATCGTAACCTTTGCCCTTTGTGATCAGGCCAGCGGTTTCCTTAAATCTGCTGTGGGCAGGCTGAGGCCCGGGAACGATCCGCATATTGCCCCCTACGTACGGGTGATGGTGGGGTATTATCCGCAGAGCGGAAGCTTTACGTCTTCTCACGCGGCCAACCATTTCGGCCTGGCCACGTTTTCATTTATAACCCTGCGGCCTTACATCCGCCGTTGGGCCTGGCTCTTGTTCGTTTGGGCTGCCGTTATCTGCTATGCGCAGGTATATGTGGGCGTTCATTACCCGACCGATATACTGGGCGGAGCACTGCTTGGTATGCTGGCCGGCTCTCTCAGCGGAGGGTTCTTCCTCAGAAGGGTGGGACTGGAGCCATTACCTGAAAAAACAACATGAACATAGCTTATCTCATACTCATCCTGGCCGCCACGATAGCAGGCGGTATGATCCCTGTGATCTTTAAACGGATCAATCCCGGATTGCCTATCTATCTGCTGGCATTTACCGGGGCGTTCCTGTTTGGCGTTACGATCATGCACCTGCTGCCGGAAGTGTACCACGAGCTGGGGCATTCTGCCGGAATATACATCGTGCTCGGCTTTTTCCTCCAGGTGTTCCTCCAGCAGCTTAGCCATGGCATGGAGCACGGGCATACCCATCTGCCACAGGAGCATGGGCATCACCATATTGCGGTAACACCGCTGCTGGTAGGCTTGTCGATACATGCTTTTATGGAAGGTATCCCCCTAGGGTTCCATTTTGAAGACAAATCGGCTCTTCCGTCTCTGATGCTTGGTGTAATGGCGCATAAAGTGCCTGAATCCCTTACGCTTATCACGGTAATGATGCATGCCGGTCAGTCGCGGGCAAAGCTTTGGCGGATTCTTATCATATTCTCGCTCGTAACGCCCCTTTCTGCCATACTTGCCAGCTGGCTGGGCGCTGAGTCTGAAACAATTACCCACTCTCTCATTTACATCGTGGCGCTGGTTATTGGCGCGTTCCTGCATATTTCCACCACCATCTTCTACGAAAGCGGAACCAAACACCATGAACTGAGCGGGAAAAAAGTGCTGGCCATCGCAATTGGGCTTGGTTTGGCATTTGTTACACTGATATTTGAATAATTAATTATTTTTAGGCTTTATAAATTATGGAAGTCGTCATTATCCTCGTCCTCATTTTGCTCAACGGTATCTTCTCTATGGCGGAGATAGCCTTGGTATCCGCAAGGAAAGTGCGTTTAGAAAACGCAGCCAAGCAGGGGGACGACAAAGCCAGGGCAGCCCTGAAGCTGTCCAACAATCCGGACACATTTTTGTCTACCGTACAGATCGGCATTACGCTGATTGGTATCTTAACCGGTTTATACTCCGGTGAGCAGCTGAAGGAAGACGTGAAAGGTTTCGTGATGCAGATGCCCACGCTGGCACCATATAGCAATGGTATTGCCACCGCTCTCATCGTAATTGGTGTAACCTATTTCACCCTCGTACTGGGTGAGCTGCTCCCGAAAAGGATCGGACTCGCTAATCCCGAAGCAATTGCGAAGATCGTGGCCAGGCCCATGTACTTCATCTCCCGCCTCACCTTTCCATTTGTATGGCTGCTGAGCAGGTCCACCACCTTCCTTGTAAAGGTGATCGGACTGAAGCGCTCATCCGACAATAACGTAACGGAAGAAGAAATTAAAGCCATCATCAGCGAAGGCACTTCTTCAGGTGCCATTGAGGAAACCGAACAGGAAATCATCGAAAGGGTGTTCCACCTCGGTGATCGTAACATCACTTCCCTCATGACCCACCGTACCGACATTGTGTGGCTGGATGTAAATGAGGATGTGGAAAGCTATAAACGGAAGATCAAACAGGCTCCGCACTCCGTATATCCCGTGTGCGAAGGACAGATCGATCATATCCGTGGCATCCTCACCATCAAGGATTTATATGCCGCCGGTAACGTGGTTGTGCTGAAAGAAATCATGAGGAAGCCCCTCTTCATCCCCGAGAACAATACTGCCTACCAGGTACTGGAAAAGTTCAAGGAAACCCAGATTCACGCCGCATTTATCGTGGATGAATACGGTACCTTCCTTGGTATGATTACCCTGAACGATATCCTGGAAGCCATCGTAGGCGATATGCCGGAGACCGGGCAGGACGATTATAATATGATTTTAAGGGAAGACGGGAGCTATCTCGTTGACGCTCAGATACCATTCTACGATTTTCTCTCAGAATTCGATATGGAAGACCAGATGGCCGAGTTCGAACAGGAGTTCGATACCCTTGCCGGCTTTATTCTCCACCACCTCGAACATATCCCCCAAACCGGCGAAAAGCTGGAATGGCGCAAATTTACCTTCGAAATCATCGACATGGATGCCCACCGTATTGACAAAATATTGGTGACTCCCCCTGCGAATATTGAAGAAGAGTAATAACTTTACATCCCGAAATGCCCCGGCAAATGGCATTTCGGGATGAATTAGCCAGACCGGAACCAATCGCGACAGGAAACCTACATCCTTGTAACATTATTGCAACTAGTTGAATGCCAAAGGAGTATAGTAACCCCTGCCCGAAAGTAAAAAAATGAAAGATTGGATATTAGGAAAAAAACATCTTTATCTTAATTTTGAGCACTTTTTTACATAAACAAATAATTTAATCTAATATATAATGGTTGTACTAGGAAGTAAGGTACTTTCTTTAGAAGAAGTGCAAAGGGTCTTGTTTGAGGGGGAAGAGTTGGTGCTCGAAGAAACAGCCGTACAGCATGTGAATGACAACTTCGAGTTTCTGAAAATATTTTCCGAGAAAAAGCTCATTTATGGTATCAACACTGGTTTTGGCCCTATGGCTCAATACCGGATACCGGAAAAAGACACGTTCCAGCTGCAATATAATCTCATTCGCAGTCATAGCTCGGGAGCAGGCAAGTGCCTGGCACCTGTCCACACCAAAGCATTGATGATAGCCCGGCTGAGTTCCTTCATGCAGGGTTATTCCGGTGTGCATACAGATCTGGTGTATCTCCTGCGCGACCTTATCAATAACAACGTTTACCCCTGCATATATGAGCATGGCGGCGTGGGCGCCAGTGGTGACCTCGTTCAGCTTGCTCACCTTGCCCATGCACTCATCGGGGAAGGGAATGTACTTTTTGAAGACGAGATCAGGCTGGCATCCGATGTATTTGAACAATTGGGACTTCAGCCGCTGACGGTGCGCATCCGTGAAGGTCTTGCACTTATAAACGGTACCTCGGCGATGACGGGCATCGCCCTCGTGAACCTTATTGAAGCCCGTAAACTGCTGCTCTGGAGCTGCTCACTCAGCGCCATGATCAATGAAGTGGTGGAAGCGTTCGATGACCACCTCAGCTACGAACTCAATGTCGTAAAGCGCCATAACGGGCAGAATAAAGTAGCCGAAATGATGCGCGGCATGCTTACTGGCAGCAAAATGATCCGCCACAGGCCCGATCACTTTTATAAAGAACTGGAAGAAGAAATATTCAAGGATAAAGTGCAGGAATACTATTCGCTGCGTTGTGTTCCCCAGATTCTCGGCCCTATTTATGATATCCTCGTACAGGCCGAGACCATCATTATCGGAGAACTGAACTCTGTGAGTGACAACCCGGTGGTAGACCACCGTCAACAGAACGTTTTCCATGGGGGCAACTTCCATGGTGATTATATTTCTCTGGAAATGGATAAACTGAAGATCGCGATTACCAAGTTATCGATGCTCAGCGAGCGCCAGTTAAATTATCTCATGAACGATAAGCTGAACCACAAGTTCCCGCCGTTTATGAACCTTGGCAAGCTGGGCTTCAACTTCGGTATGCAGGGCGTTCAATTTACCGCGACTTCTACTGTTGCTGAAAATCAGACACTTAGCTATCCCATGTATCTGCACAGTATCCCAAACAACAATGATAACCAGGATATTGTAAGCATGGGCTGTAATGCGGCACAGCTGACGTACAAAGTGATTGAAAACACCTTTGAAGTGCTGACTGTACAGGTGATGACGCTGCTTCAGGCGGTAGACTTCCTGAATTGCCAGGACCGTTTGGGCGCCTTTACCTCCAAGATCTATCAGGACATCAGGGCGATTTTCCCTAAATTTATTGACGACGCTCCCCGCTATGCGGACGTGCAGCGTATCAAGGCTTACCTTATGCGGCACGAGCCGGTAGTGGCAGAGCCTGCGACAGAGAAAAGGAAGAAATCTTCCGTACAGTAATTATTCAGGAATACAAGCATAAGAAACAATACTACGGATGAAATGCGCATTGATAACAGGAGGTTCCCGGGGCATCGGCAGGGCGGTATGCATCAAACTGGCGGAGCAGGGTTACCATATACTCATCAATTATAAAGGTAATACGGCTGCGGCAGAGGAAACCCTCGAAGCCGTGCGCCAGAAAGGTACAGACGGCACCCTGCTCAAATTTGATGTAGGGAGCGAGAGCGAGGTAAATACCGTGCTCGGCGCCTGGATCGAAGCCAATAAAGACAAACAGATAGAAGTGCTGGTGAATAATGCCGGAATCCGGGAAGATATGATGCTTTTCCAGATGTCGACTGAAAAATGGAAAAGCGTGCTGGACGCAAGCCTGGACGGATTTTTCTATGTCACCAAGCAGGTGCTTACAGGAATGCTGCTGAAACGCTATGGCCGTATCGTGAACATGGTATCGCTTTCCGGCCTGAAAGGAACACCCGGCCAGGTTAATTACAGTGCCGCCAAGGCAGGCCTGATCGGGGCTACCAAGGCCCTGGCACAGGAAGTCGCCAAACGGAATGTGACCGTCAACGCCGTGGCTCCCGGATTCATCCGGACGGACATGACCGAGGGGTTGCCTGAGAAAGAACTGTCTGCCATGGTGCCCATGCAACGCTTCGGTACTGCCGAGGAAGTGGCGGAAGCAGTGGCTTTCCTTTCTTCGAAAGGGGCTTCCTACATCACGGGAGAAGTGCTGAACATCAATGGCGGCCTTTATTCCTGATTACGGCATCAAAAAGCAGCATATCAACAGTAAAGCAAACGGAGCCCCCGGGGTTCCGGGATTATAACTCAACACAGCGCATGAACAGAGTAGTGATCACAGGTATAGGAATTTATTCCTGTCTCGGCAAAAACCTTGAGGCGGTAAAGGACTCCCTTTTTCAGGGGCGTTCCGGCATCGTGCTGGATCCGGAGCGGAAAGCTTTCGGGTACCGGTCGGGGCTAACCGGGTGGGTAGACAGGCCGGAGCTGAAGGGCTTGCTGGACCGCCGCGCCCGGCTTATGATGCCTGAACAGGCCGAGTATGCCTATATGAGTACCCGTGAGGCGCTGGCAATGGCCAAAATGGACCAGGATTTCCTCGATTCAAGGGAAGTTGGGCTGCTGTTCGGAAACGACAGCTCCGCTAAACCGGTAGTAGAAGCAACCGATATCATCCGCGAAAAGAAAGATACCATGCTCGTAGGCTCAGGGTCTGTATTCCAGACCATGAACTCTACGGTAAATATGAACCTTGCCACTATTTTCCGCCTCAAAGGCGTGAATTTTAGTGTGAGCGCAGCCTGCGCAAGCGGCTCACATGCCATCGGACTGGGATATATGTTTATCCGTTCGGGTATGCAGGACGCTGTGATTTGCGGCGGAGCGCAGGAGATCAACCTATACGCCATGGGTAATTTCGATGCTATTGCCGCATTTTCCGTGCGGGAAAGCGATCCCGGCAAGGCATCCCGTCCTTTCGACCGCGACCGCGACGGCCTGGTGCCAAGTGGAGGAGCGGCTACCGTGATTCTGGAAAGCCTGGAATCCGCACAACGCCGAGGAGCTACTATTCTGGGAGAGGTGATAGGTTATGGTTTTTCCAGCAACGGTGCGCATATCAGCAACCCCAGTGTGGAAGGTCCTACCCGCAGCCTTGAAATGGCACTCCGCGAAGCCGGTATGCTGCCGAAAGACATTGGGTATATCAACGCACACGCCACATCCACCCCCGCAGGCGATGCCAGCGAAGCCAGGGCCATCCATTCCGTGTTTGGAGAATGCCGGACCCATGTTAGCTCTACCAAGGGTATGACAGGGCACGAATGCTGGATGGCAGGGGCAAGTGAGATCGTTTACTCCATGCTCATGATGCAGCATGGATTTATCGCCCCAAACATCAACTTCGAAAATCCCGATGAAGATTCAGCAAAACTGAACATCGTAGCGAATACACTTAATAAGAACTTTAATATATTTTTGTCTAATTCCTTTGGCTTTGGGGGTACAAATTCCTCCCTCATTGTCAGGAAATGGGAATAATTCATTCATCTGGCCACTGTTGGACGGTTTTTCTATAATTTTGTCCCGCAGCCCTTATGCGAACCCAGGGATGCATTAAGACAGCTACTAACCTATATCTGGAACACTTAAGTTTATGGAAATCAAGGAGATCATTCAAAAAACCAATGCTTTTCTGGCGGAAGAATTCGAAGTTTCCCCCGAAAGCATTACCCCCGAGGCCGAACTGAAGGCCACGCTGGAACTGGACAGCCTGGACTATATTGACCTGGTAGTAGCCATTGAGAACAACTTCGGCTTTAAAGTAAAGCCGGAAGATTTTCAGGGCATTGTTAGCTTCCAGGACTTTTATGATTATGTAATCGAACGTGTTAAACAAAAAGAACTGGTATAATGCCATCATGGCAGGGTAAATCCAAGGGAAATAAGCTCGGTTACCGGATCTTCATAGGCGTAATGCGTTACGGAGGCGTTCGTCCGGCTTATTTCCTGTTGGTATTTGTTGCAATCTATTACTGCCTGTTCTCCTATAGCACTGCCCGGTCTATGTACCGGTTTTTTCGTTATAAGATGGGATACAGCCGGTGGCGTGCTTTTATGTCGGTTTACCGGAATATTTATATTTTCGGACAAACGCTGATAGACAAAGTGGTGGTAATGGCCGGTATTCCCAACCGTTTCAGCTTCGATTTCGATGGCGAAGAACGGCTTCACGAGATGGTCCACAGCGGTAAGGGCGGTATTCTGCTCAGCGCGCATCTGGGCAACTGGGAAGTGGCAGGGCATCTTTTTACCCGGCTGAACACACGGATCAACATTGTGATGTTCGACGGGGAACATGAAAGAATTAAAAGTTACCTCGAAGGCGTAACGGGCGGGAGGCATGTGAATGTCATTGTATTGAAAGACGATTTATCGCATATTTACGCCATTAATGATGCGCTGAACAAGCAGGAACTGGTTTGCATGCATGCAGACAGATTTCTGGCCGGCAACAAAACTGCAGAGAAAGTATTTTTGGGAGAAGCAGCACGCTTCCCCGTTGGGCCTTTTCTGTTGGCATCCACTTTCAGGGTGCCTGTTTCGTTTGTGTTCGCATTCAAGGAAACCGCCAGTCACTATCATCTCTATGCCACAGATCCCAAAGTGTACCCCGGAGCCAAGCAGGGTGGAATGGACCAGGCAATGGAAGATTTTGTGGGTGTAATGGAAGAAAAAGTGCGGAAATATCCGCTGCAATGGTTCAATTATTATGATTTCTGGTCAAAAGACTGACAATACGCATATGCATCAGGAAGATATTACCGAATACATCCCCCAGCGCCCGCCGATCGTAATGATCAGCAGGCTCGTAGAAGCGGGAGAGAAGAACATCCGCACCGAGCTTGATGTGGCGGCCGATAACGTATTTGTGGAGAACGGCACGCTGATGGCACCCGGACTCGTGGAAAATATAGCACAAACTGCCGCGGCGCGGGTAGGGTTTCTTGCCAAAAGAGATAATGTACCCGTACCGCTCGGCTTCATCGGAGCAATTCAAAATTTAGAAATACTGGAACTCCCGCCGGCGGGGGCTACTTTACAGACAGAAATCCTTATTACCCATGAACTCTTCAACGCCACCGTGGTGCAAGGCACTGTTCAGCTGAACGGCCGTACCCTGGCGAAATGTGATATGAAAATCTTCATAGCCAATAAATAAAAAACAAGAGTCACCATGAAACTGAAAAATCTCGCATTGCCCCTGATCGCTTTCGCCCTGAGCGCATCTTCGGCATTTGCACAAAGCAGCAAAGACGTATTTGATCCCGAAGTAAAACTGACCTGGATCGGCCTCGACTGGACTAAAACCCGGATTGTTGGGGATGCAGCCGCCAAGGCAGACCAGATCGTTGACAAAAACTTTGTAGAAGTGAACCAGAAAGTGGTAAACGAATACAAAAAATTCGACGTGGCAAAAGCTTTCCGCCGCAGCGAAGTAAGCACAGATATTGGACCGGTTAATAAAAGAACCACCAAGATCGATGCAGACAACCTGCTGTCCGACAACTCTGACGATTACCAGCACCTGAAACCTGAAGATATCACCACCCTCGTTAAAGGGTTCGATTTCAACGGCAAAACGGGCATCGGCATCGTTTGGTTCGTAGAAGGCATTAACAAAACCAAGAAAGAACTTTCCGCTTATGTGACCCTGGTGGATATGAAAGCGAAGAAAGTGCTTTTTACCGAGCGTATGACTGGCAAGATGGGAGGTAAATTTGGCATGGCATTCGGCTATGCGAATATGTACCTTTCCGGCGTGAAATCCATCCTTGACGATATCGAAAAAGACAAGTACAAGGAATGGAAATCCAGCTACGGCGGATAATTTTAGATGACAATTTTTAAACTTATACATGCAACCTGTATTGAGCGAAAAGGCGGAAGTGCTGGTCCGGTTTAACGAAGCAGATCCGCTGGGCATAGTGTGGCACGGCAATTATATCCGGTATTTTGAAGACGGCAGGGAAGCCTTCGGCGCGAAATACAGGTTGCGTTATCTCGACATATTTGCACAGGGGTTCACTGTTCCTGTAGTGAATGTGGAATGCAATTATAAACGGCCATTGCGCTACGGCGACCGTGTGCTGGTGGAAACACGTTATGTGCCTACCGAGGCCGCGAAGATCCGTTTTGAATACACGCTTTACAATGCCGAAACACGCGAAGTGGTTTGCACGGGTGCCTCTGTGCAGGTATTCCTCGATAAGGAAGCCGATATCCTGCAACTGACCGTTCCGTTGTTTTTCGCAGAATGGAAAAAAGAGTGGGGGCTGTCATGACGAAGGTATATGTAGCTGCTGAGAATATTGTATCACCACTCGGGCTTACTGCACCGGCTAACTTTGAGCGGCTCCTTGCCGGAGAAAGCGGTATCCGTCGCCAGCCTGGTGGTTTCTACGCTTCCGCCATTCCAGATGAACTGCTTCGGCAGCCTGTACATGCAGCGGGGCTGGAAGGGAATACCAGATTCGAACAGTTGCTGTGCCTGAGTATTAAAGATGCACTTTCACGTACGAAAGTGCCCATTGGCGACAAGCGCACCGCTTTCATCCTGTCTACCACCAAAGGCAATATAGCTTTGCTGGAACAGGGTAAATCCGGTTCTGTTGACGCTTCCATGCTGCTGCATGCTACCGCAGCCCGCATTGCAGGGATTGTTGGGGCAGCGGCTAACCCTATTGTGGTGAGTAACGCCTGTATTTCAGGACTCCTCGCCATACTGATCGCCCAGCGCCTCATCCGTGCCGGGCAATACGACCATGCCGTTGTTTGCGGGGCCGATGAGCTTACGCGCTTCGTGTTGTCTGGCTTCCAGTCGTTCCAGGCCGTTTCTGACGAGCCGTGCCGCCCTTTCGATGCGGCTCGTAAAGGAGTGACATTAGGAGAAGGTGCCGCAACGGTGGTCTTAACAAAGGATACAACATTGCTGCCGGAAGGTGAATCCGTCCTCCTGGGCGAAGGTGCTTCCAGTAACGATGCCAATCATATTTCCGGTCCATCAAGGACGGGTGCTGAACTTGCTTCTGCACTCACCTCAGCCATGCGCCGGAGCCGCCTGGAGCCCGCGGATATAGGGTTCGTTTCAGCGCACGGTACCGCCACGCTGTACAACGATGAAATGGAAGCCAATGCTTTCCATCTCGCGGGATTACTGCGGGTACCGGTTAACAGTCTTAAAGGCAATTACGGTCATACCCTTGGTGCCGCGGGCCTTATTGAGACAGTTGCCGGTATTTATGCCTTGAAACTTGGCGTAGTGTTACCAACCGCCGGCTTTGAATCATCCGGAATCAGCCATCCATTGATGGTGAGCAGTCATTTGGAAAAGCGCCCTATGCAGCATTTTCTCAAAACCACATCAGGTTTTGGGGGATGTAATGCTGCTATGGTGTTTTGCAAAGTGACATTGTAAACGAATTAAAACAAGCAGATCACGCATGAACTTTTTTACGAAGGAAACGAAAACCGCATTACAGGCGAAGGAGCAGGCCCTATGGCTGGCTTTTGCACCCATCGCTTTCCAGGCCTCAAAGGCGCTGAGAGATATGGGCGTTCTCAAAGCCGTATCCGACACAGGCATGCAAGGCGCCACCATCGAGGAAATCCTCGAGCACGTCAAACTGTCGCGCTACTCCCTCCGCGTTTTGCTGGAAGCAGGCCTCGGCATGGATATGCTGCTCGTTAACGAAAAACGTTATACGCTCACCAAAACCGGTTTCTTCATCCTCAACGATCCTCTCACCCGCATCAATATGGACTTCTCGCACGACGTGTGCTATAAGGCCATGTATCACCTGCAGGACAGCCTTGAAGAAGGGCGCCCGGCAGGATTACAGGAACTGGGACCGTGGGAAACGATTTACCAGGGGCTTTCCATTCTCCCTGAACCTGCACGCACCAGCTGGTTTAATTTCGATCATTACTACTCCGATCTCGCCTTCCCCGGCGTGCTTCCCATCGTTTTCGAACATAAGCCCAAAAAGCTGCTCGATATTGGCGGTAATACCGGTAAATGGTCTATGGCATGCGCCGGTTATGATCCCGAAGTACATGTGACTATCATGGACCTGCCCGTGCAGGTGAATGTAGCGCGTCAGAATATTGAAGCAGCGGGTCTGCAGGACCGTGTTTCCTTCTTCGAGACAAATATCCTTGATGAAAGCCTGCCGTTTGCGAAGGGCTTCGATGTGATCTGGATGAGCCAGTTCCTCGACTGCTTTTCAGAAGAGCAGATCATCAGCATCCTCCGCCGTTGCCGCGAAGCACTCAACGATGGTGGAAGTGTGTTTATCCTCGAACCTTTCTGGAACAAACAACAGTTTAAATCCGCTGCGTTCTGCCTCCAGCAGACGTCGCTTTACTTTACCGCCATCGCCAACGGCAACAGCCAGATGTACCATACAGACGAGTTTTATGCCTGTATCCGTGCAGCCGGTATGGATGTGGTGATGGAAAACAATAACGTAGGGCTCAGTTATACACTGCTGCGCTGCGTGAAAGCCTAAGCAATTAAAACCCTTCCATATGCAAACTGAAAAGGTGGATGTATTAGTGATTGGCGCCGGACCCTCCGGTACGGTAGCCGCATCCATAATCAACAAGGCCGGCTATTCAGTAAAGATTGTAGAAAAACTGAAGTTTCCCCGTTTTGTTATTGGCGAGAGCCTTTTACCCCGATGCATGGACGCCCTCACAGAAGCCGGCTTCATTGACGCCATTTCCGAGAAAGGTTTCCAGAAGAAATTTGGAGCAAAGTTTGTCAAGCAAGGCAAAATTTGCGACTTCACCTTTGCAGATCAGCACACCGCCGGATGGCAATGGACATGGCAGGTAACCCGTGCCGATTTTGACTATACCCTGGCCCAGACTGTAGAAAAAATGGGCGTTCCGGTGGAATATGAGACGACAGTTACCAACATCGTCTTCAACGGTTCCGATTCCATTATCACAGTAGAAGATGTGAACGGAAACAAGAAACAAATCGAAGCCCGCTTTATAGTTGACGGCAGCGGGTATGGCCGTGTAATCCCAAAACTGTTCAACCTCGAGAAAGAATCTGTTTTACAACCCCGCAAAGCATTATTCGCCCATACGAATGACGTACGCCGTTCTATGGCCGACGAACCTAACCGCATCACTGCCGTTGTGCATGAAAAAGGCGTTTGGATCTGGATCATCCCATTCTCTACCGGTGTAACTTCCGTTGGGTTTGTGGGAGAGCCTTCTTTCCACGACCGCTTCTCAGGAACACCTGAAGAAATGTTCCGCGCCATGCTGGCCTCAGAGCCTTATACTGCAGAGCGCTTCAAGGATGTGGAACTCGTTTTCGAACCACGTAAACTGGAAGCCTGGAGTGCAACTACCGATAAGTTTTATGGTGAAGGATTTGTACTCACCGGTAACGTGACCGAGTTCCTCGACCCGATTTTCTCTTCCGGCGTTACGCTGGCCACTGTTTCTGCCCAAACCGCTGCCAAGCTGGTGATCCGTAAACTGCAAGGAGAGAACGTGAACTGGGAAAAGGAATATATGGAGCCTACCATGCAGGGTGTGAACGTATTCCGTTCCTATGTAATGGCATGGTATGAAGGCACGCTCGATACTATCTTCTTCTCCAAAAATCCCGATCCCCTTATCAAACAGCAGATCTGTTCCGTTTTGGCAGGATATGTGTGGGATGAATCGAATCCCTACGTGAAACAGCATGAGACTGAGCTGAAAAGGCTGGCACGGCTGATCGATCTGACAGAAAAATTAAACGGGGGATCCAATAACTAATGAGCCAGCAGGGCATATATATCAACGCAACATGTATTATCCGCCACCAGTCGGTGGATAAGAACAGGCAACCCGTATATGCGCATGAGGTGCCTCAGGCCGACCTGCAGGATTTCCTCCGTGGGCTGTACGACCGGTTTAGCGGACAATACCCCAAGTTCCATAAAATGGACCTGCTGTCGAAGCTGGGATGGGCCGCTACGGAAATACTCCTGCAGGATATGCCCATGGATCAATATGCGCCTGAAGATACCGGCGTAATTCTCGCCAATGCAAGCAGCAGCCTGGATACGGACGAAAAATATTTCGACACCGTTCAGGAGATTGCCAGTCCTGCGTTGTTTGTATATACGCTCCCCAATATCGTAATTGGAGAAATCAGCATCCGACACAAGTTTAAAGGAGAGAATGCCTTTTTCGTAGCGGAGCAGTTCGATATACCATTTGTAACCGGGTATGCGGCGCAACTGCTGGAAAGCGGCGCCGTGAAAGCCGTAGTTTGCGGATGGGTAGAGCAATATCACGCCAGCCATGAAGCGGCATTTTACCTGATGGAAACAGCCCCGCGTGGTATGGCATTGCCATTCAGCGCGGAAACAGCAGAAAAATTGTATAGATAATATGGAAAAGTTGATGCAGGATCTGAAAGTGCAGATCATTCAACAGTTGAATTTGCAGGAAGTGAAACCTGAAGACATCGGTAATGATCAGCCCCTTTTCAAGGAAGGCCTTGGGCTCGACAGCATTGATGCATTGGAGCTGATTGTTTTACTGCAGCAGTTTCATAACATCCGCATCGCCAAGCCGGAAGACGGACCGAATGTTTTCTATTCCATCCGTACTATGGCAGAATACATCACCGCAGAGAAAGCGAAGCAGGCATGATGACGGGTAGCGTATGGATAGCAGGCGGTGGCGTCATCTCCGGCATCGGCCGGAACCTGGGTGCATGCGTGGCTTCTTTTGAAGCGATGCAGCCGGGCATGGCGTATATGCAGCACCTGCATTCTGCGCATGCGCAAACATTTCCAGTGGTGGAAGTGAAAGCCGGTAACGATGAACTGGCGGCTATCGCCGGAATGCCCGCACATTGGAGCCGCACGGCCCTCCTTAGCCGCATTGCGGCGCAGGAAGCCTGGGAAGCATCTGGTTTGGGAGACATCCGGCAGTACCGTACAGGCTTCGTTTCTGCCAATACAGTTGGGGGGATGGATAAAACCGAGGAATTCATGGAAGCCTTCCTGACGGACGCTTCCAAAGGAAAGCTGCGGCAGGTAGTACATCATGAGTGTGGCGCGGTAACTGAACTGGTGGCCGATGCCATGGGGGTGCGTCATCACGTGTCCACCATCAGCACGGCCTGCTCATCAGGCGCGAATGCGCTCATGTATGGTGCCCGGATGATCCGTGCAGGGATGCTGGATGTGGTGATTGCCGGAGGAACCGATGCTCTGACGCGTTTTACGCTCAATGGTTTCAACACCCTCATGATCCTCGATCAGCAGCAATGCCGCCCATTCGATGATACCCGTACAGGACTGAACCTGGGCGAAGGCGCCGGTTATGTTGTACTGGTATCAGATGCTGTTGCGAAGGGAATCAAACCATGGTGCCGCCTTTCCGGATTTGCCAATGCCAACGATGCCTATCATCAGACGGCTTCATCGCCAGACGGGATTGGGAATTTTATGGCTATGAAAGGCGCACTGGAAATGGGCGGATTGCAACCTGAAGATATCGGTTACATCAACCTGCATGGTACCGGAACGCAGAATAATGACAGCTCGGAAGGCCTGGCCATTTCAAGATTGTTCACTGGTGGGGTGCCTCCTGCAAGCTCTACCAAGAGCTTCACCGGGCACACACTGGGAGCCAGCGGTGGTATAGAAGCGGTATTTTCCGCGCTGGCCCTCCGCGACGGCATCATTTATCCCAACGCCAACTTCTCTGTTCAGATGCATGAACTGGCCTTTTCGCCGGTTACTGCATTTTCACGGGGCAACCATCTGCGCAATGTGATGTCTAACTCCTTCGGGTTCGGCGGTAATTGTTCCAGCCTGGTTTTTTCAAAGGAATAACACATGAAACGGAGCATATGCGGAGTTCAATCCGGCAAAAATGTCAATGTAAGAAATAACGGATGAAAGCATTCATACAAGGAGCAGGGTGTGTATCCGCACAGGATAGCAACGTTTTTCCGGGCGAGGTCCGGAATTACGAAGGAGACCGCCTGCCCGTGGCCGACCCGGATTATAAACAGTGGATCGATATCAAACAGATCCGCCGGATGGGCCGTGCCATCAAAATGGGCGTAGCCGCTTCACATATGAGCCTGGAAAACGCCGGGATCAAAAATCCCGATGCCATCATCATGGGCACCGCTTACGGATGCCTTGCCGATACAGGCGTGTTCCTTCAGAAGCTGGTAAGCCAGCAGGAAGACATGCTTACCCCCACCGCATTCATTCAAAGTACGCACAACACCGTGGCCGGGCAAATTGCCCTGCTGCTGGGCTGCCATGCTTACAACAATACTTTTGTACACGGCGCTTTCTCCTTGGAAAACGCCCTGCAGGATAGTTTGCTACTGCTGGCGGAAGATCCTTCACGAAACATCCTCGCTGGTGCTACTGATGAGATCACAGATTTTTCGCATACAGTATTACGCCGCTTCGGACTATATAAAAACGCCCATACCTCCGGGCTGCTCCGTTCACAATCGCAGGGCACCATGGCAGGGGAGGGAGCTGCGTTTTTTGTACTGTCAGCCGGTAAAGGGGAGCATTCCATCGCGCAGCTGACTGCTGTGGAAATGCTGTACCGGCCTGCCAGTGAAGAAGAAACAACGGAACACATCCGTATATTCCTTCAGCGCAACGGTCTGCAGCCTGCCGATGTGAGCCTTCTGCTCACCGGGCGCAATGGAGATACCGCAAACGACCGATATTACGAAACAGTGGAACAATCCCTGTTTAATGATACCCCGGTAGCCGCATTCAAGCATTTCTGCGGAGAGTATCCTACTGCCGCTGCTTTTGGCGTATGGCTGGCTGCCGGAAGCCTGCAGCGTGGAAGTATTCCGGAAGAAGCCATGGTGAAAGGCCTGCCTCCGGTGCAACCGGAACGTATCCTTATCTGGAACCATCATCACGCAAAACATCACTCACTTATTTTATTGGAGAAATGCTGAGGTTTTGGGTCATAGCAGCTGCAGTGGCAGCCGTTGGCGTCATCATTGCCACACATGGCGGATGGGAAGCAACGCCTCTCTGGATGGTGCTATTACCTGTAATTGCAGCAACCGGCTTCGCGGCATGGGGCGCTGTCAATGTACGGTCTAATTACTTCGTACGCACCCACAGCAAAGGGAAGAGCACTGATAAATCAGTTTCGCTCACTTTCGACGACGGGCCGGTTACATCCTTTACCCCACAGATCCTCGATATCCTCGCACAGTTCAACGTGAAGGCCGCTTTTTTTTGCATTGGCCACCGCGTGGAACAGGAGCCTGGCATCATGAAAAGGATCACAGCGGAAGGGCACCTGGTGGGTAACCATAGTTTTTCCCACAGCCCGATGTTTGACCTGCAGCATTCTTCAGCTATGCGTACCGATCTGGCGAAAGCAAATGAGGCTATTAAATCCACAACTGGCCTGCAGCCAAAATTGTTTCGTCCCCCGTATGGTGTTACCAATCCAATGCTCGCCCGTGCAATCAGGAAAAGTAAACTCATTGCCGTGGGTTGGAGCATCCGCTCGTTCGACACTGTGATCACAGACGAAGACAAACTGTTCGAGCGTGTCACAAAGAAAATTGAAGCAGGAGACATTTTCCTTTTCCACGATACCTGTGCGGCTACAGTGCGGATTTTACCCGCCCTGATCAAACAGTTAAGAAGAGATGGGTTCGCCATCAGGCGATTAGATGAACTATTAAATATTCCGGCTTATGCGTAGATGGATGATGATGATGATCGCGGCTTGTTGCCTGGCCTTGCAGGTTGTTGCCCAGAGCGGGTTTAAACCTGTTTCCAACCTGGAGCAGTTTAAACAGCAATTTGCCCGTACTGCGCAGCAGACACAGTCGATCAAAAGTGATTTCGTGCAGGAGAAGCATCTCAGCCTGCTGACAGACAAGATCACCAGCAAAGGGAAATTCTGGTTCAAGAAGGATAACCGCGTGCGGATGGAGTACCAGTCGCCCACATACTATCTCATGATCATTAATGGGAAGAACGTGCGCATAAAGGATTCCCGTACCGATAAAAGCATTTCTACCGGTGGTAACAAACTGTTCGAACAGATCAGCCGTATTACTGCCGATTGCGTACAGGGGAATGTGCTGAACAACAGGGATTTTACGGCTAAAGTGCAGGAAAGCGATAAGCAATACCTCCTTCAGCTGACGCCGACTGCCAAAAGCATGAAGGAATTCTTTTCCACCATCGAGCTGCTGGTAGATAAAAAAGATCTGGGTGTAACGAAGATTGTGATGCACGAAGCCTCCGGCGACCGCACAGAAATGATATTCACAAAAAAAGAACTGAACACTGCCATTCCGGATGAGATGTTTGCTGTTAAATAGCTTGTTGCTGCTGGGGCTCGCTTCCTGCAGCTCAGCCTACAAAGGGCTGCAGCGCACAGAGGGCGATGCAGGAGCCTGTCTGCATCGGTTTCGGCCGCAGATAGATTCCCCTTTATTGTATAGCACACAAGTCGATGTACTGCAGCACCATTTATCAGGCCTGTTGTATTTCAGGCCTATGGATAACGGAAGCATGCGGGTGTTGTTTATGAGTGAAATGGGAATGAAATTCTTTGATTTCGAGTTTACGAAAAACGGGGATTTCATCAAACATTACATGCTGCCGAAGATGGACAGGAAAGCGGTGGTAAAAACGCTGCGGAAAGATTTCGATATGGTACTCATGCGCCGCGATCCCGCAACCGCAGTAACGTATTCCGGTAACGGGCTTCGTTATACCGCCTTCAGCCTGCCGAAAGGGAAGATCTATTACATCACTGATGCGGCATGTACGGAACTGGTGCGTGTGGAAAATGGCTCGCGCCGTAAGCCGGTGGTGGAAGCCACGCTCCGTGCATACCATAATGGTGTGCCGGATAGTATCGATATCCGGCATCATGCCGTTAAATTCAACATTTCATTACAACGCGTAGAAAAATAATGTTAGCAGGAAAATTTTATACCGTCGTTTCGCAGGAACAGCCTGCAGAACAATCCGTTCACACCCAGATTGAGTGGAACGGCGCACATCCTATTTTTGAAGGCCATTTCCCGGGGCAGCCTGTGGTACCGGGTGTTTGCCAGATGCAAACCATTCAGGAGCTGCTGTCTGCCGCCACCGGCAAAAAACTGCTGGTTGAAAAAGTGGCCAATATGAAGTTCCTCAATATGATCGACCCCCGCGTTAGCCCGCAGGTGACTGTGGAAATCAATTATACGGAGGAAGAAGGTGGTTATAAAACGACTGCGGTCATCAAACACGAAGGCACCACGTTCCTGAAGTTTCAGGGACGTTTTAAGTAATAATGGAGCAGCAAGGCACATACGACATACAGTTTAGAGAACGCAATGTTTGCGTGCTGATACCCACCTACAACAATGCCGGCACCCTTAAGGCCGTATTGGAACAGGTACTGGCGTATACGCAGCAGGTAATTGTGGTGAACGACGGATCTACAGACCATACGGCTGCCGTGCTGGAGCAATTCCCACAGGTAAGCGTTTTGTCTTATCAACCTAACCGCGGCAAGGGAATCGCGCTGCGGCGGGGATTCAGGTATGCAACGGAGCAGGGGTACGATTTTGCCATTACAATGGATGCAGACGGACAGCATTACGCCAGCGACCTCATCGCCTTTCTTGAAAGGGCGGATCGTAGCGATCCGGCCATACTCATTGGCGCGCGTAACCTGCACCAGGAAAACATGCCGGGGAAAAACACCTTTGCCAATAAGTTCTCCAACTTCTGGTTTTACGTGGAAACCGGGCTGAAAGGGCCGGATACGCAGTCGGGATACCGGCTGTATCCGCTTTTCGCTATGAAAGGGATGCGCTTTGCCTGTACGAAGTACGAGTTTGAGATCGAAGTATTGGTGCGCAGTAGCTGGAAGGGAATCCGGATAGGGTGGGAGCCTGTGGGTGTGTATTATCCGCCCGCGGAAGAAAGGGTTTCGCATTTCAGGCCGTTCCGTGATTTTTCCCGGATCAGCGTACTGAATACGGTATTGGTGACGATCGCGTTTCTGTATATACACCCGCGCAATTTCTTCCGGTTCATTTTTTCGAAAGATGGGTTGCGGTATATCTGGCGGGAGCAATTGCTGGCGGCCGGGGAAAGCAATAGCAGAAAGGCAGCTTCAGTAGGGTTTGGCGTGTTTATGGGGATTTTTCCGGTATGGGGCTTTCAAATGCTCATTGCCGTGGTGATCGCCGCTTTCCTGAGATTGAATAAAGCCCTGGTGCTCATCTCTTCCAATATCAGTATCCCTCCTATGATCCCCTTTATCCTGCTGGGGAGTATGTTTATGGGGCGCTTTTTTGTGCCGGAAGACACAACCTGGCTGATGTTCAGCAAACATATTACGTTCGAAGATGTACAACAGCATCTTTTTCAGTATATAACGGGCAGTATTACGCTGGCCGGGGTGGCGGGGCTTATAGCAGGACTCGTTACTTATGCAGCGTTATCGGCATTCCGGCGAAAGCGGGCCGCGGCGCAAACCTAAAAATGATTCATGGGTACTTTTTTTATATCGATCTACAATTTCTTTAACGCCCGTAAATGGCTGCTTTGGCTGTTTACGGCTTTCCTTTTTTTATCAGCCGCCTTCTTTGCCTCAAAAGTGAAGCTGGAAGAAGACATTACACGTATCCTGCCCCAGGATCCCAAGATCGACCGCCTCAATCAGTTCCTCCGCAATTCCAAGTTCGCCGATAAACTGGCGGTGATCATTTCACAGAAAGACAGTACCACTGACGCCAATCCTGATAGTCTAATCCTCGCCGCAGAGCAACTAACTGCCGGACTGCAACAACCTGCTACAGGCCAATACATCAGCGCGGTAACAGGCAAGATGGAAGATACGCTACTGTTCAGCCTGCTGGGCCGGGTACAATCCAACCTGCCACTGTTCCTCGAAGAAAATGACTACAAGAAACTGGATTCTCTGATGTTGCCTGCCCGTGTGGCCGGTACCATGGAATCGAATTACAATACGCTGATTTCTCCGGCGGGCATGGTATTGAAAAAATCCATAGCAGCTGATCCGCTGGGTATTACCTGGATCGGGATGAAGAAGCTGCAGCAGCTCCAGGCCGATGATGCCTGGACGCTCTACGACGGCTACCTCATGAGCAAGGATCAGCGTAATATCCTGGTGCTCATCACACCCAAAAACGGGCCCAATAAAACGGACGCTAACAAACAATTCCTCGGTCAGCTGGATCTGCTGATTGATTCTGTTTCCACTTCCAATCCAACTGCAGTAATCACTTACTTCGGGGCAACAGCCGTGGCGGTGGGGAATGCCGTGCAGCTAAGGCAGGATACGATGCTCACACAGGGTATTACCGTACTGTTACTGATCGTGCTGATCGCCGTGTTTTTCCGGCGGAAGCGTGCGCCGCTGCTGGTGATGATGCCTGTAGTGTTCGGAGCGTTGTTCTCACTCGCAATGGTTTGGTGGATACAGGGTGGTATTTCTGTGATCGCACTGGGTGCGGGCTGTGTGGTACTGGGTGTGGCAGTGAATTATTCCCTCCACGTGTTCAATCATTACCGGCATCTCCCAGATATCCGCCTTGTACTGAAAGATCTTGCCATGCCCATGACGGTAGGCAGCTTCACGACGGTGGGCGGCTTCTTCTGCCTGCAGTTCGTGAAATCTCCCATGCTGCAGGACGTTGGTCTTTTCGCCGCGTTCAGCCTCATAGGGGCCTCACTGTTTTCACTTATCATTCTCCCGCATTTCATCGTTACGGGCAAAGCCCCAGCGAAGGATGTGCCTGTTAAGCATAATATCATCGACCGCCTTTCAGGTTGGCGTCCCGAGCGCAATAAATGGCTGGTGTACGGGATACTGGCACTAACTGTAGTTTTCTTCTTCACAGCTCAGCGCGTCCGTTTCGAGAGTGATATGATGAAGATGAACTTCATGCCGGCCAAACTGAAGGAGGCAGAAGCACAACTCAACCGCCTCAACGATTATACCGCACAAACAGTTTACATGCTTTCCGAAGGCACCAGCCTCAACGAGGCCCTCGAAAGGCGTGCTGCAGCGGATACAATGTTAAACAGGCTCCTGGCCAGCGGTGCGTTGAAGAAGGCAAGCGGTCCCGGTGGATTGCTCCTCTCAGAGGCAGAACAAAAGAAACGCATCGACCGCTGGAAGAATTACTGGACACCGGAAACCATAACTTCTGTAATGGCAACATTACAACAGGAAGGTGCGAAGTACGGCTTTAAGCCGGAAGCGTTCAACAGGTTCCGGGAACTGATCTCTCAGGATTATTCCGTAACCAGCCCCGAAACCTCGCCCCTGATGGACCTCCCTGCTGTCAGCGACTTTGTAACGCTGCAAAACGGAAGCGCTTCGTTATCAGGTATTTTGAAAGTAGACCCCTCGCGAAAAGAAGAAGTATATGCTGCACTCGACGTATTACCCGGTACCGCGGTAATTGATAAGCAATACACCGCCAACCGGCTGGCGGTAATCATCCGCGATGAGTTCAATACAATCGCCTGGATGACATCGGCACTTGTTTTCTTTGCCCTCCTGCTATCTTACGGACGTATTGAACTGGCGCTGATTACATTCATCCCCATGGCCATCAGCTGGGTTTGGATATTGGGGATCATGGGGATGTTCGGGATACCATTCAATATCGTCAACATCATCCTTTCCACCTTCATATTCGGTTTAGGAGATGATTACAGCATCTTTACCATGGATGGGCTGTTGCAGGAGTATAAAACCGGCAGCAAACATCTTCCATCCTTCAAATCATCTATATTTTTCTCGGCCATCACCACCGTATTAGGGCTGGGTGTACTCATCTTCGCACAGCATCCTTCCCTGAAATCCATCGCACTGATTGCCGTGATAGGTATTTTATGCGTGGTGGTCACATCGCAGGTACTCATTCCATTCTTCTTCAATTTCCTGATCACAAACCGCGTTAGTAAGAATCAACGTCCGCCCTGGACGCTGTGGAGCTGGTCGAAGTCAATGTTCTCTTTCTTTTACTTCGCATTTGGCGCATTGGTACTCACATTGATTGGTACCATCATTATCAAATGGAATCCGTTCAATAAGGAGAAAGGCAAGAAGATTTATCATAAGCTGCTGTCGAAATGTACATGGAGCGTACTTCATGTGATGGGGAATACGAAGAAAGTGACGATGAATGAGGAGAAGGAAGATTTTAAGAAGCCTGCCGTCATTATCAGTAACCATCAGTCGTTCCTAGATATCCTAATGTCCACCTCCATGCATCCGAATGTGGTGCTGCTCACGAACCAATGGGTGTATAATTCCCCGGTGTTCGGGCAGGTGGTGAAGATGGCGGATTACTATCCGGTAGCGGAAGGAGCGGAGGAGGGTATTGATCATCTGCGCGATCGTGTGGCACATGGTTATTCTATTGTGGTGTACCCCGAAGGCACGCGCTCGAAGGATACCAGCATCAAACGCTTCCACAAAGGTGCTTTTTACCTGGCGGAAGAACTGAAACTCGATATTATCCCTGCCGTGATCCATGGAACCGCCTATTGCATGTCTAAAGGAGATTTTCTGCTGAAAGACGGTACCATGACAATGCAGATCCTCCCGCGCATAAAGTATGGAGATCCTGCATGGGGAGAAGGCTATGCCGCCCGCACTAAATCAGTTAGCAGGTATTTCCGTGAAGCGTACCGCCAGCTGGCTGAATCTATCGAAACTCCGGCCTATTACCGCGAACAGCTCATCTATCAGTATATTTACAAAGGCCCCGTGCTGGAATGGTATATGCGCATCAAAACTAAAATGGAGCGCAATTACGAAGACTTCCACCGGATATTGCCGGAAAAAGGAGATATCATGGACATCGGCTGTGGATATGGTTTTATGAGTTATATGCTTCATTTTGTAGCACCGGGCCGCAATTTGCTCGGGGTAGATTATGACGCGGATAAAATTGCCGTGGCACAGCACAGCTACATCCGTAACGAGCAGGTACAGTTCCGCGCGGCCGATATCACACAATACGAAATTCCGGAAAAAGACGCCTACGTGATGCTCGATGTACTGCACTATCTGCAGCCGGAGCAGCAGGCAGATCTGATCCGCAGGTGTATGGACAAGCTGCGGCCCGGTGGCATCATCATCGTCCGCGATGGAGACGCAGCCATGGAAAAGAAACACCGCGGCACAAAGCTGACTGAATTGTTCAGTACGCGCCTGCTCGGATTCAATAAAACCGCCAATCATCCCTTATCTTTCTTTTCATCCGATACCCTGCGCCAGACCGTGGAAAGCCACGGCGGCACCATGGAACGGATCGATCAGACGAAATTTACCTCCAATGTTGTTTTCATCATCAGAAAGTGTGAAGCGAATGCATAACTACGACGTAGTCATAGCCGGAAGCGGTCTCGGTGGCCTGGTTTGCGGAGCGATCCTCAGCAAGAACGGCTTCCGTGTGCTGGTGCTTGAAAAAAATAAACAGCTCGGCGGATGCCTGCAAACTTTCAGCCGCGATAAAACCATCTTCGACTCAGGTGTGCATTATGTGGGCGGACTGGAACCGGGACAGAACCTGTACCAGGTGTTCCAGTACCTCGGTATTATGGACAAACTGAAGCTGAAACGGCTGGATATGGATTGCTTTGATCGTATCGCTTTTGCGGACGATCCCAAGGAATACAAGATGGCGCAGGGATACGAAGGCTTTGTGCAGAACCTGTTGCAGGACTTTCCCGGTGAAGAAAAAGCACTGCGCGAGTATTGTGACATGCTGCGGCACATCTGTGCCAAATTCCCCCTGTATAACCTGCGGATGGGCGATTTTGGTGAAAAGGAGTCTGTACTGGGAATGGATGCTGCTGCCTATATAGACGGATTGAGCAGTAACCGAAAGCTCACACAGGTGCTGGCTGCCAATAGCTCGCTTTATGCGGGCGTACGGGGTAAAACGCCCATGTATGTACACGCCCTCGTATTGAACAGCTATATCGAAAGCTCGTGGAAATGCCTGAACGGCGGTTCACAGATCGGGAAATGGCTAACCCGCGTGATCATGGAAAACGGCGGTACCCTGCTCAAACATAAAGAAGTGAAGCGCATCGTAGCCCAAGGGCATGAAGTACAATACGTGGAAACTGCTGACGGAGAACGATATTCCGGAAAAAATTATATCTCCAACATCCACCCCGCCAATACGCTCGATATGCTGGAGAGTGATGTGATCCGCCAGGCATACCGCAGCCGCATCAAGAACCTGGAGAACGGTAATGGTGCCCTGATGGTTAACGCGGTGCTGAAGCCGGGATACTTCCCGCACATGAACTACAATTTCTACTATCATGATGTAGACGATGTATGGTGCGGGCACGACTATTCCGGCGAATCGTGGCCTTACAACTACTCTATGTTCATTACACCGGATACGAAAGACCAGCGTTTTGCTAATGGACTTTCTATTCTGGCATATATGAACATCAGAGAGCTGGAGCCCTGGAAGGATACGTTTAATACTGTGTTGAATGAATCATCGCGCGGTGCAGATTATGATGCATTCAAGAAAGAGAAGGCCGAAAGATTGCTGGATGTGGTAGAGCGCCGCTTCCCTGTGTTGCGGCAATGCATCCAGAGCTATACGGTGGCCACCCCGCTTTCGTTCCGCGATTACATCGGTACTTCTGACGGATCGATGTACGGTGTACTGAAAGACTGCAACGATCCGCTGCGTACTTTTATCAGCGCCCGCACGAAACTGAATAACCTGTTCCTTACGGGCCAGAACCTTAACCTGCACGGCATCCTCGGCGTTACAATGACCGCCCTGCTTACCTGCGGTGAATTACTGGATATGGAAAAACTTTTGCACGAGATAAACGAGGCGTAAACAATGGCAAAGAAGAAGAGCATCTGGAGGAAACTGGGAAAGATCCTGCTTTATATAGTGGGATTCTTTGTGCTGCTGTTTGCAGGCTTATTCATTTACCTCTGGAGTGTGGCGCGCATGCAACCACCATCCATTGCGGATGAGAGCAGCCTGCAATGGCAACGGAAACAACTGGACTCAACTGCATATACACTAGGTGACAACTGGTTCCGCAAAAGCAAAAGCGGGCTGTATGAGATGTATGTGGAAGGCAAGCCCTTCGAAAGAGGTGTAGTATATGGTAAACTTGCGGAAGAGCTGGTTCAGCGGCAGGAAGATCATTTTACGGAACAGATCGGGAAGATGATTCCGTCGCGTTCATACCAGCATTTCCTGAAGTATCTCATCGGCTGGTTCAACCGGAATATGGACAAGCATGTGCCGGAAGAATATAAAGAAGAGATCTACGGTGTATCCTTCTCCGCATCACCCAACTACGGTTTCATCGGCACCAATTATCAGCGTATCATGAATTATCATGCCGCGCACGACATAGGCCACGCATTGCAGAACCTGGCGCTGGTGGGGTGTACTTCTTTTGGAACCTGGGACGACCGTTCGGAAGACAGTGCTCTCATTATTGGCCGGAACTTCGATTTCTATGTAGGCGATAAATTCGCGGAAGACAAGATTGTAGCCTTTTACCGCCCGGAGCAGGGCCATCCCTTTATGATGGTGACCTGGGGCGGATTTACAGGCGTGGTTTCCGGGATGAATATGAAAGGATTGACAGTCACGATCAATGCGGCCAAAAGTGAGCTTCCTTCGGGATCAGCCACGCCGGTATCGCTGGTGGCGCGGGAAATACTGCAGTATGCAGGCAATATTCAGGAAGCGTATGACATTGCTGCCAGAAGAAAAATGTTCGTAAGCGAATCGTTCCTCATCGGTTCCGCGGCAGACAACCGGGCGGCTATAATCGAGAAAACACCTGATAGCCTTGCCCTCTACGATCCACGTGGCAACGAGATCTCCTGCGCAAATCATTTCCAGAGCCAGTCGCTGGGTGCCTCCGAAGCCAACCGGGAGCAACTGGCCGGCAGCGCATCGCCCTACCGTTACAAACGCCTGCAGGAACTGCTGGAGAGGAACGGGAAGAACAGTGTGGCCAAAACAGTGTCTATTCTCCGCGATCAACGCGGGCTGAAGGATGCCGACATCGGGATGGGGAACGAGAAAGCCCTTAACCAGCTGATCGCCCACCATGCCATTGTCTTCAAACCCAAAGAACTGAAAGTATGGATATCCGCCGCCCCCTGGCAGCTCGGGGAGTTTGTGGCATATGACCTCAATAAGGTTTTTGCCATGAAAGGCCTCTCGTCTGATCATGAGATCTGCGACAGCAGTGCCATCATCCCCCGCGATTCCTTCCTTCTTACAGACAACTATCGTAAATTCACTGACTTCCGCCACCTGAAAGCTGCAGTAATGGATGGGAAGGAAATAGATGTGCAGCGCATCACGGCCGATAATCCTAATTATTATCATGCCTGGGTGCTGGCCGGAGACTACCTGTTTAAGCGTAAGCAATTCAACGAAGCAAAGCAATATTATCAACAGGCACTAACGAAAGAAATTGCCACCGTTCCGGAAAAGGAACGTATCCTTCGGCAGATTGAACAGTGTAATAAACTAAAATGAAAGGCCTCGGAACAGATATCGTGGAAGTAGACCGTATTGCGGACAAGATCGGGAAGAATCAGGGCTTCCGCGAGCTGGTGTTTACACCGCTTGAGATCGCGTATTGTGAAAAACAGGCCGGTAAATACGAAAGCTACGCCGCCCGCTTTGCTGCCAAAGAAGCTTTCCTGAAGGCACTGGGGACAGGATGGGGAGGCAGTGGAATCAATTTCAACGAAATAGAAGTACGGAACAACGAGTCCGGCAAGCCTGAGCTGTTCCTCATCGGCAACGCCGCTCCACGCATGGAAGGCATGCAGGTATTGCTATCGCTTTCGCATGTAAAAACCGTAGCCATGGCCACCGTGGTCATCCTTTAACAGTCAGATTTATGTATATACCAGACATAGAATTGCAGTCGCCCGCCGCTATCCGCCAGTTCCAGCACAAGGAGCTTCAGCACCTGGTGGGCTATCTCCGCCAGTTTTCTCCCTTTTACCGGGAATGGTTCGCCACGAACAACATCGATACCGATGCCATCCGCTCCCTCGATGATCTGGCCGGCCTGCCCACTGTTTCCAAAGAAGACCTGCAGCAGCGCAACTGGGATTTCCTCTGCGTAGATAAAAGCAAGATCGCGGAATATACTTCCACCTCGGGTACCCTTGGCCGCCCCGTGATCATTCCGCTCACGGATAAAGACCTCAACCGCCTCAGCTATAATGAATTCATTTCTTTCAGCTGTGCCGGCGGTACCGACGAAGACATTTACCAGCTCATGCTCACCCTCGATCGGCAGTTTATGGCCGGTATGGCGTACTACAATGGCATCCGCAAGCTGGGTGCCGGTGTATTGCGTGTAGGGCCGGGCGTGCCTTCCCTGCAATGGGAAAACATCAAACGCATTGAGCCTACGGTGATCGTAGCCGTGCCATCGTTTATCCTTAAGCTCATCGCTTTCGCAGAGGAACATGGTATCGATATCAACGCTTCTTCTGTTAAAAAGGCCGTCTGCATCGGGGAAAATATCCGCAACACGGATTTCTCCTATAACGTGCTGGGTAAGAAGATCACCGATAAATGGAACATAGACCTCTTCTCCACATACGCATCCACCGAGATGCAAACCGCCTTCACCGAATGCCGTCAGGGCAGGGGAGGCCACCATCATCCCGAACTATTGATCGTGGAACTGCTAGATGATCAGGACCGCCCTGTGCCGCCAGGTGCTCCCGGAGAAGTGACGATCACTACGCTGGGGGTGGAGGCCATGCCCCTGCTGCGTTATAAGACGGGAGATATCTGCCAGTACGATGCAACACCCTGCAGCTGCGGGCGGCAAACGCTCCGCCTTTCCCCCGTTATCGGCCGGAGGAAGCAGATGATCAAATACAAAGGCACCACACTATATCCGCCTGCGTTATACGATCTGCTGAGCGATATGGAAGACGTGAAGGAGTTTGTAGTGGAAGTGTTCTCTAACGAGATCGGTACCGATGAAATACTGCTGCACCTCAACCCCCGCGAAGAGTCGGAAGACGGCGACCGCAGGATCAAGTCTTATCTTCAGGCAAAGCTTCGTGTAATACCACAGGTACGCTACTGCACCATGCAGGAGATCATGCGGATGCAAATGCCCGAAGGCAGCCGCAAGCCCGTCAAATTCATCGATAACAGGAAATAGATCAGAAGGTGAAAGCTGCTGTGGAAGCGGGGTTATCCAGCTTCGTACTCTGCCGGCGGTCGTTTACGATCACATGGATCATGTGGCTCTGTGTTGGATGCTCGGCATACAGGATATCGTTCCTGATATCCAGTTTCCGGAACGGAGCCAGCGGTGTGCATTCAAGAAAGCACCAGGTAGCATCTTCCGCAATTTCATACCCCATATAGCGGAGTGATAACGGTTTACCGTCGGCCGAGAGGAAAAGGTGCTGGCGGAGGTACCGGGCTACGAGAGAGTCCGTAGCGGTACGGTCTTTCGGTTTAATGATATCCAGCGGCTGCCCCGAACGCTTTTTCAGGGCGTTCTCCAGATCGTCGGAGAAGATGCGGCAACTGACTTCCAGAGACTTATGGGGTGCATTGTACCTCACTTCCGTGACACTCATGTAGAAAGGATGTACTGCGCTGATAAACGCAGGCAGCCACCATTTAAAAAGCAATACTCCCATCGGCCCTAAAAAATTTTGATATTTACCGTCAACTCTTTATCATTACGAAGTTACACAAAAATCTATGCCATGCAGGAGTTCAGCATGTATTTCGAAGAAGGCTGGCAACATATCGCTGATCTTGGAGGATACGACCACATTTTGTTTATCATGGCGCTTTGTACAGTGTATCTGATGAACGACTGGAAGAAGGTACTGATCCTTGTGACGGCTTTTACGGTGGGCCATTCCATCACACTGGCGCTGAGCGTTCTCAATATTGTACGTGTTTCTACTGACCTGATCGAGTTCTTAATTCCCGTGACCATCGTGATCACTGCTTTGGGAAATGCACTCAGGGGAGGGAAGGAGCCGGGGCGTGTGCAATGGAATTATTTCCTTGCCCTGTTTTTCGGCCTCATTCACGGGCTGGGCTTTTCCAACTACCTCCGCAGTATGCTCGGCACGCAGTCCGACATCCTGCAGCCGCTACTGGCATTTAACCT
Organism: Chitinophaga pinensis; assembly: GCA_902167325.1. Classification (GTDB taxonomy): domain Bacteria; phylum Bacteroidota; class Bacteroidia; order Chitinophagales; family Chitinophagaceae; genus Chitinophaga; species Chitinophaga pinensis_A. The sequence continues at coordinate 5,776,689 of LR632930.1, read as the reverse complement.
GGGGCTGGAGTTCGGGCAACTGATTATCGTAACCATCATACTCTTGCTTTCCCAACTGATCATTCGGATCGGGAAAGTATCCCGCCGCGACTGGACGATCTTTTTGTCGGCCGCGATATTCGGGGTGGCGTTTGTGATGAGCATAGAAAGAATTGGCATTTTACTGGAAAAATAAATCGAGATGAAAATTCGCTCCATTTTAGGAACTATCCTGGTTGCGGCCCCGCTGGTGACCCTGGCGCAAAACCCCGGCTCAAACCACGGCAACCGCTTCGAACAGCTGGGCTACCTGCTCACTGATCCCAACATGTACCGCTCCGCATCCGGTATTCCCGGGCCTAAATACTGGCAGCAGCGGGCAGATTATGACATTACCGCTGAGCTGGACGAGGTGGCGCGGAAGCTGACCGGCTCCGAAACCGTAACCTATTACAACAACTCCCCCGATCCGCTTACTTACATCTGGCTGCAGCTGGATGAGAATGAGCATGACCCGAAAAGCGACAACAACAGCTTCGACGGCAGCACGATGAAGGATAAAATGAGCAGCGGGGCTATTAACCGCCTGCTGGGCATGGAGCAGGGGCATGGTGTAAATATCACGAAAGTGACGGACGCCTCGGGCAAGCCGCTCCAATACACCATCAACCAGACCATGATGCGCATTGAGATGCCACAAACGCTGGCTCCGGGCGCCAAAATCGTCTTCAAAGTGGATTGGTGGTATAAGGTTCCGAACCGCATGACGCTCGGCGGAAGGGGCGGATATGAGCATTTCGTGGCCGATGGCAACGATCTGTACACAATTGCCCAATGGTACCCCCGCCTTGCGGTATATTCCGACTTCCAGGGCTGGCAGAACAAGCAGTTCACCGGCCGTGGCGAATTTGCCCTCACTTTCGGCAACTTTAAAGTGAAAATGACCGTTCCGGCAGATTATGTGGTAGGCGCTACCGGTGAATGCCGCAATTATAAAGAAATGCTTACCTCCGCGCAGCTTCAGCGCTGGCAGCAGGCCCAGAAGGCAAAGGAGCCCCTGGAGATCGTGACCCTGGCCGAAGTACAGGCTGCCATGAAAAGCAAATCAGACCGTAAGAAAACATGGATATACGAAGCCACTAACGTGCGCGACTTTGCCCTGGTTGCCTCCCGCAGGATCGTGTGGGACGGTATGGGCGTGGATATCGAAGGGAAGCATGTAATGGCCATGAGCTACTACGGCCCGGAAGCCTATCCGCTGTACCGCCGTTACTCCACCAAAGTGGTGGCACATACGCTGCGTTCCTATTCGAATCATACCATTCCATACCCCTATCCCGCAGCTATTTCCGTGGAAGCGGCCAACGGTATGGAGTATCCCATGATCTGCTTCAACTACGGCCGGGCGGAAGCGGATGGTACCTATAGCGAGTCCACCAAGAACGGGATGATCGGCGTGATCATCCATGAAGTGGGCCACAACTTCTTTCCCATGATCGTGAACTCCGATGAAAGACAGTGGACCTGGATGGATGAAGGCCTGAACACCTTCTGCCAGTTCATGGCGGAACAGGAGTGGGACAGTAAATTCCCTTCCCGCCGTGGCCCTGCACACCACATCGTGGAATATATGAGCATGCCGAAGGATAAGCTGGAGCCTGTGATGAGCAATTCCGAGAACATCATCATGTTCGGCCCCAACGCTTATGCCAAACCTGCCACAGCACTGAACATCCTCCGCGAAACCGTTATGGGCCGCGAGCTGTTCGACTACGCTTTCCGCGAATACGCCCGCCGCTGGGCCTTTAAACACCCCACACCCGCAGATTTCTTCCGCACGATGGAAGATGCCTCTGCCGTGGATCTGGACTGGTTCTGGCGCGGATGGTTCTTCGGTACCGAGCCGGTAGATATTGCCATCGACAGTGTGAGCTGGTACCGGATGAATACGAAAGACCCTGCCGTAAGCAATAAAGCCGCGGAAGATGCCGCTAACCGTGAGGACACACATATCGCTCAAACGCGGAATAAAGAACAGGGTGTGAAGTATGTGGTGGATCAGGATACCAGCCTGCAGGACTTCTACAGCAAGTGGGACCGTTACGCGGTTACACCCGCTCAGGCTGCCGCCTATCAGCAGCTGCAGGCATCACTTTCCCCGGAGGAAAAGCGGCTGTTCGAAAGCAAAAAGAACTTTTATGAAGTAATATTCAAAAATATCGGGGGCAATGTAATGCCCATCATCGTGGAGTGGACTTTTGCCGACGGTACGAAGGAGGTGGACAGAATTCCCGCTTACATCTGGCGGCACGATGAGCAGAAAGTGACCAAGGTTTTCGCGAAAGATAAACAGGTGGTGGCCATCCGGCTCGATCCATACCGCGAAACTGCCGATATCGAAGAAAGTAATAACAGCTGGCCCCGCCAGGCTACCCCTTCGCGGTTCGAACTGTTTAAGGCAGAGCGTACTGTGCGCGGCACATCTACTGGTGGTAACCCCATGCAGCAGGCAGCACGGCAATAACGAAAACGTAATCAGGCCCCGGTGTAATGCCGGGGCCTTTTTTTTACCCGACCCCCTTACTTTACCTTCCTGAGTGCTTGTTAAGTGCTTAAAACCCTTTTAAAAAGCCGTAGATATTACCTTGTCGTTAGCATGTCCTTACATTGATCTTAACTTGATAGTGCTTAAAACTGTATTTAAAGGAAATGATTGAAATGGAAAAGGTGCGGGAAACCGCACCTTTTTTGCTTTTGGTAAACAGTGAACAAGGGGTTTACAATTTCGAAATAAGTTGCAATGTCTTCAGGTCAAACAAATGGATTTCGTCCTTGTCGGTTTTGTCGTGTTTTCCGTTGCTGTTGGTGTCGTAATAACCCGTAACCACAATAGCCCCCGTTTCCCGGTGGATCGTCCAGAAGGAAGAGAAGAACTTATCTTCCGTGAGCTGCACTTTCTTCTGTCCGTCGGTAGAAAGTACAATCAGCTGAACAGGATCGTTCCAGTCAATTCTTCTGTTGTTATCCAGATTTACAGTTTGGGCGGTAAGGAGGATGAGATTGATGCCTAAAGTATCCAGTTTTACCTGTTCCCAATCCCGGAGGTAGGCATTTTTAGGGAAATCGACCCGGTTTGCCTTGCCGGTTTTCGTATTGATGAAAAGCAGGTGCTCGCCATGGGAAACGCCCATTTTACCCACATTATCGAGGCTGGTAAGCACGTATTCCGTACCGGTTACGGGTACTAATTTGCTGAAGCTGATGTAGTTGTGCTTGTCTTGCGCTACGGCTCCCGCCGTGGTTAGCAGCAGGCAAAGTACAGGGATCATGTTTTTCATTGATAGTCAGTTTTAGGATGGAAATAAACTGCGATGTCGAGTGAAAGACGACCGGGAGAGGGAAAAGTTTCAGGAAATGATTGTCAACGAATTGTAAGACCTGCTGACATCCTACTGCCATCCTTCAGTGATCCTTCAGTGGTGTTCAGTGGTGGTATAGGTTTGAGGGTGTTTGACTGAAGGATCACTGAAGGATCACTGAAGGATCACTGAACAATTAATGATGAGTCAAACAGGTTGACTGTTTTATCAAGCCTACTGAGATCCTCCTGCCATCCTTCGTCTATGTTCAGCCACAGCAAGGGTTTGATGAAGGATCGATGAAGGAAGGGTGAAGGTTCGATGAACTAAAGGTGTTTCGTACCAGGGTTTATGCATGCTCGTCCCAGGGTTCGGGCAGTCATATCACAAACTTTTAAATCATGTGCAGCTTTACCCTACTTTTGAATCACGCCCCGTCTTTTTTGTCTTTGTTCTTTTTCTTATCGCGGCCGGCATCGCGGAGGGCTTTGGCGATGACCCATTCCAGCTGTCCGTTTACGCTGCGGAACTCATCAGCTGCCCAGCGCTCAAGGGCCTCGTAGGTGGCACCGTCGAGCCGCAGTACAAAAGACTTCTTTTGTTCTTTTTCGGCCATGGATTACGAATATAAAGATCCGGTATTGAGAACGGGGGTGGCAGATTTTTCACCACAAAGTACTACCATGAGGTTGCTGACCATGGCGGCTTTACGTTCTTCATCGAGTGTAACGAGTTGTTTGCGGGAAAGCTGTTCCAATGCCATTTCCACCATGCCTACGGCACCTTCCACGATCTTGGAGCGTGCGGCAACAATTGCGGTTGCCTGCTGGCGTTGCAACATGGCACCGGCAATTTCAGGGGCGTAAGCGAGGTGGCTGATACGTGCCTCACGGACAGTGATGCCCGCAGCGAAGAGGCGTTCATTCAGTTCTTTCTCCAGCAGGTCGTTTACTTTTTCCCCGCCATCGCGAAGTGTGATTTCGGCGCTTTCGTCTTCCATCTGCTCGTAAGGGCAGCTGGTAGCCAGGTGGCGCACGGCAGCTTCGCTCTGGATCTGCACATATTGCTGGTAGCCTTCCACTTCAAATAATGCTTTATAAGTATCGCTCACCTGCCAAACGATTACTGCGGCGATTTCGATGGGGTTACCCATTTTGTCGTTCACCTTCAGCGTTTGACCGTTCAGGTTATTGGCACGGAGGGAGATGCGTTCGGAGCGGTACAGGGGATTGATCCACAGGAGACCGTTTTGCTTCACGCTGCCCACATAACTGCCGAAGAAGGTAAGTACCCGGGCATGGTTGGGATTTACGATCATGATGCCTTTAATGACGAAAACAAGCACGATGCCTATAACTCCGGCCAGGATGCGGAAGCCGCTGCTGCCGGATTCAACACCGGCGATTAAGCAAAAGCCGCCGCCAAGAAAAAGGAGGATGGCAAGGATGAACGCGAGGTAGCCAGACATCGGCGTGGTGACTTTTTCCATGGTACGAGGTTTATTTATTGTGATATCAATTTGATATCAAATCTAATGAAATAAATCCATATTTCCATAGGGGTGTGTAAAAAGAACATGAAGGGGCAGCTGGAAAAAATGCAGCGGGAAAAAAGTTTGAAAGTGTGGGAGATTTACTATTTTGCCCGCGAGGTTAACCGGATTTGACACGTTAGAAGAATAAAAAGAATTACAGCTAAGCCAAAATCGATCGCATTTTATCAACCGAAATTTTTTATGTACCAAAGCTATTCAGACGAGCAATTGTTATCCCTTTTGCGCAATGGCGACGTAGCGGCTTTTAACGCCATCTACGACCGGTACAGCAGGCCGTTGTACCTGTACATCCTCAGCAAAACGGACAGGGGGGAAACCAGCAAAGATGTGTTGCAGGATCTCTTTACCACACTTTGGGAAAAGCGTGCCCGGCTGGATGTACTGCAATCGCTCCGGTCTTACCTCTACCAGAGCGTGCGCCACAAGATCATCGACCTTTACCGGAAAGACCTTACCTATCGCAAATACCTGCAACAACTCATAGAGCATTTCGATGCGCAGCCCCACAACATCTCCGAAACATACGACTACAAAGCCAAGGCCGCCGAAGTATTTGAAGCCATTAACCGCCTGCCGGTAAAAATGAAAGAGATCTTTATGCTCAGCAGGTTCGAGAACCTGAGTATAGAGCAGATCGCCACCCGGCTGGAGCTTTCACAGCAAACCGTTAAGAATCAGATATCCAAAGCCCTGAAGATCCTCCGCACGCATTACACCCAAACCGATCTGCTTACCGTGGCGGTAGTGCTTTCCATCCTCCCATAAAAAAAATCTTTCCTTCCGATGGTACTTTTTTTTAGCCGGTGCGACATCCCTGTATCACCAACTAAAAAACGATCGCCGTGGAAATTGATCAGATCCGAAAAGTCCTGGAACGGTATACGCAGGGTAAATGCACCGATGAAGAAGTGCGCATTATCGAGCAGTGGTTTGCCAGTGTAAACCGGCACCGCTCCGCGATGATTCAGGAAGAGTTTCTGCAGGAGCAGCTGGAAGAAGTGAAGATGCGCCTGCAGGACCATGTAATCACATCCGGTGCACCGGTTATCCCCCTGCGCTCACGGCGCTGGCGTACCTGGGCCATTTCCGGTGCCGCCGCGCTGATGGCGGGAGCCATCGCAATTTCCTTCCTTTACAAACCAACGCCTGCTGATCATCCACAGAACCCGGTCCATACGGCGGTACAATCTCCTGCGGCTAAAACCAACCGTGTGGTGCGCAACGGGTATGTTGAGCTCACAACAGCGAAAGGCGCAACCGAAAAGATTGTACTTGCTGATGGCTCCACGGTGAACCTCAACGCCGGCTCCCGGCTGCGTTATCCTGTCAGTTTCAGCGGTCCCAACCGTAGTATATATCTCGAAGAAGGCGAGGCTTTCTTTAAAGTGGCGGAAGATCCCCGCCATCCGTTCATCGTTCACTGCAACGGTGTTGCCACCACTGCGCTGGGAACTTCCTTTAACATCCGCTCCTATTCCCGCGAGCAGCGTATCACCGTTGCGTTGCTGACAGGGAAAGTGAAAGTGGGCCAGGCTAACCGGCAGGATGCGGTGATCCTGCTGCCAAGTGAACGGCTCAGTATCGACCGGAATTCGATGGAAGTGGCCAAATCAACTTTCGAAAAGGAGGATGATATCGTAGGGTGGAAGCATGGCATACTCGCGTTCAGGGACGCCTCATACAGCGAAGTTGCCACAGAGCTTGAAAACCGTTACAACGTAACGATGGTGAATGAAACGGGGAATGCCGACTGGACGTATACCGGCTCTTTCAGAGATGAGAGCCTGCAGGAGATCGTTGAAACTATTTGTCAAATTAAAAACATCAGCTACACACTGAAAAACGACACTATTTTCCTTACCCGCAAAAACTAGATGTATGAAAAAATGCCTACACCTTGTGTTATTGGCAGGTCTTGCGATGGCCATCGCACTGGCGGCTCCTTACACCGCCAGTGCTCGTGCCGAATCGCAGGGTACCCGAAACATCAGTATCACCATCCAGGTCAAGAACAAGAACATGGAGGAGGTGTTTACTGAAATTGCCGCTAAGACAGGTCTCAGTTTCCATTACGACAAATCCGATCTGAACCTCCGGAAGAAGATCAACCTGAACTGCGTTAAGCTGCCTTTGGAAGAGGTGCTGAACCAGCTCACGGAACAAACCGGACTGAAATTTACGAGAAAAAACAATAAGATTATTGTAAACCCGGAACAGGCTGCTACAGGCGTTATAGCTGTTCCCGGCAAAGCGGGTGAAGAGGCCCGGGCGGACAAGGAGATCCGCGGAACGGTAAAGGACGCCAACGGTAACCCGCTGCCCGGGGTCACCGTTGTGATCAAAGGCACCAACAAAGGCACCCAATCCGTGGGAAACGGTGCTTACACCCTGAGTGCCAACCCCGGCGATGTGCTGGTATTCCGCTTCCTCGGCTTTACCGCGCAGGAAGTAACCGTGGGCAGCGGCGATGTATATGATATTGTTTTAGAGGAAAATACAAGGGCGCTAAACGAAATCGTAGTGACCGCCCTCGGCGTACAGCGCAAATCCAAAGAACTCGCTTATGCCACCCAACAACTGAATAATGACGATCTCTCCCGCGTAAAAGATGCGAACGTGATCAACAGTCTTGCCGGCAAGGCTGCAGGTGTTACCATCAGCCGGAGTGCTTCCGGCCTTGGCGGCACCGCCCGTGTTATTATGCGCGGTAATAAATCCACCCGAGAAAACCAGCCGCTTTATGTGATCGACGGGGTACCTATGGCTAACTTTTCTCCTTCGCAACCCGCAAATGCATACGGACAATCTGGTGATATCCAGTCAGGTGCAGGGCGCGATGGTGGCGATGGTATTTCCAACATCAACCCTGACGATATCGAGTCGATCAACATCCTGAAAGGCGCATCCGCCGCCGCGCAATACGGCAGCCAGGCAGCCAATGGTGTGATCGTAATTACTACCAAACGAGGCCGCGCCGGCAGGATGCGTATCGATTATGCTTCTGACTACACCATGGAGAAAGTAATGCTGCTGCCCGAACTGCAGTTCCGTTACGGTCAGTCTGTAGACCCCGGTTCAGGTAACCCCCTTTCTTCCAGCTGGGGCGCTAAAACCAATGCAACAGACCATGTGAAAGGGTTCTTCAACACCGGCGGTACCTGGACGAATGGTCTTTCCGTTAGCGGAGGCAACGAAATAGCCCAGTCCTATTTCTCCTATTCCAACACCAGCAGCAAAGGCGTAATGCCCACCAGCCGCTTCAACCGCCACACCTTCAACTTCCGCGAAACACTGAAGCTGCTGAACGATAAGCTGACCCTCGATGCAAACATTACGTTCATCAAGCAGGGTGCGCGTAACAGGCCCGTCAGCGGACTTTACTTCAACCCGCTCACCAGCGTTTACATGTTCCCCCGCGGACTCAATTTCCAGAAGTATAAAGACGAGTTCGAAGTGTTCTCCCTCAAGAGGAACATGATGACCCAGAACTGGTGGAACATCAACACCGATCTGGATCAGCCCGGTGAAGAAATTCTGGCCAACCCTTACTGGATACTGAACCGTAACGTGCGCGAAGAAGAACGCTACCGCGGCATGGCTTCCCTCGCCATCAAGTACCAGCTGCTGAGCTGGTTGTCTGTTCAGGCACGTGGTAACTTCGACCGCTCGTACGATGAGTATGAGATGCGTATCAATGCCAGCACACACCTTTCACAGGCAGCGCGCAATGGCCGGTACACACTGGAGAAAGAATTCAATACCCAGCTGTATGGAGATCTGATCTTCAGTTACAACAAGGAACTCAGTAAAGACCTGAAGCTGTCCGGTATCGTAGGCGGCAGCATCACGGATTTCCGTACCCGCGACCGTGTACTGAATGACAACAACGTAGGCCCGCTGGACGGGTTGTTTTCTCCCAACATTTTTCAGCTTGCCAACATAGATCCTGCGGCCATGACGGTGCAACAGGGGGTAGACCGTAAGCAGGTGCAGGCCCTTTTCGGCAGCGCAAACCTGGGATTCAAGGATTATCTCTTCCTCGATCTCACCGGACGTAACGACTGGTCGAGCACCTTCGCTTATACGCCCACCATGAAGAGCGGCTACTTTTATTACTCCGCCGGCCTTACCGCGGTAGTCAGCGAAATGGTGAAACTGCCGGAAGCGATGAGCTTCGCGAAGCTGCGCCTTTCTTATGCCAAAGTAGGTAACGACCTGCCTGCGTACATCAGCCGGCCGGCCACTTACAACTACCGCATTCTGGGTGGCGTGAAGCAACTGAGCTTTAACAACCGCGTGCCTCATCCCAAAACATACCTCCAGCCGGAAGATAACCGCTCTTTCGAAGCCGGTCTGGAAATGCGTTTCGTGAACGACCGTATCGGGGTGGACCTTACCTGGTATAAGAACAACAACTATCGCCAGTATGTAGAGATACAGGCGCCTCCGGGCTCGAAATACTCGCTCTATTACCTCAACCTCGGTAATATCCGCAACACCGGTATCGAAGCCATGCTGACGCTCGTACCCGTTAAAACGCGCGATTTTACCTGGACTTCCAATATCAACCTTGCACATAACAAGAACAAGGTGGTGAAACTCTCCGATCCTAATCTGGTGGAAAAGTCGGTGATCTTCCGTCTTACCGAACCCGGTTCCAACATGTACGCTTCCGCAGTGGAAGAAGGCGGACAGTGGGGGGATATCTACACGCAGGCAGTTGTGAAACGTAATGCCGCCGGGCAGATCGTGCTGGGCAGCAATAACCGCATCCAGGATTCTACCAACTCCGGTATCCTGTATGCCGGCAGCCCCAATCCGAATTTTACGCTGGGATGGAACAATAAGCTCGATTACAAAGGCTTTACCCTGACCTTCCTCTTCGATGGCCGTTTCGGTGGTAAGGTAATGAGCATGACGCAGTCCGTACTGGATGCGGCAGGTGTCAGCGAAGCCAGTGCTGCGGCACGCGATGCTGGTGGTATCAGGCTGGAGAACGCGATCGATAAAGACGGCAAGCCCTATACCGGCTTGTACGATGCAAGACAGTATTATGAGGATATCGGCGGCCGTAATGGTAATGGTGATATGTACATGTACGATGCCACGGCGATCCGCCTGCGGGAGCTGGCTATCAGTTACCAGGTGCCGCTGAAAGGTAAGATCGTCCGCAATCTGCGCCTTGGCCTTATCGGCAGGAACCTGTTTTTCCTGAAGCGCGATGCGCCATTTGATCCGGAAGTATCAGCAGGTGGCGACAACCGTCTGCAGGGTATAGACATCTTTGGCCTGCCTGCCACCCGAAGCTTTGGCGCGAGCCTGAAACTGGGACTTTGATCTCCGTAACCTAAAAATGAAAAGCAAATGAAATCGTTCAAACATATCATTTCCAGACCGGCGGTACTCACCGGCATCGCGGCACTTCTCACGATGGCCGCCTGTACAAAGGGGTTCGAAGATCTGAACAAAAATCCTTACGGTGTTTCTGAAGAAGAACTGAAATGGGATTACCAGCACATTGGTGAACCGTTCAAGCAGATTCAGCGTAGTATCTACGTCAGCAACCCTACCTGGGTGTATCAGATACAACAGAACCTTATGGCGGATATTTACTCCGGTTACATGACACCGCCCAACCCCTTTGGCAACCTGAACAACAACAACAACACCTATAACCTGCAGGATGGCTGGAACGTAGCCCTCTGGGGCTGCGCTTACGGCTCTTACACGGCCTCTTCGGAAAGCTCCGTAATGCCTGTGTGCGATTATGTAGAGAACCTTACAAAGGCCGATAACCAGGGCTTTTATGCCTGGTCTAAAATCCTAAAAGTGCTCACCATGCACCGGATTGCGGATACTTACGGGCCTATTATCTATACTAAGTACGGCAAAGTGAATGCAGACGGCAGTGTGGATTATGATTCCCAGAAAGATGCTTATTACGCTTTCTTTGCGGATCTGACCGAAGCTGTTACCATCCTTGCTAAACTGCAGGCCGATGGTGCGCCGCAGTCGTTCACCAAGTTCGATCTGTCTCCCTACGCCGGTAACTACGGTAAATGGGCGAAGCTGGCGAATACATTGCGGCTGCGACTGGCTGTCAGGATAGCAGCGGCAGATCCCGGGAAAGCGAAAACAGAAGGCGAAGCTGCGCTGGCGCATACTGTCGGTCTCCTGAGCGCAACGGAAGATGATTTCACCATCAACGTAACCCCTGTGGATCATCCGCTTTTCAGTATTTCCGCAGGCTGGAAAGATACCCGGATGGCGGCTCCCATGGAATCGATCCTGAAAGGGTATGCTGATCCCCGCCTTGCTAAATTCTTCGCTGCCTCTACGGAGTTCCCGGGCGATTATAAAGGTATCCGTCAGGGTGTAGCCATGGCTGGTAAGGAAATCTATGAAAACTTCTCCGCACTGAACCCCGACCTGCTGTCGAACCGCAGGATTCAGTTCATGACAGCGGCAGAAGCCTGGTTCCTTAAATCTGAAGCTGCCCTTAACAAATGGGCGGGCGCCGGCAATGCACGGACAAACTATGAGAAAGGCGTGGAAACCTCATTTGCACAGCATGGGGTGTCTGCTAAATACGCGGACTACATACAGGATAATACCAGCACTGCAGCGCCTTATGTGGATCCGAAGAACGCGGCTAACAACATCCCGGCGGGTAACCCCCTGCTGAGCAAAATCACGATCAAGTGGGATGATGTGGCTACAGACGAGAAGAACCTGGAGCGCATCATCACCCAGAAATGGATCGCATTATTCCCGGAAGGGCAGGAGGCATGGGCGGAATTCCGCCGTACAGGTTACCCGAAGCTTTTCCCGGTAATGATCAACAACAGCGGAGGCAAAATCTCCTCTACGGAATTCATCCGCCGTATCAACTTCGTGAATACGGAGTATGAAACAAACCCGAAAGGAGTGCAGAAAGCCATAACCTTACTAGGTGGCCCCGATAACGGCGGCACCCGCCTCTGGTGGGACAAGCCATAGCAATAAATAGACATAGCTCATCTTAAGAATGACCGGCCGGCCCATTTGGGCCGGCCTTTTTTATTACTAAAACGTTTAGCTGGAGGGATTTTTACCGGGCAATAAACTTCCTGCCGCGCCGGAAGGGCGGATGTGCAGGGAGGTAAGGGAAGGATAGTAAATTTTTAGATTGCGATCAGAGTGCTTCTTTCAGACGTAGTTCGTTCTTGTACTCTTTAGGAGTTTTACCTACGATTTCCTTGAAAAAGCGGTTGAAATTGGAAAGGTTCTTGAATCCGCAGCTGTAGGCGATTTCGGCGATAGACCAGTCTTCCTCCGTAAGCCTTTTACAGGCATGGCCGATACGTACCTCATTCAGGAACTGCACAAATGATTTTTTGGTGCGGTTCTTAAAGAAGCGGCAAAACGACTGGGGGGAAAGGTTGGTGATGCTGGCAACATCCTGCAGGGAAATTTCTTTCGAGAAATTGTTCATGACATACTTGAACACCTCGTCGATCTTGTGGTTGTCTTTCACGTTGTAAGCATGCGAATAACCGGTGGATGCGAGATAGTAGCAGTCTTTCGTCTCGGAAAGTGTTTTGAGGATTTCCAGCAGGGAAATGATCCGTTCGAGACCTTCTTTACGGGGGAGGGCAAGGATCTCGTCTTTAAGCTTTTCCTGTGTGCTGCCGATGATTTTCATACCACGCTGTGCACGGTGGAAGAGGTCGGTAAGCGCTTTGGTTTCCGGAAGGCCATAGAATTTGTCGCCAAAGATGTCTTTGGGAAAATAGATCACGACGGAACGGGCTTTGAGTGACTCGTCGTTGCGGTGGTATGCCTCGTCGTTATACCAAACGTGCGGTATATTCGGACCGAGGAAAACCATATCGCCCACGTCGAAGCTTTCGATGCTGTCTCCCACGATGCGCTTCCCCTGACTTTCGGTTACATACACCAGCTCGCATTCCGGGTGGAAGTGGAAAGGTGTGTTGAAATAGGGATCGCACCGCTCGATGATGGTGATCTGATTGTCGGCAAAGGCCCCCACTTTAATGAGAATGGGTTTCATATTTGCTTCCTTATATGATTAAGTCCTGTGAAAATGAAGGCAAGGTTTTTTGCCATTTTAATTTCTATTCTGGCAAATTATGAAATTTAGGTTAAAAAAATACTAGTCTAGTTCATTTTCACCGAACTTTTTTGTTTTGAAGGAATTTGTGTAATTTGTCATTGCTAAATCGTTTGAGCGCATTCGCAACAACCAAATATGAAGGGGATCTCCATTAAAGATATTGCCAAACAGGCCGGCGTATCGCCAACTACGGTGTCGTTCGTGCTGAACGGCAAGGCCCGGGAAAAGAGGATCAGCGAGCAGGTAAGTAAGAAAATCCTGAAGCTGGCTGCTAAACTCAAGTACAAGCCCAACCAGCTCGCACGCGGCCTTCGTACCGGCAAAACCAAGACCATCGGGCTTATCGTAGAAGATATCGCCAACCACTTCTTCGCCAACGTTGCTAAAATTGTGGAAGAAGAAGCGGATAAATTCGGATATAAGGTCCTGTATGGCAGCACTGAAGATAATCTCGTTAAAGCCCGCGGGCTGCTGGAAGTGCTGGAATACCGGCAGGTAGATGGTTATATCATCACCCCAACACCAAACCTCGACAAGGAAATTGAGATCCTGAAAAATAGCCGGAAGCCAATGGTACTGATGGACCGCTATCTCCCCCAGATACCCACCAATTACGTAATGGTGAATAACTTCCAGGGTGCTTATGATGCAGCGGAATACCTGCTGAACCTGGGGTACCGGAAGATCGCGTATGTGACCACTACTTCCGAACAGATACAGATGAAGGAGCGGGTTAACGGGTTTACCGCGGCAATGAAAGCGCACCGTGCGCCCTTCCCCCGGAAACTCATTAAAAAAATCCCGTTTTCTGTGACCAGAGAGGAATCCGTGGAGCAGATCATGGAATTCATCAAAGGGGTTCCCGGCCTCGACGCCATCTTCTTTGCCACGAACTACCTTGGAGTCTATGGAATCGAATCTATCAAAGATCTGGGGATGAAGATCGGGGAAGACCTGGCGCTCATCAGCTTCGATGACCACGATCTTTTCCGCCTGCATACACCGGGTATTACCTGTGTGGCGCAACCTATCCACGATATCGCACATAACCTGGTGCAGGTATTAATGAATGAATTAAACCAGCATCAGCACCAGATCAACCAGGTTGTCTTACCCGCCACGCTTATTAAGCGGGAAAGTTGCCGGAAAAGATCAAAGGCAGAAGCAGTCTGATCTTGCGGATATACAATATTTAAAAGCGCAGCGAAGTAAATTTCGCTGCGCTTTTTTATGCCGGCCCCGGCGTCTACGCTATATCCGGAAGAGGAGGGGATGCTTAGGCCCATGATCTGATCATATTTGGAGGAAACAGGTGAAGAGCCTTGTTTCAGGGCGGGTTGATGCGAAAATGTCCGGAATCAGGATGCGTTAACGGTTGGCCACGGGTACAAAGGTTATTGATATCATTTTGACGGATAGTAATGATATTTTCTATAGTATTAAGGCAATCTTAACACCACGTCAAAAAAAAGTTAATTTTTCTTTTGGTTGTACGGCAACTTTAATTAAGTTGCATCCGTTCGTATAGTCGAACCCAAACTTGTGCGTGAAAATGAAAAGTGCCCCTGACTTGCCACAGGTTTTTTTTATTAGTTGAATGCTAAAACGTTTTACTGGTAAAGGAAACAGCGGAAAGTAAAAGGGCAGGAGCGAAGGTAGCAGCACAGGTTTTTTCGGAACCATTATGCTAAAACGATTTATTAATTATTGAACAGTGAACAGGGTTAACCAAGCTGACTAGCCAATTTACCAGGAAGCCAACACCCTCCCATTATTATCAGCCGCATAATTAACAGTATGTAGACCGGCTTTCCACGCCGGATGGAACTGTATTGCCATGACCGCTTGTCATGCGCTATGGGAAAGCTTTATGCTAACCCTTCCGCAGGCATCGATCAGTCGATAAGGGATATCTATTTTTTCATATTTCATGTTTTCTCATTCACGTATCACTCAAATTAAAATCTAAGGAAGCTATGCGAAGAATTCTTCTGCTTGCCACGTTGCTGTTATGCTGCTTCGCCCCACAAGCCTGGGCGCAGCAAAAGAAAGCAGTTTCCGGCTCGGTCAAAGATGCTGCCGGCACACCGCTCCCCGGTGTAACCATCCTGGAGAAAGGTACTCCCAATGGTACCGTTACTTCCGGCGACGGGTCTTTCAAGATCAACGTCGATCCCTCTGCCACGCTGGTATTCACATTCATGGGTTACTCCAGTCAGGAAGTGTCCGCCTCCGCTTCGTCGTTTAACATTGTTATGAAAGACGATCAGCGCAGCCTCAACGAAGTTGTGGTTACCGCCATGGGCTTCAAACGCGAACAGCGTAAACTCGGTTACGCCATCACCGAACTGAAAGGTGGTGAAATCGCTAAAACCAACTCCATTAACCCGGTTGCCGCCCTCCAGGGTAAAGTTGCCGGTGTGGAAATTTCCGGAGCTGCAGGCGGCCCGCAATCTGCCAGCCGTATCGTTCTCCGTGGCGCTAAATCCCTCGATAATAAGGACCAGCCTATCTTCGTGGTAGATGGTACCATCTTCGAGAACGAAGTGTCTGACAACGCGGTAAACTTCGGTAACGTTCTGAAGAACCTCAACCCTGACGACTTCGAAACCGTGACCGTACTGAAAGGCGCAGCTGCTACAGCACTCTATGGTTCCCGTGCTATCAACGGTGCTATCATCATCACCACCAAGAAAGGTATTTCCCGCAAAGGCCTCGGTGTTGACTTCAGCCAAACCGTTCAGTTCGAACAGGTTTACCGTACCCCTATCGCGCTGCAAAACAGCTATGGTGCTGGTTACAACCCGTTCTTCAACAAAAACGGTAATGGAGAAAATGTTGTGGAGTGGGCTGGCGCATTCAGCTTCGGTCCTAAAATGGACGGCAGCATGGCACGCATTATCAACGGTGACCTCGTGCCTTTCGCTTCCCTGCCTAACAACTGGAAAAACACATACCAGACCGGTAAATACTTCAATACTAACGTTGCTGTTGAAGGTGGTAACGAAAAAGCAAACTTCCGCTTTTCTTATTCCCACCTCGATAACAACAGCGTAATGCCTAACAACGGCTTTAACAGAGATGTATTCGCCCTCAAAGCTTCTGCACAGCTCTCCAAACGACTGACTGCAGAAGCCGGTGCAACGTATTCCACTTCCAAATCCAGCAACCCTACCCGTCAGGGTGGTGATTATACCAACGAAAACGTAGGCCGTAAATGGATCTACATTTTCCCGCGTAACTATGATCCCGGTTACTGGCAGGCACGTTACATGGGCCCGAACCCCGGTTCCGGCGACCTGAACAGCTACCTGGGTCAATACCCCGGTGCTGACTACTGGTTCTCCCTCGAACACGACGACTGGACCCGTAAAGAACGCCTGTTCATGGGTAACCTCTCCCTCACCGGTACTGTAACCGACTGGCTGAAACTCGTTGCACGTGGTAACTTCTCCAACGAAGGCCGTGACGATGACCGCCGCCAGCTGGGCTGGGGTCCTAAATACTCCGGTTCCCGCGGTTACTTCAGCCTCGCGGGTCAGAACAAAAACCAGTATACCCTTACAGGTATCGCCATGATCACACCGAAAATCAATGAAGACTTCACCATGGCAGTGAACCTGGGTGGTGAAATGTGGCGTTCTGATATCGGCACTTCCTGGAGCTCCAACACTAACGGTGGTCTTCGCATCCCCGGCATGTTCTCGCTCTCCAACAGCGTGAGCCCGGTATCTATCAATGCCACTCAACTGGCTCCCCGTTACATCAACTCTCTGTTTTTTGCAGCGAGCTTCACCTATAAGAATGCATTCTTCCTGGATGTGACCGGCCGTAACGACTGGTCGTCTGCCCTGGTTTATATGGACGGTTCCGGAACGCCTTCTTATTTCTACCCCTCAGTGAGCGGTGCATGGGAGTTTACGGAATCATTCAAATCCAGCATCCCTTCCTGGCTGACGTATGGTAAGCTCCGTGCTTCTTACGCGCTGGTGGGTAAAGACATGGCGCCCTGGGCTAACAACGAAGGCTACATCGCTGAAAATACCAACTGGAACGGTGCCCCCGGCCAGCCCCCGCTGACCGGCATCTACCAGCCCGGCACGCTGCCAAACCGTAACCTCGTTCCCTCCATGGCCAGCTCTGTGGAAGTAGGTGCGGACGTTCGTTTCTTCAACAACCGCGTTGGTATCGATGCGGCCTGGTACCTGACTAATGTGCGCGACCAGATCCTCGAACTCGCCGTTGCAAAAGAATCCGGTGTTGACAGACGTTTTATCAACGCGGGTAAAATGCAGAACAAGGGTATTGAGATCGCCATCAATGGCCGTGCGATCGACAATAAAAACTTCCAGTGGGATGTAACCCTCAACGGAAGCCGTAATACCAATAAAATCATTGATCTGTACCCGGGTGTAAAAGAATACATCCTCGGTAGCGATCAGGATGTGAACGTAGTTGCACAGGTAGGTTCCGCTTATGGTGCACTCGTAACTCCCTACGGTTATACGCCGTATTATGGTGCTAATGGTAAATCAAACGGTTTGCCTACGATCTCTCCCAACAACTCCGATGTTCGCTACAAATTCAAACGTGGCAACGCAGTGGTAGGTAACATCACACCTGATTTCAACCTCGGTCTGAGCAACAACTTCCAATACAAGAACTGGAGCCTCGGCTTCCTCGTACAGGCTAAAATCGGTGGCGATATCTTCTCCGCTTCTCACCAATACGGTACCGGCCGCGGTACAGTGGCTTCCACAATCGAAGGCCGCGATGCAGAGCACGGTGGTCTGGCCTGGACTGATTCCAAAGGCCGTAGCCGTAACGACGGTATGATCCCCAATGGTGTGTTTGAAGATGGATATAAAGTGAAAGTGAATGGCAATGATGTGGACCTGGGTGGTATGAGCTACCGTGATGCTTACGACAAAGGTTATGTATCTCCGCTGAGCCCTTATGAGTATTACAGCATGGTGGGCGACTGGGGTATTGGTATCCGCGAGGCTTCCGTATTTGATGCATCTTATGTTTCACTCCGCGAAGTATCTATCGGTTATACCATGCCAGCTAAATTCGCAGAGCGCCTGAAGCTGAACAAGGTGCGCGTAATGCTGGTAGGCCGCAACCTGGCTTACCTGTATAACAAGCTGCCCGATAATATCAATCCGGAAAGCATCCGTAACAACGCTACTTCCGCATTCTCTGAGTACGGCGGCACTCCGTTTGTTCGCAACATGGCTGCCACTATTCAACTTGGGTTCTAATCAACAAAAAAGTTAACAATGAAAAGTTTGCATAAATTAGGCATTGGCACCCTGGCGCTGGCTACTTTCGCGACCGCCTGTACCAAAGACTTTACAGATACCAATACCAATCCAAACATCAGCAAAGACATCGTTGCGTCCATGCTGCTGACCACTTCGCAAAAAGCGATGGTGGATCGTGATTTCGACTGGTTCTACGAACACTACCAGTTCCTCATGCGTTACATGCAGTATACCGTGAGCTATGCCGAAGGCAATAACTCCGGCATGTTCTCCAACCCGCGTGTAAACGAATATTACCATGCATTTTACACCAGCATTGGCCGCAACCTCGTTGAGATCGAGCGTATCGTGAACAATTTCCAGGGTGAGGAAAAGACCCGCTGGTCGCAGATAGCCGCTATCGCAAAAATCCACAAAGTATACGCTGGGTTCCGTGTATCTGACGTAAACGGCAGCATTCCTTATACGCAGGCGCTTACCGCCCGTTCTGAGGAAATTATGCTCCCGAAATACGATTCGCAGGAAACCCTGTTCAATGTGTTCGATGATGAGCTGAAAGCCGCTATCGCTGCACTGACTGCTACCGGTTCGTTTGAAACTTACAACGCATCTACGGACGTGTTCTATAATGGTGATGTGAAGAAATGGGCAAAAGCAGCCAACATGCTCCGCCTCAAGATCGCCATGCGCCTCTCCAAACGCAATCCCGAAAAACTGAAAGCCATCGTTGCGGAAGTAATGGCCAGCCCGGCTGGTGTGTTCGGCAGCAGTGCTGACGAATGGAAATTCGTTTCCAGCAACGACTTTGCCCGTGGTGGTAACTGGAACGCTCAGGGTGCTGCTACCCGTGGCAGCAGGAAGCTGATAGATTTCATGTTCGATACACAGGATCCCCGTCTTGCACTGTTCTTTAAAAAGAACGAATTCACCGAAGCTACCTTCAACCGCCTGAAAACGGGTGGTGCATTCCCGGCTACTGCTGTATACAATCCGCGTCAGTACGTTGGTTTGCCTGAAAGCCCGGATGATCGCAACCGTCCTGAATATGCCCAGCTTTTCGGTGTGAAAGCCTACGAAATCACCGAAGGAGGCAAGAAAGTAACCGTGAATGTGGATACGCTTTCCCAGTTCCAGAACCGCCTGTTCGACCTCGGTTCCGACGGTAATGGTAATGGCCAATACACGCAGCCGTTCATTTCTTATGCTGAAGTTTGCTTCATCATGTCTGAACTAGCCGTGAAAGGTATCATCACCCAGGACGCCAAAACCTGGTATGATAATGGGGTGACTGCCTCTGTGAAGAGCTACGACGCTATGGCTAACCTGGCCAAGATCGTTGATTACGTGGCCCCTTCTGATGCAGCTATCGCGGCATATCTGGCTCGCCCGGCTATTGCATTTACCGGTTCTAACGACGAGAAACTCGAGAAGATCGGTATCCAGCAATATCTGAACAGCTTCAAATCTCCCTGGGAATCATGGGGTTACTTTAAGCTGCTCGGTTATCCTAAAGTAGGAGGTATCCTGAACCGCACTGACTTTATGGTAGGTGGTTTCCGTATGGAAACACCGCGCCGCTGGCCGTTGCCTACCACCAACTTTAACCAGGCCAACCGCGATGCTGCGATTGCCGATATGTTGAAGTCCGGTGAATACGGCAACTCGGTAGATGATATCACCGGCCGCGTTTGGTGGGATAAAAAATAGCCTCAGTTAACAAAGATCAAAAACGGAGGACTAAAAGTAAAATGAAAGCCTGGAGAACCGTGTAAATAACAATTCTCCATCAGATGTCCGTATCAAAAGGGGCTGACCATATTTAATGGTCAGCCCCTTTTGATTTTATCGAGGTAATAAAATTCTGAATAATGCCTGACGACATTCAGGTTATCCTGGGCACAGACGATTTGGCCGTTAACCTTTTCCATTAGAAACTTCAGGAACAATGCTTTGTAATTAAAAATACTGAAGTGTACGTGATTTATTCTTTTCTAGATACACTAATGCTATATTTTTAGAAAGTAGTATCAACTTCTGTGATTCTTGTTTACACTATTGTTATTTATTCAATTTCTTTTTACCTTTAAACTGATGCTTAGCAAAACTGACCTGTACAAACAGAAAATTTTAAAGGAGCTCTGCTTCGGAAATGCGTTGTCTGGTACAGAGATCAGTTCACGGATTGAAAAAAGCATGCCCTTGACAGTCCGTATTTTAGGTGAACTGGTTTCAGAGGGCCTTGTCGAAGAAAAGGGGTATGCACCTTCTTCCGGGGGCAGGCGTCCTCAGGTATATGCCCTAAAGCCGGGTAAGATGTATGTGGTTTCGGTGGCAATGGACCAGTTGGTTACCCGCATGGCAGTCATTGATATGCAGAATTGTGATATTATCTGCACCGAAAAAATCGGACTTCCCTTGCCAAAGAACCCGGGTGCGTTGGAAGTTTTGGCTAATCAGCTGAACCGGTTCATCGATAAAACAACAATAGCCCGCGATAAAATTATTGGTATAGGCATTGGTATGCCTGGTTTTGTGGATGTCTCCAAAGGGGTCAACTATTCTTTCCTTGAAACCCAGACGAGCATCGTTGATTTTTTGGAGAACCGGGTTGGCATACCGGTTCATATAGACAATGACTCCAGCCTGATCGCTCTTGCAGAATTCCGGTTGGGCGCGGCCCGTGGCCGGAATGATGTAATGGTCATTAATATCAACTGGGGCGTAGGACTGGGACTTATTTTGAATGGTGTATTGTTTCGTGGCTGCACAGGGTTTGCCGGGGAGTTCAGCCATATCCCGCTCTTCGTAAATAACAAATTGTGCGGCTGCGGGAAAAGTGGTTGCCTTGAAACCGAAGCATCCATGCTGGTAGTAATTGAAAAGGCCGTGGAAGGATTGAAAAGCGGGCGGGTTTCAACCATTGAAGAAATGCCTGAAGATATTGAGGAGGCCTGTGATACAATTCTTAAAGCAGCCACGCACGGCGACACGTTCGCTGTAGAACTGCTCTCGGAAGCTGCCTATAACATTGGAAGGGGGATTGCCATCCTGATACATGTGCTGAACCCTGAATTGATTGTCCTGAGCGGCCGGGGTGCTTCCGCAGGCAGATTATGGCTGGCGCCGGTACAGCAGGCAATAAACCACTATTGTATACCCCGGTTGGCATCCAAGTCGGAATTGGCAGTATCTACATTCAATGATCGCGCAGAGCTAATCGGTGCAGCCGCATTGGTTATTGAAAATTATGACAGGCAACCGGTAAAAAATAAGGTAATTCGTGTGTTGGCATAATCATTCGCGAACATAATTAAGTGAGAAAGAATATTGCAGGGCTTCGATGAAGTAATAATCAGCCAAATAATTATAAATTGTGGACAATTAGTATTGACATCTTTTATACAACCAGAATCAGTGAACAGAGTAGGCCCGGGAAAGGGCTTTGAGAGGCAACTAAATTAAGGTGAACAATTGACAACAGGCAGTTGGCGCCCCTTTACAACCAGAATCAGTGAACAGAGCAGGCCCGCGGAATGGGCTTTGATGCTGAAATAGACAACCAAATATCGATGAACAATTGACAACAGGCAGATTTGGCGCCCCTATACAACCAGAATCAGTGAACAGAGCAGGTCCGCAGAATGGGCTTTGAAGCAGTACTAGGCAACTAAATACAGACAGTAACAGAGGTTGGTTTCATGGGCATGATCGTATTCAGGTGAACAAGCATGGCCTGCCAAATGCTTCAATGTATTAATAATCAATCAAATATTGACAGTGAACAAGTATGCATCATCTTACATGAAGCAATCGGCTGAATAAATTCTGCCCGGTTAAATCCTTTTACGCAGTATTAATCAATCAAATATAGACAGTGAACAAATGACTGATACAACCTTGGATCAGTTTGAAAGGGAACAGCCCGGATGGGCTTCGATGTATTGATAATCAACCAAAAATAGACAAATCGCTATTAAACTTTCAAATCTAAAACAACTGCAACATGAAAGATGCAAAACGGCGGATCTCAATGATCCTGTTATTTTGTTTTTGGGTGGGCATTGCGATGGCTCAGCAAAAACGAACTATCTCGGGAACGGTAACCGATGTGCAAGGAGAACCTGTGCCTGGGGTCACAATTCTCATTAAAGGTACTTCCACTGGTGGTGCTACCGACGTAAATGGGAAATTCAGCGTTACGACTGATCAACCCAATGCCATATTGGTTTTTAGCTCTATTGGCTTCAAAAGTCAGGAGATTACGATTGGCCAGAGTAACGACCTTAAAATCGTATTGGAAACGAGTGCGCTTGGACTGGATGATGTGGTAGTAACCGCCCTCGGCATTAAAAGGGAAAGAAAGGCCGTTGGATATGCTATCTCAACGATTAAAGGGGAAGACCTGATGAAAGCCGGGGCAACCCTTAACCCCTTCCTCGCCCTGTATGGTAAGGCGGCGGGTGTTGGCATCAACATTTCTTCGTCCGGTCCCACAGGAGGTGTAAACGTGCGTATCCGGGGCGCTGCCGGTCTTGAATCAAATACGAATACAAGGCCGTTGTTTGTAGTAGATGGTGTACCGCTGTATGATGAAAAAACTTCAATGGAAAGCAGGGGATATGATCCGCTAAACTCTTTTGACTATGGGTCTGGCGTAAATGACATCAACTCGGACGATATTGAATCTATTGAAATCCTGAAGGGTGCAAAAGCTACTGTGCTATATGGCAGCCAGGCGCTCAATGGCGTAGTTCTGATCACTACAAAAAGTGGAAAACAGACAAGAGGACTTGGCATACAAATCTCTCATCAGGTAACAGTTGACAAGCCATTTACGTTCATTGATTTTCAAAATGAGTTCGGATCGGGAGCCTCAGTTCGCGATACCCAATACGCGCTGATTGGCGGGGTAAATACCCGGAAACTCCCGCTGAGCCGCTTCAGCTTTGGACCCAGGTTCGATAACAGCAATGTGATGCTTTATGACAGCACAATGGGCCCTTATAAAGCATATCCCAATAACTTTATCGACTTCTTTAATACCGCATTGTCTAACCGCACAAACGTTGCTGTTTCGGGCGGCGGTACTTTAGGGAGCGTGAGGGCATCCTTCACCCGCAATACATATGAAGACGTAATTCCCGGGTTTACTCAAAAGAACAATACCTTCAGTTTCAACGGTAATTTCAAGGTTTCGCCGTTCGCAACATTTGAATTTGTAAATAACCTGTACAGCGTGCAAACGAAAAACCGCCGCCCCAATATTCAGCAGTTTGTGGCAACGGGCCTGAACAGGGACTATGATTACAATTGGATGAAATCGTTCTACCACGACGCGGAAGGCTTTAGAAGAGACCTGGAACCTTGGGGACTTTCCGGTTCCAGCCCCGGTTACTGGCCTAACGCAGTTGCAGGGATCATGTGGGAACAAAACGATAATCAAGACCAGGACAAAAAGTTGCACCTGGTAAGCTCTATCAGGTCTACACTCCAGTTTACAAAAAATATATCCATGATTGCGCAAGCTTCATTGGATTATACCAATACAGATTTCATTACCGAGAATAAAATCATCCGCTTGGCACCAGTTAGAGTAGGTGGTAAGTACAGCTGGACCAAACGCAACATGACTGTACAGAATTACCAGGCCTTGTTGAAGTATGAAAAAGACTTCAGCCGCGATTTCAGTTTCTTCGCTTTCGGTGGCGGTGCTTATCAAAAAGTGTCTGAGAACAATATGTACTCATCCACAGGCGACATGGGCTTGATTTTCCCTGACTGGTTTTCGCTTGGGAACGCGGATACAAGGTTCTGGCCTACCTCTGGCGACAGGGGCAAGGTTACCGGCTTGAGAAGGGGATCGGACGCGCTGTATAGCGCATTAGGCTCTGCCACGCTTTCCTGGAGAGAAACATTCTACCTGGAATTGCAGGCAAGGAACGACTGGAACTCCACGCTGCAGGCCCCCAACTACTCTTATTTCTACCCGGGCGTATCGCTCACCTATAATTTCTCCAACGACATTAAAGTTCCCTACCTGCAATATGGTAAGCTCCGCTTCGCTTGGGCTGACGTAGGTGGTGGACCTACAACTGCTGTTGGCGACAGGTATTTTGCCAACGACGCTTACAGTGTTGGTCAACTGCCTTATTCGTATGGACCTACAACCGTTACACCCCCTTCAGCACTTTTCCTGGAGCCTTTAAAACCTTTCCGGAAGCGTGAATTTGAAATGGGCTTTAATACAAGGTGGTTTGAAAGAAGCAGGGTTGAGATCGACTTCTCTTTCTATACCAACAATGTTTACGACCAGATCGTACAACAGCCGATTACACCGGCAACTGGCTACACTGCAGCAAAAATCAATACCGGTAACGTGAAAAACTGGGGCCTGGAGCTGTTGATCAAAGGAGCGCCGCTGGCTACCTCGAAATACCGTTGGGATTTGACTTTTACAGCAGCTAACCAGTTTTCTAAAGTCAAGAAGCTGTATCCCGGTATTACCCAAAAATATATTGATGGCAACTCCGGCTTCCAGGTTTGGGCAAAAGAAGGAGAGCGCATCGGGGAAATTCGCGCGTATGACTACAAGCGCACACCCGATGGCAACAAGATCGTTGGCCCCAATGGTTTGTATGCGCTGAGCGACCAGGTTACCAATACCGGTAGAAACGTTAACCCCAGCGTATTTGGTGGTTTGTACAGCGACTTCTCCTTTAAAGGCTTCAATTTTCATATTGGCATTGATTACAAATTTGGTGGCACCATCTTCTCTTACACCAATAACTACCTCATGGGAACAGGTGTGATCAAAGCTTCGCTTCAGGGCAGGGATGAAGCATCCGGTGGGTTGGCCTATTACATAGATAATACTTCGGGCGCTCCGGTAAAATGGGAACACAGTAAGCCGGCTCCCGGAACTGCACGGGACGGTATTGTTTACCACGATGGTATCGTGCTTGATGGCATGAAAGAAGTGAGTTCAGGTGGCACAGTCAGCTATGTAAAGAACGATGTTATCATTAGCGCTCCGTCATACTATCAGACCTATATCAATGACCTTGGCACTTCCTGGCCTCCGGACCGTTTGTTCAAAAACGATTATATCAAACTGCGTGAGATTTCACTTGAGTACAGCCTGCCCAAGAAGGTTTCGAATATGTTGAAATTGCAGAAGCTTTCATTAACTGCCGCTGCAAGAAACCTGGGTTATTTGTATAAGACCTTGCCCAACGTTGACCCGGAAGGCGCATTGGGTGCCCAGGGATATATTGAAAATTCATTCTATCCCTCTATCAGGTCTTTCAGTTTTGGTGTAAATGTTAGTTTCTAAAAGCTTCAAAAGAAAAAATCATGAAAAAGATACTCATAGGGTTAATTGTTTTTTCAGTAGCGCTTTCGTCGTGCAAGAAGTCGCTTGAAAAAGAATTCCCCAACCCGGAAAATTATGACAAGACCGGCAACCTGTTTGCCGGGATGTTTACCAAAACGCTCTATTCCTGGAAGCTATATGTTCAGGACTATGGCGAATGGTGGTGGGATATGGCGGGTACCGGTTCGATGGGGGTTGCCAGTTATTCACAAATATCTCAGCGGTATATTACCGACCGGTACGCATGGTTTTCGACTTTTGACGACCTTACCGGTACTACGGCTTTTGGCTCTGAGAACCAGCTTTGGCAGAACAGGCTGGGTGCCTTTTACGGTAGTGTGAATGCCTGGGCCGTTATTAAGGACAATATAGCAATGGTATCAGGCTCCGAGCTGGATGACAACAAGATATACTACTCGCTTACAACTGTGATGAAAGATTATGCAGCATTGCTGGCGGTTGACTTTTATAATGGTATTCCCTACTCTGAGGCTTTTAAGGGCAAAGACAGGTTGTTTTTCCCTAAATACGACGACCCGAAGGAAATCTATAAAAGCGTTTTGGATGAGCTGAAAAAAATAGCCAACGATCTGCCAGGCGAGTATAGCAAAATGTCTACATCGGCCAAAGCAGTTTTCAACACGCAGGATATTGCGTTCCGTGGCGATATAAACGCATGGGTGCAGTATATAAATGCCATCAGGCTGAAATTTGCAGTTAGAATTTCTGGTGTGGAAGAAGTGTTTGCCAAATCGCATATCCAGGATGTGCTTTCCAAGAATAATTTTCCCACAAGGGACCAGGTATGGGCCATGCCCTATGCTTTGATGGCCAATGGTGGCGGTGAATGGATCCGTGGTATCGGCGAAGCTTGGCCTGCCACATTTATCCCCGACATTATTATAAGGAGAATGAACCGGAACAAGACTGTTTATGAACCTGGAATTGATGATCCGCGGCTACCAGTGCTGGCTATGCCTACCAAGTTCAGCCAATATGATACCCTTCCGGCTGCAGGTGATTATCGTGGTGTAAAT
Organism: Chitinophaga pinensis; assembly: GCA_902167325.1. GTDB lineage: Bacteria > Bacteroidota > Bacteroidia > Chitinophagales > Chitinophagaceae > Chitinophaga > Chitinophaga pinensis_A. The sequence goes on along the minus strand of LR632930.1, from coordinate 5,750,004 downwards.
ATGAATGCTGACGGCCAGAAAGCCGCCTATGTCGCTGGCGAAAGATATTATACAGGTGGCCCATATGGTGCCCTGAGCGAGCACTTGAAACAAAACTCCCGCTCCATGTATCACCTTGGAACGTTTGCCCGTAACGAGAAATTTCCGGTGTATATGATGTCGATGGCTGAAACAGATCTGCTGTTGGCGGAGGTTGCACTCAAGAATCTCGGCACAACCGGCAAAACGGCTGCAGATCATATCAAAGATGCGATCAAAAACTCCACGAATTTCTGGTACACGCTCAATCAGAATAGCCCCTATCCTGACCGTAGCGTGCCGACAACTCAACCCATCGACTCCCTGATGCATCCTATTAAACCTTCAACGGCTGTTATTACCACCTATGCAGATTCAATTGCCATAAGGTTCAACAGCAGAGGGAGCGTCGAGGATAAGATGGAATTGCTGATGCAGCAGAAATACATTCACCTGAACCTGATGTGCCCTTACGAATTATGGGCGGAATTAAGAAGGACCCGGCATCCCAAACTGGAGCCTATGACCTTCAATGCTAAAGCGATGAAGCCGCTCCCGGAACGTTTGAGATATCCTACTGCTGAACAGCAGACAAATCCTGATAACTATGCTACTGTCAAGAACCAGGACAACTTCACAACACCGATATTCTGGGTACCTGCCGCATTGAGAGGCGTAAACCCCTATTGGGATAATTATAATTACGAATAAGATAAGTGAATTGTAAACACTGCATGCAGGGGCCGGCTTTTTTAGTCGGCCCCTGCTTTTTAAAAGTAAAGGCAGTAACTATTTTTAGATACTGCTCAAAAATGATTTGAATAAAACCATATCTAAACAGATATTCAAAAAATAAGGGACGACTAATGAAGATTTTAACTTTTTAGTCGCCCCATTATGCGTAAAAACGGAAAATATTATTGCAGCAGATCCTTGATCTCGCTCAGTTTCATCAGAGCCTGCACGGGTGTGAGGCGGTTGATGTCTACTTCAGTGAGTTTATCGCGGATAGCCTGGAAGGTATCACTATGGCTGTCGAAGATGCTGAGCTGCACTTTCTGTACCGGCGCGGCGATCTGTTCCATGGGTGCTTCGATGTGCTGGCTTTCCAGCTGGGAAAGGATCTCATTGGCCCGTTTAATGAGCAAGGGAGGCATACCTGCGATCTTGGCCACATGAATACCGAAACTGTGACGGCTGCCGCCGGGTGCAAGCTTGCGGAGAAAGATGATCTTGTTACCTACTTCCTTGTTCGTGATATGGAAATTCTTCACGCGGGAGTGGGTGTTCTCCAGCTCGTTGAGTTCATGGTAGTGTGTGGCGAAGAGGGTTTTAGGCCGGTGTTCCGTCATATCATGGAGATATTCCACAATACTCCAGGCAATAGAGATACCGTCATAGGTACTGGTGCCCCGCCCGATTTCGTCGAGGATGATAAGGCTGCGCGGGGAAATGTTGTTGATGATACTGGCGGTTTCGTTCATTTCCACCATAAAGGTTGATTCACCACCACTCAGGTTATCACTGGCACCCACCCGGGTGAATATCTTATCTGTAAGCCCGATCTCCGCTGCACTGGCGGGTACAAAGCTGCCTATGTGCGCCATGAGGGTGATGAGCGCCGTTTGGCGCAACAGGGCCGATTTACCCGACATGTTGGGCCCGGTAAGGATGATAACCTGTTGCCCCTCGTGATCGAGCAGAATATCGTTGTTGACATAGCTGTCTCCCGGGGGCAGCCCCTGTTCAATAACCGGATGGCGGCCTTCTTTGATATCGATATGATAGCTGTCGTTCACCACAGGCCGGCGATATTTGAACTGCAAAGCATTGTGAGCGAAACACAGGAGGCAGTCGATGCGGGCGAGCGCCTGTGCGTTGCGCTGTACGGGTACGATGTACTCCTGCAGTTCGAGGATCAGCGCGTCGTACAGTTGTATTTCGAGCGCCATGATCTTGTCTTCCGCACCGATGATTTTCTCTTCGTATTCCTTCAGTTCGGGTGTAATGTAACGCTCGGCGTTGGCGAGGGTTTGCTTGCGTATCCAGGTTTCTGGAACTTTGTTCTTATGCGTGTTGGTAACTTCAAGGTAGTAACCAAACACATTGTTGAAGGCCACTTTGAGTGAGGGTATGCCGGTGGCTTCCGATTCTGCCTGCTGGATGCGGAGCAGGTATTCCTTGCCGCTGGAAGCAATTGCCCTGAGGTCGTCCAGTGTAGCATCTACCCCTTCCCGGATAACGCCGCCTTTGTTGGCGAGTACGGGGGGATTGTCGGCCACCTGTTGCAGGATCCTGTCAAGGATAGGCCTGCAGGGGTCGAGCTGCTCCTGCAGCTGCCGCAGCAATGGGTCAGTGGTATCGGAAAGGAGGGCTGAAACGGTTTCTACTTCCGTAAGCGCCTTAGCCAGCTGCATCACTTCACGCGGATTGATTTTCCGCAGGGGGATTTTAGATACGAGCCTTTCCAGGTCGCCTACATTGCGAAGGTGTTGCTGGAGCTTACTGGTGAGTTCTGTTTCGCGGATGAGGGTTTCCACCGCGTCGAGCCTTTCATTGATTTTTTGAATATCCCTGAGGGGGAACACGATCCAGCGTTTGAGCAGGCGGGCACCCATAGGGGTCAGCGTATGGTCGAGGGTGCCGATGAGCGTTTTACCCTGTTCCACAGTACTTTGGAGCAGTTCGAGGTTGCGGATGGTGAATCGGTCCATCCACAGGAAATCGTCCTGATCAATGCGCTGGAGACTGGTGATATGCTGCAGATTCGGATGCTCGGTGTCTTTGAGATAATGCATGGTGGCACCTGCGGCGATGATGGCCTCGTTCATTTCCTCCACGCCGAACCCTTTCAGGTTGTGCGTCTCGAAATGTTTCAGGAGGATCTCGCGGGCATAGGTACCGGTAAATATCCACTCATCGAGGTTATAGGTGTAGAACCTCGATCCGAAGGTTTGGCGGAAATGCTTTTGTTGCTGCCGTGCGAAGATGACTTCGGCAGGGCGGAAGGATTGAAGGAGTTTATCGATATATTCAATGCTGCCCTGGGCGATGTAGAACTCGCCGGTGGAGATGTCGAGGAAGGCTACGCCTGTTACATCGCCCCCGAAGTGTACGGCTGCGAGGAAGTTGTTCTGGCTGTTTTCAAGCAGTTTATCATTGACTGCCACACCGGGCGTCACCATTTCGGTTACCCCGCGCTTAACGATGCCTTTTACCATTTTAGGGTCTTCCAGCTGGTCGCACACGGCCACACGGTGCCCGGCTTTCACGAGTTTATGGAGGTAGGTGTCCAGCGAATGGTGCGGGAAGCCCGCCAGGTCCACAAACGTGGCAGAGCCATTGGCTCTTTTGGTGAGTACGATTCCGAGGACTTTAGATGCGATTACCGCGTCTTCATTAAACGTTTCATAAAAATCTCCTACCCTGAAAAGCAGCACGGCATCCGGATACCGTGTTTTGATGGATTTGTGCTGCATCATCAGGGGAGTTTCTTCCGATTTGCTTTTAGCCATGCGGCAAATATAGTGAGCCGGGCGCTAAGGCGGATGGAAGGTGGAAAAAATGAGGGCAATATGCCCCCTTAAAGTATCTTTGCGTCATGCGGAAGTTACAAATGGATGAACTGGGCCGGAAATCAGTAGCAGAATTCAAGGCGGCGGACAAAACACCGCTGGTGGTAGTGATGGATAACGTCCGCAGCATGCACAACGTGGGTTCTGTGTTCCGTACGGCCGACGCATTCCTGCTCCAGGGCATTGTTTTATGTGGTTATACCCCCGTGCCTCCACACCGGGATATCCAGAAAACAGCCCTCGGTGCTACCGATTCCGTGGAATGGCAGTATTTCCCGACTACCGTAGAGGCGGTAGAAGCTCTCCGGGCGGAAGGGTTCGCTATTATCGCCATAGAGCAGGCTGCCAGCAGCGTAATGCTGAACAATTTTCAGCCCGAAGCCGGGAAGCCCCTTGCGCTGGTCTTCGGTAATGAAGTATCCGGCGTAGACGCTGCCGTGATGCAGCTGGCAGATGGCTGTATCGAAATACCCCAGCTGGGGATGAAGCATTCCCTCAACATCTCCGTAAGCACGGGGATCGTGATCTGGGACCTGTATTGTAAACTGACAAAAGATAAATAGCCCATGGCATCAGACACAATCCGGAATTATCTGTCGCTCGTAAAGTTCAGTCACACCATTTTCGCCATGCCGTTCGCATTGACCGGCTTTTTCCTCGCAGTGACCTGGGCTGGTGAGCCTTTCAGCTTTAAACTATTATTGCTGGTAGTGCTGTGCATGGTGTTTGCACGGAGTGCGGCCATGGCATTTAACCGCTGGCTGGATGCGGAAATCGACCGGCGTAACCCCCGCACAGCCAAACGTGAGATCCCCGCGGGTATCATCAGTGCCTCCAACGCCCTGTATTTCGTGATCGGTAATGTGATCCTGTTCATGGGCACCACCTGGTTTATCAATCCCCTTTGCTTTTTCCTGTCGCCCGTTGCACTGATAGTTGTGCTGGGTTATAGTTATATGAAGCGTTTTACGGCATTGTGCCATCTCGTACTGGGCGTGGGCCTGTCGCTGGCGCCAATCGGGGCCTTCCTGGCCGTAACGGGCTATTTCAGCCTGCTGCCGGTTTTGCTGAGTGTGATGGTGCTTTGCTGGGTGGGTGGTTTCGACATTATATATAGTCTGCAGGACGAAGATTTCGACCGTTCCCAGGAGTTGCACAGCATTCCAGCCTGGCTTGGTAAGGCAGGAGCGCTCCGGTTCTCGGAAGTACTGCATGTGATTACTGCAGGCCTGGCGATAGCTATCGGGCTTATGGGCGGCTTTCACTGGATGTACTGGATAGGGGCAGCCGTGTTTATCGGTATGCTTATCATGCAGCACCGCCTTGTAAAGCCTGACGACTTGTCGAAGGTCAATATCGCATTTATGACTACAAATGGTATTGCGAGTGTGGTGTACGCCGTGTTTGCCATCGCAGATATGTTCATTTTCAAAAACTGACGAATGCCGAGAATAATGGCCATAGATTATGGCAAGAAGAGAACAGGTCTGGCGGTGACTGACCCTTTGAAGATGATTGCCAGCGGATTGGGCACGGTGCCCTCGCATGAACTGATCCCGTTTTTGAAGAAATATTTCGCGGCGGAAGCGGTGGAACTCATCCTGATCGGTATGCCCCGTAACCTGGATGGCTCAGCTACTGATGCCACGGCGCTGGTAAAAGAGTGCATCCGCATCCTCGGAAAGCATTTCCCTGAAATGCCGGTGAAGCAGGTAGACGAGCGTTTTACCTCCAAAATGGCCTTTCAGAGCATGCTGGACAGTGGGCTGAAGAAGAAGGACCGGCAACAAAAGGGACTGGTCGATGAAATAAGCGCTACCATTATCCTGCAGGAGTACCTCCAGTTCAACGGTTGACGGCTTACAGGAATTTCTTAAATTTGCATTTTCCAACAGATTCAGTATAACAATGATTTTACCAATCGTAGCCTACGGAGCACCTGTGCTTCGGGAAGTTTGTCCGGACATTACACCCGATTACCCCAACCTGCAGCAGCTTATTGCTAATATGTGGGAAACCATGTATGCATCCAGCGGGGTAGGCCTGGCTGCGCCCCAGATCAATAAGCCGATACGGTTGTTTGTGGTAGATAGTGCGCAGATTATTGATAACCTGGAAGATGACGAAAAGAACGATTTTCCCGGTGATAAAGGCATTAAGCAGGTGTTTATCAACGCACATATAGTGGATACGGATGGGGACGACTGGGCTTACAACGAAGGCTGCCTCAGTATTCCTAAGGTACGGGAAGATGTATACCGCCCGGAAAAAGTAACGCTGCGGTATGTGGATGAGAACTTTCAGCCGCACGAGCAAACATTTCACGGGGTAACCGCCCGTGTGATCTTCCATGAATATGATCATATCGATGGTAAACTGTTTATTGACTACCTGAAACCCCTGAAGAAAAGGCTGATCAAAAGCCGGCTCGATGATATTTCTAAAGGGAAAGTGCGGGTAGATTATAAGATGGTTTTCCCAAAATAACGGGGTCCTGAAAAGGGCACGAAGGTCCGGCATTAAAAAATATATTTATGCCTGATAAATTGATATTGTAATATTTTTTATTATTTTAGGGCCACTATTTCCGAATCCAACACTTGGGAACTTCTAATACATATACCGAAATGGAACTGGTGCAGGGCCTCCGCGCACGGGACCAGCAGATATTCGGCTACCTCTATGATCACTATTCGCCTGCGCTTTATGGCGTAGTGCTGAAGGTGCTTAATGATGAGAATATTGCCAGTGATGTATTGCAGGAAGTATTTTTAAAGATCTGGCGCGGGATAGAAAAGTATGACACAGAAAAAGGGCGTCTCTTTACCTGGATGCTCAATATTGCCCGAAATACCGCCATCGATACCCTCAGGTCCAAAGCGCATAAGCTCGATCAGAAAATCCATGAACTCAACAATGACGTATATCTACAAACAAGTCAGCTTGCAGTTCATCCATCCGTGGATCACCTTGGCCTCACCAAAGTGCTGGAAAAGCTGAGTAAAGAACAGCGGACGATTATTGACCTTGCCTATTATAAAGGTTGTACCCAGGAAGAAATCGCCAGGGTGCTTGATATTCCTTTGGGCACTGTCAAAACGCGTATGCGCAATGCGATCATCCAATTGAGGACCATTTTAAAACAGATGTAATTAGCAAAGTGGACGTTCAACGTTACATATCATCCGGTATCATCGAAAGCTTCGTAGCCGGGCTGGCAACCGATCCCGAGGTTAGGGATCTGCACAGCGCCATGGAGCAATCGCCGGAGCTGAAGACCGCTGTAGACGCGGTTCAGCTCGATATGGAAACCTATGTCAACCTGCAAAGCATTCAGCCGCCTGCCGGTGTTAAAGACAAGCTGTTCCTCCAAATCAATAATGATCAGTCCTCAGAAATGACGGACGTTTTGGCTGCCGGTCCGGCGCCTGCATACGAAGCAGAAGTTCCCCGCGAACGGAAGCCCCTGCAACTCGTGCATCCCGCATGGAGGATAGTGGCCGCCGCTGCTATAGTTGGGCTGATTGCCTGCGGATATTATATCAACCAGCAGGCCAGCGAGGATAATGCATGGAAAACTAAATATGAAGCCCTTGTCAACGAAAAGGAGACAATGCTTGCTGATCAAAAAGTTTTCCAGACCCGGATGGAAGAAAGCGAGCACATGCTGGCTACCATCCGTACCATGAAAATGGTGCCCATGTATACGGTAACACCTACAAGGCCCGGCCTGCTCGCTACTGTATATTGGGATCCCAAATCCCAGGAAGTACTGCTCACTGTCCATAATCTTCCCGAACCCGCCGCAGATCAGCAATATCAGCTGTGGAGCATCGTCAACGGTAAACCGGTAGACGCCGGCGTGTTTGATATGAGTAAAGCCACCGGAGGCTTCCAGAAAATGAAAGCCGTTACCAGTGCCCAAATGTTCGCCGTCACCCTCGAAAAGAAAGGCGGTTCTCCTACACCTACACTCTCCTCCATGTACCTGGCCGGTAAAGTGGCTGGATGATGCATCCCCCCTTCAGGCCCGATTCTTGCACATGCCTGACAGGAAATACTTACTTTTGAGCAATGCGAAAAATCCTCCTGATCTTACTAACCCTTCCCGCCATATCCGCTTCCGCACAGGATACCGCACGATATAAAGGCATGACCGTCAATCTCGACGAGCATGTTGTAAAAGCCAAACGTGTAGGCTTCGACGTAAATGCGTTCATCCGCCGGGTGGAGGATGACACTACTTTTTACCGCGCTTTCAAGAATCTCCGCATAGTAGGTTTCACTGCCGAAAATGATATCAGGATCACCGACCGTAAAGGCGGTAAAACAATCGCCTCCCTTGCATCCCGCACCCGGCAACAGATGCAGAACGGCTGCCGCAGCATGGAGGTGCTTACCGAGAAAACTACCGGCAATTTCTACGACCGCAAAGGCGGATACAATTATTACACCGCCGAGCTGTACGCCAACTTGTTTTTCACAAAAGGCACAGTTTGCGGAGACGAGAGCGGCCCTGCCAAAGGTAGTCTGGCCCGCCATCGCTCACAGCTTAAGCAACTCATCTTCAACCCCGGTAAGCCCATTACAGGGGTACCGGTTGTTGGCAGCAAAGTAGCCGTTTTCGATCCCCACCTCATGCGGTACTACGATTTCAGTGTTACCTCAAATGCTCTTGCAGGTGTGGATTGCTACGTTTTCAGTGCAGTTATGAAGAAAAGCCTCAGCAGCATAGACCGCGCCGAGATCGTGTATGATGAGCTGATTACATGGTTTAGTAAGGAAACGATGGAAATAGTAGGCCGTAAGTACTCCCTGTCTTACAAAACCCTCATTTTCGATTTTAACGTGAAAATGAATGTGCAGATGACTAAATCCGGAGATCTCCTGCTGCCTGCTCTCATTACGTATGATGGTACATGGAATGTACCTTTCAAGAAAAGGGAAACGGCCGTATTTACCGCACGCTTCTCAGAATTCAAAAACTGATATCACCCTCTTTCCATAAAAAAATCCCCCCGGTTCTGCCAGGGGGATTTTTCTTTTTAATGATAGCTATTAGCGGATGAGGGTAACGGTGCCCTGCTTCCGGTAATACTTCAGGTTCGCCAGGTCTACATACTCCACGATCCAGACATACGTACCAATATCGGCCGGAATGCCGTTATAGAATCCGTTCCAGGCCACCTGAGGATCTGTGGTATGGAACATAAAATTGCCAATACGGTTGTAGATACTGAGTTTATACTGGCCGATATCACATCGGTATCTCGGCCGGAAGAAATCGTTGGTGCCATCACCATTGGGCGTAAAACCGGTAGGAAAGTACATTACGCAATCGCAGGGCGCGAAGTTGACACGGATGGAATCTACTGCCCTGCCGCAGGCATTTTGCGCCACTACAGCGTACCAGCCCCGTGTAGTTACGGGGAAGGTGGATACTGAGGAACTATCCTGCCACTTATAATTACTGCCACCGCCAAATGGACGAAGGTTTAGTGTTTCGCCAAGGCACATCAGGGTATCTTCGCCGAGATATACCCGGAGAGAATCCTCAAATACGACACGGATGGTATCCTGCTCCACACACCGTCCTATCTGGACCCGAACACTATAATAACCGGTAGAGTCTACGTAGTAGGTAGCCTGATCGGAGCCATCCTGCCAGCGGTAGATGCCGGTGCCATGGTCGGCCGAAAGCACGAGGAAGTTGCCGTAACAAAGGGAAGTATCGTTACCCAAACTAAAATCACGCAAACGGCTGTATTGTACTTCGATAGTATCAATTACATAACAGATGTTATTGATGTTAACGAACACCGAGAAATTTCCGTTTCTGCGCACATTAATGGTGGGTGAAGTGGCGCCTGTGTTCCAGTTATAAGCAGTAGCCCCGGGCCGTGCAGCATTCAGTGTGATGGATTCTCCGGGGCAGAGAAGCGTATCGTTGCCAAGGTTAAAAGGGTAAGGCGCTCCGGTAAAGGTGATGGTGACATCGTCGGAATAATCCCCGCAGCCTTCTACAGTGGCAGTTACCCGATAGGTGCCTCCAGCTCCGGAAGCTACGATAGTGGGCGATGTTTCCCCCGTACTCCAGACGTAAGTGGCATTTTGAGCCGTTGCATCGAGCGTGAAAAGCTCCCCGGTACATAGCGTACGGTTGGGACCCAGTTCGATAGTTGGGATGGGGGAGATGAAAAGATTGACCGAATCGATTTCGCGGCAGCCGTTGATGGCAACGTGATAGGTAGCCATTTCAGTTGCGGTGAAAGTATTGGTGCCGGGTACGGTGTCCTCCAGATAATACCAGGTATAGGTAGCACCGGGTATGGAAGGAGCGGTGAGTGTGATATTACCACCTTCACAGATGGTAGTATTCTGTGGACCCAGGTCAATATTCTGTCTGGGTACAATTGTGATAGACTGCACGGAAATATCTTCCACCCCGTTGCGGTAAGCTTTCAGGGTTACGGTATATGTGCCGGGCATCGTGTACCGGTATTTGGCACCGGTGATGCGGTTACTGGAATCTTCGTTGTTTACCGGAGGGTTTACGAAATACCATTTCACGGAATCGATGCCGGCGGTATCGTCGGTGATGGTGAAAGCTACGCTGTCGTTAAGGCAGGTGGTGTTCCAGGTAAAGTTGGTGAGACGGGGGCGTGCGGCGGCGGATAGAGATACAGCCACCAGAAGAAATAGCAGGAAGAGGTGAGGCGTCCTGAAACGGTTGAACATAGGAACCATGACACCGCTAAATTAGCGGAATTTCTGATATGTAGATTGTTTTTAATAAAATAATTAGCCCCCTGTATTTAATGCCGGGAATTCCTGGTTCCCAGCGAGGATGTCTGCGTTGATAAGTTTCTTTTTGATCACAAGCGTCAGATGAATTGATGGAATTCCATACCCCGAATCATAAAAAATCCCGGCTATTTCAGGTAGCCGGGAACTGAGACGGAAGGGGAGTTAATCGTTCTGGATAAAGGGGATGGAGGGAATAGTATAATTCAATGCACTTGTAGTGCCACAGGTAATATCGAGTGTTATGCCGGTGATTTTATCTGCACGGGAAGATGCCAGGAACACTGCTGCATTGGCGATGTCTTCCATCATGGGCATCTTCTTCAGCATAGTGTCTGCTTCGAGTTTATGCAGGAACTCCTTCACCACATTTCCTCCCTGCTCAATCGCCTCCCGGAACGGGCGGGAGTCTGGCGACCCTCCTGAGCGGATGTTTACCACGCGCACTCCGTATGGTCCCACTTCTGATGCCAGATTACGCGTTAAGCTTTCCACGGCACAGCATGCAGGTCCAAAGCCCCCGACATGCGGATACCCTATCCCACCCGGAGTAGCCGTTAACGTGAGTATAACACCGGATTGCTGACGCATCATCACACGTGCAGCTGCCGTACATGTTAGGAACTCCGTTTCCATCGCTCTGCGCAGCGGCCGCAGGAAATCTTCAGGTTCCATTTCCGTCAGCGCCAGATCCTGCCTGTCTTCCCAGCCAATTGCATTAAATGAAATATCAACGCGGGGTAAGTCCGCTAAATGCTTTTCAACATCTGCTGCATTTAACGCATCCACAATGGCAGTATGGCACTGACCTCCGGCGGCCCGGATAGCTTCTGCTATACGGTTTATCGACTCCATGTTTCTGCCGGTCAGGCAAAGTATAGCCCCTTCTCTTGCAAAGGCTTGCGCAATGGTTCCGCCAAGGGACCCTCCGGCACCATAGATTACTGCGGTTTTTCCTGCTAGCTGCATATTGAATAATTTACCCCGAACCTAGTTATAATACAGCTACCCAAAGGTGTGCATACATGACATATTCCAGGGCCTTTTGAGCCAAATGATCGAATGTGTTAATTTACTATAAGTAGTGCTGTTGGATGTGTTGTTTTAATAACATTATAATTCGCTCATTATCAATCAATAATACAACAATCCTCCTTCGAAGCATTCAGTGTTAAAACTCCATATCGATATCATCGTCCCATTCAGCATGTAGCCGAAGATCCCAGGCAATAGGGGCTAGCAGACTGCCGGTGAGAACCGTTTTACGATTAGCGGCGATATTAACCCCGGGAATAGACTTAGCCAGTACTAAGACCCCGGTTTGCCTGTTCCGCACATTGATCATTACCTGGTACGACGGACTGCTGGAGGGGAAAAGGAATGCCTCGAAGGTGCTTGCATCTGTACGCGGCACGCGTGAGTTGTTGGCATAAGGGGTGGGGATAGCTCCTCCATCCCAATAATAGAATTGCCAGTTAGGGTATACGAGTACCTCGATGTCCAGGTTTTGATAGGAAATGGCTTCTGCATCTTTAATGTTTAGTACCAGTTTGCCCACAACCCGTTCCAGTTTTTGCGGATGAACGATGGCAGGGGAGTCTGAAGACACGGTAAAGGCGATTGCAGCAGCGAAAATGTCGCCAATTGGCTCCAGCACATTATTTCCCTCCGATTGATGCCCGAATCCCCTGAACGATCCGTAGCTGTCGTCGAACAGGAGCGGGTGGGTATAGGCCAGGAAGTGGAAGATGTAATGGCCAGGCATTAATGTGTCATTAATGAGGCCGAATTCTGCAGGCGGTGTAACTGAACCCTGGTGGAGGGTTCTCACCGCTATGTTATCTTTTATTGCCTGGTAAGTGATATAGTTGATTTTTGAAAGTGAAGAATCCCGCGCAGTATTGGGACTGCGCCGTGCGCCAGGCAGGCTTTCGTATTGCTGAATAAAATCCGCCACACTGAAACGGACAGGCACAGGAACTGGCTTTTGAGGAACAGGTTTCGTGCTTTCCTGCACTGTTTCTTTATGACATGCGGTAAAGACAAAGGTTAGCGCTAACAGCGCCAGCATCATTTTTTTCATGTTGTTTGCATTGAGGGTGTTATAAATGGGTGGTTGACAGCATGGCTCAATCGTTCAATGCAATTCGGTAATAGGGTGTGCTCTTTGTGGGTTTAAACGGGTTTGAATATACGAAGGGCGCAGGTAAAGGCGCCGCAGTGTAAATGTTATATTGTACAAAAAAATGGCCGCTATCCAGAGATAGCGGCCATTTTTTTGTACTTGGGACAACATCGTTTAGTCTTCACTGTTCCTTCTGTATCTTCTCCATTTCTCCAGCACTCCGGTAAAATCTGCGGGGAGCGGACTTTCAAATTGCATATGCTGGCGGGTACGCGGATGGATGAAGCCCAGCGTTTGCGCATGCAGGGCATGGCGGGGCATGATCTCGAAACAGTTATCCACGAATTGCTTGTATTTGGCGAATACGGTTCCTTTTACAACACGGTCGCCACCATAGGTGTCGTCGTTAAAAAGGGGGTGGCCGGTATGCTGCATGTGTACCCTGATCTGGTGCGTGCGGCCTGTTTCCAGTTTGCAGGCGATAAGGGTTACGTAATTATGGCGCTCCAATACTTCATAGTGGGTGATGGCTTCTTTACCATATTCCCCGTCGGGGTAAGCATCCATGATCTTGCGGAAACGCTGGTGCCTGCCCACGTGCGCTACGATAGTACCTGCATCTTCATCAAAATCGCCCCAAACGAGGGCAATATAGCGGCGTTCTACTGTGTGGTCGAAGAACTGCCTGGCAAGGTCGGTCATGGCTTTATCTGACTTCGCTACCACCAGCAGGCCGCTCGTGTTTTTATCAATCCGGTGTACAAGGCCGAAACGGGGAATAGCGGGTTCCACGGCGGAACGGTCGTTTTCATCGCCAAGGTACCATGCCAAAGCATTAACGAGGGTGCCGGACGAATTGCCGCAACCCGGGTGCACCACCATGCCGGGGTGCTTGTTCACCACCATTACATCTTCATCTTCATACACGATATCGAGCGGGATGTTTTCAGGCTTTATTTCAGCAGTTTCGGGGTTGCGGGTGGAATATACGATGAGCCGGTCAAGCGGACGAACCTTGTAATTCGCTTTCACGGGCTTATCGTTCACGAGTACCATGCCTTTCTCGATAGACTGCTGCACCTTATTCCGGGTGGCTCCTTCGATGCGGGCCTGGATGAACTTGTCGATACGCAGCGGTTCCTGCCCCTTGTCTACCACAAGGTTCACGCGTTCGAATATCTGTTCGCTTCCTTCGCCATTATCGAGCTCATCTTCCAGTTCCGGCATATGATCGGTCATCGGTAAAAATTTTTGCAAAGATACTTTAAGTTATCTTTGCAGGCGATGAAACAGCAGATAATCGTGAATGATCTGGGGCAAATCCCTTACCGGGACGCCTGGGACCTGCAGGAAAAGCTCCTCCGGGAGAATACAGATGCCAAAGCCGCCGCCCGGGCGGAAGGAGAGGGCGCAGTAGCCGAAACCCGCCATCACCTCCTGTTTTGCGAACATCCGCCCGTATATACCCTCGGTAAAAGCGGTCATCCTGAAAACCTGCTGGTGAGCAGTGAAACGCTGGAAGCCAAAGGCATCCAGTTTGTGGAAACCAACCGCGGGGGCGATATCACTTTTCATGGGGCGGAGCAGATCGTGGGCTACCCCATCATTGACCTCGAAAGGTTTTATACCGATATCGGCCGTTACCTGCGCAACCTCGAAGAGGTCATTATCCGTACCATCGGGGATTTTGGATTGAAAGGTGAGCGTTCCAAAGGTGAAACCGGGGTGTGGCTGGACCCTGAGACGCCGGGACGTGCCCGTAAGATCTGCGCCATGGGCGTACGCTGCAGTCGTTGGGTAACTATGCACGGCTTCGCCCTCAACGTTAATACCGACCTCACTTACTTCGAAAACATCATTCCCTGCGGCATTCAGGATAAATCCGTGACTTCCATGCAAAAAGAAACCGGGCGCGCATTGCCTGTGGAGGAAGTGCGGGCCCGGATCGTGTACCATTTCTCAGATATCTTCGGTGCAGAAATGGTGGAAGGCGCTTTATTTGCTGTGAACCGTTAACGGTAGCTCAAAGGAATATACAGGTTCCATTTCTCCAGCAGCTTGCCATTCTCGAAAATCTCAAAATCGAACCAGCCGGCATGCATAAAAATGGCCTTTTCAAGGATAAGGAAAGGTTCTGACACATGCTCTACCTCAAACAGGAACACACCTGTAGGCTCGTAAAACTTCACCTGGTACTTCTTCTGCATGGCCATCGGCAGCTTGATATTGATATTGCCATCGGCAGTAGTATAAATGTAATTGGATGGTTTCCAGGGGATAACCTCCTTTTTGCCATCTTCGTTGGTAGTGGTCATCGTGGGGATGTCCTGTGCACCGATCTTGGTATCGCCCGCAATGGAGGTATCTGCCGTGGCCAGTACTACTTTAGAGTGCATGTAAGTGTTATTCTTGAAGAGAATGAACAGGCGGTAATAGTTTTTGCCGGGGAGTGGCTTATTGTCGAGGTAGGCGTTGCGCTGGGTACCCGGATTGGTGGCGTAGCCGATGGTCGTGAAGTTAAGCACGCTGTCGAGCGAGCGCTGTACACCGATCTGTACGGCATTAGGGAACCCGGATATCCAGTCCAGCTGGATCTTCCCTGTTTTAATCAGCGCCGAAAAGTCGGGCAATACGGGCGGTACGGCTTCCTGCGCTTTGGCGGCAGAAAAGGCTCCCGTTACGAACATCATCACGATAATACATCTAACCGTCTGCTTCATACAGTACATCTGTCTAGTCTCTTAAGTTGGCAAATTTAGGATCTGAACGTCAAATATACGCTGCTGTCCTGTAAAAGTCTACTGAACTGCCTATCCTTCACCAGAACCTTGCCAGTATAGGCCTACGGCCGTTAAAAATGCAAACTTCCCTGTGGTAATGAGGCATTCCCCTGCAGCCCGCCGGTATGAATCATCAGTATCTTACTGCCGGGAGGGAATTTTCCGGCTGCTGTAAGTTTCCGGAAGGCGAGCACCATTTTGCCGGTGTAAACCCGGTCAGTAGGGATGCCTGTTTGCCTGAAAAAATCATTCATTTCCGTAATCAGCTCAGGGGTTACTTTAGCAAACCCGCCTTCATGGTAATCATGCAATACGCTCCATTTACCCGGTCCCCCTTTCAACAGGCCGCGGATCTCATCTTCCAGAGAAAAGGCCCCTTTGAGTGCCGAAACACCCCATATCTCCGGGGTAAGGCCCCGTTTACCGGCTCCGTTTATTAGTCCGGCCAGCGTGGTGCCCGTACCCACGGCACATAAAATGTGCGTAAATGGACAGAAATCTCCCCAGTCAAGGATATCCTCACATCCATCCGCCCCGGCTTCATTTCCACCCCCTTCCGGGATGATACAGGCACTTTCAAGCAGCGGGAGGAGGCTAAGGGGCGCCCGCGCAATATCCCCCTTTTTAAGGGCATCGTAGACTTCCCGCGGAACATGGATGATTTGCATGCCCAGCCCGGCTGCATCCCTGAGGGTTTGGGATGGAACGGCCGGCGCTTCGCCCCGCACGATCCCAGTGACAGGCTTGTCCAGCAGTTTGCATGCTGCTGCAGTTGCATGGAGGTGGTTAGACCATGGCCCGCCGAAGGTCACAACAGGGCGGGAACCGGCGGCTGCAAGGTTGCGCTGCAGTTTAAACCATTTATTGCCCTGCACCAGCGGATGGATGCGGTCCAAACGCAGCATGGCTGCCTGGAGGTTCCCGGGCAGCCATGCTGTATTGAATTGTTGCAATAAGTCGCTAGTGGTAAAGTGCATTCCGCAAGTTAAGGCTTTGTTTGCCTTTCATGCCTATCATGATCTGCAGCATATCTCCACCGCCAGCGTCGAAAAACTGTACGCGGATGCGGTGGTAGCCTTTACGCAGGGGCACGATGGCAGTTTTTGCGGTGGCAGCATGCTCTCCGTCGTTGTTCACAACTTCTTCGCCGTCGATGGTCACGATGGAGCCGTCGTCGGAAACGGAGCCTATTTCATACACGCCGTCTTCTTCCACTTTCACATACCCTTCATACGTTACGCCAAACGCCGGGTGGCGCTGGAATGTACGGATAGAGAAATCGTTTATTACCCCTGAAGTGTCTGCATTGCCACTCACTTTTGCGGCGGAGGGGAAAGCTTTGAAGTAACCCTGAAACTTAACGCCTTTACCTGTGGGCGTTACACTTACCGCAGGCTTGTACGATTTGCGGGTGTAAGTGTTGCTGTACACCGCGCTGCTGCGGCCAGATTCAGGAAGTGTTACGATGTATTTAAGGGTAATGGTTTCGTCGGCTTTCGGGGCTATAATGATGGGGGCATTTGCCACAGGGCTTTGCGCTGTAGGCGTGGTGCCATCTGTAGTGTAACGGATCACCGCACCTGCCATGGGAGGCTCCAGTTTCACTACTGAACGCTGTGCGGCATTCCGGATGCTGGAAGCACCTACACCTTCGCCACCACCGCTTGAAATATCAGCCATCACGGTGTTTTCTGCACCGATAGCTTCCGGGATGCGGAAGTTGACACCGCGCTTGTCGAGGTCGTACAGTACGCCGCGCATACGCTTGCGGAAGTCGGTATAATCCTTTTTATCCTTCGGCGTCCAGGTGATTTCCGCGAGTGCCAGGGCACGGGGGAAAGTGAAATAGTCGGAAACCGGGCCGGAGGGTACGTATTCCGTCCACACGTTGCCCTGCACGCCAATGATGTGCTTTTGCTCTTCGGGCGTGAGGTCTTTAGGGAGCGGCTCGTAGCTGTATACCTTTTCCAGCGGCAGGTAACCGCCGATGGCGAGTGGCTCGGCGGAGGGAGCGCCCTGGTAGTAGTCGAGATAGAGGTAGGTGTTGGGCGTCATGATCACGTCGTGACGCTGACGGGCGGCTTCCTTGCCACCAGCCTCACCGCGCCAGCTCATAACTGTAGCATCAGGTGCGAGGCCTCCTTCGAGGATCTCGTCCCATCCAATGATCTTGCGGCCTTTGTTGTTGAGGAATTTTTCCATCCGGCGGATGAAATAACTCTGCAGTTCGTGTTCATCTTTCAGGCCGAGTGATTTAATGCGCGACTGGCATTTGGCGCATTCTTTCCAGCGTTCTTTCGGGCATTCGTCACCACCAATATGGATATACTGGCTGGGGAAGAGGGGCAGTATTTCAGTGAGCACGTCTTCGAGGAAAGTGAATGTTTCCTCGTTGCCGGCGCAAAACACTTCACGGTGTACGCCCCATTTGGTGGATACTTCATACGGACCGCCAGTGCAGCCCAGCTGCGGATAGGAGGCGAGCGCAGCCTGTGCGTGGCCGGGCATTTCGATCTCGGGAACAACCGTTACGAAGCGTTGTGCAGCATAGGCTACAATGTCTTTCACCTCTTCCTGTGTATAGAACCCGCCATGCGGTTTGCCGTCGTACTTATTCTCGCTGAGATGGCCTTTGTTGGTTTCCTTCCTTTGCGACCCTACGGTGGTGAGGCGCGGGTATTTCTTGATCTCAATGCGCCAGCCCTGATCTTCGGTGAGGTGCCAGTGGAAGCGGTTGAGCTTCAGGGAGGCAATCACGTCGATGTACTGTTTGATGTACTCCACGGGCAGGTAATACCGGCCCACGTCGAGCATAACACCACGGTAGCCGAAGCGGGGCTGATCTTTGATGGTTACAACCGGCAGCACGAGGCCCAGCTTTGTTTTGTTGCGGGAAATCTGCTGCAGGGATTGCAGGCCATAGAACAGGCCGGCTTCATGCCCCTGTACCACCGCTTTCCGGTTGGTAACGGTGAGCTGGTAACCTTCGGCAGGCAGGTGATCGTCGTCCGAGAAGATCACCTGTGCGTTTTGCATAGTGCCTTTTTCGAGCTTCAGGCCGAAATTGGCGTCGAGATAGGAGGCATAGAGTTTGGCCATACGCTCGGCGGTTTCGCTGTTGGCGAAATACCGGGCGGATGTGCCCTGCAGGGTCAGCGTTCCCGTTTTCTCCTCAACTGAGGCAGGGGCGGGAACGATGTTCACCTGGGGTTTAACCGTCAGTTGCGCCGAAGCGGCGAACGTCAGGCACAGGGCTAAAGTGGATAGGAGCGTTTGTTTCATCTGTGCGTTTTTATGCTGTGGAATTGTCTCTGCGTTGGCTATCCCTGCAATCCTCCCTTGCCGCGGTATAGTTTCACGGGCTTGTCGAGCTTCAGCTCCAGAACTGTCATGTATTCATCCTGCACATTTTCGGGCACGTTAATGTAAACAAGGCCGGGCACGGGGCTCCAGCTGATCTTGCCTACAATCTTGTGCGTCAGCTTCGTGCCTTTGCCAACAACCGTGATGTCTTTGATCTGGTTGTCGAGTCCTTTCACCATGATTTGTCCGGTTACCTTGCCGGGGAGGAAGAGGTATAATGTGGTGGAGTCTTTACTTAAAGTAGTAGGTCCGTAAAAGTGGCCCTGGGGAATACCGCCCAGTGTGCCGAAGATGGCAGTTTCGTGCTTCTTGTTCCATTTACCCAATTCGCGCAGAACGTTTACCTGCTCAGGAGGGATGGTGCCATCGGCTTTCGGGCCAATGTCAAGCAGCATATTTCCGCCATTGCTGATAGCGTCGGCGAAGATGGTGATCACTTCATAAGGTGTTTTCCAGTTGGTATCCTGTGGCTGCCATCCCCAGTTGTTGTTAATGGTCATGCACAGCTCCCACCAGTTGTAGTGCGGGCGTTCCACGGGGAAGTTCTGTTCGGGTGTGTCGTAGTCGCCATACCCGGTAAGGCGGCCGTTGATGATAGTGTTGGGGTTATGCGTAGTGAGCATTTTGCGCACTTTTACGGCTTCCCATTCATCGGCACTGCGTTCCCAGTCGCCATCAAACCACCAGAGGTCGGGGTTGAATTTGGTCATCACTTCCGCCATCTGGCCCTGGTAGAATTTCCGGAAGCGTTCCCAGCGGGCAGGATCGTCGGCAATTTTGTACCGGCTGCTGTCTTTCAGGAACCCGGGATAATCGTTGCTTGTCCAGTCGAGCAGGGAGTAATACGCCCCGGCTTTGATACCGCGCTGGCGGATGGCCTGGAAGAAGGGAGTGAGTACATCGCGTTTGGCGGGTGTGCCTTTGGCGGTGCTGAGTTTATTGAATTTGGTATCCCAGAGGGCTACACCATCGTGGTGCTTGGTAGTGATAACGGCATATCGGGCGCCGGAAGCGGCAATGAGATCGGCCCAGGCCTGCGGGTCGTACTTATCGGCAGTAAAGCCTTTCATCTGCGCCATATAATCGGCGTGGGATATCTTTTTGTTATGGAAGCTCCAGCTTTCATCGATCCCTTTTACGGAGTAGATTCCCCAATGGATGAAGATACCCAGTTTAGCATCTGCAAACCATTGCATTTTTTCCCGGATGTCTTCCGGCTTGGTGTGCTGCTGTGCCTTTGCGGGCGACAGAAAATGCAACGCCATGGCTCCCGCCACTACAAATCTTTTCATCTGCAATTTTTTTATAACAAGAAATAATACCCCTGGCTCATCATACTTTCTCGCATTGGTGGGGCTTTCAGGCGGGCAGATTCAATGCCCGGGTCACAAAAATAGACGGATTCAATAAAAACGGCGTCTTTTTTGTATAACCGGTCGAAAAAATAAGGATTTAACCGGTTTGGGAAAAATTTAATGTTTAATTTTAACCCCCGATATTAATTCGACTTGACATTATAAACTAATATCAGCTAATGCAACCGACTTTATTAATTCTGGCAGCCGGAATGGCGAGCCGGTATGGAAGTTTGAAACAGATCCAGCAGTTTGGCCCCAGCGGTGAAACGATCATCGATTACTCCATCTATGACGCTATCCGCGCAGGATTTGGCAAGATCGTATTTATTATCCGCGAAAACTTCGCTGAAGATTTCAAAGAAATATTCGAGCCGAAACTGAAAGGGAAAGTAAAAACGGCATACGTTTTTCAAGATATGAACGCCTTTACGGATGGTTTTGAAGTTCCTGCTGACCGTACCAAGCCCTGGGGCACCGCCCACGCAGTACTCTGTGCGAAAGATGCCATCAATGAACCTTTTGCAGTGATCAATGCGGACGACTTCTATGGTTACGACGCTTTCAAAAAGATGGCGGAGTTCCTGCAGAACGAGTGCGACTCCAACCGTTACAGCGTAGTAGGTTATGAGCTGGGTAAAACCGTGAGCGATTATGGTTCCGTTTCCCGTGGTGTCTGCGAAGTGAACGACGCAGGCAACCTTGCCGGTATCGTGGAGCGTACCAAAATCACCGTGGAAGATGGTAAGATCGCCTATGAAGACGGTGATGTTAAAGTGGAGCTTGGCCCTCAAACGCCGGTATCCATGAACTTCTGGGGCTTCGATCCTTCTGTGTTCGAAGTAAGCGAGAAGCTTTTCACGCAGTTCCTGGAACAAAACCTCTCCAATCCTAAATCAGAATTCTTCATCCCCATCGTGGTAGATTCCTTCATCGCTGCCGGACTCGGCTCCGTGAAAGTGATCCCTACCAGCTCGCAATGGTTCGGCGTTACCTATAAGGAAGATGCGCCGGGCGTGCAGGCCTCTCTGTCCGCACTTGTGAACAAGGGAGAATATCCTGACAACCTCTGGAAATAAGTAAAATGGTACATACCGACATCCTTAGCGCATTCGGGCTTCAGCCCGCCGAGTTCTCCATGCAGAAATTCGGGAGCGGACATATCAACAACACTTTCCTGCTGACCGGAGAGCACAACGAGCGTTACATCCTCCAGCGGATCAATACCTACGTTTTCCGCGAGCCGGATGTGATTGCCCGCAACCTGAAACTGGCCGGTGATTACCTCGATCAGCACCATCCGGAGTATCTCTTCATCAAAGCCATTCCCACAACGGCAGGGGAGGAGATGTATCAGCATGGGGAAGAGTACTGGCGTATGATCCCTTTCATCGCGGATTCCACGTCGGTAGACCAGGCAGATAATACCCGCCAGGCATACGAAGCCGCGAAGCAGTTTGGCCTGATGGCACGCATGTTCCATGGAATTGACCTGCACGAGTTCAGGGCATCTATCCCCAACTTCCATAATCTCACCCTGCGCTACGCCTCCTTCCAGAATGCCATCCGCACGGCGAAGGAAGAAAGGAAAGCATTTGCCGAAGATCTCATTGAACAGTTCCTCCGCTACAGCGATATCGCGGTAACATTCGAATCGCTGAAGACCAACCCGGAGTTTACCGACCGCCTCATGCATCACGATACCAAGATCAATAACGTACTGCTGAAGAAGGATACCTTCGAAGGCATCTGCGTATGCGATCTCGACACGCTGATGCCCGGCAAGGTGATCTCTGATCTGGGCGATATGGTGCGTACCTACGTATGTCCTGTATCGGAAGAAGAACGTGATTTCAGCCAGATACAGGTACGGGAAGAATATTACGAAGCCCTCATGAAAGGTTACCTTTCTGAAGTGGGGAGCACCCTTACTGATACGGAGAAGCAACATCTTTTCTATGCCGGTAAGTTTATGATCTACATGCAGGGTATCCGCTTCCTGACCGATTACCTGAATGGCGATGTATACTATCCCATCAAGTATCCCGAGCACAACTTCAACCGTGCGAAGAACCAGCTTACGCTGCTGCAGTGCCTCATTGAAAAGGAACCTGCGCTGCAGGCCGTGATCGATAAGTGCCTCGCTTCCTAAAGGAAACGTATATATTATAGTAAATGCCCTCCTGGTAACGCCGGGAGGGCATTTTTTGTGTTAGATGACGTGCGGGTATATTGCGGTATTTTTGAAGTTTGTTCAAAATTGACCGTAGTTATTTCGATATTGTTAAAAAACAGGGGTGTGATTGATATTTCTCAAAATATTGGGATTTGTGTTGTTTTTTATTTTCAACCCTTATACATTTGTGTAGATAACAAAAAATCATCAGCACCTCCATGTGGGTAAACAAAGACAATAACGCAATCAATCACATCGTAGCTCAGCTCAACTGGGCCATTACGCTCGTCGTGATCGTCGTTGTCATTATTACCCGCCAGCCAATTGGAGGATAGACCAGCGTGTATAATAATAACAAACAATAAACGCCTTCCTCCACCGGGAAGGCTTTTTTTTTGGGTACGCAAATTCCAATTTTTATGTATAGCTATTACAACGAAAACACGATTCTTTACTTTAACGGGTCTTTCCAGAAGGCCTCTGAGGCCAAAATCGACTTGTACGGCCAGTCGCTGCACTACGGATACGCAGTATTTGAAGGGATCCGCGCATACAAGACCGCCAGCGGGGAAGTGAAGATCTTCAAGGCGAAAGAGCACTTCGACCGTTTTAAGCGCTCCTGCGAACTGATTCACATGCCGTATGACTTCAACAATCAAGAATTGATCGACGCATGCTATAAGATCTTGGAAATGAACAATATGGAAGAAGCGTACATCCGTCCGCTCGCCATTTGTCCTCCCAACATGACGCTGAAGGCTGCTGAAGAAACGCACATCCTCATCTGCGCATGGGAATGGGGAGCTTACCTGGGCGAAAAGCTCCTCCGTGTAATGCTCTCTTCCTACCAGCGTCCGAACCCGAAAGCGTTCAAAATCGAATCCAAATCCGCCGGCCTTTACGTAAACTCCATCCTCGCCTCCCAGGAAGCGAAGTCTAAAGGTTACGACGAAGCACTGCTGCTGGATATCGACGGTTTTGTAGCTGAAGGCCCCGGTGCTAACGTATTCTATGAAAAAGACGGTACTATCTATACCCCCGCCCCCGGCAACATCCTGCCCGGTATCACCCGTGCAACCGTAATCGAGATCTGTCACGAACTGGGTATACCCCTGGTAGAGAAACAGATCACTGTGGAAGAGCTGGAAGGCGCAGATTGCGTGTTCTACTGCGGTACCGCCGCCGAAGTGGTAGGCTGGGACAGCTTCAACGACAAAGGTTTTGCCAAACCCTGGGCACAATCCCTCGGTAAAGTCATTCAGCAGGCTTACAAAGCCAAAGTGCTGGAGAAAGAATTCGATAAAGCAGCTATTCCTGCCTGATATTGAAGGAATTCCCCTGCCTGCAAGGATCCGCTGGCAGGGGAGCACCTTCCTCCCTCCTGAAAGCGTTACAGAGCCGTTGAATGGCGTAAACGCTTTTCTCTCCAACCCTCACCCATAGCGGATTTTGGCTCTCAATGCCACCTTTTGAAGACCGGGAGCAGCTGAATTATAGGTTTGAATTTCACGCGCTCCGGGTATAATTTCAACGATAATTTAATATTTCAGACAGCCGACAACGGTATTTAACCGATAGATCATGGAGTTAAACAAATACAGCAAAACGATTACACAAGACCAGACACAGCCAGCCGCTCAGGCTATGCTGTACGGTATTGGACTGACGGAAGGTGACCTGAAAAAAGCACAAGTGGGCATCGTTAGCATGGGCTACGATGGCAACACCTGTAACATGCACCTGAACGATCTGGCGAAGAAAGTAAAAGAAGGCGTTTGGGCTAACGATCTCGTAGGCCTTATGTTCCACACCATTGGCGTATCCGACGGCATTAGCAACGGTACCGATGGTATGCGCTATTCCCTCGTAAGCCGTGATCTGATTGCTGACTCCATTGAAACTGTTTGCGGCGCACAATATTATGACGGACTCATCACCGTACCCGGCTGCGATAAGAACATGCCCGGCTCCCTGATCGCCATGGGCCGCCTCAACCGCCCTGCCATCATGGTATACGGTGGTTCCATTGCCCCCGGCAAATGGAGAGGGCAGGACCTTAACATCATCTCCGCCTTTGAAGCCCTCGGGCAGAAAATGGCCGGCAACCTCGACGATTCTGATTTCAAAGAAATCATTCAGCATAGCTGCCCCGGCGCCGGCGCCTGTGGCGGTATGTATACGGCCAATACCATGAGCTCCGCCATCGAAGCCATGGGCATGAGCCTCCCTTATAGCTCCAGCAACCCTGCCATCAGCAAGGAGAAAGAGGAAGAATGCCTCGCTGCCGGCAAGGCCATCCGCCTGCTGCTGGAAAAAGATATTAAACCGCGCGATATCATGACCTTCGAAGCGTTCGAAAACGCCATCGTAGTGATCATGGCCCTCGGCGGCAGCACCAACGCAGTGCTTCACCTCATCGCCATTGCCAGATCGGTAGGCGTGAACCTCACCATGGACGATTTCCAGCGCCTGAGCAACAAAACACCGCTCATCGCTGACCTTAAGCCAAGCGGCCGCTTCATGATGCAGGACCTCCACGAGATCGGCGGTGTGCCCATGGTAATGAAATACCTCCTGAAGGAAGGAATGCTCCACGGCGATTGTTTGACCGTTACCGGTAAAACCATTGCGGAGAACCTGGCTTCGGTACCTGATATCGATTTTGAGCAGCAACCCATCATCGTGCCGCTCGAAAAGCCACTGAAAGCCAACGGCCATATTCAGATCCTGTACGGCAACCTCGCCGAACTGGGTTCTGTGGCCAAAATCACCGGTAAAGAAGGGGAAGCCTTCACCGGCCCGGCCCGTGTTTTTGATGGTGAATTTGAACTGATCGCAGGGATACAGAATGGCCGCGTAAAAGCAGGCGATGTCGTCGTTATCCGCTACGTAGGCCCCAAAGGCGGACCCGGCATGCCGGAAATGCTTAAGCCTACCAGCGCGATCATGGGCGTTGGTCTGGGCAAGAGTGTTGCGCTCATCACCGACGGCCGTTTCTCCGGCGGTACCCACGGGTTCGTGGTTGGGCACATCTGTCCTGAAGCCTACGACGGCGGCACCATCGCGCTGGTGAACGACGATGACATCATCGAGATCGATGCGGTGAAAAACGTGATCAAAGTACATGTGTCGGACGAAGAGCTGGCAACACGAAAGGCGGCATGGAAACAGCCTGCCCTTAAAGCAACGAAAGGAATCTTATTTAAATACGCTAAACAAGTTAAAAATGCAACAGAAGGATGTGTTACCGATGAAGAGTGAAGACTCTGATAAGCGGGAAGCCGCCACGCCCGAGATCATCACCGGTGCGGAAGCCGTTATACGGTCACTGATTGCCGAAGACGTGGACACCATTTTTGGTTACCCCGGTGGTGCTATTATGCCCATCTATGATGCCCTCTATGATTTTCAGAATAAAGTTCATCATATACTGGTACGTCACGAACAGGGCGCCACGCATGCCGCGCAGGGTTATACCCGTGCCGGTGGCAAAACCGGCGTAGTGTTCGCCACCTCCGGCCCCGGCGCCACCAACCTCGTAACAGGCCTCGCAGATGCTTACATGGACTCAACCCCCATGGTATGCATCACCGGCCAGGTTGCTGCTGTGCTCCTCGGTACCGACGCTTTCCAGGAAACCGACGTGATCGGCATTACCACGCCCATCACCAAATGGAATATCCAGGTTACCCGCCCGGAAGATATCCCGGGTGCTATCGCCAAAGCTTTCTATGTAGCGAAAAGCGGCCGTCCCGGTCCGGTACTGGTAGATATTACCAAGAACGCACAGGTGGGCAAGCTCGATTTCCAGTATAAAGCCTGCGATTATATCCGTAGCTACAAGCCCGTTCCCGTGCTTAACATGGAGTCCGTAGAAAAAGCTGCTGATGTGATCAACAGCGCCAAAAAGCCTTACATCCTCGCAGGCCATGGCATCCTTATCTCCGGTGCGGAAAAACTGCTGGTAGAACTGTCTGATAAAGCGCAGATACCAGTTGCATCCACACTGCTGGGACTCTCCGCCATGTCTACCTCGCATCCCAATTACGTGGGAATGCTGGGAATGCACGGCAACTACGGTCCTAACATCAACACCAACGAAGCCGATGTGATCATCGCCATTGGCATGCGGTTCGACGACCGGGTGACCGGCGAAGTGAACAGCTACGCCCGCCAGGCGCAGATCATCCACATCGAGATTGATAAAGCAGAGATCAACAAGATCATCAATGCCGACGTAGCGGTGCATGCCGATGCGAAGGAAGCCCTCACCGCACTGCTCCCCCTCATCAAAAAGGCGGAACACGCAGAATGGCTCGAAACTTTCCGCGCGGCAGACCGTGAGGAAGAAGAGAAAGTAACGAGAAAAGAACTGTACCCCACCGAAGGCCAGCTTAAAATGGCAGAAGTGGTACGCTTCATCTCGGAACAGACCAACGGCGAAGCCATCCTCGTTACCGATGTAGGGCAGCACCAGATGATCGCCAGCAGGTATTACCGCTTCAAGAATCCCAACACCAACATCACCAGCGGCGGCATGGGCACTATGGGCTTCAGCCTTCCTGCTGCCATGGGAGCCAAAGTAGGTGCGCCGGATAAAACGGTAGTGGCGGTGATAGGAGACGGTTGCTTCCAGATGACGCTGCAGGAACTGGGTACCATCTACCAGACGCAGATCGGCGTGAAAATCGTGATCCTGAATAATAACTTCCTCGGAATGGTGCGGCAATGGCAGCAGCTGTTCTTCGACAAACGCTATTCTTCCACCGAAATGATCAACCCCGACTTCGTGCAGATCGCGAAAGGGTTCTACGTTCCCGGCCGGAAGGTAACCGAGCGCAGCGAAATAGCCGGTGCCGTAAAAGAAATGCTCGATACTCCCGGCGCTTACCTGCTGGAAGTAGTGGTGGAACAGGAAGATAACGTATTCCCAATGGTGCCCGCAGGCGCACCGCTCACATCCATCCGCCTCGAGTAGTTCATTTTAACCATTAACAGGACCAACAATGCAAAAAGAATATACGGTTACGGTATACACAGAAGACCGCTGCGGGATCACCAACCGCATCACGGTTATCTTCAC
Source organism: Chitinophaga pinensis (assembly GCA_902167325.1). Classification (GTDB taxonomy): domain Bacteria; phylum Bacteroidota; class Bacteroidia; order Chitinophagales; family Chitinophagaceae; genus Chitinophaga; species Chitinophaga pinensis_A. Next base: position 5,722,725 of record LR632930.1, on the reverse strand, counting down.
CCGCCGTGGCATCAATATCACCAGCCTTACCACCGCCGAAACGGAGGTGCCGGGCGTATACAAGTTCATCATCACCGTATTGAGCAACCGGGAATTGCTGGAAAAAGTGGTGGGGCAGATCGAAAGGCTCATTGAGATCCACCGCGCTTTCGTTCATGACGAAGACGAAGTGGTATACCAGGAGCTGGCGCTGTATAAAGTGTCTACGAAAAGCCTTCACAACGGCGATATCGAGAAGATCATACGTGACAACAACGCACGTATCCTCACCATCACCCCCGACTACTTCGTACTGGAGAAAACCGGGCACCAGCAGGAACTGATCGGCATGCTTCAGAAACTGGAGCCGTACGGCCTGATCGAATATACTAAAAGCGGAAGGGTGGCCATCGTAAAATGGAGCCGCCGTTTCCACGAACATCTGAAGGATCTGAGCCTGCTGGAAGCAGACAATCTGAAAGATTAATTTATCAGTCACACAAACATTAAAACTTTTTAAACAACACTATCACAACATGGCAACCATCAATTTTGGCGGGGTTCTGGAAGACGTAGTAACCAGAGAAGAATTCCCCATGGAAAAGGCAAGAGAAGTGCTGAAGAATGAAACTATCGCTATCATCGGTTACGGTGTGCAAGGCCCCGGCCAGGCGCTTAACCTGAAAGACAATGGTTTCAACGTGATCATCGGTCAGCGCAAGAATTCCAAAACCTGGGACAAAGCCGTTGCTGACGGATGGGTACCCGGCGAAACGCTCTTCGAAATCGAAGAAGCTGCTCAGAAAGGCACCATCATCCAGTACCTGCTCAGCGACGCCGGTCAGATCCAACTGTGGCCTACCCTGAAGCCGTTCCTCACCAAAGGTAAAGCCCTGTATTTCTCTCATGGCTTCGGTATCACTTATAAAGAGCAGACCAATATCATTCCTCCGGCTGATGTAGACGTTATCCTGGTTGCCCCTAAAGGCTCCGGTACTTCTCTCCGCCGCCTGTTCCTCGCAGGTCAGGGCCTGAACTCTTCCTTCGCCATCTTCCAGGACGCTACCGGCCACGCACGTGACCGCGTTATCGCCCTCGGCATCGGCGTTGGTTCCGGCTACCTGTTCGAGACCGACTTCAAAAAAGAAGTATTCTCCGACCTCACCGGCGAACGTGGTACCCTCATGGGTTGTATCCAGGGTATCTTTGCTGCGCAGTACCAAACCCTGCGTAACAACGGCCACTCTCCGTCTGAAGCCTTCAACGAAACCGTGGAAGAACTCACACAGTCACTCATGCCCCTCGTTGCTGAAAACGGTATGGACTGGATGTACGCCAACTGCTCCACTACTGCTCAACGCGGTGCGCTGGACTGGTGGAAGAAATTCCGTGACGCTACCCAGCCTGTATTCGACGAACTGTATGCATCCGTAGCCGCAGGTAAAGAAGCCAAGCGCTCTATCGATTCTAACGGTCAGGCCGACTACCGTGAGAAGCTGAACGCTGAGCTGGAAGAGCTGCGCAACAGCGAAATGTGGCAGGCAGGCGCAGCAGTGCGTCAGCTCCGCCCCGGCAAATAATAAAGCCACAAAAAATAGAATATGAAAAGTACCAGGAAAATGAAAGGAGCCGGCTGCGGCGGCGTATGCTTGATTTGAAGCAGGCTCCTTTCCAACCCGGTACTTTTCTTTTTTATTTTAACCAACCATCATAATGTCTCAAGTTCTCCATACAATCGATACGCAGCAGGTTTTAGCAGCCGCCGCAAGGCTGAAAGGCGTAGTTACCCGCACGCCCCTCACGTACAATACCAACCTTAGCAGAAGATATCAGGCCGATGTGTATCTCAAAAGAGAAGACATGCAGGTGGTACGCTCTTATAAGCTCCGCGGAGCTTACAACATGATGTGTACCCTCCCGCAGGAAAGCCTCGCCAACGGCGTTACCTGCGCCAGCGCAGGCAACCACGCACAGGGCTTTGCCTGGTCGTGCCGCCGCCTCAATGTAAAGGGCGTCGTGTTCATGCCCATCATCACGCCAAAGCAGAAAGTAAACCAGGTGAAAATGCATGGGGGAGACAGCATCGAGATACGCCTCGTGGGTGATACCTTCGATGATTGCTCCGCCGAAGCCCAGGCCTTCACCCGCGATCATCATATGACCTTCATCCCGCCGTTCGACGATCTGAAGATCATCGAAGGGCAGGGTACCGTTGGTCTCGAAATCCTCGAAGAGCAGCAGGATATCGATTTCCTGTTTATGCCCATCGGCGGCGGCGGCCTCGCTTCCGGCGTGGGCGCTTATTTCCGCACCTTTAGTCCGCAGACAAAGATCATCGGTGTTGAACCGGAAGGCGCCCCTTCCATGCTCAAAGCACTGGAAAATGGCAGCCCGGTTACGCTCCCCGAAATAGACCGCTTTGTGGACGGCGCTGCCGTTAAAAGGGTAGGTGATCTCACCTTCAGCATCTGCCGCGATGTGCTCGATAAAATGAGCCTCGTGCCCGAAGGCCGCATCTGCTCCACCATCCTCCGCCTGTATAACGAAGACGCCATTGTGGTGGAACCCGCTGGCGCCCTCTCCATGGCGGCCCTCGACGATTTCCGGGAAGAGATCAAAGGGAAGAAGGTAGTGTGTGTGGTAAGCGGCAGCAATAACGATATCGACCGCATGCAGGAAATCAAAGAGCGCTCACTGCTCTACGAAGGCCTCAAGCATTACTTCATCGTCCGCTTCGCCCAGCGCCCCGGCGCCCTGAAGGAATTCGTGAACCATGTACTCGGGCCAGATGACGATATCACCCGGTTCGAGTTTATCCAGAAACATAACAAGGAAACCGGCCCGGCTCTCGTAGGGGTGGAGCTGAAGTTCCGGGAAGATTATGATAAGCTGCTGGCCAACATGGAGAAGTACAATGTGCATTATACCGAACTGAATAAAGACGACAATCTGTTCGGCTACCTCGTTTAGTATTGGTTCAACCTATAGTAGTAGTTTTAAGTCCCCGGTCGCTGGACCGGGGCTTTTTTTATGTTTTTATATAAACATTTGTAATTCAATTAGATATAGTTTTTTCCCTGCTGACATCCTACTGCCACCCTTCAGTGATCCTTCAGTGGTGTTCAGTGGTGGTACAGGTTTGAGGGTGTTTGACTGAAGGATCACTGAAGGATCACTGAAGGATCATTGGAGAATTAATGCTGTTTAAGTTAGAAATGATGGCACAATATCCCCCTTTAACCAGCATTGTCTTATTACCGGAGTATTCATACATTCGCAATATGCTCAGTTATTGGGAAAAGCAAAGTTTACTCGCATACGACTGCATCGTGATCGGCAGCGGCATCGTGGGCCTGTCCACTGCTATCAGCCTGAAGGAGAAATACCCTAAAAAACGGATCGCTGTACTCGAACGCGGCCTTCTGCCCGCAGGGGCCAGCACCCGCAATGCCGGTTTTGCCTGTATCGGGAGCCTTACAGAGATCCTGGACGATCTGGCATACATGCACTCCGATGATGTGGTAAAGCTCGTCCAATTACGCCGTAAAGGCCTTCAATTACTGCGTGCCCGTATCGGAGACGACCGGATGCATTACCGGGAAAGAGGAAGCTATGAACTCATCTCCGAAGCAGAAGTGCCTGCATTGGACCGGCTCGACGAAGTGAACGGGCTCCTCAGCCACATCCTCCCCGGACCCGCATTTTCCATGGCTGACGACAAGCTTCCTAAAACAGGCATCATAGCAAAGCATCTGGTCCAGAATAACTTCGAAGGAGAATTGAACACCGGAATGATGATGCGCACCCTCATCGACCTTACGCTGGAGCGTGGCATAGAGATCAAAACCGGTTGTGAAGTACTGGGGATAGAAGAATCCCCCACTTCCGTAACCGTCAACGTAACCGGCGGACTTTCATTTACAACACCTTATATAGCCGTATGTACGAACGCCTTTACGCCGGCACTCATCCCTAACCTCGATATTGCCCCGGGGCGCGGGCAGGTGCTGGTGACCGAACCTGTGAAAGACCTCCCTTTTAAAGGCGTTTATCATTTCGATAAAGGATATTATTATTTCCGCGAACTGCAGGGCCGTGTGCTTTTCGGTGGCGGGCGGAACCTCGACCTGTTGGGCGAAGCCACAACCGAAACGGAACTGAACGCGGTGATTCAGGCAGATCTGGAAGAGAAGCTCCGAACCATTATATTGCCGGGGCGCGATGTGGCCATCGAGCACCGGTGGTCGGGGATTATGGCATTTGGCAGTACGAAAGAGCCGCTTATTAAAGCACATTCAGCACGTATATTCCTTGCCGTGAGAATGGGAGGGATGGGCATCGCCATCGGTTCCGAAGCCGGGCGAATGCTGGCAGCAATGATTCCGGCATAAGATTATCGCCATTAATGGTGTTTATTTCGCCCCCGCTTGTATGCAACGGGGGCATGCAGTATATTGTTCATGCAACGTTTACGGTTATGAAAAAGATCCTTGTACTCATGATGGTGCTGGGGAATTCGGCCCTGGCGCAACAGTCACCACTCACACTTTGGTATACCAAACCAGCCGCGCGCTGGGAGGAAGCCCTGCCTGTTGGCAATGGCCGCCTCGGCGCTATGGTTTACGGCCGTACCGGCAGGGAGATCCTGCAGGTGAATGAAGAAAGTGTATGGGCAGGCCTCAAATTCAATGATGCCAACCCCGACGCCGGCAAATACCTCGATACCATCCGCCGCCTTATTTTCGAAAATAAGAATGCGGAGGCTTTCGAAATTGCCAGTAAACACTTCCTCGCCACCGACGGCGGTAACCCCGCCCGCCCGGCCCGCAGCTTCCGCTCCAACCAAACGTTGATGAACGTTAACATCGACTATGGTTTCGGAGAAACGGAACAATACCGCCGCAGCCTGGAACTCGTTTCCGGTGTTGCACTCACCACATTCGCCGTGAATGGTGTAACCTACAAACAGGAAGTCATCGCTTCCAATCCAGACAATATCATTGTTGTACATATCAGCGCCTCTAAACCGGGCGCCATCAATGCCGTGTTATCCCTGACCCGGCCAGACCCGCGCGATACATCCCTGCAGGTAAGAGATGCGAAGGTGACTGCCATTGGCCGCCAGCTCGTACTCGACGGGCAGATCATCGATAAGAACGGCAAAGAGAATAAAGGTCCTGAAGGTGCACATATGCGCTTTGCAGGCATCGTGCAGGTTGTGCCTTCCGGCGGCACCGCTACCGCTAAAAGCGGAACTATACAAGTGAAAGGCGCAGGGGCAGTAACGCTCTATATTCAGGGCGCCACCAGTTACAATGCGGTGAAGCAGGATCTGGATCCCGGTCCGGCAGTAGCCATGACCAAAGCGCGCCGCCTCCTGACGGCCGCTGCGGCAAAATCATACGCTGCCATCAAAGCAAAACATATCGCGGATTTCAGTCCGGTTATGCAAAGGGTACACATAGAGCTGGGTAATTCACCGGCCAGCCAGCTGCCTACAGATGAAAGAGTGACCGCCGTGCGGAAGGGTGGGGAAGATGTGGACCTGATGGAACTCTATTTCCAATACGGCCGTTACCTGCTGCTCAGCAGCTCACGCGGGCCGGGCGTATTGCCCGCCAACCTGCAGGGCATCTGGAACCAGCATATGGACGCACCGTGGAATGCAGACTTCCATACCAACATCAACTTACAAATGAACTACTGGCCTGCGGAAGTGACGAACCTGTCACTCACCACGGCCCCGCTGTTCGACTTCATGGACCGCCTCCGGCCCGAAGGGCGCATCACCGCCAAAAAGATGTACAACGCCCGCGGATGGGTGGTGCATCACTGTACAGACGCATTTGGTAAAACCGGCGTGCAGAACGGCGTGGGCTGGGGCACCTTCCCCATGGGCGCCAGCTGGATGTGCCTCCACTTCTGGGAACATTTCGCCTTCACGCTCGATTATAAATTCCTCCGCGAAAAAGCATATCCACTCATGAAGGAACATGCCGAGTTCGTGGAAGATTATCTGATTAAAAGTCCGGAAGGGTACCTCGTTACATCCCCGGCCAGCTCTCCCGAAAACGAGTTTATTCACCCTGTAACGGGTAAGTCTACCGGCCTTACCTACGGGCCAACCATGGATAACCAGATCATCCGCGAGTTCCTATCCAAATGCGTGGCCGCTGCGCAGGCGCTTCGGATCGATTCTGCCGATGTGGTGCGCTGGGAAGATATCATCCGGCAGTTACCGCCTACCCGTACCGGGAAAGACGGGCGCATCCTCGAATGGATCGAAGAATATACGGAAGCGGAACCGGGGCACCGCCACATCTCTCACCTCTTTGGCCTGCACCCCGGTACGCAGATCACGGAGCAGTCGCCCAGTTTATTCGAAGGCGCCATGCGTACCCTTACCGGCCGGCTGGCCAAAGGAGGCGGGCATACGGGATGGAGCCGTGCATGGATCATCAATTTCTACGCCCGTCTGAAGCAATCAGACAGCGTGTATAATAACATGCAGGCCCTGCTGGCAAAAAGCACCCTGCCCAACCTGTTCGACACCCATCCCCCTTTCCAGATCGATGGTAACTTCGGCGGAACGGCCGGTATTGCGGAAGCACTGCTGCAGAGCCACGGGGCTTATGTGGAGCTGCTGCCTGCATTACCCGCCCAATGGAAAACAGGGAGTGTAACAGGGCTTTGTGCAAGAGGGGGATTTGAGCTGGACCTTACGTGGGCGGAAGGAAAGCTGACCGCCATCACCCTGCGCTCTACCACCGGCAGAAATATCGTACTTAAATACGGACAACATTTATTACCGCTCTCAATTGAAAGAGGCAAAACCGTACAAGTACCGGTAGAACAGTTACTCTGACAAATAAATAAGCAAGTATATGATGAGAAAATGGCTGAAGCTCCTGGTATGGGCGCTGCTGCCCGCCACCGCTATGGCGCAGTATAAGCCCACCTGGGAATCGATCGACAGCAGGCCCGTTCCCGCATGGTTCGAAAATGCGAAATTCGGGATCTTCATTCACTGGGGAGTGTATTCCGTACCTGCATGGGCACCTAAAGGGGTGTATTCCGAATGGTATCAGCAATGGCTGCAATCCGGTAAAACATACGGTAACGGACAGAACGGTACTACTGCCGTACTCGATTATCACAACAAGGTATACGGAAAAGATTTCTCCTATTACCAGTTTGCCGACCTTTTCAAAGCAGAAGACTTTGACCCCGATGCATGGGCCAGACTGTTTGAAAAATCAGGCGCCAAATACGTAGTACTCACTTCCAAGCACCACGATGGCTTTGCCCTCTGGCCCAGCAAGGAAGCCACCAAAGCCTTCGGGCGCCCCTGGAACGCGATGGACGCCGCTTCCAAACGCGACGTACTGGGCGACCTTACCGCCGCAGTGAAGAAAACTTCTGTGAAGATGGGCTTCTACTACTCCCTCTACGAATGGTACAACCCCCTGTACTCCAGCGGGAAGTATAATGAATACGTGACCACTCACATGATCCCGCAGCTGAAAGATCTTGTGAACCGTTACAAGCCTGACATCGTTTGGCCTGATGGTGAATGGGATCAGACAGACAGCACCTGGCAATCACTCGACTTCCTCACCTGGCTCTACAACGAATCGCCCGTGAAAGAGTCGGTAGTGATCAACGACCGATGGGGTAAGGGCATCCGTCAGAAGCACGGAGGTTATTTTACCACAGAATATGAAGTAGGCAAAACATTCAGCAAGCCATGGGAAGAGTGCCGCGGCATGGGATACTCCTTCGGTTACAACCGTAACGAGGATATCGAGGATTACAACAGCGCACAGTCACTCATCTACCTGCTGCTCGACATTGTGAGCGGCGGTGGTAACCTCCTGCTCGATATCGGACCGGATGCACATGGCAAGATTCCCCCCATTATGCAGGAACGTTTACTGCAGATCGGCAAATGGCTCGACATCAACGGCGAAGCCATCTACGACACCCGCGCATGGAAAACACCTGCACAATGGACGGCAGGCAACCGCGAACAGCCCAAGCATCACGGCTACGTGAGTGCTGAAGTACTGCTGAAGCAAACGGTAGACCCCGCACCGGGCTATGCCCGTAAGGAGCTTTTCTTCACCCGTAAGGGCGATGCGGTATACGCTATTGCACCGGTTATGCCTGTTGGCACACTGGATATCAACGGTGTTACACCCGCTGCAGGCACCACCGTACAGCTGCTCGGCCACCCCGGCAACCTGAAGTGGATCAAAACCCCCAAAGGCATTCGTGTAACCGTACCGAAGCTTTCTGCAAAGGAAACGCCCGGCGAATACGCCTGGACGTTTAAAGTTTCCAAGGCCAGCTAATTGATAATGAAGTATTTAAGCCGGATGGGAAACCGTCCGGCTTTTTTTTATTTATATTTTTAACTGTAGAAATAACAATTAAAAATTTGTTGCTATCTTGACAAACTAATCCACTTCACGTTATACTGATACTAATATGAATCACAAACTATTACCGTACGACTACATCGTATTTGCGATTTACTTCGTAATTGTGGCCGGATATGGTTATTACATTTACAACAAGAAGAAGAAGGCGAATGCCGACACGAAAGACTTTTTCCTTGCCGAAGGCTCGCTGACCTGGTGGGCTATTGGCGCATCCCTGATTGCCTCCAACATTTCTGCCGAACAGTTTATCGGTATGAGCGGCTCCGGCTTCAAAATGGGCCTGGCCATTTCTACTTACGAATGGATGGCCGCTGCCACGCTGTTGGTAGTTGCTGTCTTTTTCCTGCCTGTTTATCTCAAGAACAAGATTTACACGATGCCGCAGTTCCTCAGTCAGCGGTATAATGGTACGGTGGCCACCATCATGGCGGTGTTCTGGCTGTTACTCTATGTATTCGTGAATCTTACTTCCATCCTGTACCTCGGTGCCCTCGCGGTATCCACCATCTCCGGCTTTAGCTTTACAGCCTGTATGATAGGGCTGGCGGTATTCGCCATCATCATTACACTGGGTGGTATGAAGGTGATCGGTTTTACGGATGTGATCCAGGTGTTCTTCCTCATCCTCGGTGGTTTGGCCACTACTTATCTCGCACTTAACCTCGTATCTAACCACTTCGGCGGTGTACTCGATGGTGGCAATACCCTGAATGGTATGTGGGATGGACTGGGCCTGCTACGGCAAAAAGCGCCGGAGCATTTCCATATGATATTTGAAAAAGATAATCCGAATTATAAAGACCTTCCCGGTTTGGCGGTGCTCATTGGCGGCATGTGGATCGTGAACCTCAACTACTGGGGTTGCAACCAGTACATCACACAACGCGCACTGGGGGCCGATCTTAAAACCGCACGTAATGGCCTGCTCTTCGCCGGTTTCCTGAAACTGCTCATGCCCATCATCGTAGTACTGCCCGGTATCGCTACCTATGTACTGTGGAAGAACGGTATGTTCCAGCAGGAAATGCAGGTGGTGGTAGACGGCGTGGCACAGGTAAAGCCCGACCATGCTTATCCCATCCTCCTCAATCTGCTGCCTGCAGGTCTGAAAGGCTTGTCCTTCGCGGCACTCACCGCAGCCATCGTGGCTTCCCTCGCCGGTAAGGCCAACAGTATCGCCACTATCTTTACACTGGATATTTATAAGAAACACTTTAAGAAAGAAGCTTCTGAAGGTGAGCAGGTGAAAGTTGGTCGTATCGCCATCATCGTATCCTGCATCATTGCCGCCATCGTAGCCCCTGCACTGGGCAACCTCGATCAGGCATTCCAGTTTATTCAGGAATATACCGGCTTCATTTCTCCGGGTGTATTCGCCATCTTCATCATGGGCTTCTTCTGGAAGCGTACCACTGCTGCGGCTGCACTGGCTGGCGCTGCACTGGCCATCCCGCTGTCGATAGCCCTCATGTTCATCTTCCCCGACCTGCCGTTCATCAACCGTATGGGCTGGGTGTTTGTGATCATTGTGGCAATAATGGTGATCATCAGTTTGATGGACCCCAAAAGCAAAAACAATCCCAAAGCGCTCGATATCGATACTTCTATGTTCAAACTCGCTCCCGGCTTTACGGTGGGTGCGATCATCATCTGCGGTATCCTGGCAGCTTTGTACACAATTTTCTGGTAGTATTTACCAATAGTATCTTTTTACCACGGCTACGAATATGTCATTTTTACTAGGTTACGATATTGGATCTTCTTCCATTAAGGCGGCGCTGCTCGATGCTTCGGGCGGGCGCTGCCTTGCTACTGCCACAGGCTCAGACGATGAGCTGCGTATCCGCGTTCCCAAACCCGGATTTGCCGAACAGGACCCGGAAATGTGGTGGGAAGAAGTAGTGAAAGCCACCCGCCGCCTGCAGCAACAGCATCCCTTCGATGCCGCTGCAGTGAAAGGCATCGGCATTGCTTACCAGATGCACGGACTGGTGTGTGTGGATGAGAACCTCGCCGTACTGCGGCCTTCCATCATCTGGTGCGATTCCCGCGCTGTACAAACGGGAGACGAAGCGGCGAAGCAACTGGGCAGTGATTATACGCTGCCTCACCTGCTAAATTCTCCCGGCAACTTTACCGCCTCCAAGCTGCGGTGGGTACAGCAACACGAACCTGAAGTGTATGCAAAGATCCGGCACATCATGCTGCCGGGCGACTTCATCGCCATGCGCCTCACCGGGGTGCCGGCTACTACATTGTCCGGTCTTTCGGAAGGCATCTTCTGGGACTTTGCAGCGGGCAAAGTATCGGATAAACTGTTGCAGTTATACGGTATCGATGCGTCGCTCTTATCGCCCATTGTGCCCACTTTCGGGGAGCAGGGGCGTGTCACGAAAGCAGCTGCGGAATTGCTGGGATTGAAAGATGGAACACCGGTTACCTACCGTGCCGGCGATCAGCCTAACAATGCTTTTTCACTGAACGTGCTGCAACCCGGAGAAGCCGCTACCACTGCGGGCACTTCCGGAGTGGTGTATGCTGTGGGCAGTGAGCCTGCGTATGATGCAGAGAGCCGTGTCAATACCTTTATCCATGTGAACAATACTGTTGAAGAAACGCGCAACGGCGTGCTCATGTGCCTCAATGGCACGGGCATCCTCAACAGCTGGTTGCGCCAGGTATCCGGTGGTATATCATATGATAAGATGAATAGTCTGGCAGAACAGGCACCTCCCGGTGCGGAAGGGCTGCGCGTGTTCCCGTTTGGGAACGGGGCGGAAAGGATACTGGCCAACCGGCTCCCCGGTGCCAGTGTACAGGGCCTCGACTTTGGGATACACTCACAGGGGCATTTGCTCCGCGCAGGACAGGAAGGTATTGTATTCGCACTCGCTTACGGGATGGATATTATGCGTGAAATGGGACTTAGCTTTCATCGCGTTCGCGCAGGTAAGGCAAATATGTTCCTCAGTCCGCTTTTCCGCGAAGCATTTGCCAACACAACAGGAGCTGAGATTGAACTATATAATACCGACGGAGCGCAGGGTGCGGCAAGAGGAGCGGGCGTAGGGGCAGGGGTATTCTCTTCCTTTAAAGAAGCTTTCCGGGGGATGGACTTACTTGAGGCCATTGCACCGGATGCCCGTGTACAAAGCGCTTATCAGGAGGCTTATGCAGATTGGAAAATCAAACTTCAGCAAATATTATCGAACCGATAAAAATCATATTCCATGCAGATCATTACAGGAAACAAAACGTACTTTCCCAATGTGGGGGCAGTGAAATTCGAAGGCCCCAAATCCGACAATCCTTTTGCGTACAAATGGTACGATGAGAATGCCACCATCAATGGCAAAACACTCCGTGAGCTGTTCAAGTTCGCCGTAAGCTACTGGCACACCTTCTGCGGTACCGGTGGCGATCCTTTCGGGCCGGGTACCAAAGCATTCCCCTGGCTTACCACCAGCGATCCCATCCAGCAGGCGAAAGATAAGATGGACGCCGCGTTTGAGTTCATCACCAAACTGGGCGTTCCTTACTATTGCTTCCACGACATCGACCTGATCGACGAAGGTGCCAGCATCGCTGAATATGAAAAGCACATGCAGGCGATCGTTGACTATGCAAAAGAAAAACAAAAAGCCAGCGGCGTGAAACTGCTCTGGGGCACCGCCAACGTGTTCAGCAATCCACGCTACATGAACGGTGCTTCCACCAATCCTGACTTCTCTGTAGTAGCCTATGCAGGCACACAGGTGAAGAACGCACTCGATGCCACGATTGCCCTCGGTGGTGAAAACTACGTATTCTGGGGCGGCCGCGAAGGTTATATGACGCTGCTGAATACAGACATGAAACGTGAGCTGGATCACCTCGGCCGCTTCCTCACCATGGCGCGCGACTATGCGCGGAAACAGGGCTTTAAGGGTACATTCTTCATCGAACCTAAACCCTGTGAGCCTACCAAACACCAATACGACTACGACAGTGCCACGGTGATCGGCTTCCTCCGTGAGTATGGACTCGATAAAGACTTTAAACTGAACATCGAAGTGAACCACGCCACCCTCGCCGGCCATACCTTCCAGCACGAGCTGCAGGTAGCGGCAGATGCAGGTATGCTGGGCAGCATCGATGCCAACCGCGGCGATTACCAGAACGGATGGGATACCGACCAGTTCCCCATGAACCTCAATGAGCTGGTAGAAACCATGCTGGTGATCCTCGATGCTGGCGGCTTCGCCGGCGGCGGAGTGAACTTCGATGCCAAGGCACGCCGTAACTCCACTGATCTGGAAGATATCTTCCACGCTCACATCGGTGGTATGGATGCATTTGCACGTGCTGCTTTCGTGGCCGACCGTATGCTGCGCGAATCACCTTACCGCCAGTTCCGGAAAGACCGCTACGCTTCTTTCGACACCGGAAAAGGTCAGGAATTTGAAACCGGCAAACTCAGCCTCGAAGATCTGCGCTCCTTCGCCATCGCCAATGGTGAGCCGAAACAAACCAGTGGCAGACAGGAATGGCTGGAAAACATCATCAATCAGTATATTTAGGGCAAAATCGCAGCATGGCATTTAGTATATCGCATAAAGAAGAGAACGGCTTTTCCATCATCGCACTGCAGGACGATGCAGGGGCGGAAGTACAGATCATCCCAAACTATGGCGCCCTGTTGCACGCATTCAGCGTGCCCCACGGCACCGGCTCCCTCAACCTCATCGACAGTTACGCCAGTGTGGCGGACCTGCAGGCGGGTGTTTTAGGCAGCTTTAAGAGTGTAAAGCTCAGTCCGTTTGCGTGCCGTATCAAAGACGGTACTTATAACTGGCAGGGGAAGGACTATACCATCCGCAAATCACCCATCCACGGCCTGCTGTTCGATCAGGCTTTTTCCCTAATTAAGGAAGAGGCTACAGACAGCTTTGCGGAAATCTCCCTCGAGCACCACTACAACGGCGATGATCCCGGATATCCATTCCCTTACCGCTGCGAAGTACAATACCGCCTGCTGCCGGAGCAAACCCTCCAGGTTACCACGGCAGTTTTTAATCTGCATAACACGCCCATCCCCCTGATGGATGGCTGGCACCCATATTTTACAACGGGTACGCCGGTAGACAAACTGGAGCTGCAGTTTACCAGCACCTCCATCGTGGAGTTCGATGAAAAGCTCATTCCTACCGGTAAGGTGCTGCCGTTTACGGAGTTCAATGCCGGCAAAAGCATGAACGGGGTGAGCCTCGATAATTCCTTTATGCTGGATTTTGAAGCGCCTGCACCTTTGTGTACGCTAACGGACCCGGAGAAGAAGATCCGAATCGAATTCTATCCCGATAAAAGCTATCCCGTGCTGCAGGTGTATACCCCGCCGCACCGGAACAGCATAGCCGTGGAGAACCTCACCGGTGCGCCTAATGCCTTTAATAATGGTATGGGACTGGTAACGGTAGAAGCGGGTACAAGTGTCATTTTTCAGACGGCGTTGAAGATCAGCGGGCTTTAATGGCTGTTTGGCACAGACTTTGGATTTATGGCATGACCCCTCATTGTTTAACATGTAAATTGTCATGCCATGGACATCCTGATGATCAAGGACCGGTGGAGCGAGATTAAGTCTAAGCTGAAACAGCTGTTTGCAGACCTCACGGAAACGGATCTCTCCTATGAGCAGGGGAAAGACGACCGCCTCATCCGCCAGATTCAAATCAAACTCGGTATAACGAGGGATGAGGTCATATCACTGATCCGCTCCCTTTAACCAACGAAATTGCCGCAATTCCCGGGGAAGCGATTCCTCCGGGAATTGCTTTTTTATATTACATTCGTGTCATAACTATTTACCGGACGCAAATGTTAGAATTGATATGAAAACCATCAGATTGTACTTGATAACCATGCTTCTGACCTGTTTGGCGGGAGCGGCAGCATTGCCCGCAATGGCACAAACTGAAACACCTGTGACCCTTCGCGGACAGGTGACCAGCTCCGACGGAAAGCTGGTTTTATACCCCGCCACCATCCGGAACAAGAAAACCGGGGCCCGCGTATTCTCCGATCAGGGAGGGTACTACCGCATCGCCGCCCGGCAGGGGGATGAGATACTGATATCTTTCATCGGATATGTGTCTGACAGTGTGAAGGTCATCAACCTGGCAGGCACGCAGGTAGCCAACGTCCGCCTCAAAGCCCGCGAACGCTTCCTGCCTCAGGTAGAGATTTCCGGGAAATACAACGCTTACCAGCTCGATTCCATGGCCCGCTACGAAGAGTTCAGGCCTTTCCTCGAAGCCAAGGAGCAAACACTGGTAAATACGGAGAAACGGACGCAGGGTGGCTTCGGCGTAGTGTTCAGTCCCTTCACCCGCGGCTCCAGGAGCCAGAAAGACCTCCGGAAGTTCAAAAAACTGTATGATGAAAATGAGGTGAACCAGTTTATTGATTACCGCTATTCCAAAAGCTTCGTAAGCTCAGTAACCGGTTTTAAAGGTGATTCCCTTCTGCAGTTCACCCAGATTTATACGCCCAGCCACAGCATGCTGCGCACCATAAACCAGGAAGATCTGATCATGTGGATCTCCGTTCGGGCTAAACTTTGGCGCCAGAACCCTGCCGCCCGCATGAAAGAAAACGACTAACCGCATATTACGGCATAAAAAAACGGCTGACCTTTTTACGGGTCAGCCGTTTTTGTTTTTCATAAGCCTAATTCAGCCGCTTTACCCGGAAATATCCCTTGATTGAAGTGGTGCCGGTTACAGGCGGGGTAGAAAGTATAAAGTATCCTGATTTCTGTAATTGGAATGAACCGATGATCCAGCCACCTACATTGCCGGTTTCCATTACTTCCACCTCTCCGGGGCTGGGAACTGCATTTCCGCCGGCGTCATACACCTGTGCATAGGTTTTGGAGGTTCCGATGTTAAGGAGGAAGAGGGTGTTGGTAGCATCCCAGGCAAATTTCCCTGTGCTTTTGCCATTCCATTTCACGCTGGCGGTAGTGCTATTCTGATCGGCCATTACAAAGCTTTCTCCGGTTGTGATGTGCCCGCCGGCATTGCCATAGGTGGTATAATCACCTCCTGCGATGGATACGGAGATGCCTTCCGGTGCCGTGAATATCCGGGCCATTACCATACCGATAGCTTTGCCTTTGGATGTAATGTTGACTACGGCTAGTGCGGGATTCACTGCCGGTATTTTGGCGGGAGCGGTGTATTTGCCTGTATTGCCTGAGCCGGCCAGCGTTCCGCTGCCCTGCAGGGTCCATTCACCGATGAATTTAGGGTCCAGTAACGTTTTGGGATCAACAAGAGCAGCTTCCTGACCTTCTTTGGTGAGCGGAACAAGCAGGTCGTCGTCACTCCCCGGGAGTACGTATTTAACAGCGAGTGTTACCTGCTGGCCGGGATCCGCTACAGACAGGTGAGGTGCCAATGAAATTGCCTCAAAGAAGCTCCAGTCTGAAAAGTGAGTGGTTTTCACCTCGATGGTTTTTTCGGCTTCCTTATGTATAGCGCCCTGGGCGTACCAGATACCGTCCGTCTTTTGCGTGGCGATGCCCAGCGCTGCGGGTATAGTCCCTGTAAGGTCGTTTGCAGTATATTTTATTTTCAGTGTAGCGGGCTTTTTGAAAGTCAGCGCTTCGGGTTGGAGGCGATAAGCCTGGCCTTTACCACCGGGGGAGGTGTTGGTAATAGGTACAATAATAAACTCAGTCTCGTTTTCAATAGCACCGGCAGGGATGATGAGGTTAAGGCGGCCACCCGGGTATTCGATGGTGCCACCGGCAGCCCCGATCTTTTTACGGAACACGGTGCCATCCGGGACGCCTTTGGCCTGGGGGACGCCTTGACCGCCGTTATTTCCATTTCCATTTCCATTTCCATTACCGTTTCCGGGTCCGGGAACAGGTTCTGCCGGTTTGTCTGGGGAGCATTGGGTAAAAAGTGTGCTTGCCGTGAGTAGAAGGGGTAAAAACAAAAAACTTTTCATGATTGCATTATAACTTTTAGAATGAGGCAAAGTTAGGATGCATGAAAAGTCAGTTTCTCCGTATAAACCCGTATTTCTACACTTAAAGCGAAAGACCGGCTGCTTCGGGGGGTAATTCCTGTGCAGCCGGTCTTTCTATTTTTCATTTTTCAATCGCTTAGTTGTACACTTTAACCATATATACGAATTCTTCTACTCTGCGCGCCTGTTCCACACGGGGGAGGCCGGAAAGCTGATTCTTCTGTTTGAGGTCTTTGCGGTTGAATTTTTCTTTCGGGAGTTCTTCGAGCAATCTTTTCAGGTGGCCGGATTTCACTGCGAAGGCGATGCCTTCGGAGGTAGACTGGCGGCCGGTGATGATGCCGATAAGCTCACCGTTCATATCGAGGAGCGGAGCGCCGCTGTTGCCGGGTTTAACGGGGATGGAAACCTGGTAGGCCAGGGTGTCGCCGTTGAAGCCGGTTTGCGCGCTGATGTAACCCATCCCGAAAACGATCTCGTCTCGGGGGTAGCCCATGCTGAATACTTCCTGCCCGAGGCGGGAAGGCTGCATTTTGAGCGTATAGGGGAGCGGGGCGGAGCGGAAGTTGCTGTCGGACACCCGGAGTACGGCCAGATCGCTGGACACGTCTTCGAATACGCTAACGGCTTTAAAAGCCTCGCCTTTGTTGTTTTGAAGATAAATGGAGTCGGCCCCGGCAATCACATGGTAATTGGTGACCATGTAGCCGTTGCGGCTGATGGCGAAGCAGGTACCGCCATAAGTGCCGGGGTTAGCCGGACCGGTATTTTTACTATTGATATCGCGGATGATGGCGTTCTGCGAGCGCTGGATGTTGTTCAGCACACGGCGTACGTCTTCATACTTATCGGTGTAGGAGTTTTTAGCGGAACGCTGCATGATGGCCATGGTTGCCATGGAGGTAATGAGGGCGATGGAGGCAGCGGCGGCTACAGAGTACCAGGTACGGCGGCGGCTGGTAAGCGGCACCACGGGAGTGGGGACCGTTTGGGCCGGCGTAATGGCTTTAGGGTGGATGGCGTTCATCCGGGAGCGGAGATCCTGCCGGGAGCCATGTGCCCTCAGCTGGGAGAGGAACGCCTCATGGCTGGTAACTTCCCGCTGAAGGGCGGGGTCCCGGCGCAGGAGGGATTCAAACGCTTCCTTTTCCGGAGCGGTCATTTCACCGTCCAGGTAGCGTTCTATTTCCTGTATTTTATGTAAATCGTTCATCACAGTATTCCTGCTGGCTTTATTATATGGTGGTAAAAAATAGTTTCTTCAGACGCATCAGGCATTTGTACTTCTGGTTCTTGGCGTTTTCAGCATTGGTGTAGCCAAACTGTTCCGCGATGTCCTGCATACTTTTCCGGTGGATGTAATATTCCTCCAGGATGGTTTTGCAGGGTTCCCCGATCTTCCCCATGGCGGCTTCCATCTGCCGGAACTGTGCATCTTTTTCGAGATGGGCTTCCAGCGCATCGGCTGCATCTGCAGATTCCTCTACATCTTCCGGGAGGGGAGTGCTGGCAGGCCCGCTCTGGAGCTTCTTCAGCCACATCCTCCGGCAAACGGAATAGAGGAAGGTCTTTAACCGGGAAGAGAGTACAAAATTCCCCTCTTTTGCCTTTTCATATAATACAATCATCGCCTCCTGGAAAATGTCTCTGGCATCGTCTGCCGATCCATTGTGCTGCATAATCATCCTCGCAACCATGGGATAATGCTCTAAATAGATGAATTCTAAAGCTTTATCGTCATTGGCCGCTAATCTGTGCAGTAATTCCTGATCCTTTTCTATGTGCAAAAGATTATTCACTGATTAATACGGTTTGGGCAGGTTTAGTAACCCAAAGTAGGCAAAATAAATTTTTTTTCATTTTGCGGGTTACCTTTCTTCTGATCCGGGTATAAAGGTTAAATCTCATTTCAAATAAACCTTAAAACGTATCAAAATGAAAAAAATTGGTTTCCTCGCTCTCGCACTGGGTCTGTTCGTAGCTGCTTGCAACAACGCTGGTACTGCAACTGAAAATGATTCTACTAAAGCTGACAGCCTGGTACAGGACGCTACTAACGCAGTAGATACCCTGAAACAAGTTGCTGACTCCACCCTGAAAGTGCTGGACTCAACTGCTAACAAACTGGATTCTGCTGCTAAGCACTAATTTTTTAGGCAAGCATAAAGGATATTCAATCCGGCCCCGGCGTAATGCCGGGGCTTTTTTTTGCCCGTTACCCTGCACTTTTACCTCCCTCTCATCCTTTTTGTGACAAAACTTCCTGGTATCCCGGGCTAATCAGCTGTTAGACAGTATGTTGAAGTACTGTTGGCTAAGGGTTATAATTAATATAAGCTACCTATAAGCTACCTTTAACCCACCTATAACTTACCTATAAGCTACCCCCTATAAAGGGTAGCTTATAGGTAGCTTATATATGATTTATACCTGGGTTATACCTGCCTTATATCAGCATCAACTCCGGAATAAGCCTGCTGCAAATGGGAATGTAGCCTTAGACTGACGCGCGACGTGTGTGTAGAAATAGTCAGAGGCAAGCCTCCGAAATTATTTGCTATAGCATTTAATCCGGCCATTATCTGTCCAACTGACGGGGTTTTTTCCTGATTTATTGAAGAAAATGCAATGAATGGCATGCTTGGTTAGAGGAAATTTATTTTTCCACTTACCTGTTTGATAAAATGAAATCCTGCTTTACTTTTGTCATATCAAACAAAGCAAATAACACATCTGATGCAACAGCACACTTTTGGATACTTTTACGGCTTTTACTTTTTCTGGTACCAGAATTAGGAGGTTCGTTTTTTGCTGATCCAAACAGATGAAAAAATATAACGGGCCTCCTGCAAAAGGGGGCCTTTTCTTTTTAGAACTTATGCAAACCGGTAAAAACCAGATATGTCACAGAAACGATTTTATGCCTGCTATTTTTACTTTTTCTTTTACGCAAAAGAAAGCGGGACTCTCTTGTGACAACGGTTCGCCGGTCAAATGAAAGAAAGGGTCCCGCCACAAGCGGGGCCCTTTTTATTACTTAACAGAATTTTAAACATCATATATGCGCATCGCGATCCAGGGATTTGAAGGGTGTTTCCACCAGATAGCCGCCCAGAACTACTTCGGCAAACAAACCGCCATCGAGTCCTGTGCCTCCTTTTCGGAACTCGTCCGTAAAGTGAAGAACGGGGAAGCCGAGGTAGACGCCGGCATGATGGCCATCGAAAACTCTATCGCTGGCAGCATCCTGCCCAACTACTCCCTGCTCAAAAACTCCGGTCTGCACATCACCGGGGAACTGTACCTGCAGATCAATCAGAACCTTATGGTACTGCCCGGACAAACGATCGACGATATCCGCGAAGTACACTCACACCCCATGGCCCTCCTGCAGTGTATGGACTTCCTCGCCAAATACCCGCACATCAAGCTGGTGGAAACGGAAGACACTGCACTGAGCGCCAAACATGTGAGCCAAAAGAAGCTGAAGACCACCGCAGCCATCGCCGGTCAGCTGGCGGCCGACATCTTCGGGCTGGACGTTATCGGCCGCAACATCCACACGGCTAAAAACAACTATACCCGCTTTCTGGCTATTTCCCGGAATGGAGTGAAGACGCCGGCTGATGCTAATAAATCTTCCGTATATTTCCAGACTTCCAATGAGCGGGGAAGCCTCGCCCGCGTGCTCACCATGATCGCGGAAGAAGGCATCAACCTGAGTAAAATCCAGAGCTTCCCCATACCGGCGAAAGAGTGGCATTATTATTTTCATGCCGACATGGAATTTGATTCCCCCGACCACTTCCACCAGGCGCTCGAGAAAATCGCGCCCCTCACGGAGCAGCTGACAGTGCTGGGGATCTACAAAAAAGGCAATACGCATACCTGATACCAACAATAATCTAACACCAATGCAACCATCCGTAGCCAAACGATTGCAGCATACCGAGGAATACTACTTTTCACGGAAACTCCGGGAGATCGACGACATGAATAAAGCCGGCGCCCGCGTGATTAACCTCGGCATCGGCAGTCCGGATCTTCCCCCGCACCCCTCCGTTACCGCTGCACTCACCACGCATGCGGCCAGGCCTGATACACATGCTTACCAGGGCTATAAAGGCATCCCCGCACTGCGGCAGGCCATGGCCAACTGGTACAACCGCTTCTACGGTGTTACACTCAACCCGGATACCGAAGTGCTGCCCCTCATCGGCTCCAAAGAAGGTATCATGCACATCTGCATGACGTTCCTCGAGGAAGGTGACGAAGCCCTCATCCCGGACCCCGGGTACCCTACCTACCGCTCCGCAGTGCAGCTCTCCGGTGCTACGCCCGTGACCTACACCCTCGAAGCGGCCAACGACTGGCAGCCCGACCTCGCCAAACTGGAACAGCGCGACCTTTCCAAAGTAAAACTGATGTGGGTGAACTATCCCCACATGCCCACCGGCTCACAGGCTAAGGAAGACACTTTCGAAAAACTCGTGGCCTTCGCCACCAAACATAACATCCTGCTCTGTCACGATAACCCGTACAGCTTCATCCTGAACGACAGGCCCGCCAGCTTACTGGCTACGCCCGGCGCTAAGGAAGTAGCCCTCGAACTGAACAGCCTCAGCAAATCCGGTAATATGGCCGGATGGCGCGTGGGAATGCTCGCCGGCAAAGCGGAATTCCTGAACGATGTGCTGCGTTTCAAATCCAATATGGACTCCGGCATGTTCCAGCCAGTACAGATGGCTGCAGTAGCCGCGCTGGAGCTGGGGAAAGACTGGTACGACGGACTGAACGCCATTTACGCAGGCCGCCGAAACAAAGTATTTGAACTGCTGGACCTCATCGGCTGCACCTACGACCGTAACCAGGTGGGTATGTTCGTATGGGCGCAGATCCCTGCAGGCTATGCAGATGGTTTTGCCGTGAGCGAGGAAGTACTGCAGCAGGCGCACGTCTTTATCACCCCCGGCGGTATTTTCGGAGAAAACGGTAAAGGCTACATCCGTGTGAGCCTCTGCCGCGACGAACAGGTGTTCGCCGAAGCCATCGGCCGGGTGCGGGAAAAAATTGTAGATCGTAAAAAAGCCCACGTATGATAGCAGCGGTAGTAGGCGTAGGCCTCATCGGTGGCTCACTGGCCCTCAGCCTCAAAGAGCGGGGAGTAGCCAACTGGATCATCGGGGTGGATCATAGCACCGATAACCTGGCAAAAGCGAAGGAACTGGGCATCATCGACGAAGGCTCCACCCTTGAAGACGCTATGGAGCGCTCCGAACTGGTGATCATGGCCATCCCGGTAGATGCTATGCTGGGAACCATCGTCAGCATCCTTGATAAAGCTAAGCCCGGACAGGTAATTATGGACGTGGGTTCTACCAAACATAAATTACTGCAACTCGTTGCCGGTCATCCCAACAGAGGTCGCTTTGTTGCCGCCCACCCGATGGCCGGCACCGAGTATTCCGGCCCTGAAGCAGCGGTAAGGAACCTCTTCTCCGGCAAAACCATGGTGCTTTGCGATGTGAAGAACAGTGATGAAGATGCACTGGAAATGGTGGAAGCCATGGTGGATAAGCTGAGCATGCGCATCGTGTACATGAACGGTGAAGAGCATGACCTGCACACGGCCTACGTTTCCCACATCTCCCACATCACTTCTTTCGCACTGGCATTAACGGTTCTGAAGAAGGAGAAGGAGCAGGGCAGGATCTTTGAACTGGCCAGCGGTGGTTTCGAATCTACCGTACGCCTCGCGAAAAGCTCGCCTGACATGTGGGTACCCATCTTCAAACATAACCGGAACAACGTGCTGGATGTGCTCGACGAGCATATCCGCCAGCTGGAACAGATGAAGCAGCTGTTGCAGGCAGAAGACTACGATACCTTCTATAAGCTCATCCAGAAGAGCAATAAAATCAGAAAGATTCTGAAGTAATCACCCTTTTCAATAACTAACACATCACGATAACAAAATGGAACAGATCTTAGCAAAAACAAAATTCGCCGATCCGGCTTCGGACAAGAAGCCGCTGATCATCTCCGGTCCCTGCTCTGCAGAAACGGAAGAACAAGTACTGGCCACCGCCCTCGCGCTGGCAAAAACCGGTAAGGTAGATGTACTCCGTGCCGGTATCTGGAAACCCCGCACCAGGCCCGGCTCCTTTGAAGGAATTGGCACCAAGGGCCTGCCCTGGTTGCAGAAAGCGCGTGACCTCACCGGCATGCCCATCACCGTGGAAGTAGCTACCGCCAAGCAGGTGGAAGATGCGCTGCACTTTGGTGTAGACATCCTCTGGATCGGCGCCCGCACCACCGTAAACCCTTTCTCCGTTCAGGAAATCGCTGACGCGCTGAAAGGTGTAAAAGTACCCGTGCTCATCAAGAACCCCATCAACCCCGACCTGGAACTGTGGATCGGTGCGGTGGAGCGTATCCAGAAAGCCGGTATCGAAAAAGTTGGCCTCATTCACCGCGGCTTCTCCAGCTACGGTAATACCGAATACCGCAACGCCCCCATGTGGCACCTGGCGATCGAACTGAAACGTCGTCATCCTGAATTACCAATGATCTGCGACCCGAGCCACATCAGCGGCCGTCGCGACATCCTGCAGGCAGTAGCCCAGGAAGCCATCGATCTGGATTACGATGGTCTCATGCTCGAAACGCACGTGGATCCCGATAATGCATGGAGCGATGCCAAACAGCAGATCACTCCCGAGAAGTTCGGTGAAATGCTCGACAACATCACCTGGAGGCACGAGCGTACCGATCATAAAGATTTCAACACCGCACTGGAAAAACTGCGTAACCAGATCAACGGTATCGACGATGAGATCCTGCTGCTGCTGGGCAACCGTATGAAGATCGCAGAGAAGATCGGTCAGTACAAAAAAGATAACAACATCACTATCCTGCAAACCAACCGCTGGAACGAGATCCTCGACCGTGGTATCCGTGCTGGTGAGAAACTGGGCCTCAGCAAAGATTTCATTGGAAAATACTTCGACGCTGTTCACCTGGAATCCATCAACCGTCAGAACAAAGTGATGAACGACTAAGCCAATATTTTCCGGTACGAATATGATACAACAAACTCACCGTTTTCAGCAGTCATCCTGCGATTATTACCTCGGCGGAAGCCTCGCCAATCTTGGGGAGTATGCCGACAAATCAAGGACTGTGCTGCTGGTAGACGAAAATGTGGACCAACATTACGGGCATCTCTTCGCCGGCTGGAAGAAGCTGGTGGTGCCCGACGGGGAAGATCACAAGACGATGGAGGTGATGGAACAGATCATCGACGGGCTGATAGAACTGGAGGCCGACCGTAA
Source organism: Chitinophaga pinensis (assembly GCA_902167325.1). Lineage (GTDB taxonomy): Bacteria > Bacteroidota > Bacteroidia > Chitinophagales > Chitinophagaceae > Chitinophaga > Chitinophaga pinensis_A. The sequence goes on along the minus strand of LR632930.1, from coordinate 5,698,949 downwards.
GACAATGCTCGTGGGCATTGGCGGCGGTATGCTGACAGATGTTACCGGCTTTGCCGCCAGCATTTACATGCGCGGCATTCCCTTCGCTTTCGTTCCCACTACGCTGCTTGCGCAGGTAGATGCTTCTATCGGCGGGAAGAACGGTGTGAGCCATGGCATGCATAAAAACATGCTGGGCACCATCAATCAGCCCCGGTTCATCCTGTTCGACTATTCGCTGCCTTCTACCATGCCTGAAGGGGAGTGGTGTAACGGATTCGCGGAGATCATCAAATATGCATGCATCTACGACGAAAACCTGTTCACTTACCTCGAAGCCAATAAGGATAAAGCCCTGGCGCAGGATGTGGAAGTGCTGCAGTACCTCGTTCAGCGGTCTGTAGAGATCAAAACAAAATTCGTATTGGAAGACGAGTTCGAGAGCGGTGTACGCCGCTGGCTGAACTTCGGGCATACGCTCGGCCATGCCGTTGAGAAAATTGAGAACATCGCCCACGGTAAAGCAGTGGCCATCGGGATGGTAGCAGCCGCTAAGATCTCCGAAAAATACAACCAGCTGCCACCCGAACAAACCAACCGCCTCATCCGTTTGATCAATGATTACCGCCTGCCGGTGACCATGGGTTCCGACAAGGAAGCGGTGTTCAACATCTTCCGGCTGGACAAAAAGCGTGAAAAAGACCACATTCATTTCGTGCTCCTGAACAGGATCGGTGAGGCCATCACCAAACCGATCCTGCTCGATGAGCTGAAACAGATCTTACAAGAAATATAGCCATGATAGCAACGATACAACCCGGCACCATCAGCGGCAACGTGACCGCCAATCCATCCAAAAGCGCCATGCAGCGCGCGGTGGCGGCGGCGCTTCTCGCCAATGGAAAAACGGTTATCCGTAACCCGGGCCTGAGCAACGACTGCCTCGCCGCACTGGAAGTAGCCGAAAACCTCGGTGCCATGGTAAAGCGCGTAGATGAAGAGATCCACATCACCAGCAAGGGAGTGGCTCCTTTCTACGACGAGATCAACTGCGGAGAATCAGGCCTCGGCATCCGGATGTTTACGCCTATTGCCGCGCTGGCCGACCGTAATATCACCATCAGCGGCCATGGCAGCCTCATTACAAGGCCCATGGATTTCTTTGAAGCCGTACTCCCACAGCTGGGCGTACAGGTCAAAAGCAATGGCGGCAAACTCCCCCTCGATATCAAAGGTCCCCTTCAGGCTAAAGACATTACCATAGACGGTTCCCTTTCCTCCCAGTTCCTCACCGGACTCCTCATGGCCTTCGGAAGCGTGGCGGAGAAAGCAACCATCACGGTCGATAACCTGAAAAGCAAACCCTACATTGCACTCACACTGCAATTGATGGAGCATTTCGGGGTGAAGGTGCGCAACGAGAACTTCGAGAAGTTCCATTTCGAACGCGCACAGTCTTACCGCGCCTGTGAATACACCGTGGAAGGTGACTGGAGCGGCGCTGCTTTCCTCCTCGTGGCCGCAGCCGTGGCCGGCAAGGCGGAAGTGCATCACCTGAATACACAGTCTGCCCAGTCAGATAAGGCCATTATGGAAGCCCTCGAAAAAGCAGGGGCCGAAATTCTGCCCGGTATGTTCACCATCATCGTAGGCAAAGGCGGACTGAAACCTTTCGAGATCGATGCTACCGACTGCCCGGACCTCTTTCCGCCGCTGGTAGCCCTGGCAGCCAACTGCAAAGGCACCACGGTTATTAAAGGCGTAAGCCGCCTGGCGCACAAAGAAAGCGACCGTGGCCTTACCCTTCAGCAGGAGTTTGGTAAAATGGGTATCCGTATCGACCTCGATGGGGATATCATGCATGTGCATGGCGGCACTGGTATCAAAGGAGCGCGCGTAAGTTCGCACAACGATCACCGTATTGCCATGGCCTGCGCCGTTGCAGCCCTCACAGCTGATGGACCCGTAATCGTGGAAGATGCGGAAGCCATCAACAAATCTTACCCCGAATTCTATGATCACCTGCAGCTCCTCGGCGCTACGGTGGCTATTGAAGGGGAAACCGTAAAACACTAAACAACATGAACAGTTTCGGCAGATTTTTCAGGGTGAATGTATTCGGAGAGTCGCATGGGGAAAGCGTGGGCGTCAATATCGACGGCGTTCCCGCGGGTATTCCGCTGCGGCAGGAAGACTTTCTGGCCGACCTGGAGCGCCGTAAAGGCGGCGCGCGGGGCACCACACCACGGAAGGAAGATGACCTGCCGTTCCTGAAGTCCGGCGTGTTCAACGACCATACCACCGGCGCCCCGGTAACCATCCTTTTCGAAAACAATAATACCCGCAGTGCAGACTATGCCAAGCTGCGGGAATTTCCCCGTCCCGGGCATGCAGACTTTGTAGCGTCGAAGAAGTTTGGCGGATTCGAAGATTACCGTGGCGGCGGGCATTTCAGCGGCCGCCTTACCCTTAACCTGGTGGCGGCAGGCGTAATCGCCAAAAAGATACTGGGAGAAAGCATTTCCGTTAAAGCAGAGATCACCGAAGTAGGTGGCATCGCCGATCCTGAACAGGGACTGGAAGAAGCCATTAAAGCGAAGGATTCCGTAGGCGGTATCGTGGAGTGCAGGGTAGATGGTTTACCCATCGGATGGGGAGAGCCATTCTTCGACTCAATAGAATCGAACCTGGCACATGCGGTATTCGCTATCCCCGCGGTAAAAGGTATTGAGTTTGGAGCAGGGTTTGCCGCTGCAAAAATGAAGGGACTCGAACACAACGACCCCATCATCGATATGGAAGGCAAAACCGCTACTAACCATGCAGGTGGCGTGGTTGGAGGTATCACGAACGGGAACCAGCTGGTGTTCCGCATCGCGGTGAAGCCTACATCATCTACCCCCAAAGAGCAGCAAACGCTCAACATCACTACCGGTGAAGTGGAAACCTTTTCCGTAAAAGGCCGTCACGATCTGTGCATAGCCCTGCGCGTGCCTGTAGTGCTGGAAGCCGTTACCGCCATGGTACTGGCAGACTTTGCATTGCTGGAGCAACGCCGCCCAAGGGTGTTTTCCTGAGTCTATACACCAAATACTTATAATGTCCCGGATGCTGCGGTATCCGGGATTTTTTTGCATAAAAAAAGGCTGACCATGTAATGATCAGCCTTGCGGGTTATAAACTTCCTTTTACAGATTATTCTTTCACGATTTCCAGCAGCTCCACATCGAATACGAGTGCGCTGTTGGGAGAGATCTTCGCACCTGCCTGACGCTCGCCGTAGCCAAGGTCGGAAGGTATGAAGAGTTTCCATTTGGAGCCAACGGTCATCAGCTGCAGGGCTTCCGTCCAGCCTTTGATGACACCGCTGAGTGGCAATACGATAGGCTCGCCACGATCGATAGAGCTGTCGAACACAGTACCGTCGATCAGCGCACCGCGGTAATGTACTTTCACTTTATCCTGCAGGGTAGGCTTTGCACCGGAGCCGTTGGTCAGCACCTGGTATTGCAAACCGCTTGCGGTAGTGTTGATACCTTCTTTGGTTTTGTTGGCAGCGAGGAACTGTTCTCCTGCGGCTTTATTCTTAGCGGCTTTTTCGAGCTTTATCTTTTGCAGATAGGTGCTTACTACGCCCATACCCTTTTCAGTGGTAATCATGGCGGAGTCCCCTTTATAGATGTCTTCGATGGCCTTGAAGAAGAGCTGCAGGTTGATGGAATCGAGCCCCTGCTTTTTCAGCATCTCGCCCATATCGTTCCCGATGGTGTAGGAAACGGAGTCGAGGGTGGTTACCAAGGCCAGCGGCGGCGGAACTTCCGGGCCTTTCTTCTTTTTTCTTTGGCTATAGGCGGCTTGCACACTCAGTAAGCTCAGCACACAGATAAACAGGCTTTTTCTGGAAATCATACAGATACATAAAATTTGTAGCGCAATATAACCAATTATTTTATCCGGCTCCAGATTTCGTTCAGGGGTTCTCCGGCGGTGCTTTTACCACTATGGTGCCATTTCCCTTCTTCCACCTTCGCATCAAACTGAACCGCTTTACCTACCCTGTTATTATCGCGGGAAAAGAACTCGATGTTTTCGGTGTATTTACCATTTTCGAACGTATAGGTTCCGCCGCCGGTACCGAAGAATTCTTTCGTTTCAGTATTCATGGCGATCCACTGGAAGCGGCCGCCTGTGAGTACTTTCAATGTTTTACGAGGGCCGGGCTTCATCTCCGAGAACTTCCCTTCGTTCATACGTCCTGTGATGCGCCAGGTGCCGGCAAGGTCGTTCCCTGAACCGGGTGCCCTTTTCCAGTGAAGCACTATTCCACCGGGAAGTGTTACAGCCAGCTGGTCGCCGTTCTGCTGATAGGTAACATCATTCGGCTGACCTACCATCTCTTTGTTCTTACTCGAAAACTCATACGTACTTGTCATTTTCCCTTCTCCGATTTTAGTGGAACCGCCAAAGGTGCCGACAAATGCGGTAGGCGTGAAGTGGGTGACGGAGAAATAATCGTCCTGAATGAGGAGGATGGCCGTAGTGTCGCTGGGTGCATCAGGAATATGCACCCATGCGCCGTTTAAGCCGGATTGTGCGTATCCTGCCGTAAGCAGGATGGATAGAAATGCTGTGAGGAATGTTTTCATAGTTGTGTATTTTAAACGTGGTGGATAACTTATTTGCTGAGTACGGGAAGCAATATACGCGAAGCATGGGTGTTGTTGTGCCATATGCTGATGTCTGACGGGGTGAAGTCTTCCGGTTTTGCTTTGTAAATATCCGTAAATATCTGCGGATTCCTGTCTGCCAGCGGAAACCAGCTGCTTTGTATCTGGATCATCAGGCGGTGGCCCTTTTTGAAGGTGTGGGCCACATCGGGCAGGGTGAACTTCACGGGCGTTACTTTACCGGGCACAAACGGAATGGGCTGTGCGAAGTTTTCACGGTATTTACCACGCATTACTTCCCCGCGCACCAGCATCTGGTAGCCTCCCATGGGGTAGGTGGCAGACAGGTAGCGGGAATGAGCAGTGGGGGCAACGGGTTGCCCATAGCTGAAACCATCGGGGAATACGTCGATCACTTTCACCACAAAGTCAGCATCTGTAGTGGTAAGGCTCACCAGCAGGTCGGCTATTACCGGGCCGGCGAGGGTCAGGTCTTCCGTCAGCGTATCTGTCTGGAACACCAGTACATCGGGCCTGCGGGCGGCAAAGCGCTGATCGTCTGTCATATAGCTGATGGTACGGGTATGGTGTACGTCAGCCGTGTATGGCACCGGTTTGGAAGGATCGCTGGTATAACGGCTGTAGGCTTTGCCGGAAGCGGGCTTGTTGAATTGCATCTTTCCGCCGGGTTGCAGGTAGATGGCTTTCTCCTGAACACCGGCAGCGGGCCAGCGGTCGAAGGTTCGCCACTGGTTTTCTCCGGTGAAGAATACGGTAGCTTCGGCAATTTCCTTTTCTGCCGCGCCCAGCAGGTGCTGATCGAAGAAGGGATGTTCCACATGCTCCTGGTACCAATCGGCCGTATTGGCCCCGAACTGAATGTAGCCGAGGTAAGTGCCATCGTCGGTAGACCACTGGCCGTGATACCACGGACCCATTACAATACGGTTGCTGATACCGGGGTTCTGCTTTTCGATGGCCTGATAAGTGGCCCATGCGCCAAAGCAGTCTTCCGCATCAAAAGTACCGCCTACCACCAGCATGGCGGGGCGCAACTGCTTCAGATGGGGGCGCACGTTCCGTGCTTTCCACCATGCGTCGTAGTTAGGATGGGTATAAAGGTCTTTCCAGAAAGCAATGCTGTCGCCCATCAGTTTGGCGATCTGCGGCAACGTACCGGCTTCGAGGAAGAAATTGTAGTTATCCATGTTGGTATAGGGGTAACCGGTAGGTCCCACCGTGGTAGGATAGGGGCGCGGCTTGCCGAACCCGCTGTAGAAATCGAACGCATCCTTGAGCATGAAAGCGCCGTTATGATGGAAGTCGTCGCCAATGAACCAGTCTGTTACCGGTGCCTGCGGACTTACGGCCTTCAATGCAGGGTGATGGCTCAGGGATGCCATGGTAGAATAAAAACCGGGGTAGCTTATACCGGAAACGCCTACGTTACCATTGTTGTCCGATACGTTTTTCACCAGCCAGTCGATGGTATCGTATGTGTCGGTAGATTCGTCAGTATCGTTCTTTGCAGGTGAGGGGTTATAAGGCCTTACATCCACGAATTTGCCTTCGCTCATCCACCGGCCGCGTACATCCTGTTTTACGATGATGTATCCTTTGCGGAGGTAATGGGCGAAGCTGGCGCGCATTTTAGGAAATGCGCCGCTGCCATAAGGCGCACAGCTGTAAGGAGAACGCTCCAGCAGGATGGGATGTTTCCCCGGTGCTTTTTTGGGAGAGAACACCACGGTGAACAGTTTGGTACCATCGCGCATGGGGATCTGTACTTCCTGCTTGTTGTAATTTTCCTGCAGCCAGGAGGGTTCCGGCTCCTGTTGGGCAAAAACGGCGGAAAACGCCAGCATGGCTCCTATGAGGGCCAACATTGGTTTAGACATGTCTTTTAATTGATCGTGATAAATATAATTCATCTGCCGCAGATGACGGTATTTTGCCTTAACTTCCATGCTAAATTAGCATCTATGCCCAGACCCTTACCCACCGAGTACGCCGGGTATTACGATACGTATATCAGCAAAGTACCCGAAGAAGATCTCATCCCCGCATTCCGTAAACACACTGCCGCTATGCTGGCATTCCTTAAAAAAGTTCCTGTTGTGCGGAGAACATTCGCTTATGCTCCCGATAAATGGACCGTTAAGCAGGTATTGCAACACGTGATTGATGCCGAGCGGGTGTTTGCCTACCGCGCGCTTAACTTCGCGCGGAAAGACGGTAACGAGCTGCCCGGCTTCGATGAAAACGAGTTTGCCAACGTGGCACGTACCGAGCACCGCGATTGGAACGATATGGTGGAGGAATTCCAGTTTGTGCGTAATTCATCCGATATATTCTTCCGTACCCTCAACGAAGAGGAACTTTCCCGCACCGGAATAGCCAGTGGCAACACAGTAAGCGTTCGCGCACTCGCCTATATCCTCCTCGGCCATGCCATCCATCATACCGAGGTGGTGAAAGAAAGATATCTGTAGATCAAATTACTATCATTTTCTGCCGGCAAAAACCGGTAGTATTACGGAAATTATCCACGATGAAAATTAGCTACGCTATCGCCGCATGCCTTTTTGCGGGAACGACGGCCCTTGCGCAGGAAGCGCCACTCTGGAAGGAGTATGCTTCCGCATTCCGCAAAGGTAAAACCGCCACCCTGCCCGATTTCTCTTATGCAGGCTATCATTTCTCAGAAAAGAAGCTGCCCGATCCGGCAACTAAAAAGCAATTCAACGTAACGGACTACGGCGCTAAACCCAATGATGAAGGGTACGACGATGCAGCCATTCAGGCTGCCATCCGTGCTGCGGAAGCAAACCCGGGCGGCGGCGTGGTACGCTTCCCCGCAGGGCGCTTTCTCATTTGCCCGGACGAAGACCAGTCCAAAAAGATCACCATCCAAAAGTCTGGCATCGTACTGCAGGGTGCCGGCAGCGGGGAAGGCGGAACCGAGATCTTTGCCACCAGAATGAGGATCGGCACCCGCCAGTTCCGCTTTGAACCGGAGCACCGGACTACTAAGCGCCTCGCCGTTATCACCGGTACCGCAGAAAGCGGCGGGCATTGGGTTACAGTAGCCGATGCCTCGGCCCTCAAAGCCGGACAGGATGTAACCCTCCGCCATAAAAGTGAAGCCTTCACCAGAAGGTACTTTGCCCCGCAGGAGTTGCATAAAGACTGGACGCGCCTCTTCGGTAACAACGGTGGCATGAACATCCAGGAGATTCATACTATTGCTGAAGTTACAGGTAACCGCGTCCGCTTCATCAATCCCCTGCACATCCCCATCGAGCCGGTGGAAGGCCACGATTTCATACTCGAAAGCTACGAAGCCCTCGAAGAATGCGGCATCGAGCACATCCGTTTTACCGGTAACTGGAACAGCTATCCGGAAGAATTTGTGCATCATAAAGACAGTATCCACGATGCCGGATGGTGCGCTGTGGCCATGGAATATGTGAAGGATTCATGGGTGCGTTCCTGCACGTTTAATGACTGGAACGAAGGCGTGTTCATCCGCGCAGGCTACCGCATCACACTCATCCATAACAGCTTCGGCGGTAAAGGCGGGCACAGCACGGTGCATGCCCGCTCGGGATATGGGGTGCTGGTGAAGATGTGTGAATTTACTTCATCGCACCACGGCCCGGGAACAGGGTATACCGGTGTTAACACCGTTGTCACACAATGCCGTATGGCAGTGGATCAGAATATCGACAGTCATTCCGGCCAACCCTATGCCACCCTGTTCGATGATATCCGTGGCGGTGTATTCCGCAATATAGGAGGCCCGCAGCCGGGCTTTCCCCATCATGGGCGCGATCTGGTGTTCTGGAATTTCGTCCACCGCTCTACCTGGGATTTTACGTATGATTTTTGGGATCTGCAGAAGCGGAAGAACCATACCTTCGCGCAGCCCATCTTTGTTGGCTTCCGTGCAGACAAAGACATTCGTTTTAAAAACGAAGGCCGCAACGAGCAGCCCGGTAAAGAAGTGATGCCCCGCAGTCTTTTTGAAGCGCAGCTGGCATTGCGGCTGAAACAATCACGCAGCACATCGAAGTAATTACTGTCATCATTTCTGTAAATAGAAAAGGCCGCCCATAACAGGCGGCCTTTTTATGTTAGAAGGGCGGAAGGCTAGAAGAAGAAATCCATCATACGGTTGCCATCACGGCGGCGATTGCTGGGGTTTTTAGCACCGAACTTATTGAAGTTGTAGGTGAGCGACAGCATGAAGTACTGATCTATCATATCTGTCCGGGTATCGAACGTACCGATTTCAGAAACGGTGCGGCGGATGTTCGAGTTCTGGTGGAAGATGTCGTAAGCATACAGCTTAACGTTAGCAGCCTTTTTCATGAATTCGTAACCCACTGCAGCGTGGTACAGGGCAATACCCTTTTTGAAACCGGGAGCGATGTTGGCATTGTAGTTATAAGAGAAATCGTTTTCCACAAAGAAGTTCTTAGGCCAGTACAGTGTACCGCCAACAGATACCCGCTGGGTGAAATTGGTGGTCTTTACATTGGTGCGGTTGTTAGTAACCTGGCTATAAGACGGGCGGTAGCCTACCGTTACATCCAGCAGCTCTTTCCATGAAAACGAAGTATTGAAATTGGGACTGAGGCTAAGGTTTTTGCTGATGTTTTTATACACCACGGTATCGCCCCGCTTGTTGTTGATATTCGAGAAGTTGACGTTGTTGGAATAGCTGAAAAAACCACCGCCATTCACACGGAACTGGTAATTCTTCTTCATCTTATTGATACTAACATTCACGTGGCCGTTCATGTTATAGGCGCCGTTTACGTTAATGGTTTGGGTAGACTGGCTACCGTTTGCATTCACTTTGGTGATGGTGGAGAACTGATTGGTAGTGGGGCGGAAGCCGATATTGGAGAAGATGCCGAAGCCCTTGGGGGTAAACCTGTTGAAGTTGATCGAGAACATCTGCGAGTAGGCCGTTTTCAGATTGGGATTACCGATGCGGATGCTCAGCGGGTTGCTGTTGTCGGGCACTGGCTGCATCTGATCTATAGAAGGCTGTTGGGTATTACCGTTATAGGAGAACGAGAGTTGTGCTTTGTTGGGCAGCGTATAACTGAAGCGGGTGTTTGGGTTGAAGTTAGTTTGCTCCTGTCTGAACTCCCGCTTATCGTAGAACGAAATATTCTCGAGGGTATTATAGATCATACCGCCGCCGATGGTAGCGTGGAAGTTCTTTTTCTTGTTGCTGAACTGGAAGTTAAGCGTGGGTTGATGGGAGGATTGCTTGTTATTGAACTTGTTGGAGTACAGGCTGTCGATGTCGGAATATCCTTTCAGGTTCTCGTCGAAGTTGAAGGTTTCGCGGCGCGAGTTATTGATATCATACCGGAAACTGTACCCGGCGTTGATTCTCCAGCGGTCGTTGATGGGATGCACGTAGGTGATGCCGGCATCGTAGCTTTCTCTTTTGCCGGAAGTGATGCTTCGCTGATCGAGTACACTGGTAGAGTCGAGCAGGTTATTGACGAAGAATTGCTGGTCGGAATAGTTGAATGCATTGCCGGAGTTTTCACCGAAATTACCATTGAAACGTACGCTGATGCTTTTCCCTTTCTTATTCAGGATGCGCATCACATTTACATCCACTCCGAAGCCGGTCTGTTCATCCCTCGAAATATTGCGGCCGTTGCGTTCGTTCGCCTTATCATCGATATCCCGGAAAGTAGTTTCGAAACTGTTGGTATTGGAACTCTGGCGGGTATTATTGAAACGGGGATTGATGGCCAGGGTGGTTGCGGAGTCCAGCGCATACTCGAGGTTCAGGTTCAGGCTATGCGTCTGGTTACGGCCATAACCGCCGCGGTTGCCAAGGATACTGCGGCCGTCGTTATAACGGTTTTCAGATACTGTGTTGAATTTGGAGTTGGTGTTATTCCATTGGTAGCTGGTGTTCGACTTCAGGTCTTTAGCCCATTCATCGTTATAGTTCAGGCCAGCCATGGATGTGGTTCGGATGCCATCACCGCCGCCTCCGAAGCTGATACCATTCACGGCCATCCCTCCGCTGCCTCCCATGGATATGGACATGCCGCCGCCCCGCATGGGATTTGCTGCTATCACTTCGTTCATGGTAAAGCCCATCCTGTTCAGGTTGTTGGAAGAAGCGATGACGCTGATCTGCCGCGGCCCGTTGAAGAAGCTGAGCATGCCGCTGGCATCGTACCTTTCATCGGTACCATACCCTCCGGTGATCCTGCCAAAAAGGCCTCTCTTTTTATCGGGCTTCAGGGTGAAGTTGATGGTCCTGTCTTCCCCGTCCTTTTCGATGCCCATTTTGGCTTCCTGTTTGGTTTTGGTGTCTACCACCTGCACCTTGTCCACGATGTGCGTAGGGAGGTTCTTCAGGGCAATTTTAGGGTCGTTCCCGAAGAACTCCCTGCCATCTACCAATATCCTTGATACGGGCTTTCCGTTTACCGTAATCTTCCCTTCCGGATCAATATCCACCCCGGGCAGCTTTTTCAGCAGCTCTTCCAGCACAGCGTTGGGCCGGGTCTTGAACGCATCGGCATTAAACTCGATCGTGTCTTTCCGGATACTCACCGGCGGGCGGTTACCCGCTATTTCCACAACACCCAGTTCGCGGGCGGCCATGGCAAGCGGGATGTTCCCGAGGTCGGTATCCCGGTCTGTACCCAGCGTTTTGATAAAGGTGCGGTAGCCGGTATAGGAAATAAGGATGCGGATGGGTTTGTTAGCGGGGAGGCCCGTTAAACGGAAAGCACCCTTCTTATCGGAAAGGGTATAAGTGATAAGGCTACTGTCTTTCGGGTCCTGGGCGGTAATGGTGGCCATTTCCAGGAATTCTTTACTGGCGGAATCCGCCACGGTGCCTTTCATTTCCGTGCGCTGCTGAGCGGTAGCAGCAGTGAAGCAAATCATACAAAGGACAAATGTCAGGAAGAGATTTCTACGGTACATCGGGAGTTATTGGTTTCTGAGATAGCAAATTACGAAAGATTCGTAGATAAACGAATACAATAGTTAAAAGATGCATGAACGGAAGAATTCCATACGCCAACGGCTGAAATTTATAAGTTCAGTTGCTCCTGGTTACAAACTTCCTTACAGTCAGGCTTATAGTAATCTGATGTATGGTTAAGCAGGGGATGACCTATGGATGTCTTACCCCTTTATTAGGGTAAGACATGGGTAGCTCATGGGTAAGTCATGGGTAGGACATGGGTAAGACATCTGACAATTACATGACGCTATAAAAAGAGGCGGCCCGGTCAGTAATTGCTTACTGCCGGGCCGCCCCTGGTATGATTCAATAAAGCGTTGCTGCTTATGCTTCGGCTTCTGCGTAGGAGCTGGTAGGCTCGCAGGTGCAGATGAGGTTACGGTCGCCGAAGGTGTTGTTCACACGGGATACGGAAGGCCAGAACTTGCTGGTTTTCACGTATTCCAGCGGGAAGGCTGCTGCCTGACGGCCGTAAGGGCGCGTCCATTCATCGGCGGTGATAACTGCCTGTGTATGGGGCGCATTTTTCAGCACGTTGTTGGCTTTGTCCACCTTACCTTCTTCCACGGCACGGATCTCTTCACGGATGGAGAGGAGGGCGTCGCAGAAGCGGTCCAGCTCAGCTTTATCCTCGCTTTCCGTAGGCTCGATCATGATAGTGCCCGCAACGGGGAAGCTCATGGTAGGTGCGTGGAAGCCATAATCCATCAAACGCTTGGCCACATCTTCCGCTTCAATACCTGCTGTGCCTTTGAAGGGGCGCAGGTCCACGATGAATTCGTGGGCGCAGGTACCGCTCACGCCGGTATACAGAATGTCGTACGCATTTTCAAGGCGTGCTTTCATGTAGTTGGCGTTGAGGATTGCGTATTCCGTTGCTTTCTTCACACCGGCACGGCCCAGGAGGCGGATGTAGGCGTAAGAGATGAGCAGGATGGATGCACTGCCGAAGGGAGCTGCAGATACCGCATGTGCCTGTTTGCTGCCGTTTCCGGTAGCCTGCAGGTCTACGTGACCGGGCAGGAACGGTGCGAGGTGTTTGGCCACGCAGATAGGCCCCATGCCGGGACCACCGCCACCGTGAGGGATAGCGAATGTCTTATGCAGGTTCAGGTGGCAAACGTCGGCTCCGATGAGACCGGGGGCGGTGAGGCCCACCTGCGCGTTCATGTTGGCGCCGTCCATATATACCTGTCCGCCGTTGTCGTGGATGATCTGGCAGATCTCCTTCACACTTTCCTCATACACACCGTAGGTGGATGGGTAGGTGATCATAACACCGGCAAGGTTGTCTTTGTATTGTACTGCTTTGGCTTTGAGGTCGGCCACATCGATGTAACCGTTCTCCAGTGCTTTCACGATCACCACTTTATAGCCTGCCATTACAGCGGAGGCGGGGTTGGTGCCGTGTGCGGAGATGGGGATGAGGATCACGTTGCGGTGCGCTTCGCCACGGCTGATGTGGTAGTTGCGGATGGCGAGGAGACCGGCGTATTCGCCCTGTGCGCCGGAGTTAGGCTGGAGGGAGCATGCGTCGAACGCGGTGATCTTGCAGAGGTAATCGCTCAGTTCCTGAACGATTTGTAGGTAGCCGCCTGCCTGATCGGTGGGCGCAAAGGGGTGCATTTTGCTCCAGTGGCTCCAGCTCAGGGGGATCATTTCGGTAGCAGCATTCAGTTTCATGGTGCAGGAACCGAGGGAGATCATGGAGGTGTTCAGCGAAAGGTCTTTATTCTCCAGCCATTTGATATAGCGCATCATTTCTGTTTCGCTGTGGTGGCTGTTGAATACAGGGTGCGTGAGGAAGAAGCTGGTACGCTGCAGGCTGGCAGGGATGCCGCTGGCCGCGCTTTCCACTTCTGCTTCCGTGAGCTTACCTGCGCCGAATACAGCGAGGATAGCGTTGGCATCATCTACCGAAGTAGTTTCATCCACAGAAATACCCAGCTGCGTGGCGGATACTTTACGGAAGTTGATACCTGCTGCCTGAGCTTTTGTATGCAGGGCGGCGGCGTCTGTTACGGAAAGGGTAATGGTATCGAAGTGACCGCTGTTCACTGCCTGAACTCCTGCTGCGGCCAGTTTGGCTTTCAGGGCAGAAGCGATCAGGGATGCTTTCAGGGCGATGTTCTTCAGTCCTTCCGGCCCGTGGAACACGGCGTACATGGCAGCCATGTTAGCCAGGAGGGCCTGGGCGGTACAGATATTGGAAGTAGCTTTTTCACGTTTGATGTGCTGCTCACGGGTCTGGAGTGCCATACGGAGAGCACGCTGGTTCTGCGCATCCACACTTACACCGATGATACGGCCGGGGAGGGAACGCTTGAACTCTTCTTTTGTGGAGAAGAATGCTGCGTGGGGTCCACCAAAACCTAAGGGAACGCCAAAACGCTGTGCGCTGCCCATAGCCGCGTCGGCTCCCAGCTCGCCCGGAGGGGTGAGGAGGGTAAGGGCCAGCAGGTCTGTAGCCATGGCTACGAACGCGCCGGTAGCGTGTACGTTATCGATGAAGGTGCGGTAGTCTGCCACGGTACCTTCTGCGCCGGGGTATTGTACGAGGGCGCCGAAGTAAGTTTCGTCGATGGTGATGGTTTCGTAGTTACCGAATATCACTTCGATGTTCAGGGGCATGGCGCGGGTGAGCACCACGTCTTTCGTTTGCGGCATTACGCGCTCATCTACGAAAAACTTACCACGGCTGATATTTTCATGATCCTTGTTCAGTGCGTTGAAGAACATCGTCATGGCTTCTGCTGCAGCGGTAGATTCGTCGAGCAGGGAGGCGTTGGCGATGGGAAGACCGGTAAGGTCGCTTACCATGGTTTGGAAGTTCAGGAGGCTTTCCAGACGGCCCTGGCTGATCTCAGCCTGGTAGGGAGTGTACTGGGTATACCATCCCGGATTCTCGAAGATGTTGCGTAAGATCACGCTGGGCGTGATGGTGTCGTAATACCCCTGACCAATGTAATTCTTGAATACCTTGTTTTTCAGCGAGATATCTTTCAGCATTCCCAGGTAAGCATGCTCGCTCATCCCTTCGGGAATAGCCAGCTCATGCTGCATCCGGATCGATGCGGGCACTGTTTTGCCCGTCAGTTCATCCAACGTTCCGATTCCGATCTTTTCGAGCATTGCACGGGTTTCCGCATCATTTGGTCCAATGTGGCGACCAATGAATTCATGCTTGAATGTATTCAATAAATTCATGATGTAAGCAGGTATTAATTGAAAGAATGCGCAAAGCTATGATGTTTTTCCACAATGGCCAAAACGGGCGGTATACAGGGGATACAGGACTGATATAAGCGGGTTGTTGGAACGGTTGTTTGTCACAGAATTTTCATCCCGCAGGATTATCCTATTTTTGCGGCAAATACCGTCAATGTCAGTCAGCCTCACCGATTGGGAAAAAAGAGCAAAAGAACAGCAGAAACCGAATAAACAGTTTTTGCAGAAAATGCAAACGCGTAAAGGGAAAGGTGTGGAAAAGCACCTGCCCGGACTTCACGAGGAAGCCTTTTCACAGATCGACTGCCTATCCTGTGCAGGCTGCTGCAAGTCTATCAGTCCCCGGTTCAAAACCCCGGATATCAAGCGCATCTCCAAACACCTCGGCCTCCGCGAGTCTATATTCATCGAAACATACCTCCGGCTGGATGAGGATGGGGATTATGTGATGAAGCGCAGCCCCTGCTCGTTCCTGGGCGAGGATAATTACTGCAGTATTTACGATGTACGCCCGGGCGATTGCCATAATTACCCGTATACCGACAGTTACGAATTCCTCAAGCGGCCCAATACCACGCTGCTGAACAGCACGATCTGCCCGGCCGTATTCTACGTGCTGGAACGGCTGAAAGCCATTGTTAAATAAGGAAAGGTTACGCTTTAAGGTCCAGCTTCCGCATGGCGGGGGAGATGATGTAGGTGGTGATCACGATGCCCAGCGTCATGCATCCGCCGAATACAACGGAGCCTGCCGGACCCATGATCCTGGCTGCCACACCACTTTCAAACGAACCCAGTTCGTTGCTGGAGCCGATGAAGATGGAGCTGACGGAAGATACCCGTCCGCGCATATCATCGGGCGTTTTGAGCTGCAGGATGGTTTGGCGGATGATCACGCTGATACCGTCCAGCATACCGCTGCCGAAGAGGGCCGCCATAGATAAGATGAAGTTCCTGGACACGCCGAACAGGATGATGCACAGCCCGAATCCGAATACGGCTGCCAGCAGTTTAATGCCTGCCCGGGTCACGATGGGCTTGTGGGCCAGTACCATCACGGTAAGGAAAGCGCCGATGGCGGGAGCGGCACGGAGGGCACCGAAGCCTTCAGGCCCTACTTTCAGGATATCGTTGGCGTAAATGGTGATCATGGCTACCGAGCCGCCAAAGAGCACGGCGAACATATCGAGCGTCATGGCGTTGAGGAGTACCTTCGTATCCCATACAAACTTCAGACCTTTGGTGAGGCGTTCCTTCACCGTTTCTCCCATCTCTTTATAATGTACCGGCTTCCGGGAGATCTGCAGGATGCAGTAAAATGCTACGAGTATCCATCCCAGTACGAGGAGCATAGACCAGTGTACGCCGAAAGCGGCGATGCAGAGTCCGCCCAATGCAGGCCCGGCGATGGCACCTATCTGCCATGCGGAAGTGCTCCATGTGGTGGCGTTGATGTAAAGGCTGCGGGGTACCAGCAGGCCAAGGAGGGAGAAGTTGCTGGGGCTTACGAAGGCGCGGATCACACCGCCGCAGCATACGAGGAAGTAGATGGAAATCAGCACCCACGATTTGGGAACACCCTGCATGATATCGTCCCAGGTTAGGAGGAATAGCCCTGTGCCTATAACGATGTATCCTGCGAGGCATTTCAGTACCATGCCGCGTTTCTCTTTCTTGTCTACGATATTTCCGGCGAAGAGTGCCAGGCAAAAGGCGGGAACGAACTCTGCCAGCCCTATGAGTCCCAGGTTCAGAGGATCGCGGGTGAGCATGTACACTTTCCATTCTATGATGGCGAACTGCATGGCCAGCGCAAATATCAGCGCGAAACGGATTACCAGGAAATACCTGAATTCTGTGTTCCTTAACGAGGCGTAAGGGTCGTTCCGGGGTATGGCAGCATCATCCAAGCGATATGGTTTTTTTATTCCGTGCCAAAGGTAAGCGTTTCCGGTTAAAAGCTTTTCCCTCCCTTCCTTCAGAATTTTAGCAAACGATTGCCGGGAAGCATTATTTTTATCCGTCTAAAATTCCATGAAAGTATGAAGCTAGTAACATCGTTTTTTTCAGGTGTGCTGACGATCTGTGCCCTTAACGCTTCCGCACAGGAGGTTAAGCTGCAACTGGTGACCGATCAGGTGCAGTCGCCCGTGTGCATGGCTGTTCCGGGAGACGGATCTAACCGCCAGTTTGTACTCCAGAAAGAAGGCCGCGTATGGATCATCCAGCACGGCAAACTCTTATCCGAACCATTTATCGATGTAAGTGCCGATATGGTGAAAGTAAATCCCGCCTACGATGAAAGGGGCCTGCTGGGCATGGCTTTTCATCCCCGGTTCAAACACAACGGGAAGTTCTATCTCTATTTCAGCGCACCGGTTGCCAATCCGGTAAAAGGTAAAGTGAACCACAAGTCCGTGGTAGCGGAATACCAGGTAACCAAATCTTCCGGCAACATTGCCAGTGCATCCACCAAACGGGTAATACTGGAATTTGACCAGCCGGAAAGCAACCATAACGGCGGGGATATCATTTTCGGCCGCGATGGCATGCTGTACATTGCTTCGGGCGATGGCGGCGGCGGTGGCGACAGGCATGGTACCATCGGCAACGGGCAGGATCTGACGAACCTGCTGGGGAAGATCCTCCGCATTGATGTGGACGGATCGCCGTATAGAATCCCGGCTGATAATCCGTTTGTTAAAACAGCAGGAGCCAGAGGAGAGATATGGGCATATGGCCTTCGTAATCCCTGGCGTATTTCGTTTGACAAAACGACCGGCCGGCTGTTTGCCGGAGATGTGGGGCAGAACAAGTATGAAGAAGTGGATATCGTGACCAAAGGCGGTAATTACGGCTGGCGGATCATGGAAGGGTACCATGAATTCAATGTTCCCGAAGGGGCGGATAAATCCAAACTTATTGAGCCGATCCATGAATACGATCACAGCGACGGCATCAGCATTGCCGGCGGATACGTTTACCGTGGCAAAGCCTTGCCGGCACTCACGGGGAAGTACATTTTCGGGGATTACAACGGTAAAACCTGGACCCTTACGCAGCAGGGTCAGAAGTGGACCCGGCAGGATCTGCAGTTTGCCAATAAACCAGCCGGTAACCTGCAGCTGTTAAGCTTCGGACAGGACGAGGCCGGGGAGGTATATCTGCTCGTGACAATAGCCGGAACTTCCAATAAAGGCGGAGTTTACAAGCTGGTAAAATAGGACGAACCTGCCATTCCGGCTTATCAATGGCGGAGCTGGCAGCCCAGCGGTAAGCCGGAATGGTATATTGCACGGTTTTTGACTGAAAGAATATGTTAAAACGAATACAGGCCCTTATTACACTGAGAATTAGGCTTATATTTGGTAAGAGAATCCACAGGCGGCCTTGTGCCATCTGATTTTGAAAATATCCGTAATAGATACAGGGTTATGAAGTTGAAAATGAAAGCGGTTGTACCGATACTGCTCATCGGCATATCGGCAGGAATATTTGCCTTTGCAAAGATCGGCGCGAATGACGACCCGCCCGGAAGATACCAGACGATCATGACCCTGGTGGGGCAGATCCTGAAAGAAGGCCATTACCAGCCTAAGAAAATCGATGATGCTTTTTCCCGTGAAGTGTTCACGAAATACCTCAAGAACCTCGACGGTGAGAAGAAGTTCTTCCTGAAAAGCGATATCGACGAGCTGAAGAAACTGGAGAACCATGTGGATGATGAGCTGGAAGGCGCACCGCTGGATTTCTTCAATAAAAGCACGGAGCTGATCAAGAAGCGCACCATCGAAGTGGCTGCCATCTATCCCGAAGTGCTTTCCAGGCCCTTCGATTTCACCAAACCTGAGAAGGTAGACCTTGACCCCGATGCAGCACAATGGCCTGTAGATAATGCGGCCCGTGTGGAAGCATGGCGCAAGGCCCTCAAATACCGTACTCTCGAAAAGTATGCAGATCTTATCACCATCCGTGATAAAGACAAATCCAATAAAACCGATGCACAGCTCGAGGTGGAAGCCCGCGAGAAAGTGAAGAAGATATACGACCGCTACTTCGACCGGCTGAAGAACCGTACGAAGGAAGACGATCGTTTCTCCCTCTACATGAATGCCATCACTACTACGATGGACCCCCACACCGATTACATGCCCCCGCTGGAAAAACGTTCTTTCCAGGAGTCTATGTCAGGCCGCTTCTATGGTATTGGCGCACAGCTCCGCGAAGAGGAAGGGCGTATCAAGATCGTTAGCATCGTAACCGGCAGCCCATCCTGGAAACAGGGCCAGCTGAAGGCCGATGATGTGATCCTGAAAGTAGGCGAAGGTGATAAAGAACCGGTAGACATCGGCGGGTTCCCCGTTGAAGAAGCCGTTACCCACATCCGCGGCTCCAAAGGCAGCGTGGTGAAACTCACCGTAAAAAGCGTGGACGGTACCGTGAAAGTGATCCCCATCGTACGGGATGAAATCAAGCTCGATGATGTATTCGCAAAATCTGCCGTTATCAACGGTCAGCATAAGATCGGTTATATCTATCTCCCTGAGTTCTATGCCGACTTTAACGACCGCCAGGGCGCTTTCTCCTACGACGACGTTGCCGAAGAGATCCGTAAACTGAAAGCAGAGAAAGTAGATGGCATCATCCTCGACCTCCGCTTTAACGGTGGCGGCTCCCTCCCTGATGTGATCAAAATGGCAGGACTCTTTGTTCCGGAAGGCACCATGGTGCAGGTACGTTCCCGTTCCGGCGAAGTACAGCAACAGCGCGACCGTGATAAAGGCGTGGCATACGATGGTCCCCTCGCTATCATGGTAAATGAATTCAGTGCTTCCGCTTCCGAGATCATGGCAGCAGCCATGCAGGATTATAAACGCGCCGTAGTAATCGGCAGCCCCAGCTCCTTTGGTAAGGGTACCGTGCAGCGCCTGCTGGACCTCGATGCCTTCGTGAAAGGTGACGCAGGCGGAAGCCTCGGCGCTATCAAGCTCACCGTACAGAAGTTCTACCGTGCCAACGGCGGTTCCACACAGCTGAAAGGCGTGGAGTCTGACGTGGTGCTGCCTTCTCCCTATTACGAAGTAGGCGAAAAGAAAGATAAAGACGCCCTCAAATGGGATGTGGTTCCCAAAGCGGATTACGCCGCATGGAGCGAGCCGGTAGATGTAGCCCCGTTGAAAGCTAAATCTGCAGAACGTATCGCTAATAACGAAGCCTTCCGCATGATCAATGAGAACATCGCCACCCTGAAAAAGCTGGATGAGCAGAAAACCTATTCGCTGGATCTGAACTCTTACCGGGCCGATCAGAAGAAGAATGCCGCAGCACTCAAACGCTACGACTCTGTGAACGATAAAGTGAAACCGCTCAACATCTCCAGCCTGCAGGCCGATCTGCAGAAGATAGGTACAGATACCGTGAAACTGGCCCGTAATAAAGACTGGCTCAAAGCACGTAACAAAGACCCTTACCTGAGTGAAGCGGTGAATGTTATGAACGACCTCATCATGCAGCAATCGTTCCCTAAACTGAAGAACAACTATACAGACGCTAAGGCCCCCGGCCCTAAGCCATAAGTATATCCCATAAATTGAAAAGGGTAAAGCAACATTGCTTTACCCTTTTTTCGTTTTTGGCTGATGATACAATTCTCTCATTCTGATTTTATGACCCGGCTGCGCGGCGATATGCCGTTTGCGTTGATAGCCTCGATTTGAAAATAATAAGGCAGCGTGCGGTCCATTCCCTTGAAATAATACTCGTTTTTACTGTGTACCATGATGCAGTTGTACAGCTTGTCCGGCGCGGTGCCGAAGTAGATGTTGTAAGCATACGCATCTACCGAAGGCGACCATTTGGTCCATGCGCTGCGCTTGTCTTTTTCCGTGCGCAGCACCATGAAGGTGGTGACAGTATCGGGTTTTGCCCCATGGCCGGTGCCAAAGGCGCGTAATCCGCTGATGGCAAACCTGCCGGTAGGCATGTGTACATTCTCCAGCCTTATATAACGCGTTTTAACGGCCTTTTCCAGCTGGATGTAGTCGTGTGGCACATCGGTACGGTTACGGCTCTTATCGGCCAGTATATGCCACTTTCTGCCGTCTATAGAGTGCAGGAGCTTATACTGATGGTAAGTATCTGTTTGTTTGCCGAGGAACTCCGCGTCCTGGTCGGCATAGTTGATCTGGATGGCTTCCACAGTGGATAGGGAGCCGAGGTCGGTCTGTATCCATTCTCCGGGGTTGCCGGTAGTGGCACTCCAGTAGGTTTTAATATCCTCATCCACCGCAAAATTGGGTAATAACCCACCAAGGGTGGAGGAGACGGTAACGGGTTGCTGATAGTTCAGCAGCATCCATCCGGTAAAACGCTGGTCGGCATAATGGGGGTAATCCCCGAAGGCGGTGTTGCAGTACATCAGCCCTTCTTTATCGAAGCCCGCGGGCCACAGCCCCAGCCGCCGTTCGAAATTGTTCTTTACGGAAATGGCGATGGTGGAGATGTGCCACCACTTCCCGGCTTTATCCTGAAAAGTAGCGCCATGACCAGCCCCGCGTGCAAAGCCTCCGGGTTTATAGCTAACGGGATCGGGCTGCGGGGTAAAGGGACCTAATGGCCCTTCACCTGCAACCACACCATCGGCATACCCGGAGAATTCCGTACCGGGAGCGCCGTATTGCAGGTAATATTTACCGTTGTGCTTTGTCATCCATGCACCTTCGATGAAGGGATCGAGGAAGGTGTTATCGCTGTACTCACCAAAGCGCTGCCAGCCGTAGCGCCAGTCTTCCAGCAGGTACATTTCCTTCCGCGTACCCTTCGGGGCGAAAGTTTTGCGGTCCATTTCCACGCCATAGAGCGGGTAACGGTTGCTGCTGCCGTTGTACATGTACAGCTTTTCGTCATCATCCACAAAGAAAGCGGGGTCCCATCCGCCGATCTCTAATGAGTCGAGGGCTTCTTTCCATACGTTCCCTTTGGGATCGGTACTCATCCAGATGGGAAAGTTGCCGGTGTAGGTGGAGCCGAATACGAACAGCGTATCGCCCATAGCCCATGCGGCAGGGGCACACAGTTCGTCGTACACCTTATGCCAGGGCTTGAGGAATTTGCGGGAAACGAAGGTCCACTGTAAAAGATCGGGGCTATGCCAGTAGCCCCACTGGTTAGTGCTGAAAAGATAGTAGTCTCCTTTGAACGGAACGATCACCGGGTCGGCCGTGGCCCTGTGCTTCCCCCATTCCGCGAAATTGGGGATGGGGGTGTACCCGTAATCGAGGTTCATCGGGTTGCAGTAGGTGTTTTGTGCGGATGCTTCCACGCCTGTGAGCATCAGTAAAGCAATAAGCGTTTTACGCATAATTACCGGATATGCGGGCTTTGAAACCCTAAATTGGTCAATCCCGTCTGCACCTCAGGACAGCTCATGAACAGTTGCCAGAACAATTTGCTGCGGTGGTTTTCTATCATCACAATAATTGGGCCCTGGTCGATGGCGAGGAAAGAATTGGCATACCAGCCGGTTTTGGGTGCAAAGGCATCAATGAACCCGTATTCTTTCCAGAGCTTATCGCCCAGCTTGTAATAGAAATAATCCAAAGCCATGCCCGATTGTTCAGGCGTGTACGGAAAAGATGCGAGTGCAGCCGTGGGAGCGATCACGCCAACATCGTTTGTGGGTGAGCTGGCGGTGTACCCGTCTTTGATATCGCTGGCGGTGAGACCCCATATTTTGTCGGAGTACCCGCGCGCCTGCGGATCGGCCTTACAATAGTTCCAGTTGATGAGGGCGTGGCGGGTGTTCTGCTCCCAGTAATCGCCATAAGCATCTTTCAGACCATTAGGATCGAGTCCGAGGAAGGAATAGTGGGCGAAGAAGAGCGGGCCGCCGTAATCAGGACCCAGCGGGAGGGTATGATTGTAATACACCTTGTTGCTGCGCATGGCGCCGTTGCGCGCCCATCCTTCGTCGTATACCGATCTGGGGATGGCGTGGGTGGGGGATGCTGCTGCCAGCACGTAGGTGATGAGGCATTCGTTCCAGCCTGCGATGGGCATGTTCATGGCCCAGCCTTTATCTGCACTCCAGTGCCAGTAGAGCTTCTGTTCCCCGTTTTTACGGAAGAAGTTCCACTCCACAGCGCGCCAGATATCGTTGACATCCTGCCGGAGTGCGGCTTCTTCTGCTCCGGCACCGTTAAAGTACTGGCGGGCGCAGAGCAGGCCCTGAATGAGATAAGAAGTTTCTACGAGGTCGGCACCATTGTCGTTGGGGCTGAATGGTACGGTGGCGCCGCTGGCGCCGTTGAGCCAGTGGGGGAAGGCGCCGTGGTAGGCAACGGCTTTGGTTTTTAGAAATGTTGTCATCTTCTTCAGCCGGGCCAGGCCTTCGGTGCGGGTAATGAACTGGCGGTGAACGCCTGCTATAATGGCCATCACCCCGAAGCCGGAGCCGCCGGAGGTAACGATATCGCCGGAAGTGTTGCGCTCGCGGGAAAGACCGCTTTCAGGATGCCCGAAGTCCCAGAAGTATTTGAAGGTTTGCTGCTGCACTTTGGTGAGCAGGGCTTCGCGGGAGATACGCGGGAATTTGTCGGCCGTGTCCTTTACGGGTCCGTTCCCTGGTGCGGGAGCACCGTCGCCCTTGCCGGAGCAGGACGACAGGCTACCCGTTAACAGGAAGGCCCAGAGTAGGGGCTTAAGCATGGTTGCGGTCTAACGTTTGTTGGTGAATAATGATGTAACGTCGGCATCAGGGATGGCAACGGTATATACTTTAAACTGGTCGAGCATACCGGAATAGCGCTGCATCCAGCCGTCTACCGTAGTGCTGAACACACCGGCATGTTGCTGGAAGCCGCCGATCACGAACTTCATGGGGTCTTTGAACTCCAATGGTCCCAGCGGCTGGTTGTTCTTCACCCGGTTGGCAACCCCTGCGGGCAGGGCTATCTTATTGCCATCGAGGAAAGCACTGAATACGGAAGTAGCGGCATCGTAGCGGAAAGCGAGGTGTCGCCATTTGCCATACATATCGGGCAGGCGGTTAACGCCGTTGTTGTTATTGAACTCCACCCAGTTGTCTGCAAACTTGAACTTCAGCAGCATGGAGTTGTCTGCCGCATCACCATTACCTTCTATGAGGGCGAACATGTTGCCCCAGAAATCGGAGGAGCGGCCTAATACGAACACGGTCTGCGCACCGCCGGTATGCTTCTGGGTATTGATCCAGAAGGCTACGGTGAAGCTCGTCATGGAGCCGATCTTTGAACCGGCGCCATATACCATCATGGCATTGGAGGCGCCTTTGTAGGCTTTGCCATGAACGCCATCTGCATAAGTGACGTTGGTAGGTACGCCTTTTTCATAATAAATGCTGTCGATAGCGCTGTTCTCGAACCAGAGGTTGCGCTGGAGCGGACCGTTCAGCTTTGCCGTATCGTCCGGAATGATAACCAATGCCGGCCTTTCCATTTTCTGGCAGGAGGCAAGCCCTGCCGCGGCGATGCATATGGTGAGGAGGAATTTATGGATAAACATGATGGTGGTCGTTTAATGGGATCAATAATCAGGATTCTGCTTCAGCACACCGCCGGACTTGTCGATTTCCGGCTGGGGAATGGGCAGGTAGCGGTTGCGGGGCTGGTAGTTTTTACCCAGCTGTGCAAATACATCTTCTGCAATGCCCCAGCGTACCAGGTCGTAGAAGCGCTCGTGTTCCATACCAAATTCCACTCTTCTCTCGTGCCGGATCTTCTCCCGCAGTTCTGTCTGTACCGTGGTTTCTACTTTGGGTAATGTACCTGCAGGAGCGCCCTGGCGTGCACGGGCACGGATCATTTCCAGCCAGTTCAATGCATCGGTGGTATTGGCGGCACCGCCCAGTTCGTTGGCAGCTTCTGCTGCCCAGAGCAGTACATCGGCATACCGGATAATGCGCATGTTAAGCCAGCGCCCTGCGCGGGGAACACCGCCGCCCATGCTGTTGCGGATGTTGGGGTGCGTATATGCTTTACGGTTGTACCATTGGCCGGTTAACCCTGCCTGTGAAGTAATGGTACCGTTGATGCCGTAAGGATCGGGGGCGTTGTTGGCCATGCAGGTATATTCTCTGCGAGGGTCGCCAGCTTCGAAAGCATTGTAGAGGTTCTCTGTAGGCAGGTTCCATCCCCAGCCAAGATCCCAGCTGCCGGAGCCGCGTACGCCCTGGTAGTTGGCGTACTGGATGCCGTAGTCCTGCGTGGCGTTGTACAGCGCCTGAATCTCGAAGATCGATTCTATGTTGTTTTCTCCTTCTTCGGTGAATACCTTCCAGTAAGGCTCATATAATCTGTAAGTATTGGAGTTGATGATCTCCCGGCAGGCGCCCAGTGCAGAACCCCAGTTGCCACGTGTCATCCATGTTTTGGCGTGCAGTGCTTTCGCGGCCCACTTGGTGGAACGCCCGATGTAGGTAGGTTCCCATGCAGCGGGGAGCACGGTGCCGGCTTCTGTAAGGTCGGCATCAATGAGGGCGTAGATCTCGGCTACGGGCTTCTTGGGCACGTTGCCTTCCGCGGTATTGGTTACCATGAAATCGATCTTGGGAATGTCACCGAAAGCGCGAACAAGGTTGAAGTAAGCGTAGGCACGGATGAATTTGGCCTCTGCACGGTTCACGCGCTCTGCCGGTTTGGGATCGGATATCTTATCTACCGCCCCGATCACATCGTTGCAGAGCTTTACCAGCTTGTAATGATCGCCCCAGTAATCGTTCAGCAGCCAGAAGTCTCTCAGGTAATTGAAATCATCGAACATCTGTTCTGCAGGCACGCCGTCGCTGGCGATGCTGCCTTTCATGGCATCATCTGACCGGATGCTGTGTACGGCGCCGAACTTTACACCGGAGCAGCCTTCGGTGCGCAGCCCCGCGTAGATGGCCATTACCTGGCTTTCGAGGGCGCTAAGCCCCAGATCGTCCTGCGTATACTGGCCTAATGGTTTGCGTTCAAGGAATTTGCTGCAGCCTGCTATACCGATGCTGAGCATGAATATGGGAAGAATGATTTTTTTCATGTTGCGGCAGTTTAAAAGTTAAGGTTGACGCCGAAGGAATAGATGGCAGGCAGCGGATAAGATCCGTTGTCTACCCCGAACGATGTGGAGGTTCCTCCGAACTCAGGCGTGTATCCGGAATTGCGTTTGAACGTTTTCACGTTCTGTGCGTTTACGAACACGCGCAGCGATTGCATGTTCAGCCGCTGCAGCTGTGCTTTGGTGAAGCTGTAACCCAGCTGGAGGTTGCGGATGCGGAAGTAACTGCCGTCTTCGATATTGTAAGTGGAATTGAGCGTGTTGTTACCACGGCCGGTATGGAGGATAGGCTCCCAGTTGGAAGTGCCCACACCATGCCAGCGGTCGAGGCGGTAAGTGGGATAGTTGGTTTGGGTGAAGGTGCTGATCTTACCCCAGTTCCGGAATATCTCATTACCATATACGCCCTGTCCTTCCACACCGAGATCGAGTTGTTTGTAGCTGATGGTAGCCGCAATGCCATACGTGAAATCGGGTGTGGGGTTGCCGATCATGGTACGGTCGTCGGTATTGATCTTACCGTCTTTATTCACGTCACGGTATTTGATATCTCCGGTTTTCACTTCTCCCAGTTCGCTCACGGGCGATTTCATGATCTCTTCCTGCGTCTGGTAAATACCATCGTGGATATAGCCGTAGAAGTACCCGATGGGGTAGCCTTCCTGCGTCCATGAGGGGTCGGAGATGATGTTGAAGCCTTTGCGGTTGAGGGCTTCCACTTTGTTTTTGATGGTGGTGAGGTTACCGCCGATGCTGTAGCTCCAGTCTTTGCTGATCTTATCGTTCCAGTTCAGCATCAGTTCAAACCCTTTGTTAGACACGGTGCCTGCGTTCTTCATTTCACCCACGCCGCCGGATACACCGGTGGAAGGGAGGATCACGAGGATGTCTTTCGTGAGCTTGTTGTAATAGTTGGCTTCTGCACGGAGGCGGTTGCCCAGTGTGGTGATCTCGAAACCGGCTTCCCATGAGCGGGCAGTTTCCCAGTGCAGATCTTTGGCAACGAAGTATTCAGGCTGCAGGGCTACCACGATGTTTTCGCCGAACACGCCGGAGTTGGCGCCGGTAAGGCTGGGCCATGCGGGATAGCGGCGGTCGCCCACGTTCTGGTTACCCAGTACGCCGTAGCTGCCTTTGATCTTGAGGTATTCCACCCACGAGGCATCTTTCAGGAAAGGCTCTTCGCTGGCCACCCAGGCCACGCCTGCCGCAGCAAAGTGCTGCCATTGGTTACCCAGTGCCTGGAAAGCGTTGGAACCGTCCAGCCGGTAAGAGGCATTCAGCAGGTATTTGTTTTTGTAGTTGTACAGGCCACGGAAGAGGTAGGAAAGTGTAGCCATATCCCATGCCTGGCCGCTGCCACGGAGTGTCGTTCCATCACCCATATCGCTGTTGGCGAACCAGTAGCGGTGATTGTGGGGGATGGTGCGGCCTTTCTGCTGCTGTACGCTGGCCTTTGTATTCTCGTAAGAGTTATAGTAAGTAGTGAAGCCAGCCAGCGCCGTGAGGTTGTGATGCCCGAAGGAGCGTTTATAAGTAAGCAGGTAATCGCTTTGTACTTTGGTGTAGATGTTCTGTTCCTGATTGATGGAAGCGGTTTTCACCACAGAATCGCGGCGGGAAGTGAGTTCCGGATTGTAGAAGGTAATGGTGGGGGTGAACGACCGGTTGTTATTGAACCCGTAATCCACGTAGAAAGAGGAACGGAACGTGAGGTCGCGGAACAGTTTCAGTTCAGCGAACACGCTGCCCAATGCGCGGTACTCGATGTTGTGTGCAATATTCTTCCGCAGTTCTACATCGTACATGGGGTTGAACACCTGTGCGCGCTGGAAGCTGGGCATGGTGTGATACAAGCCATATTCGTCGTTATACACCGGAGCGATGGGGGCTGCGGTGATGGCACCTCCCACATCTTTGGTAACGGGCAGCTGCGCGCGGTAGCCGGAGAAGCTTACCCCGAACTTCAGGGCTTTGGTTACCTGCAGCTCATCGTTCATATTGATGGTGATCTTCTGCAGCTTTTCGTGTTTGATAAGGCCTTGTTCGGTAGTGTAGCCCATGCCCACGTAGAGTTTGTTCTTCTCCGTGGCGTTGCTGATGCTGAGGTTGTTGTAGTTGAGGATACCGTCCTGGAAGATCTCATCCTGCCAGTTGGTATTACCCTGCCAGTTGGAGTAATCGTAGGCGGGGTTGCCCTGGTTAGCCAGCTGTTCGTTGAACATGGTTTTGAACTGCGCGGCATCTGCCACTTTGATGCGGTCCACCACCTTCTTGATACCCACGGTGGAGTTGAGGTTGATGACGGTTTGGCCTGCTTTCGCCTTTTTGGTGGTGATGGTGATAACCCCGTTGGCTCCGCGTACGCCGAAGATGGCGAGGGAGGAGGGGTCTTTCAGCACGTCGAAAGTTTCGATATCGGCGGGGTTGAGGAAGTTGATATTGTCGTTGATGATCCCGTCTACCACAAAGATGGGTTTTACGCCATTGATGGTGTTAGTACCACGGATGCGTATGTCGGGTTCAGCGTTCATCCGGCCGTTGTTTACGATGATGAGACCTGGTACCTTGCCCTGGAGGGAGCTGAGGGGGTTGGCGGAGGGCTTGTCTGCCACTTCGCTGCCTTTAATGGATACGATGGAACCGGTGAGGTCGCGCTTCTGGGCGGTGCCATAGCCGATCACGACCACCTGCTCCAGCTGTTCCTGCGCCACGGCAAGGGTGATGTTGATGACGTTCTGGTCGCCCACGGTCACTTCCTGCGGGGTGTAACCAATGAAAGTGATCTGGAGTACCGAGCCTTTGGGGGCGTTAATGGAAAACATACCGGTAGCGTCGGTAATGGTGCCTAAGGAAGTGCCTTTGATACGGATGGCGGCACCGGGGATGGGCGCACCGTCTGAACCGGTCACACGGCCTGTAACGGGGGCCATGGCTTCGGCGGTGGGCTTTCTTTTCAGCACGATCAGGCGCTCGTTTACGAGTTCAAATGCCAGCGGGGAAAACTGCAGCATACGTTCCATCACGGAGAGTACATCGGCATTTTCGGCAGATACATCGACCCGTTTCATTGCGTTCAGCAGATTTTCATGGTACAGGAACCGGTAACCGGATTTCTGTTCGATGGCGTTCAGCACTTTTCTCAGATCGGCGGACTTCATATGAAGTGTGATCCTATCCTGCGAATAAACCCCGGCGGAAACGTGGAGGAAGCCGGTTAACAGGATGGCAGCCGTCAGTTTCATCATAACAGCAAGCTTTAATAGGAAATGTTTTCCCGGGAGCCCGGGAAAAATCCTGCTCTTTTTCATATATTTTTACATTGAAACGGGTTGGATAATGGGCAGCCCTCAGCTTACCAGGCTGGTAGCTGCCGTTAACATGTTCGATCCAGGGCGGGGTTCCGGTGCAAACGGAGCCTCGCCCTTCTGCTTTTCTGCTAGGTAGTGTTGGAAATTGGCATACGGGTGAGTTTAGCTTTTGGTTTTAATCAGTCACGTGAAATAATAATTTCGGTTGCTTCAATACTGTACTGGAATGGCGCCGTAATTGCCAGTGCGCGGAGGGCCTGCTCAACCGACTCTTTCTCAAACGAGCCGGTGAAGCGCAATTGGGCCGTTTCCGCATCTTTAAACCGGATGGGGATATTGTACCAGCGTTCCATTTTGAGTGCCACTGCGGTGAACGGCTCATCGGTAAACACCAGTTTATTATCCATCCAGGAGGTTTCGGCCAGACTACTGTCTGCCACCTGATATTGCAGGGCGCGGATGGCCATAATAGGCTCGCGCTCTTTTTGTTGGGCGGTGGCCGGGGTGGCAGCTTCGTCGCGCACCACTATTTTCTCATTAGGCTTCAGCAGGAACCTTTCTGCCGGCCTGCTGCTGAGGGATACTTCTATACTGCCCTGCAGGAGGGCAGCTTCTGAGGATTGATCATTGGGGTAAGCACGCAGGTTGAACCGGGTGCCGAGCACGCGGATGTTCATACGGCTGGTGCGGATGGTGAAAGGCCGCTCGGGGTCTTTGGCCACGTCGAAGAATCCTTCGCCTGCCAGTGTCACTTCTCTGCCGGCGCTGCCGAAATCGCGCCCGTAAGTGAGCTTACTGCCCGCGTTGAGCCATACGGTAGTACCGTCTGGCAGCTGTACGCGGGTTTTATTGCCATATTTAACGAATACTTCGCTGGGGGCTGCCGCTTCCGGACTGCCCTGTTTAGAACGGATGAGCCAGGTTACGGAAAAGAGTACAATGCCCGCTGCGGCTGCCCAGGCGGCATAGCGCTTCCAGGGCCGGGGGCGTACTGCTTCTAACTGGAATGGCTCTTCGGCTGCATGCTCCATGTTGGGGATGCCCGCCTGCCGCATCCGCTCCCGGTGCCGCTCCCACGCTGCTGCTGTGGCAGCATCGTTAACAGGGGCTTTCCGGGGCCAGAGGTCGTTCACGGCCTGCACGGGGATGTGCAGCTCCGGATGGGAGCGCAAAAGATTGTCCAGCTCCCGCAGCTCTTCCTGCGAAGCTTCGCCAGACAATTTCCGGGCTATCAATTCCCATATACGGTCTTCTGTTTGCATAACGTCGGTGGTTATGCATATAGATCCCGTTTCCGGTAAAATCTACTAAAGGGAAATCAAAAAAATATTTCAGGAATCCGTATAAGGCGGGTAATCAGTCTTTTATCGTCTTTTTTAAGTTCATCTTCAGCGCCGTTCCGATCTTTTGCAGGGCAATGGCCAGCTGGTTGTCGATCGTTTTAACGGAGATGTTCAGGATCTGGGCCACTTCTTTGTACCGCAGCCCGTCTTCCCGGATGAGCTTGAACACCAGCTTGCAGCGGGGAGGCAGTTGCTGGATGGCCTGCTGTGCCTGGGCGGCCATTTCTGCCGTGAGGAGGGCCTGCTCGGGGTCAGGGGCCGGACTTTCAGGCTCCATCACCAGATCGTCGAGCGATATGGAGGCTTGTTTCTGTTGTTTGAGGAGATATTTAAGAGAAGCGTTGCGGGTGGAAACGTAGAGGTATACTTTCAGGTTATCGATGGTATCCAGCTGGCGGCGGCGCTCCCAGATGTTGATGAACACGTCAGACACGGCTTCTTCCGCTGCTTCAGCTGATTTGGTGAAAGCAGTGGCAAATTGGAGTAAAGGTTTGTAGAACCTGTTAAAAAGTTCCCGGTAAGCCGCTTCGTCGTCGTACAACGCAATGCGGCGCTGTAATTCCTGTGTCGTCATAAACGTGGGGATCGGAGGCCGGGGCTGCGTGGCGGGAGGGCAGTCCGGGCAAACACAAGTTAAGGTTTTTCCAGCAGGATGTCGATCACCTTCCGTGTTTTACGGACTTTCATCTTATCGGGTACGCTGGCCAGAATCTCTTTACGGAAAGCCTCTATCAGCGCCTGTTTGATGAAGTATCGGTGTGTCACGAGGCTGATCTCGCGAACCGGTTCGGGGGCCTTAAAGAAGCGGACCATATTCATTTGTTTGGCAGACAGATCCTGCAGGCTCAGTTCGGGCAGGATGGTATACCCCTCGTTCAGTTCCACCATGCGTTTCAGTGTTTCCACGCTGCCGGTATTGTATTCGAGGTTCTTGAATTCACCCATGCCAAATTTATCATGACAGATGTTGAGTACCTGGTTGCGCATGCAATGGCCTTCGTTAAGCACCCAGATGTCTTTGGCATCCAGCTCACCCGCATCTACCAGTTTTTTTTCTGTCAGTTTATTGCTTTTGGCGGCGTATACAACGAAGTTCTCATAAAAGAGGGGATGCTCTTCGAGGTGCTGGTTATGCAGCGGGGTGGCGAGCAGTCCGCAATCGAGCTGCTCCTGCCGCAGCAGGGTAATGATCTGTTCGGTGGAGTATTCCCATACTTCGAGCTTTACTTTGGGGAATTTCTTCAGGAAAGAAGTAAGTACCCGGGGCAGGAGGTATGGGGCGAGGGTGGGGATGATGCCTACTTTGAGGGTGCCCTGAATTTCCTTTTTACGGTCGGCGATGATTTCCCGGATGCGCGCATTTTCCTTGATGATGATGCGTGCCTGGGCAATAACGGCAGAGCCAATTTCCGTGGGCACCACGGGCAGTTTGCTCCTGTCGAAGAGCTTAATGCCCAGTTCGTCTTCCAGTTTTTGGATCTGCATACTCAGCGTAGGCTGGGTCACAAAGCATTTCTCCGCGGCGGTAACAAAGCTCCGGTGCGTATCTACCGCTACTACATATTCCAGTTGAACCGTTGTCATGATATTGGTAAAATCTATTGCAAGTTACGGGAGTATAGGGGTATCCCTATAAAAAAATTACGAACGGCTTTTGACCGTTCGTAATCCATATCGTGTTTGCCGTATACCGGAGATTAGAATATCCGGTAGCGGTATTTGATTTTATCGACGTTGAGGAGCAGCTCGCGCATGTTAATGGAGGCCTGTATTTCCTGTACGGCTTCGTTCTTCAGGCCGCGGAACTCGTTCTGCTTGGCTTCCACGATACCACGGTCGGCCAGGGCATTATCCTGTGCGAGGCGGAGGGAGTGGTTCACCTTGGTGTAATAGGAGTCGAGCAAACTGAAATATTCGTTATACAGGTTCTCGAAACGTTTGGTCATGAGTACAAGATCTTCCAGCTGGTTGTTGGCTTCTTTCAGATTGGGATTATCGCGAAGGAGGCCTTCGTAATTGATCTTGCCGCCTTTGGTGTATTGTGTTTCCATCTTGGCGAAGAAATCGATCACTTTATCTTTCCTGAAATCGATGAAGTAATCGTTCAGTGATTCTGCGATGGTTTTGTTGCCACGGGCAGGCAGGGGCATTTTCAGTACCTGCGAAGTGAAGGCCAGGTGATCGTACATGTTATCCTGCAGGAGAGAGAGCTGGTCTTTATTAAAGTTCAGCCCGAACTCGAACTTCTGGTTCGCATCGTTAAGAGCGGTGTAGTAGATCACGTATTTATTCAGTTCCTTCTCGAATTCCTGCAACAGTTTGTGGTTGATGGCCTTGTTAGACTGGCTCACGCTGTGGAGGAAGTTCATCACCGAGCTGGCGATGGCCAGCGGGGGTGTGAGGGAGGTGAAGGATTTGAAGATGGGGCTGTTGATGATGGATTTGGTAGATTCCACCAGTTTGGTATTGCGTTCGTTCTTATCGTTTTTGCCTTTCAGGATGATTTTTTCCACCAGTTCCACGACACGGTCGCTGAGGGAGAAGCCCAGTTCTTTACTTTCGGGGTTGTTCAGCGAGGTAATGAATACGTCGAGGTTGGAGGTGGTGGTCCTGGATTTGAGGTCAATTATCTTCTTATTGAGGAGATAGTAGGTTTCTGCGGCCTGGATCAGGTTGTTCTTGATCAGGTCGTACTTGGTGATATTGTCCAGTTCCCTGCCCAGGGAAAGCTGTTCGATGGCTTTCGCGTTCTGTTTGTCGCTGTCGGCCACTTTCTGGAGATCTTCCATTATTTTCTTGATGGTCGTATCGGCGCCCTTTACCTGCGGCGGTTTGAGATCCGGCTGCGGGGGGGTAGGGTCTTGCGCAGATGCGGTCAGCGTCACAAATCCTGTCATCGCAAATGGCATCATCCATCTGATTAGCTTGAGCATGCTTGTAATGTCCTTTTTATGTTAAGAAAACCTTAAAGAAAATATAATGCCAAAAATAGTTCCAACATGTAAAGATAGTGATAATTTTTACTGCATAACCCATAGTCAATAAAAGCGGATCATCGTATTAGCCCTTTTTTATACCTTTGGCGGCTGAATTACCCCCGGTTTCGGGTTAAAACATATTGACATTGAGCATACGGCATCAGGCGGCACTGGCAAAGAAATTTATCCGTTATTATTTAACGGCGGGCAACCGGCACGATGTGCATTCGCCATTCGTTTTTACGCTGGTAGAAGAAGTGCTGAACAAAAAAGGCTTCCTTCCGGCATATGAGCCGATCGAGTTGCTGCGTACAAGATTGCTGCAGAGCAAAAATGTGGTGCAGGTGACTGACCTCGGTGCGGGATCGCTCACCGGAGCTTCCAATTCCCGCCGCATCAGCGATATTGCACGCCATGCGGCCAAGCCCCCAAAATTCGGGCAGCTCTTTTACCGCCTCGTGCAGCACCTCGGTGCCCGTAATGTGCTGGAGCTGGGTACCTCCCTGGGCCTCTCCACCGCCTATATGGCATCAGCCGGCGCTACGGTGCATACCATTGAAGGGTGCCCCAACATCGCCGCACTGGCTAAAATGAACTTTTCTTCCCTCGGACTGGATAACATCCGCCAGCACACCGGCAACTTCGATACCGAACTGGCAGGGGTACTGCAGCAGATGCCGCAGCCCGATATTGTGTATATCGACGGTAACCACCGCGAAGAGCCTACAGTACGGTATTTCGAAGAATGCCTGCCCTACCTGCCGGCATCCGGCGTAGTGATTTTCGACGATGTTCACTGGACCCCCGGGATGGAGCGTGCCTGGGAAACGGTGAAGGCCCATCCTTCCGTTACCACCACCATCGATCTGTTCTTTATCGGCATCGCCTTCGTTAGCCCCGATTTCAAAATCAAACAGCATTTTACCATTAAATTCTGAGAAAACCGGCGTAAATTCCGGTATGAAATATCCGCCTTTCGTGCCTGCTCATAAAAGCGACGAAGAAGCTATTAAGCTGCTCCGGCGAACGGAGTGGTCAAAAGCCCGGCCTTATGCCATGGCTTTGCTGGAATGGCTGCAGGATATCAACTCCCCCCACTTCAATCCCATCTACAATTACCTCATGCCCTACATCCACGAGCTGGGTGCAGAATTCTGTGAGGTGTTCCGGTCAGACGATAACATCTGGAAAACCAATTGTATTTATCTCCTCGAAAAAGCCCGTGCCCCGCTAAGCGACACTAACCTGCTGGCGCTGCTGCTACGTATCGCTACAGACCCCACTCCGGGTGAGATCTATGATGACACTGCCCAGGCCGCCCGCGAGCTGGCGGAGGAATGGAATCTCCTGTAGCTACGGTACAATCGTTGTAAAAAGATAGGTAGCCAGTATCACCAGCAGCACAATGCCCTGCTGGATGTTGGTGCGCCCTGCATTAAACGATATACTGATGGTGAAAAGCGACAGCAATAGCAATAATGTTGATTTGGTATCGATCCCCAGTGTTACCTGAAGTCCGGCAAAGTGTGCCACAACGGCTACGGCAGGGATGGTAAGACCGATAGATGCCAGTGCGGAACCCAATGCCAGGTTCAAACTGGTTTGCAGCCTGTTTTTACGGGCAGCACGGATGGCAGCGAGGCCTTCCGGCATAAGGATCACTGCGGCGATGATAACGCCTACGAGGCTCTTGGGAGCGCCGAGGTCCATCACTATGCCCTCGATGGTGGGAGACAGCTTCTTCGACAGCAGCACTACCACGGCCAGAGAAATTACCAGCACGGTGAGACTGATGAAGGTGGTCAATCCGGAAGGGGGCGCTGCGTGGTGGTTTTCATCTGCAGGCGCATCTTCAGGCAGGAAGTAGTCGCGGTGGCGGACGGTTTGTACGGATACGAACCCGCCATACAACACCAGCGAGATGATGGCTACAAATACGAGCTGGCTGGATGAATATACAGGGCCGGGAGTGGTGGTGGTATAATTAGGCAGTACGAGTGTGAGTACGGAGATGGCAGTGAGGGTCATCAATGCGGCGGAAACGCCCTGTTTGATGTACGCCTGTTCTTTGAAGAGGTAGCCACCCCATAGGAGGCAGATGCCGATGATGCCCGTGTTAATGAGCATGATAGCGGCAAACACGGTGTCTCGTGCGAGGGTGGCCGAGCCGGCGTCCTTGTTGGTGAGCATCATGGAAACGATGAGGGATACTTCTATGACCGTGATGGCGAGGGCGAGGATGAGGGTACCGTATGGCTCGCCCACTTTATGGGCTACTACTTCGGCAAGGTGTACGGCGGAAAGCACAACGCTGATGAGCGAAATGCCCAGTATAGCGGCAAACCATCCGCCTACATTTTCACCCGCAATAGCGAGGAAACAGGCTCCGATGATTGGGCAGATAAGCGTCCAAAGGGGGAGCGAAATGTTCCATTTGCGGTAGAGTAAATTTTTATTTGGCATGGCGTAAAATAAGAAAATGAGGCTCCCCCGCATATTAGAATTACATTAAAATTTGGGAGATGGCTGCTAATATAACTGATAAGTAGGGCGTTTTGTTGAAGGGAAGTTTGTAATATGGGGAGATTGTGATATGTTTGAGGGTGTCCCGTGCCCATGTTGTGACCCTGATTTATTGAACTACACAACCCCCAACCTCTATGACTACACGTTCCGGCGCCAAAAGTCTCCTGTGGGGACTTCCCATTTTCTTCGTTTTACTGGCAGGCTTCCTCATTTACGTTAATGTACGTGAAAACATCCTTGAACGAAGTCTCAGAGAGAACCATGCCCTCACCTCCGGAACCGTCGTGGAAATTGACGAGCGGGGCGTTAAGAAGCGCGACCGGATAACCTATCATTACACTTTTGAAGGTAAAGCATATGCCGCAGTGCGGTGGTTGTTTGTTCCGGAGGAATGGAAATCCATTGTGCCGGGCCGTCCATTGCCCATTGCTGTAGATACCACAGATCCCGAAAACAGTCTGCTGCTCCTGTACCGGCAGGATTTCGAGGGCTTCCGTCTCCCTTACCCCGACAGCCTAAAATACTTTGTATACCCCGATGAGCGTTAATCTCACGAAAATTCACTCCATGAAAGCCAT
The DNA here is from genome assembly GCA_902167325.1 of Chitinophaga pinensis. Classification (GTDB taxonomy): domain Bacteria; phylum Bacteroidota; class Bacteroidia; order Chitinophagales; family Chitinophagaceae; genus Chitinophaga; species Chitinophaga pinensis_A. Next base: position 5,662,239 of record LR632930.1, on the reverse strand, counting down.
CTTCTTCACCATATCCTGCTTTTTCCTCACGCTCTCCGCCTCGGCTCAGAGCCGCGACCAGATTGTTCAATGGGTAAAAGCCCGTCAGGCCGATTCCCTTGTTACCGCCTGTGCCCTTCCTTTCGAGATCAGCATCGGTTCCCCGCAGGACGATAGTTACATCCGCAACTACGACCTGCTGAAAAAGAAATTCGAGGCCCTGTTTAAGGCCCGCACATTCGAGGACTGGTTTAAAAAAGGGAAGAAAACGGCTACTAACGACTGGATCAAATATGAAGTGAAGCATATAGAAAACGGGGAGGTGATGTCTGAATCAGTGATCGTGTTCTCTTTCCGTATAGGTAAGGATGGGAAATACAAGTTAAACCGTATTATGATGGCAGGTTGATAATTGTACTTATTGACAAGGGGTACAATGCAGTTACAAGCTTATTACTACCTTATTACAAGCTTATTACAAGGTAGTATCTACGTAGCATCTGCGGGACAACTACGGGTGAACCTGCAATTAAGTTCGGAGATGAGGTGGACTTGATGCGGAGGTGGTGCGGATGCGATGCGGAGGTGGGGTTTTACTGATGACGGGCAGGAGAAGGGGAGATTGGGTTCTTATGGCCCATGGCAATGGCTGGCGGAGGAGTAGCCTGCCGGGTAGGTTTGGGTTCCATATTTACTGATATTTAATTAGTTATAACAAAATCTCTCTATTATGGCAATGAGCTATTCCCGCTGGGTGATCAGTTGCGCGTGTTGAGTGGGAACCGGCATGTGAACGATGGTGCGTGGCGGGTAAGAGAGATGCTTATGGGGATTAGAAGGAGTGGTCACCACTTTCTTTGGCTGGTCTTCTACAACGGCGATGATATCTGCTGCTTCGCACTTCCTGTCGCGGATGTCAAAATCCTCGAAAAACTGCTTTACCTGTAACGCTACTACCAGCGTGCCTTTGCCCGGTACGTTTACCCACATATCCCCACCTTCGAAGTCCTGGAAGCGTTCGTTCAGATCAATGCTCAGCACGGCAGTGTCTGTACCTGTTATGGTACGGGTACTGAAATCAATCCGGGAAGCGATCACCTTGATCTCCATGCGGACGGCTTTTTTAAATCGCTGAAAGCATTGCGGGGGAATATGGAGCCTGCCGTCTTTCGTGAATACAGGTGGCGGGCCGAAGTACTTGCTTAACCCGGTGTAACCATTGAAGCGGAATCCTTTCAGGCCTGCGTGGTTGTTTCTGCCTGCATCTAAAATGTAGCTGTTGAGGCGGTTTACCAGCATACGGTCGGGGAAGATGTCCAGGTGCGGCCTGATGGCATTGCGTACAAGGGCGCCTTTGCGGCTGGCTGCGCCGAACGTTTTGGCAGCCCGGCGTGTGTTAGCAGTTTGCCGCACGGTTTCAGGAACAGTGCGTAAACAGTGCTTACCGTTACGCTTGTAGGCAATGATGTTGCCTAGCCTTCCGGTAAACGGGATGAGAGATTCTAAGATGGCCATAATATTGAGTTTTTTGTTATCCCTTAATATACAAAAAGCGCACCGGAAGTGTGGGTGATTGGCATTAGAAGATATTCAATATCAGTGCATTAAGCATTTCGGAACGTCGAAGGCTAATCGTACTAAGGCATAGATATTTTCGAACCTGAGCGCTTTGCAGTTTAGATGTTTTCGAAAGTTGGGATACCTTAAGGTACCATTGTACGGTTCATACTGATACAAATCAATTCATTACACACCTATAACGAAACTTTTGTATATTACCCTGATTTTTCCCTATACCCGGCCTGCCGATGAAACCAATATACGCTTTGTATGTAACCGCTTATGCATTGATCCTCTTTACCATAGTTGCCTGTGGCATAAACTCCGTTTTGATGGATGCTCTTTCTCGATGGGATCTGGAATTTCAAATTAACTTATCAAATACAACAGCATGAGTTTTCAGCAAAACGATGCAAGTACTTACAAGATCAGCATCCGGGAAAACGGAATGTCGAAAATGACATTACAATCTGCGGATACGGATGATGCAGTTCAGGCATTTCAGGAAGCGGGTATCGATAATTCGGTAGTGGAAGAACTGGAGATAACTAATAGCCCAAAGCTTCAACTTGCATCACTGGGAGCTTTTGCGAAGTTAAAAGTGCTGCGGCTGAAGGGGATGGGAAGCATGCCATCACTAGAACCGGTGCTGGAACTAATGCCTTCTTTACAAATCCTTGTATTGGAAGAAACGGAGCTTACCGGTCCGGATCATTTGTATTTGTTACGTCATCCTGCATTGCGGAACCTACAGGTTGTGCTTCCGGCGAAGCATCCGAAGAAACAGATGTGGGCGCATTTGAGCATGGCATTGGAGGTTCCTATTCTGAAGAAACAAATACTGCAGCAGGCAGCTGCTGCAAAAAAATAAAGTGATGGATATGAAGAGAGAAACGAGGAGACAGCATATTATCTTTTATCCTGCAAGTGCCATTCGCACGTACAAAGTAGCAATTCATCCGGAAGGAAATTAATAAAAAAAAGGGGCTGAGCAATTGCTCAACCCCCTGATCCGATCTTTCCGTTCCCTGCGCCGGCATTACCCGGATCAGGTGTTTAAAGGTATGTATCTCAGGCTCTGAGTTAGGCCACCCTTATTGGAAAGATGGAATTACTTCAACTTGTCTTTTTCTTTCTGCACCATTTCGAGATGCATGCGCAGCTCGGGTAAATGTTTGGTAAAAAATGCCTTGATATCCGGATCTTCCGCCTTTTCCGACATCTTTTCGAATAAATCTATCGCGTTTTTATGTGCGGATTCGAGCTTGTCCAAAAATGCTTTGTCGAAATCTTTGCCGCTCTTTTCCATGATATTGCCGATATCTCTTGATTGACCGTCGCTGATAGCGGTAGGTGTTACGATGAACTTCTGTGCGGCGAGTGCTTTCAGTTCCTTATTGATTTGTTCATGCGATTGCTCCATTTGTTTGGCCAGTTTTTTTACGGATGCGCTGCTGGCTTTGGATTGTGCGTCCGTGACAAGTCGTACTTCGAAGAGTCCGTCTTCAGCCGCTTTCACGAGGTTTTTGGAATCGTCTCGCACGGAATCTTTGGGCAGCACTTCGCGGTTCACGGCTTTAGCCATGTTTTCGGTAATGCCTGTATCCGAGGGCAGTGTGGTGTCATTCCTGTTCTGCCTGCCAGCATTGTTACAGGCAGCAAATCCCAGCGCAAACGGCAGTATATAAGCTATCCAGTGTTTCATATTTTTCACAATTTGGGTTCAGGTTATTAAATGAAAATACTATGCCACCCCGTTTCCTCCGGCAGTTATGCCCTGTTTACGGAAAAGTGTGGATTTTGCTTCCCGGAATGTCTGATTAGCTCCATGTATTATTATTTTATATATATTTGAATGGAGATTCAACGCCCTATCCTATGATATTCTGGAAATACCTGGCTTTTCTGCTGGTACATCTTCATTTCAGCGGGCCTGAAAAGCACTATAAGTTTCCCGTGGCTGAGTTTTCGGCGCATGTGAAAACTGCTGAGTGGCTCATCGAATACGACAGCGCCGCCTGGCGCCTTTCCGATACGGTTACACATGCCGATATGGACCTCCTGCAGCGCACGGGGAAGGAGTGGTTCGTTTATAAGGGCCGCGACAGCATGTGGTATGGTGCTTACGGCAAGTTTCAGGACACAGCTTATGACCTGGCCATTCATTACCGCATTAACCGGCAGGATTCTATAGAAAGTGTTACTACCCCGCCCGATACTGCCATGATGTGCAACGTATCCCGCGGTATAAGGAAGGCATACAGGAATGCGGGTGTTATGCTGGGCAGGTCGTATGTGCGGATGAATAAATTCATAAGACTCAACGGCGACCGTAGTATATCCATCTGGCTATTACCAGCCCTCCAACCGGCAGAGGTGGCTATGTATGGTGGGGAATTCCATTACCGGTTCGATGAAAAAGGAGAGCAGCTGCTGGAACGCCAGGAATATTACCGAGGAGGCTTTAAAGGGTTTAGGCTGAATAACGGGAGGGAAGTGAAGCTGGAATATGAAGACGTAAAATCACCTACGCTTGGGGCTGTCTACTTCGCATTACGTTACCGTAACCGCTTCCGGGAGATCCGTATCGAAACAGTGGAAAGCCACAGCCTGTTGGTTTTTAATCAGGTTAGAGGATATTACTGGGAGCATAAGGAACGTAAGTAGCACCTCCCTGAATTTGTTAACGTTCCAAAAAGGTCCGGTAATTGCTTAAATTGGAGGTATGAGACAATTTTTACTATCCTTACTGGTGATGTGTCCCTTACTAACCAGTGCGCAGGAATTTGAAGCACGCTGGTTCAGCCGCGGCGGCGAATCGCTCCCTTACCGCATACTCCCGCCAGCAGGGTATAACGCCGGTAAAACATATCCCCTCATCATCTTTATGCATGGCATCGGTGAGCGCGGGAGTGATAACGAAAAGCAACTCATTCACGGCAGCAAAATGTTCCTGAACGATACACTGCGCAAGCAGTTTCCCGCTTTCGTTATATTCCCGCAATGTGCCGATAACGCTACCTGGGCGCCCATGATGGTCGACCAGGACAGTACTGGCAACCGTTCCTTCACTTTCCCGGCTTCCCTGCCACCAACAGCGCCCTCGCGTTTATTATATCAGCTGATCGACAGTCTCATGGCTTCCGGCAGCATAGATACGAAGCGTTTATACGTAGGCGGTATGTCTATGGGTGGTATGGGTACATTTGATATGCTGGCCCGTTTCCCGACTCGTTTTGCGGCAGCCTTTCCCATTTGTGGCGCGGGCAATGAAAAGCTGGCCAAACGATATGCTAAAAACACGGCAGTATGGATCTTCCACGGGGCGGATGATAAGGTGGTGCCCCCTACCTCCAGCCGTATATTCTACGAGGTGCTGAAAGAGAAAGGGGCTGATGTGAAGTATACGGAATACCCCGGTGTGGGGCACAACAGCTGGGATAATGTGTTTGCAGACCCCGAGCTTTTCCCCTGGATGTTCTCGCATCAGCTGCAATAAAAAAAGCTGCCCGAAGGCAGCTTCCACTCTCACAATAACCGGATTGATCGTTAACAAGGTATATACACGCCCGAAGCATGACGCTCCGGGCGTTTTTGTTATGCTGTAATGGCCTTCATGGAGGCTTTGGCGGCATCCACAGTGAAGTCGATATCATCCTGCCCCAGTGCGTGACAGATGAACCAGCTTTCAAAAGCGGAAGGCGGCAGATATACGCCTCTTTCCAGCATGGCATGGAAGAAGCGGCGGAACAGCTCATTGTTTGCGCCGGAGGCCGAAGAGAAGTCAACAATGGGATATTCCGCGAAGTGTACGCTCATCATTGACCCAATCTGGTTGATCTGGTATACAACACCTGCAGCACCAAAAGCTTCGCGGAGACCGCTCACCAGCGTGTTGGTTTTTTCTTCCAGCTGGGTGTAAATATTGGGATGGTCAGCAAGGGTTTTCAACAGCGTGTAACCCGCAATCATGGCGATGGGGTTGCCGCTGAGCGTACCTGCCTGATACACCTTACCCGCAGGGGCAATGTGTTCCATGATCTCCCGGCTTCCTGCGAAAGCACCTACTGGCATACCGCCGCCGATGATCTTACCGAAGGTTACGATATCGGCTTTCACATTGAACAGCTCCTGTGCACCGCCTTTGGCGAGGCGGAAGCCGGTCATCACTTCATCCATGATAAACACGATGCCGTTTTTATCGCAGATGGTGCGGAGTCCTTCGAGGAAGCCGGCCTGAGGGAGGATGCAACCCATGTTGCCCGCAACGGGCTCCACGATGATGGCGGCGATCTGGTCAGGATATTCGGCTACCAGTTGTTCTACAGCGGGCAGGTTGTTATAAGGCACGCTGAGCGTGTCTTCCGCAACAGATGCAGTAACGCCGGGAACGGATTGTATGCCGAGGGTAGCCACACCGCTGCCGGCGCTCACGAGGAACGGATCGGCATGGCCATGGTAATTCCCTTCGAACTTAATGACTTTATTGCGGCCCGTAAACCCGCGTGCGAGGCGCAACGCGCTCATACAGGCTTCGGTACCTGAGTTCACCATGCGTACCATTTCGATATTGGGCACCATACTGATGATCTGCTCTGCCACGGTGATCTCCAGTTCTGTAGGAGCACCGAAAGAGGTGGAGTAGGTGGCGTATTCCTGTATGGCTTTCACCACAGGCTCATATGCATGGCCGAGGATCATGGGGCCCCAGGAGTTGATGTAATCCACATAGCGGTTACCGTCCACATCATACATGTACGCACCTTTGGCGTGCTGCATGAATACGGGCGTACCACCCACGCTGCGGAACGCGCGCACGGGAGAGTTCACGCCGCCGGGGATCACCTTATTGGCCTTTTCGAATAATGCCTGGCTCTTTGTAAACATCGTTGCAGGGTTTTAGTGATTTAACAGGCGTACTGCATCTTTCGCGAAGTACGTGGCAATGAGGTCGGCCCCGGCACGTTTGATGCTGGTGAGGCTTTCCAGTATAGCCTTTTCTTCATTGATCCATCCCATTTTAGCGGCCGCCTTGATCATGGCATATTCGCCACTAACATGGTAGGCACTCACGGGAACGGTTACGCTGTCTTTAATCAAACGGATGATATCCAGGTAAGCCATTGCGGGTTTTACCATTACGATATCAGCGCCTTCGTCCACATCCATCAGTGTTTCACGGAGGGCTTCGCGGGCGTTGGCGTAATCCATCTGGTAGGTTTTCTTATCACCGAAACCGGGAGCGGAGTCCAGCGCATCACGGAAAGGACCGTAGAAGCAGCTGGCATATTTGGCGCTGTAGGCCATAATGCCGGTTTTGGTAAAATTATTTTCTTCGAGGATGTCGCGGATAGCGAGGATGCGGCCGTCCATCATATCGCTGGGGGCTACAAAGTCGGCTCCGGCTTCGGCATGGCTGAGGCTCATACGGGCCAGCACTTCCACGGTTGCATCGTTTACGATCTCTTCGTTCTCAACGATCCCGTCGTGACCATAGCTGGAAAAGGGGTCCAGGGCAACGTCGGTCATCACCACCATGCCCGGCACGGCGTCTTTCACGGCTTTAATGGCCCGCTGCATAAGCCCGTTGGGGTTCACGGCTTCGGTGCCTTTGTTGTCTTTCAGCTCATCCGCACATTTAATGAACAGCAGCACGCTTTTAATGCCCATGCTCCAGAGTTCTTTTGCTTCCTGCACGGTACCATCGAGGGAATAACGGAAGTAACCGGGCATGGAGGAGATCTCTTCTTTCACGCCTTTGCCTTCAACAATGAAGAGCGGAGCAATGAAATCTGCAGGGGTCAAAATGGTTTCCGCTACCATCGCACGGATGGCGGGGGAGGTGCGTAATATTCTGTTTCTTCTGATCATCACTGAAATATTTTAAAGTTCGTCTGTTACGGTTTTACCCATTCGCGCGGCTTCAGGTACTCCAGCAACTCCGCTTCCGGACTACCCGGTGCGGGGTGATAGTCGTACTCCCAGCGTGCGCGGGAGGGGAGGCTCATGAGGATGGACTCAATGCGCCCGTTGGTTTTGAGGCCGAACAAGGTGCCGCGGTCGTGGATGAGATTGAACTCCACGTAACGGCCACGGCGGTATTCCTGCCAGTTCACCTGCTCTTCTCCATACGGCGTTTCTTTCCGCAATTCCACGATGGGCAGATAGGCTTTCAGGAAAGCGTTGCCGTTGGAGAACTGGAACTGCAGCAGGTCTTCTGCCGTACGTTCCGCCGTTGGGCGGAGGTAGTCATAAAACACGCCGCCGATGCCGCGTGCTTCATTGTTCCGGTGTTTGTTCACGAAATACTCATCGCACTGGCGCTTGTATTGTTCATAATACGCGCCGCATGCATCCTTGAAGGTACGGTGAAAATGATTGCCGTCTTCCCCGGTAATGTAATACGGGGTGAGGTCGGCACCGCCGCCAAACCAGCTGTCCTGTATCTGTCCGTCGTCGCCATACAGCTCAAAATACCGCCAGTTGGCGTGTACGGTGGGCACGTAAGGGTTCTCGGGATGGATAACGAGGGAAAGGCCGGCTGCGAGGAAACTGCTGTTGTCGGGTACTTTGAACTGCTGCGCCATAACGGGCGGCAGTTTACCACTTACTACAGAGGTGTTTACGCCGCCTTTCTGGAACACGTTACCGCCGGAGATAACGCGGGTGATGCCCCCGCCGCCTTCGGGACGGTCCCATTTGTCTTCCCGGAACTTCGCTTTGCCATCCGCCTGTTCCAGTGCAGCGCAGATCTCGTTTTGCAGCTGGTGGATGAAAGGGACGAACCGGTCTTTTACGGACATATTATGCATAGTTCTTAACGGCTTCTATGAATGCTTTGGCATGATCTACCGGGATGTTGGGCAGGATGCCGTGGCCGAGGTTGGCGATGTATCGCTGCGGACCAAATGCGTCGATCATGGCTTTCACGGATTTCTGAATTTCCGGGATGGGCTTCATGAGCTGTGCGGGGTCGAAGTTGCCCTGTAGGGTAATGTTCGGACCAGCCATCTGGCGTGCCAGGTGGGGTTTGATGCACCAGTCGAGGCCGAGGCCCTGCGCGCCGGTGGCTGCCATTTCTTCAAGGGCGAACCAGGCGCCTTTGGCGAATACGATCACCGGTACGGTGCCCTGCAGTGCGGCTACGATGCGGCGGATGTATTGGAGGGAGAATGTTTCAAAGTCTTCCGGACTGAGGAGGCCGCCCCATGAGTCGAAGATCTGTACCACATCGGCACCTGCGGCTACCTGCGCTTTGAGGTAAGCGATCGTGGTTTCGGTGATGCGGTTCAGCAGTTCGTGGGCAGTTTCAGGCTGGGTATAGCAGAAAGCCTTGGCCTCGTCGAAGGTTTTGGAGCCTTTGCCCTGTACCATGTAGCAAAGCAGCGTCCAGGGGGCGCCGGCGAAGCCGATGAGGGGAACGCGGCCGGCGAGGGTCTGTTTGGTGAGGCGCAGGGCGTCCATCACATAATGCAGGCTGTCGTTCACATCAGGGATATGAATACGGTTGAGATCTGCCGCTGATTTGATGGGCTGGGGGAGTATGGGGCCCACTTTTTCGATGAGCTGCACTTCCATGCCCATGGCCTGAGGCACCACGAGGATGTCGGAGAAGATGATGGCTGCGTCTACACCCACCTGGTCTACCGGCATTACGGTGATCTCCGTGGCCAGTTCGGGCGTCTGGCAACGTTCGAAGAAAGAGTATTTATCGCGGAGCTTGATGTAATCCGGTAAAAAGCGGCCGGCCTGGCGCATCATCCACACGGGGGGGCGGGATACGGGGCTGCCCGAAAGGGCCTTCAGCAGCAGATCGTTCTGTAATCCGTTCATTCGTTGCTATAGTTGATGTTGTCAAAATAATCGATGGCAGTTTGTACCAGCGCGGGCACGGATGCCTCTTTGCTGATAACCGGCAGAATGCCGGTGGCTTCTTTTACGGCACCTCCGGTAGTTTCACCAATGGCGAAGTACACGGTATGCCCGTTCGGACGGTTGTGGAGGAAGAAGCTGCGGACGCTGCTGGGACTGAAAAACAGCACCCCGTCGTATCGCTCTTCCAGCAGGGCAGGTGTTTCCACCGTTTCGTATACGATATGTTCTTCTACGGCGATGTTGTTAGCGAGCAAATGTTCCGGCAGATCGTTCCTGCGGATATTACCGCAAAGGAACACGATCTCTTTCACGGTACCATCTGCCACTATGCGCTTTGCCAGTTCGAGGGAGCTGATACCGGTGCCGAGTATTTCGGTACCGGGGATGGCTTTTTCGATGGCTTCCAGCGTGGCGCCGCCGAGGCAGTATACCTGTTGGCCGGCCGGCTTACCCCAAAGGGCCGCCACGGCTTTTACCGTATTCGGACTGGTAAACACCAGCACTTTACCGCCCTGTGCAATCGCTGTCAGGCGTGCTTCCAGTTCGGGGTTGCGCACGGGGAGGATGTCGATAAAGGGCTGGTCGCGCAGGAAGATGTTCTTTGCGGTGGCCAGCAGCCGGAGGGAATCAGGCAGCTCCTTCGTGCTTAATATGCGGTGCTTATCGCTGTGCATTTCTGATGGCTTGAACAATAATATCGCCGCCTTTGGAAAGGATCTCCTGCGCGGCATCCTGCCCGGTGCCTGCAGCAGCCGATACGGCGGTGCGGCGGGTGGTATGGAGCGATTGGGAGCCGTCGAGGCTGCAGAGGCTGCCTTCGAAGATCATTTCGCCGTCGCTGATGTAGGCGTAGGCGCTGATAGGCGTGGTGCATCCGCCGAGGAGGGTGCGCAGGAACGCTCTTTCTTCAGTGGTGCAGATAGCGGTATCGGTATGGTTCAGGAGGGCGAGTGCCTCGCGTACAGGCGTATTATCTTCCCGGCAGGCGGCTACGATAGCGCCCTGTGCGGGAGCCGGAATCATCCAGTCCAGTTCTATGGAGTTGGCGGGACGGAGATTAATGCGTTCCAGCCCTGCGGCTGCGAAAATGGCGGCATTCCAGTTTTCGGCTTCCAGTTTTTCCAGGCGTTTAATAACATTGCCACGGAGGTTATGGAGTTGATGATTGGGAAAACGGCGAAGCCATTGCGCTTTGCGGCGGATGCTGCTGGTGGCGATGTTGGCGGATGAAGCAGGGTTTTGGAGGAAGGCAGTATCTCCTTTGTAAACCAGCAGGTCTTTTACCGGACCGCGTTCAAGGATGGCTGCGTTAACCAGTCCCTGTGGCAGCTGCGTTGGTACATCTTTGAAGGAATGTACGGCTACATCTATTTTGCCGGCGAGGAGCGCTACGTCGAGGGTTTTGGTGAAAATCCCCTGGACACCGATCTCGTAAAGGGGAGTAACGAGGTCGATATCGCCTTCGCTTTTAATGGGGACGAGTGCTACTTCGTGGCCGTTTTGCGTCAATAAATCTTTCACAAGATTAGCCTGCCACATGGCGAGCTGGCTATCCCGTGTACCTATTCGGATCATCTTGTCCATTATGTTTTATTCCTGGTTATTGCCGGTCTCGAAAATCTCACTGATCATGGCGATGTATTGATCGCCCTTTTCGGATTCCTTGCGCACTTTGCCGGCCATGAGATTGATCATTTTCTGAATGATGCGGGAAGATACTTCCTCGATGTCTTCCAGTTTATATTGTGCGCCGTTCTTTTGCTCTTTTATTTCGCGGGCGTGGATCTCGGTGAGTTTTTCCTTTACCGCTTTGAGCACTACGGCATGCTTGCGCATTTTAAACCAGTAGAGGAACTCTTCCATGTGCTCTTCGATGATGGAGATGGCTTTGGGCACTTCGTTCAGCCGGCGGGCGAGGGTTTCGTCCTGTATCTTGCTGAGGTCGTCCACATTCACTACTTCCACATGATCAAGCTCTCGCACGTCCGGAGCTACGTTGAAGGGGATGGAAAGGTCAATGATCAGTTTGGGACCTGTGCCTTCCATATGTTTGCGGAGGATGGTGGGCTGGGGGGCATTGGTAGCCACCAGGATCACGTCTGCCGCACGGAGTGTTTCATCCAGCTGCTCGTAGGGTGCATATTTCAATCCGTGTTTGCCGGCGAAATCTTCCGCTACGGCGGTGGTACGGTTTACGAGGGTAATATTACGCGCACCTGTGTATTCCATCATGTTCTTACAGGTGTTGCGGCCTATTTTGCCGACGCCGAGGAGCACGATGTTCTTTTGTTGTATGTCGCAAACCTTGCTTTCAAGGAGGCGTACGGCGGCAAATGCTACCGATACGGTGCCTGAGCTGAGTCCTGTTTCGTTCTTGATGAGTTTGGAAACCTGGAGTACGCTGTTGACGAGCCTTTCCAGAAAAGTGCCCACACACCCGTTTGCTTTCGCAAACTTAGCTGCGCCTTTTATCTGGCCGATGATCTCGTAATCACCAAGGATCTGGCTGTCCAGCCCGGTGCCCACCTGGTAGAGGTGGCGTACGGCGCCTTCGCCTGATTTTACATATGCCAGGCTGTTGAACACCTGCAGGTTGCCGTTGGCGGCATCGCAGAGCAGGCGCATCAGATCGGCAGGATCCGCGGCGAAACCGTATATCTCGGTGCGGTTGCACGTAGAGAGTACGAACAGATCGTTCATGCCTGCGGCATGTGCGGATTGTAAAAGTTGCTGATATTGGTCTGGGTTGATGGCGAATAGTCCCCGGATCGCAGCGTCAGTTTTCTTATAGTTGATCCCAACGATATGAAAATGTGATATGTCTTTAGGCTGATTGACCTGCATGATTTTCTTAAAAGCTTCCGGGTGCAAAAATACTTGCATACGCTTCAAAACCACGTCTGAGGCTGTCACCGGTATGTCATTTCTCCCTATGGTGAAAGCCTTTGCCAAAAAATGATTTTGATCAGTCGGCCGTGTCCCTTTCTCCTGCTGCATTGTAACAATCGCATGACGTGCGGGGATGACGGGTGTCATGTGAAAGTCGTTGTCCGTGGCCGGTTGTAAGCGATGAATCTAACAATTTAATGACAGAGCATGCGGAAGATACCTTTAAAAGCATGTACTTTTGCAGGAATTTTGACGAAAGAAGATTTATGGTCGCAATATCTGATACCGCCATCGTGCTCATGAACCTCGGTTCGCCGGACTCTACCGCCGTACCCGATGTTAAAAAGTATCTCCTTGAATTTCTAATGGACAAGCGGGTGATCGATTACCCCTGGCTCATGCGCAAGTTGCTCGTGGGGGGAGTGATCGTTCCGCGCCGTGCGGAAAAGAGTGCGGAGGCGTACAAAAGTATCTGGTGGGAAGAAGGCTCCCCGCTCATCGTGCTCACCAAACAACTCCGGAAAGCGCTGCAGCATGATCTGGAAATGCCGGTTGAGATCACCATGCGGTATGGCAACCCTTCTCCGGCAGAAACATTCGATAAACTGGTAAAAGAGCATCCCGGCCTTAAACAGGTGATCCTCGTGCCGCTTTATCCGCATTATGCCATGAGCAGCTTTGAAACGGCCGCTGTATACGCAGAAGAGATCTACCGCAAAAAACGCTATCCCTTCGAACTGAAAGTGATCGAGCCGTTCTACCGGCATCCCGATTATATCCATGCCGTTGCCGAAAGTATGCGCCCATATGTGGAGCAGGATTTCGATCATCTGCTCTTCAGCTACCACGGCGTACCGGTGAGGCATATACGTAAAGGTGACCTCACAGGCAATCATTGCCTGAAGGTGAACGACTGCTGCCATGTGGATTCCCGCGCACATAAGCAATGTTACCGGCACCAGGTAACTGTAACTGCTGAGCTGGTTGCGAAGGAATTAGGCATCCCGAGGGAGAAATGGAGCGTATCGTTCCAGAGCCGCCTCGGCCGTGAGGAATGGATCAGGCCATATACCGATGAGCGCCTGCGCTCCCTTCCCGGAGAAGGCGTGAAGAAGCTGCTGGTGGTCTGTCCGGCATTTGTGTCCGACTGCCTTGAAACACTGGAAGAGATCGCGGTGGAAGGTAAGCATACGTTTATTTCCAGCGGGGGCGACAGCTTCACCATGATCCCCTGTATGAACACACATCCTGAATGGGTGAAGGCTTTGGGCATCCTGTGCCGCGAAAAAATGGAAGTTGTAGCGGTGTAAAAACTGCTTCAGAAAATAAAGGAAGAAGCCGGCGTGTATGCGCCGGCTTTTTTATATGCTTTCCCGGAGGATGGGGGATAATAATTCGGCCGGACCGGATTTTTTCACTAAATTCCGTCAGCTAAATTCCAACACTGATGATCTTGGCCGTTCTCAAAGAAAAAACAGGAGAAAACAGGGTATCGCTCGTTCCGGAAGTCGTGAAGCAACTTGTTCAGCAACAGGTGGAAATATGGGTGGAGGAAGGCGCCGGGGCTGCGGCATTTTATCCGGACGATAGTTACCGGGAGGCCGGTGCAGCCCTGAAATCCCGCAGGGATATTTTACAGGGGGCGGATGTACTGCTCACGATCCGTCCACCCGAAGCGGCAGACTATGAGCAGGCCGCCGCAGGTAAAACCTGGGCCGGCGTTTATCAACCCCTTTACCATCCAGGCCTCATGCAGCAACTTGCCGCCCGGCAGTTCACCGTATTCAGTCTCGATTCCATCCCCCGCACCACGCGCGCCCAAAGTATGGACGTGCTCAGTTCACAGGCCAACATTGCAGGTTACAAAGCAGTTTTACTGGCCGCATTTACTTATAGCCGTTACTTTCCCATGCTCATGACCGCCGCAGGCAGCATCCCTCCGGCGAAAGTGCTCATATTGGGCGCCGGCGTGGCAGGATTACAGGCTATTGCAACCGCACGCAGACTGGGAGCCGTAGTGGAAGTATTTGACACCCGGCCGGCAGTGAAGGAAGAAGTGATGAGCCTCGGGGCGAAGTTTGTGGAAGTGGAAGGTGCGGCCGATGCTTCTGCCGCAGGGGGCTATGCCGTAGAGCAAAGTGAAGATTTCAAACAACGGCAGGCGGCCCGTATCGCGGAAAGCGCTGCTAAAGCGGATATTGTAATCACTACCGCCCAGATCCCCGGTAAGCCGGCACCTATATTACTGCCTGCGCCAGCCGTGGAAGCCATGCGCACAGGGAGCGTTATCATTGACCTCGCGGCTGCTACGGGTGGTAACACCGCTCTCACAAAGAACGGGGAAACCGTGCTGCATAAAGGCGTTACCATCATCGGGAACTCCGACCTGGCCGGCACTGCACCGGCTGATGCCAGCAAACTCTATGCGAAGAATATGCTGAACTTCCTGAAGCTGATGATCGGCAAGGAAGGGCAGTGGCAACCGGATTATGCTGACGATATAGTGCAGGGCGCATGTATTACCCGGGAAGGACAGGTGGTGAACGAGCGTGTAAAGCAGCTGCAGCCCGCAACCGTATAATATTTCAACCCATTCCAACCGAAAGAATATGACCGCAATCCTGGATTTTCTGCAACTCCACATCGAGATGGTATACATCGTGATACTGTCCATTTTCCTTGGGATAGAAGTGATCTCGCGGGTACCTTCCGTGCTGCATACCCCCCTCATGAGCGGTGCCAACGCCATTCACGGCGTGGTGATCATCGGCGCCATCATTGTGATGGGAAAGGCAGAAGCGGATAACTACCTGGCCCTGGTGCTGGGGTTCCTTGCCGTAATATTAGGTACGCTGAATGTGGTGGGAGGTTTTGTGGTGACAGACCGTATGCTGGAAATGTTTAAAAAGAAGAAATAGCCCATTATGCCCGGATTATTGACGCTCGCTTACCTCATCGGCTCCATCACGTTTATCGTGGGCCTCAAGATGCTCAGCAACCCCGCTACCGCCCGCAAAGGTAACCTCATTGCGGCAGGAGGGATGTTTATCGCTATTGCCGGAACCATCTTTCTCTACGAAGAAGATGGCGCACGGTTGCATAACTACGGCTGGATCTTCGGAGGCCTGTTCATCGGCACTGTGGTGGGTGTACTGGCCGCTAAAAAGGTGAAAATGACGGCCATGCCCGAAATGGTGAGCCTCTTCAACGGAATGGGCGGCGCCTGTGCCATGCTCATCTCCATCGTGGAGTTCGATCACCTCGCGAATGGCACCACTACCATCAGTATCACCAAACTCATTAAAGATGCGGTAGGACAGGCGGCACTCACCGGCGATATCAGTATCGGAGAATCGTTTGGCAACCCCACCGGCACATACCTCATCATTCTGCTGGGACTCATCATTGGTACTGTTTCTTTCGCGGGCAGCATGATTGCCTGGGGGAAACTGAATGGTAAGGTGAAAGACTTTTCCTTCAACGGCCAGCATATCGTAAACCTCGCGGTACTCGCCGCTATCCTCATTGCTTCGGCCTGGCTGCTATACGATGTGCATCAGCAATTCAACAGCGGAAACGGCGGGTGGACTTCCTACCCACCCAATGCCGCATTACCCGATATCCAGTTTCAGAACATGCGGGATACCGGGTTGATCAATACCCTGTTTTATGGCATCCTTGCACTGTCTGTTGTATACGGCGTGATGTTCGTGATGCCCATTGGTGGCGCGGATATGCCCGTTGTGATTTCTTTGCTCAACTCCTTCACCGGTGTGGCTGCGGCCTGTGGTGGTTTCTTATACGATAACCCGGTAATGCTCACCGGCGGTATCCTCGTTGGTTCTGCGGGTACCATACTCACCATCCTCATGTGCAAAGCCATGAACCGCTCCCTGAAGAATGTGCTCATTGGTTCGTTTGGCGGCAGCACAGCTGCCGGAGGCGGTGCGAAAGTAGAAGGCAATTACAAAGAGATCAATATTGCAGACGCCGCTGTGGTGATGCGGTATGCCAGTAAAGTGATGATTGTACCGGGTTATGGACTCGCCGTAGCACAGGCACAACACGTATGTCATGAACTGGAAAAGCTACTGGAAGAGAAAGGAGTGGAAGTAAACTACGCCATCCATCCTGTGGCAGGACGCATGCCGGGGCATATGAACGTTCTCCTTGCAGAAGCGGATGTGCCATACGAGAAGCTGGAAGAGATGGAAACCGCCAATGCTGCCATGTCCACAACAGACGTGGTGCTGGTGCTGGGCGCCAATGATGTGGTGAACCCCGCTGCCAAAACAGACCCTGCCAGCCCTATATATGGAATGCCCATCCTCGAAGTGGAACTGGCCAAAATGGTGATCGTGAACAAGCGCAGTATGAAGCCGGGATACGCCGGTATTGAGAATGCGCTGTTCTTCCAACCCAAAACCTCCATGCTGTTCGGCGATGCAAAGTCGGTACTGCAGCAGCTGGTGGCGGAAGTGAAAACGTTATAAATCTTTACATTTGCGGAAAACTAAACTGTGCCAGCATTACCAAAGGCATTTATTGATACATTGACAGGTCTTCCCGGGTATAACGAAGCTGCGTTCCTCGCAGTCCACGATTCCCCGGAGAGGATTACCAGCGTTCGCCTTCAGCCGCAAAAAGCGCAAAACATTACGGCCGTGTTCCCGCAGCTCAATGCGGAGCGTGTCCCCTGGACTACAGGCGGTTACTATCTTTCTTCCCGTCCTTCTTTCACTTTCGATCCGCAGTTTCATGCCGGCGCTTACTACGTGCAGGAGGCCTCTTCGATGTTCCTGGAAGAAGCCCTGCGGCAAACAGTACCGTCTTCCTCCCCACTCAAAGCCTTAGATCTTTGTGCTGCCCCCGGTGGTAAAAGCACGCTGCTGCAGGCTGCACTGCCTGCCGGGAGCCTCCTGGTATCCAACGAAGTGATCCGCTCCCGCGCCGCGCTGCTGGCAGATAATCTCTCCAGATGGGGAACGGCGGATGTGGTGGTCACCAACAATGATCCCCGCGATTTCTCGCGGCTTGAAAACTTCTTTGATGTAATGGTGGTAGATGCACCCTGTTCCGGTTCGGGCCTCTTCCGCCGTGACCCTGATGCGGTGCAGGAGTGGTCGTACGACAATGTGATGCTCTGCAGCCAGCGCCAGCAGCGCATTTTGGCCGATGCATTGCCCGCCCTCAAACCCGGGGGCACCCTTATTTATTCCACCTGCTCCTATGCCCGTGAAGAAGATGAGCAGATCCTCGACTGGCTCATGGAACATGAAAACCTGGTATCCTTACCATTGCAGATACAGGAAAGCTGGAACATTGTGCCTACAGAATCCCCTGCGCATAAAGCATCCGGCTACCGCTTTTACCCTGATAAAGTGAAAGGCGAAGGCCTGTTTATTGCCTGTTTCCGGAAGGAAGGTGATGCGGCTGCTCCCAAAAAAGGGAAGCGTAAATTCAGTGAGCTGGCAAAGAAAGATGTGGAGCGCGTGCTGCCATGGCTGAAGCCCGGAGCAGATGTACGCATGATGTCGCACGACGGAGAAGTATTGTTACTATCACCCGCTGTGGCGGAAGAAATGACGCTTTTGCAGCAATTGTATATCCGGAAGGCGGGTGTGAAAGCAGGACAACTTTCCGCCAAAGAACTGATTCCTGACCATCAGCTGGCGCTCAGTACATTGATTTCACCTGAACTTCCCGGAACGGAACTAACTTTGGAAGATGCATTGCACTATCTTCGCAAGGAAGACCTGCGCCTGGATGCTGCCATAAAAGGCTGGGCGCTCATGCGTTTCGGGGGCATGAACCTGGGATGGGCCAAGATCCTCCCCAACCGTGTCAACAACTACTACCCGAAAGAAATGCGCATATTGAAGTCCGGCATGCCGGAAACATAATACAGACGGAAGTTCCGGCGTTCTTGAGAATGTGCATAAACCGCGTGGATATTTACTTTCCACGCCCGGCAGCAGAAATTGGATGGAAACTTTTATATTCGTTCCCTTAAAGTATTAGTAAATATGTTAAAGTCAGTAATGTTGGGTGTGTTGATGGCCGGTACAATAAGGGTAGCCGCACAGGATACGCTATTGGTACAGGGCGCTTCGCCCGATCTCTATTTGACACATTCCGTGAAGAAAGGAGAGACCTGGTACAGCCTCGGAAGGGCTTACGGCCTTAGCCCCAAGGAGATTGCGGCAAGGAACAAGATGGATATGGCTACAGGGCTGAGCCTTGGCAAAGCGGTCCTCATTCCCCTCAACAAGAACAACTTCGTGCAAACGAAAAGTGCCGGCGCCGGCGTGCGCCCGGTATATCACCGCGTCGCAGAAAAGGAAACCCTCTACCGCATTCATGTCAATTACGGCAAAGTGCCGCTGGACAATGTGCGGGACTGGAACCGCCTTACCGGCGATGGTGTGCAGAAAGATGCTTTTCTGATCGTAGGCTATGTGAAAGGCAGCGGCCAGTCTGTGGTATTGCCCACAGCCCCCGTGCCCGCACCTGCGGATGTTACGGCAGCTCCTGCTCCCAAACCGGCAGAGACCAAACCGCAACCTGCACCACAGGAAACAAAACCCGTAGTCTCCTCCAGCCAAACGGCCGCTCCGGAAACAAAGCCCAAATCGCAGGCTCCTGCTCCTGAAACCAAACCGGTAACGCCTCCCAGCCAGCCGGCAGCTCCAGAAACAAGGCCTGTGGAGAAAGCACCTACCAGCCTGGGCCGTACGCCTGAGGTGCCGGAAGGCGGATTTGAACCTGCCTTTAACCAGCAAACCGGTAACGGACGTGATGTAACGAAAGAGAAAGGTCCCGGTTCGTGGTTCAAAAGCAATGCGGTGGTAGGTTCAGGCAAATATTACGCCCTGCACAACGCTGCCCCCCGCGGCACCATCGTAAAAGTGACCAATCCCCTCAACGGAAGGTCTGTTTACGCTAAAGTTCTTGACGCTATTCCGCAACTCAAAGCCAACGCCAACCTCATCATCAAACTGAGTGATGCCGCTATGGATGCCCTCGGTACTAACGAAGGCCGCTTCTATTGCGAGCTGAGTTATGAAGACGTGAAGTAATCGCAACCTTTGCATAAAAAAGGGGCGCCTGGTATCCAGGCGCCCCTTTTAGTTTCAGTACTGCGGTTATTCGAAACGGAAACCCCGCAGAAATTCTTCTGTCCCCATCTTCTTCTTCCCTTCCAGCTGTAACTCCAGCACGTTCAGGTAGCCGCCGTCTGCAGCGAATTTGAGGAATGTTTTCTTATCGGAATGCACGCTGCCCGGTGCATGGTGATGCGTGGCAGGCTCCATTTCAGCTTTGTAGATTTTCAGTGTTTTGTTTTGCAGCATGGTGAATGCGGCAGGGTATGGACTTAGCCCGCGTACGAGGTTATATACCTTTTCCAGCGGCTGCTCCCAGTTGATGCGGCAATCATCTTTAAAGATCTTGGGTGCATGCTTCAGTTCGCCCGCTTCAATTTCCTGTTGCGGCTGGCCATGGAGGTTCCCTTCTTTTAAAGCTGCTACGGTACGGAGGAGTGTTGCTGCACCGGCTTTCATAAGTGCATCGTGGAGTTCTCCCGCGGTTTCATCCGGCCGGATGGGGACTTCACTGCTGAACAATACATTACCCGTATCGATTTCGTGCTGCAGTTTGAAGGTGGTAACACCACTGCGTTGCTCCCCGTTGATGATGGCCCAGTTGATGGGGGCTGCACCACGGTACTGGGGCAGGAGGGAGGCGTGTACATTGATGGTGCCGAGGGGTGGCATATCCCACACTACTACGGGCAGCATGCGGAAAGCTACTACTACCTGCAGGTCGGCTTTATAGGCGCGCAGTTCGTCGAGGAACGCGGGATGCTTCAGTTTTTCGGGTTGCAGCACAGGGATGTTGTGCTGTACTGCATATTGCTTTACGGCGCTTTGCTGCAGCTGCAGCCCGCGGCCGGCCGGCTTATCAGGCGCGGTGATCACGGCTACCACATTGTATCCGTTCTGCACCAGTGCATCGAGAGAGGCAACGGCGAAGTCGGGCGTGCCCATAAAAATGATTCTCATGGATGCAAATGTATTCAATTTAGAAATCGCTATACAACAGGTATTTCTTCCGGATGGTGGCAAAGCGCTGCAGACCGGGCTCCCAGCTTTTGCGGATGGCCGCTTCGCTAAGGCCCTGCTGTATCTGCTGCCGCAGTTTGGCACTGCCCGCCAGCTTGTCGAAGAAGTTATTGAAGAAGCGCGCTTTTTCCGGGAAAAGCTGATAAGCGTTGAGGATGAAGCTCAGATCGATCTGGTCTGTGACAGGATCAGTGATGGTAAGGTCGTATCCATAACACAGTGAATCCATCAGTACAGGCGATTTAGCGCCGGGTACGCTCCGGGGGGTGAAGGAGTACAGGTTCTTTGGCAGCAGCGGATGGCCGTACACCTGGAAGGGTTTATCCGTTCCGCGGCCAAGACTGAATACCGTGCCTTCGAACAGGCAGGTGGATGGGTAGAGGTAGATGCTCCGCATATTGGGCAGGTTGGGCGAGGGCCGCACCGGCAGCTGGTACATGGTATTGTGGTCGTAGTTTTCGCAGGTGATGACGGTGATGGGGCATTTGATCTTCTCTTTCAACCAGCCTTCCCCGTTGAGCATTTGCGCGTATTCGCCTACGGTCATACCATGTACGGTAGGGATGGGCTGCATGCCTACAAAGGAGCGGAAGGCAGTGTCGAGGATTGGCCCGTCAATAAAATGCCCGATAGGATTGGGACGGTCCAGGATGATGAGGGATTTCTTATGCCGGGCGGCTGATACCATCAGCTCTTCCAGTGTGGAAATGTAGGTGTAGAAGCGCACCCCGGCGTCCTGCACATCGAAGATGAGGATATCCACATCGGCCAGGTCTGCTGCATCGGCCTGGCGGTGCTTGCCGTACAGGGATACGATGGGCAGACCGGTACGGCTGTCGCGGCTGTTGCCGATCTTCTCACCGGCATCGGCCATTCCGCGGAAGCCGTGTTCCGGACTGAATATTTTGGTGATGTTAACTTTCAGGGCAAGGAGCGAATCCACAAGGTGGGTTTGCGGGCTTATCATGGAGGTCTGGTTCACCAGCATGCCTACCCTTTTTCCTTTCAGGAGGGGGAGGTAAGCTTCCGTGCGCTGGGCACCGGTGCGTACATTGGGCTGCTGTGCAGTGGCGGTAAACGCGAGGCAGCTGATGATCAGTAAATTCAGGATATATCGCATGCGAAATTGTGTTGGGTGCAACAAAATAAGGTGGCAAACCGTAAATAAAAAACAAAAATTGTACCTTCACCTTCTATTATCTTATTTTAAATATTTTATATGCAACAAGTTAAGACCGGCGATACCGTTCGCGTGCATTACCACGGGCGGTTAGAAAATGGCGAAACCTTTGATTCATCCGAAGGCAGGGACCCGCTCGAGTTTAAGGTAGGCTCCGGCATGGTGATCAAGGGTTTTGACAACGGTGTGCTCGATATGAAACCTGGTGACAAGAGAACGCTGAATATTGCCGTTGAAGAAGCTTACGGTCCTAAAAGCGAAGAGCTGATCATGGAGTTCCCTAAAGAGAACATCCCTGCTGATCTCAATCCCCAGGTTGGTATGGACCTGCAGATGAGCAACCCCCAGGGCCAGGTTTTCCCGGTGAAAGTGGTAGCTATCACCGAAGAGTTTATCAAGCTCGATGCTAACCATCCGCTGGCAGGCCAGCCCCTCGTATTTGAAATTGAACTGGTAGAGATCGTTTAATCCGGTTTCTTACTCATAAAATTCCTGAAAGTAAAAAGTGGTCCGCTGCTTTTTACTTTCACTTTTTATACCCATATGGAACACAAATATGCATACTCCGTCACAGACCGCTTTCTCCGCTACGTGACCATCGATACCCAATCCGATCCCCAAAGCACTACATTCCCTTCCACTGAGAAGCAAAAAGACCTGGGCCGCTTGTTGGTACAGGAATTGCAGCAGATCGGCATCACAGATGCTGAACTGGATGCGCATGGGTATGTTTATGCCACCATTCCCGCCACATCCGATAAGAATGTTCCCGTCATCTGCCTCTGCGCGCATATGGACACGGCGCCCGATTGTTCGGGGAAAGACGTGAAGCCCATCCTGCACCGCAAGTACGACGGTAAAGACATTGTACTGCCCGACGATCCTTCGCAGATCATCTCCGTTCAGGAACATCCGTACCTGTCCGGGAAGATTGGCGACGATATCATCACTGCCAGCGGTAAAACCCTGCTGGGGGCAGATAACAAAGCCGGTGTGGCAGAAATCATGGACGCTGCACAATATCTCATCCAACACCCTGAAGTACCCCATGGCAAGATCCGTATCCTCTTCACGCCCGACGAAGAAGTAGGCCGCGGTGTGCAGCATGTGGATATGCAGAAGCTGGGTGCGCAGTTCGGGTATACCCTCGATGGAGGCGAACTCGGTGCGCTGGAAGATGAGACGTTCTCGGCCGATGGGGTAAAGATTACCATTCACGGCGTAAGTGCCCACCCGGGTGCCGCAAAAGGCAAACTGGTGAGCGCCATCAAGATCGCTGCGGAGATATTGCATTCACTGCCGAAGGATATCCTCAGCCCGGAAACTACGGAAGACCGTCAGGGTTTTATCCATCCCGTTCGGATAGATGGTATTACGGAAAAGGCGGAGATAGAATTCATCATCCGCGACTTTACCACCGCTGAGCTGGGAGGGCATGAGTTTTACCTGCGCAGGATCATGGAAACCGTGGTGGCAAAGCACCCCGGTGCTACCGGTGTTTTTGAAGTGAAGGAGCAGTACCGCAATATGAAAGAGGTACTGGAGAAGTTCCCGGAAGTGGCAGCCAATGCGGAAGAAGCTATCCGCCGCGCCGGTGTGGAGCCTTTAAAGATGAGTATCCGCGGGGGTACGGATGGTTCACGGCTTTCATTTATGGGCCTGCCCTGTCCGAACATTTTTACCGGGGAAATGGCACTGCATTCCAAGCACGAATATGTAAGCGTGCAGGATATGCAAAAAGCCGTTGATGTGATCATTCAGCTCGTCCGTGTATGGGAAGAGCGCGCCGTATAATTTATTGCCGGTGAATGCGTTTTTATTATTACTTTGATCCCTTGTTTATACAAAACGAACATAAATTAAATACATGTTGCTAGGACTCGTAACGCTAATGCAGGATTCGCTGCTGCTGCCGAAGGCCGACACAGTGGCAACGGCCGCTCAACACGCCGCCACCGCCACGCAGGAAATGAAGCTGTGGGATATGATTGTAAAAGGCGGCCCGCTGATGATCCCGCTGGGGGTTCTTTCCGTGATCGCCATTTATGTTTTTGTGGAAAGATACATCACCATCTCCCGCGCGGCTAAGCTCGAAAGCAATTTCATGCCCATGATCCGCGACCAGATCACTTCCGATAATATCAGCGCTGCCCGCTCTCTCTCCAAGAATACTGCCGGCCCTATTGCCCGCATGATCGATAAAGGCATTCAGCGCATCGGGAAACCTGTCGACAGCATCGAGAAATCAATGGAGAACATAGGCAAACTGGAGATCTACAAAATGGAAAAGAACCTCGTGGTACTGTCCATCATCGCCGGTATCGCCCCCATGTTCGGATTCCTTGGTACCATCGCAGGTATGATCCAGACGTTCTTCAACATCTCCCAAACTTCCGACATGACGCTGGGCGGCATCGCTGGCGGTATCTACGTGAAAATGGTGACCTCCGCAACGGGGCTTATCATCGGTCTGGTTGCTTATGTAGGTTACAGCTACCTGCAGGCGCAGATCGATAAGGTGGTGAACAAGATGGAAGCGGCATCCGCTGATTTCATCGACGTGCTCATGGAACCGGTTAAACGATAAATTCTTCATCAGAAACTGAATCAATCATGAATTTGCGGAGACGAAGCAACAGGCATGCGGAAATGCACAGCGGCGCACTGAACGATATCCTGTTCATCCTGCTGCTGTTTTTCCTGATTGTTTCCACCCTGGCCAATCCCAACGTCATTAAACTGGCGCTGCCAAAGGCTACTTCCAATACCAAAGCCAAACAAACGGTGGTAGTAAGCATTGATGCAGCACAACGGTATTTCGTAGGTACCAGTCCTGTCAACTTCACTGAACTGCAGGCTGCCCTGGCCGCCAAGCTGCCCGCCGGCGAAATAGACAATACCATTGTTATCAATGCGGAAGAGACCGTGCCTATCGGCAAGATCATCGAGGTGATGGAAATAGCAAGGGCACTGGGTGCTAAAACGGTGCTGGGTACGGCTAAGCCAACCAATGCATCAGCGAAATAATTACCGGAAAATCATAGTTTAAATACTGGAACTGCACCGCAACGGTGCAGTTTTTTTATGCCCCGCGCTTTGTAGCCCGCACCATCCTGTCTTTCCCGAACATGTCTTTTTTCAGGTTCACATCCGCGAATCCCTGTTTTTCCAGTTCTGTTTTTACTTCCGGTCCATAGTCTTCATGGATCTCGAAATAAAGTTTCCCGGCAGGCTCGAGCCTTTCCTGGGCCAGCTGGCCGATGCGGCGGTAAAACAACAGGGGATCATTGTCGGGTACAAAGAGGGCGTTGGATGGTTCGAAGGCATGAACGGTGGGCTGCATGCCTGCCTTTTCTTTTTCGGGGATGTAAGGCGGGTTACTGACGATAATATTGAGGCAGGGGAGTACTGCAGCAGCCTGGGGGGCTAATACATCCTGCTGGAGGAAGTTAACGGGTGTATGTTGCAACTGCGCATTGCGGCCTGCAACGGCGAGGGCGCCGGCACTAACATCCATAGCCCATACGTCTGCCGCCTGCCAGTGTTTTTTAAGGGCGATGGGGATGCATCCACTGCCGGTACCAATGTCCAGCAGGCGGAGGGCGGGCTGGGCCGGATGATCGAGGAGCACCCATTCTACCAGCTCTTCCGTTTCAGGACGGGGGATCAGTACCTGGTCGCTCACGATCAGTTCCATGCCATAAAACCAGCTTTTTCCGGTGATGTGCTGGATGGGCCTGCCTGCCAGCAATTGTTCGAGGGCATCGTTATACTGCAATTCCTGTTTAGGGGAAAGGTCCATATCCTTGTGTACGATACGGTCCAGCTTACCGAGTCCGGTGATGTGTTCCATAAGAAGATGTCCTATATTGGCAGCTTCCCGGTTGTCGTACAGGGGGCGGATGGCATTGATCAGATTTGCAAATGCAGATTGGATGGTCATGTTATACGGCAAAACAGCGGAAAATAGCCGCTGAAACGATATTTTTGCAAACATATCATTTAGGACGCAATGATGAACCACCACCCGCACGAATTTTTTATGCAACGATGCATTGCCCTGGCACTGAAAGGCGGGGGCCATACCGCACCCAATCCCATGGTAGGTGCTGTGCTGGTGCATGAGGGTATCATCATTGGAGAAGGGTATCACCGCGCTTTCGGAGGGCCGCATGCCGAGGTTAACTGTGTAAACAGTGTGCCCCCGGAGCTGCAGGGCCTCATCCCGCGGTCTGTGATGTATGTTTCCCTCGAACCCTGCGCCCATTACGGTAAAACACCGCCCTGTGCCGATCTTGTGGTGGCACAGCGCATCCCGGAAGTGGTGATCGGATGTGTGGATGCCTTCTCCAAAGTAGCCGGGAAGGGCATCGAAAAGCTCCGTGAAGCAGGTATTAAGGTAACAGTAGGCATACTGGAAGCAGAATGCCGAAGACTTAACCGGCGCTTCTTCACTTTCCATGAGCAGCAACGGCCTTACGTGGTCCTCAAATGGGCGCAGTCGGCAGACGGGTACATCGCCCCGCCAGACCGGGAGCCCGTCCGGATCTCCAATCCTTATGCCGACCGCCTCGTACACCGCTGGCGGACGGAAGAAGCCGGGATTATGGTAGGAACACAAACTGCTTTGTTAGATAACCCACGCCTTACCGCGCGCCTCTGGCCGGGTAAATCACCTGTGCGCATCATGCTCGACTTCGACCGGAAAGTGCCGGCAAGTCATCATTTGTACGACGAATCGGCCCGCACACTCGTCCTGACGGTGAATGAGATCGACCGGGAGCAGCCGCTCGTACCACAGGTGCTTGCACAATTACACCTGGGGAATATCCTAAGCGTGATCGTGGAAGGAGGTGCCCTGCTCTTGCAGCAATTCATCAGCGGCGGACATTGGGACGAAGCACGCGTTATCACCGGACAAGCAGCACTGGGAGGCGGCCTGCCCGCTCCGGTACTTAAACACGCGCGTATGCAGGAAAGCATTTATATTGCCGGCGACCGGATAGACACATTTGTGCCGGACACGGTTTAAAAACAGGAAATGAACGTTTATTATACGATTGAGAAGAAGTCAGTAGCAGAATTCAAAGACAGGGGCAGTAAATTCCTCGCATTCGCCTTCCCGGTGAAGAGCGCCGAGCAGGTAAAGGAATGTTTGCAGGAAGTGAAAAAGGAGCACCCCAAAGCCACACATCATTGTTACGCATACAGACTGGGTACCGACGGTATGCAGTTCCGCGCGGTAGATGATGGTGAGCCTTCAGGTTCAGCCGGTAAACCCATTCTCGGGCAGATCGACAGCAAGCAGCTCACGGATGTGCTGGTGGTGGTGGTCCGCTACTTCGGCGGCACCCTGCTGGGCGTGCCGGGCCTTATCAATGCTTACAAAATGAGCTGTGCGCTGGTGCTTCAGCTGATCCCCGCGGTGCAGAAGAATGTGGAAGCGCGCTTTCAGCTGATATTCGATTACACGATCCTCAATGATGTGATGATGGTAGTGAAGCAGAACGGATGTACAATTGCAAAGCAGGACATCCAGTTGTTCTGCAGTATGGAAATAGGTATCCCCAAAGACAGTCTGGACCTCACTTTGCTGCGACTGCGCGATATATACAATCTGGAGATCAAAGCACTATAATTACGGCAGCGTAGCTTTCAATTCTTTTACGGTAACCCCGAATAATTTCTTCGTGATTTCACTGAGGTGCTTTTCGCTGCCCTGCAAATGGATGGTGCGGTGGAAGTGCTGCAACCTGCCATTGGGTTTTAACAGGGCAGCAGGCGAAGCGCTTTGCACTTCGAGGAAACGGCCACGGGCATAAGGGTTTTCAGGCCCGTTGTTGCGGATGGTGAGTACTTCCGCGCGGTTGTCTTCCATGGTTTCACCGAGGTAAAACTGCGGGTTGCGCGGTAACGTAAACTGCACGATGGTGAGTACTTCCCGCTCCGGGTCATATAGTCCCATGAAGTTTAATGCCGAAAACTGTTTCACGCCGATCTCTGCGGTGAGGTTCCCATCTGCCCTGAAAAATGCCATATTGTTTTTAATGAGCAGGCGCTCTTTAGGCGGGGCTGCGCTGCTTTCCACCGTGCCGCCGGGGCGGAGGGGGATGATGGCGATGGATGACTGCGTAACGGGGAATGAGCCGCGGATACGGATGGATGTGGTACCATAAGCCGTATCCCAGTGATGGTCGCCGGTATTGATGAGGATATTGTCGGAATGAAAACCTACGGCACGCATGCTCCGGTGAATATCTGCCCCGAGGTAATTGTGGAGATCGCGGCGGGAGAGGAGGGAGATGGTGCGGGTGATGGAATTGTGTAAAGTATGGCCGCTTTTGCTTTGCAGGTCGATAGGGCCTTCGAACACCGTGACCCCTTTAGCGGAAGTTACCTGCTGCAGTGGCTTTACTGCGGTTATTGCGGGTAATGCGGTGTGTTGAATGAGGCTGTCGCTGTTTGGGGAAATGGCTGTATCGGTGGCGGGAGCGATTTCCGGGCCGGTGAGGAAGCGGTCTTCCCCGCCATAGGTACTGAATTCATCGATCTTCCCGTTTTCGATGGTAGCATAATTGAGCCACCCGAAGCTGCGGCCGTTTTCTTCTACAGAAGAGGTGATGACGCGGCCCTGCCATTCGGGAATGATGGCGATGGCGGATTTGCTGGTACTGTCTTTCAATACGGCCGGCTTTGCGAATTCGCGGAGGAAAGTAAGGTCTTCGGCGAAATTATCGGGCCGGGATATGGTCTCAGTAGGTTGTTCAGGCGCCTTTTCCGGCTTCGGACTGTTGTTACAGGCACAAAACAGGGCGATGGAGCAGGCGGCCAGGGTGAATTTATTCATATGCGGAAATGGTCTCGCTGGCAATAATTGTACAATGATAAAGTAATTTCTTTAATAACGGTAAGTGCGCATTTGTAGTATGGGCGTGGCTTACGGGGAAAGTATCTTTACAGGCGAAACTTTTTTTTCAATTTTATGAGAATATAATTTGCTGAATTAAAACAGTTTCCTATTTTTGCAATCCCAAAACGGACAAGCGGAAGTAGCTCATTTGGTAGAGCACGACCTTGCCAAGGTCGGGGTGGCCGGTTCGAGCCCGGTCTTCCGCTCAGAAAAAAGAAGCCTGATTGCATAGCAGTCAGGCTTTTTTGTTGATGGTTGATTCCTCCCTTTTTACATTCTCCTGACTGCCTGAAATTCCCGGTATCGCAATTTTCGAAATCTTCTAACCCTGATCGAAGCTGCCTTCGAAATTGTTCAAACTCACTTCGATTGCCATTGCACAAACTGAAATTGGGTCGCGGCGGCTTTAAATATCCTCCAATACACCCCTGCCACCCCTCAAATGCATCTTACGTATATTCAGTTTACAACAAAATCGTTCTCTTATGGGAATCATCACTTCAGCTATCACTTTTAGCGGCCGGGTTGGCAACGTTATCGCCTACAAGCGGAACGGCAAGCACTGCCTCCGCTCCATGCCGGAATTAGTCCGGCAAACGGATAATACCCGCCGTGCCGCGAAATGGTTTGGCGCAGCCAGCCGCAAAGGCGCCTTTATCCGCAATGCAGTTGCGCCTGATATCGACATCTTCTGCGATGGAGAGGTCGTAAACCGGATGAACAGTACCATCGTTACCGCGGGCAGAAATAACCATGCCGGCCTGAAGGGCTTCCGGTTCAACAGGCACGCCGGTATCGAAAAGTTCTTCGGCCAGTTGCCGCTTCTCACCAAGGAAGGGAAGCTGCATATCAAAGCACAGAAATTGCTTGGTTATGGCGATGCTGTCAGGATGGAGATAAAACTCATCGCCACCCGGATCGACTTCACCACCCGCACCGTTACGGGTATGGACGCAGATGTGGTGCATATCGACCTGGAGCAGCCATTTACAGGAGCGGACCTGTCGGTTGACGTACCGGGAAAAGGCACCCTTATCGTAACCCTGCAGGTAAGAACCTTCCTCAAAGACGGCATTTCCTACAACCGGCAGTACAATGCGGCGGATATCATTGCCGTGACCGGAGATCAGGTACCTGATAAAGTGGTTGCAAAATCGCGCCCCCGTAAGAAGTTGCTCCTCCTTCCATCGGAGCTTCCCTGCAATACGGCTCCCACTAAAAACGGTCAGGATCCCGTCCCACGGGAATAGCCCACCGCCATAAGAGGATATTTTGTTGTAAGTAATTCATTTTCAAAACATACAGCTCCCAAATCTACCCGGCAGGACCCTCCTCCGCAAGCCATTGCCATGGGCTGGAGGCGCACCATCTTCAACGCACATGCCCAATATCTGCTAAAACTCAGCTACAGATCAAATGCACATCAAATCCGCATCAAGTCCACCTTTAGTCCAGGGTTACTGGTATGTTTCTGGTATCTTTCCGGTATGTTCCAGGCAGGCAACCTAATACTTAGTACCTTCTAATCTGCTCTATACCTCCTGCTAATCTCCTGTTTACTTCCTTCTAATCTAATATTTAACTACTTCTAATCTACGCATTACATGCATCCAATCTGCTCGTTTCATGCATCCAATCTGCTCTTTAACTCCTTCTAACCTCCTTTTTGATGGCATGAGGAGAAGTGGGTCAAACTGACGAAAATCATCCCGGGAAAGGACTTAAAAGCGGCAAAACAGGGCATAAAAAAAGCCGCACTGTGCAGTGCGGCTTCTGTATTTTCAATCCGGAGATTATTTGTATTTCGGGCTGTATTGGGAGCTTTCCGGTACAGTTACTTTCGGTTTTTTGTATCTGTGTTCAGACAGTTTATAGCAACCGCCTAATACAAAACCCAGGATACAAGCCAGTTTCAGGTAAAACAGGAAACGGGAGGAAGATACCCAGTCACGGGTGAAGTCATTCTTATTTTCAACTGTATGCTCCATATACATTTTTTTCGCTGTGCAAACTTACAAAGTATATTCTCAAATCCCAAATTACCCGGTTATTTCTTCCCTGGCTTTGAGAGTTCGGAAAACTTGCGGCGGTTCAGGAAATAATACCGCCAGATCATGATGCCATGGAATACTCCCTGCAGGTCAAACAACCGTTTGCGCGGCAGCGTATCCGTCAGTGTTTTCTCCACTTTGCGCCGCCAGCGGTAATAATCGCGGTATGCGCGGAAGATGGCCATCATATCTTTCGGTTTGCCTGCCGCCAGGCTTTTAGCCGCAGCCAGCATATCCAGCACGAGGCGCTGCGAAAGGATGATCCATTGCTCCTGGAAGTGGAGGTTTTTACGCAGCATGATCAGGTTGTTCCGGAAATTGAGATACAGCTTCCGCGGGTTCCCCTGCGGCAAACTGCCTCCGCCAACATGATACACTACTGAATGTGGACAGTACCCGATCCGGTACCCCGCCCGCTGCAG
Source organism: Chitinophaga pinensis (assembly GCA_902167325.1). Classification (GTDB taxonomy): domain Bacteria; phylum Bacteroidota; class Bacteroidia; order Chitinophagales; family Chitinophagaceae; genus Chitinophaga; species Chitinophaga pinensis_A. The sequence continues at coordinate 5,631,250 of LR632930.1, read as the reverse complement.
TCGCCAGCAAAGATCCACTTCTTCCATATGCGCGAAAAAGTACGGATCGAAACCGCCCATTTCGAAATACGCGGCAGAACGGATGAAGAGCGCCGCGCCGCTGGCCCAGAATATGTCCTGAGGCGTGTCGTATTGCCCGTTATCAGTTTCTGTTGTATACAGTATCCGCCCGCGGCAAAAGGTATACCCGAGGATGTCCATCCATCCGCCGGCGGCACCGGCGTATTCGAAGCTTTGCCGGTCGTGCCAGGCACGAAGCTTAGGCTGGCAGGCCGCCATATCCGGATTGGCCTGCATATGTTCCACCACAGGTGCTATCCAGTTGGCTTCTACTTCCACATCCTGGTTCAGCAGCACGAAAATATCTGCCTTCACATGCCGGAGGGCTTCATTATAACCACCCGCAAAACCGCTGTTGGTGGCGTTGCGGATGATCTTTACCGAAGGGAAATGCTGTTGGGTGAAGGCCACACTGTCATCGGTAGATGCATTGTCGGCCAGATAAATTTCCAGATTGCCGTACACAGACGCACACACGGAGGGCAGAAATTTCCCGAGGAAATCTCTTCCGTTCCAGTTGAGGATAACGACTGCTACCGATGGCAATGCTGACAAAAGCGTATGTTTTGGCTTTGAAGAAATTTTTAGCGTTGCAAATATGCAACAAAGCCTCCAAATATTACTAAATTAGTTTATTATTAAGGCTTGCAGTCTTTATTCAAATCCTGATGTTTAAACAATTTACCGGTTGGACGCTTACCCTCATTGCAGTGGCGGTCGTTATTATTGTAACGACCATCTGGTTTGTGAATAACCTGACCGAAAAGATTCAGAAGGAAGAAACCAAGAAAGTGGCTACCTGGGTGGAAGCCAACCGCGAACTCCTGCAGGCCTCTACGGATGCCAACTTTAACCTTGCAGTAGAGATCGTAACTACCAACACCACCATCCCCCTCATCCTCACCAACGAAGAGGGGCGTATCATTGATTCCCGTAACATTGATTCACAGCAGATCATTAAAGACCCTAATTTTCTTAAAGAGCAGCTTGAAGACTTCCGGCACCAGCACCCGCCTTTTGTGATGACGGTAGATATTCATTCCAACAACTATATCTACTACGGCGATTCCCTCATTCTCCGCCAGGTGCGCTACTATCCCTATATTCAGCTGCTGGTGGTAGCGCTGTTCATCGGGCTCACATTATTCGCACTTTCATCTACCAACCGTGCCATTCAGAACCAGGTATGGGTGGGCATGGCGAAGGAAACGGCGCACCAGCTGGGTACACCCTTATCATCCATGGAAGCCTGGGTGGAACTGCTGAAAGAGCATGAAGAAGTGCGGTCCCTGGCCATAGAGCTGGCCAAGGATGTAGACCGCCTCAAACTGATTACCGACCGCTTTTCGAAAATAGGCAGTGTGCCCAAACTGGAAGAACGCAATGTAGTGGAACAGGTGGCCTCCATGATGGCCTATATTAAGAAACGTGCCCCGCAGAAAGTGAACTTCTCGCTGCAGACGGCGGAGCATGATGTAACGGCCATGATTTCGCCCACGTTGTTCGACTGGGTAGTGGAGAACCTCCTGAAAAATGCGCTGGACTCTATGGAAGGGAAAGGGCAGATACAGATCGTCATAGAAAACCATCCGGCACACCTCATTATCGATATTTCCGATACGGGGAAAGGCATCCCCGCACGCCTGCAGGAGAAAATCTTCCACCCCGGTTTCAGTACCAAGAAGAGAGGGTGGGGGCTGGGCCTTTCGCTGGCCAGGCGTATCATACAGGACTATCACAAAGGCCGGCTGACGGTGAAATCGTCCGAAGTAAACAAGGGTACCACGTTCCGGATATGGCTACGGAAATAAATTTATTTGGATATTTACGAAAAGGCTTTATTTTTGCATCCCCAACAACGCACGCGGAGGTGGCGAAATTGGTAGACGCGCTACTTTGAGGTGGTAGTGCCTGAAAGGGCTTGGGAGTTCGAATCTCCTCTTCCGCACGAAGCACCGGCTGGTTTCCAGTCGGTGCTTTTTTTATGGTTATTTTCAATATTTCTTCGAATTTGTACTTAAACTTGAAATAATGCGAGTGTTTACTTTCGACAAGTCTGTATTCAGGAGTTTGTCTTTCAATGAAGCTGATAATGCTAATATTTTTGACATGGATGTTACGTATGCTGACCGTCTTCGGCAGGCATATTACCTCATTTCTCAAGCTTATGGTTTCTCAATAACAAATCCACCACGCCTAGATAGATCATATTTTTCATGTAGAAAAATGAATGAGGGGGATGGGGAAAGGAGATTGGCTAATGAAGCATTAAAGTTTCCAATTCCCTAAGCATCTTTAACTTTTAGGTATACAAAGCATTTGAAATATTATTTCTCAAAATAACGGGTTGAGTGATGTTTTTATCAGAAAAGAAACTATTTTTGCGACCCTAACACCAGCGGAGGTGGCGAAACTGGTAGACGCGCTACTTTGAGGTGGTAGAGCCCGAAAGGGTGTGAGAGTTCGAATCTCTTCCTCCGCACTTAAGGAAACGATCAGGTTTGATCGTTTCCTTTTTTTATGCAATCAACAGGCTGATTTGCACTGTTTTATTGCTCCATTTGTAGAGCAATAATTGTGTTCGAGATCTTTCAGAAATTCTTAAGCCCCGATTTGCGATGTAGCCAAACTGCAATAGAAAGGCTAATATCGGGTGTTCGATTCATTCTTTAGGGTTCGGACTCTGTGAAGCTATCATGTCCTTTTGCGTTTTATATGTCCTCGCAATCAAGTAAAGGAAATCCAGTATTATTTCGGCCTTTTCCCTGTTTACGTTTATACCATTCCGGCATAGTAGTTTAATAGCTTGGTCAACAGATACTTTTCTACCTGAAAAAATGCTCTGATTTTTACAAAGAAATTCACTCATGTTCTTATCGTTTTATTAGAAAAGGATTAAACAAAGTATGTGAGATGCAACATGTACTATGTATGGTATTCAATAATCAGAGATATGACGTCGTTAATTTTTAAAGAGTCAAAATTTATTGTGATAGGGTTTATTGCGGCTGGTGTGAACAGGCTTATGATATCACGTTTTCCTTTAATATCCTGTTCTCTATAGGATTGAGAAACATTAAAATTGGCGTCGGGCCACGAATTATCGTTACGATCACAGCCAGCTAACTTTTGGGTGATACTCTTTAACTGATGATTCAACTGGCCAAATATCTCATTGTGTTCCTTTTTCAATTTACTGAAATCATCAAAGTCGATCCTTCCATCCAGAAAGTACTTCCTGGCCTTTGAAATATGAAGTTCTTGCTTTGAGATAGTATCTAGTATTTTTTTGCGCTCATCTACATATTCTCTTCGACTAGTAAAAATGTTTTCGTCTTCCAATACGAGACCAAGAAGTTCATATACTTCAGACCGGAGGTGTATTTCCTTTAATTTTTCTTCATAACGGATATTCAATACTTCGGCCCTAAATCTACCTTTGCACTTGTATCCCATACAGTGATAATAGGAATGTTTTAGGTGCTTTCCCTGTGAAACGCTACCGGTTATTCTGCCTCCACACCAAGGGCAGGATAAAAATCCTCTTAGAGGAAACAAGGATCTTAAAGTATCTTTATTCCCTCTTTTGTTTCGGTCTTTAGTTATTATAAGTTGAACCTGGTGGAATAAGCTTTGTGAGATTAAAGGTTCATGGATAGCCTCTACAAATTGCTCTTCCTCTTTCCGATTTGCCCGGATTCTAATGATGCCACAATAGATCGGATTATGTACAAGTTTCCAAAAGTTATTCTTACTACATTGAAATCCATTTACGCAAGCCATTTTTCTAACCTGACTGATTGTAAAAGCCCCCGTTGCCAGTTGTTGAAATGACCATTTAATATAATCTGCCTCTGGTTGTTTAGGAATAATTAATTTTTTACCCTCAGGAGTTGTACGGTTCATATAACCCATAGGCGCTCTTCCCGGCCATCGCCCCATTTTTCTCGCTCTTCGCATGCCGTCTGAGGTAGTTAAGCCACGTCTGCAGTTCTCCGCTTCCGGTATGGATAAATAGACTGCAAGCATGACTATACTTTCCGGTACTTCAAGATCAATCGGCTGATCTATTGCCATAGGCTGTACATTCAGTTCCCTTAACATTCTTATCATTTGATAAGCGTACTCAATGTTTCTGCTAAAGCGGTCCCATTTTATGAATAAGATATTTTCAGATGGCCTGTGGATATTTTTTTGGATCTTTTTTATAAGCTTTTTCCACTCAGGCCGGTTAAAATCCCTTGCGGAATAGTCCTCTCGGTATATTCCCTTAACCCGGATACCATATATATCGCAATGTTTTATAAGGCGATCTTCTTGTTCTTCAAGGGAGTGGCCTTTTCTTTTTTGTTCATCGGTGCTTACCCGAACATACAAATAGGCTGATTTCATAACTACGTTTTTAATTTTTAGACAAGATTTAGATAGAAAAATGTGTACAGCTAGAAAAAGCGAATGTTCTAGCTACCCGTAATCGTGTGTTTTCCCTCGCGGATAGGATAAAGGAGTTGAGTACATTGTGGGCACTTTTGTTCACATTATTTGCACTAACATGTTTGCAATGTAGACGACTTCGAAAACTACATTTTTCATATTCAATTTTTTATGGTTAAATTGTCGAATAGAAAATTTAGCACATATCCCCAAACGAGAAGCCCCAAACGAATTGATTATTAAAGCAATATAACATTGTAATGGTTATCCTTCATACCGCCGACTGGCATATTGGCCAGTTGTTCCATGAATATGATCGTACTTACGAACATTCTCAGTTTTTAAATTGGCTGTTGGAAACGCTTATAACCAAGCACACCACAAGCCATACAAAGGATTAAGACAAAATATTGAGACACTTTTTATTTTAGATTAAACGTCCGAATGAGAAAGGTCAGTAAACCGATAAGTACTATGAATTCGAAAAATCAGATGAGTCTAGGAATTCCCTTTCCTCTTCATTTAAAGTTGGAAAAGCCATTATATTTTCGGTACGAAAAAGTTAAATGTGGTATTATAACGCAACTTGCTCTGCAGAAAGGTGAACATACTCTCAGTGCGATTCACAAACATGATTTGGTACATGAGGTATTCGACGATAATCGTTTTGGATTTCAAATAGAACTTAAATTTCAAAAACGAAAATATTTTTTGAAAGGTATGCCTAAGCCCTTAGGAAAATCAGAAACTAATGATTTTCGAATAAATGGTATTGGACCTACCGGCAAGTCGTTAAGAAAGGCTCAGGTTGGGGCAGTGCATGCGTTGTTAGCTCATTGGTCATTGTCTAGTGAGCCAGCAACAATTATTCTTCCTACAGGTACAGGCAAAACAGAAACGATGTTTGTTGCGAGCTTGGCAGATAACGCTACAAGAACGCTGGTAATTGTTCCAACGATTGATTTAAAACATCAAATTACGGATAAGCTTTCCACGTGGGGAATTCTACGCAACCTTGGTGTTATAACCGGAGACACGCCAAACCCGAGCGTTTTGATGATGAACTCCACAATAAATAACATTCAAGATATTAATAATGTCGACATTGTTGTAACAACACCTGCCTTAATAGCAAGGGCACAGTCTAACATAAGAAACGAACTAAGAAGTGCGTTTTCACACATATTTTTTGATGAAGCTCATCATATAGAAGCATCAGAATGGAAAGAATTAAAAACACTGTTTAGGGAATTGAAAATCGTTCAGTTTACTGCAACACCTTATAGAAACGACAGGAAACCGGTAGAAGGAAAACCTGTTTATAGCTATCCATTATCGCAGGCGCTCAAAGATGAATGCTTCTCAAAAATCTCGTTAATATCAGTCGACCAACGGCATCCGAAATTAAAAGATAAGACGATAGCTGATGCTGCGATTGTAAGACTTAAGCAGGATAGGCAAAATGGCTGGCAAAGACATAAGGTAATGGTGCGTACTGAGAAAAAAGAACATGCAGAGCAGTTACTCCTAAATTATAAGGAATGGTTCCCAGACGAACGTATTGTGGCTGTACATTCGGAAACTAAGAACAAGAAAGCCATAGTTGAGCAGATAAAAAATGGAGAGTACGACATTGTGATATGTGTTGATATGCTGAAAGAAGGCTTTGATTTTCCAGACTTTAAAATTGCAGCCGTTCATAAATTGCATAAGTCGCTAGGAGTATTGCTTCAGTTCATTGGAAGGTTTGCACGTACGCAAGAAGGTTTAGGAGACGCTTCATTTATAGTCAACTTTGCTGACGAAGATCTTTCAATTGAATTGGAGAATCTGCTTCAAGAAGGCTCAGGATGGGAATATGTCATCAGCGAAATAGCTGATGCAAAAAAGGCAGATGCGGAATCATTGTTAACCTTTTTACAAGGCTGTCAGCCATATTCTGGATTTGATTCCCCCAATGTAGAACTAAATCCAAAGCTGGTATATCCTGCCTTAAGTTGTGTTTGTTTCAGATGTGATAAGGTTGAATGGAAAAATTTCAAGAACGCTTTCAATCTAAACAAATATGCTCTAACACAACCTTACTTCAATGAGAATGAGAGTCTATTTTACTTTACAACCCAAAAGAGAGAAAAAGTAAAATGGGCCAAAACAGACAAGATGCGCGATCAAACGTGGGATTTAGTCGTGATGCATTTTGACAAACAAACTAAGTTGCTATATGTAGGATACTCTGAAAAGCTGCTAGATATTAAAGACCTTGTTAGATGCCTTACAGGCAAAGATGCCGTTCCTCTAAATGGCGATTGCGTTTTTCGGTCATTCGATTCTATCAAACGTTTGAGCATTGTACATGCCGGAATATTTAAACCAGCTAATCATTTACATCGTTATTCGCGGCTAAGTGGGGCAGACGTGACGACCGAGCTAACTAAATGGAAAGAGGGCAAAAGGTGCCAAAAATCCGATTTTGTAGGAATTGGTTTCAGAGATGGTTTTCCCGTTAGTGTTGGAGCATCTGTAAAAGGGAAAATTTGGAGCCCTGCTCGGATCGGAGACCTTAAAGAGTGGAAATCGTGGTGTCTAAATATTGGTAAGCTTATAACTGATGAGACAATAGATTCAAATCAACTTCTTGAAGATTCGGCGGAAAAAATACAACTCGAAGAATACCCGAATGACTTAATAGTTTTAGCTACAGATTGGTCGGAAATGCTTTATGATAAAATTCATAAGCTGACGATTGCATTATCAGAAACCCAATCTGTTATGTTGTCTGAGTGTATAATAAAGCATGACACCATTCAAGGTAATCGAGGGGATTTTATAATATTTATTTCAGACCAAGAGATTCCGTTTTCTATCGTCCTTGGTGGTGAAAGAGGGCATACCGTAGAGGGACTAGATGATTGCAAAATAGCAGTTGATGGCTTAAAAGCTAATCCAGTTCTTTTGAAGAAATTTTTTGAAGAAAATCCCCCGACCTTGTTTTTATTGAATGGCTGTACAATATCAGGAAGCATTCATACAAGTTACAACACATCAATAAGTGCAAAAATCCCCTCCGATCGTATTGAAATATTAACATGGGACAATGTTAATTATCGAATAGAGTCATTATATAAAAATGGAGCTGTGCGAGAAAACTCCATACAAGAGTACATGATGAAACGCTTGGTGACAGCGGGTGCAAAAATTGTATTTAATGATGATAATTCAGGCGAATCTGCGGACATTGTAGCAGTTTTTCATCAAGATGACTTGATTCGATTTGAATTAATCCATTGCAAATATTCACAGCAGACATCTGGATCAAGATCAAAAGATCTGTTTGAAGTTTGTGGTCAAGCAATCATATCTCTGCGATTCAAATGGAAGCCAGAAGAATTGCTTAAACACATGGAAAGAAGAAATGGTACTGGGGTCTTAAAAGGGAAAAGATTTTACCATGGTGATAATAGTGACATTGAGGCTGTAAGGAAAGCTCTTCGATATACAAATGTGAAATTTGAGTTCGCAATAGCTCAACCTGGAGTTAAAACGCCGGACATTAATGACGAAATGATGAATTTCTTAGGTTCAATTTATTCAACGGTTGTTGAAATGACGGAAACACAACTTAGGTGTTATTTCAATTCTTAACTAATAATGCTGATATGGAAATTTTGAAATTTTTTGAGCAAAAAGCAGAAAACTATATCACGTTGGTATTGAAGGATGAACACTGGTCGGAATTTGTTGATAGTCTTGCTCCAGAATATAAAACCTCTTATATATCCGATGAGGAACTGAGCTACAGAATCGAAATACTGGAATCAAATAAAGCAGCCGAATTTTTTGAAATTTTGCCAGATCAAGGAAACATTCAGTCCGGTGACTTTGGCGAAATTTTATCTTATATACTTTTTAAAGAGCGACATGAGAAGAGAGGTATTGACGGACCAAAAAAGTGGCGATGGAAGCAGGAAAAGAATGTTGCAGCTCCCTATACAGACGTAATTCTTTATTCAATTAGGGGAGATAGACCTTCAAAGGATGACCTACTCATTTCTGTGGAAAGTAAAATGAAAGCAACGACGAGTGCACATCACCCTATCCAAGATGCAATAGACGGCGCAGAAAAGGACTATGTTTCTAGGATTGCCAATTCCCTAAGCTGGATACGAAAGAAATATAAAGATGAACTTGTTAAAAAAGACGCAAACATTAACGCGATCAAAAATATTCTTGCAGTTTTAAATAGATACATCCAATCTGAAACACATGGGTCGTACAGTAAAAAAATAAAGGCTATAGCTGTCATTGACAAAGACCTTTTTGATAATGAAATTGCAAAGGAAGTAACTATTCCTTCTTATCCTGGATTGGATTTGAGTGTGTTTGTAGTTTCAATTAAAGATCTTAAAAATGCCTATAAAACGGTATTCAATAAAATTTCCACGCTATGATAAGTAAGGATCTTTCACTTTGGATTGCACAGTCGGAGTCGTGGCAGACTTTTATTGATTTTAATCTTCCTGAGGACAAGGAAGCGAATTATCCTTTCTTAACACGCCCGGATGATTTTTATATTTCTCTTTTTGGTGAATTATATGAAATATTAGAAAAGGTTAGAGGCAGAAATGAAGATATGCTTGCTGTTGCTAAAGGAATTGAAATCTATTCGCTTAAGAGAAAACGAGACTTTTTCAAAGGCGTTAATCAATCAAATAACATTTTGTTTGCCGCTGGTTTATATTATTTATCTGATTATGCCGCATCTGCTTTCATACTTTCCAAACTGTTTCCAATAGATAGCTTTACTGAGGAGATTGATAGGTTTGTTATTTGCTTTTTAAAAAGAGAATTGGATACGGAGAATCGTCTTTGTGTGCTTTTAAATAGGTTTTTGACCACCGGCCGACGGATACATCTAAGAGAGTTGCAGGGAGAAATAATCGCAATTAAGAATGAAGCTTATAATAGTACTCCTTATATTTATTCTGTCGCCTTTTTAGCTGAAGTAATGCTCAGCAAGTTTTTTTTGAATAACATTTGGAATGATTTGACACGGCATAATACTCGTATTCATTGGCGTCCATATGTAGAGGCTTCCATGCAGAAAGCATTTCCGATATGGGACTTTTTTCCTTCTCAGAAGAGTGCTATCGAAAAGGGGATTTTGAATTCGTTATCCAGCATTGCATTGCAAACACCGACTAGTTCCGGAAAAACGGCAATTTGTGAATTGCTTATTTATGATGAATATAGAAAGAATAGTAATTGTAAAGTTCTTTACTTGGCTCCTTTCAGGGCTTTAGCATCGGAATTGAAACAGACTTTCGGAAGAAATCTGGCAAGGCTTGGAGTTACATCAAAAACGATATACGGTGGCAATATCCCAACTGCAGCAGAAAGAGATCTTATTCAAAATGTAAACTTACTTATCGCTACGCCGGAGAAATTTGTTGCTATTGAAAATTCTCTCTCAGAATTTTTTAATGAATTTAATCTGGTAATTTGCGATGAAGGCCATCTGCTTGACGACGGACATCGAGGCCTCAACTATGAGCTTTTGCTTTCGCGGTTAAAGAGCAATTTTGAGGTGACAAGAAAATTTGTATTTATTTCTGCAATTATCCCAAATATTGATTCAATAAATAGATGGCTTGGAGGGAATGATGATACTGTTGTACGGTCATTATACCGCGCAACGGAAATTGAATATGGCTTTCTAAAGCATGTGGAAAAATCAGACGAAGTCTATTTTCTAGACGTAAATCCATTCAAGAATATACCTCAGAGGTATAAACTCAATAATTTCTTAACAAAATCTGATTATACCTACAAAGTTTCAAACAAAGAACGTATTTATAAGTTCGGAACTTTTAAAGTAAAAGCGGTGACAGTTGGACTTAAAGCATTAAATTCTGGCAGTGTAGCTTTGTTTACACCATCTAAAGGTGGTAACTCCGGTGTTTCAGCTTTGGCATTAGAAGCCATAAACCAAATAAAAGCAGGTATTAATATTCCAAATCCTGCACACTTTGTGACAAAAAGGAATACAATACGCGATTTGCTTGAGTACTTCACAGCAATTTTTGGATCGAAGTACAGTCTATGTCAACTTGTAACATTCGGTGGCTTATTTCATCATGGTGATTTACCACAGTATGTTCGTGAAGTTATCGAGGATATGATACGGACAGAACGCGTAAAGTTTATTATATGTACCAATACTCTAGCGGAAGGAGTAAATTTGCCTATTAGAACAATAGTTATTAGCTCATCTAGGCGATTTAATGAAACAAAAAATGCACTAGAGCCTATTAATTTAAGAGATTTGAAAAATCTCGTTGGTAGGGCAGGAAGAGCTGGGAAGGAAACAAAAGGGCTTGTTATTGTTGTAAATCCAAGCGATTTTTCCACCATTGAGAATGTTATTAAAGATCAAAATATCGAAGATGTTAATGGATACCTATATACAATCGTCAGTAATATTTCTAGAATTTTGGCACAAAGGAGACTTGTACTATCAAATGATATACTAGAGGCACAGGATGAAGAGTTTAAACAATTAATAGACTCCATAGATATATCGCTGATTGACTTGCTTGGAGAAGAAGTAGATCCAGAAGACGTAAAGAGCACAATTCAAAATCTTATAGATCAAACATTTGCAAAATTTCAGTCTACTGAATCGGAATCTACAACGCTAAATACATTAGTTAGTCTGCGAGGAGAGAGGATTAAACCTCTTATTGAAGCTAACGAGTTTAAATATTTAAAACAGAGCGGATCAACAATTCGGCTTTATTCACAGATTCAGAATCTTTTACAACTTGATAATGAAATTTGGCAAACGTTAGACAATCCGCTTTCTAATGACTGGATTAATTTTGTTGTTGATGATATACTATTCAAAATTCCCACAACAGGTTTTAGACTTACCGACTTTAACAAAAGGAATAAATCTAATATAACAAGCAGCGATATTAAGGCCATTTTGAAATCTTGGATTAGTGGTTCTTGGTTTCAGGATGACACTATAACAAAAACTGTGTAAACATAGAAAATCGGAGTTCGTAAGAGCTCCGATTTTTTTACTTTTAAACTTTACACAGAATAATGAAAGCAGAGGATTTTTTATCAGACGATTTTTTGAAGCAATTTAAGACCGGCGAGCAACTTAATGACTTCCTGGGCAAGATCCAGAAAAGGGCTATTGAAAAGATGCTTGAAGGCGAGCTGGACGGACATTTAGGGTATGGAAAGAATGAGCAGGCGGACACATCTAATGCCCGTAATGGGTATGGAAAGAAGAAGATTAAGACCAGCTACGGGGAGTCAGAGATCAAGGTGCCGCGTGACCGGGACGCCAGTTTTAACCCAATGATAGTTCCCAAGCGGGAAAGTATGGTGGAAGGAATCGAGGAGGTGATTGTGTCTTTATATGCCAAAGGCATGAGTGTAAGCGATATTGAAGATCAGATTAAGGATGTCTACAAGTTCGAGGTATCCACAGCGACTATCAGCCGGATCACCTCCCGGGTAGCTGAGGATATCGTAGCCTGGCAGAATCGCCCATTGGAGCCCGTTTACCTGATCGTTTGGATGGACGGAATCGTATTCAAGGTGCGGGAAAACAGTAAAGTAATCAATAAGACGATTTATATAGCCGTAGGCCTGCGTAAAGACGGTTATAAGGAAGTTTTAGGGATGTGGCTGGGCAAGAATGAGTCAGCGGCTTACTGGATGACTGTATTAACCGATATGAAGGCTCGGGGGGTGGAGGATATCCTGATTACAGCAACTGACAACCTTAATGGCTTTACCCAGACTATCCGGGCCGTATTTCCCCAATCTTCCACCCAAATCTGTGTAGTTCACCAAATCCGCAATAGCTGCCGCTATGTGGTCTGGAAAGACAAAAAGGCGTTTACCCAAGATATGAGGGATATTTATGCGGCGCCTACCCGCCAGGCGGCTGAGGCTGCTCTGGAGAGCTTTGAAGGGAAATGGGGCAGCAAATACGGGTATGCTATCAAAAGCTGGAAGGAAAACTGGGAAGAACTAACCGTTTTCTTCGACTTCCCCATTGAGATCCGTCAAATCATTTATACGACTAATCTGATCGAAAACCTTAATGGGAAGATTAGGAAATACACCAGGAACAAGCTTTCTTTCCCCACGGATGACGCAGTGCTCAAGTCCGTTTACCTGGCGCTAAGGGAGGTGACAAAGAAATGGACTATGCCTATTAGGAACTGGGGCGTTGTCCTCCATCAGTTTTTAACTATTTTTGAAAATAGAATCAAGTTATAGGTACAAATACGAAACTCCGATTTTTGAAACTTACACAGTTAATGAGATAGTGCCTTCAGGATATTGCTAGATATTGTAATGGTGATGTTGATATTACATTACGATTAATCAACTCATTCATTTGTTATTTTGTTCAAAATACATTTGCTTCTGTCATTAGAGTAGTCGAAATGAAATTATCTGAATCGGATAATAGTCTTTCATCTACGGCTCTTAATTTTCCACAATTACTTTTATACGGTTTACAAAGCCAGTTGCAATTGGATCTTATTGAACTTGGCTTCAATGAGCGATTTGGGATTATTGCTCTATCAGATTTATTAGAGCAACGAAGATTTAAATATAATCAGTTATCTACATTAAGAGCATACTTGCATACGCAAAGAGAGATTTTATTGGAAGAGCTTACAGGACATATACCTGTTATATCTTTAGCCAAAATAACAGAATCCTTTAGATATTTAGCAATTCAAAACATAAATTAATTAAATCTCGGTCTATGGGTTGGAAATGTTACAAAAGCTGACCATTGGAATAAGGTAAGTCAAGTCAGTTATTTGTTCTTGGCAGTAGGAGGGCGAGAACCCATTTGAAAGAATGCCAACTAAGGAATCAAAGCTCTTTGTGTAATGAAAAATGTGATTTATCCTTTTCTGACTAAATGTTGTTTCCATTTATCTGCAAATTTGATTAAGCGTCGCTCTACTTGGAGCCAACGTTTAAATTGACGCAATGTCAATTTGGCTTTTATTAGCGTGCTTTATGCAATAAATATACAGAAAATAGCAGATGAGAAGAAGAAGATTTGGATATCCTGCCGAGGTGAAAAGCAAAAAGGGCTTCCTGAGGGAGAGCGTTTTCGGTCACCCAGCCCAAGCCGATCAAATTGCTCTACTATTTAATGGTGAGTCTTTTTATGTCAGTCGTTCGATTGTGAAACTGGTTGTTTGGTGCCGTACGATATCGTAGTTATTTCAAATGCTTTATAAACGACGGCGCTTTACGAATCGTCCTCGTTCAAACACATACTCAGAAGGTCTACGTGGTAATGACTGAATGTTATTTTTTTGCGGGTTAATTGTCTGTTTTTCTGGTTCTTGCTTTTCTCGAAGTAAGTCACCGGTTGTGACGCTATGAATGAATGATTGTCGAGAAATTATTGCAACCATAGATTCTCTAACATACGATTTTGGATACAAAAAGTAAAGATAGTTTCTCCAATCTCTGGGGTCGCTGATTGGTTTAACGCCTTTGAAGTCAAATATCACTGGCACAGAGCTTCCAATCCAAGCAGCTGGAAAGCATTCTTCAATATAATCAACAAAGAATAGTCCTTTCTTTTTGGTCAAACGAAAATTCTCTTTTGCTTTTAGAAAACGAGGATAGTCTCTCTTTAGTCGTGTCCCATCAACCACCCAGACCATTTTCTTATAGAATTTCTCTCTCGTTGTTCGTTCTGTTTGGTCAATGTGTGAATGTTGAAATTCGATGACGAGGCCATATGAACTGCGAATGTCAGCGATATGTTTTTCACCTGTCGTTTCATCGGTTAAGAAAACTTCTTGCCACTCGTTTGAGAAGTTACTTTTCCAGGCCCTATGCCATTCCGTTTCATTTTCCCACCAGGGGTCACAATTGCGAATCCCCATGTGTGCCCAGTGATTCACTTTAAAGTCTCCACATTTTGCAATCAATTCCGAACCACAATTTGGGCAAATCCCTTTTGCACCTTTGGTAGCCTCTGTTTTGATATTTTCAATAAGTGCAAATCTCATCGCAATTTTTTTTGTTAGTGCTCACCGGCCCACCGTATAGATGACAATGGTTTATGTGTCGCTGACGGGCAGGTTCTCAGGGCTATCAATACATTCGTCAGCCCAAGAGTATTTCTTTAGCCCCACTTTTGGTAATATATTGTTAGGTGAAATTATGTTTCTTTCTTTGCCAGGTGAGGATACAGATTTTGTATTCTTTTTCTTTTCTCTTCCGTGTCTGCCTTATCTAACAGTCTTTGATAAAGATTTGTTTTTAGGTAATGGCTTTCGATATCGCTGTAAAAATAATCGTTGATAAAATCAACAGATAACTCAAGTACATGTGTCATTTCAATAAGACTTCCCAAATCAAACAGAATAACAGTGTCGTCCATTGGATTGTCATCGTATTTGATGAACTGTTCTTTGAAACCTTCAGGAATTCTACCTAAGTGATCAACAAGTTTGTATAGAGGATCAAGGATCATTACTTGAAAAAGTGAATTATCGTGGTTCTTGCTATTCATTGCTTCCACGGTTTTTCGGTAAATCATTGGTAGATTATGACTATGAGGGGGAGGAGTTCCCGTCAATGAAAGATATGCTTTGCAGAAGACCTCGGTATAAAAAGTTAAGTTATGAAATATAGCTGGCGACAAATTGCTGAGAAGTCCAGACTTGTATGAGTCTATGTCGTACACTTTTTCATCTTTGACAACCTCAATTGCACTTTTTAGGAGTAACGATATGACCGTATATTGATTTAAGCAGGCATTAACAGCGCGGTTTGTTGTTGCCTTATTTCTTGCAATTAAGCCCAACGTGCTGATCCATACGTATTTGAATTCGCTTTCGGAAATATGCAATTTCCGACTTGCATCAAAATGATAGTATTTGGTCGTAAAGTCGTCGTAGTTAATTTGTAGTGATTCAAGTAGTGTAACAAAGAGTTCTCGATCCGAGAATTTGAAATGATAAGCAAATTGTTCTTTTTGGGATATCCGATTAACCAGTTCTTCCAAATGAGTGTTATTGGATATCAAAATGTGTTCCTTTCCATTTTCAGTTATAAACTCCATCTATGTAAAATTGGGGTTTGCCCGTCAATCGCTGGCCGTTATGTTCCGTTGCACATTTTTAGGACTAAAAGGTCAGATCAGATGTTTGGTCCCAGAAATTTACTACATATTTAGATCATGAAACTCAACGATGGTTTTGAGAAAACAAATATTTTTAATCCTTGCAGCCCACCAAACGCTGCTGGTGGCTCCGGCGATAAATAGGGGATGTTTTCGCAGGCTTGCCGTCGAATAGCTACCCCGCCCAAACCTATGACAGTAAAATAGCGGGTAAATCGATGAGCCTAACCATCTTTTCTCTTTGTGGCGTCCCAGCATGAACAGTTACTCTAAAGGTATTTTTTATTTGGTCCACGGCACCTAGTCAATTTAGTTGACTAGGTGGCGAATGTGCTTATGGGGTCTTACCCTTGCTGCCCTTATATACTATCTTCGTTCATGTTTGATCTTTTCGATCACTAATCGATTTATTATCATATGGTTGCACAGAATTAAGGGCGCGAAGCATGGGTGTCAGGTGTTCTAAAATATTCTCCTCTTCCGCACAATCACCGGTTGATTTTCAACCGGTGATTTTTTTTGCCCCTTATCCTTGATATAGAAAATCGGCTAACTTTACCACCGCGCAGATACCATGCGCACCAACGCCTGTAACTTGACCGCAGGCTAAATCATGTGAAATATGGGAACAAATGTCAACTGCCCCAACTGCGGGTCTCAGTTTGTCATGGAAGATGCCATGGCTGCCGAAATAAAAAAGGACCTCCGTGGTAAAATGGAATCCGAATGGCGCAAAAGAGTGGAAACACTCGAAGCCCAGAAGTCGGAAGTAGAACAAGCCAAACAACAAATCGTACTCGAACGCCAACAGGTATCGGCCGACCGCCAGCGCCAGGAAGACGAGCTGCATAAACGCCTCCAGTCAGAGAAAGCAAAACTGCAGGAATCTTTGGGCGAACAGATCCGTAAAAATGTATCGGCTGATTTCGAAAATCAGCTCCACCTCATGCGCGAAGCACAAACCGCGAATGAAGAAAAGCTGAAAGAAGCACGCCTCCGCGAGCTGGACTTCCTCCGTAAAACACAGGAACTCCAGAACCGCGAACAGGAGCTGGATCTCATCATGCAGAAAAAGATCATCGAAGAACGCAACCACATCGCAGAACAGATCCGCCGCGAGGAATCAGAACGTAATAACATCAGGGAAACCGAATATCAGCTGCGCCTCCGCGAAATGGAAAAGCAACTGGAAGATCAGCGCCGCCTCGCGGAAGAAATGCGCCGTAAAGCCGAACAAGGCTCCATGCAGCTGCAGGGCGAAGTAATGGAACTGGCATTGGAAGAAATGCTCCGCGCTGCATTCCCTTTCGATGCCATCAGCGAAGTAGGTAAAGGCGTGCGTGGTGCAGATTGTATCCAGACGGTGCGCAACCAGTTCGGTCAGGAATGCGGCCGCATTATTTATGAATCCAAACGCACGAAAGACTTCTCGCGCGAATGGATCGAGAAACTGAAAGCAGACATGCGCTCACAAGGTGCCGACGTAGCCGTACTCGTAACGCAGGCACTGCCTAAAGACATGGAACGTTTCGGTGAAAAAGACGGCGTATGGATATGCACTTTCTCGGAAGTGAAAAGTCTTACATGGGTGCTGCGCGATGCCATCCTCAAAGTATACAACGCAGTAAAAAGCCAGGAGAACAAAGGCGATAAAATGCACCTGCTGTACCACTACCTCACCAGTGGTGAGTTTGCGGAACAATGGAGCGCTATCCGCGAGGGTTTCCGGTCCATGAAAATGTCTATCCAGAAAGAGCGGGAAGCCATGGAAAAACTCTGGAAAGCACGCGAAAAGCAACTGGAGAAAGTATTGCTCAATGCCGCACACATCAAAGGCTCCATCGAAGGTATTGCCGGGAACGATTCGGTAGACCTCCAGCTGCTGGACGATGCAGCCGAAGCACTCCTTGGTACGCCAGACGGTACCAACGATTAATATTTTCAAAATAAATGTTATATAATCCTTGTTCCGGGGGATTTCCCGACATACATTTACCGCATGAAGAACCACACGTATCAATCCATAATATTCGACCTGGGCGCTGTGCTGGTAGACTGGAATCCGCGTTACCTCTATAGCAAGGTTTTTGCCACGCCGGAGGAAACGGATTACTTTCTCGAAAACATCTGCACATCCGACTGGAACGAGATGCAGGACGAAGGCCGCAGTCTGGCAGACGGTACCGAACTGCTCGTAGCGCAGCATCCTGCTTTCGAAGCACAGATCCGCGCGTTTTACGGCAGATGGAAGGAAATGCTCGGCGGAGATATTCCCGGTACGGTGGAGATTCTGAAAGCACTGAAAGACAGTGACCGGTATAAATTATATGCCCTCACCAACTGGTCCAGCGAAACATTTCCCATCGCCATCATGGAGTACCCCTGGCTGCAGTGGTTCGATGGTATTGTGGTGTCAGGCAAGGAAAAACTGCGTAAGCCGCATGCGGCATTTTATCAGTTACTGACAGACCGTTTCGCGGTCGACAAATCGCAGGCCATCTTTATAGACGATAATCTCCGCAACGTTCAGGGTGCCGAAGCATTCGGCATCGAATCTATCCACTTTACTTCTCCCGAACAATTGCGCGAAGCGCTTCAATCCCGCGGAATCCTCACCGCTGCTGCGTTACAGCAATAACAGTAATATTCTTCCCACTTTTCATATCATCGTATTTTCATATGCAAGCCGCCGTCATGGCGGCTTTGCTTTAACATTTCCTTTAGTCAACTTTAACGTTTTTCTGGTAAACGGCCGGTAACATTCATGCGTCTATAGCGTTGAATAGTAAACAGGCCGGAACGTGAGGTTGGTAATGTGTAATGAAGTAATGAGATGCATGCCCGCCTGCAGTAGCAAACGGGCAGCATTTCCGGCTTTATGACTATAAGGAAATAAAATAGAACACATATGAAAAAGACAGGACTGATGTTAAGTGCGCTCGCAGTAGCCGCGGTATTCATCAGCAGCTGCCGCAAGGAGCCGCTGAATGACATGACCGCCGAAGAATCGCGCATTTATGTGACCAACTACGACGAAAAAGCTGATTTCACCTCATTCAAAACGTTCAGTATAGTGGACTCTGTTGCGGTGATCAGCAACCGGGAAGCATCCAAAAAAGAATTGACGCAGTACGACAAGCAATTGCTTGCCCAGCTGAAATCACAGATGCAGTCCCGCGGCTATACGCTGGTAGATAAAGCGGCCAAACCCGACCTCGCCATGAATGTGAGCCGTATCGATGTTACCAGTACTTCCATCGGGTACAACCCCGGTTACTGGGCAGGCTTCCCCGGTTATTGGGATGCAGGCTACTGGGGATATCCCGGGTTCAATTACTGGTTCCCCAGCTATTATTCCGTTTTCAGGTATAACGAAAAATCAGTGGCCATCGACCTGGTGGACCTGAAGAATGCCAAATCCGGCAACAACCAGCTCACGGCCATCTGGAATGCCATGTTGCGCGGTACCGGTGTATGGAATGGCAATAATATCGACAGCATGGTGAAATCCATTTTCGATCAAAGCCAGTATCTGAAAACCACTCTTTAATACGGGTGGGATTTTGTAACAGACAGGTAATGTTAAAAAAACGAACGACATGAAAAGTATTAAAGCAATCATAATGGGGCTGGCCATCATCGCCGGCGGTACTGTAGCCGCTCATGCACAAAGCCGTCCGCCCCTTTCCGTCAATATCAATTATTCCGCAGCACAGCCCCTCGGCTCCCTGAAAGATTATGCGGATAAAACCAGCTTCCGCGGATGGAACGTTGGTGTACAGTATCATATCAATGATCAGTTTGCAGTAGGACTGAAAACCGGTTTCGCGGATTACTATCAAAAGTTACCGCGCACCGTGTACCCAGGTAAAGGGGAAGACATCTCCGCCGTACAAACCCGTACACTGCAAACCATCCCCATCCTCGCCACCGCGCAGTACACCTTTACCAAGCCTGACGCAGCCGTGCTGCCGTATGCAGGCATCGGTATCGGTACCGCCAATATGAATTACGAAAAGTACTGGGGCGAGTTCGTGGAGAAAGAGAATAAGTGGGCGTTCCAGGTGAGCCCCGAGCTGGGTATCAACGTACCCTTCGGGAAATACTCTCCGTTCATGTTCAACGCCAGCGTGCAATATAATTATGCGCCTTACAAGCAGTATGAGATCAGGAATTTCAACTCAGTACAGGCCAACATAGGTTTGAAGTTCCATATCCAGTAATAAGGACCACCAATTAACGGAACATGTGAAGTGGAGGGGCCGCCGTATGGGCGGCCCCATTTTTTTGTACCTACTGCACTGCAAAGAAGGCTTCGGAATATTTCTCGCGGACGGTGCCGTCCGTGTCTTTGTAGATATATAACGCCTGCAGCCCCAGCTCAGGATGTTCGCGGATAAAGGCCAGGCCTTTTTCCACGCCGAGGAGTATAAGGGCATTATCGTACGCATCGGCCGTCATGGCATTGGGTGCCGTAACGGTAACCGTGATGATGTTGTTGTGAATGGCTTCGCCGGTTATGGGATGGATGGTGTGGGCGAAGCGGGTGCCGCCTTCATCGAAGTAACGCTGGTAATTGCCGCTGGTAGCTACCGCGCGGTTAGTGAGGCGCAGCCATCCTTTTTCGGGCCGGGCAGTATCTTCCTGCTGGCGTTCGATGCCTACCGTCCACGGCTGATCTTTATCATTATGCCCCATCGCCATCAGTTCGCCGCCCACATCCACGAGGTAATTACGGATGCCGCGCGATTGCAGGAACCTGGCGATCACATCCGTGGTATAACCCTGTGCGATGCCGTTGCAGTCGATCTCCACACTATGTTGTTTTTTCAACAGATACTTTGAGCGGATGATCAGTTTATCATAGCCCACGCGTTGCAGCGTGCGCCGGATCTCCGCACCGGTTGGTTTGCCTTTCTGATGGCGTACTACGCCGAAACCCCAGAGGTCTACCAGTGGTTTAACGGTGATATCGAACAGTCCGCCGGTGATGCGGCTTACTTCCTGCGCCTTGCGGATAACGGGGCGCATATGCACGTCCATCACTACTTTCTCTCCTTCGTTGAACCGGTTGATGAGGGAGCCGGGGAGGTAGAGTGAAAGGGAACGGTCTATCTGCCGGAAGAGGGATTCCACTTCGGGCCGGAGTGAAGTAGTGTCTTTACTCAGGTATTTGATCATGTAATACGTGCCCTGCGCTTTACCGGTGATGGTAACGGTTTGCTGCGCCGATGTGTGCAGGGAAGCGAGGAGGCATGCTGCCAGAATAATGCCCTTCATGCGCCCAAAATAATAAAAGGTCATGAGAAAGCATTGAGTCCGGTGATGTCCATACCGGTGATGAGCAGGTGTACTTCGTGTGTGCCTTCGTAGGTGATCACGCTTTCGAGGTTCATCATGTGCCGCATGATGGGGTACTCGCCGCTGATTCCCATGGCGCCCAGTATCTGACGGGCTTCCCGCGCTATATGTGTGGCCGTTTCGCAGGCATTGCGCTTGGCCATGGAAATCTGTTCGGGGGTGGCTTTATCCGCATTGCGGAGTACGCCCAGCCGCCAGTTGAGCAGCTGCGCTTTGGTGATATCGGTGATCATTTCCGCCAGTTTCTTCTGTATGAGCTGGAACCCGGCAATGGGGCGGCCAAACTGTACACGCTCTTTGGCATAGCGGAGTGCGGTATCATAACAATCCATCGCTGCACCTATGGCACCCCAGGCAATACCGTAGCGGGCAGAGGAGAGGCAGGAGAGGGGCGCCTTCAATCCACGGGCGCCGGGGAGTATATTGGTTTTGGGAAGACGTACATTATCCATGACCAGCTCGCCGGTAGCGCTGGCGCGGAGGCTCCACTTGCCTTTTGTTTCGGGAGTAGTGAACCCTTCCATGCCGCGTTCCACGATCACGCCGCGGATCTTGTTCTCCGGGTCTTTCGCCCAAACCACGGCAATATCTGCAAAGGGAGCGTTGGAGATCCACATTTTGGCGCCGCTCAGGCGGATGTAGTCGCCATCATCTTCGTAATAGGTGAGTAAACCGGCCGGATTAGAGCCAAAATCAGGCTCGGTGAGGCCAAAGCAGCCCATGAGTTCACCGGTGGCAAGGCGGGGCAGGAAGCGCCGTTTCTGCTCTTCGCTGCCGAATGCATAAATAGGGTACATCACCAGTGATCCCTGAACAGATGCCGTAGACCGGATGCCGCTGTCGCCCCGCTCCAGCTCCTGCATCATGAGGCCGTAAGCGATATGATCCATTCCGCCACCGCCATATTCAGTGGGTATGGTGGGGCCAAAGCAGCCGAGGGTACCCAGTGGACGGAGGATGTGCGCGGGGAACTCCGCGCGCTGGCAGCAGTCGTCAATGATCGGGGATACTTCTTTCTTCACCCATTCGCGCACGGCATCGCGCACGAGCAGGTGTTCCGGATTCAAAAGTTCATCGATGGCATAATAATCGGGCGATTGGAAAAGGTCCTGGTGCATGGTATAGATTTTTGCTGTACGTCCGAATTTACGGAATTACGCCAAAGTTGTACCTTCGGCCCGCAAATCTGTGATATGGCCAAATTGATACCTGTGTTCCTCCTCGGGGTTTTCCTGACGTTTGTGATAGCCAGTTTTTCTTCCCGTTTGCAGCAGCATAAAGCAAAACGGAACATTTCGGCCGTAACTGATACAGTGGCAAAAACCACCATTGTACAGCAATACTGGATGGTGTTTTTCAAAGACGGGTCCAATACCAGGCAGGACCCCGCATCGGCCGCGCTGATAGATGAAGCGCATATCCTGCACATCCGCCGGCTGGTGGAAGACGGGAGGATGATCCTCGCGGGCGCCTTCGCGGATTATGATGCCATGCGCGGTATGTATGTACTCAAAGCGGCAGACAGCCTCGAGGCCGTTTCTCTGGTGAAGGGCGATACCGCCGTGCTAACGGGCAGGTTGCAGTTTGAAGTTAAGCCGTGGTGGACGGCCCGCAACTGCCTTTTCAAATAGGACTTCCCTGCATGCAGAAATGCCCCCTTTCGGGAGCGTTCCGCTATGATTTTCAATATACTTTTTACAAATAAGTGGCCATTTCCTGCTGGAGGGCGAGGGCGGCATTACGTGCGTCTTCTGCAAACTTCTCATCGTTACCGGCATAAATTACGGCACGGCTGGCATTCACCAAAAGGCCCACATCGCCGTTCATTCCCTTCTCGGAAATGTCTTTCAGACTGCCTCCCTGCGCGCCCACACCGGGTACAAGGAAGAAGTGGTCGGGAACGATCTTGCGGATAGCCGCTACTGAATCTGCCTGGGTGGCGCCTATCACAAACATCATATTGTCCGGTGTGCCCCAGGAGGCGCAGGTTCGGATCACGGTTTCATAAAGGTGGCCGTCACCTGAAGGCTGCATCTGGAAGTCCTGACTGCCGGTATTGCTGGTAAGCCCGAGTACGATGGCCCATTTCTCCTGGAAAGCGAGGAAAGGCTCCACACTGTCGCGCCCCATGTACGGTGCAACCGTCACAGAATCAAAGCCATAGGTATCGTAGAATGTTTTGGCATAGTAGGTGGATGTGTTGCCGATATCGCCACGTTTGGCGTCTGCAATCGTGAAATTGTCTTTAGGGATGTATTCCACTGTGCGCTGAAGGCTCTCCCAGCCCCGGATGCCCTGGCATTCGTAGAAGGCCGTATTGATCTTGTAAGCCACGCAGAGGTCGCGGGTTGCGTCAATAATGGCTTTGTTGAAGGCGAACATCGGGTCGGGGTGAGAAAGCAGATGACGGGGGATCTTTTGCATGTCCGTATCCAGTCCTACACACAGATACGATTTCCTGTCTCTGATGAGCTTCACCAATTCCTGTCTATTCATAATATATTTTCAGTTAGCGCGAATTTCCGCCATTTTTATCAATTCCGGATTTTGATTTTCCGATTTTCCTTCTTAATTTTTCCACCATCCACGATTTCCGAAAAACTGAATTCCATGAAACTTTACTTCCAATACGTCTTTTCAGCACTCCTCCTTCTCCCTTTTTTGCAATCGAATGCACAGAAGAAGGAAATACCCAAAATAGGGGTGGCCACCTCTATAGATAACGATAGTGTACTGGCTGCCGCCGGGTTCACCTACATCGAGGAAGGTGCCCGCAAACTCTTTGCCCCCTCCGTTCCCGATACGGCCTACCGCCGCACACTGGGAAGGATCAGGGCCATGCAGCTCGAAGTGGTGACCTGTAACCTCTTTCTGCCCGGCACCATCCGCCTCACCGGCCCCGAAGCCGACGAGAAAGTAATCCTCGGGTATGTAGACACCCTCATGCAGCGGGCCAAAGAAGCAGGGGTGCGCATTATCGTTTTCGGCTCCGCAGGGGCACGCAAACTGGCGGAAGGGCAGGATTCAGCCACCGCCATGAAGGAACTGATCGCCATCTCCCGCAAAATGGCCGTAGTGGCAGCTAAACACGGCCGCATCATCGCCATCGAGAACCTGAACGCCTCAGAAGATAACTTCATCAACAGTCTGGCCATCGTCACCGGGATCGCCAAAGCGGTAAATCATCCCAATTTCAGGGTCACCGTCGATATTTACCATATGCTCCGCGAAGGGGAATCCCCCACGGCCATCGCCGCCGCCGCGCCTTACCTCGTGCATTGCCACATTGCCGAAAAAGAAGGCCGCCGCGCACCGGGTACCGCCGGGGAAGACTTTAAGCCCTACCTCGCCGCACTGAAAGCCGCAGGCTATAAAGGCCGCATCACCATGGAATGCGGGTGGAAGAATATGCCGCAGGAGTGCCGCCCGGCCCTGGATTACCTCCGTAAACAGCTCGCCGCCGTATACCAGTAAACTAATTACAACACGATAAAAACATTCCACTATGACTATTAGCAACAAGAACCGCCGGGATTTTCTAAAGCTCTCCATGATGGGAGGCGCCGGTGTGGCGCTCAGTGCCATGGGCATGCCTGCCAGCAGCTATGCGCGCATCATAGGCGCCAACGACCGCGTAAATGTGGGCGTTGTAGGCTTCTCAGACCGCTTCCGCCAGGCGCTCATGCCTTGTTTTCTCAACAATCACAAAGACCTGAACTTCGACATTATCGCCGTTTCCGACATCTGGAAGCGCCGCCGGGAAGAAGGGAAGTCTGTACTGGAAGGCAAACTCGGCCACTCCGTACAAGCCTGCGTGAACAACGATGAACTGTACCGCAACAAGGATATCGATGCGGTGATGATTGCCACGGCCGATTTCCAGCATGCCTTTCACACCATAGAAGCCGTGAACAATAAAAAAGACGTGTATTGCGAAAAACCTTTCGCGGAAACGATGGAAGATGCGCGCAATGCCCTCAAAGCCGTGAAAGCTTCCAAACGCATCTTCCAGGTAGGTACGCAACGCCGCAGCGGCGCTGGGTATCATGCCGCCGCTAAATTCATACAGGACGGTAAGTTCGGTCCCATCACCATGGTGGAAATGACCTGGAACGTAAACCAGCCCGGCCGCTGGCGGAGGCCCGACCTCGTGAAAGATATCCGCCAGGCCGATGTGGACTTCGCCCGGTTCCATTGCACCCGTCCCAAAGAAGCCTGGGACCCACGCAAGTATCTCGAATACCGCCTCTTCTGGCCCTATTCCTCCGGTATCTTCGGCCAGTGGATGACGCACCAGATCGATACGGTTCACTGGTTCTCCGGACTGGAACACCCGCGCAGCGTGGTAGCAGGCGGCGGCATTTATCAGTGGAAAGACGGGCGTACCAATGCAGATACGCTCACGGCAGTACTGGAATACGGTCCGCAAAACGATCCCGCATCGGGCTTCCAGGTAGTATACAGCTCACGCTTCCATAACTCCGCCGGTGGTACGAAGGAATTGTACTACTCCAACGGTGGCATGATCGATATGAGCACCAGTAAGATCTCCTCCAACGGCGGTCTCCGTGAAAAAGAAGCCAGCGCCATGGGCCTGAAAGCCAATCTGCTCCCGGACATGGATCTGTCCAAAGCAGCCGGCTCCGTGGAAAGCGGCGCCAACACCGGTGGAGACGATACTACCAATGCCCACGTCCGCAACTGGATGGACTGTGTACGTAAACAGGACGTGAAAACAAACGCTCCCATCGAAGCGGCCTACAGCCACTCCATTGCACTTATTATGGGCACGGCGGCGTACCGTACGGGGCAGAAAGCCACGTTCGACGAAGCGAAGCAGGATGTGATGGTAGGAGGAAAGGTATTTACACTCTAAACATTTCAACCTAACCTATAGAAAAAGGCAGGCTGGGCAGTATCTACTGTTCAGCCTTTCTTCTTTTGGCCATTTCCTCCGCAATTTCTGCGGCCTGCGTATCACCGGAAGACCTCAGCTGGTGGATGATCTCGTTGTAATCACGATCGTTCCGGTTCTGGCTGAGTTTAAAACGCGTCTCCACCCGGTCGAGCGACATTTCAAAACCGGTAATGGCGCGGAGGTTGTTTTGTAAAGACTTTTCGGGGATGTCAGAAATGTGGACAGGGCATTTGGAAGTGGATTCGTATTTGTCCATCAGTTTGGTGAGGGAGTCTGTCAGCTCCGCTTCTGTGAGGATGCGCAGTTTACCGTAAATGTGTACGGCAATGTAGTTCCAGGTAGGGATCTTTTCTTTTTCGTACCAGGAGGAGGAGATGTAGGCGTGGGGATCGGTGAATACGGCGAGGAAGGTTTGGCCGGTGGTAAAGTCCTGCGACTGGGGGTTATCGTTGGAGATATGGCCTCTCAGTACAAAGGTGCCGGGTTCGGTTTCTTCGAGTTCTACAGGGATGTGTGTGCCGAAGGGTTCCCCGCCGTGGATGCTAACCAGCAGGGCGAAAGCGTGTTTGCGGATGAATTCGGATACGGTGTTCCAGTCATTTTCCTGGAAATATTTGGGCGTATACATGTTGGCAGGTATGAATAATTGAGATAATATTGTTATGAATTCAAATCCCTGATGCCATGGAAGCAACTGTTCCACGGGTTGAGCCTGCCGAAGCGCAGGAGCCTGCTTTCCCCGTTATTGTCAAACGTTTTCAATCTTCGCTGATCGATGTTCTCTTTATCATCCTGTTAATGGTGCCAGCTTCGCAGTTGCTGGATGTGCTGGGCGATGGTGCTCCCGAGTGGGTGAATATCGCCATTTTTGTAGCGCTATGGGGTATTTATGAACCGCTGGGCACCGCCTTCGGATGTACGGTCGGCAATTGGATTACAGGGATAAGGGTGCGCCGGGCAGAAGATATCCGGAGAAAGATCCCTTTATGGGCGGCATTTATCCGGTATGCGGTGAAGTTTATGCTCGGCTGGCTGTCGTTTATCACGATCCACTTCAACCCCGAGCGCCGGGCCATTCACGACCTCAGCGCCGGGAGTGTAGTGGTATTAAAAAATTCGTTGCCTTAAACTACGATTTCTACGATTTTCGTTGGCTCCATGTTGGCGTTACGCATGGCAATGCTGCGCGCGGTAGCGCCGGCGAAGTCTGCAAAGGCTTTCTGGGAAACAGGATCGTTGCCGGAAATTGCCGGAACACCTTCGTCTCCACCTTCACGGATGCTTTGCACAAGAGGAATCTGTCCGAGGAAAGGAATTTCCAGTTCTTCGGCCAGGCGTTTGCCCCCTTCTTTCCCGAAAATGTAATATTTGTTGTTGGGCAGTTCTGCAGGCGTAAAGTAAGCCATGTTCTCTACCAGACCGATGATCGGCACGCGGATCTGCGGGCTGGCGAACATCGCGATACCTTTCTTGGCATCGGCCAGCGCCACATCCTGCGGCGTGGTTACGATCACCGCACCGGTAACGGGTACAGATTGTACGAGGGTGAGGTGAATATCGCCCGTGCCGGGAGGCATGTCTATCACCAGGTAATCCAGCTCGCCCCAGTGCACATCGCTCACGAATTGCTTGAGCGCACTGCTGGCCATGGGACCGCGCCATACAATGGCCTGTTTCTCATCTACCAGCAGGCCGATAGACATGAACTGGATACCAAACTTCTCCATGGGAGCGATCATCCCTTTACCGTTCACGTTCACCATCATGGGCCGTTCGCCACGAACGCCGAACATAATGGGTACGCTGGGCCCGTAAATGTCCGCATCCATGAGCCCTACCTTCGCACCGTCTTTCGCGAGAGCGAGGGCAAGGTTGGCGGCAACGGTAGATTTACCTACACCACCTTTGCCGGAGGCGACCATGATGATATTCTTGACGTTGGGAAGAAGAGCCTGCCCGTCTTTCCGGTTGGTACTAACATTGGCCGTCATTTTAACTTCTACTTCTGCTTCCTTGCTAACGAGGTGGTGTATGGCATTTACACAGGCATTCCGGATCATGTCTTTCAACGGACAAGCGGGTGTGGTAAGCACCACGGTGAACTGCACTTTATTTCCGTCGATCTCAACGTCCTTCACCATGTTGAGGGTCACCAGATCCTTGCCCAGATCGGGTTCTTCCACATTCGACAGCGCCTCGAGGACCTTCTCTTTTGTGATCATAAATTGTTGTTAAATTTGATTGCGATCAGCAAAGTTAACCATAAATGAGGTTTAATTTGTCGGTTTTATATTGGACATTGCGGGCAGTATCCTGTATCTTAGTACCTACACATGTATAGAAATCTTGTCATACTTTTTTCCCTGGTGTGTTTGCCGTTATTTGCTTCTGCACAATTCAAAGCATTCAAAGACAGCATTATACAAATTTCCGGTATAACCATGACGGCAGACAGCCTCCGGGCCGTACCGGCAGTGAGTATCCTGGTAAAAGGCCAGGGCCGCGGAACCATCTCCAACAGTGTGGGGGTTTTCTCCATTGTAGCGTTCAAGGGCGATACCCTGTCTTTCAGTGCAATAGGCTTCCGTAAAAAGGATTATAAAATTCCGCTGGACCTTCCCGGCAACCGGTATTCCATGATTCAGCTGATGGCAGAGGATACCGTGTATCTGACGGAAACGATCATTAAACCTTATCCCACACGCAAAGAGTTCGAAAAGCTGTTTGTGAGCATGGATATCCCGAACGATATGTATGAGATAGCCCGTAAGAACAACGAGCAGGCCAAGCTGCGCGCCATTGCACAGGGCATGGCCATCGATGGGGGCGGAGCGTATAATGTGTTCATGCAGAAGCAACAGCAATCGCTGTACTATGCGGGCCAGGTGCCGCCGCAGAATATCTTCAACCCCCTTGCCTGGGCACAGTTCCTGGAATCCTGGAAGCGGGGCGATTTCAAAAGGAAAGATTAACCTTCGCGGCCCGTTGCCGCCTTTTTCCTAAATTGCCGCATCATTCACCAAAATTGTACGTTATGCAGAAAGTAGCCGTGATCGGCGCCGGCACGATGGGAAATGGCATTGCACACGTGTTTGCACAAAACGGGTTCACCGTTCACCTCATCGACGTGGCGCAGCCCGCGCTCGATAAAGCCCTCGATACCATTGTCCGCAACCTTAACCGGCAGCTCGCCAAAGAAATCATCACCGAATCCGTTAAGCAGGATACCATCGCCCATCTCCATACCTTTACCGACCTCGCTACCGGTGTAAAAGAAGTGGACCTCGTAGTGGAAGCTGCCACCGAAAATGCGGATCTCAAACTGCGCATCTTCCGCGACCTGGATCAGTTCACCGCTCCCGGCACCATCCTCGCCACCAATACTTCTTCCATTTCCATCACAAAGATCGCTGCCGCTACTTCCAAACCCGGCAAAGTGATCGGCATGCACTTCATGAATCCCGTTCCGGTCATGAAGCTCGTGGAAATCATCAACGGATATGCCACGGAAAAAGAAGTGACCGAAACGGTGCGTGAACTATCCCTCAAGCTGGGGAAAGATCCCTGTATCGTAAACGATTATCCGGGCTTTATTGCCAACCGCATCCTCATGCCCATGATCAACGAAGCCATTCAGGCTTTGTATGAAGGCGTGGCCGGCGTGGAATCTATCGACACCGTAATGAAACTGGGCATGGCACACCCTATGGGTCCGTTGCAGCTGGCCGATTTCATCGGGCTGGATGTATGCCTTTCCATCCTCCGTGTGTTGCACGATGGATTCGGGCAGCCGAAATACGCTCCCTGTCCGCTGCTGGTGAACATGGTAACCGCAGGGCACCTCGGCGTGAAAAGCGGTAAAGGATTCTACAAATACGAAGGCGCAGGGAAAGATCTTGTGGTGAGCGACCGCTTCCGCCAGTAATGATATTACCATAAAAAAAAGTGACCCGCCGGCAGTAAAATCGCCAGGCGGGTCTTTTCATCAAATCCCACATCAAAGTCCTGTTATCTGGAATGCCTTGCGGCAGACTGATCCGCCACCTGCTACACTTTTATTCCCCAGAGCTATACCCTGAAGTAGTATACAATACTTCTATAGACATGGCTGCCAGTACTCTTGGTACATAAGCTTCTTTCAACAACCGTATATGCGTTACCGGGTTCACATCACCAATAGCCAGTATGGATGAGAGGTATATGGTTATTACAAGGCATAGCTACGCCGGGCGCGGCCGGTGCGCATGCATACAATAGGGTGCAGTGCTGATGTTCGGGAAGGGTTTACTGAATTGATTAACAGGAATAAAATGGATTTGTTCAACAGTTTTCCATACCGGTTTCATTAGAAGCCGGGCAGTATAAAATTTTTAGAGTCAGTATCAGGGAGATTTAGCCCGCGTATTTTTCGCGGTATTCTTTCGGAGAGAGTCCCACCATTTTCCGGAACAGCTGGCGGAAGGCCTTTGCATCTTCATAACCGGCCTGTATCATAACGCCGGTGATATTGTCCTGCCTTTCTTCCAGCAACTTCTTTGCGGCTTCGATACGGATGCGCTGCAAATACTCGATGGGGGTTACACCGGTGGCAGATTTGAACCGGCGGATGAAGTTGCGGCGGCTAACGGGCAGGTCGTGGATCACTTCTTCCACCGTTACCCTGTCCTGGAAACGCTCTTCCATGCGCTGTTGCGCGGCAGTCACCAGCTCGTCGTTATGCGTGCGGGAAGGCAGCCAGTTCGCGAAATAGGATTGCTGCGCACGGTCCATATCAATGGCAAATACTTTCGCCGTGTAGATGGCCGTGGTACGGTTGCAATACTTTTCCAGGATGTGCAGGAGCAGATGAAAAGTGGATGTGGCGCCCCCGCTGGTGTAAACACCGCGGTCGTCGGTCACCACCACATCAGGGTCCACGATCACTTCAGGGAAAATGCGCGACAGCGCTTCTACGGCCGTGACATGCGTGGTAGCACGGCGGTTGTTCAGTAAGCCTGTGGCAGCGAGGAGAAATGCTCCTGTGCAGCAGCTCGCTACTTCGGCGCCGTTGGCAGCCTGTTGGCGTACCCAGGGCACAAAGGCCGTATTCTCCCGTAAAAAATCAGCAATGTTCCCCGGCCGGAATGCGGGGATCATCACCAGGTCCGACGCAGTAACTTCCTCGTGCGAAAGCGGCTGGTACTGCTCGTCGTGGAATACGCCCGATTCGTCTTCCGGATGCCTGATAAGGCGGATGTCGAAATACGGTAAGCCGGTGTTTTCCTGATAATAGTGATTTACGGTCTGAAATACGTCCAGGATTGCTGCGATACTAATAGGCCTGTAATGCTTCGTGAGAAGTACGGATAGCTTTTTCATAAATGGCATTGGCGGATGAACATCGAAAGTACTGTTTTTTTCCGGCACATCCGGCCCGGATCATGCCGTGTTCCATAACAACATTGGCACGAAAGACCCTTCAGTGCCGGGTTTTAACACATCATTCCGGAAGCCTTCCATCAACAGGAAAGCCGGCGTACCCGCCGGCTTTATCCCGCTTTTCATACTTAATTTTTTTACCTGCGTTCCCCGATTGCCGGTCCTGGCAGAAACTCATGCCCGCAATAAACGCAGTGAGTAAGCCCTGCCTGTTTGCTGGACCGTGCCCCGCATGCCGGACAATCCCTCCCTTGCTGTGGAGCTTCTTTTTCCGGCGGTGGCAGTTTCAGGTTCTCAATAATCTCCAGCGGTTTGTGCTTTTCGTCCTTCATTTTCCTGGTGTTTTCGGTTCTTCTATTGGCTACTTCCTGACTATCGGTGTCTATCCGCTAGTGTTAATAGTTTAAATATATTAAAAATATACTAACTGAGTAATCTCCTTGATGAGCGGCAAATGTTATGCTCCATTTGCCTCATCTTGTTAATATCGTACCGGATTCGATCGTGCCTTCTTTCTTCCATCCTCCATCCATCCTCCATCCATCTCCAGCAATGACAAGGGTTTGATATAGGATAGATGTAGGATGGATGGTAGTTGATTGAAAGTGAATAATTTATGAAATGTTTGAAAAAAGTAAGGTAAGGCTATTCTGATTGTATATTACCTCAAATTTAAAGCCCGGTATAAAAAAGGGCCACCTCCTGAAATGGAGACAGCCCGTTCGGTTTTTTACCAGGAATGGTATATCAAATCCCTGCAGCCGTACGCCTTGCGGTTTCGGCCAACAGTTCATCGAGATATACGCGGTCCCTCCATTTCCCCCCGGAAACGAGGCCGCGGATTTTCTGTGTGTTGTGAATATCCTCCAGCGGATTGGCATCCAGCAGCAGGAGGTCGGCATGCATACCGGGTGCTACTGCGCCATAACCTTTCTTCCCAAGGAACTTAGGCCCGTTGATGACGGAAGCCTTCAGCGCCTGTTGTGGCGTCATCCCATATCGTACCATCAGGGCCAGCTCTTCATGCAGCGCCAGGCCGGGATAGCAGTACGAGTTGAGATATCCGGCATCTGTACCCGCGAGTATCATCACGCCAGCCTGCTGCAGATCGGCCAGCACGGCGGAAGATTTTTCGTAGTTCGATTTGCGGAATGCAATAGCGGCGGAATCATGTTTCATGATGCTGTTTACACGGCCGGCATATGTGCTTTGCAGTCCTTTACCGATGTAACGCAGGTAATCGTCGCTGCGGCGGTCGTGCTCATCCCAGTAAGACAAAATATGCCCCAGGCTCAGTGTAGGCGTTACAGCCACACCTTTCGATGCCATGTAGCGGAACATTTTCAGCGCAGCGGCTTTATTGTAGGTACTGTTTACTTTATCGGTGAGCGCACGGCCCTTCAGCTCGCCGGATGCCACTTGATGGCTGATACTTTCTTCTTCCGAAGAGCCTGCTTTCAGCAGATAGGTGATGTGTTCTATGGAGCTGATACCTGCATCCACGATATCTTTCATGGGGATGGCGTAAGGCACATGACCGGAAATAGCAAATCCGCGTTTGCGGGTTTCCCGGATGCTTTCGAGATAAAGGTCAGCTTTCAGCGTGTTATCCGTGATCTTTACGAAATCCACTTTCAGCCCCTGTAGGGAATCGAGCGCTTTGCCCAGCTCTTCTTTGGTGCCGATTTCGATGTCGCCTTTCCAAACGGATTTATAGCCTTCCAGCTTTGGGCCGGAAGTAAAGATGTGCGGGCCTTCCAGCAGTCCGTTTTCAACAGAATCGCGCCAGGGCAGTACAAAATGACTGATGTCAGCCGCACAATCGCGCACGCCGGTAACGCCATAAGCCAGCATGAGCGGCAGCAGGTTGCGGTTTTCATGGGAGAGGGTATCGCCACCGCCGAAGTGCATGTGGTTGTCCCACAAGCCTGGCATAATGAATTTACCCGCACCGTCCACTTCCACGGGTGCGGAGTGGCGCAATTTGTTGGTGGGTGTTACGGCAATAATACGCCCGTCTTTCACCACCACAGCCTGGTTAGCCGAAGTGCGGCCACGTTCCACGTCAATCACCGACACGGAGCGGATGATAAGATCAGCGGGGGCTTTCTGGGCATGTGTGGAAAAAAAGGCTCCCGAAAGGAACAGGAAGAGCAGCGTTCGTTTCATCCGGTGAAAGTACACCCATACAACTTCCTGCGATGGTACTTGCTGAAACAATTCCGGGACTTTTAAATGTAGCACCTTACCCGCGGATGTATTAATTTCACCACAGTTTTTAAACAACAGTGAATAATGAAGCGAATTGGTTTGATGGCGTTGCTGGCAGCAGGTATGACTGCTCAGGCGCAAACGCAGCGGGTGAATGTGATACCCGCCCCCGTTCTGTTACAGGAAGCTGCAGGACAGTTTACCATTACCTCCCAAACAGTTATTTCCGCAGATCCGGTTTTCCGGGATGCGGCCGCATTACTGTCGGAACAATCGGGCATCCCCCTGCAGGGGAAAGGCGCGCAAACCGGCAATATCCGTATCCTGAAAGAAATACTCCGTAAGCAGGCAGACAGTGCTGCTTACCGGCTTATTATAGACCCGCAGTCGGTAAAGATATATGCCTCTGGCCGTGCCGGTGCGCTCCATGGCATTTACACACTGCTGCAGATCATGGGCACACAGCCCAACCAGCGGGTACTCCCGGCAGTGGCCATCTCTGATGAACCGCGCTTTACATACAGAGGTCTTCACCTCGACGTATCCCGCCACTTCTTTCCCCTGGAATTTGTTTATAAGTACATAGACCTGATGGCCATGTACAAAATGAATGTATTCCACTGGCATATTACCGATGGTGCAGGCTGGCGCCTCGAAATCAAAAAGTATCCTGCATTAACGCAACAGGCTGCCTGGCGCACACATGCCAACTACATGGAATGGTGGAAGAGCCCGCGACATTATCTCGAAGAAGGTAACCCCAATGCGTATGGCGGTTATTATACACAGGATGAAGCCCGCAAAGTAGTGGCTTATGCGGCACGCCGCGGCATCACCGTGATCCCGGAAATTGAAATGCCGGGTCACTCGGAAGAAGTTCTGGCCGTTTACCCGCATCTTTCCTGCGCAGGTGAACCGTACAAACAATCGGAGTTCTGCCTCGGGAACGACAGCACATTTACTTTCCTCGAAGATGTGCTGCGTGAAGTAATGGCAATTTTCCCATCTAAATACATCCACATTGGCGGAGATGAGGCCGATAAATCTGCGTGGAAGAAGTGCCCCAAATGCCAGCGCCGCATGCAGCATGAGCATCTGGCTAATGAAGAGGCATTGCAGAGTTATGCGGTGAAACGGACGGAGAAATTCCTCATCGCCAACGGCCGCAAGCTGATGGGCTGGGATGAGATCCTGGAAGGGGGGCTTGCCCCTGAAGCAACGGTGATGAGCTGGCGCGGGGAGAAAGGCGGTATTACTGCGGCATCCGAAGGGCACGATGTGGTGATGACGCCGGGGGGATACTGTTACTTCGACAGTTACCAGTCCGATCCCTCTACCGAACCCCTCACTATCGGCGGTTATCTGCCGCTGTCCAAAGTATATTCCTACGAACCTGTACCGGCAGAGCTTCCGGCAGATAAAGCGCATCACGTACTGGGCGCACAGGCCAATGTGTGGGCGGAATATATGCCTGCCACTTACCAGGTGGAATACATGGTATTCCCCAGAATGCTCGCACTGTCTGAGGTAGTATGGTCGCAAAAGGATAAACGCAACTGGAACGATTTCAAAACCAGACTACAGGCACATTACCGCCTGCTGCAACGCAAGCAGGTAAACTATTACCGTCCTTCAGTACAGCTGGAACCGAAAACAGTGATCGATACCGTACGCAGGCTGACCATCGTTTCTTTCGAAACAGAACAATACCAGCCTGTCATCCGCTATACGCTCAACGGAACACGCCCGAACGCAACATCTGCATTGTATACAACCCCTGTAGAAGTACCGGGAACAGCACAGCTGACAGCCGCAGTTTTCCGCGATACCATGCTGATGGGGCGCCCCGTAACAGTACCTGTACATTATCATAAAGCAATCGGCAAAACCGTCACCTACAACACTCCCTGGAGTGGCAGCTATCCCGCACAAAAAGCGGCCACACTGGTAAATGGTTACCGCGGGTCACTTACTTATGGCGACGGACAGTGGCAGGGTTTCCTTGGCAAAGGAGTGGATGTTACGATAGACCTCGGTACCTCCCAGTCACTGGAAAGCCTTTCCATCGGTTTTATGCAGATAACAGGCCCGGGTGTATATATGCCCACCGAAGTGAAAGTGCAGGTGGCAGATGATCCGAAGGCATTCGAAAATATACCCGCCATTACGGTGGCCAATGATGTACCGCCTGCCCACGAAAAACTCATCTTCAAAGATTTTACTTTCGATCTGCGCGGGCAGAAAGGCCGCTACATCCGGGTGAAAGCGCCGGTACAGAAGGGTTTCCTGTTCACGGATGAGATTATCGTATATTAGAAGTATGAATTACAAAACCCTCGGCAGCAGCGGGCTGCAGATCAGCGAAGCATCATTCGGATGTATGTCGCTCGGGATGGATGATGCGGATAATGCGCGCATCATCCATCGTGCTGTGGCGTTGGGCATTAACTTTTTTGATACGGCCGATCTCTACGAGAAAGGCTTCAACGAAAGCTCCGTTGGCAAAGCATTTAAAGGAAAGCGTAAAGATGTGATCCTGGCCACCAAGGTTGGCAACCAGTGGCGGCCCGATGGTTCGGGGTGGGACTGGAACCCGCGTAAGGCTTACATCCTTGCATGCGTGGAGAAAAGCCTGCAACGGCTGCAAACGGATTATATCGATCTGTACCAGTTGCATGGCGGCACCATCGATGATCCGATAGATGAAGCTATTGAAGCATTCGAACTGCTGCAGCAACAGGGGAAGATCCGGTATTACGGTATATCATCCATCCGGCCGAATGTGATCCGCGAATACGCACGCAGGAGCCGGATAGTAAGTGTGATGATGCAGTACAGCCTGCTGGACCGGCGGCCGGAAATGTCGTGCCTGCCTATACTGGAGCAGCATAACATCGGCGTACTGGCGCGTGGCAGCCTGGCCAAAGGCTTGCTGGCAGGGAAGCCTGCGGTGGATTATCTGCACTTAACGAAAAAAGAAGTGGAGCATGCGCAGGAAGCCATCGCGGAAGTATCGGGCACACATCGCAGCCCGGCCCAGTCTGCTTTGAAGTATGTACAGATGCATCCTGCAGTAACAAGTACAGTGGCCGGGTTGCGGACGGTGCAGCAGCTGGAGGATGCGGCAGCGGATGCACCACGCTTCAATGAAGCTGAATATGAGATGCTGACTGCCAGCGTACCGGTGAGGGAATATGATCAACATGTCTGACATAAAATTTGGTATTCTTCCCTTTTCTTTCTACGTTTGACGGTATTGAATTAGCTAACAAGCATACATTTATCGACCAATACCTAACTTCGACATCCTTGCCGGCCAGCACGTTATATGATGAACAATTGATTCTGCAAAGAATTGCAGGCGGCGATGAGCCGGCTTTCAAAGCGCTATTTGATGAATACAAAGGCCGGTTGTTCGCTTTCATTTTGAAATTTATTCGTTCGGAGCAGGTAGCTGAAGAGCTGGTGCTCGATGTATTCATGAAGATCTGGCTGGGGCGCGAGCTGCTGGGGCAGGTCCGTAATTTTGATGCTTTCCTTTTCAGGGTTGCCCATAACAAATCCATCGATTTCCTTCGCTCTGCTGCCAATGACAGTGCGCTGCGTGATCTCCTGTGGGACGATATCCAGGCTTCTGCCGGAGAACAGCCCGATGCTCAGCTGCAGAAGCGGGAATTTGAAGCGCACGTCCGTAAGGCAATAGCGCTCCTTCCGCCGCAGGCGCAGAAAGTATACCAGCTTAGCCGGGATGCAGACATGAGCCACGACCAGATTGCTGCCCAACTGCAAATTTCACGGTCTACCGTTAATAACCATATAGTTGCAGCACAACGTTTCATCCGGAATTACCTTTCGCGTGAAATGGACCTTGCCATCCTCATTTTCTTCTGGACGAGGATTTAACTTTTTTTTCACATCCACTAGTTATTCCCTTTTTTTATTTCGTCTTTCTATCTGACGGCCATCACCCGGCTGCAGTCAAACATTTGCATGAAGGAACAGGAAAAGCATAAATGGCATTATCTGGCAAGCCGGTATTTTGACCGGACCATCTCCCGTGAGGAGCTGGATGAGATGCTGCGTATGACTGCGGAAGAGGAAGCGATACCCGGTGTAACGGCCCTTATGCAGGAGCAGTGGGAAGCCGCGAAGCATCCGGAAGCGGGTTCTCAGGTAGACTGGGATGCGAAATACCGCCGGTTGATGGAAGATGCATCTGCCATCAGCCCTTTTGAGCAGGAGAAAACACCTGTGCGCAGGATGTGGCTAAAACGTTTTATTGCAGCTGCGGTATTGCTCATTGTTGCAGGGACCGGGATTTGGCTGATTACCGCACGCATGGGGCAGCAGAAAACATCTTATCAGCATATCGAAACACCGGCCGGTCCGGATATCCTTCCCGGAACCAATGGGGCCATCCTCACATTGGGCAACGGCAGCAGGATTGTGCTCGACAGTGCAGGGAGCGGCGTACTGGCCATGCAGGGCGGTTCAGAAGTGGTGCAGGGGGAAAGCGGCGTTAAATACAACGGCCGCGAAACGCAGGTACAGGAAATCATTTTCAATACCGTACAAACACCCCGCGGGCGCCAGTTCAGACTGGTGTTGGCCGATGGCACGGCCGTATGGCTGAACGCGGCATCATCGATCCGTTTTCCGACTGCATTCCATGGCGGGGAAAGGAGGGTGGAGATCAGCGGGGAAGCCTATTTTGAAGTAGCACAGCAGCAGGGCAGCTCCTTTATAGTGGCCTGCCGCGGCATGGAAGTGCGCGTACTGGGAACGCATTTCAACGTGCAGGCGTATGAAGATGAGGCTGCCATGGAAACCACGTTGCTGGAAGGCAGTGTAAAGGTGACGGCAGCAGGGCAGGAGCGTACATTGAAGCCGGGCGAACAATCGCTGGTGAGCGAAGGCCGGGAAATTAAAATTCAGCATGAAGTGAACACAGACGCCATTATGGCGTGGAAGAACGGATACTTTTCATTTGACCAAACCAATCTCTATGCCGTGATGCGCCAGCTGGCGCGCTGGTACGACGTGGAAATCGAGTACGAAGGGCGCATCCCCGACAGGCGTTTCGGAGGGGAGATATCCCGGAACTCCAAAGCGTCGGAAGTATTGCGCATCCTGGAAGAATCCAGCGTGCATTTCAGAATAGAAGACAAGAAGATAATAGTAATGCCTTAACGGAAACCGCCCTGAGGTGAGAGTCAGGGCGGCAGGAAGTTCAGGTATCGTCCCCAAAGGGAAGAATTTAGCGATAACAGCATTTTATCACCCAAACCTGTACGAAAGTATGCAAAAAATTCTACGTGGAGCCCGGTATTTCCGACCCGGGTTGTATCCCAAAATCTACTTGTGTATGAAGCTGACAGCCGTCTTTCTCATGGCTTTCTGTTTGCAGATCAGTGCCAAAACCTATTCCCAGAACGTAACGATCTCGCAGCGCAACGCGCCACTGGAGAAAGTTTTCCGCGCTATCAAAAAGCAGACGGGGTATGCATTCTTCTATGACGAATCTCTGCTGCGCAAAGCCGGCAGCGTTTCCCTCGATGTCACCAACGAGCGCCTCGAAAAGGTGCTGGACATTTGCTTCGCTAACCAGCCGCTGGGCTACTCCATCGTTGGCAACACCGTGGTAGTAAAGGAGAAAGCAGTTTCTGCAACGGGCGAAGTGCGTTTTGCAGCAGTGCGTGGCGTAGTGAGCGACTCCACCGGCCAGCGCCTGCAGGGCGTAACCGTTCGCGTAAAAGGTACCACACGTGGCACCTCCACCAACGCCCGCGGCGAGTTCACCCTTGAAGCCCAGGCAGGCGATGTACTGCAGCTCAGCTTCATCGGATTCTCGAACCAGGAAGTAACCGTAGGCAGCAGCCTGCAGGTAAACGTTATCCTCCGCGAGAACACCCAAACGCTCGATAACGTGGTGGTAACCGCCCTCGGTATCGCCAAAAAAGACCGTAAGCTGGGATACGCCCTTACCACCGTGAAAGGGGAAGAAGTGCAACGTGCAAATACCATCTCCCCCATTACCGCCCTCCAGGGTAAAGTAGCCGGCCTCAACATCAACGTGATGGGCGCTGCCGGCGTACAATCCTCGCCTTCCATCATCATCCGCGGTGCTAAATCGCTCGACAAGAACAACCAGCCCATTTTTGTGGTAGATGGTATGGTACTTGAAACGAACACCTATGATGCCGACGGCGTGGATCAGGGTTCGCAGCTCAAGAACCTCAACCCTGACGATTATGAGAGCATCACCGTGCTGAAGGGTGCCGCGGCAACCAGCCTGTATGGTACCCGTGGTGCCAATGGCGCGATCGTGATCACTTCCAAGAAAGGCTCGGCCGGGCAGGGGCTTGGTATTTCATATAACAGCACTTACCAGTCGCAGGTGATTTACCGCAATGGTCTTCCCCTGCAGGATGTATACGGCTCCGGAACGCCTTTCTACAGGGAAGGTAACTGGAAGCCTGATGGCACACAGATAGCTACTTCCTACAGCTATGGTCCCAAAATGGACGGCTCCATGCACCCTTCGGTGTATGATGCTACCAGGTTGGTGCCTTATTCTCCGCAGACGAATAACTGGAAAACATTCTTCCAGAACGGGAACTACATCAATAACAACATCGCAGTTTCAGGCGGTAGCGAGAATGTGACCTACCGGCTTTCCTATTCCAATCTCCGGAACGATGGTACACTGCCTAACAACCAGGTAAAAAGGAACAACTTCGATTTCCGGACAACCGGCAGGATCAATAAAGTGTTTTCCCTGGAAGCCGGCGCCACCTACGCACTCACCGATGCCCGTAACCCTTACGGCCAGGGCCGTTACTACTGGACCGGCGGTGAGAACCTCGGTTTCCTCACCTACTATTCCGTTCCCCGTAATACCGATCTGGCCGACTGGAAAGCCAACTACCGCCTGCCAGACAACTCCATGCGCTCCTACGGTTATTCCCAATACGATAACGTAGTGAACGCGGCGTTTAACCGTTTCGATAACCTCGATAACAACCGCCGTGAGAAGTCGCTGCTGGCTTACCTTCAGCTGAAAGCCCAGCTGAACGACTGGATTGATGTATCTGCAAGAGCGAATATCAACAGCTACAAGATCTTCTCTGAGCTGAAAGAAATGGGCGGTGGTAAATTCAACTCCGGCGGCCGTTACTCCGTAGGCGGCGATTACCGCTCTTCGTATAACTACCTTTTCATGGCGCACGGTAACCGTAAAGCCCTGAATGGAAACCTCGACATTGACGTTCGCCTGTACAACGAGTACTACGGCAACGGTATCCGTGAAGAATATGGTGCCAGCACCAACGGGGGCCTTATTGTTCCCAATGTATTTACACTCACCAACTCTGTAAATGATATCACCAACCAGCGCCGGTACACGTACCGCTCGCCGGATTCCCGTGCTGCTTCCGTAGGTGCTATCGTAAACTTCGGCTGGAAGGATTACCTGAACCTGGAACTCACCGGCCGTAACGACTGGCTGTCGTCTCTGATGTATCCTGATGGCGTACCGGGAGAGAATAACTATTCTGTTTTCTATCCTTCCATGAACCTTTCCTGGGCATTCAGTGATATGTGGAGAGAGGCGATGCCCACATGGCTGAGCTTCGGCAAACTGCGTGCTTCACTGGCATGGGTGGGTAAAGGCACGGATCCTTATCAGACAAGCTTCGGCAGCTACCTGCAGGGTACTACCATTAATGGCGCAGGCCAGTCGGTGGTAACGGCATCTATGCAAAACGCCAACATTCTGCCTATCATGGACCTGAAGCCAGAAATTCAGCGTTCCCTTGAGCTGGGTACAAACCTCTCGTTCCTCAACGATCTGGTGAACGTGGATTTTGCCTGGTACCGCACCAATACTTTCAATCAGATCATTACCATTCCCAACCCGATCGAAACAGGGTTCAGCCAGCGCCGAATCAACGCAGGCAATATCCAGAACCAGGGTATTGAATTGCTGGTGAATGTGACGCCTGTGCGCAACAAGAACTTCCGTTGGGATGTATCTGCCAACTTTACCCGCAACCGCGGCAAGATCATTTCCCTGCACCCTTCCCTGCAGGCGCGTGAACTCATGGGCGACTATGACGGCGCTGGCGTATGGGCATATGAAGGTGGTGATTTTGGTGTGCTGACGGCGAACTCCTCCTGGCGTTTGCGCGATGAGGCTACC
This sequence comes from Chitinophaga pinensis, assembly GCA_902167325.1. Lineage (GTDB taxonomy): Bacteria > Bacteroidota > Bacteroidia > Chitinophagales > Chitinophagaceae > Chitinophaga > Chitinophaga pinensis_A. The sequence goes on along the minus strand of LR632930.1, from coordinate 5,589,451 downwards.
GGCTTCCCCCTGATCCGTGTGGGCGGTTATGCAGAAAATACCGACCCCGAGCGTAAGCATAAGTTCATGCAGTACTCCTGGGTACCTAAGCAGTTCAAAGCCGGCGAGCGTGAGAACATTGGCCGCGTAGAACCCGATTGGCTGGCAGGTGTTAACACCAACCTGCGTTACAAAGATTTCCAGCTGTATGTACAGGTAGATGCACGTGTGGGTGGCAAGGCATACTCCGAAGCATACAACTACGGTATGCAACGCGGTAACCTGCTCAATTCACTCCAGTACCGCGATCAGGCCAATGGCGGCGTAGCCCGTCAGGATTCCTACAGCGGACAAACCATCTTCGATGGCGCTATTCCCGATGCCGTTTTCCAGGCAGGAGAAGTAAGCCCCGTTAACGGGCGCGATATCGGCGGCATGACTTTCCGCCAGGCTTACGAAGCAGGGCTGGTAGAACCATGGAAAGCAGCGAGTTACTACATCAACAGCTACGGCTGGGGTACTTACCTCGACAATGGTTCTGTAACCGACGTATCGTGGGTAATGCTGCGCGAAATTTCGCTGGGCTACCAGGTGCCGAAATCCATCATCAGCAGCATTCGTATGAAAGGGGCAGGACTGCGGTTTACAGCACGTAACATCGGGTATCTCTACAACGGACTTAACGGCGGGCAGAACCCCGAGTCGCTGCAGAGCAACAATCCGTTCAACCCAATGATCACCGGCGCGGTACCCTTCTCCCGCAACTATGCCGTTACGCTTAACATCAGTCTCTAACCTGCACAAAAACTGACAATCCACATGAAGCATATCAATAAACTGGCAATGGGCCTTGTGCTGACCGGCCTCATGGCACAAAGCTGCAAGAAAGACTTCCAGGAAGCTAATACCAACCCGCAGGCGCTGAACGATACCAAGCCTGAATTCCTCTTCACTTCCGCTACCATGGATTATTCCATGGCCGGCCGCGGCATGCTCATTTCGAAGTACGGATCATCGCTGCGCTATATGCAATACATCACCACAGATGTAATTGATAAAGACGCAATGGAAAACGCCTTCTGCGATCCGGGAAAAACTACGTTCCCCAGTCCGTCGGGCGGTTTCTATTCCGATTACTTCACCTCTACCGGCCGCGATTACAACCGCATAATCGAGAAGATCGATAAGATGCCGGAGGGAGCAGTGAAGAAAGGGTACATCAATCTGCGCTCGATCTGCGTGATCATGAATACCTACGACGCTTTTAAGGTGTCCGACATCTACGGTGGACTTCCTTACAGCCAGGCGTTTAAAGTAGGGGAATTCCCGGTTCCGAAGTTCGATTACGGCTGGGACCTCTACAAATCTTTCGACAACAGCCTGAAAGCCGCAGTAACTGCATTGGCCGCAACGGTAGATGGAGAGCAGATTCCGTTTGATAAACAGGATTTCTTCTATAACGGGAACAAGGATAAATGGATCCGCTTCGCCAATACCCTGCGTATCAAAATCGCACAGCGTTACGAAAAGCGCGATGCAGCCCAGCTCACAGCGGTGCTCACAGATATCGCGAACAATTTCGGCGGTAAGATCATTTCCAAACAGGATGAGTCATTCGGATATACCAATACCCGCGACTGGAACAATAACATCGATGATATTGATGCCATTCAGAATTCTTACGTGGCATCGTTCGCTTTCGTGGAGTTCCTCCGTTCTACCAACGATCCGCGCCTGCCTTTGCTGGTGCGCCGGAACGACTGGGGTACCAACTTCTCCGGATACAATGATGTAAAAGCCAACGGCACCGCAGCAGCCAAAGCCACGCTGGACTCTGCTGCCGTGAATTACAGCAGGTATGTGGGTAAGCACGTATTCTCCGCATCAGCATCTGCTCCTTATGGCTGGGAAGGCCAAACCAAAACCAAGCAATTTACAGTAACAGCTGGTTCCGGTACCGCAACACGTACACTGAATTATATTTCGCTGATCAATACGCGCCTGTTCGTGAAGAATGGTGGTTTTAAAGTGGGTAACCCATCACTGCACCTCGATGAAACGGTGGTAGATGGCTCCACCATTCCCATGCGTACGAACCTGCTCAACTATGCAGAGTCCTGCTTTATGCTGGCAGAGATTGCTGCCAAAGGTGGCAACGGGCTGGGTAAATCGGCTGCGCAATGGTATAACGACGGGGTAAGAGCGTCTTTCGACTTTTATAAAGAGAAAGGTATTAGCCAGAACCTGCCGGGCGCCGCAGCTGCTGATTTCGGTGACTTCCTGACACGCTATCCTTACAGTGGGCTGGAGAGCGTTTATTCGCAGGCATGGGTGAACTACCTCACACAACCTGAAGAATCATGGGCAATGTGGAAGCGTACGGGATATCCGCAATTCGATAATTACCGTGCCGGTCAGGCCAATAAGATTGGAGATGGTTCAGGTATCGCATACCTCGAAAACCTTTATAACGGAACTACTAACCTGACGATCCCGAGGAGGTATATTTTGCCGGTTACCACCGTGCAAATGGCCGCCAGCCTAGAAGCTGCCATCGGCGATATGAAAGCCAAAGATGCTACTTATGGCAACGACCGCCTGGATTCGCGCGGCCGTGTATGGTGGGATAAGCAGTAGAAGCTCTATTTTCAATTGTTCACTTGTATTTTAACAACAGGCTGACCGGATTACCGGTCAGCCTTTGATATTTATGAACATTCACGTGATTATTTCAGTAAGCCCTGCCGTTCCAGCGCCTGTACCAGCGATTTGGTATAACTGCGCGAAAAATCTTCTATACTATTGGGATTGATGGTTTCAGACTGTACGGAGAATAAAAGGGATTCCGATTGTGCGTCGTACATATTGCTTTCGAGGAAATAGGTTTTATCGGTAGTGTAGTATCCGGGATTGTACATGGTAGGGTACCAGTAGTTGTAATATCCCCAGAAGCTGCCATACCAGCCCCATGCAGGATAGGGGGCATAAGGGCCGGAGCCGCGTACATAGCGTGTTTCGCTGGATTTATCCACAACGGCCATCGTGAAAATGGCATCACATCCCAGTTCGCGCACCCTGTTCAGGATGGCTTCTTTGGAAGGAACGTTTTCTTTGGTGAAGTTGGGAGGGAAGATGTCTCCGCTTTTAATAGCCTTGTAGCCCTTGCTTTGTGCAGCCGTTGCCAGGTTATTTTCGATGGACTGTTTGGCGCCTACATTGTGCACCATCGCTGCGATGAAGATGGTGTGATACGTTTTCTGCGGGGCATCCGGGGTTCTCCAGAAGTTAGTAACCTGTGTTGTAGTACCACAGGCCGATAGCAGTACAACTGCAAAAAGGGTCAAATAGTAAGAAGTTTTCATGGTTTTGGTGCATTTAGTCTTCCTATGCTAACAAGACTTAACAGGAATTGTTTTGCCTGATGTGCTATTTCGCCTGCCATAACGCATCAACAAACCAGCCTTTATCGTCTGTGAAGTTTTTTACGGGTGTAAATCCACAACCAGCAGCCAGTTCGTGAATGCCATCAATTGTGTATTTCTGGGAGATCTCCATGTAAATGGGCTCGTCTTTCCGAAAGCGTATAACCGTACCGCCGATATGAACTGCCTGATCCCGGAGACTGATCAGATAACTTTTGCAGGCACCTGTAGCGGGGTCGTATGTAGGGTAATGCAGAAACTGGTGTGTGAGGAAGTTGGCATCCAGCTCACGGTTAATTCGGGTAAGCAGGTTGAGGTTGAAGCTGCGGGTAAGGCCCTGGTGATCGTTATATGCATCGAGGATGAGGCGCGGGTTCTTCTGAAGGTCGAAGCCGGTGAGCAGGAAATCGCCCGGGCGCAGCTGGCGGCGTACTGCTGATAAGAAACCAATGGCTTCTTCAGGAGTGAAGTTACCGATGCTGCTGCCCATGAACATCACCAGCCTTGGCCTGCCGGAAGTTTGCCCCGATTGGGCCAGCATCTCCATATACTCTCCGTTAAGACCATGTACTTCGAGGCCGGGCAGCTGATCGGGCAGGGTGTTCTGCAAATGCCGGATGATATTACCTGAGATATCGATGGGGTAATAGCGGTGCCCCATGCCGGAACGCATCCATTCGCGCAGCAGGTGCACGGATTTGGAAGCGTCTCCTGCGCCCAGTTCCACAAGGTCGGCCTGAGGTACCGACGCACGGATGGAGGCAACGATAGCGGCCGATTGTGTTTCGAGGATTTCCATTTCGCAGCGCGTGAGATAGTATTCGGCACAATGCATGATCTGCTGAAAGAGGGCATCACCGGCGGCATCATAAAAGTACTTCGACTGCAGCCTTTTGGGGTGGCCCTGCAAGCCTTCCAGTACGTCGCGAAGAAAAGCCTGGCGCGCTTTTGAAGCAGGCGGGACCATAATGGCGGTTACTGTTCTCATCAGTTACGGTTTTAAGGTTTTAGCCAGCCGGATGCCTGTTAGCTGCCAGCGTAAATGCGGGTGAAAGAAGTTGCGGTAGGTATGCCTGCTATGGCCTTCCGGTGTGAAATCGGAAGCGCCGCGCAGTACTTTCTGATTCACCATGAATTTTCCGTTGTATTCACCCACGGCTCCTGCCACCCGTTCGAAACCGGGATAGGGGAGGTATGCGCTTTCCGTCCATTCCCAGCGCCTGCCCCATCCGAAAAGATGCGAGGCTGCTTCCCATTCAAACTCCGTAGGCAGCCGCATTCCTTTCCATGCAGCATATGCGGCGGCTTCATAGAAACTGATATGTGCAAGGAATTCATCAGGCGCCACGGGCACTACGCCCTGCAGGGTGTAATGCATCCATTGCCCGTTTTCCTGATGCCAGTACAGGGGGCAATTTACCTGCGTGCGCTTTACCCAGTCCCAGCCTTCGGCATGCCAGTAGGAAAATTCCTTGTATCCGCCGGCCTCCATGAATGCAAGGTAATCACCGTTGGTGACGAGCCTGTCTGCAATAGCATATGGCTGAAGGTATACTTTGTGCCGGTTCAGCTCGTTGTCGTAACAGAAGCCTTCGCCTTCGAAGCCGGTTTCGTACACTCCTTCTTTCATGCTAATGAACGATTGCTTTGCAGGGGCTTGCGGTGGCGGAGGCGCTTCCAGGTTGTATGGTGGAAACAGGGGGTTGTGGCCCAGGATGTATTTGATATCGGTCCATAACAGCTCCTGATGCTGTTGCTCATGCTGGCAGCCGAGGGTAATGAGTGTTTCGGCCTCTGCGGGCAGGGGCTGTGATAGCAGCTGCTCCATGGCTGAATCTACATAGCTGCGGTATTTATAGATCTCTTCCACGGTGGGGCGGCTGAGGTTCCCCCTGTCTGTCCGGATCACGCGGGTACCAAGGCTTTCGTAATAGCTGTTGAATACGTAATTAAACATGGTATCGTATTCTGAGTAACCAGCCAGGAATCTTTTAAGGATCAGGGTCTCAAAAAACCAGGTGGTGTGGCCGAGGTGCCACTTGGGCGGACTCACATCTTCTACAGGTTGTACCACATAATCCTCTTTTTGTAGCGGGCGGCAGATCGTTTCGGTCCATTTCCGCACCTGCAGGTAATGCCTGGCAAGCGCGGTGGGAGTGCTTACTTCTAACATGTCAATTTTTTTGCGTATTCAGATAACGTGTGAGGCTGGTAATGGAGCGGATGCCCAATTGGTCTGCCGCTGCTTCCCGCATCATCAGTGCATATGCGTTGTTGAAACCGATAGGCTGCATCCATTGCAGCCCGTATTGCTGTTCGAACTGATCGCGCACAAAGTTGTAGGCGCTGTCTTTATTTCTCAGATTCTCCGTTAAAGGCTGCTGTAATATCACAAGCAGGCCGGTGCCAGTATATTCAGGATAGAAATCAATCTGATCATTCGTTAATGCATCAAAACAAATTTTCGTGCCACCTAATCCTGTTTTGGAAGAAATTGACAATTCTGTGTTCCCTTCCACCAGCAGTTTATACATTTCGCAGAGGATGTATTGCTCTGTGAAGATCTTCGATCCCATGCGTACCACCCCTTTTTTACCATGCCTTTGTGGTTTAAGCAGGCCCTGTTTGCCGAGGAAATCGCTGGCTACGGTGGCGGGGCTTTCATGCAGGAAATCTACCCGGTAGTTCAGCGACGTCATCACCGAATCATTGATGCGGCCGGCAAGGAGGTCGAGGGCCGGACCCAGTTCCGGGAAGCGTTCCAGTGCATCTTTCCGCACTACGGGGGCTGCGTAGTATGGCGGGAAGATGTGCTGATCATCGTCGAGGATAATGAGGTTGTACGCCCTGATGCGCCCGTCGGTACTATAACCGCTCACCACATCCAGTTTCTCTTCATGTAAGGCCTGGTACATCACGGCATCGTTGATGACAACGGTAGGGATGCGCAGGTGGTATATTCGTTTAAGCCCCAGCCACCCGTCTTCCCGGCCCATAAATTCTGGTGTGAAACCAGCCAGTAATTTCCCTTTGGCAGCGGGCGTTATGGCCGAGAGTGCAAACACAATCACTGCTGCTGCACCGGCCCAACGGAAATGCCGCATGCTGAGCTTTTGTGCGCGCGACAGCAGGAAGTCGAACAGGATAGCCAGCAGTGCAGCGGGAATAGCGCCTGCGAGGATCATGTTGGTATTGTTCAGCGCTATACCTCCGAAGATAAATTCTCCCAGTCCGCCCGCAGCGATGTATGCTGCCAGTGTGGCTACACCCACATTAATAACGGCGGCCGTCCGGATACCGGCGAGGATCACCGGCATGGCAAGGGGCATTTCTGCTTTAAAGAGTACCTGCCCATGCGTCATGCCCATGGCCACCGCCGCTTCCCGCACGGTAGCATCTACGCCGCGTATGCCAGTGTAAGTATTGCGGATGATGGGGAGTAATGCATACAGGAACAAAGCGAAGATGGCAGGTTTCGGACCAATGCCCAGTAATGGAATGAGGAAGCCCAGCAGTGCAATGCTGGGGATGGTTTGCAGGATACCGGCAAACCCGAGTATCATACCCGCCAGCTTTTGTTTCCGTGCTATAAGGATGCCCAGGGGCACACCTGCGAGGATGGCGAGGGCTACTGACAGTAAGGTCAGATGTACATGCGTGAGCGTTTGCTCTACTAGTTTGCCCGACTGGCTCTGGAGGAATTGCAGGAAATCATTCATGGCGCATCGGTTTTACCGTGAAGGAATGCCGCCACAAAATCGTTGGCAGGGTGCTGCTGCAGTTCTTCCGGGGTACCGGTTTGGATAAGCCGGCCTTTGTCCATGATACCGATACGGTCGCCCAGTTCAAGGGCATCGCGGATATCGTGGGTAACCATTACTACGGTTTTGCTTTTGAACTCATCCAGCTCATTAAACTCCTGGCGGATGCGGGCACGGGTAACGGGGTCCAGGGCGCCGAAGGGTTCATCCATTAAAAGAACGGGAGGGTCTGCCGCCAGTGCCCTTGCAAGGCCTACTCTCTGCTGCTGGCCACCGCTCAGCTGTGCGGGATATTGATGGGCATGTGCTTCCCAGGAAAGGCCCAGCTTCTGCAGCAGCGCTTCGGTACGCTGGCGGATGCGGGATGTATCCCAACGCAACAGTTTAGGTACGATAGCGATGTTTTCCGCCACGGTGTAATGGGGGAAGAGTCCGTATTGCTGCATCACGTAGCCCATTTGCCGGCGGAGGTCTTCCGGCCGGAAGGAGCGTGTGTCTTTACCATGGAAAAGTACCTGGCCGTTATCAGGGTCCAGCAGGCGGTTGAGCATGCGCAGGGTGGTGGTTTTACCACTGCCGCTGGTGCCCAGCAGCATGAAGCGTCCGCCTTCCGGCACCGTGAATGAAACGCCCTGCACCGCAGGGCGCCCGTCGAAAGCTTTATACAGTTGGCTGGCTTCAATCATGAGATGGTCGTAAACAGGTTATTGAGGGACTCAGAAAAGGTGGGGTGAGCGAATGTACCATCGCGCAGCTCCTGGTAAGTAAGGTTACCCATCATGGCCATCTGTAAAACCGACATGATTTCACCACCGGCAACGCTCAGAATAGCCGCACCGAGTATTAGCCCGGTGTCTGCATCTGCCACGGCTTTCATCAATCCCCGTGTTTCTCCGGATTCTATGCCGCGCGCCACTTTCGACAGGGGCAGTTTAGCTACGAGGATGTTCTTCCCCTGCTCCCGCGCTTCCCGCTCTGTAAGCCCGATGCGGCCCAGTTCAGGATCGGTGAACATGCAATAGGGAACAGGCCTGTTGCGGATGGAAAGGCCCTTATTTTCGAGGATGTTCTGCCATACGATAACGTAATCGTTGTAGGAGATATGCGTGAATGCGGGGCCTCCTTTCACATCACCCAATGCATAAATACCGGGCACACTGGTTTCCAGCCGGTCGTTCACCGCAATGGTGCCATTCTTTTCCGCATGAAGTCCTGTTTGCTCCAGCTGAAGGTCTGCAGTATTGGGAGGGCGCCCTGCTGCCACGAGGATGTGACTGCAGGTGATGGTGCGCGTTGTTCCGTTCTCCATCACTTCCAGCAGGAGCTGCCCGTTTTCGGTTGTTACCTGTTTCAGTTCGGCGGCAGTGAGGAGGGTAATGCCGTCTTCTTCCAGTATTTTATGTACTTCGGCCGCAATGTCTTCATCTTCTTTCCCGAGGATCCTGTCACTTTTTTCCAGCATGGTTACCTGCGACCCGAACCGCCGGTACATCTGCCCCATTTCCATGGCAATGTATCCGGCACCGAGTATAAAAAGGTGCCGAGGTGTTTCCGTGAGATCGAGGATGGTGGTGGAGGTGAGGTAGGGAACGGTGCTGAGGCCTTTTATGGGTGGTATGGCGGCACTGGCACCTGTATTGATGAAGATATGTTCTGCCTGCAGCATTTCGCCGTTTACGTCCACCGTTTTCATGCCGGAGAATACGGCTTTGCCTTCCATATAATCGAGGTGATCGGTTTTGGAAACTGCGCGGGTGAGGCCGTCGAAAGATTGTTGTACTACTTCGTCTTTTCTCGCTTTTACTTTGGAGAGATCCGGCAGATGAGTGGTTGAAGTGATCCCGAATTCCCGGGCACGGCCGGCCATGTAACACATGCGTGCTGCGCCGATCATGGTTTTGGTGGGGGTACACCCGTCGTTCACACAGGTGCCGCCTATCCTGCGCTGCTCTATCAATGCGGTGTGCCAGCCGGCACCTGCCAGCTTCCGCGCAAGCGGGGTACCTGCCTGACCGGCCCCGATAATGATGGCATCGTATTTTTTCATGTTGAAAAGGGTTTTTCAGGCGCTGTAAAGCTCTATAACAAACTGCGCCCTTACAATGTTCGGATCATGGTTTCTGATGGCCGTTCAAAAACCGTTCCGCCTGACCAGTATCAGGTGATGCCTGACGCGTGTCATTCCCCACATTTTCCACCATTTCTACATTTGCATTATACAATTCATGCAAATGTAGCAACCGCTTCATACATGCCAGATAGCCGCTTTCGAAAGAGGGCGGTCTAAATCCGGAAAAACCAGGCCCCGCAGGAACAACCGACGAAAGGAACAACAGATGAATATATGAATTTACAGGATAGTACGGTTGTTTCAGGGGTTATTTTACAATGAAATCAGTGGTGTTGTTTTGTTAAATATGTAAACCGGCAGGCGCTCAATGAAAGGCAATATCTTCCAGCCTGCCAGGTTCCAGCAGGGTGATAACAGGGCCTTTGATGGCCACCAGTTTTTCCTGCTTGAACTCTCCAAGCGTACGGATCAGTGACTCCGTAGCAGTTCCGGCAAGTGAAGCCAGCTCATCCCGCGCAATGTTAACCTTATACTGGCCCGTGCCCTGGTGATATTTGTTCCGCAAATGCACCAGCGCACTGGCCACTTTTTTGCGCAGCGTATCGTAAGCGATCCCTACCAGCCGGTTTTCCTTCTCCGTAAGGTTGCGTGCCAGCATGCGCACGAATTTCTGAAAGATGAGCGGCACCCGCTCCAGCATATCTTCCGCATCTTTCCTTGGTATCAATGCCAGCTCTGTTTCATCCATCGCAAGAGCGGTGGCTTTATAACGGTCTTCTTCCAACAGGGCAATGTATCCAAAGAAATCCCCCTGTTTATACAAACTGATCAGCAGATCTTTCCCGTCTTCATGCGTTTTGATGGTCTTTACTTTGCCGGAGAGGATGTAGAACATGTACCGTGGTGTTTCGCCTTCCCGGTAGATCACTTCATGGGGCGCGAGGCGCACGGTATTACGGTCAGTTATAAAAGCGCGGATGATATTACGGAAATCACTTTCGCTGGCAGGATCGATAGCGGCAGCGTTCTGGAGGAGCAGATGTCGTTTCTCCAGCCGTACCGCGATGGTTTGCAGTATTTCTGCACCGGAGAAGGGGCGTATCATCACATCATCGGACCCCAGTTGCATGGCTTCCCTGAAACGGTGCGGGTCCCAGTCATCGAGCAGGAGGACGAAGGGTACCAGCTGCAGGGGGCCTTCCTGCTGCATCACATGGAGCACGCCCAGCCCGTCGACCCCCGGCATATTCATATCACACAGTACCAGATCAGGCGGTTGTACCCGCATGCGGGAAATGCCTTCCTGCCCGCCGGCCGCCTGCACTACGGTATACCCCGCGGACTCCAGTAAGGGAGCCAGACTGCCGCGTTTGCGGTCTTTCTTTTCGATCAGGAGGATGGTGTGCATGCCATAATAAACAAAGCCCTTCCCGCATTTGTTGGCCGCCGCGGATTTGCCGCATTGGCGGCAATGGGCTAAATTTAGTAAGTAAAACCCACCGATATGATGACCGTTGCCGAAGCTTACTCCGCCATGATGCGTGCCGCCCCCGGGTTTGGCGTTACTACCGTGCTGCTCGAAGCCGCCGAAGGCCGTGTATTGGGCGAAACGGTACATGCAGACAGGCCACTGCCGCCATATGACCGCGTAACCGTAAACGGGCTGGCCATCGCATTCGACAGCTACGCCCGCGGGCAACGGGTATTTGGCTCCGGAGGTATTCAGGCGGCGGGTATGCCCTGCCTGCAGCTCGCTAACCTGGCAGACGGGATGGAAGTGATGCGCGGCTCCGTAATGCCCGAACTCACCGATACCGTAGTACCCTTCGATCAGCTGGAAGTAACGGAGCATGAAGGGTTCAGGAGATTCACCATCACAGGCAGCATCGAACCGGGGCAGCATATTCACCGCAAAGGTACCGACGCACATGCGGGAAAGCCCTTGCTGGAACCGGGCGTCAGGATAGGCCCCGCAGAAATAGGCATCCTTGCCGGAACGGGTAAGGCAGAAGTAAAAGTAAGCGCTTTGCCCAAAGTATTGCTGGTGGCTACCGGGAACGAACTGGTGGAGGTACGGAACAAACCGGAACCCCACCAGGTACGTATGTCCAACGTGTTTAGTCTGGCCGCCGGTTTGCAGGATATGGGCATCCCTGCAGACATCGTGCACCTGGCAGATGAGAAGCCGCGCATGGCGGAAGAATTGCTCCCCATCCTGTACCGCTGCGATGTCATCATCTGTACTGGCGCTGTGGGCGACGGGCGGTTTAACCACCTCCCCGAAATACTGGCCGAAGCAGGGATGGAAACCATAGTGGACGGGATAGGGCAGAAGCCCGGAAAACTGATCCGCTTCGGAAAGCTGCCGGGAGGACCCGTAGTGTTTGCCCTTCCGGGGAACCCGCAATCTGTCATGACCAACTACGCACGCTACATCCGCCCCTGGCTGGAAGCCTGCCTTGGTTTACCACTCCGCCAGCCTGTAACGGCCCTGCTATCCGAAACACTCACTTTCTCCCGGCCCCTCGAATATTTTATCCCTGTTAAGCTCGCCCTTACTTCTGAGGCTATACTGCTGGCACAACCCATTCCGCATATGGGTTCCGGCGACCTCTGGGCACTCACGCATGCCGATGGTTTTATGGCACTTCCATCAACTTCAAACGTTTTCGAAGCCGGAAATGCCTTTCCGGTTTGGATATTCAGGCAGAATTTTCCAACTTAACCGTTGCATCTAAATTTCCACATCCATGCCAATGGAGCAAACCATGCGCTGGTTCGGGCCTAACGATCCCGTAAGTCTGCGCGATATTCACCAGGCCGGTTGTGCCGGAGTGGTAACCGCATTACATCACATTCCCGTGGGTGATATCTGGACCATTGAAGAGATCGAAAAGCGCAAAGCGCTGATCGAAGCGGCTGGTATGCGCTGGTCGGTAGTGGAAAGTCTTCCTGTACATGAACACATCAAGCAATCCGCGGGTAACGTGGAGCAATACATCCGGCAGTATATCGCCAGTTTGCACAACCTCGCTTTATGTGGAGTTAAAACAGTCACGTATAACTTTATGCCGGTGATGGACTGGATGCGGACGGACATTAATTACGAACTGCCTACCGGTGCCCGCGCTCTGTATTACGACCGTGCGGCCTTCATCGCCTTCGACCTTTTTCTCCTGAAGCGCCCCCATGCGGAAGGGGATTATTCTCCCATAGAAATTAAACTGGCGGAAGCTAAACTAAAAACGCTGTCACCCGCTCAACGCGAAACGCTCTTTCACAATGCCCTGCTGGGCCTCCCCGGAAGCGACGAGCGTTTTACCCGCGAAGGAGTGCTGCAAGCACTGGCACAATACGAGGGCATTGATGGGGGAATTCTACAGGAAAACCTCTTCGCCTTTCTCCGGGAAGTGGCGCCGGTAGCCGAAGCATTGGGTATCCGCCTCGCCATCCATCCGGATGATCCTCCTTATCCGCTGCTGGGCCTGCCCCGCATTGTAAGTACCGAAGCACAGCTGCAGGCCATACTGGATGCAGTGCCCGTTGCTGCAAACGGACTATGCTTCTGCACCGGCTCCCTCGGCGTACGGGAAGATAATGACCTGCCCGGTATCGTGGAAAGGATGGGAGACAGGATTCACTTCATTCACCTCCGTAACATCCGCCGTAATGGCGGCGGCGATTTCTACGAAGCCAACCACCTCGATGGCGATGTGGACATGTTTGCCGTGGTACACGCCCTCACAGGTATCATGCGCAGGCGCAATGTTTCATTGCCCATGCGCCCCGACCACGGGCACCAGATGCTGGATGATCTGGCGAAACAAACCTACCCCGGCTACAGCGGTATTGGCCGGTTAAAAGGACTGGCAGAACTGAGAGGGCTGGAGTATGCTTTGCTCCGGTTTTAAAACTATTTCCTATCTTTGCGGGCATTCTTCCCAACAATCTGCCTTAAAATTTATTGTATTACCTGATGTTGTCCTGAACGGTGTATAACTGTTTGGTGTAAACTATTTTTCAAATCCTTGCTTTGAAACGATCTGCTTATTTATCACTGATCCTCATTCTGGGGAGCCTTACCGCATTGGGTCCCTTTACGATTGATATGTACCTCCCCGGCTTCCCCGCCATCGCGAAAGATCTGCGGGTGGATGTATCGGAAGTGGGGCTTACACTCTCCAGCTACTTCATCGGCATTTCCCTTGGCCAGTTGTTATACGGCCCGCTGCTGGATCGTTTTGGGAGGAAGAAACCCCTCTATGCCGGGTTGCTCCTGTATATAGCGGCTTCCATTGGCTGTGTATTCGCCACCTCGCTCGACAGCCTGATCTACCTGCGCTTCTTCCAGGCGGTAGGCTCCTGTGCTGCTGCTGTGGCCGCTATGGCCATGGTGCGCGATCTTTTCCCGGTAAATGAAAACGCGAAAGTATTTGCATTGCTCATGCTGGTAGTAGGCGCTTCGCCCATGGTGGCACCTACTATTGGCGGGTATGTGACCAGTTCCATAGGCTGGCATTCTGTGTTCACGATACTGGCAGTTATGGGGGTTGCTTTGCTGCTGGCATGCATCCTCTGGCTGCCCAACAGCTACAAGCCAGATACCACGCTGTCACTCATGCCGCTGCCCATTATTCAGAATTTCTGGAGTGTATGGACGGTGCCGCAGTTTTATACCTATACCCTCACCGGTGCGGTGGCATTTTCTGCCTTGTTTACTTATGTTTCCGGTTCACCCAAAGTGTTCATGGAAGTGTTCCACCTGTCAGACAAAGCGTATGGATGGGTATTTGCCGCATTGAGCGTGGGCTTTATCGGGGCCAGCCAGGTAAATACATTCTTGCTGAGGCGCTACAGGAGTGAGCAGATATTGCCCGTTGCACTTTCTGTAATGACGGTTGCCTCGCTCATATTTGCTGTAGGTGCCTGGCAGGGATGGCTGGGCCTTGGCGGTACCATTGCCATACTGGCCGTGCTGCTCAGTTCCCTTGGCTTCGTGAACCCGAATACCGCCGCATTATCCCTGGCGCCATTTGCGAGGAATGCGGGTACCGCATCATCCCTGATGGGGGCGCTGCAAATGGGGGCAGGTGCATTGGCTTCTGTTTTTGTTAGCCTGTTCAAAGAAAATACGGCATTGCCGATGGCGGCCAGTATGGCTGGTGCGGCACTTATCGCACTGCTGATACTTTTCATCGGAAGAAGCAGGATTCATTCCGCCGGCACTGCCAATGCCTGAGATGGGGTTGCATCACGGTAACGGATATATCCGGCATATCAGCCGTAGTTAGTTTATCATAGGTAGTACTGCAGAATAGTGTTACATTCGGATAAAATACTACCCCTCATGCCTGCAAGTCTCAGCGTCATCCTCACGGGCGCCACCGGAATGGTCGGAGAGGGCGTTCTGCTGGAATGCCTTGATAATCCGCATGTAGATAAAGTATTGATCATCAACCGGAGCCCTTCCGGAATTACCCATCCCAAATTGCGGGAGATCATCCACGAAAATTTCTTCAACATCCGTCCCATAGCAGATCAGCTGTTGGAGTACAATGCCTGCTTCTTCTGCCTCGGTGTTACTTCCGTGGGCAAGAACGAGCCGGAGTATTACCGCCTAACCTACACGCTTACGTTGCATGTGGCGGAAATGCTGGCAGAGCGCAATCCTGATATGGCTTTCTGTTACGTATCCGGCTCCGGTACCAACAGTTCGGAGCAGGGCCGCGTGATGTGGGCACGTGTGAAAGGTAAAACGGAGAACGATCTCATGAAGCTCCCTTTCCGCGCTGTGTTCGCCTTCAGGCCCGGGTTACTCAAAGCAACGCCGGGGCAAAAGCACCTGTTAAAGGCGTATAAATATATGGGCTGGATGTTCCCTTTCTTCAGATCCCTCTTCCCAGGATTTGCCAGCACCTTACAGGAGCTGGGCAAAGCCATGATCGAAGTATCGCGCAACGGCTATGCATCTAAGGTGATCGAAGTGAAGGATATTCACAAACTGGCTGCCATCAGATAATTACCAGGCTTCCTGTGTAAGCTGCCTGTTGGCGTTGGTTCCTGCAAGGTGCCCGCCCATGGCAGCCATGTACAGCTGGTGAAGACCGGGATGCGTGAGGTCTCCGGCAGCAAATACACCGGGTACGGTAGTCTCGAATGTTGCGTTTACCGTTACCACGCCTTCAGGGCTTAGTTCACATCCCAGTTGTTCTGCCAGTGAGTTGTGGAACCGCAGTTTCTCCGGCCGGTAATACACTGCACCAACTGTCAGTTCTTCCCCACCTTCCAGTTTCACTTTCACCCCGATGCCGCTTTCCTCCAGCGTTGCAATGGCAGTAGTTTTTATCACATACCCTTTCTCTTTGAATTTATCGATGGTTTCCGCACTGATAGTGCTTTCTCCCTGTGTGAGGAACGTAATATCGCTATGCCAGTTGGAAAGTGTGATGCCGTAGTGTTCAGCCGCTTCGCCATTCGCGATCACGCATACGGATTGATGGCGCACTTCCCAGCCGTGGCAATATGGACAGTGGATCACACGGTTTCCCCACAGCCCGCGCAGCCCCGGAATATCAGCAAGATCATCTTTTACCCCGGTGGCGAGTACCACTTTCTTCGCAGCATATTTCGCCCCGTCCTGCGTAGTGAGGAGGAAGCCGCTATCCGTTTTTGCTGCGGCGGTAACGTATGCCTCCTGCAGCTGTACCGTTTCATAAGGTACCAGCTGCTCCCGGGCAATGCGCAGCAGTTCTGCCGGCGGCGTACCATCGCGTGTGAAGAGGTTATGGGCATGCCCGGCCGGTTTGTTACGTGGAGCGCCCCCGTCGAGCACAAGCGTATGCCGCATGGTGCGCCCTAAGGTAAGGGCTGCACTCAGGCCTGCGGATGAACCGCCTACCACTATAACTTCGTAAGAATTACTACTATTTGCTACCATGTTGCAAAAGTAGGTATTACACTTTACGCACCATTGTGTTAATGCCGGTCATAATTGTACTTATCGCGGATTATGGCAAGTGTTCCTTCCGTATTCCCAGCTTTTTCATCTTGGAATGGAGCGTGGTAGGCGGCACCTGTAGCAGTTCTGCGGCGCCACCCGCTCCCCATACCCGGCCATTGCATTTTTTGAGGACGCTCAGGATATGGTCGCGCTCATTTTCATGAATGGTCTTGATACGGTTATCGGTAACAGGGGCAGGTATATGGGCAGTTTCCCGGAACCCGGGGAGTACTACTTCTTCGATGTTAGGGCCGCGGCAGAGCAGCATACTGCGCTCTATCAGGTGCTCCAGTTCCCGGATATTACCAGGCCAGTGGTACTGCTGTAATTGTGCCATTACCTTATCGGTTACGCCTGCCATTCTTTTCCCGGTTTTCTGGTTGAAAACGGAAATGAAATGTGCCACCAGTGCGGGGAGGTCTTCCAGCCGGTCGCGCAGGCCGGGCAGGGTAAGCGGGAATACGTTAAGCCGGTAATATAGATCGAGGCGGAAGCGGCCTTCTGCCACTTCTTTTTCGAGGTTGCGGTTGGTAGCGGCAATAAAGCGCACGTTGATGTGAATGGGTGCCCTGCTGCCGAGGCGCTCTATCTCCCGTTCCTGCAAAACGCGTAATAGTTTTGCCTGCAGCTCTATGGGCATTTCACCGATCTCGTCGAGGAACACCGTGCCTTCGTTGGCCTGTTCGAACTTACCGATCCTGCGGTCGGCCGCACCGGTAAAAGCGCCTTTCTCATGGCCGAACAATTCTGATTCTATGAGCGATGCCGGCAGGGCCGCGCAGTTCACTTTCACAAAAGGCTTGTTGCGCCGGGGAGACAGCCGGTGAATGCAATCCGCGATCCTTTCCTTACCGGTGCCGCTCTCTCCGAGAATAAGTATCGAAGTATCGATGGGGGCAACCTGCGAAAGGTGGTCGAATACTTTCAGGAGTAAATGACTGCTGCCTACGATGCCATCAAACACTTTCGCAGGCTGTGCTTTCTTAACAGGGGGCGCGTTATCGGGTGCGGGTGATTTGTTGGAATTGTCTTCCATGAGTGCTGCCAGCAGATCGCGCTGGCGCTGGCAGATCTCCGGATGTACAGGCAGGTAAGCTTCCGGCATTTTACTGAAGAAGTGCAGCAGGCAGGTATCGCCGTTTTGCAGCAGACAGGGATATACGAATGATGATTGCAACCGGAACGATTTTGCCAGCAGCTGCAGGAAAGGTACGTTGCGCTGTTCCCTGACAAATGCGGTACCATTGAAGATGGCAGATTGTTCCCATGACTGTGCAGCCTGCAAAGCAGCCAGTGCTTCCGGCTGCTGGCCGGTGATGTTCCCCAGTTCAGGAAGGCCCAGCTCCTGGTACTCGTTGAAGCCTATCCGGCGATAGTCGCGGAGGTGGGTAAATTGTCCGTTGCGCCGGAAGCTGACGGAAAGATATTCGAACGGGATATATGGCTGCAATGCCATACCGGCCTGCAGCAGCCGTTCTTCTGTAGTGCCGCCTGCGGTCTGCAATTGTGCGAGTGCTTTACGCAATACCTTCTCCCTCCGCAGATGCGATTCGAGGCTGTTCAAATGCCGGAAACGCGCTATTTCCAGTGTGGCCAGCACATCCCTTTCCCGGAATGGCTTCACGAGAAAACCGTAAGGCTCTGTGGCTTTGGCGGCAGTGAGTACATCCTGACTGGAATTGGCACTGAGATAGATGAATGCAATGTTGGCTTCGCGCAATTCATGGGCGAGGTTGATGCCGGTTTGCCGGCCTTTGAGGAATATGTCGAGCAGCACGAGGTCGGGCTTATCCTGCAGGATCATTTCCTGCGCCTGGGGTACCGAGCGTGCGATACCGGATACCCTGTAGCCGTTCTTTTCCAGCATGAGCCGGATATCGTTGGCTTCTACAAACTGATCTTCTACGATCAACACTTTTTCGTTCATACTGCGATGTTTTCCTGGTGAATGGACAATACCGGGTGGGCAAACGTGTCTTCCGTAAACCGGATATGAATCACGGTGCCCTGGCGGCTGTGGATGCTGAACTGTCCGCCGAGATCATTGCTAAGCCCTTCCATGAGGCTCATGCCCAGTGAGCGGCTTTGTCCCGGATCAAAATCAGGCGGCAGGCCCTTGCCATTATCGGCAATGGTAAGCGTGTAATGACCGCCTGTTTCCTGTTCAAGCGTAATGTGAATGATGCCTTCCGCGTTATCGGGGAAGGCGTACTTAATAGCGTTGGTGATAGCCTCGTTCAGGATCAGGCCGAGTGGCACTGCCTGCGAAACATCGAGCTTAATGGGTGCAATGTTGAGCTGCAGGCGTATGCGCCGGCCGGCTCCAAAGCAATCAAGGAGGTAATCCGTTAGTTCATGTATGTAGTGCGGCATGTGTATGACGCCTACATTATCGGACTGGTACAGCTTCTTATGGATAAGTGAAATAGCCTGTACACGGTGCTGGCTGTCGCGGATGGCACCCAGTGCAGCATCGTTCTGCAGATAAGCGCTCTGGCTGTTGAGCAGGCTCATCACGATCTGCAGGTTGTTTTTTACACGGTGGTGAATTTCCTTCAGCAGCCATTCTTTTTCGGTGAGCAGCTTTTCCAGTGAAGTGTTTTTCTGGCCTATCTCCACCTGCTTGACCTTCAGTGAGCGGTTGTGCTTTTGCTTGAGGCGGTACCCGTTGATGAGCAGTGCAATGATAACGAGCAGCAGGGCAGCCCCGCCAAAATACACGTTGCTGATAAGCCGTTCCCGCTTCAGCTGGCTTACTTTGTTCTGGGATTGCTTTTTCAATACCTGCATGCTTTTCTCCTTCAGCAGCAGGTCCTGATCTTTCCGTTCTGCCTCCCGGGTGATCTGCACCTGTTCCAGTGCTGCCTGTTGCAGCCTGGTTTGCTGTAGCAGACTGTCGCGCTTCAGGATCTGTATGCTCTGGTTGCGCAGTTTGATTTCCTGCAGCTGTGCCAGCAGCGACTGATCCTTTTTCTCCGTGGCGTACTGTATCTGTAACTCCGATATCTGCCTGCTTTTGGATACGTTGAACAGGGAGTCGTTATAATACTTGAACAACTGGTAATGCCCGATGGCCTGCCGGAAGTTGCCCAACGCGGAATCGCACTGGAATAACATATAGTGTGCGTTGTTGGTGAGCGCTACACTGGCAATATCAGGCCGGAAGCGGATGGCTTTACGGAGGTGCTCTGCAGCCACGGTGTATTTCTTCTGCAGGAGGAAGAACTTACCGGTGTTGAAATGCAGGAGTGTATAGAGTTTATCACCTACGCGCAGGTTATCGATGTTTTCGATGGATGCAAGGAAGTTCTTTTCGGCAAGGTCGCTTTGGCCCAGTGCATTGTAGCACATTGCAATGGCACCCTGAAGCAGCCTTTCGGGATAGAAGGAGGTGGGCGGGTGCTCACGGTATACCTGCTGAACGAAAGCCAGTGCTTCTGCAGGACTCTGGTGCCTGATAAGCGATTCCGTGAGGGCGAATACGGCGTAATAGTCGAAGTTGACGCCCCGGTTATGTGCGTTCTTATACACTTTCCGGTAGGTGTCTATACTGTTTTCGTGCTGCCCCAGGTCGTAATAAATGTCTGCGAGGCGGGTGAGGAATATTTTTGCATCGGCGGTGTCGCATGCATGCTCAGCCTGCTGCAGGCCTGTCATGGCGTATTGCAGTGCGGCGCTCATATCACCCCGCAGTTGGGCGAGGAAGGCAAGGTGGCGGCTGATCTTGTATGCCGAAGGGTGCATGCCGGCATACTTTTCCGAAAGCGCCAGCAGCAGCGCCCGTGCTTCATCAGGGCGTGCGTCTTCCCGAAGGTAACTGGCTTCTTCCACTCCGGTCTGGATCTCGTTTTCCTTATCGCCCACGGCGGCATAGTATTCCCGCGATTTGCCATAAGCTGCTGCTATGAGGCTGTAATTAGGACGTTGACGGCGGATGATGTTGGCATGATATACCCACGTGTAAGCCAGCATGCGGATGTTACGGGCTTGCTGATAATGTGCCAGCACATGGTCGATATACTGCCGCCCTTTCTCCGTATCGCCCATCATGTAATGTGTTTTACTGAGTTCTTTCCACGCTTCTATGCGCATGGTATCCTGCCGGAGGGAGTCTGCAATGCGAAGGGCCGAGTTCAAATAATTGGCGGCAATGCTCAGCTGGTTGAGGTCGAAGGCGGGGAAGCCCGACTGGTATTGCTTTCCCATCTCTGTCAGCTTCCTGAAGCGCTCTGCGGCACTGATGGATGCCGGCATGCGGGATGGGGTGCTCAGCACGATGTTTGCCGCTTTCACGAGGTCATTGGCACGGGTAACACCTTTTTTGTTTCCTGCGGCATTAAATGCTGCTGCCGCCATGTTTGCGTAATGGCGGGCGCTGTCTGCATTGAACGGAGGATTCAGGTGCCAGTTGGCCAGGATCATACAGATATCACCTTTGTAAGTTGTCTTCAGGTGAGGGATGTATTGTTTGGCGTGGGTATGCTGCCCGCGGTGGATGTCTGTATAAGCCAGCACATAGAAGCTGCGGTGCTCCAGTTCCGGATCATTCCGCTTCCTGCCAAGGTGAATGGATTGCCAGGCGTATATAATGGCACTGTCGAGATCACGCGGAGTTCTCCCGTAATTCCTTGTCATATAGTCATAACTGATGCGATGCAGTAGCTGAACCCTGTTGTCATCAGGTATTTCCGGAAGGAGGGCCACTGCGGAGGCCAGCTGTTTGCCTTCGATATATGCAGCGGCTACTGCCTGATAACTGTCTTCAGTGATGGCAGTCAGCTTCTCCCGTTTGCCGATGGAGATAGATTTCTTCCCATACATGATAGCTGTGTCAAGATCGTAATGATGCTCTCCGGGCTTAAAAGTATAGTAGTAACAGAGGTTGGCATATAGGGAAGCTTCCTGTTCAGTCGTGAGGGAAGGGGCCAGCTGTGCAGCCCGCCAGGGTAATTTCATCTCTATCCACAGGTTACCGATATTGTACAGCGACCACATATATTTTTCGTGGTAGCCGGTGCGGATGGCCAGCTGGCGCGCGCGTTCGAGGAAGTAAAACGCACTGTCCAAATCCGCTTTCTCTTCTCCCGGCTTCAGCATGTAGTAATTACCTGCATCGAGCAGCCTGCTTACACGCTGGGTATCGCTCTTTGCGGTGATAACCCCTTCACGGACAGCAGCGGCACTTTGCGCATGTGCAGTCCCTCCGTTTGCCAGCAGCCAGCAGGTCAGCAGCCATGCTTTCAAAACAAGGCCATATGTGCGGTATTGACTCATTCTGCAGCGGTTGCTTTAAAAGGTGAAGTATGCATGGCTGAAAGGGTACCATCGTCCTGCAGGAATGGGTCCTGCCGGAGGTAGTTTTCTGTCTGGAACCATATATGGATTTCAGTACCACCGTTATTGCGGATGGTGAAGTGGCCGCCCAGCTCACTGCTAAGCCCTTCCATGAGGCTCATGCCCAGCGAGCGGCATTGGGCCGGGTCAAAGTTTTCAGGAAGACCGGTGCCATTGTCTGCGATCGTTAACGCATAATACCCTTCGGCTGTTTGTTCGAATGTAATATCGATCAGTCCTTCCCGGTTGCCGGGGAAAGCGTATTTAATGGCATTGGTAATAGCCTCGTTGAGGATCAGACCCAGAGGTACTGCCTGCGAAACATCGAGCTGGATGGGTGCCACCTGCAGCCGGAAGCGTACGTGCCTGTCTGCATCAAATCCATGAATTAGAGAATCCACCAGTTCATGGATGTAATGTGGCATGAAGATCTGTCCTACGTTATCAGACTGATACAGCTTCTTATGAATAAGTGAAATGGCCTGTACGCGGTGCTGACTGTCGCGGATGGCGGTAAGGGCGGCATCGTTCTGTACATAAGCGCTCTGACTGTTGAGCAGGCTCATCACGATCTGCAGGTTGTTCTTCACCCGGTGGTGTATCTCTTTCAGCAGCCATTCCTTTTCACCCAGCAGTTTCTCCAGCGAAAGGTTCTTTTGCCCGATCTCGGTTTGCTTGATCCGGAGCGATCGGTTGTTTTTTTGCTTAAGCCGGTAACCGTTTACCAGCAGGCCTATGATGATAATAAGCAATGCCCCGCCGCCGAAGGTAACGTTGCGGAGCAGCATTTCCTGCGCCAGTTCACTTTCATGAAATTGATATTGCTGCTTCAATAGCTCCACGCTTTTTCCTTTCAGCTTTATCTCCTGATCTTTCTGCAGCGCCTCTTTTATACTATGCTCCTGTTCCATCTGCGCGTGCTGCAGCATGTTCAGTTGCAGCAGCCCCTGCCTTTCCAGCAGGGTGATGTGCTGTTTGCGGAGCTGTATCTCCTGCGCCTGTACCAGCAGCGACTGATCTTTCTGTTCCGTTTCATATTGTATGTTCAGTTCCGATATCTGCCTGCTTTGGGCAATGCTGAAAAGGGAGTCGTTGTAGTATTTGTAAAGCTGGTAATGTGCGATGGAAGGCTGATGGCGATCTTCCGCAGAATCGCACCGGAACAGGAGGTATTGTACGTTACGGGCAAGACTGATACCGGTTAGGCCGGGGTGGTAAGCAGCTGCGTTGCCAAGGTGTTCTGCTGCCCGGCGGTACTGTGCATTGTCGAAATAGAATTTACCGATGTTGTATTGCAGGAGACTGCCCACTTTGGCGGTGATCCTTTCCTGCCGCATGTTTTTAATGGAAAACTGAAAGGCTTCTTCGGCCTGGCTGCGGAGCCCCATGGCCTGATAGCACCTGCCGCGTGCACCCGCCAAAAGGATGCGGGAGTAATGGTCATCAGGTATGTGTACTTTGCCGGCTTCATCGAGGAAGGCCAGGGCTTCCTGCGGACTGCCGTGTTCAACAAGTAGTTCGGTGAGCATGAAAGCGGAGGCATAGTCGAAGTAGAAGCCGGGTTGCCGGTGAAGATCGAGTCCGCTGCGGTACATACCGATGCTTTTATCATAATCGCCAAGGTCGCTGAAGATCTCTGCCAGCCTTATTTTAACGGCTTTTATCTGGTGCCGGTCCTTTTGCAGTTCCGCTTCCCGGAGGGCTGCCATGGAATGCCTGAGTGCGGTGGAGTTGTCTCCTTTTTGCTGTGCTATCCCGGAAAGGAACTGGTAGATCCTGAATGCTTCTTTATGCTTATGCGGTGGAAACTGGTGGAGCAATGTATCCAGCAGGGCGGTGCCTTCGGCGATGCGGCTGTCATCTATGTAATAGCGGGCTTCTTCCAGTCCGGCTTTCAGGGCGCTGCTGTCGTCTTTTGCGAGGAGGAAGTAATGCCGGGCGGTGCGGTAGGCGGCTGCTTTCTTCGCGAAATTATACCGTGCTGCCAACGCTGTTCTGCCGGCATATTGCCAGATGGTGCCGGCATTGGCCATATGATTTTGCTGCAGTTGCTGATCTGCAGCCAGCCTGAAGTAGTTAAAGGCAAGGCCCGTCATGCCAATATTGCAATGATAGGTGCCCAGCAGTGTCCAGGCTTTGTAGCGATAGTGATTGTTGTTCAGGGAATCTCCCAGTTGCAGTGCGCGATGTATGCAGCCAATGGCGGCAAACATCATAGGATTATCCAGCAGGGGTCCGGGCGTGGCGTACCTGGCTGCAGTGTCGAACCAGGTCTGGAACCGGCGGTCTGCCGGTAATTGACGGATGAATGCTTCCGTATTTTGCAGCAGGCGGATAGCTTTTTCGATGTCTCCGCATTTGCGCAGTCCTTCTGTGTGTTTGATGGTGCCGAATGCCTTACGGGATAGTTGGATGTAGTGCTGCGAACTGTCTGCCGGGTCACCATACCGGAGCGATTCGAGGGCGGTCCAATACGCTACCCAGCCCAGCTGTTCGCCCCGCAGGATGGGGAAGTAGTAAATGCCCGGCTTACATCTGCCCGCTTCCATATCAGTCCGCGAAAGGAGGTAGGCGCAGTCGCTGATGGCCTTTGGGTCATTCAGTTGCCTGGCCAGTTCCATAGCCCTGTAGGCGTACATGTATGCAGAATCGAGGTCTTCCTTCTCTTCAAAATCCTTCATCCGGTAATAGTTGCCGATGTTGTACAGGATCTTCACCTGCGTGGCGGGTGCTACTCCGGGGAGCATGGCGAGGGCGGCGGGCATATCCCGCTTGTCTGTCAGCGCAGCGGCCAGGGTTTCGTTGATATGGGGGATGTAGAAGTCCTGTCCGGTTGCTTTGGCCAGTGCCAGTGCCTGGCGGCCGTACAGCACGGAGCTGTCGAGATCGTACTGGTATTCCCCGTTTTTGAGCAGGAATGCGGAGGCAAGAAAGACGGAGACGATGGTTTGTTCGCTGCTGTCGAGCGCCGGGAGCAGGGCAACCGAGCGGGAGATGTTGCCTGCCTCGATATGTACAAGGCACTGGTAAAAGAGGCTGCGGGTATATAGCTGAAGGTAATTGTTTTTGATGGCCAGTTTCCGGGCTTCTTCCAGTACCAGCAAGGCACTGTCCAAATCGTTGGGCAGCTCGCCGGGACGGGTCAGGTAATGCTCACCGAGGCGGAGGAGGTAGATGCCGCGGGTGGTATCATTGGCTGCTGCAGCGATGGAGTCGCGCAGATGCGGACCGTCCTGCGCGGAAGCCGGCAGGTACAGGAGGGCGGTCAGGCAAAGCATCAACAAGGTGCGCAGCATTCTGTTCATTAGTTTCGCCAGTTCATAAAACAAGCCAAAGCCGTAAGTTTTCCTGCTTATCCCGGTGTGCCTTCCAGGGCCGGTGTGCCCATGGGGGCGGGTTGCCGGATTGATTGGTGATGATGTAGAATTAAGGGGACAACGATTTACTACTTTCAAGATACCACTTTATTTCGTTGCGTAAATATGCGGACCACGAAATTTCGTTGTAAAACGACGGGTATGGTGTTGAAGTAAGGCTGTCGGACAGCGAATATGCCTTGCAGGGGCATGGTACATGAAAGACATGGGAGCGATGATTGGTTTTCCGGAATGAAAGTACCACTTTATTTCGTTGAGCCGTTCGGGATCGCTACGATATATCGCGGGCGGAATCCCCTGATACTGGCGGAAATCCTTGCTGGATAAGGAGTTGATAATATGGCACCCCATTTGGCAAAAACCTCAAAACAACCTATATGAAAACGATCGTTTTTCTCACCGGCTGCTTCGTTCACCACTCCTGCTGGGACGACTGGAAGGCCTATTTCGAAAAAGAAGGCTACCAGTGTATTGTGCCGCCATGGCCTCATAAAGGCGAGCCTTCCGCTACCTTACGTGCCCGCCAGCCCGACCCCGCCATTGCTTCCATCCGCCTGGCCGATCTGAAGAACTACTTCAGCGATATCATTTCCGCTTTACCCGAAAAACCCATCCTTATCGGGCATTCTTTCGGTGGACTGCTCGTACAGCTCATGCTCCAGCGCGATATTGCTGCGGCAGGGGTAGCCATCCATTCGGTTCCGCCGGCAGGTGTGCTAACGCTGTCGCCATCCTTCTTCCGGTCTACCTGGGGACCGCTGGGCCTTTTCACCTCCGCATCCAAAACCTTCCTCATGTCGCTCTCCCAGTGGCAGTATGCATTCACGAACGGGTTAAGTCTCCGTGAGCAGCAGGAAACCTATGATAAGCTGGTGATCCCCGAATCCAAGCGCGTAGCGCGGGACGGGTTGGGGAAGGAGGCGAAGATCGATTTCCGGAAGCCCCATGTGCCCCTGTTATTTGTGGCCGGAGAAAAGGATCACATCATGCCCGCATCGCTGAATCATACGAATTACAGGAAATACAGCCGCAGTGAAGGGGTGCTGGAATACAAGCTTTTCCCGGGTAAAACCCACTCCGTGCTGGGGCAGCGGGGCTGGGAGGGGAATGCTGCATTTATCCATAACTGGCTGAAGAAGAATGTATAAAGGCATACCATATTAGTTACTGATAGTGTAACAGTTGTAGGTTAAACGAATCAACCGGAATAGTCCTGTTCCGGTTTTTTCATTTAATTTCGCGCCGGGCCGCCCTGGTGTGCCCTATGGTATGTATGGTTAAGAGCAACACAAGGCAGGAAAAGCGATGGAAGGTTTTCGTGTATTCGTTCAGGGATGCGTTCAATGTACTACAGGCGAACGATCCTTTACGGATGGCGGGCGCCACGGCGTTTTTTACCACTTTCGCCCTGCCGGCCATCCTCATCATTATCATTCAGGCCCTGCGGCTCCTTTTTGAGCCGCGCATCATCTCCCGCCAGCTGTTTAACGAACTGCGGGAAGTGATTGGCCCGGAAGTTACCCACGAGATAGTGGAAACCCTGCAGGCATTCAGGGGCATTGCACAAAACTGGCTCATTGCAGGTGTCGGGTTCGTATTCCTCCTGTTTGTAGCTACCACCCTCCTGAAGGTGATGACCAGCTCCGTGAACCAGTTGTGGAGCCTCCGGCCGGTTGTAAGAGGCAATTTCAAACAGATCATGGTATCCCGCCTGAAAGGTGTGGTGCTCATCCTGTGTACGGGCGTCCTGTTCGTGATCGGTATCGTAGGCGATTCCGCCCAGGCTTTCATCGGCAAACACCTCACCCGGTACTGGCCCGATGTGGGCGTGTACTACAACAACGTACTCCAATACCTCCTTTCCCTGCTTACGGCCACCCTCTGGTTCGCTCTGGTGTTTTACCTGCTGCCGGATGGAAGGGTGCGCTGGAAGATCCTGCTGACAGGGGCATTTGTAACCGCGGTGCTTTTCAATATCGGGAAGATCGTTCTCCGCTGGCTGCTTACTTACAGTAATATCAACAGTATTTACGGGGCCTCCGCCTCTACCGTATTATTGTTGTTGTTCGTTTTCTACGTTTCACTTATCTTTTACTACGGGGCCACCTTTGCCAACGTATGGGCCAATGCCAGTGGCAAACCCATTCAGCCCCGGAAATATGCCATCAAATACCAGTTACAGGATGTGGAGCCGGAGTAGTGGGGGCGGACTTTGACGGTATGGTTTTTCTTGTTTACTTTTACAGTCGAAATTCGTATACAAAATACCCATGAAGACAGATTCCTTAGCGAATAAAGTATATGTTGACCTCCGCCGTCAGATTTTATCCAACCAGCTGGTTCCCGGTATGCGCCTCAAAGAAGATGAGTGGGCGCGTAAGGAGGAAGTGAGCCGGATGGCAGTCCGTGAGGCGCTTACCCGCCTTTTGGGCGAAAATCTGGTGGTTTTCGGGGAAAAGGGCGGCTATTTCGTGAAGTCAATGACCCCCAACGATATCCGGGAGATCCGCGAACTGCGGGAACTGCTGGAGCTGGGTGCCCTCCGCCTCCTCCACCAGAAACCCAACACCGCCCTGTTCGATACGCTCGACAAGATCTGTGAAGACTTTACCGCCATGGTCGAAAAAGGATACCTCGGCGGCGCCTGCGATGCAGACATGAAGTTTCACGAAACCCTCATCTATGGCGCCTGCAATGCCAAGCTCATGGAGCTTTACCAATACAGCAACATCCCGCTTTTTCATATGAAACTGGGCAAAATGCTCATGGACGATTACGCGCAAACCGACCGGGAACACCGCCAGATCGTTAGCGCCCTCCGCAAGCAGGACCTTAAGCTGGCGCAGGCTACCCTGGTGAAACACCTCGAAAGAGGGGAGGAAACCGCCCTTGGACTGATTTAAACGGCATGCACGATACAAGGGGCCGGGAAAGGTTGAAATGCCTTTCCCGGCCCTTCTTTTTTGGCATAATTCTTCGCTTACAGCTGCCGCAACCCTCCGCTAATCCCTCCGCCTCCTTTACCGCATAATTCCCCCATATTCAAAGCTCCTTCCGGGTGCAGTCTGGCAATTCGTATGCCTTCCTGTAGGTTAATCCGTAAATATCCCTCCCGTAACCCGGGGGTAAGCCGCAGATAAGCCGCCTCTATATAGGGGCGGCTTATCTGCGGCTTATGGGCGGGATAAAGGCGGCTTAAGGGCGGCTTATCTATACTTTAACCTGCCCTTTGAAGTGCCTTAACATGGAAGTATTCCCGAAGCATCCCCCGAAAATGCCTGCCGCCACCATTTTTGTATCCCCAGGAAGGCCGTTTTTCCTGCAAAAGAAGATTGCCGGAAATTCCCTGAATTATTTTTTTGTTTACAAAAGAACCATATATTTGTAGACATCGTTATGAAGACGTGTACGTACCCGGAGTTTGGCCAAGAGGGGTGGATGTCCGGGAAATTACCATCAGACCAGCATTAGATTTTAACATACCGTCATGAGAAATACCGCTTCGGGCGGAAGGGCATCACTATGTCTGTTCCCATCCCTTGCGGAAGTGAAACCAGCTTTTTTAATCGTCATTTTATTAACCAGCATCATGAAAGGAAGACAGCTTTACCTCTTTGGGTTATTTGTTGCACTCGCCGGACTCTTTTCCACAAGGCCCGCACTCGCCCAGGATGCCCGCGAAATTAAAGGGACCGTAGTTGACAGCATCGGCAACACCCCGCTCCCCGGCGTCACCATCTTCGTTAAAGGCACCAGCAACGGCGCCGCTACCACTCCCACAGGAGAATTCACCATCCGCGCTGCAGACAATGCGGTACTCGTGGTATCCTACATCGGGTACGACAAAATTGAAGTACCCGTTAGCGGCCGCTCCAACATCCGCATCGTGCTCGCGCAAAGCAAAACCATGCTGAACGAGACGGTAGTAATCGGTTACGGCACCATGAAGAAAAGCTCGGTGACCGCCTCCGTTACCAAAGTGGAGAACACCATCCTCGACCAGGTGCCCGCAGGCAGGCCTGAAGCCGCCCTCGTTGGCCGCCTCGCCGGGGTAAACATCTCCCAAAACCGCAGCCAGCCCGGTCAGGCTCCCACCATCCGCATCCGCGGGGCCAGCTCTATCGATGCCGGTAACGAACCGCTCGTGGTGATCGACGGGGTGCCCGGTGGTAACCTCGGTATGATCAACATGAACGATGTACAGTCTATCGAAGTACTGAAAGACGCATCGTCGGCCGCCATTTACGGCTCCCGTGCCGCAGGTGGTGTGATCATAGTAACCATGAAGAAAGGCTCCGCCGGTAAAACCCGCTTCAACTTCAACGGCTTCGCCGGTATTGCCAAAGCAAGGGTGCACGACGACTGGATAACCGGTCAGGAGTATTACGACTATGCCGTGAAATTCCAGAACCGCGAATGGCTCTGGGCCAACCCCGGTGCTGATGTATCTATCCCCGTTTGGGGCGATGCCCGCAGGCCCGCTACCTACCAGGTGAACCCCGTTATCAATAACGGTGCTAACATGATCTGGCAGGATGAAGTAATGCAGACAGCTCCCATTCAGAGCTACAACATCTCCGCAAGCGGAGGTACCGAGAAAATGACTTACTACGTGTCCGGCACCTATAAAGATGAAGTGGGCACCGTTAAAAATACCTGGTTCAAAAGCTATGGCGTGCGTGCCAATGTGGATGTAAAGGCCAGCAAAAACGTAACCATCGGCTTTATGCTGAACCCTTCATACAGCAAACGCCGCTTGTCGGAAAGGGTGGTGAGCGATTACGCTAAGATCCCCAGCTTTGTGGAGGGGCAGCGTGCGGATGGTACCTACCCCCGCCCGCGTGATTACTGGTCTGCCGTGGTTTCAGGACAAACCAGTCCTGCCGCTATCCTGAACGGTACATTCAGCTATGGCTCCACCTTCTCCAACCTTGGTGAAGGCTACCTGAAGATAGATCTGGCCAAAGGCCTCTCACTTCGTTCTTCCGTAGGGTCTGCCATTTCTTATAACAATTCCGATTTCTTCCAGACAAGCTACGCCCTGTCTACCTTCCAGAACAGCGGTAACGATATCGTTACATCCAGCATTAATATGCTGAACGAAAACGTACTGAGCTACAATACTTCATTCCGCGGCGGCCATGAGCTTTCTGCCATTGCCGGTGCCTCGTACCAGAAGAACCGTTCGAAAGGCTCTTATATGTACGCCGTTCCCAATTCTTATGTGAACGAAACCATCCATACGCTGAACAACGCGGTGATCGATCAGACAAAATCTTACACCGCCAATTCCGCATGGGGACTGGTATCTTACTTCAGCCGTGTACACTATGGCTTTAAAGAAAAGTACCTCTTCTCTGCCTCTATCCGTACAGATGGCAGCTCCCGTTTTGGTCCTGACAACAAATGGGGTTACTTCCCGTCTGCTTCCGTGGCCTGGCGTGTGAAGCAGGAAGAGTTCATGAAAGGCATTACTGCTATCAGCGACCTGAAAGTGCGCGGCAGCTGGGGCGTTACCGGTAACTTCAATATCGGTGATTTCCAGTACCTCGGGCAGATCAAGGACGCGGTATATTCTCCCAACAATGGTGTCATCAAAGGACAGGCGCAGTCTAACTTCGAGAACAACAACCTCGGATGGGAAAAAACCAAAGGCTGGGATGTGGGCATCGAACTGGGACTGTTGAAGAACCGTATCCAGATCGTGGCCGATTATTATAGCAAGCGTACTTATGATCTGCTGTACAATGTATCCGTTCCCGCTACAACCGGCTTCACCAGCGGACTTACCAACATTGGAGACGTAAGCAATAAAGGATTTGAAGTAGAACTGACCACCCGCAACATTGCAGGTCCTAAGTTCAGCTGGCAGACTTCCTTCAACGTGGCCATGAACAAGAACCGTGTGGAAGATCTGGGAGGTGTAACCGAGCGTATTACGCCGGATGCGCAGGGCATGTCGTGGATACTGAAAGTAGGGGAGCCGATGTTCTCTTACTACGGTTACCGTGCAATTGGCGTGTATAAAGATGCGGAGTCGATCGCTAAACTTCCTGCTCTCGCAGGTACCAAACCGGGTATGCCTATTTACCAGGACACCAATGGTGATGGCAGCATCACACCTGCCGATAAGGAGATCCTTGGCAACTTCCAGCCCAAAGCGATCCTTGGTATGGTCAACAACTTCACCTACGGGAACTTTGATCTGAGCATTGCCATGCAGGCATCCCTCGGAGCTAAAATGTATAACTACGAAAACCAGTTCTACCAGGGTGCGCTCCTCGGTGCCATGCGCCGCTCGCTGGTGGAAGACCAGTGGTGGTCGGTATCCGATCCCGGAAACGGAAGGATGCCCGGCAGCGCACTGTCTACCCTCACCCGCCAGGCTGGTTCTGATATTTATGTAGAAGACGCCAGCTTCCTCGCAGTACGCAACATCAACCTTGGCTACACCCTGCCCGATAATGGTATCCTCAAACGCGCAGGCATCAACTCCTTCCGTGCTTACCTGTCGGCCAGCAATCCTTTCATCTTCACGAAAAAAGGATTCCACGGTTACAATCCTGAAGGTACCACGCTGGGTGAGATCAGTGGTATCGGCAGCAAGCCCGGTTACAACTCCGGTTCTGAGCCAATTAACCGTGTGTACGCCATCGGTTTCAACTTTAACTTCTAATCGCCATCAGTATGAAAAGAATATTTTTCTCGTTGCAGGCACTGGCCATTTTGCTCGGCGCAGCCGGCTGTCACGATGCCCTGCTGAACATGGAACCTGAGTCCATACTGACCACTACTAACTATTTCAGGTCTTCTTCCGAAGTAAATAAAGCAGTAATCGGTATCTACAGCAATCTGCAGGCGCGCCGCATGTCTGACTATGTGCTGATGGAAGCGCCGTCCGATAACCTGTACATGTCTACCAACTCGCCTATTGCAGGCGCAGGGGATATCGACGGGCTTACCGTTACGCCGGATAACAACGTGGCGGCAGGTTTCTGGGAATCCAACTACGCCGGAATTTACCGTGCCAACCAGGTGTTGCTGAATATTGATAAGCCTGCAGACTATACCGGTAATGCAAAGAACCAGTTTATAGGGGAAGCCAAATTTATGCGCGCCCTGTTCTATTTCGATATGGTGCGTGCCTTTGGTGCTGTACCGCTGGTAACCGCGCAGATCTCTATTGACGAAGCCCGCAACCAGCGCCGCGCTTCGGTGGATGATGTGTACAATCTCATCATTTCAGATCTGAAAGATGCGGTGGATAAACTGCCCCTTGCAGCTGCCATGGAAAAGGGAAGGGCCTCCAAAGGCGCGGCTACCGCACTGCTGGGCAAGGTTTACATCTACCGGAAAGATTATACCAATGCGAAGGATCTGCTGAATAAAGCGGCCAACGATTTCGGGTATAACCTCGTTCCCAACTTCGCTACCATGTGGAACCCGGCAACGGAAGATAACAGTGAGATCATCTTCACCATGAAGTATGTGGAAAGTGTGAACGGGCAAACGCTGTCTACCGCGTTCATCCCCAACGGCGGTGTGTACAACATCGTAGAGCGCGGGGTGGAAACCGCACTGCCTTCCTGGAGCCTTAACAAGCTGTATGTAGCGGGTGATAAGCGGAAAGCCAATACGATCACGGACCTCGTGGTATCGCCCACAGCGCCGAACGATCCGCCGGTCTTCTATCCCTATGTCAGCAAATTCGCCAACAAGCACCTGTACAATACTTCCGGTCTGGATATCCCCGTGATCCGGTATGCTGATGTACTGCTGCTGCAGGCGGAAGCGCTGTACAATACAAATGATAAAGGCGGCGCGCTTGCTGCATTGAATAAAGTACGGGAGAGGGCTTTCGGTGATGCCACGCATAATTATACCGCTGCCGATATCGCTGCTCCGGCAGACTTCCTCGACAAGCTGCTGCTGGAACGACAGCTGGAACTGGCCTTTGAAGGCGAGCGCTGGTTCGACCTCGTGCGTACCGGTAAATTCCTGACGGTAATGACGAAGGAAGAGCGCCTGTATGTACCGGCCAATAATGCCGCACAAACCGTAACACTTACGCCGCAGGCTTATATGGCAGTATTTCCTGTTCCGCAGCGCCAGATTGATCAGTACAATCCCGGTGTGATGGATCAGAACGAAGGATATAAAAAGTAAAGAAAGAAAGGATGAATGACCGTTTCACTTCCGCACTGTGTTTGAAAGGTATGACGCTGATGTGTTGTGCGCAGGTGATCGTTTGGAATGGACAAAGGTAAGATGACCGCAGGCCGGGGGGAGTACCTCCCGGCCGGTCATTATCCGGCAGGGGCAGTATTGCAGCCGCTGCCAACACTCACCGGGGCAACTCACTAAAGACGCAGCCGGTGCAACAAAGAAGGAAAGTTAATTTTTGAATATAACCGTTACAAGTTTATGAATGCATGGCCCAAATCATCCGCATTATTACAGGAGAATGAAAAATGGATCCCCGGCGGCGTAGTATCGCTGAACCGCAAATCCGAACCTAACATTTGCTTCGTCAAAGGGAAAGGCAGCCGTGTCTGGGACCTGGAAGGCAACGAGTACATCGACTATCAGGCAGGCTTTGCCGCCGCGTTCCTCGGGCATAATGATCCTGACGTGAACCGTGCTGTGGAAGCAACGCTGCATGCGGACTCACTCCTCATGAGCGCCGGACCCACCAACCTCGAAGGCATCTTTGCCGCGCTGTTTGTAAAGCATGTGCCTACGGCAGACAGTATCCAGATCACCACCACCGGTTCCGAAGCCACCTATCACGCCATCCGCATTGCCCGTGCCGTTACCGGCCGCGACCATGTCATCGTGATGCAGGGCGGTTACAACGGCTGGCACAACGATGTTGCCTGCAACGTGATCAGCCCCCTCAGTGAAATCGGTGCAAGAGTAAGCCCGGGAGAATATCCGATAGACGCTTTGTCTGCCGGCATTCCCGCCGGTCATCAGTCGCTCGTGCATGTGGTGAACTACAACGACATCGAATCTATCCGCTATGTGCTGAAAAGATATCCCGTAGCCTGCCTTATCATGGAGCCTATTCTTCAGAACGTAGGCATCCTGAAACCACAGGAAGGTTACCTGCAGGCAGTGCGCAAACTGGCGGATGAGGAAGGTTTCCTGCTTATCTTCGATGAAGTGAAAACAGGCTTCCGGCATGCCCTCGGCGGGTACCAGTCTATTGTTGGCGTACAGCCCGACCTCAGCTCTTTCGGCAAAGCCGTAGCCAATGGTTACCCGATGGGTGTGATTGCAGGTAAGAAGGAATACATGGATTACTTCATCCATCCCGAAAAGAAGAAAAGAGTACTGATAGCAGGAACATACAATGCGCACCCGCTTACTACCGCCGCGGCTATTGCCACGGTAGAAAAGCTGGCAGATCCCAAAGCGGATGTGTACGGCCATGTAGAGCGGCTGGGTGCTACGCTGGAGAAAGGGCTGTTTGACATCTTCTCCAAAAAGGGCCGTCCTTTCCGGATCGCGCGGCAGGGATCGGCATATTGCGTATATTTCATGGACCACGTTCCCGTGGATTTTCATGATATTGCCAATCACCACGATTTCGCTTTCGATAAGCAGTACCGGGAAAGGCTCATCAGCGAGGGGATCTTCAATTTCCCCACGCCTATCAAACAAGGCAGCATTTCCTTCGCGCATACCGAAGCAGACATTGCGGAAACACTTGAAAAAACTCAAAAAATCGTTGCGGCCATATGAAAATAACGGCAATAGAAACGCAGGTATGCCATGCGCGGATGCGTAACTGGATCTTCGTGAAAGTGATCACTGACCAGCCGGGACTTTACGGCTGGGGAGAAGCCACGCTGGAATGGCATACCCGCTCTGTAGTAGGCGCCATTGAAGATATCTCGCAGCTGCTCATCGGGGAAGATCCCCGCCGCATCGAGTACCTCTGGCAGATGATGTACCGCCAGCACTTCTGGCATGGCAACGGCATCGTGCGCGGCACGGCCATTTCCGGCATCGACCTCGCCCTGTGGGATATCCTCGGTAAGATACATAACGTGCCCTGCCACGAACTGTGGGGCGGCCGTGTGCGTGATTACATCCGCCTGTACTGCCACCTCGGCGGTGGTAAGATGGAAGACTTCTACGAAACCCGTGCCGATGATGCCAGCCGCTTTGGCGAACTGGCACAGGCTGCCGTGGAAGATGGCTTTACCGCCTTCAAATCCATGGCGGTTCCTGAAACCATGCCCCTCGAAGGCATGCGCCCCATCCGTTACGCCGAGGCTTGTGTGAAAGCCATGCGCGATGCGGTAGGGGAGGATATCGATATTATGGTTGACTGTCATGCCCGGCCCAGTCCGCTGATGGGTATGCAGTTTGCCAAGGCACTGGAGCCATACGGGCTTTACTTCTTCGAAGAGCCTTGCTGGCCCGAAGCCATGGATGATATCGCCGCTATCCAGCGCGCGGTAAAAACACCGATCGCCAGCGGGGAGCGCCTTGTAGGTATTGCAGCCTTTAAGGATATGCTGGAAAAGCGCGCCGTGAGCGTATTGCAGCCTGATATCACCCATTGCGGCGGCCTGAGTGAAGCACGCCGGATTGCTGCACTGGCAGAAGCTTACCGCGTGGCCCTGGCGCCGCACAACCCGCAGGGTCCGGTGAGTACCGCCGCATCAATTGAGCTGGGCTTTGCCACACCATCTTACGCCATCTGCGAAAGCGTACACAGCGATGTGCCCTGGCGGCAGGAAGTGGTGAGCGAAGGCTTTGTGGTAGAGAAGAAAGGCCGCATCGTGAAGCCCAATACCCGTCCGGGCCTCGGCATCGAGATCAACGAAGCCGTGGTGAAGAAACATCCCTTCCGGCAGGAAGTGCTGCAACGCTCTTTCTATGCAGACGGGGCGGTGGGCGACTGGTAACAGATAATTTTTCAAATCATTCATATGTTCAACGGTACAACACTCGCAGTCAGCGGTGGTTTGGGAGACATTGGGAGCGCTGTGGCGATGGCTTTTGCCGCGCTGGGCGCCAACATTGCCATTGGCGACGTATTGCCGGACGACAAGGCTGCGCCCCTGCTCATAGCACTTGAAAGCAAGGGCGTAGCCGCTCATTACACCCGGGTGGATGTAACGGATGCCGCAGCGGTGGATCATTGGATACTTACCGCTGAAGCCGCATTGGGACCCGTGCGCATGGTAGTGGCCAATGCGGCCACTGTTACCCTCGCCGGACTGCTGGATGTTACAGCCGGTCAATGGGCGCGTGAGATAGACATCAACCTCAACGGCGCATTTTATCTTACCCGTGCCGCCGCCCGCAGGATGCTGGACCTCGAACTGACAGGCAGCATCGTATACGTGGGCAGCTGGGCGGCAGAAGCCGTACACCCCGGCATTCCTGCATACGCCGTATCCAAAGCAGGTATGCGGATGCTGAGTAAGAGCATGGCGCTGGAGCTGGCGCCACATGGTATTATGGTCAATGAAATTGCACCGGGGTATGTAGATGCCGGTGTGAGCAGGCAGGTTTGGGAGAAAGCGCCCGAGCAGCGTGCCGCCGCAGCATTGAAAACACCCGTCCGCAAACTGATCACTCCTGCAGAGATCGCACGGGAGATCGTAAAGCTCTGCGATCCGCAAAACCGCCACATCACCGGCTCCACGCTGCTGATGGATGGCGGCCTCAACTTATTACGCTAAACAGTATTTCCTTCCATGCACCGTTCTTCCATAGCGCCACAGCATCCTGCAGCTTTTGCCGGTATTATCGGAGTGGCGCAGAGAGATATCACGCCGCCGGTTGGCATCTTCGCCCGTAACTGGGGTGCTGCGAAGCACGATGTGGCTTCCGGGGTTCACCGTCCGCTGATGCTGGTATGCACCACTTTCCGGGCTACCGCATGCGGAGAGCCGCTCGTACTCATCGGCGCGGATCTGGGGTGGTGGAAGAGCGCGCAGGATGAGCGTACACTCCGCGAAGGCATCCTTCAGGCACTGGGGCTGGACGCGTCCCGCCTCATGTTCTGCCTTTCCCATACCCACGCCGGACCCGGTACCTTCAGTGAAGATGCAGGGAAGCCCGGTGGTGAATACATTCTTCCCTTCCTCCAGCACGTGCAGGCCATGGCCATTGAAGCTGCACAGGAGGCACTTGCTTCCGCCGTACCTGCTACCCTGAGCTGGGCTTACGGGCATTGCTCCCTTGCCGTAAACAGGGATCTCCCTGAGCCGGGAGGTAACCGGTATGTGGTGGGCTTTAACCCATCAGAAACTGCGGACGATACCCTGCTGGCCGGGCGTATCACAGACAGGGAAGGGCGTGTTACCGGAACGATCGTCAATTACGCCTGTCACCCCACCACCCTTGCATGGGACAATGAACTTATTTCGCCCGATTACGTGGGCGCTATGCGGGAAACAGTGGAAACTGCCACCGGTGCGCCCTGCCTGTTTCTGCAGGGTGCCTCCGGAGAGCTTTCGCCCCGGGAGCAGTATAGTGGCGATACACAACTGGCCGACCGCTATGGCCGCCAGCTTGGGCATGCCGTATTATCCGCCCTTGATGGATTGCTGCCTGCCGGGAAAGCACTTATATACCAGGGCGCCGTGGAATCCGGTGCGCCATTGGGCATCTGGCGGGAAGGGGATCATGCCCCTTCCGGCTGTTTACAGGCCCAAATGGCAGTTATTTCCATGCCGTTGAAGGATCTGCCCGCTTTGGCGGAAATCGAGGCTTTATGGGCCGCCTGTGAGGATCATGTGCGCAAGGAACGCTTATGGCGGCAGCGGGGTATCCGCAAATCTCTGGGCGATGGTACACATGCAGACATGCCCCTGTGGGTATGGAAACTGGGCGGTGCTTTCCTCGCCGGCCAGCCCAATGAAGCCTATTCCGCCTTCCAGACGGAACTTCGCGCACAACTGGCCCCCGCAGCCGTAGCGGTCATCAACATCGTAAACGGCTATGCGGGCTATCTGCCCCCGGCCGGTCATTATCAGCGCGACAGCTATGCCGTATGGCAAACACCCTTCCGCGGAGGAGGGCTTGAACTGCTGACCCGCACCGCGCTGGACATTTCACATCAACTGAACGCACCTGCATGAATCTCCACTTAACAGCCATGGATGCCGCCATTTTCGGCGTATATATTTTGGGGGTAATTGCCCTGGGGATCTATGCATCCCGTCAGAATAAAAAAACGCGCCGCGATTATTTCCTCGCCGGCGATAAAATGTCGTGGTGGATGATCGGCGGCAGTATCATCGCTGCCAACATCAGCTCCCACCACCTCGTAGGTGCCATGGGTATGGCATACAACCGCGGCTTCGTGGCTATCGCCATGGAGTGGGGCGCCATCCTGCTTGGCTTCAACGCATTGCTCTGGATCTTTTTGCCATTTTATATCCGTAATGGTTTTTACACCGTGCCCGAGTTCCTGGAACGGCGCTTCGGCAGCGCAGCCCGTTCCACCTACGCCGGGCTTATCCTGCTCACGTATGTGCTGGTAGAGATCAGTGCCGTGTTATACCTCGGTGCCCTTTCCCTGCATTCACTGTTCGGGATCGATGTAATGACCTGCGTGGTGCTCCTTGCCGGGTTAACCGGGGTGTATACCATCACCGGCGGGCTGCGCGCCGTGATCTGGACGGAAATGCTGCAGCTGGGCGTGCTGGTATTGGGCGGGATCATTCTTACCTATGTAACGGTTTCCAAAGCAGGGGGCATTTCCGCCGTGCTGGAAACGTCGAAAGACTGGGACCTCATCCTCCCGCACACCGATGCCGACTTCCCCTGGACCATGTACCTCGGGGGCCTGGTATGTATCAGTGTATTCTATTGCGCCACCAACCAGTTTCTCGTACAGCGCGTGCTGGCAGCGAAGAACGAATGGCATGCGCGGATGGGCGTGGTGTTTGGAGACTATCTCAAATTCCTCGTTCCCCTCATCATCACCGTTCCGGCACTGGTAGCACCTAAACTGTTCCCTAACCTCGAAAAGCCCGATATGCTTTTCTCCGTGCTGGTTGCGGAACTGTTACCTCCCGGACTGGTAGGACTGGTGATGGCGGGGCTTATTGCGGCCGTCATGTCTCACCTGAGCGGGGCCATCAATTCCTGCACATCCATCCTTACCAACGATATTTATCTGCCATACATCAAGAAGAACGCTACTGACGAAGAGGCGGTGCGTTTCGGGAAGATCTCAGGCGCGGTAGTGATCGTGATCGGCGTGGGCTGCACGGCCCTGTTCCTTACCAACAGTGAGAAGCCCGTGTTCCTCTACCTCATGAATGCCTACGGATGGTTCACGCCCGGCATTGCGGTGATGTTCCTGCTCGGTATCCTGTGGAAGCGTACTACCAATGCGGGGGCGCTGGCGGCAGGGATATTGACCATCCCCATGTCGCTGGTGCTGGATCACTATTTCAAGGAAATGCCTTTCTTCAACCGTACCGGTATTGTTTTCTGGACCTGTATGGCGGTTTGCGTGATCGTAAGCCTCGTTACCAAACCCAAACCGGAGGCAGAGCTGGCAGGACTTATCTGGAATAAGGAAAGTCTTTCCCTGCCGGAAGACCAGCGGGCCATGAACCGGGGTATCCGCAACCCTGCCTTCTGGTGGGCCATCATTACGGCAGTGGTTTTATTCTTCTACATCCGATTTGCTTAAATACTTTTTGCACTCATAGACAGACGGCGGGAGTGGGGCTTTGTCCTCATTCCCGTTTTTTCTGAAAGCCTTTTCTTAGTAGTACAGTTACAATGCGGTATTACAGCCGCACTATTACTACGCTGATACTTCACGATTACTGTTTTAATACGGTTACCATACGGTTAGCATACTGTTTTTTTTCTGCCCCTTTTATGAACCCTGTTCATGCAAGTTTTTATCCGTATTCCATTACTTTCATGGCATCAAATCGCGGAATGCAATGAGTTCAACACCTTCTTTACGGGAAATGTATAAAGACAGGGTACCTTTCGGTGAAGCGCTGGCTTTGGAGGTGGCTGCGAAGCTGGAAGAAGGTTGTTCCATCGGATACCGCCGTGCAGGATATTGCGGGATGGGGATGGAGAAAGATGATTTCGGGGATTTCCTCTATGGGGAATTGTACAAAGGCGTTATGCACCAGCCGCTTCGCTTCCGCACGCGGGAGGCATTCGTGGAATGGCTCGCGAAGGAATCCACTGCCTCCATGGCCCAACTGGATCATACCGATCCCCGTAAGCGAGGGGTTGGCGTGATCACCCGGCAGCGATTAATCGCTTTTACCGAATAGGGCAGGCAGCTGATCGGTCCCTTATCAGCTATAAACATTTTTTAGTACATGGCCCGACGGGAATTTATGTCGATTCCTGCCTCTTGGGTGCCTTGTTACTGCCTCCGGACTGCCTCGTCACTGCCTTTAGAAGTCCGTTACACTAAGGGTAGACTGCCTCTACACTGCCTTTCACTGCCTTTAGACCTAATTTGAACAGTCAGTTTCTGAATATGATGCTCCCCGTCGTAAAAGCAGCTTTCATACAGATCTGTAGTCTTACTAAGGAACTATTAGGTCCATACGGTGATGAAGCGGTGCAAAAGGGCAGACAGGGTGTCGCATTTTGCCTCTTGGGGGTGGTTTTAGGTAGTTTTTGGTTCACTACGTAACCGGCCTGTAATCGCGCTGTAATCGCGCTGTAATTGCGCTGTAATCGCGCTGTAATCGCGCTGTAATCGCGCTGTAGTCATACTGTAACAGCGCTGTAATCGCGCAGTAGACATACTGTAACAGCGCTGTATCCGTACTGTAATCGCGCTATGGTTTTACTGAAATTACACTGTAATCCTATCCGGTGACAGGGGGGATGCCGGTTGGGGAGGACGGGAGAAAATAACAAAGGGGCTTCCTCATGCAGAGAAAGCCCCTTTGCGGTATAGTTGGTACCTGATTTACTTAACGGGATTGCGCAATGCCTTTACGTCGGTGGCGGAAACACTGCCCGCCGTATTGCCCCATGTGCTGCGGATATGGGTAGCTACTGCGGCGATGTCTTCGTCGGAAAGGAAGTTGAACGCAGGCATCTGCTCCGTGGCGGATGATTTACTGCCATTGAGCAGGATGTTGAGCAATGCCTCCGGTTTGCCGGTTACAATGTTACTTTGGGCCAGTGCCGGGAATGATCCCGCAACGCCTTTACCGTCTGCCTTATGGCAGGCTTCACAATAGCTTTTGTAGATGGCAGGGCCTTTGGCTACCGGTGCCACCGGCAGGGCAGCAGGGCCGGGGAGGATGGTGAGTCCTTTCGATTCCTTGATGGGGGAGAGGCGGATGATCCTGTCGTCTGCCGGGATGGGGAAGCCCTTTCCGGGGTTCCAGTCGCGGTTGCTGGTAGCGAGGTAGATATCGCCTTCGGGCGATACGCAGATGTCGCGGATGCGGCCAAACTGCTGGGTGAAGTATATCTTTTCACCTATCACGGCATCGCGGGCATCGTTCAGCTGCAGCACATGCAGACTGGCGCCTTTGAGGGTACCGAGTAATATCGAGTTCTGCCAGT
Source organism: Chitinophaga pinensis (assembly GCA_902167325.1). Lineage (GTDB taxonomy): Bacteria > Bacteroidota > Bacteroidia > Chitinophagales > Chitinophagaceae > Chitinophaga > Chitinophaga pinensis_A. The sequence continues at coordinate 5,547,959 of LR632930.1, read as the reverse complement.
TGCGGATAGCGGTGTGGTTGTAGTAGCTGATACCGGCGGGGGCAATGGTGGGTGTCCATGCTTTGGCGGGCGGGTTGAAGGGAAAGGTATCTGCATAGGCCTTTTCATCGGGCCGGTCTGCATACCCTTCGATGTGCGGCCATGCGTAGTAAGCTGCTTTCTGGATGAGGTTCAGCTCATCATCCGTTGCATCGCCATGTTCGGAGGCGTAGAGTTGCCCGTTATCGGTGAATGCAAGGCCCTGGATGTTACGGTGCCCGCGCGACCACATGTAGTTGCCCGGGTAGGGATTATCTGCCGGTACGGAACCGTCTGCATTGAGGCGGAGCACCTTGCCATTCAGCGATGCCGTGTCTCCTGCAAATGCATCATGCGCAGCATCGCCGGTAGAGAAATATACTTTACCGTCCGGTCCAACGAGTACGCGGGAACCATTATGACCCGTGTTGCCCGGGAATTCCAGGAGGATCTTTGGATCGGTAAGTGTATCCTTCCCGCGGGTGTAACGCACGAGGCGCGATACAATGGCAGAGTCCGCTTTGCGGGTGGTATAGTCGAGGTATACGTAAGGTTCGGTGGGGTGAACCGTCATCCCCAGCAGGCCCAATGAGCGCTGGCGGTACACTTCCGGAATGGAGAGTACCTGTTTCTTTTCGCCTGTGGCAGGGTCTGTTTTACTGACCGTACCACTTTGTTCGGTGAACCAGATGTTACCATCCGGTCCCCAGCAGATTTCCCAGGGAACATTCAATCCTTCTGCAACGGTGGAGATGCCTATCATGCCGGAATCCAGTTCCAGTGCAGCAGTAACGGGTTGGGAAAACCGTTTGCCTCCTTCGTTACAGGACAAAAATACACTGGCCGGTATGACTGCCGGCAGCAAAAAAGAAAGCCATTTTTTCATCGGGTATACATAATCGTTATCACACACATGGAAGGAATAACCCGTTATTGCGGGTACGTACCCGAAAGATAGGGATATTTTGGCTGAAAATGTGTGCGGACAAGGATTTATTTAATAATTTCCGCCCTGATGAAAATGCATGAAAGAATCACTGCTACACTTTGGCGGAAAGCAGGTTTAAAATTAGGAGAAGGTGTGCGCTGGGATGCGGTTCACAACAGATGGATATGGGTAGATATTGCTGCTGGAGAGATCTTCGTATGTGATCACCTTACCGGTGAAGTGCGTACCTATGCCCCCGGCCATCACGTATCACTGGCTTTGCCTGCAGGTACGGATGAGCTGGTGATCGCACAACAGGGAGGCATCTCCCGCCTGAACATGCTCACCGGAAAAAAAACACCCATTACAGATTTGGGATTACAATGGGAGGAGCTGCGTTGTAACGACGGTGCAGCGGATGCGCAGGGGCGCCTTTGGATCGGTACCACCGCATTCGACCATCGTGCCGGCGGCGGAGATCTGTACCTGATCGGTAAGGACCTGCATGCTGAAGTGCGTTATCCGCAGGTAGCCTGCTCCAATGGCATGGCCTGGTCGCCCGACGGGAAAACGATGTATTATACCGACAGTCTGGCCCGTACCATTACCGGGTTCGACTATCACCCCGATGGTACACTGCAGCATGAGCGCACTATCATCACCATTCCACCTTCATTGGGTTTACCCGACGGCATGACCTGCGATGCGGAAGGCATGCTCTGGATCGCTATCTGGGGCGGGCATGGGGTAGGGAGGTGGAACCCTGCAACAGGGGAGCAAATTGGTTTTATCGAAGTACCTGTTCCGAATGCAACGGCCTGCTGCTTCGGGGGGGAAGATCTGCAGACACTACTCATCACCACTGCCGCGAAGGAAACGGATCTGGCACAATACCCCTCTGCCGGTGATCTTTTTGTAGCAAAGCCGGGTGTATCCGGCCAGTTGCCCAACAATCTAAAGCTGTAAATCAATTGCATATATCGGTTTAATCAGGTGGTCTTACCTCAGTTCACAGGGCACCGGCAAACGTTTGCCGGTGCCCTGTGTTTTCCTGCCACTCATGTTGCCTTTCAGCCACCCGTCATACACCTGCAACTTTCGGCAGGGGATATCGTCTTTATGAGGTATGCGCTGCACTACGTATTTCTACTGAAATAATCCAGTGGCGCAGGTTTGGGATGAGCGGGAGTTGAAATCCGAACATCCATCCGACCTTTGATATCAACCTTTTCAGCAACTATTTTACCTTGTTTATGCAACTCCGCTCCATTCTCCTCACGTTGACCTTGCTGGTGTGTTCATACGTTACCGCGTATGCACAACGAAACATTTACCTCAAAGTCACTGATGCTGCCGGCAGCCCCCTTCCTTTCGCCAGCGTAGTGGTAAAGAAGGCAACAGACTCCTCGCTCGTTAAAGGCCAGATGAGTGATACCGACGGTAAGATCCAGTTTGAATCCGTGAACCCCGGTAAGTATTTCATCGAAGCTTCACAAATGGGATATACCCCTGCCCGCACGGAAGTGTTTCATGTGCAGGAGAACAATATCACCCTCAAAACCCTCGCGCTGCAAACTGCTCCCAAAAGCCTGAAGGGCGTGGAAGTAACTGCGCAGAAACCTTTTATAGAACGTGCGGAAGGTAAAACCATCCTCAACGTGGAAGGCAGTGTGGCTGCTGCAGGCAACACCGTGCTGGACCTCCTGCGCCGCGCTCCCGGTGTTACCGTGGATAAAGACGATAACCTCGTACTGAAAGGCAAACAGGGCGTAACCGTAATGATCGACGGGAAGCTTACATACCTTTCCAATGAAGCCCTCGCAGAACTGCTGAAAAGCATGAACGCGGAAGGGGTTTCTGCTATTGAGATTATTACCAGTCCGGGTGCGAAATATGATGCCGCAGGCTCATCCGGTATCATCAATATAAAAACCAAAAAAGGTCAGCTCACCGGCTTCAATGGCTCCGTAAGCCTTTCCGGCGGTGTAGGCAGGTATTTCTATTACAGCACCGGACTCACGCTTAACTGGAGAACCAAAAAATTCAATGCCTTCGGGAACCTCAACTGGGGCGACCGTCAGGGATTCAATACCCGGGAACTGAACCGCCGGACCGGTGGAGATGATCCGCTGCATTACCGTCAGAGTGTATTACAGAAGAACGATTTCCTCAACCGTTCCGGTAAAGTTGGCTTTGATTATTTCGTGAACGACAAGCAAACCATCGGTGTGATGGTGAACGGTTACGCCAACGCTTTCTGGCGCTCTGCCCCCAGCGCCACAGAAGTAATGGACCCCGGTAAGCCGGCCGATTCTATACTCTATTCCGATGTGGTAGGTAACAATCGTTTCCGCGGTATCTCCGCTAACCTGAACTACAAACTGAAGATGGATACACTGGGTTCGGAGTTTAGCATGGATGCGGATTATGCGAAGTTCTACAACCGCATGTATACGTATCTGTCCGACAGCATGCGCCGCGTGAATGATGGTATGATCCTTAACAAAAGCGGTCTGCGTACATTGCCATTTACCCATATCGAGATCCGCAGTATTAAGGCCGACTGGGTACAGGCCATTACAAAGTCATTTAAACTGGAAGCAGGTGCCAAAGCAAGCTTCGTAGAGACCGAAAACAACATGGCATTGGATTCCCTCATTAGCGGTTCATACAAACCCGTGCTTTCTCAATACGATCAGTTCGTATATCGCGAAGATGTAATTGCTGGTTATGCCACATTGAAGAAGAACTGGAAGAAGGTAGACCTCACTGCAGGACTCAGGGTGGAACACACTACTTCCGATGCAAATTCGATTTCGCTGAAGAACCGCATCCGCCGTTACTACCTCGATTTCTTTCCCAACTTCACGGCAGATTATAAGTTCAACGACAATAACAAGATGGGCTTTACCTACAACAAGCGCATCAACCGTCCGGGTTATGGACAGTTAAACCCGTTCATGTTCTTCCTCGACAAATACACTTTCTTCCGCGGTAACTCCTACCTCACGCCTGAGTATACACATAACACAGAACTCTCCTACACCTTTAAGAACAAATACATTTTCACGGCAGGGTATACACAAACCAATGATGTGATTGATGAATACCTGATGCTGAACAACGAAACGAAAGTAACCACCAGTACTTCCCGTAACCTGGGCACACGCAAGAATATTTCTTTTGAAGTGAGTGTACCCGTAGATTTCACCAAATGGTGGAACGCCAATACCAACGCCTCTATTTACCACAACCAATACTGGATCAATGATTCGCTGGGTAACTTTACTACCAAAAGCCTTTCCTGGCATTTCAATACTACCCATACTTTTACGCTCCCGAAAGATTTCAAGATAGAGCTGAGCGGCTGGTATGAAGCACCTAACGTATACGGCATCTGGCGTTCTGAACCGATGTGGGCCGCCAACGCAGGTGTACAGAAAACGGTGATGAAGAAGAAAGGAACATTGAAGGTAAGTGTGAACGACATCTTTGCTTCGGCCCGCTTTAAGGGTACTGCAGATTTCAACAACGTATACCTGCAGGTAAACAACCGCTGGCAAAACCGTACGCTGAATGTTACCTTCACCTACCGCTTCGGTAACTCCAAAGTGGAAGGTGCCCGCGAACGGAAGTCGGGCAGCGAAGAGGAAAGCCGGCGCGCGGGTTGATGCTATCCAATAGCCGTTCCCTGAAACCCGGAAGATGAAACATCCTCCGGGTTTTTTGTATATTCAGGATTATGAAAATTCCACGTATCCTATCCACACTTTTACTGCTGTTAATACTCCGGCCGGCTATTGCCCAGCACCGTTTGCCCGCATGGGCCATGGGGGGCTTTGTGCGCCCGGAGGGTCGTAACCCTGTTATATCTCCAGACAGCCTTATCCGGTTCTGGTGCCCCATGAATGAAGATTCCGTTGCCTGGCAGTCGAACGATACCTTTAACCCCGCCGCAGCGGTGAAAGACGGGCGCATTGTATTGTTGTATCGTGCGGAAGATAAATCCGGGATAAAGATCGGCCATCGCACCTCCCGCATCGGGCATGCCGTAAGTACCGACGGTATTACGTTCGACAGGATGCGCGTGCCGGTAATGTACCCGGCTGCAGACAGTCAGCAGGCGAATGAATGGCCCGGAGGATGTGAAGACCCGCGTGTGGCGGTCACCGAAGAAGGGTTGTATGTGATGCTCTATACCCAATGGAACCGCACCATCGCCCGGCTGGGCGTGGCCACCTCCCGCGATCTCATACACTGGGAGAAGCACGGGCCTGCCTTTGAACAGGCTTATGATGGTAAGTTTAACAAGTCGTGGAGCAAATCCGCTTCGCTCGTTACGGAGATAAAAAATGGTAAACAGGTAATTGCCAAAGTGAACGGGAGGTACTTCATGTACTGGGGAGAGCGTGGCGTGCATGGGGCCTGGTCCGATAACCTCACCGACTGGGAGCCGGTAACGGATACCGCCGGAACTTTAATATCGTTCATCCGTCCGCGTAATGGTTACTTCGACAGTGACCTGACGGAATGCGGTCCCCCGGCAATTAAAACCTCTTCCGGCATACTGCTCCTCTATAATGGTAAGAATAAATCCAATACCGGCCGCGACCTCCGCTTCAACGCCAATGCATATTGTGCAGGACAGGTGCTGTTTGATGCTGCTGACCCTACTAAAGTAATTGCCCGGCTGGATGTACCGTTCCTCCGGCCCATGGCGCCATTCGAGAAAAGTGGCCAGTACCGCGATGGTACCGTGTTCATAGAAGGGATGGCGTATTATGGCGGGAAATGGTATCTGTATTACGGATGCGCGGATTCAAGAGTAGGGGTGGCCATATATGATCCTGCAAAGCCTGCCACTGCAGACCCGCTGCCGGATGCTCCCTGAGCTGCCGCTCGTCATTTCCGGCTTGCACATTCGCCGGTATTGTGTAGATTTAGCTGACTATCTTACCCTTCACGCTTATGCTCAGAACTTATGCCTTCGCCGGCTGCCTCCTGATCGCCTCCACGGCACTCGGGCAGCAGAAAATGGATTTCGAAAAGTATGATCCCGTATCCACACTGAAAGTGCCGGAGCACCGGGTGCCCCGTGCCAAATACCCTTTCATCGACGTACACAATCACCAGCGGAATATGGACGGCGCCTCCCTCGAACGCCTCGCCAAATCCATGGACGCACTCAATATGAAAGTGATGGTGAACCTCAGCGGCGGCTACGGCAGCGGACTGAAGGAAATGACCAGCAGCATCAAAGCCAATGCACCCAAACGCTTCCTCGTTTTCGCCAATATCAATTTCAGCGGCATCGGTGAAGAAGGCTGGACCGCCAAAGCAGTAGCCCAGCTGGAGCAGGATGCACGCGAAGGAGCGGGCGGGCTGAAAGTGTTCAAGAACCTGGGCCTCAGTGTGAAAGATAACAAAGGCAACCGCGTAGCAGTGGATGACCCGCGCCTCGATGCCATCTGGGCTAAATGTGGCGAACTGAAAATGCCGGTTCTCATCCACACCGCCGATCCCAAGCCTTTCTGGGACCCTGCAGATGAGCATAACGAGCGCTGGATGGAAATAGTGACCCATCCCGGCCGTAAACGCGGGCCCGATAACCCTGCACCGTGGGAAACCCTTATCGGTGAGCAGCACCGTATGTTTAAAAAGCATCCTAAAACAACTTTCATAGACGCGCACTTTGGCTGGTACGCCAATGACCTGGCGCATTTGGGTAAGCTGATGGATCAGATGCCCAATATTGTGGTGGAATTTGGTGCGGTAATAGCAGAGCTGGGCCGCCAGCCGCAGATGGCCCGCGCATTCTTCGAGAAGTATCAGGACAGGATACTGTTCGGTAAAGATTCCTGGGTGCCCGAAGAATACGAAACCTATTTCCGTGTACTGGAAACCGGCGATGAATACTTTCCCTATCACAAGAAGTACCACGCTTTCTGGCGCATGTACGGCCTCCGCCTTTCGGATAATATCCTGAAGAAGGTCTACTACAAAAACGCCCTCCGCATTCTTCCTAAGATCGATAAAACGCAATTCCCGGATTGACGGCGGCATCAACAGGCAGGATGTAAGTATTGTCACAACTGCCTTATAAGCCGTAAATTGCAGCATGCAGTACAAAATGGAGAAACCGGTGCGCGGCACCATCGGAGAAGTGAAATACCGCTGTGTGATAGAATGGCGGAACGGTACGTTCATCGCTGATGAACCGGAGAAGTCCGGCGGGCAGGATAGCGGCCCCGATCCATTCACGCTTTTCCTTTCTTCCCTCGCCTCCTGCACCCTCGCTACCTTACGGATGTACATCGACCGCAAAGGGTGGGATATCCCCAATATCAGCGTTAACTGCAATCTTTCTCAAAAAGTAACCGACGGTACATTGATCTCCGTTATTGACCGGGACGTGTATTTCCATGCAGATACAACCCGGGAACAAAGGGAACGATTGTTGCAGATCGCGAAAGCATGCCCCATTTCCAAAATGCTGGAAAGCACCATGGTGATCCGGACGGAAACCAATGGCGGCGAAGCATTCATAGAGGAAATGATACTCCGGGCAGATAAATAGCAACTAATAAAACCGACATATCATGGCAGGAACGTTAGAAAAGATCCGGCAGGCTTACCGCCTGTTCAAAACCATCGACTTCGAACAGCTCAGCAAACTGTCGAAGAAAGTGGATCTCCAAAAGGTAATGGAAGGCTTTTCGAAACTGGACGACAAGCAGCTGAAAGGATTGATGAAAATGATGGAAGGAGGGAAGAAGGAAAAAGTACTTCCGGAAATCAATGCGGATTTCTATGAGCTGCACCTCCGCCTGAGCGATGAAGACAGGGCGTTGCAGCTGAAGGTCCGCGAGTTTATGGAGCGGGAAATAGCCCCGGTCGTGAATAATTACTGGCTGCATGATGATTTCCCTTTTGAGGTGATCCCCAAATTCGCGGAGCTGAATGTATGCGGTCTCACGTATGACGGTTATGGATGCCCCGGCAAATCGTTCCTTATGGAAGGCATTATTGCCATGGAAATGGGGAGGGTGGATGCTTCCATCGCCACATTCTTCGGAGTGCAGAGCGGTCTTGCCATGGGCTCGATCTACCTGTGCGGTTCTGAAGAACAGAAGCAGGAATGGCTCCCCGGCATGCAGCAGTTCAAAACGATAGGCGCTTTTGGCCTTACGGAGCCAGAGGTTGGCTCCGGTGCTGCGGGCGGACTAACCGTTACCGCCCAAAGAACTGCCGACGGATGGGTGCTGAATGGCCAGAAGAAATGGATCGGCAACGCTCCCTTTGCAGATGTTACCGTTGTTTGGGCTAAAGACCTGGGAGACGGGGAAGTGAAAGGATTCCTGGTGCGTAAAGGAACGCCCGGTTTCAAAGTAGATAAGATCAAAGGGAAAATGGCGCTGCGCATCGTGCAAAACGGTCTCATTACCATGGAGAACTGTGTGGTTGAGGAAAAAGACCGTTTGCAGAAAGCCAATTCCTTCCGGGATACAGCCCGCGTACTGCAGATGACCCGTGCCGGCGTGGCATGGATGGCGGTAGGCTGCGCACGTGGTGCTTATGAGAACGCCCTGGATTATACCCGTAAAAGGAAACAGTTCGGGAAGCCCATTGCCTCGTTCCAGCTTATTCAGAACCACCTCGTGGAAATGCTGTCGAACCTCACCGCCATGCAGTCGCTCGTATTCAGATTATCGGAACTGCAGGATCAGGGGTTGCTAAAGGACGAGCACGCTTCGCTGGCCAAGGTGTTCTGCTCCCTCCGTACCCGCGATATCGTGAGCCGTGCCCGCGAAGTAATGGGAGGGAACGGTATCCTGCTCGAATATAACGTTGCCCGCTTTGTGGCCGATGCGGAAGCCATCTACTCCTACGAAGGCACTAAAGAGATCAACTCCCTCATCGTTGGGCGCGCCATTACCGGGTTCAGCGCATTTGTATAGCTTATTCCCACCTTATTATTCACTGCCGGCATCCTTCAGGTGCCGGCAGCTTTTTTTATGTTCTGCATACGCCCACCGCCCGTCTGCATGTAAAATTTCCTTAAATTACATAGTCCGAAGCATAGCCCCGTAACAGCAGCCCCATCAGCCACGTATCGTCGTTTCCTGACCCCGTTTACAAACCCCTCAGTCATGCAATACTTTGATTTTCACACCCATCCCATCCTGAAACAGCTTTTCAGCGAAACCGGCAGCGTTACTGACATGCTGGGCCGCAATGAAGTGAAAGTGCTGCAAACGCAGTGTACAGACATTCCTAATATCATCCAGTCGCAGATCCACCCTTCCCAGCTGGCACAATACCCTGAAGGGGTGCTGCTGGGAATAGTGCTGTACAGTATGGAAAGCTACCTCGCGGCAGAAGTAATACCACTCCGGCAACATCTGCGCACGGGCTCGCAGCATAAACTGTCGGAGCCGCTGCTGAAGAAGATCGTGCTGAACGACTATAAAGCATTTACCGATTTCCTCGTTAACCGCACGCTGAATGCCTATCTGGATAACAGCAATATCTTTAACATCATTACCCGTAACACATTTGCCAACGGGCTGCCAACAGATAAGATCAACATATTTTTTGTGGTGGAAGGATGCCATTCTTTTGTAGACAGTGTTAACCGGACGGGTGATGGCAAGTTCTTTCCCGTTACGGAGATCATCGATAACCTCGATACCCTGCTGGCACGGGATATTCCCATTCTGGCCATAAACCTTACGCATATGCAGCAATCGAGCCTCTGCAATCATGCTTTCGGTATCCAGCTCACGAACCCCGCTCCGTTTTTCCCGACCGGTAATGGTATGCGGCCCGATGGATACGATATTGCGCAGGCACTGTTCGACCGTGGCATACATCCCGATCTGAAGCATATGAGCTACAAATCGCGCCGCGATCTGATGGAGGCGGTAGATGGTAACGGCGATATTACGCTGCATGCTCCCATGCCATTGCTCTGCACCCATGCGGGCTTCACCGGCATACCATTCGGGTCCTGGCCGGAATACATGAGCCTCGCCCGTGCGGAGGGTCCGGTGGTAAGAGTGGAAATGGCGAAATCCATAGCGGCAGACAGTGTACCCTCGCAGGATTGTGCCCCCACTTTTAACATGACCACCATTAACCTGTTCGATGAAGAGATTGCCTGGATCGTGGCGCACGGGGGAATGATCGGTCTTTCCATGGACCGCCGCATCCTCGGATACGTGGATCCTTTCGATGCGGATGTAGACGGCAGGCTGGATGGCGACTTTGTGGTAGATACCGATTTTATTTCTCTGGCGGAATGGGATGCGTTAAACATAGACCTTGGAAAATTCCGTCAGAAAGTGAACCCTATGGCCTGCCTCACCGTAGAAAAGCTGCATGCCAACTGGGGGGATCAGAGTAAGCAGGAGCGCTGGTATTACGATCACATCTTCCTGCACCTCAAACATTATCTGCAAACCTGTCTGCATGCAGGCATCCCGCTGAGCAAATCCATTCAGCACATCACCATAGGCAGTGATTTCGACGGGCTTATCAATCCATTTATCACCATGCCGGGTGTAAAAGACATGGAGCGGCTGAAGCGTTATATCCGTACCGACTTCCGGGGGTATCTGTCACAACTGGAAGATGCATCGGGCTGGTATCGGGATCTGGATGTAAATCAATTTGCGGAGAACCTCTTCTTTGAGAACGGTTACCGCTTCGTGAAAAACTTCATGCAGGGGTAAATGAAAAGGCCGGCCCAAAAGAACCAGCCCTGTCTTAACCTGATGCGTATGGGCGTTAGCCCTGGAATGTTTTTACTGCTTCCCCCAGATCGAATACGGTTGCTTCCGGCAATGCCGCAGCTACTATGCTGCTGCCTGCCGCACTGCGGTAACCACCTGCGCAATGCACTACAATGGGTTTACCCGTTGGGATTTCCCTTGTGCGCTCACGGAGCTGGTGCAGCGGGATGGCGATAGCGTCTTTGAAAAGCTGCTTTTCGGCAGTTTCTCCGGCGTTTCTTACATCCACGATCGTATAGTGATCGGGTTTGGCACGGAAAGCTTCCACATCCAGCGCGGGTGTAACGGCAGTGCCGCCTTTGGTAATACCGGTACCGGCGATGAAAGATTCGTAACCGATCCTGGCAGTTCTGTATACCGCGCGGCCAAGGCATGCATCATCGCCCGCCAGCAGCACATAAGGCTCACTGGGAGATACTATGCTGCCCAGCCATGTTTCGAACTTACCACCTTCCTGAAGGTTGATGGCGCCGGGGATGTGGCCTTCCTTGTATATTTTTTCCGGCCGCGTATCAATGATCAGTGCGGATGACATTGAGCAGCCGGGTACTCTTTTCAATGCTATTTCGAGATCCTCCGCCCCGGTGCGGTTGATGGATACATCGAAAGTGAAGTATTTAGGTACGAAAGGCTGGTCGGAGAGCAGCGCTTTCACGAATTCTTCCTGTGTCATTTCCTGCAGCGACCAGTTCGTGCGTTTTTCTTCGCCGATAGTGGCGGATGGATTGGAGGAGAGGCTTTTGCCGCAGAGGGAGCCGGAGCCGTGTGCGGGGTATATCACTGCATCATCGTGCAGCGTCATGAGTTTATTACGAAGTGAATGATACATGTCTGCGGCGAGGGCTTCGCGTTTGGCGGAAACAGTGCCGGTGTTCTCACGGAGGTCCGGCCTGCCGCAGTCGCCAATGAACAAGGTATCTCCGGTGAATACGGCCGTTTGAAGGCCGTTTTCTTCCAGTACGATGGAAATGCTGTCCGGCGAATGGCCGGGGGTATTAAGGGCCTTTAAAACGGCACCGCCACCCAAATCGATAGTGTCTCCTTCATCGAATGTGGTATGGGGGTATGTGGCTCCCAGGATGCGGGAACAATACAGCGTGGCCCCAACGGCTTTATGCAGTTCAAGGTGACTGCTTACAAAGTCTGCATGAGGGTGGGTTTCAATAACGCCGGTGATGGATGAGTTTTCGGACGCGGCATACTCCAGATAGGGGAGCGGGTCGCGGCTCGGGTCAATCAATACGGTACCATTTGGTCCGGTGATGGCATATGAGTAATGTGCGAGTGCTTTATCTTCGAATTGTTTGATCTTCATTGCTTTTCTTTTTACAAATTTCGGAATAAGTCCTGGCTGGCTGGGTGACTGCGATCACATTGCAAAGGTCCTCAAATTCATTTCCCTGTGCATTGACCACCGTCATTGCCAAAACTGATTTCATACATGCGTTAATGGGGGAGTTTCTCCCGGAAACGCCCATACAGCCATGTTCCCGCAATGGCGCTGAGGATAGTGACGATCACTGCGGCGGCGCCCGTACCTGCCTGTGCAAAAAGCGGTCCGGGACATGCACCCGTCATCGCCCATCCAAGCCCGAAGAGCAAACCGCCATAGATCTGCCCCTTGTTGAATTTCTTTTCCGGTATCACCACCGTTTCCCCATGGATGGTTTTAATGTTGAACCGGCGGATGAGCCAGACAGAAAGAATGCCGGTAAATACGGCACTGCCGATGATACCATACATGTGAAAGGATTCCAGCCTGAACATTTCCTGAATGCGAAACCAGCTGATCATTTCCGCTTTTACGAGAATGATGCCGAACAGGATGCCAAAAAGAAGGTATTTCAGATATTTCATGATATTAAGTAGTTAAAGTGCGAGCAAATGTGGGAGGATGAAGTTGGCCATGAGGAAGCCTCCGGCCATAAATGCCATGGTGGCTACAAGCGAGGGCCATTGCAGGCTGGAAAGGCCCATGATGGAATGCCCGCTGGTACATCCTCCGGCGTAGCGTGTGCCGAAGCCCACGAGTAAACCACCGCCTACCATAAGGATCAGTCCGCGAAGGGTAAACAACTGATCAATCCCGAACAGGGAAGACGGAACCATCGCCGTTTCCGGATGGATGCCATATACTGCCAGATCTGCCGCGAGATTGGGATGGATGCTGGCCGGCTGGCCATTTCCCAGTAAAGATACCGCTATCCACCCACCGGCAAGGATACCGAGGGCAAATATCAGGTTCCATGATTCCTGCTTCCAGTTGTACTTGAAGAAAGGGATGTTCCCCGGCGCACAGGCTGCGCAGATATGCCGGAAGTTGGAGCTGATACCGAATGTCTTGTTGCTGGTAAGGAGCAATGCCGGTACAAGGAGGCCAATAAGCGGCCCGGCCACATACCATGGCCATGGTTGTTGGAAAAATGCTATCATATGAATAGTTCTTTGACGATGATAAAAATGCCGAGGGCGAGGATGAACCATCCAAACCCTTTACGCAGGCCGGAAGAAGGTATGTGTAGTGCCAGCTTGCTCCCGGCGGCCATGCCTGCAAGCGCAAGGGCGGTAAGTGTCAGCAACAGGGGCCACTGGAGCGGGTAATGGCCGAGGTCGCCCGCAAAGCCCGCCAGCGCATTCAGTGCGATAATGAACAGGCTGGTACCTGTGGCGGTACGAAGTGGCATCTTCAGCAGGTTTACCAGTGCGGGAATAAGCAAAAAGCCTCCCCCGGCGCCCAGTAGGCCCGTAACCATACCGGTTCCTGCCCCATAAACGAGTAGAAGCCATTTACCGGGCATTACCGCTGTTCCATCGGCCTCCCGGCCGCGGATCATTGACCACGCGGAAATGAGCATAAGCAACGAAAGGAGTAACATCATGGCCATATCACGGGATACGGCCAGGGCCCCGATGCTGAAAAGTTGTTCCGGAATAGCCGGTAACACGAAATGCCGTGTCAGCAATACTGCCGCCACGCTTGAAAGCCCGAATAAAATACCGGTACCCAGTGAAAGCTCCCGGCGCTGGTAACTGCCCGCTGCACCGGCAAGACTGGTACTGCCCACAATGAATAACGAGTAAGTGGTAGCGATGGCCGGTTCAAGGCGGAACAGGTAAACGAGCACGGGCATCGTGAGGATGGAGCCTCCGCTACCCGTTAATCCCAGGGATATACCAATGAATATCGCCGCTATGTAACCTGTCCATTCCATGCAGTTGGTTTTTGATACTGCAAAATTCAGGTATGGCGGCGGCAATAATGGTGACCTTGGTCACCGTTACAATATCTCGATATACTGGCGGTGTACTTTCACTTTCCCCTGCTGTTCCAGCTTTTTCAGCAGCCGGCTGATCACTTCGCGGGAAGAGTTAAGGTCAGTGGCGATTTCGCCGTGGGTAATGTGGAGTTTGGACGAGCCTGATTTCTGACGCTGGGTGTCGAGGTAATAAACGAGGCGCTCATCCATAGCCCGGAAAGCTATATGATCGATGAGGGTGAGGAGTTCTTCAAAACGGTTGCGGTAGGTTTCCACCACAAAGTTGTACCAGCCTTTGTAACGCTGCATGAAGTTTTCCATGGAAGTAACAGGGATGAGGATCACGATGCTGTCTTCAATGGCTTTCAGCATTACACCGCTCGTTTCCTGCTGCGTACCGCAAACCATGGAAAGGGCACACGCATTACCAGGTTCGAGATGATACATGAATATCTCCCCTTCATCCTGGCCTTCGCGGTAGAGTTTGAGGCGGCCTTCCGCTACCAGTACGGTAGACCGGATGTTTTGCCCCGTACGCATGAGCGGCTCGCCGGCAGGAATATGGCGAACCTCTGCAACAGCAGCCAGTTCTTCTTTCAGCTCTTCTTCAAACTGCGGGAAATGTGCATCGAGGTAAGCGCGTGTATCCATCATCCTCCAAAATTAGCATTTTTACGTATTACCAATACCCAATACCAGCTTCGCCTGACGGATCATCTCTTCACTGCCGGTGTATTTACCCGGTTCATCAGACAGTTTTACAACTTCTGTCCATTCACCGTTATGCGGACTGGTAGCCGTCATTTTGATGACGATGTTCATGGCTTCGGGTCCTGCGTCGTTCGTTAAACTGGTGCCTATCCCGAAAGACATGCCGATCCTCCCTCTGCAATGTTCCGCAATGCGGGCTACCTTCTCCACGTTCAGCCCATCGGAGAAGATGATGGTTTTACTGAGCGGATCGATACCCATGTCTTTGTAATGCCGGATCACTTTATCAGCAAACTCCAGCGGGTCGCCACTATCGTGCCGCACGCCGTCAAACAGTTTGGAATACATTTTATCGAACTGCCGGAGGAAAACATCGGTGGTATAGGTGTCAGACAAAGCAATGCCAAGATCGCCACGATACACATCCACCCAGTTCTGCAATCCGGTGGCGTTCGACATTTTAAACCCGAAACGCGCGGCATGGAACATGAACCATTCATGGGCATGGGTGCCAATGGGCTTTGTCTGAAACATCATGGCAAGGTGCACATTGCTGGTGCCGATAAAGGAGCCGGTGCCATATTGCTTCAGCGCTTCCACTACCAGTTTGTGCACTTTATAGGAATACCGCCGCCGTGTGCCAAACTCCGCTACGGTTACCCCCAGCCGGCGGTATTGCTCAATTTTTTGACGGGTATTATCCAGAATGGCTTCGTTAGAGATCCTTTCTGCATGGTTCAGCATGTAATACAATTCGCAGATAAGCGACATAACGGGTACTTCCCAGAGTATGGTCCGGTACCATAGTCCTTCCACACCTACTTCCAGCTGATCGCCCTCCTGTGAGATATGAACCTCTTCCGGGTTGTAGCGGTAGCCTTCGAGGAAGTCGAGATATACGGGGTCGAGGTAAGGGCAGGTGATCTGGAGGAATTGCTTTTCTTTCCGGGTGAGCTGCAGGCCCGCCATTTCATCTATGGCTTTACGCAGGGCATCGGCAAATCCGGGAGGAAAGGAGTGCTTGCCCCGGTTGATGAAACGGTAACGCGCACGGGCGTATGGAAACAGCCTGGTAACGCCCTGCTGCATAGTGAATTTGTAGAAATCGTTGTCGAGGATAGAAGACAGCATAGTGAAGAATTAACGCTTCGGGATGGCAGAATGTTTCATGCCGGTTATTTACCCGTCAGTTTCACCAATGCAGGAGCAAAATCTACCGCCATGAAGAACCGCAGATCGTTGGAAGGCAGTTTGTCATCCGTCTGGTTGATTTTATAATACTCCAATCCTGTTTTGAACATATCGAAGAACGTAAGCCTGCCCTGCATGCCCATCATATTAGGGGACTGTGCGCTGAAAGGGTCTTGTTTTCCGTAATTGAAGGTGAAGTCCACACCGGTTTTTAGTGGTTGTGGGAAGCCTTCTGCAGCGTATTTATGCATGAAGGAGAGATTGGTCCGGAAGTCTGCCGCACCGGGTTGTCCGCCGCCAGGCAGGAGCACTCCGCCTGCAGCGCCGAATTTAAAATCGTATTTATTAGAATCGAGGATATTGAAATTGACACCGGCGTTGAGCCTTCCGCGCCAGGGTGTTTCCGCATCGGGCCGGTAATTAGCTTCCCCGGAAAGGTCGAGCAGGGACAGCTTACCGAAATTACGCATGGAGAAACCCGCCCGGCCGTATCCTTCCAGGAGCTGGTCGCCATTAAAGCGGCCGCCGCCTTCGAGGAGTCCGTACATCCCTTTATCACCACCATACGCACCCAGCATGAACTTATGCTGTTCTTTAGGCTCGGGCTTGCCTTCTATAGGTGAGGAGTGGGAATACTGGAAGTAGGGGAAGAACTCCGGGCCTTTGTATTTCGCCTTATCTTTTTCGTCTGTGGGGTATTTGCCAAGTGCAGAAGCGAGGTTAAAGCCCAGCCCGAGGCTCAGCTTTTTCTCTTCCGCTTTCTCGTCGGTTCCGGAATACTTCAGTTCGAAGGCTTTGGGTGGCTGATAGAAGGGGGCCCGCCAGCGGTCGTCAGGTATATTGTCGAGAACAAAAGGTCTTGCGAATCCAGCAGGTGGAGCAGTCCATTTTTTAGTGGCAGGGCCAAGCAGGGAGGTGAAGTTGAGCTCACTGCCCATGAGGGCGTTGAGACCAACAAGGCCGCTTTGCAGCAGGGCACCGGAAATGAGGAACACACCAAGGTTGCGTTTGGCATATACCGGGATCTTTTCACCGAGGTACTTTTCCATATCCATGTGAAGGGCAATAGATGCCAGGTTGATCCATGTACTGGAAACGCCGGTAAGCTGTTCGGCCATTTCAAGGCCTTTGGAGAAATCTACTTTGTCTTTATAGGGTGAGCCGGCCTGGAGCTGGATGGCATAGAAAATGTTCCAGAGCGACATAATTTCTTTGCTGATAAGTTCCTGCCCAAACTTAGGATCAAACAGGGTGGTGCCACCATTCTTTTTGGCAGACTGATAAGACTGCTGCCATCTTTTAGGCCAGTTGATGATAAGGTCATCGAAGATCTGGCAGAAGACTTCCATAGATCCGAATGAGATGGGCACATCGTCTTCCTTCTCTTTTTTAGGTGCATCTGGAGCATCCTGTTTCTGGACGGAAGGAGGGGCAGGTGTAAAGAAAGGAGGTGTGGATTCGGGAGTATTACCGAAGAAAGGCCTGGCGCTTTTCGGAGAGGCCTGGCCCGGTGCGAGTGATGGGGTAGCCATTGGATGATGGGTTTTTGGGGTGGATATGAAGTTACGGAAATTTGGAGTAAGCAGCTTCCGGCAGCAATGGCTACTGTTGTTTTATGAACCGGTGGCCGTTTTTCTGCAACCATCTCCTCACACCCAGGACTATCATCAATATCAGCATAACACTACTAATTTTGATGCAAACTGCCCCGTTTCTTCAGAATCCCTGTCAAATTTCCCACGGACCGTAGGGCTAAAGCCTCCAGCCGTCATCTTCGGCCTTCCACCCGGAATACCTCCGGATGCTCTGCAGAATAGGATATCTGTACATTATCACCGGGGTTGTAGTGCCGGGTGCTTTTAAATGTTTCCTCCATTTCCCGGGTGCCTGCCCGGTAACGAATGATGGTTTCGTAAAAGTATTGTTGCCGTTCTTCTTCCATTTTTACTTTTAATACCTTGGCAGTAACAGCTACTAACGGACCTTGTAGCCAGGAGGCGGCCAGCCTGTCGGATGCCTTGTCTGCCCAGAAAGCATTCCCCCCGATCAGCAGGGCTATGGCTACAAGGAGCAGTATCCTCCGTCCGCGGAACCGGTTACGGCGGTCTGGCAGGTAACGTGCTGCATCCACTTTCCAGACGGAACCAAAGCAAAGCATTCCCAGCATTACCCATCCTCCCGAGATCAGGAGCAGGGCCGGAATATCATACAAAAGGTTTTGGCGGTACCCACAGAGGTACCAGATAATGGAGCCTGCCGCAATCAGCAGGAGGGCGAAGGCGAGACGGGTATTTCTCCTCATACGTCCTCCCCGTTGCTTTCATGCATCTTCTTTTCGATGCTTTTGATATTCACGAGGAAAACAAGCAGGAGTACGATCACTACGATCAGCAGTACATAGGCGATCATGAAGGGGAAATTGTAAATGCTCAGGGGCATCAGGTCGGGCATGAGGTGACCCGGACGGGGAAAGGGAGCATCATCTTTGGGAGCAGCGGCCGCTTCCTGCTTCACGAAGGCGATGATGGAACGTACCTGATCATCGATGAGGTCCGGGTGGTCGGGCATTACCACCTGGTTATATTCGTTGAAGATGGCCAGGGCGGCAGCGTCTCCGGTTTTGATCATGCTTTGGGAGGATTTTACGAACCGGATAATCCATTCTTCGGGATACCTTGTATCTACTCCGGCCAATGCAGGCCCGGTCAGCTTTTTCTGTACGTTGTGGCAGGAAGCACACCGTGCCTGAAAGAGTTTTTTACCTTCTTCCGTATCGGCGGCAGTGAGGTGCAGAACAGGCGAGAGCCATATCACGAGGAGGACAATACCTTTAACGTTCATGTTGCAGTTTTTTAATATCATCCAGCAGAAGCTGCACTTCTTTGGGAGACGTGCCGCTGTAGTATCCGCGGATGTGCAGATTATTGTCAAGAAGTATAAGGCGGTCGCTATGAATGAAATCTTCCGGTCCGCCATCGCCCTCTGTGGCGGTTACATACATTCCTTTCCGGGCAAACCGGTACAACTCCTGCTTTTCTCCGGTGAGCAATTGCCAGTTACCTTTCCCATAACCGGTTTTGGCGGAGTAGGCCTGAAGCTTTTGAGGTGTGTCATGCGCAGGGTCAACCGTTATGGAGATTAATTGCACATCGTTCCTGCTTTCCTGTATTTGCTTCATCTCCCTCATCATAGCCGGGCAAATCACCGGGCATGAGGTAAAGAAGAAATTCACCACGTTGATGCGGCCTTTCCAGCTGTTACTCACCGTAGGATTGCCTCCTGCCGTTGTAAATGTGAAAGACCCCGGTGCTGCAGCATCGGCCGCACTGTTCACCCGCTCATTATTGGCCGCGAAATAGGGCAGCTTCCCGAAGTGGTTCTCTGCGAGCCGAACGATGCCGTATGCCGCGAGCGGCAGCCCGGCGATGAGAAGCACAAAGGCTTTCCAGGATTTTAATATGTTCAGGCGTTGCGGCATATTATTGATTGCGTACTACCGGTGTTGGGTCACCCGGACGGTAGGGTGGTGCCTTGCGGTTGGTATTATTGATGGCGTCTGTAATAGCAGGTACGTAAGTGAGGAAAATGATGAGTCCCATAATGGCCAGCCAGGGCTTGAAGCTGTCCAGCAACGGTATTCGGCGCTCTTCATGCAATGTTTCACTAACCGGGAAATCGACTGCCGGCTCGGAAGTTCTCTTTCTCAAACAGGTGCCGAAGAATGAAATGAAATATAACAATCCCGCGGTGAACATGATACCGCCGCCAGCCAGTCCCAGCATGGAAGAAACCACCCAATACGGATTAAACTGTTCGCTGGAAGGGTTGAGGTAGGTAAGGCCCATGTTTGTACGGCGCGGTTCTCCCATCAGTCCGCCGTACATCAGCCCCGCGGAAAAGATGAGTACCCCCACTGTCCACAGATAAGGTACAATGGTGTTGAGGACGGGCGCGTAAATACGTTTACCGCTGAGTTGCGATAACATGAAAATGCTCATGCCCAGAATGGCAAGAAACACAGGCCCGCCTACGGTGAGATGGAAGTGCCCGGGAATAAAAGAAGTATTATGAACTACGTTGTTAAGGGAATAGGATGCGTTTACCAGTCCGGTTAGTCCGCCGAAGATAAAGAGGATAAGCCCGTTGATGAGGTAACCGAACATAAACACATCTTTCCGGAAGAAAGGCAATTTCCATATCCAGCTCCACAGTCCGGTGGCACCTCTTTTGCGCGCTGCATATTCCAGAGATGCGGCGATGGTGAAAGCAGTGATAAAGCTGGGGATAGCTACGCCAAATGTGAGGATGGATTGTGTGAGCTTAACGCCCCGGCCAATGGAAGGGTCGCCGAACTGATGATGCACACCAATGGGAATGGAAAGAATGAGAAAGATGAAGAAAGCGATGCGCCCTGCATTACCGGAGTAGAGCTTGCCACCGGCGAGTTTGGGCAGCATGGTGTAAAACATGATATAGGAGGGCAGCAGCCAGAAATACACGAGTGCGTGCCCGAAGAACCAGAAGAGGGTGCGGGCCAGCATGATATTGATCTCCGCCGTCCAGCCAAGGCTCCAGGGTACCAGCATCACCAAAACTTCATACGCAACCGCTAATGTACAAACGAACCAGATGGTAAAGTTCACCAGTGTACCGATTACTGCCACCGGTGTAGATTCGTTGGGGTTTTCCCGCTTCCATTGCAGGTACATCCTGATCCAGTCGAAGTACGGTATCCATGAACCTATAATGAGCATGGCGGTACCCATGTAAAATGCCGGATGGGCCTTCAGGGGAGGATAAAAGGTATACAATACGGAAGCTTTCCCGGCCAGAATAGCCGCTGCGGCCAGTCCGGTTCCGAAAACCATCAGCAGCATGGAAACGAGGGTGGCGGTTTTATTGGGTTCGCGTTTCGTATAGAAAAGCATGGTGGCATGCCCGAATGCGACAGCGAAGAAGGTGGTGAGCACAATGGCGTTAATGACGCCGTGGAGCGTAAGCCCCTGGTAATAGTCGAGGCCCGCCACGGAGGTGCGCTGGATCACGCCGGCGCGGTATATTACCTGCATAAGCCCATGGTAAATACCAATGGTTAGCAGCAGAATAGGCACAAAGAGTTCGATAAGGAGTATGGTGCGTAGGGGACGGCTTATCTGCATAAGGTTTATTTAACGGGATAGTTGACGATGATTTCTGCTTCCATATTTTGATGACCCGTGCCACAGTACTCGTGGCAAACGATCTTGTAGACGCCCGGTTCGGTAAAGCGTATGGTTGTTTTGGAAACCCCGCCCGGTACTGCCATCAGGTTCACGTTTTTGTCGAATACATTGAACCCATGCACCACATCCAGCGAAGTCACAAACAGATCCACCTCGCTGCCTACAGGTATATAGCTGATGGCAGGCTCGAAGTTCCACATGCGGGCCACATAAAAGATCTGGTAAGTCTTTTTATCGATCTGTTCTACCCGCGCGGTTTCATATGTTTTGTTGTATGGGAGGCATTCGGTTACATCGGCCCGCTTGGCGCCCAGTGCGTAAAAGATGGAAAAGACAAACAGCGCCGAAACGGTGAGCGCGGTGATGATGACGTTTCTTTCATATCTGTCCAGCATAGATTTCTGGTTTTATGACCGGGCCAGCATCACGAAATAGATGCCGAACCAGATAACGAGTCCGAGAAAGATCAATAAGGCAAAAAATGCAATGGCGCCGCGGGGCACAAACTTTTCCGGTGTTTCATGAGCGTCAGTATCTGCCATGGAAGGGATTTTTTGGTTGCACTTAATATTACAACCACCACCGGGAATTGTTTAGTTGACCGGCGATTGCGGCACGTATTTCCACGTATTTTCCGGAAAAAGTATAATTCACTGGGAATCAGGTATTATTTTTGCCTCTTCGGGTCAGCTTCATGGCCGGGATTAATGGCAGCATATCACCTCCTCTCCAACGGAGATTAGTGCTCATTTCCCACCTGAACAACTTTATAGCAGCATTAACGGAAACACGGCATAACCATGTCTGATTATTCTAACATCTAAAACCATTTCATTATGAAACAAAGGCGTACCCTTGCGTTGTTAACCGCTGCCTGCCTGGCGGCATTTACTTTTATTTCCTGCAGCAAATCCGACAAGAAAGACGATGAACCCGGTGGTCCGAAAGAAGAAGCCGGTAAGATCCCCGGATTAGGAACAGCAGCAGGCACTCCACAGGGCACAGCCCTCGTATTACCTGCCGGCATTACCTTCTCCGGAGAGCCGATCAAAGGCGCGGTTTGCGATACTGCATATGAAGTAGGCAGTGGTGGCCTTGTAGAGGTATGTGTGGCATTTGTCAACAATAATACCACGGACGTTACCTTTACCCTGCCTGCCGGCCTGATCGTTATTTCGGATAATGCCGAATACCAGCACGGCTTCCTCATTCAAACCGCCACGGTATTGCTGAAAGCGAAGAAAACCACCCGCGTGGGTGCTAACTTCTATTGCGTAAATAGTTCCAGATTACCGAGCGCGAGAACGGTGACCTATAAAGTAGGACCCGTATCAAACAGTACCCTTTTGCGTGAACTGTGTGAGCTGCTGAAGAATAAGCGGACCGCCCGTAAGGAATATGCAGACTTTGATCAATACCTGATGGCGGCAAACAGCATACAGATGATGATCTGGAGCATTACTGACGGTGAAGGGCTGGACCGCAGCACCCTCAACGAAACATTGGGCCGTATTCCCAACAGATAACTAATTTGATGTAGAAAGAGAATCCCGGTGCTGCTGCTGCACCGGGATTTTTTTTGTTGGGGATGCAATCAATCAATGGACGCTAAGTGGCATTCAAGTGAAAATGGAGGTGCTTGGGGACACCAGGAATTATCTGCGTTGAAAATTGTATTATCTTATACCAGTCCGGCCAATGCCGGTCAGTGAACAGTTAAATAGAAATTCCATGTTAAGGCTCCTTTTTCTGGCCTTTTTTATATGCTGCAATTTCGTATTGCAGGCCCGGCAGCCGTTGTGGCAGTTTGATCTGCTCGACAGCCGCAACGGGCTTTCCAGCAACCAGATCAACTCCATCGTAAAAGGACCCGACGGTTTCCTGTGGATCGGTACCATAGCAGGGCTTAACCGGTACGATGGTCATACTTTCCGTATTTTCCGCCATATAGCAGGTGATTCGGCTACCCTCAATGATGATTTCATCAATCAGGCCGTTCCCGGTCCGCATAATTCCCTCTGGGTCCAAACCCCGAATGGCTGGAACCGTTATGACCCCCGCACGGAAACATTTACGGCCCGCATCCGCCCGCATCTGTCTGCCATGGGTGTGCCCGACGATAATTTCACCATACTCATGTGTGATGGAGCCGGCCGGTTCTGGTTTACTGTTCCGGGTAAGGGCTTGTTCGGGTATGACCCTGTAAAGCGCCAGCCGCTACGCCCGTTGCCATTATTTTCTCCCAATGTGGCAGGTACCGCTCCGGGACCCAATGGTACAGTCTGGGTCATCTATGCAGAAGGTATCCTCGATCAGTTTGACCCCGCCACCAGTCGCCGCCTTCACCGTACAGATGCCCTCCGCCGGCAGGAGGTACAGCCCAATCCGGCTTACCGGCTCTTTACCGACGCCGACGGGGATGTATGGATATATGCATTTGGCACAGCAAGAGGAGCAGCCTGCTATCGCCCCGCTTCTGGTACGCTCACACCTGTTCGTAAAAGCGGAGGGGAAGGGAAACTCAATACCGATATCGTAAATGGCATCACGCAGGACGAAAAAGGGCTTATCTGGATCGCTACCGACCATGGAGGCGTTAATGTGCTGGATAAAAGTGACTTTACCGTCCGTTATATCGTCAACAACGATCAGGATAACAGAAGTATCAGCCAGAACAGTGTAAATACCGTTTACAAAGACGACCAGGGTATCATATGGCTGGGTACTTTCAAGAAAGGACTGAACCGATACCATTCCGCAAATCCCCGGTTCCCGGTTTACCAGCACCGCCCCAACGTGGCGGGGTCACTGCCTTACAATGATGTGAACCGATTTGTGGAAGATAAAAAGGGCAACCTGTGGATCGGTACCAACGGCGGCGGGTTATTGTATTATGACCGGGCCACGGGGAAGTATACCCAATATCTTCATCAATCATCCAATGCAAACAGCATATCCAGCAATGTAATTGTGAGCCTGCTGATAGATCGGGAAGGGAAGCTCTGGATCGGCACCTATTTCGGCGGGCTCGACTGCTTCGACGGTAAACGTTTCACCAATTACCGGCACAATGATACAGACCCGAACAGTTTGGCGGATGACCGTGTATGGGAGATTTATGAAGACAGTCAGGGCCGTTTATGGATCGGTACGCTTAGTCAGGGCCTCATTCAGTTTGACCGGAAAACGGGCGTATTCAAAAAGTTCAAGCCCCAGGGTTCCCGGTCTAACTATATAGCCGCCATCCTTGAAGACCGTTCGGGCGACCTCTGGATCGGCACTTCTTATGGCATCGACGTGATGGATCACCGTACAGGTCTCTTCCGGCACTACGAGCATAGGGAGCAGGATGGAAGCAGTATCAGCCATAATAACGTAACCGCTTTTTGTGAAGACTCCCGTGGGTTCATCTGGATTGCAACGCACGATGGTCTTAACCGCTGGGACCCTGCGGGTAACAGATTCATCCGTTACGGCCGCGAACAGGGCCTGCCGGATAATACGATCCTCACCCTGCTGGAAGATGATGACCGCCATTTATGGCTTAGCACGCCTAATGGCCTGTGCCGGGCCACCGTGCTATCCGACGGCGATTCCCTCCGGTTGCAAACACGGAATTTTGATGAGGCAGACGGGTTGCAGGGGCGCCAGTTTAATGAGAACGCCGCATTGAAAACCGCTGCCGGTGAATTAGTGTTTGGCGGGGCAAACGGATTCAACATCTTTCAGACTACCTCACTGCGTAACCGTTTATCCGCCCCACAGATAGTGTTCACGGATCTTCAGCTGTTCAACCAGCCGGTACGTGCCGGTAAAGAATACAATGGCCGGATCGTATTGCCCGAATCAGTTTCATCGGCTAAAGAACTCACATTCCGGTATAATCAGAACGTATTTACCGTAGAGTTTGCGGCGCTGGAGTTTCTCAATCCGCATAAGATCCGGTATGCCTATCAATTGCAGGGCTTCAGTGACGAGTGGCTGTATACCGACAGTCATAACCGGAAAGCTACTTTCACGAACCTCAATCCCGGACAGTATACCCTGCTGGTAAAGGCCGCCGGGGAAGACGGGCAGTGGGCAGCCACTCCGCTTACACTGAGTATCCGTATTCTGCCACCCTGGTGGCTAACGAAGGTGGCATGGGTAGGGTATGTGTTGTTGCTGATTGCAGCTTTGCTGCTGGCACGGCACCTGGTACTCCGCCGTGCCAGGGGGCGCTTCAGGCTGGAGCGGGAGCGGCAGGAAGCACAACGCCTGCATGAGCTGGATATGATGAAGATCCGCTTCTTTACCAATGTAAGCCATGAGTTTCGCACGCCTTTATCCCTTATTATTTCCCCCGTGGAAAAAATGGTGCGGGAATCTGAACAGCCCGAGGAGAAACGGCAATTCCAGCTCATTCACCGCAACGCACGCCGGTTGCTGAACATGGTAAACCAGCTGCTCGATTTCCGGAAGCTGGAAGAACATGAGCTGCGGCTCGTCAAAACACCGGGAGACATCATCGGGTTCATACGGGAAGTCTCTTATTCTTTTTCGGATATGGCGGAAAATAAGGGCATTGGCTTCGCCTTCCATGCCGACCGTGAGCGTTTGTTCACCGCTTTCGACCACGACAAGCTGGAGCGGGTATTGTTTAATTTACTATCCAACGCCTTTAAGTTTACCCCGGCAGGTGGCCGTGTTGCGGTGAACGTAACAATGGATGGCCCGCAGGCAGCAGGAAGTCTGCAGATCCGGATAACTGATACAGGCATAGGCATTGCTCCGGAAAAACAGGAGAAGATATTTGAGCGCTTCTTTCAGGCAGCAGTTCCAGGGTCTATGGTGAACCAGGGCAGCGGGATAGGATTGTCCATCACCAGGGAGTTTATCCGCCTCCACGGAGGTGCCATAACTGTTGAAAGCCGGGAACAGGAAGGCAGCACATTCCTGGTTACCCTTCCGGTAGCCGTGGTAAGTGAAGATATGGAACCGGTAATATTGCAGGAAGCGGAAGTGGCAGCAACGGAGGATGTGGGGCCGCAGGCTGAGAAGCTTCCTTTGAAAGGGAGGCGCAAAACCATACTGGTTGTAGAAGATAATGAGGATTTCCGCTTTTATATAAAGGACAACCTGAAGGCTTTTTACGATGTGGTCGAAGCGGGAGACGGAAAAACAGGCTGGCAGAAAGCGCTGGCCCATCACCCCGACCTCATCGTGTCAGACATCAGTATGCCGGAAATGAACGGCATCGATCTGTGCCGTAAGATCCGGGACGACCGGCGAACTGCTTCTATCCCCGTTATACTCCTCACCGCCCTCACGGGGGAAGAGCAGCAGCTCACCGGCCTGCAAACCGGTGCAAGTGATTACATGACCAAGCCCTTCAATGTAGAAATCCTCCTCTCTCGTATCCGTAACCTGCTGGATCAGCAGGAAACCATCCGTAAAACGTATCAGAAACAGGTGCAGGTAGTGGCTTCCGAGCCGGCGCCATTGCCTGCTGCTGATGATGATTTTGTGCGTCGTGCCCTCGAATATGTGGAACGCCGCCTGGCCGATCCCGAACTTTCTGTAGAAGGACTGAGCCGGGAAATGCTCCTGAGCCGTGCTGCCCTGTACAAGAAATTGTTTAACCTGACCGGACAAACACCGGCAGAGTTCATTCGGCAGATTCGTTTGCAAAGAGCAAAACAATTACTCGAACGGGGCACCACCACCGTTGCCGAAGTGGCATATGAGGTGGGCTTTAATAACCCGAAAAACTTCGCCAAAGTATTTAAGGAAACCTACGGCGATTTACCCAGTACCTACCTGAAAAATCGTTCGGGCGGATAAATCACTATTGAAAATCAATTTGTTAAAGTAAGGGGTTGACATTTGCCTACCCTTTTATAGACGTTCCTGTACCCTCCATTTTATCCGGCAACCGTAGCTTCGGGGCAACCGATTTACCATCGGAGTATTCCACGCACCCAGAGAAACGATCATTATGGAGGGATTTTCTTTTACACGTTACAGAAGAACTGTCAGCTTATTTATTGCATGTATTTTATGGCTCGGTACCGCAAGGGCAGGAGGGAATGAAAAGCCCTTTGTCCGCATCCGCGATGGTGTAATCCTTTACCCTGATACCCGCATCTCGGGCGGAGTAAAGGCTGTGCGCCTGCAGGTGATAAGGGGCAATATCATCCGTGTGTCTGCATCCCCGGATAAGTCATTTCCGGACCCGCAGGCACTGATGACCCGTTTTACCCCACAAGCCGTGCCATGGAGTCTCGAAGAGAAAGGGGAGGCACTGTTGCTGAAAGCCACAGGAATTACGGCCCGGATCAGTAAGAATACAGGCGCTGTGGCATTCACTGACCCAACGGGTAAGCCGCTGATCGCCGAGCGCAACTGGAATGGCCGCCAAGTATCACCGGTTGTTTACGAAGGACAACCGTCCTGGAGCATCCGCCAGACATTTGAGTCTGGCCCGGATGATGGCTTTTTCGGTCTTGGGCAGCACCAGGAAAGTATCTATAATTATAAAGGACAGCAGGTTTTCCTTTGGCAGAATAACACCGAAGTGGCAGTGCCTTTCCTGCTGGGCAGCCGTAATTATGGGGTGCTTTGGGATAATTACAGTTATACCCTTGCCGGAGATACCCGGGAAATGATGCCCATTTCCCGCCTGCGCCTTTTCGATAAGAAAGGAAAGGAAGGCTGGCTGACGGCATCCTACGCAAATAACTCCCGGCAGCCGGAAACGGTCGCCTTTACCCGGGCAGCATCCGTGATTGACTACGCCTGGCTCGATGATACAAAGAAGCACATGCCCGAAGGCTTCCCTTTGCAGGACGGCGCCATTACCTGGGAGGGTGCCATTGCTTCCGGGTTTACAGGTGATCATACCTTCCGGGTTGTATATGGCGGGTATGTGAAATGCTGGCTCGATGGAAAGCTCATCCTCGATAACTGGCGCCAGTGCTGGAACCCGGGCTCCGCAGCTTTGAAGCTGCCGCTGGAAAAAGATCGCAGGCACACCCTTAAAATTCAGTGGATACCCGATGGGGGGGCTTCCTACCTCAGCGTGAAATGGCTGAACCCGGTACCCGCAGAAGACAGGGATGCTTTCACTTTCGCTTCACAGGCTGGGAAGCAACTGGACTATTACTGTATTGCCGGTAAAAATGCCGATGAAGTGATTGCAGGTTACCGCACCCTTACAGGCAAAGCCCCCGTAATGCCCCGCTGGGCCATGGGCTTCTGGCAGAGCCGCGAACGTTATAAAACGCAGGGAGAAGTCCTGGAAACCGTAGCAGCGTTCCGTAAGAGAGGCATCCCGCTCGATAATGTGGTGCAGGACTGGAGCTACTGGAAAGAAAATGACTGGGGCAGCCAGGACTTCGACGAAGCGCGCTTCCCCGATGCTAATGGAATGATCCGTGAATTGCATGGCAAATACAACACCCGGTTTATGATTTCTGTGTGGCCCAAAGTGTATGAAGGGATTGATGTATACCACCAGTTTGAAGGCAGGGGATGGTTATACCCGCGTAACATTGCCGACCGCCAGCGCGACTGGATCGGGCAGGGATACATCTCCACTTTTTATGATGCTTTTAATGATAGGGCACGTCGCGGTTTCTGGGACCTGCTGCATAAAAAACTCTATTCCCGCGGGGTAGATGCCTGGTGGATGGATGCCAGCGAACCCGATATTCTTTCAAACGTATCGCCAGAAAAACGCCTGGCGCAAATGACGCCTTTGTCTGCCGGCCTGGCGGCGGAATACCTCAACGCATACCCGCTTGAAAATGCACGTGGCATATATGAAGGGCAACGCTCGGCCGATTCCATGAAGCGAGTGTTTTTACTGACGCGCTCCGGATTTGCAGGATCGCAGCGGTATGCTGCAGCCATATGGAGCGGCGATATCGGATCGCGGTGGGAAGACATGAAAGCACAGATTATGGCGGGTGTTAATTTCTCCATGTCGGGCCTGCCTTACTGGACGATGGATATCGGAGGATTCGCAGTAGAGAAGCGATATGAACAGGGCCTTCCATCAGATTCTGCTGAGTGGCGCGAGTTGCAGACACGCTGGTTCCAGTTTGGAGCTTTTGTACCGTTGTTCCGCTCCCACGGCCAGTTCCCGTTCAGGGAAATATTCCATGTGTCGGAAGAGGGAAGTCCGGCATATGAAAGCATGCTGTATTACAACAAGCTCAGATACCGCCTCATGCCCTACATCTACTCACTGGCGGGGATGACTTATCATAACGACTATACGATCATGCGTGGCCTGATAATGGATTTTCCGCAGGATAAGCTGTCGCGCGAAACAGGTGATCAGTATATGTTCGGTCCTTCGCTGCTAATAAGTCCCGTTTATTCATTCGGTGCCCGTACGCGTGAATTGTACCTGCCGGGCGGGCAGGGGTGGTACGACCTGTACAATGGAATATGGCAGGAAGGAGGGAATCATATCCGTGTGGAAGCTCCCTATGAGCGGATGCCGGTATATGTGCGGGAGGGATCCATTATCCCGGCAGGTCCTGCTCTTCAGTACACTGCAGAGAAGCCGGCTGATACCGTAACACTGTTTGTATACACAGGCAGCGATGCCTCTTTTAGCCTCTATGAAGACGAAGATACCACCTACGGATACGAAAAAGGGCGGTTCAGTAACATCCCCATCCGATATAACGACAGTAAGGGCGAGCTTACAATAGGCGCTCGGAAGGGAAGCTTCCCCGGTATGCCGGAGCAACGGACTTTCCGGGTTATCTGGATCGGGAAGAACAACCCTCGTTCCTTTGACCCTGCCGGTGCAGCAGATGCGGAAACACGTTATTACGGAAAAGAAATCAGCATCAGAAGATTACCTCAACCAAAATAAAAAGTCGGCTTATGACACATGTAGATTCACCGTTAAACACCACGTAGCCATTATTTCCACAGACTGATCATCATTCCACAATTCCATTTAAAATGAAAAACATGCAACAAAAAATACCCTTGAAAGCAAGGCAATCCGTGTTCCGGAAAGCCGTCGTATTTCCAATAATGTGCTGTTTGTGCCTGCTAAGCGGATTGACTGCCATGGCACAGGTGAAAGTTACCGGCCGTGTAACAGACGAAAGCGGCAAGTCATTGGTATCCGCCTCTATTCAGGAAGCGGGTACCACCAACGGTGTGTTTTCTGACGGGCAGGGCAACTTCGCCATTACTGTTGGCTCAAATGCCAGGCTCAACATATCATACGTAGGGTTTATCCCGCAATCGGTCGCCGTTGGGGATCAGCACCACCTTGATGTAATCCTGAAAGTTAATCAGGATCTGAGTGAAGTGGTGGTGATAGGATATGGTACAGCACG
Organism: Chitinophaga pinensis; assembly: GCA_902167325.1. Lineage (GTDB taxonomy): Bacteria > Bacteroidota > Bacteroidia > Chitinophagales > Chitinophagaceae > Chitinophaga > Chitinophaga pinensis_A. Next base: position 5,517,488 of record LR632930.1, on the reverse strand, counting down.
TAAGAAAGATGTGACCGGTGCTATCAACACCATTTCCAGCAAGGATTTTGGTAATAACTCTGCAACCACGCCCAGCCAGCTCCTCGCAGGCAAGGCCACCGGTGTACAGGTGGTGAACACCAGCGGTACGCCAGGTAGTGGCGCCAATATCGTCATCCGCGGAGTAGGTTCCTTCACCAACGTAAGCCCCCTCTATGTGATCGATGGTATCCAGGGTGATGCAGGACTTTTCAATGCCATTAACCCGCAGGATATCGAAAGCATTACTATCCTGAAAGATGCGGCATCTACGGCCATATACGGTGCCGCGGCTGCCAACGGGGTAGTGCTGGTAACCACTAAGAAAGCTAAGTCCGGTGCGCCAAGGGTTACTTTCACCACGCAGTGGGGCTTTGCCAGAAGAGGTAAAAAGCTGGATGTACTGAATGCGCAGCAATACCACGAGCTGGCAAAGGATTACGCTGCGGCTCAAAGTGCCACGCTTCCGGCTAAATTCAATAGTCCGGATATCGATGTTACACGTACCGACTGGCAGGATGCCATCTTCCGTACCGGTATGCTCTCTAACAATGCTGTGAGTGTTAATGGCGGAACGGATCATGTGTTGTATAATTTCTCTGCAGGTTACATCAACCAGGAATCCGTTGTACAAAACTACCGTTACCGCGCTGCCAACTTTCGTATCGGGCTGGAAGAGCGGATCGGTATTTTCCGTTTCGGACAATCCCTGAACGCACAGTTCCTCAAAAACACCGGCAACTCTGCCGACCTCACGGCCGCACTTTATATGCCACCATATTTCGATATTTATGATCCCTCCCGGCTGGGTGGCTTCACGGCTGCCACGAATGTGAAAGACCTGAGCAATGCCGGTAACCCGCTGGCACCCATTTATACTAAGGAAAGTGTAAACCGCAACTACCTGCTTTATCCTCAGTTTTTCGGGGAGATCAGGCCCATAAAATCACTGCGGGTGCGTTCGCAGATCGCATTGTCTTACGGAGGTAACAACACCAGCGATTATCAGCTGCCTTTCATTGACGGGAACGATCTCTCTACTGGCCGTTCCGCCACAGAATCGCATTCCAGTTTTAACTGGTACCTGCTGGAAAACTATGCTACCTGGAACCAGGGCTTTGGAAAACATAATGTGGAAGTAACGGTTGGTAATTCTTACAAAGACCGTGGCCGCAGTTCTTTCCTGCGTGCACAGGGCACTGGCATTGCCAATGATCAGGTGCGTAATATTTCCGTAGCACTTACCAACACAGTGACCGGCGCAAATGCGGGATATGGCAACAACAACGTCGGCATTTCTTACTTCGGGCGCCTCGTGTATAATTTCAACGACCGCTATATCCTCACTGCCAGCATCCGGAGAGATGGTTCATCCGTATTCGGTCCGGCGAATAAGTTCGGTAATTTCCCAGGCATTGGTTTAGCATGGAACGTATCCAATGAAGAGTTCATGAAACAGGCGGCTTTTATCTCCGACCTGAAAGTACGCGTGAGCTGGGGTAAAACAGGTAATAACAACATCGGCGCATTCCAGACTTCGCCGCTCACATACAGCGGCAGTCCTACCGGTAACCTGATTTACAGCTTCGGTCCGGGTGAAGGCTGGTTCTCCGGCACCACTGTTAATTCCATCCCTAATCCCAACCTGAAATGGGAGGAAACCGTGCAGACGAATGCAGGCTTCGACCTCAGCATGTTTAATAATACCCTTGGAGTTACGTTCGACTGGTACAAACGGAAGAACAATGACCTGCTGGTAAACGTCCCTATCCCTAATTCAACAGGGGCAGGAGGTGTTACCGGCAGTCCTACCCTTGCCAGCAACGCGGCCTCAGCACAGAATACCGGTGTGGAAGCAGCCATTAATTACCGGAGTAAAACTGCGGGTGGATTTACTTACAGCATCGGCGTAAACGGAGGTTACAACAAAAATATCGTGCATTCGCTGGGTAATGAATTTGCCGCACCTATCCGCGATGGAGCATTTAACCAGAACAGCGCCGCTACTTACACCGCGAAGGGTTACCCCATTGGTTCGTTCTACGGCAGGCTGGTAGATCATGTGGCGGTTAATCAGGCGGACATAGACAGGTATAATGAGATAGCCCGTAAAGCAACCAACGATCCCGCGGCTGTATTTCAGGCGGGCCTTAAACCCGGCGATTTCATTTTCAGAGACATCAATGGCAACGGCATCATCGATGATAACGATATGACGGTGCTGGGGAATCCCATTCCCAAATTCGTGTATGGTGCAACGGTGAGCCTGGGCTACGGGAATTTCGACTTCAATGCGGCCATTGCTGGTGTATCTGGCGTAATGCTGTATAAAGAGCAGAATTATGTGTTGCTCGGTACTGCTGCACTCCATAACGTGAGTACTGAAATGTTGCAACGCTGGCGGAAGGATGGGGATGTAGCCCAATATCCCCGCGCCGGGCAAAACCAAAGTGCCAACCTGCAGCCTTCGGATTTTTATACCGAAAAGGGCGATTACATGCGTGTACGGATGCTCACACTCGGTTACACTTTCCCACGCAGCTTCCTGAACAGCTTCAGTAAAGGTGTGGTAAGCAGCCTGCGCCTGTATGTTTCGGGAGAGAACCTCATCACGCTCACATCCTACAGCGGGTACGATCCTGAGATCAGCACGCCGGCCGGCTCCAACTTTATTTTTGCCCGTGGTATAGACCGCGGACAACTGGGCCAGCCCAAAACCGTATTGTTCGGATTGCAGGTAGGACTTTAATTCCATCACAAGAAACCTTTGAATCATGAAAAGAAGTTTTTCCATCATACTGGCCGTGCTGCTGCTTACCGGGTTCGGGTGCAGCAAGTCGAAGCTGGACGTAGAAAACCCCGGCGCCTACGGCTATGATAACTATTTCACAGGAGCGGCACAGCTGAACGAAGCAGTGATTGCCACCTACGCCGTGCTGTTGCATAATGGCATGTGGTCGCGCGAGTACTATTTCATTTTCGATCTGATGGGTAACGACGCAAAGAGAGATGCCCCGCTGCAGGGAGATATCAGGCCACTGTCTGATTTCACCTTCACGCCATCCAACAGTATCTTAACGAGCCTGTGGGCTTCCATGTACCGCCTCGTGCTCCGCGCCAATGTGGTGATCGACCGGGCTACCGTTTGGCAGCCAGCCACTCCGGCTGATCAGGCATTGCAAAAGCAATACATCGCAGAAGCGAAGTTCCTGCGGGCGTATGCCAATATGCATCTGGTGATGCTGTGGGGCCGCGCGCCGCTCCGCGCAAGCTATACAGAGGCTATGAGCAACCTCTATCCCAAACGTAATACTGCCGCAGAGCTGTGGACCGCAGTGGAGAACGATCTCAAGGCGGCAGTGACTGATCTGCCATTGCCAAAAGATCAGGCATCCAATGATCTGGGCCGTGTTAACAAAGGAGCCGCTGCTGCATTGCTGGGTAAAGTATACCTGTTCCAGAAAAAATGGGCGGATGCCAGAACCGTACTGCTACCGCTCACGCAGGCGCCATACACGTATCAGCTTAGCATAAAATACGACGACCTGTTTACGCAGAATAACCAGTCTAACCCCGAGATACTGTTCCAGGTGATGCATGCGAAATGGACAGATTGGGGGATAGGGAACCAGTACTATGTTTTCGGTGGACAGGAAACATGGGGTAACAAAGCCACGCATAGCGACCGGGCACAGGAATATGGATTCAACGACTGGCGTAACGTGTTTGTGTCTGACGCATTGGTGAGTGCTTTCCGTTACACGAACGAAGCCGGTAATCCATATGTGGATCCCCGCGCCAAATCTGTATTCTACGGGAATGCTGCCAGTGGCGGTAAAACCGATTACTGCAACCAGTGCCCCGAAGGCACGCAGGCATATCCCTTTGCAGAAAGTCAGGGAGGTTACCGCTGGAGAAAGTACCAGTATTATGAAGAAGTAAAGAGCTATGGCGGTCCCGCCAGCGGCATCAACTCCCTGGTGATCCGTTATGCGGATGTGCTGCTGATGCTTGCGGAAACTTATATTCAGGAAGATAATGTGGAAGCAGGAAGGCCTTTCATCAACCAGGTACGCCAGCGTGTTGCTGCGTTTCAGTATACAACGCTGGGTGCTAAGCCCAATGCTATGAACATTCTCATGCGGGAGCGCCGCATTGAGCTGTCTGGTGAACAAAGCCGCTATTTTGACCTGTTACGCTGGGGCCTGTTGAAGCAGGTGCTGAATGCAGAACTGAAGGATCAGTATGGCGCAGAAACTTTCCTCGACAGAAACGTACTGCTTCCTATACCACAGCAGGAGAAAGATACGAACCCCAATGTGGCGAGCGATATCGCCAATAGTTGGAACTAGGTGTTGTCGTGTATTTGGTGCAGGCAGGCCGTTGCGATTTACGGTCTGCCTGCTTTTTTATTGGGAGATCCGTGGGATGATGTCGAGTGTTTTATCCCTGAAATTCCATTCGGAAACAAATGTGGGAGAATACACCTTTAGCGATTCCTGGGCAAAGGCTTTGGGATGCAACATGAGGGCGCAGACGTCAGTTGCAGAAATGTATGGAGCGCTATCCGAATGGATATGCCCCGACGATTTTCTGCCATATGGCGTCATCAGGTTATGGGTATGGAATTGTTGTTTCGAAACGAGTTCAAATGCGCTGTTAAATTGCAGGAGATAATCGTTCCCCAGTGCAAAGAAGTTACTCCGGGTAGCGGCGGATAAAACATACACTTTCCGCGAATCCCCTTCTATTATGGGTACTACCATGAAGTAGGTGTCCCGTACCTTTTTGAACCCCGGGTCTTTCTGCACCATGAGTGTCACCATTTTCCACAGTTCCCATACTTCTGCTTCATATGTGGTCATCTCCCTGCCAACCTGCCTGTGAGCAGTTTGAGCGTTGAGGGTGGAGTCGAACCGGTAGCTGGTGATCACGGGCCGACTGCTGGATGCCCTGTGCGGCATCATCAGCATATATCCGCTACCATCGCGGTAGCTGAGAAAACCGGAGGCCTGTAATTGTACACGGCCGGTGGTATCGGCTTCCAGCAGTTCAACACCTGTTCTGCAGATCTGCAGATGCTGGTAGAGTAATATGCCTTCCGAACGAATGGAATCGGCGATCTGGTAAAGGTTATCCTGGGCGGAGGCATAGGTATGGCACAAGGCTCCCAGGGCAATGAGCAGGATCTTCTTCATAGGATAGGATAAAAATATGCACATGTAAGATACGATTCTCCGGCAAATACCCTATCCCACGAAAGGGGCTGTTAACTTTTTTTACTTTTTGGTGTAAACATATGCATACTCCGGTCGCTGATACGGGGCTGATAAACCGCCATTACCTTCTCCGGGGTACCAGCAGGATAACTGCTGCTGCGCCCCTCAATGTGAAGCTTCCCCGACGGGTCAAGCGTGATAAAGGCGAAGAGGGAATCGTTATAGTAGTGTGCCCCGGTATCGGTATAAACATAGGAGGCACTGTTTATGATGAAATAGTGCACCCCGTTGCGTTCACCATACCGGTCGTCGTGGTCGTGACCCATAAACACTGCACATACAGTGGCGTTTGAGCCGGATTGGCGGGCAGTATAGTTATGCAGGTCAAAAATGGAAAGAATATCTTCCGCATTGCCCAGCTCGTTCGCCCATTCGCTGAGGAATACAGGTTGGTGCATAAACACGATCGTGGGATATTTAGCCTCTGCCAGATCCTGTTTCAGCCATTCCAGTTGTTCCGGATCGGTGAAAGACCGTTGTTCCGCAGGTAAAGGCCCCCAGTTAGACGTATCGTAATGGGCAAGATTGCCATTCCCGTCGCGGAGGTAATTGCGGTCGAGCACCACGAAGTGGAAACCGTCCGTGTCGAAGGAATAGTACCGGCTTTTCATACCCCATAGTGTCATAATGGTGGCTTTGTCGCATACATCCATGTCATGATTGCCGATTACGTGGTATTTGGGACCGGTAAACCGCTCCCATTCGGCCATAATGCGGTCAGATCCCTTTGGCCGGCAGAAGTCACCACACTGCAGGATGAAATCGGGTTTTTCCTGCATTACTGCATTCATGAAAGCCTGCATCCTTTGTTCTTCGTTTTTCCCGAACTGAAGGTGATGCAGGTCAGTAATAAACCCAATCCGAAGGGGCTTCCGATAACCGGCAGAATGGGGAATGGCGAAGGTGAGTGATGGCAGCAGGGTGGCAAGGCTACCCATTCCTGCGCGCTTCAGAAATTCACGGCGTGGTTGCATACAAAACGATAAGAAATAGCAATAAGGAACAATCTACGGAATTATGCGGGTAAATGCAGTGGTTGCCCCCGGGTTACCATTCGTTAACCCAAACGCCTCATCCGTTAATTCCCCCTGTAAAACAACCGTTTATTTCGTCAACTTCGTTGTTCAAAGCAGAGGAGTAGTTCTATGGTTACAGGTTGGATATTCGGCGCAGTTGCATCGGGGTTACTGATCATGTGGGGGGTAAGATCGTATGGATGTACGGTCCGGCTGCGTAAAAGATTGAGGACTCAGAAAGAACTGCTCCGCAAGCAAGGGGCTGATTTGGAGAGAATGGAGGGTTTGTTGGGATTGAAAATGTTGCAGGCGAGGCTCAACCCCCATTTTCTCTTCAACTCCTTGAATTCCATTCAGTATTTCATTAGCCTGGATGATAAGAAAACGTCCCTTCAGTACATCGGGCGTTTTTCGGCGTTTCTCCGTAAAATGATCCAGTTTGGAGATGAAACCACCATCCAGCTGCACGACGAAACAGAGCTGGTGCGCGACTATCTGTTACTGGAGCAATACCGTTTCCCCGACCGCTTCGATTTCAAAATTCAGCTGGAGGGTGATGCGGGTCTGGAAGATATACCTCCTTTCCTGACGCACCACCTGGTGGAAGAAGCCCTCTACAAAGGTGTACTCCACCTTGGCCATGCCGAGAAAGGACTTATCAGTGTACTGGTGAAGCCGGAAGGTAACAGTGTACGCATGGAAGTAACCGATAACGGGATCAGCGGTGCATTCGGACGCGATGCAGAAGGGCATACCGATATGCTGCACGAACGCATCCGCAGATACAATGCATTGCACGATAAGCATGTTACGCTCGTAAGCCGGCGGGCTGTGGAAGGGAACGGCCGCGAAAACACCGCCGTCATCACGATCCGCTAAGAAAAATATCCTATCTTGTTGCCACCTCAAAACCCTTATATGAAATGCAAAGCGCTCATTGTAGAGGATGAAATCCTGAGCCGTGAGTTTCTATCCAATATGGTCCGCGAGCACTGCCCCCAGCTGGAGCTTGCCGGCACCGCGTCTAATGTAGACGAAGCCGTTCAGATGATAGCATCACATTCCCCGCAACTCGTTTTTCTCGATATTGAAATGCAAACGGGCACCGGGTTTGACGTGTTGCAACGCGCCTCGGGCCACAAGTTTCATGTCATCTTCACCACCGCATTCGACCACTATGCCATCCGCGCCATCAAGTTTTCCGCAGTCGATTACCTGCTGAAGCCCATCGCGTTCGACGAGCTGCAGCAAGCCGTAGACAAAGCCCTCCGGCAAATGGAAGATACCGGAGATGATAACCGCCTCGATCTCCTCTTAAAGAACATTTCCCGCCCTTCCGGCGACGATTTCTGCATCAGCCTCTCCACCTCCGAAGGCGTCGATTTCGTGCCGCTTTCCACCATCATACGTCTCGAAGCAAAAGGGCCTTACACCATCTTTTTCCTGAAAGACGGTCGCCAGATCATGGTAAGCCGCAACCTGAAGGAATATGAAAATACCCTCCAGGAATACGGCTTCTTCCGTATCCATAACTCCAACATCATCAACCTGAAGGATGTAAAGCGCTGGGTGAAAACAGACGGTGGCTACGCTATTATGAGCGATGGTGCCATGGTAGCCATTTCCCCTAAAAAGAAAGAAGATTTTATGTTGCTGATGACAAAGCGGACGGTGTAACCTGCCGCAACTCATCCCAAGCCTGTTCCAGCACACGCCTGATCTTTTGTAGCTGCGCAGGCTCAGCTTTGCGTGTACGCTGGAGTACCAGCAGCTCCGGACCTATGTGTTCCGAAAGGCCAAAGAAACCTGCCGATGTACTCATGGTATGGGCTGTCTTATACAGCTGCTCCCCATTGCCGGTATCCGCCGCTTTTTCGAGGGCTTTCAGGTCTTTGGGGGACTGCTGGAGGAAGGTACGGATCATCTCCAGCATAAAGGCGGTATTGTGCCGCGTTTGCTCCCGGAGGAAGCGGAGGTCTACTGCCGCCGGCAAACGGTTACCTGCTATTACCGACAGTAATTCCTGTTCGCGGAATGGTTTGGAAAGATAACCGTTCATGCCGGCTGAAATGCATTTCTCCTTTTCCCCGCTGAAAGCATGTGCCGTAATGGCTATAATAGGGGTTTGAAGCCCCAGCTCTTCCCGTATTTTCCGGGTGGCGGCGTAGCCATCCATTCCGGGGATTTGAATATCCATGAGGATGAGGTCGGCCGTATTCTTGCGAAGCCATGCCAAAGCCCTGGTGCCGCTGTTAACGCCGAAGGCGGTATAACCGTTGTTTTCCAGCATCAGGCGCGTCATTTTCTGGTTCAGCACATTATCTTCCACTACCAGTACCCGGCAGCCCGCGCCTTCCACCGCAGCAGGGGCTTCAGGCTGCTCCTGAACAGCATGTGCTGCAGCCCTTACAAAAGGTAGTTTTACGATGAACTCGGTTCCTTTACCGGTCTTACTTTCCAGCTCAATAGATCCACCCATGATCTGCGCCAGCTCCCGAGCAATGGCCAGCCCGAGGCCAGAGCCTCCGTATTTACGGGATATAGCCGTATCGGCCTGTGTAAACCGTTCAAATACTGCCGCCTGCTTGGAAGCGGAAATACCAATGCCGGTATCGCGTATCCGGAAGATGGCGCGCAGGGAATGAACTGTTTCTGATTCAACGGTACAGATAATCGAAATACCTCCTTTTTCGGTGAACTTAACCGCATTACCAATGATGTTCAGTAATATCTGGGACACACGCATACTGTCGCCCAGTAACGGTTGGGCCAATTGCTCCGCAATGGTACAAGTGTATTGCAGCTCTTTACTGCGCACTTTAGGGTCGAGCATGAGGCCGATGGCATGCAGCATCTGGGGGATACTCAGTGGAGCCGAGGCCACGGCTATCTTGCCGGCATCAAGCTTGCTGAGGTCCATGATATCGTTGATGGTAGAAAGCAGGTTGCTGCCGGAGGTGCTGATGGCTTCGAGGTATTCCGTCTGGCGGGCAGACAGCCGGGTTTTCTTCAGCAGTTCGGTAAAGCCCAGGATGGCAGTAAGCGGGGTACGCAGTTCGTGACTCATATTGGCAACGAACTCCGATTTCGCCTGTGAGGATTCTTCCGCCAGTACCCGCGCTTTTTCCAGCTGTTCTTCAATGGTTTTACGAAGAAAGAAAGTAGGTATATCCGGTGAGGTAACAGGAGCTGCATGATGCCCTTTCTCCCGGGAAAAGCGATCAAGGTGCGTGCTGATACGGTGTGGCGGGGCCATGATAAACGTACAGTTATCATCGCCCTTTGCACGGCAGCTTACCTCTACTGCCGTGAGCGGAATGCCGAAGCTTTCCTGGCACCAGCCGGTGGAGTAACCTGCACTCATGATGCACACCGGTGCGGCGGATTGTACGCCTGCCCTCAACCACGCATCCGCTTCAAACGAAAATGGATGATGATAGTACAGGAAAAAATTATCGTCGGGGGTAGGGGTGCTTTCCGGTAAAATATCCACAAATGCCCAGCCGGTATATGCGAAATGTACCGGTCCGGCCGATAGCCGGGATAATGGATCGGTAACATGCATTTTTCCATGAAATGATTTGGCATCATTGATACCGATGGCATGCGAAATATCAAACAAAAAATCTCTGCCTATTCCGAAAGCTTCGCTCTCCCCTCTGTCTCCATAAAGGTTGAGGATACTGTCGAGAAAATCTTTCGACAATGCCGAAGCCCTGATCAGTACATACCTTTCCCCCGAAATTTCGATGGTGCCTTCGGATGGCCGCATACGGATGTCGGAGAAATAGGCTTTTACCTTTTCTTCCGCTTTTCGGAAATAGAGATCAAATGCCGCCGGAACTCTGACGGATGGGGCATCGGAAGTTGGTTGTGGATGTGAGGCGGAAGCAGCAGCTTCCAGTTCCTGAATCCGGTTTTTCAATGCTGCGATTTGTTCAGAAGCTTTCATGTTTTCTAGGCAATGGCGTCTGCTGACCGGGCGGCCGGCTGCGACTGGGGTTGTTCCTTCTGCGCGGAATCTGCCAGTAAAATACGATAATCTTTCGGGTTGATTGGCTTAAAAAATTCATAAGGCGCCCAGCGGGTAGCGGTAGCCCGAAGGCCCATGTCACGCATCAGCTGGTCGAGGTGCATGAAATTAAATGGTGCCACGCAGGTACCGCTAAACTCCCCGGCAATAGGGCGCCCCGTTTTCCGCCAGTTGTTCATATAGGCCATATCGTCCCGGATCTGATCAGGCGCGGGCAGGCGCAAACCTCCTTGTGCATAACGCAGCAGCCAGTTGGCGGCAATTTCGGAAGTAAGCGTGGTGAAAAGACTGGAATTATACCCTACAAAGCCAAGATTTGGCACCTCCGGATGCAGGATGTTACGAAATAGCTGGAAGTGGCCCTGCTCTCCAATTATATGCCGGCGGTGCTCCATATCGAGGAAAGAAAGGGATTGCCGGAAGCCGGTGCCGCACACGAGTATGTCTGCCTGAATGGACTGGCCGTTTCGGAGATGCAGGGTGCTGCCGTCGATCGCTTCTATTTCGGTTTGTTGCGCACGGATGGAGCCGTTCTTTACCTTTTTATAGAACCCTTCTGGCGCCACACCTAAACTGCAACTGATCTGGTCTTCAATCTTGTGGGTGGGGAGCATGTTACAGGCCTTCAGACTGAACTGCTTTTTGAGCAGCAGTTCCAGTCCGCGCCATTGCATCCATACCATGGGTTTACCCATGGTATGCAGGAATTTCTGAAAGGGTGTTTTATAAGGTGCATTGAAGAATGCTTCTGAGAAACGGGAGAACAGGAGGTAGCGCATGTTGATGAGGTTGCCGAAATAGCGGGGTACTTTCCATTGCGCTTTGCGGAACAGGAGGTGGCATTCCGGGGCTATATCGGCCGCGAGGTTGGCCACATCCGTTGCGGATTTGGCGAACCCTACCACGGCTACGCGCTTCCCTTTCAGTATGGCCGGATCGGATACCATACTGGAATGCAGGATCTTCCCGGGAAAGGTTTCCGCACCGGGGAATGATGGTATGCTGGGCGTACTGAATGTACCGGTACATACGGCCACGAAATCGAACGATAAAGTATCGGTATTGCCGGAGGGAAGGTGTGTAATATCAGCCAGCCAGCTGCCATCTTCCCGGCGAAGCCATGATACAGCGGTATTGAAACGGATATGCGGTGTTATGCCGAAATGATCTGCATAAGATTGCAGGTATTGCTGCACCTGCGCACCGGAAGGCCATAAAGGGTAGTCCTTTGGCATGGGGAAGTCGGAGAACGCATATTCATCACGGGTAGTTTGGGTGGCTACACCATGGTAGGAGCGGCTTTTTTCCCAGACACCGCCGATGCCGGCGGCTTTTTCAATGAGGGTAACGCGGTAACCTCCGCGGAGGAAGGTTTTTGCAGTGGCCAGGCCGCTGAGTCCTGCGCCGATGATGCCGATGTGTTGCATAACAGTGGGGTTTTGTTCCGTGAAAGTAATACGCCATGTTCCGCGCCGAGGGGCCGATTAATGATTGGGGGCTTTTGATTAACCCGGATGCCGTTCCCGTTAATTGCAGCATCCCGCTTAACGGCTAACAGCCCAATTTTACCCTAAACGTTACCCCAAATGAATACAACATCTTCTCCCGTACAGTTCCTTCGCCGTATTATAGGTAATGGCGGCCCCGAAGTATGCGAGTACGGCGCACTGAATGAAGTTTTTGAATCCATTGCCGCCGCACTCCGCGCAGGAGTTTTCTCCGAGGCAGATAAAGCAGCACTTTATAACGACTTCGGAAGCGATGATGAAATTGGGCATACCATCCTGGGCCATGCCCGGGCTAAACCTTTCGGTTATGCGGGCGACTTCCTCATTATCGATAAGATCTACCGGGAAGAAGTAACTGCGGATGCGTTGCTCCGTAAGTGGGACATCTTCTGGCACCAGCAGCCCGCCACGCGTGCAGTGCGTAACCGTAAAGATTATTTTATCCGAATGATCCGGAGAGTACTCCGGGGCAGGAACAAAGCATCGCTCCTGAATATTGCCAGCGGCCCGGGGCGGGATCTGGCAGAAGCCTACGGCCGTATTGATCCGGCAAGGCTGCAGACCGTATGCGTGGAAGCAGATGCTCAGGCCATCTCTTATGCAGCGAATCTTAATGCGCCTAATATGGATCAAATAGAATTCATTCACCGCAACGTATTTCGTTTTGATACGGACCAGCGTTTCGATATTGTATGGAGTGCAGGCCTGTTCGATTATTTTGACGATGCGGTGTTTGTAAGGCTGCTTCGGAAAATGATGGGATGGACGAATCCCGGCGGTGAGGTGATTATCGGTAATTTCGGCGACCATAACCCCACCCGCGGCTATATGGAGATCATCAGCGAATGGTATCTCATCCACCGCTCCGCCGCGCAATTAAGGGAACTGGCCGTCAGCGCCGGTGCTGATCCGGGGAAGATAAAGGTGGAGAAGGAGCCGGAGGGCGTTAACCTGTTCCTGCATGTAGGTGTATAACAGTATGGAATACCGGTGATTTTTTTTATTTTGGGAGTATTCCTTGCCAAACCCGGGATCTCCCAACATGTTAAACCATCGCTTACAACTCCGATTCCTTTGCCTGTTTCTGGCCTTTCCCATAGCTGCCTTCTGCCAGAAAGAAGATCATAAGCTTACTGCCAAACTGCAGGCGCTTGTGGCCAATTTTCAGGGCGAAGCAGGTATTTATGTGGAGCATCTCAAAACAGGAAGGTTCGTGGCTATTAATGCGGATACGGTGTTTCCTACCGCCAGCATTGTGAAAGTGCCTTTGCTGGTTGGTCTGTTCGATAAAATCGAGAAAGGGGAGCTGAAATATCATCAGCCATGGACTTACCGCGATTCGGCCAAATACGGGGGATCGGGGATCATGCAGTTTTTCCGCGACAGTGCTGCTACAGAGGTAAGCGTACTGGCAGCGCTGATGATGTCTTACAGCGATAATACCACTTCTCTCATGATCCAGTCTATGGCTGGCGGAGGTGCGCGGGTGAATGAGCTGATGGAGCAGTATGGATTGAAGGATACCCGCGTGAATTCAAGAACACCGGGTAGAGCGGAGATATGGAAGAAATATGGCTGGGGACAAACCACTCCCCGCGAAATGGCACGCCTCGTAACGATGATACGGAAGGGAGAAATTATCAGTCCGGCAGCCGGCGACCGCATGTACCGGTTAATGTGCAGGGGATATTATGACGAATCTTCTCTGTCCCAGCTTCCGCCAAATGTGCAGGCTGCACATAAAACGGGATCGGTGGATGCAACAAGGTCGGAAGTAGTGTTGGTAAATGCGCCGCATGGCGATTATGTGTTTCATATAGCCACGAAGAACAATAAAGACCAGCGTTGGTCGGATGATAATGAAGCGGTAGTATTAATCAGGAATGTGTCTGCTACTATCTGGAACCATTTTGAACCGAAGAGCAAATGGAAACCGTTGTATACGGTTTACAAATGATTCATTTCATATACCTTTTCCAGTAAGTCGATCTTTTGCTGCTCCGGCATGTCAGGAGCATTAATCATACAGTTGAAGAGTTTGTTACCGCGGGTGCCAAAGAGGAAGTACATATTTTGCCGGCTGTTTTTTGCCTGCCAGCAGATGTAGGCTTTTTCGCGGTTTTCAGAAAGCTTGCGTACCGTCATGCGGGCTTCGTCGCGCAATGTGCGGCTATCCCAGTTATAATAAGCGAGGGCGTTCTCGAAATCGGTACGCTCACTTACAAATACATCCAGCGCTTCGCCGGGCATTACGGCTATGGAGATCACTGTGGAGTCGGCATTGGTGAAAATTACCTGACGGGAATCCTGGGAGGTACGGTGCATCTGCCAGGCGCCGGGGAGGCGCAGCTCAGGCTGGTAACGGTTGTATTTTACAATGGTGGTATCCTTAATTTCATGAAATTCGAAAGAAAGCTCACTGCAATCGAGCGGGTCTGTCAACTGAAGACGGCCATCATTTACTTTGCCACGGAGGGCAAGGCTGTGAAAGCCTTCGGGCTGGGCTTCGGTATTTAATTGCAGGATCAACTCTCCGTCTTTCCAGCTGTAGGTGCCTTTTTGCGCGTATCTTTTGTCTCTCCCGAACCATCCCGCCACAGACCGGGCATCGTCCGATGCCCCGGATTGCAGAAATACTGCCCCGTCCGGGTAAAAACGGAGATAAGATTGCCGGTCGGCTGACTCGGAAACGTGATGAACTCTGGCGGAATAAATGCCGTCAAAATGAATGTTTTGCGCAAGCAGGACATTGGTCTGCATCAAAAGGCACACGAAAGCTAAGATACGCGCTGGCATATGTAACAGTTATAGGTAGTCTGATTCTGACTTAATTTACAACGAATTTTCCATATAAACGCGTGTTTAGATCATTGTTTCGGAAACAAATTTGTAGCTGATTTGTAAAGTCTTGACAAACCAATACTTTGCGTATGGAAGCCCATCCCGTTAATATCAAAGATTTAATACTGCAGTTCGGCACCGATCCCGGGGCAGGCATCACGCCTGAAAAGGCGGATCAGCTGCTTGCTGAGCATGGCCCGAACGAGCTGGCGGCCACCCACCGGGAATCGCCATGGATGATCCTCCTGCACCAGTTCATGAGCCCCGTCATTTACCTGCTGGTCATCGCCATGGGCATGTCCCTCTTCTTCCGGGAATGGCTCGACGCTATTGCCATTGCCGTAGTGATCCTCCTGAACGCACTTATTGGTTTTGTCATGGAATTCCAGGCGGGTAAAGCCATGGACGCCCTGAGGCAAATGACCACACAGTCGGCCAGGGTACTCCGGGGCGGGCATGTCACCGAAATCCTCTCTACCAGCATCGTTCCAGGCGATATTATCCTGCTCGATGCCGGAGATATGGTACAGGCAGACGGCCGCATCCTGGAAGCCACAAGCCTTCAGGCAGATGAGTCGGCCCTCACCGGGGAGTCTCTTCCGGCAGACAAATCTGCCGGAGAACTGCCGGAGGATACCCCGCTGGCCGAGCGCTCCAATATGGTGTATAAAGGCACTTTCATCAGAAACGGCCATGCGAAGGTGCTCTGCACTTCCACAGGCATGCAAACCGAGCTGGGGCATATCGCCCACCTGGTGGCAGGGGCGAAGAAATCGGCCACCCCGCTGGAAAAGAAACTGGAAAGCTTCAGTAAACGCCTCATCGGCATCACCGTTGGGATCGTGGTATTGATTTTCGTGGCAGGCGTCCTCAACCAGGTCCCCATCCTTGAAATGCTGAAAACTTCAATCGCCCTCGCGGTAGCCGCCATCCCGGAAGGTTTGCCGGTGGTGGCCACCCTTAGTCTTGCCAGAGGGATGATCCGCATGGCGCGGCAGAATGTGATCGTCAAAAAGTTGTCTGCCGTGGAAACCCTTGGGGCTACCACAGTTATCTGTACAGATAAAACGGGCACCCTTACAGAGAATAAAATGCAGGTGACAGACGCTCAGCTGCCAGCTTTAGTGTGGAAGCAGGGCGAAGCGGTACCTGAAGGGGAAGCTTTCCGGCTCCTGAAAGAAACGGCAATATTGTGCAATAACGCTACGCTGGAAGGGGAAAAAGGCATCGGCGACCCCATTGAAGTAAGCCTGCTGCAATTTGCGGAAGAAACCGGCGCGGAGGTAAACAACATCCGGTCGGAATTTAATAAACATGACGAAGCTCCCTTCAACTCCGATACCCGTGTTATGGCCACGCTGCATCAAAGCAACGGGGAATACCGCGTATCTGCCAAAGGGGCCACGGAGGATCTGCTGGACTATTGCTCCAGCATACTGAAAAATGGGGGACCTGAACCATTAACCGCAGACGAAAAGGCACAATGGATGGCTGCCACGGAGGAACTGGCAGCATCCGGACTCAAAACACTGGGATATGCCTGCCGGCAGGACAGTGAAAGACCGGGTGAGATGTTGCAGGAACTGGTGTTCCTTGGCATTACGGGCTTTATGGATCCTCCGCGGCAAGGGGTGAAGCAGGTGATCCGGGAATGCCATGGAGCAGGTATTAGGGTGCTGATGCTTACGGGCGACCATCCGGCAACGGCTGCTACCATTGCCCGGCAGCTCCATATCGTTCAGGAAGGAGAAAAGCCGGTTGTTACAGGCCGGGATCTGGAAAAAGACCCCGCGGCCTGGGAAGGAGCCGCGGTTTTTGCACGGGTAAGCCCCCGGCAGAAGCTGGACCTTGTGAACGGACTGCAGGAAGATCATCATATCGTGGCTATGACGGGAGACGGGGTTAACGACGCTCCGGCACTGAAAAAGGCCGATATCGGCATTGCCATGGGTATCCGGGGAACACAGGTGTCGCAGGAAGTAGCGGATATGGTGCTGAAGGATGATGCCTTCGAATCTATTGTTATGGCAGTACGGCAGGGGCGGGTAATATTCACTAACATCCGCCGCTTTATTATCTTCCTGCTTTCCTGTAACCTGAGCGAGCTGTTGGTAATTGGGGGAATTGCCACATTCAATATCCCCTTTCAGCTGGTGGCCATTCAGATACTTTTCATCAACCTCATCACAGATGTATTCCCGGCTATGGCGCTGGGCTTCACCGAGGGCGATGCAACCGTTATGGAGAAGCCTCCACGCGATCCGCGCAAGCCCATCCTTAGCAGAAACGGGTGGACGTGGATATGGGTATATGCCGCCGTCATCGGAGGCAGTGCGCTGGGCGCAGCTTTTACGGCGGAATATTTCAGGGAAGGGGCTACGGATGCCATGGCGGCCAATAATGTGCTGTTTTATACGCTCATCCTTTCCCAGCTCCTCCATGCATTGAATATGAAAGAACCCCGTGAGAAATTCCTGGGAGGTCCGGTGATGCGGAATAAATACCTGATTGGCTCCATTTTTCTCAGTGCAGGCGTTACGCTGGCATGTCTTTTCATACCCCCGGTAGCAGAGGCATTGAGGTTACAGATGATGCCGGCTATTGACTGGTGGATCACCGCAGGCTTCAGTGTATTGTCACTTCTGGTAGTACGCCTGCTTTCATGGTTGTTTATGCGGAAGTGATCTATGAAAAACGGCCCCGGAAACGGGGCCGTGAAATACAAGTGATAGAAGAAAAGCTATTCTGAGCGGAGGCTTTTAACAGGGTCGGCCAGGGCAGCACGTATGCTCTGGGCACTAACGGTGAGCAGTGCTATGAGCAGGGCACCAAGGGCGGTAGCGCCTACCAGCCACCAGGTAATCTCTGTCCGGTACTCAAACCCGTTCAGCCAGCGCTGCATTCCCAGCCAGGCCAGCGGAACGGCAATGACCAGTGCAATCAGTACCAGTACTACGAAGTCGGTAGACATTAAGCGCCACAGGCTGAATACCGAAGCACCCATCACTTTACGTACCCCGATCTCTTTCACACGCTGTTCCGCCATAAAGCTTGCCATACCGAACAGGCCGAGGCAGCTGATGAATATGGCCAGCGCGGCGAAGTAGGCAGATAGTTTACCGATACGTTGTTCAGACAGGAACTTCTGTCCGTATTGCACGTCAGCGAAGTCGTACATGAAAGGTACGCCGGGGTTATGTTTCGCGAATATCGTTTCCAGTTCCTTCACCGAATTGGAAACGGGCCTGTTGGGGTTGAGCCGCAGCAGAATGATATTGCCACGTTCTTTGTCCAGACTGAAAATGGTGCGGAACACCGGATTGTAGGGCGATTGCATAATCATATCCTTCACCACGCCGATCACGGTAAAAGGCTCTCCATCTTTTTTAATGATTTTCCCGATCGGGTCTTTCAGCTGCATGAATTTCACCGCAGTTTCGTTCAGTACGATGGCGTTAGAATCGGAGGCAAACTGCCGGTTGAAGTTACGGCCCTGTACCAGCTCCCATTGTACTGTTTTCCCATATTCCTCCGATATATCCACACACACAAAGTTGCCCTGTGCAGAAGGAGTCATTCCATCCCAGGTAAACCCGTTATTGATGGCGTAAATAGTGCTGGGTGGGGAAGATGAATGTGCCACGTCGGTAGCTGCTCCGGATGCCAGTGCGTCCTGCCGGATGAGATCATAGTTTTCACGCAGTTCACTGGTAGTCATAAATACGCTTATAAGGCCATCGCGGTTATAGGCCGCGGGCCGGTCCTGCGCATGCCTGATTTGCCTGAATACAATGATAGTGCCTATGATGAGTATTACAGAAACCGCGAATTGTAATACTACCAGTGCTTTGCGGGGAGTAGAGGCATTACGGCCTGCTTTGAAAGTACCTTTCAATACCTTTACCGGCTGAAAGGAGGATAAATACAAGGCAGGATAACTGCCGGCCATAACTCCTGTCAGGAGCATGAACCCGATGCCTGCCGACCAGAATAAGGGGCTTTGCAAAGGGAATGAAATGTACTTGCCGGCCACATCGTTAAAGGTGGGTAATGCCAGTTGTACCAACACTACTGCCAGTACAAACCCAATGAAAGCAAGCAATATGGATTCACTGAAAAACTGCACCACTAACTGATTCCTGTGTGAGCCCACCGCTTTTCGGATTCCCACTTCCCGCGCACGTTTTTCACTACGGGCAGTACTGAGGTTCATGAAGTTGATACAGGCAAGCAACAGTACAAATATGCCGATGATGCCAAAGAGCCACACGGATTGAATTCTCCCACCAGTGTTTTTTCCTGATTTCCATTCACCGTAAAGGTGCCAATTGCGCATAGGGAAAAGGAATACCTGCGGATTGAAGCCTTTATCTTCCTCCCGCACTTTTTCCATTTTAATATTTGTGATTTTATTGGAAACGGTTTCCAGGTCTGCCTGGTCAGACAGCTGGGCGAAAGCTTGCGTGAAGTTGGAGCGCCAGGGGTTCGTCATTTCCCCGATCCAGGGGTTATCACGGAGGTAGAGCGCCCAGGTAGACATGAACTGAAGTCCCGCAAATTCGGAATTGTCGGGCAGGTCTTTATAGATGCCCGTTACTTTAACGGGGAGTTTATTATCGAGTTTAACGATCTGGCCGAGTGGGTCTTTATCACCGAAAATTGCTTTGGCAGAGGATTGGGAGAGGAGGATGGAATTGACATCGGTAAGCCCGGTGCGGGTACCGGCTACCATTTCAAGGCTCATTATTTCAGGAAACGCAGGCTCGAAGAAGTTGCCCACGTTCGATACCGCCACATCACCATGAGTAAGGATGTGATTGTTATTCCAGGATGCCATGGCAACGTGTTTGAAATCGCTGCCATATTGCAGGCGAAGCTCTTCGCCGAGCAGGTAAGGAACAGATTGCTGCGTGCCGATCTCGCCGTTAAACGTCTGGTACTGCATCACCTGTACAATGCGTTCGTAGTTTGTATGATTCCTGCTGAACGTCACTTCATCGTAGATCCAAAGGCCAATGAGCAATGCCACGCCCATGCCGATAGACAGTCCCGCGATGTTAATCAGCGAAAAGGTCTTGTTCTTGAGGAGGTTCCTCCATGCGATTTTCAGATAGTTCCTGATCATAGCATTGCTCCCTGCTAAGGCAATGCCAGACAGAGGAGTATTTTATTATTAAATGAATATAGATTATTAATTGTGTTAAAGTGTTCGTTTTTGGAACAGTAAGTGTCCGGCTCCGGATCAGCCGTTACGTTTTTCAAAATCGAGCAGCCATTGTTTGCGGTGTATGCCTCCGCCATAGCCGGTCAGCTGCCCGTCTTCACTGATAATACGATGGCAGGGCACGATGATGGAAATACGGTTCATACCATTTGCGCGGGCTACGGCACGGATGGCTGTCGGGTTTCCCAGCGTATGAGCCTGGCGTTTGTAAGTGCTGGTAGTACCGTAGGGTACGGTTTGCAGGAGTTGCCATACCTCCTGCTGGAAGGGCGTTCCCGGGGTGAAGAGCGGTACGGTAAAGACTTTTCTGCTTCCTTCGAAATATTCATCGAGTTCACTGCGCAGTTGTTTGAAATGAGGATTTTCGCCGGGGATGATTTCCGCGTTATGCAGCCGGGCAATATCTTTCAATTCGGTTTCCAGCATTTTACGGTCGGAGAATTCGAGAAGGCAAACGCCTTCATCCGCGGCACAGGCGAACATGGTACCGAGGGGTGTTTCGAGCCGGATGGCATTAATGACGTTGCGGCTTTTGCTGTTGGACGGGGCCACCCCGAAAACTGATTTAAAAGAATCGGCAAAGCCGCTCAGGGAATCATATCCTGATTCAAACGCAGTTCCGGTAACAGGGGCACCGTTGCGTAGATGGCGGAAGGCGGAATTGAGGCGGAACATGCGCTGGTAAGCGTGAAAGGTGATACCATGGTTTTTCAGGAACCAGCGGCGGATGGCACTGGGTTCCAGTCCCATTTCAAGCAATACTTCGTCCCGGAATTTCTTCGAAGGGTCGGCACTCAGGGCTTCGAGCAGGGTACGGATATGTTCGGGTGTTTCCCCGCTTTTCTCCAGCGGCCGGCAAACTTTGCAGGGGCGGTATCCCTTGAGGATAGCTTCTTTTGTCGTGGATACAAACTCTACATTCTCCGGTTTGGGCTTGCGCGCTGTGCAGGTGGGGCGGCAGAAGATGCCGGTGGTTTTAACGGCAGTGAAAAAGGTGCCTTCGAACGTGCTGTCTTTTTCGAGTATGGCCTGGTACATTCTTTCGCGGGTAAGCATGGCGTTGATTTTAATCAAAGATAGGCCCGGGTTTAAATGCAGGCAACCGGAAACTGAACAACTATTTTTCCGGCAATGTAGTACGCTTTTGGGAGCTGAGCCAGATACCGGCCAATACCAGTATACCTCCCGCCCATTGCAGGCCGGTAAAGGATTCATGCAGGAAGGTGAATGCCACGATGGCGCCGATCACGGGGTTGAGGTTGAGAAAATTGCCTACCTGGGTAGCAGGCAGGCTTTCCAGCGCTTTGTTATACAGGAAATACGCCACCGCCGAAGCAAGGATGCCGCAATAGCATAACCCGAGCCAGGCTTTCCAGGAAATCTCAGGCCAGCCCAGTTGCTGCACCTGCATCCAGCCAAACGGCACCGACAGCACCGTTCCGATCATCATACTTACGGCCGTTACCTGCAGTGTGTCGTGATCTTTAACGGTACGCGACAGCAGTGTATATACGCTCCAGAGGCATACAGCCGCTACTATGAGCGTACTTCCCAGTACACTGCCATCCGCCTTTCCCGAATTACCGACAAACCCCACCAGTATCACACCTGCTACCGATAGAACGATGCCGGCCACAAGCTTTGCGCTCAGCTGCTCCTTCAGGAAAAAGGCAGCCGGCACGGCAATAGCTACCGGTACTAACCCTTCAATGATGGCCCCCGTGCTGGCGGGAATGTAATGCATACCGGTATTAAAGCAGAGATAATAGAACGTTGTGCCCGAAAGGCCCATCAGCGTGAGCTTTCCCCAGGGCAGCGCTGCACGGTTCTTTCGCCGGCGGACGATGTAAAAAGGCAACAGTGCAATGCAGGCGATCGTATTGCGGATGGTAGCCGCCGTAAGGGGAGGCAGCTCCGATACCACAAACTTGGTGACGGAAAATGAACTGCCCCAGATGAGCATTACGATGAAGATAGAGATCAGTCCTTTGGTATGAATCGAGCCGTTGTTGTTATCCATAAGCCGGTGGCCGTTGATTGCGGGCGGCACAAGTTAATAAATCCGCCGTAGCTCCCGGCTGCGAATAATTTTACCTGCCGTGGTGCCTCATTGCGCCACTTTGATGTATCCCCATCCTTCCTTCTGCCGGGTAAGGATCTCGTAAATAGCGTCGGGCACTACTTCTACACCGTTGATGAGTTCTGTTACTTTCACCTGTTTGCGTTTCATTGTTTCGCCACATACTTTGAACGTAATGCGGCCGGTTTGTATAAGTGCTTCCAGCTCCGGCTTCACGGTAGATTTTTCTTTGCATACGAACGGAAGGGCTTCACTATAGATAGCCACTTCCAGCTGCGCATCCGGCCGGCTGTCAAGAATACTTTTGGCTTGCCGTACAACAGCCTGGTGATTGGCGGGATCTTTACTGGTAAGGTCGAATACCACTTTGTAGGGTACATTCTGCGCAATAACAGATGTACCAAGCAAAAGGAGTAAAAAGGAAATCAGTGTTTTCATACAGCTTGCTTTTATGGTTTAACAGATGATGACGGCAGCATGGGGCCAAAAGGCCCGTATTTGTGCCGGGTTTCAGAAAAAGTATCGGCAAATGGACCAAATGGATGGTCGGGAGGTTTGGTGCGGATATCGGGCCAGTCGGCCCGGAAGGGTTTGTAAGGCCGTGGCTGCGAAATGATCCATGCGGCTACGTCCCATGCTTCATTGGTAGTAAGCAGGGGCTTTTGCCAGTTGATGCTCTGCGGCATATTGTTATAAATGAAACCGGCCATCTTACTGATACGGAAAATTCCTGCCCCCATATTGAAGCTGTGCTGGCCCCAAAGGGGAGGATAGAGGTATTCAGTACCGGCAGACTTACCGCCGCCGTCGGGTCCGTGACAGGAAGCGCAGTGCAGCATGTATATAATCTGGCCACGGCCAGGGTCGGCGGCATCAGGCTTCCAGGGAAGTTGCTGGATGCCACTGCCGGTTGGCCGGGTGCCACGGGGTACATTACGCGAGAGCCATTGCATATAAGCTACTATTGCCTGCATTTCGCGCCCTGTACTGTCTATCGGCTGGCCGTTAAGGCTCCGCTCGAAGCAGTCGTTGATTTTCTTCTCCAGTGATTCCACGGTGCCGCTGCGGTCGCGGAATTTGGGATAGGTAGACCATGCCGCCCCGAAATTATTCCCCCAGGGAACAGTGCCGGCCGAGAGATGGCAGTTCTGGCAATTCATGCCATTACTTATTTTAGCAACGGAGCCGTTCGGGCCGAAGTATCTGGCTGTATGTGCGATAAGCTCACGGCCATAGCGGATTTTATCACCGGCGGGTGAGCGGGTGATAGTGCTGGTGTCGGGCGGGGTCCATATTTCGGAAGGGGCATGCTGCTGCCGCCGGCAGGCCATCCAGAGAATGATAAGCGCCGCCATAAAGCAAATGCGTGGCATGGCTTAGCCTGCGAAGCAGTATGCGCACCCTTTTTCCTGTGCACGACCGATAGCCCAAACCCCCGAGGGTACTACCTGGATACCCGGAAGCAAGCCCGCCAGCCATTCGGTTTTAACCGTGGCGGCATCCATGCCCATGGATTGAGCCGCTACAGCACTATACACCGTAATAGCCATATTGCATACGCAGAACATAACGCCGCTTTTCTGCAGCTGGTCTATTCCGATTTCCACCGGTCCCACACCTGGTATATTGAAGTCGTTGGGACCCGGCTCCCAAAAGGGATTTCGAACCGAGGGCGCATGGGTGGCGGGATCTTCGGCTTTGAACATTTCCCCGAATTTATACTTGCTCCACAGTTCGGAGCGCATGGCGTATGGTATGGCGTCGTGCCGCAATACCACCACCACTGAACATTCCTTTTCGGCTGTGCCGGTCATGGCATTCGTGAGCAGGAAAACCTTGGGCCATGCAAAGGGGAAGATGCCATGTGGCCGCGGTGCATCGATCAGGAAGCGATGCTTGCCGTTGATTTTTTTAAACCAGTCGTCGGCCGAGTTGGCCAGGATGGTGTTTTCTGCAGCATCCGCCGCTAATGGAAATGTTAACCATGGAAGTCCGAGCGCGGCTGCGCCCAAAGCTGCCTGCCCTAAAAAGTTACGGCGGGAAGAAGAACTGTTTGGCATTGACCTGGACATATGATATCAGTTTAGCGTGAACGATGATCATGTTCCGGTTTTTCATTGCGCGCAGGGATATGAAGTAAACGGTTGCGCCTGCCGGTGGTGAGGAGGATGACAGATGGGGGAAAATTTTCTGTTGCATCACAAATTTCATTAATTATCTCCATTCGTCATGCAGGAAGGCCTTGTATTAACATTGTATTACCGAGTAAAGCACCCTTTTCCTCCGGAAAGCACCTTTCTCCCTGATAGCATTTTGCTAATGTGTAATAAGGAATTAAAATACAATCGATTGTTTGCCGCGGGGAATTGAACGAAAACTATGGGGTTTGTACTTTAGGGGAACACGTATTGGACAACGATAAAAAGTAAGAAATTTGGTTTGTATGAAAAGCATCAGCGGCGCTTTTGCATGGGCGGAAATGCCTGGTATTTCTGCTCATGTATGCGCCCTATTACCCCCTAAACATGTTACCAATTTTAAATAATGCTATGGCACGGGCTTTTTAATCCTGAAAGGCCCAGTTGGTTTCCTTTAAAACAATTATTATTACGATATGAAAATGAAATGGACATGGATGATGGGATGCATGTTGCTGGCCGCATCGGCTGGTGCGCAGGCTCCCCGTTCTTACAAGCCCGACTGGCTCGTAACACCAGTTACCGCAAAAGCCCAGGTGCTGGAAAAAGGTAAAGACATTACGCTGAGCAACACGCTCGTACAGCGCACCTTCCGCATCGCACCCAACGTAGCCTGTTATGATTACCTCAATCCGATAAGCGGCCAGCAGTTGCTACGCTCTGTGAAGCCGGAAGCCCGCGTGGAAATCAACGGCAAATCTTATAACGTAGGCGGCCTCCGGGGCCAGAAAGAAAATGCTTACCTGTTGCCCGCCTGGCTCGATGGGTTTACCGCCGGCGAAAACGATTTTATCTATGAACGCCATACCATTTCCGAAATCAAACCCCGGGTTCAATGGAAAGGCTCCTTCTGGGCGGCTAACCGTAAACAGCCCACGGGTAAGCAGTTAGAATTTTATTTCACAAGCAAGGCGCCCGAAGCGAAAGGTATTACCGTAATTGTGCATTACGCCATCTACGACGGCCTGCCACTCATCGCCAAATGGGCCACGGTAGAGAATCGCAGCGGGGCCAACGTTTCAGTGAACCGTATCGTGCATGAGATCTTAGGCATGGTGGAAGAAGAGAGCACCGTAGTAGGCTCGCCGGAAAAGGTGAAGAAGCCACAGGGGATTTACTTCGAAACAAACTATGCGTTCAATAACGCCATGAACTACACTATCAGTGATCAGACTGCGCACTGGAAGACAGATTCTACCTACACTTCACAGGTGAACTACGATTATAACTCACCCTGCCTGTTCGAAGTCTATCCCGATAAGGTGACCGATGTGGCGGTGCCCAATGGCGAAAGCATTACATCGCCCATTACCTGGGAGCTGTTGATGGATAGCTACGACCGTGAAAGGAGGGGGCTGGCCGTGCGGAAAATGTACCGTACCATTGCTCCATGGACCACCGGCAACCCCATTTTCATGCACCTCGTCAGCAAAAACGACGGGGAGGTGAGAAACGCGGTAGACCAGTGTGCGGCCACCGGTTACGAAGCCGTGATCCTCAGTTTCGGTAGTCATGTCAATATGGAGGATACTTCAGCCGCCAATATCGCCCGCTGGAAATCACTGAGCGATTATGCCCATGGGAAAGGCATCCTCATCGGCGGTTATTCCCTGTTCAGCTCACGCCGCATCAGTGATAAAGATGATGTGATCAGCCCTGTTACCGGCAAGCCCGGCGGTGCTTTCTTTGGCAACGCTCCCTGCTTCGGCAGTGAATGGGGCCTTGCGTACCGCGACAAGATCAAATACTTCATCACCCAAACCGGGTTCGATATATGGGAAAATGACGGCCCGTACCCCGGCGACGTATGTGCTTCCACCACCCACCCCGGCCATAAAGATGCGCATGATTCGCAATGGCGCCAGATGGATATTCAGAAAAAACTTTACCGCGATCTGAACGAGCAGGGCGTTTACATCAACGCGCCCGACTGGTATTTCCTGGACGGTACTCACAAAATTGCATTAGGTTATCGTGAGGTGAACTTCTCGCTTTCCCGCGATCAGCAAAAGATCCTGAACCGCCACAACATTTATGACGGCACCTGGGAAAAGACGCCTTCCATGGGCTGGGGATTTGTACCGCTTACCAGGTACCAGGGCGGTGGTCCTGAAGCTGTACTGGAGCCGTTGAAAGATCATCTGGATGATTATAAGCAACTCATGTTCCAGTATTATGGTTCCGGTATTCAGGCCTGTTACCGCGGGCCAAGGCTCTATGATACGGAAGAAACGAAAACCGTGGTAAAGGATATGATTGCCTGGTATAAGAAGTACCGCAGCATCCTCAATGCCGATCTGATACACCTGCGCCGTGCCGATGGCCGCGATTGGGATGGTATCCTGCATGCCGACCCGCAGGGTAAGGAAAAGGGCTTCCTCATCCTCTACAATCCGCTTAAAACTGCCATTACCCGCACCATCCGCGTACCATTGTATTACACCGGTCTCACTACTACCGCCAAATTACTGGCCAATGGTGTTACACCTAAAGTATATACCCTCAATCGCCAGTTCGAAGCAGAAATGACAGTGACGATGCAGCCGGAAAGCTATAACTGGTGGGTGGTGCAATAGTATACCTGACAGAAACGCCGTTTTATGCTGTTTTGTGGAATCAGGTAGCACTTTGATGCATACCAAAGACCGGTAAGTCAATTAGATAAAGCAGGGTTACTGAAGGTTAAAAGAAGGGTTACTGTATATCTGATGTATATAAAACGGCACTAAACCTAATACAGTAAAGGAAAAGCAGGGAATAATATACATCGGAGTATCCTTACAGTAACTACCGGGTTGCAAACAGGAAAGCCTGTAGAATAATTGCAACTGCCGTCAGATGCATCCGGAAATAAAAAAGCGGCAGGTCCACCAGGGCCTGCCGCTTTTCTTTATGAGGAAACGCTTAGCGAGTTTCGTTTTTACTTTTCTTAATGACGTAGAAACAAATGAACAGGAAAACCAGCCATATTGGAATGAGTATTACCGGCAGCTTCATGCCCGTGAACAGCATCAGTATGAGTATACCTGTCAGGAATATGAGGCAGATGTAATTGGACAGCGGATAGAGGAAAGACGGGAATTTGGTATTTGCCAGCCCGTTTTTATAATGCTTCCTGAATTTCATATGCACCACACTGATCATAAGCCAGTTGATGATCAGGGCAGACACTACCAGCGACATCAGCGCATGGAGTGCGTTTTCAGGCATAAGTTTGTTGATGATGATACAAACTGCTACAAACAGGCCCGATACAATAGTTGCCAGTACAGGCACGTGATTCTTATTCAGCCGCGAAAGGAATGCCGGAGCATTGCCCTGTTCCGCCAGACCATAAAGCATACGGGAGTTACTGTATACGCAGCTGTTGTAGACAGACAGGGCGGCCGTAAGTACAATCAGGTTGAGGGCGTTGGCGATAAGGCTGGTGAAGTAGACCGTTTTGCCGAATAGCGTGAACTCGAATCCTTTGAGGCTTTCAAATACGGTAACGAACGGACTGCTTTCTGTGGTGATGCCTTTCCAGGGTGAAAGGGCAAACAGGATGATGAGAGCGCCTACATAGAATATCAGGATGCGATAGATCACCTGGTTGGTGGCGCGGGGGATGGTCTTTTCCGGTTTGTCTGCTTCTGCAGCGGTGATCCCTATCAGCTCGAGTCCGCCGAAGGAGAACATGATGAGGGCCAGTGCTGCCAGCAGCCCCTGGTACCCGCCCGCTCCGTTCGATTCAAGGAGTCCTTTAGGGAAAAAGCCGCCATCATTCCAAAGGTTGCTGATACTGGCCTGCGTGCCGCCATTCCCGCTGATAAGGAGGTAGCCACCGAAAATAATCATGGCGATAATGGCCACCACTTTTACGATGGAGAACCAGAACTCCGCTTCACCGTACACTTTTACCGAACTAAGGTTGAGCGCATTGATGGTGAGGAAAAAGAAGAGGCTGGAAGCCCATAAGGGGATCTCTGGCCACCAGAATTGTACATAGATGCCGATGGCAGTCAGTTCAGACATGCTTACCAGGATGTATAGTACCCAGTAGTTCCATCCGGAGGCGAACCCGGCGAAGGTGCCCCAGTATTTATAAGCGAAGTGGCTGAAGCTCCCGGAAACAGGTTCTTCCACTACCATTTCGCCTAATTGCCGCATAATAAAGAATGCAATGAGTCCTGCAACTGCATATCCGAGGATAACGGAGGGACCTGCCAGTACGGCTGCCGGACCGATGCCGAGGAAAAGACCTGTTCCAATGGCGCCCCCAAGGGCGATCAGCTGAATGTGCCGGTTTTGAAGCCCCCGCTCCAGCTTGCGGGCAGGCGGCTGTTCGTTAGTATGTTTCAATGTCTAAAGGTGGATATTCTTGTAATATGTAGCTTTTTCCCCAAAAATTGACTTCTGCCCTTATTTTTTTCAATTTACTGTGTTGCACAAACGTGTTTATGTGAGATCGTTTATTCATAAAGGGGAATAGCCATGACCGTTCCCCTTTATTTATTTCGGGTAAAAATAAATAGGTAGGGAATTCCCTACATATTCATATATTTGTCGGGAAATGCCTACATAATGGAAAAACGGAGAGATGTCTTTCAGGCGATAGCGGACCCTACACGGCGAGGCATAATTGCTTTGCTGGCGGGCCAGTCTATGACAATGAACGCCATTGCGGATTACTTTGATACCACGCGCCCTACGATATCAGAGCATGTGAAAACACTCATCGAATGCGGATTGGTAGTGATCCGTAAAGAGGGGAGGGAGCGCCATTGCGAAGCGAAGCTGGAGAAGCTGGCCGAAGTTTCGGACTGGGTGGCCCAATACGCGAAAGCCTGGAGCAAAACGCTCGACAATATGGAAACTTATTTGCTTGAAGTTAGTGAGAAACAAAAAAAATCAAAAAATGCAAAATCCGAAAACACCCGAAAGTCAGGCGGCAAATGATGTATGGATCAGCCGTATTGTGAAATTCCCTCGTGAAATGGTATTCAGGATCTGGACAGATCCTGAACATCTCCCGCGCTGGTTTGCCCCGGATAATTGTGGTATCCATTTCGAAAAGCTGGAGATCTGGCCGGGTGGCCAATTTCACTCCTGTGTACTCACGCCTGACGGTAAGAACTGCTGGTGTGTGGGTGAGTATCTGGAAGTGACGGCACCGGAAAAAATTGTGTACAACATCGCTATTGCTGATGAAGCCGGTAACCGCCGTACCTCAGCAGCTGCAGGAATGGACCCCGAATGGCCCGATGAAACCCTGGTTACGGTTACCTTCCGCGATCTGGGTAATGATCAGACGGAACTCACCATTCACCAGGCAGCCCCGGCGGATGTGGCGCGCAGAACAGGCGCTTACCCCAGCTGGCTGCAAATGCTCGATCGTATGGAAACCGCGCTAGGCGCATAACACACTGCATAATGAAATACCTTATTTACCTGTTAGTATTACTATGCATGCAGACTTTCGCTGCATCTCCTGACAGTCTTCCCATTAAATCCGGATACGCCACTGTAAATGGCTTACGGATGTATTATGAAATTTATGGAGCGGATGGTGGTGTGCCGCTCCTGATCCTTCCTGGTGGCGGTTCTACCATTCAAACTACTTATGGTGTTATTCTGCCTATGCTGTCGGCTCACCGCCGTGTGATTGCCCTGGAACCACAGGGCCACGGCCATACGGCCGACCGCTATACCCCTTTCAGCTTTGAGCAGGATGCTGACGATGCTGCCGCTTTGCTATCGCAGCTGGGTATTGCGCAGGCCGATGTAATGGGCTTCAGCAACGGAGGTAACGCTGCCATGCAGCTGGCGGTACGCCACCCTGCAAAGGTGCGCAGGCTGGTATTGTGTTCCGTGTTTTATAAAAAAGAAGGCTGGGTACCCGGACTGGAAGCCATGTTCCGCAAAGCGGACGCCGCCGGGATGCCCCCTGTTTTACGGAATGCATATACATCCACTTCCCCGCATCCGCAAAAAATAGACACCCTGGTATCTAAACTCATGGGGCGCCTCCTTACTTTCCGGGACTGGCCCGATAGTATGTTACAAGGCATTCAGCAACCGGTGCTGTTAATGGCAGGTAACCAGGATGTAGCCACACTGGCGCATACCATGGCTTTGTATCAGTTGTTTCCTATGGGGCAGCTGGCCATCTTCCCCGGTGGCCACGGTGCTTACCTTGGAGAAGCCGCGGCATGGGTGCCCGGGAGCAAAGCGCCGGCAGGCACGGCTGCTATGGTAGCGGAGTTTCTCGGAAGCAGCAACAGTGGAAAATGAACGGCCCTGGGCTGAAGGGGATTCCTGATCCATCGCTTAACAGGTAAAAATCTACCCCTTTAACCAACAAACAGGCGGGAAATTTGTAAATTGTTGAATATGCAAACGCTGTTCAGCAATCGTTTCCCGCTTGTTTTATTTGGTGCATGGCTCTGCCTGCTTTCTGTCACCGGATTGGCACAACAGCCTGATTCCATCCAGCGTCATGTAAAAGATTCGCTGCTGCAAAATCTCCGCAAGGGACTGGAGGCTGCTCCTGTTGAATACGCCGCTAAATACAAGGAACATAGCATTGCCAATGAGCAGGATGCATTGCTCGATGCATTGCTTAAATCCATCCGTGTTTCCCGCGATTTCCTGAAGACCGGTCCCGATACCAACGCTATTCATCAGGAACTGGCCAACATTCGCGAGTGGTATAACATTGCAGCCGATGGAGTATTTACCAACACCGGAACCCTCCAGACGGAAAGGAATCTCACTACATCTTACAAGTTGTTGCATGAACTGCTGGAGCTGGCCAATGCAAAGAAGCTGCAGGTAGACGCTTACAAGAAAAAACTTGTGAGTTTGCGGCATAATTTCGACTCCATTGCCAGTAGTCCTCACCTATACGCCACCCCGGCCGATTCAACCGAGTTTGTACAGCTTGTCCGCAAACTATACTTAGCCGCACGGCAAGTAAACCCTATTGACAGTACGCTGACGGCCTCCCTGAAAAATGTGCAACATGCCAAAGATGAGCTGGACCTGACCGTGTACCAACTTCAGTCGGGACTCGAACAGATCAGTCAATATGAAAAAATATTGGCAGAACAAACATTCCGGCGCGAAGTAAGTGGCCTGAACGAACCTCCTAAACATGTGCGGCCCCTGCGCGAAATACTCATACAAACCATAGAGAAGAATAAACTCATCATTTGGTTCTATACGCGCAACAATATCGGAAAAGTAGCATTACTCCTCCTGCTCACAATATGCTGTACTGTTTTCCTCCGCACCCTGAAAAAGAAAGTAGTGGCGGATGGCATATTGCGGAAAGATTGGGACACTCAGTTGGTGTTGCGGTATCCCACGTTGTCGGCTATCATGATCGTCATCAGCATTTTTCAGTTCATTTTCCCCGATCCGCCTTTCGTATTCATCTGTATACTGTGGGTGCTTGCGTCCGGTAGCCTCACTATCATATTTCACCGTTTCATCACTACCCATTGGCTGCGCTTCTGGTGCGTGATGTGGGGCTTATTCCTCCTTGCCTGTGCGGATAATATGATCCTGCAGGCTTCGAGGGCGGAGCGGTGGGCGATGTTGGGCCTGGCTGTGGCAGGTATGATTGTGAGCGCACTGTTCCTGATTCGTGGACGTCGGGAAGATCTCCGGGAAAAGTGGATCGTGTATTTCATGTACTTTATTGTGTGTGTGGAATTACTTTCGGTTATTGCTAACCTCACGGGGCGTTTCAATCTCGCAAAGGCGCTTATGGCCAGCGGATTCATCAGCGTAATAATCGCTATCATGTTCCTGTGGACCGTCCGCCTGATCAACGAAGCACTCACACTTGCTTCGGATATTTACCAGACGCCGGAACGCCAGTTGTTCTTTGTGAATTTTGCCGCAGTGGGCCGCAAAGCGCCCCTGTTCTTTTACTTCTTCCTTATCATTGGCTGGTTCATACTTTTCGCCCGCACTTTCTATGCATTTAAGCTGGTAACTCAGCCGGTAACGGATTTCCTGTTCGATCAGCGTACGATTGGTCAGTATAGTTTCTCGTTTTTCAGTGTGCTGGCTTTCTTCGGCATCCTCATCCTCTCGTCTGTCATCTCTAAAATCGTTTCCTTTTTCGCGTCAGACAAAACGAATCACAGTACCGATAGTAGTGGTGCTGCGGGCCTTGGCAGCTGGTTACTGGTAGTGAGGATCTTCATCTTCGTGATAGGACTCCTGCTGGCATTTGCAGTAGCAGGCATTCCGCTGGACAAGGCTACCTTCGTGATGGGGGCGTTAGGCGTGGGTATTGGTTTCGGTCTGCAATCGCTCGTCAATAACCTCGTAAGCGGGGTGATACTGGCATTCGAGAAGCCTCTGAATGTAGGCGATCTTGTAGAGGTGAATGGGAAAGCGGGGCTGGTACAGTCTATTGGCTTCCGTAGCAGCGTGCTGCATACACTGGAAGGTGCGCACCTGGTGATACCTAACGGGGAACTGCTGAACGATCAGCTGGTGAACTGGAACATGCAGAAGCCGAAGCGGCGTAGTGAGCTGACAGTTGGTGTATCGTATGATTCCAACCTGGAGGAAGTGGAGGAAACATTATACCGGCTGGTAAAAGAACAGGAGCATGTGATGGCTAATCCGGAGC
Organism: Chitinophaga pinensis; assembly: GCA_902167325.1. GTDB lineage: Bacteria > Bacteroidota > Bacteroidia > Chitinophagales > Chitinophagaceae > Chitinophaga > Chitinophaga pinensis_A. Next base: position 5,484,659 of record LR632930.1, on the reverse strand, counting down.
CGGTGATTTTTGCTACTGAGTTTAGTGACAGCAGCATCCAGTTGGAAATTTACTTCTGGACGCCCGGCCTGCGCTCCGGAAAAGCAGCTAAAAGCCGCCTGATCTTTGCCATCCATACAGCTTTCCGTGAACAGGGCATTGTGATCCCTTACCCCCAGCGCGATGTACATATCAAACAAGATCCTGAACAGCGGGAAGATAAAGATGATGATGGTGCATCTGATTGATTAATAGTTATTTAAGCAATATTTCCGCTATCCGTCACAATCTCCGGAATTTTTAGGACGTGGTTATTATATTGTGGGGATCTAGTTTAAACCACGTTGTGGAAGCCTAAGGCGTTCCCACATTACAGCTTATTTATTGCCATGCGTATACCTGGAATTTCCCTGTTAAAGTGTTTACCGGTGCTGATGGCGGCATGCCTCACCGGAGCTACTTCCTGCAACGAGCGCCCGGCGCGCCCTGCACATCCGAAAACGGATAAACTCAAAGTACCTGATGGCTTCGTGGCGGAGCATCTATTTAGTCCGTCAGACAGCGGGCGTGGCTCCTGGGTAGCCATGACCTTTGATGACAAAGGGCGGCTTATTGTTTCCGATCAGTATGGTGCCCTTTACCGGCTACAATTACCAGCTATCGGTGCCGACAGTACACAGAAAGTCATTATTGCGCCACTGGGCCTTGGCTCCGATACCATTCCCGGTACGGATTCTATTTCCCCTAAAGTTTCCATAGGCTATGCGCAAGGGCTGCTTTACGCCTTCAACAGCCTCTATGTGATGGTAAATCACAACCCCAATAAGAACTTCGAAAAAGGCAGCGGTCTTTATCGCCTGCAGGATACCAATGGCGATGATCAGTTCGATAAGATCACCCTCATGAAAGCCATGGAGGGGGCAGGCGAGCACGGTCCGCACAGTATCATACTTTCCCCCGATAAAAAATCCATATACCTCATTGCAGGCAACCATACCGATTTACCGGAGATGGATGCGTATATGTTACCGAAAAACTGGAATGAAGACAATCTGATCCCCCGCATGGTTGACCCTAACGGGCATGCCGTGAACAGAATGGCACCGGGCGGGTGGATAGCGAAGATTGATCCCGAAGGGAAGCATTGGGAGCTGGTAAGTGCCGGTTACCGCAATCCATTCGATATTGCATTTAATGATGCGGGCGATTTGTTTACATATGATTCCGATATGGAGTGGGATTTTGGCCTGCCCTGGTACCGGCCCACACGGATCTGCCATGCAGCAGGTGGAAGTGATTTCGGATGGCGTACCGGCACCATGAAATGGTCTCCAGCCTATCCTGATAATCTGCCTCCGGTGATCAATATCGGGCAGGGATCGCCCACCAACCTGGTATATGGTGGTAATGCGCGTTTCCCGGAGAAGTACCGGAGGTCTATGTTCGCTTTCGACTGGAGCTTCGGTATTGTATATGCCCTTCAGCTGGAAGCCGACGGGGCTTCCTATACCGCCAAAGGCGAAGAATTCATTTCAGGGTCACCGCTGCCGCTGACAGACGGGGTGATTGGACCGGATGGTGCCCTCTATTTCCTAACCGGCGGCAGAAGGCTGGAATCTGACCTCTACAGGGTGTATCATGAAGATGCTGACGATTATACAGAACCCCTGGAAGCAGCCAAACCACCTGCTGCTCATGCCGTGCGTGTGCAAATGGAGCAATATCACCATGGCCCCAATCCGGCGGCAATAGAGGCGGTATGGCCACAGCTGAAACATGCAGACCGATTTGTACGGTATGCAGCCCGTATTGCCCTTGAGCATCAGCCTGTGGAGCAGTGGCAGAGTAAAGTATTTACAGCGTCCGACCCGGTGACGATTATTCAGTCTGCCATAGCGCTGGCTCGGAATGGGAACGCTTCCCTGCGAGACAGTTTACTGCATAAACTCGAACAAATCGATTATGCAAAACTCACAGAAGCACAGCAGATAGATATACTGCGCGCCACGGAACTTACCATAGCGCGCATGGGTAAACCGGAAGGCGAAGTAAAGAATACACTGGCTGCCTACCTGCAACCGCATTTCCCTGCCAGCACAAATGAGCTGAACCGTATGCTGAGCAAGCTGCTGGTGCATATAGGCGCCCCCGGGGCAATAGGCACCACGCTGGAACTGATGGCGCATGCCAAAGATGATACCGCTATGCAGCAATCGCTGCTTTCATCGGCAGACCTCATTATGCGTAACCCGCAATACGGGATGACAATTGGCGGCATGCTGGCTAAGATACCTCCTGCGCAACAAACCTATTATGCAACGGTGCTTTCTGCTGCTAATGAAGGCTGGACGGATACGCTGAGGGAGCAATATTTCAAATGGTTTGCAGGTGCCTTCGCCTACCAGGGAGGCAACAGCTTTGTAGGATACATCAACAATGCACGCAAAAACGCACTGGCACTGGCTCCCAAAACGCAATTCGCACACCTCAACATATTATCGGGCGATTCTATCGTGAAAGCAGGCGGGAACTTTACCGCAGTTAAAGGGGTACAGCCCAAGGGACCCGGCCGTGGCTGGAAGGTAGAGGAAGCAGTGAAGATGGTAGACAGCATCGGGTATGGAGGCGTTAATTTCGAACAGGGTAAAGCCATGTTTGCCGCATCCCTCTGCGGAGCCTGTCATTCCATTGCCGGACAGGGCGGAGTAGCGGGGCCGGATCTCACGCAGCTTGGAACACGGTTCAGCAATAAAGACATCCTTGAGTCCATCATCGACCCGAATAAAACCATCTCCGATCAATACGGTGCTACTGTTTTCTATCTGAAGGACGGCGGCAGTATTATGGGCCGGCTGATCAATGAAGACGCCGGGCTGTATTACATCTCCCAGAATCCTTTCTCACCGCAGGACGTTCGAAAAGTGGAGAAAAGCAGTGTGTCAAAAACGCGCGTGTCGGAAGTATCGCCCATGCTGCCGGGGATGATCAACAGGCTGAGTCCGCAGGAACTGGTAGACCTGATGGCTTACCTTAAATCCGGGGGCAACGTAAAGGATACGATTTATAGCAACAATCAGCGTTCAGCAAGCCGCTGATGCATATATCAAACGCAGGAAACAAACACACATCATATTGCAATACAAGCTTACAATAATTCCTGTTGCCGCGGCATCTTTCCTGATGCTCCTGACCAATTGTGGTGGTGGCACAGGACGGCCGTCCGGGGATGCTACGGATGTAGGAACAGCTACAGGTTTCCAGTCCATTTTTAATGGGAATGACCTACATGGCTGGGATGGTGATACGGTACACTGGCGGGCGGAGAACGGTATACTGACGGGTGAGATCACGCCTGAGAAACCGTTATCGCATAATACATATATCATCTGGCAGGGTGGCCAGCCGGGAGATTTTGAACTGAAAACACAGTTCCGGATAACCGATAACGGCAACAGCGGCATTAACTACCGGAGTGATAATAAGGAAGGTTCGACATATGCTTTGCGGGGTTATCAGGCCGATATTGACGGTGCCCGCCGATATTCAGGACAGAACTTTGATGAGGAGGGGCGTACAACACTGGCTTACCGTGGGCAGCGTGTAATGGTTCCGGAAAGCAGTGTGGCAATCCATGAAGGTATAAGGAACAATGCATGGTCTCCCGTACAGGTAACAGAAACCCTCGGGAAAGCGGAAGCATTGTTATCAATAATTAAAACCAACGACTGGAACGAGTACCACCTAATTGCGAAAGGTAACCGGCTGCAGCATTACATCAACGGCACCCTCATGAGCGAAGTGACGGACAATGATACCGCTAACCGGCGGCTCAAAGGCTGGCTGGGGTTGCAGATTCATAGTGGGCCACCCATGAAAGTGGAGTTTAAAGACATTCAGCTCAAACAATAAAGCAAAGGCCGCCGGTAAAAGGGCGGTCTTTTTTGTAGGCTATGGTGGCTGAAGCAAATCCTACATTCCTTACCTTTAAAAAAAATATCAGACATGGTGAAAGCATTTTTAGGAATGGGACTGCTGGGATCGAACTTCGTAACAGCGATGTTGGAAAAGGGTGATAAGGTGCATGTTTGGAACCGCAGCGCTGCAAAAGCCACCGCATTAGAGCCGTTAGGCGCTTTCGTATTTGCCACTCCTGCCCGTGCGGTGCAGGGAGCTGCAGTCGTACATATCACTTTGAAAGATGATAACAGTGTGGATGAAGTGCTTGCAGCGGCAGAAACCGGGTTGCAGCCCGGTGCCATTATCATCGACCATACCACAACTACCAGAGAGGGAGCTATTGCACGTACGCAGGCATGGAAAGATAAAGGCTTCACTTATCTCCACGCCCCTGTGTTTATGGGTCCCGCCAATGCACGGGAGGGCAGCGGATATATGCTGGTGTCCGGAGACCCTGCAGTAGTGGAAAAGGTTAGCCCTTTACTGGAGAAAATGACCGGTCAGCTGATACCACTTGGCCCGGAAGAAGGGAAGGCTGCTGCCATGAAGCTGATTGGCAATTGCTTCCTCGTGGCATTCACAGCAGGACTGCGTGATACCTTTGTGCTGGCAAATGCATTAGGGCAACACCCCCGTGATATCAGCGGGCTTTTCGAAATATGGAACCCTGCACAGATGTTGCCGGCACGCATACGCCGGATGAGCGGAGGCGACTATACCAAGCCATCGTGGGAACTGGATATGGCCCGGAAAGACACGCAGATCTTTATCGATACCGTTGAGCATACCGGCGGAAATCTGGCTGTCATGCCTGCAATCGCCGCACTGATGGATGAATGGATTTCTAAGGGTTTCGGTCATAACGACTGGAATGTGATCGCCAAAGACGCGATTAAATAAAAGTATGTTCATGCCATTTACCTTTTCAAAGGTTAACACCTCTCAACCAACATGTCCATTTGAAGTAAATGCATCGATCATATGAAAACAATTCTAACCAACATTCCGAAACTGCGTAAAATACTATGGGCCGATGCTTTTATTGGCGGTACCACTGCCGTGGCAGGCCTGGCGCTCTACGGATGGTGGAGCGGCTTCCTGGGGCTAACTGAGAGGTTAGTGCTTATCATTGCAGCGGTAACCGGGTTGTATGCAATAATGGCGGTGAGCCTTGCTATAAAGAAACCCCTGATAAATGCAAAACCTGTACAATGGCTGGTAATCGCTAACTGGTTGTGGGCTGCTGTGAGTGTGGGGATGCTGATTTTCTATTTCGGCGGCGCTACTGGTTTCGGTAAAGTTTTTCTCATCCTGCAGATTGTTGTTGTAGGCGGACTTGGATGGCTGGAAGGGCGACATGTGGAACGGGTGGCTTCTAAAGTGTAACGTGCGGTGTGCATCAATACAATCCTACTTTTTTAATTCCCTTTATCCTGCTTTTCCCCTAATACTTCATTAATCTGTTTGTACAAGGCATCTCCATCGCTGGGGCGTTTTGCTTTAGCTACGGCCAGCTTTCCGGATTTGTCGAACAGGAAATATTGCGGGTAGGATTCTGATTTATCGGGGTGGTTTGCAAGGAGTTCTTTCCAGATAGGATCAATGGTTTTACGGGTTTTGCGGAAGTGGTGGCCTTCCATGCCATTTACCTGAATGTATTCTTTCCAGATAGCGTCACGGCTGTCATCGTCCATTGCAAGGAACAGGAAGGCTACATCCTTTCCTGCAAAAGCAGCTCGCAGTTCGGGGAGGAACTTTATCTCTTCCTTACATGGACCGCACCATGTACCCCAAATATCCAGATACACTACTTTCCCTTTCAATTGCTTCACTGCACTATATACAGATGCAAGTGTACCATCATCTTTCAAAAGGGCGATTTTGTCGTTGTTTGTATTAGCATCCCGCATCGTGCGGAGTTGTGAGGCCATCTTTTCAATGTCTTCAATGTATGAACTGTTGGGGAATTGTTGCTTAAATGCTCCGGCAAGACTTTCCGTCTGCCCCAGGTCCCGATCGTAATATTGATTTTGTATTTGCTGGTAGTTGTATGCTTCCACAACTTCGGGTGGGAAATTATGCAGGCTCCCGATCCAGCGCCAGTAGGGCTTGCCGTGTTTGGCTACGATAATGTTGGCACTGTCGAGCGAGATGTTGTAATAGGGAATAGGTGCACTGGGAGGGATGTTTTCTGCTTTGATGCGGATAAATGCTTTTGTTTCGAGGTAACGGAGGTAATTATCCGCAAAGGTGAAGTATTGTGGACCAGGGGTAGCACTGGCAGGTGTAATGGGGATAGTGTCAAACACTTCCACTAACAATTCATTCATGGTACTTCGGTCACTTACCTGTGTCCCGAGGAAATCATTGAAATGGTTGAGGTGATGGTAGATGAGTTCCGAAACAATGAGTTGCTGGTTGATGGCTGATAACCGGGAACCCAGTATGGACTGTATATGCCGGTTCTGACTCAACAGGTATGGCTTTATCAATTGCCGGCGGATGGAATCCGGCGGCAGTGCGCTTAATGTGGAATTTTCATGAAAAAACGGTGGTTTGTCGATTTTAATATCCTGCAGGATTTTGTTTTCCTCAATTGCATTTCCTGCGATGAATTGAATGGAACGGTTGTCCGCATCCAGCGTAATTTCAAGGTTGCTTTCGGGTGTCAGGAGTAGTGTAAAGAAAGTGCGCCTGAAAATGAGGGTGACAAACTTAGGACTGTTGCAGGGAAGGATGATTTGAAATTCGCCGGAATCGGAAACGGGTACGGAAATAGTGTTTTCCTCATGGTAACCGAATACCGTGGGTATGTTGATGGAAAGAGCCGGCTTATCACCGGTAAACCGGATAGATCCGCGGAGGGTAAACTGAGCAGATAGCTGATAAGTTACCAGTAAGAAGATAATGAGGAAAAGGGGCTTTTTCATAATGGTAAAGCTAAGCTGAACACCCTTACGGATAACGGGTATGTGACGAGTTGTATGATCCGCGGGATGAAAAAGCAGGTTCCGGGGATGTGGCTACCGGGCGTCTTTCAGGAATATTTTCTCAAGGGCATCTACATACCCCGACAGATCTATACCTGTGCTTTGATTAGCAAAGACGATAATTGAAAATTTACGGGCGGGATAACGGACGTAGTAAGACGAGAAACCGGATGTGCCCCCGGCATGGAATATCCTTTCCAGTCCAAACCGTTGCTCAATTTCCCAGCCATAGCCATATGCGACTGCATTGCTCCGGCGGGCGCTTTCTGTGAATGTTTCTTTCATTGTTCCTGCCGTAATCAGTTTTTCAGTATATAGGGCCTGATCCCAATTATAGAAGTCGTGTGTGGAGGAATAGATGCCTCCATCGCCCTGTAGGTAGCTGAATATGCTTTGATCCTTCGGAATGGGCTTCCCGTCTGCAAGACTGTACCCGTATGCCCGGTTTGCGATATTGCCGGATCTGTTGTTCACAGTTGTATGTTCCATCTGCAGTGGCTGGAAGATCCGCTTTTGCAGGAACTCAGCATAGGGTAATCCTGATGCCTTTTCGATAATGAGGCCCAGCATCACATAGGCGGAATTACTGTAGTCGAACCGGCTGCCGGGTGGGAAAAGCGTGCTGTCCTGCCGTTCGAGGATGTTTAGTACATCCAGATCAGACAGAGGTTCCTGCTGATTGGGAGGCAGGAGGTTGCCATAGTTGGGTAAACCTGCGGTATGGTTGAGTAACTGGCGGATAGTAACTGTGTTACCGTAAGGTGCGGTTTCAGGGAAGTACTTTGTAAGTGAATCGCTCAGAGACAGCCTGTCATCGTCTCTCAGCATCATAATCGCCATGGCCGTAAAGGACTTGGTAACAGAGGCGATCCGGTAATTGCTGAGGGATGATGTTTTTTCCCGCGTTTCGATATTGGATAGGCCGAAAGACCGGTCGTAAATTTTTTTACCGTTTTTAATGACCAATACACTGATCCCGCTTGTTTGCAGGGTGTCATATTGTTGAAACAGGAGGTCGGCAGTGGCGCGTTGTAGTCTGATCTGAGCGGAAACGGGCTGTACTAACCATACGGCCAGGATAAGGGTGCATATCTTCATACCGGATAGATTGGGGGATATGAATATACACGTAAAAGATGAGAGATTTTCTGCTATTCCGAATGGCGGAAGGAAAGAGCAGGATTAGTCCCATAATGTACCGTCGAGGCCCATGATGGACCCGATCCACAGACAGAAGATGAAAACCAGCATGCTCAGGAAGACAGCAGTGATTTTCTTCCAGCCTCCTTTGAGTCGTATTGGGTTCATCAGATGAAAGAATGCACCACCTCCGGCCCCGGCAAATGTTATTACTATAAGGGGCCGTATTATCCAGTATTTAGTCCAGGCAGGATCGGGCTGGTCTACCCCCGAAAGGAAGATCATCATCACCGTAAGCCCTATGGCTCCACCGATGAGCATCCGCTTCAACAGGGTGGTGGTGAAGAAGGAGTGCTGGTAAGATGTGTTGATGGAGGTCATTACAGATTGGAGTTTAGTGTTATGTAACAGGGTACTGTTGTTTTTAAAGTGCTTTGTAGTTCAAAGTTAATGTAATTCACTTTGAATTACAAAGTAATGTTGGGGAATTTTGCCCGGGAGGGAAAATAGCGTAAGGAGAAATAAAAGTTTTAAGAAGAGTAAGTGGTTAACAAAGGTGCTTAAACATGGCGAATTCTTCCAGTAATGCGGTCTGTTCTTCTTCCTCCACGGGTTGCCCGGCATTTATGGCTTCCAGCCGCTCCCGGATACCTTCTGCAATAGCGCGCTGTTTTAGTGCTTCCATATGCGGACCCATTCGTTGATGCAGATAGAATTCAATGCGCGAATCGTAACTGATATCGCGGAGCATTACTTTTTTCTTCAGCCGGATGCCTTCGAGGCTGGTACAGCGGCTGAGGGCTACATAGGTTTGTCCGGTAGCAAAGGCACCTTTACCGAGGTCGATGATAACTTTCTGGAATGTTTGTCCCTGGCTTTTATGGATGGTAACAGCCCAGGCCAGCTTCAGCGGCAGCTGCCGGAAACTGCCGGTAACGATCTTTTCGATCTCTTCTTTCTGCCGGTTCCATTTGTATTCTATGTTTTCCCACTCCGCTTTATCAACCCGGTGCTTCACGGCGCCTTCGTCCAGCTCTACTTCCACATACTCCTCATTCAGCTGGGTGATTTTACCCAATGTACCGTTTACCCAGCGCCTGCTCTGGTCGTTTTTAATGAACATCACCTGTGCACCCACTTTCAGCTGTAAATCCACTTCAGCCGGCATTTTATTCTGCTGGCGGGAGCTATCGGCAAAGTCTCCCGTCAGCAGTGCGCTATAGGAGCTGGCATCGCCTTCGAGCGCAGCCAGGCGTTGTTCATTAACGGTGTCTGCAATGGCATTGGTGGTGCAGAGCATCAGTTCCAGATCTTCGCCGGTAGGCTCATAATCCGGCTCATGACGGGTATTGAGTACGGCAAGGTGATGCGGCTGTACGGAGTTATCGCGCACGGCGTTCAGCACCTGTACAAACGAAGGGTCGGGCTGGCGATATACTTTCTTCAGCTCAATGATCTGCATACCAAATCCCTGCTCAAAGCTTTTGGCGCTGAAGAAATAAGGTGTAGTATAGTTGTTGGCAATGATCTCCACTTCCCCTGCGCGTTTATTATCGATCACGGGCGGTAACTGCAGCAGGTCGCCGATGAGGAGCAATTGCTTTCCGCCGAAGGGCAGATTGGTACTGAGGTTTTTACGGAGGGTAAGGTCTATTGCCTGCATAAGGTCGCAGCGTACCATCGATATCTCGTCAATGATGATCATATCCACCTGCCTCAGCAGCTCTGTTTTTTCTTCATTCAGATCGGCAGCGCCTTTGTCTCCCGGAAGGTAAGGCCGCGGCTCGATGAGGAAAAAGGAATGGATGGTTTGGCCGCCCACATTGAGTGCCGCCACGCCGGTTGAAGCAAGTACGATATACTTTTTAGGTATGTGCGCGATGAGATTACGGAGCAGGGTGGATTTACCCGTGCCGGCTTTACCGGTGAGGAAAACGGACTGCTGCGTATAGGTGATCAGGCGTATCACTTCCTGCGCCTCCGGGTTGTCGTTATATTGTTTGATAAGCTTGACCATCCTTATTTTGGAAAGCGCGAAGGTAGTGAATATTGGTGTTGTTGCATACAGCACTTCAACCCTCAGCATGTGCATTAAATGAACGGGTATCGACACTTGAGCAGTACTCATCACGGGATTGCGGGATGTATTGTTCAACTTTGGAACCAGAAAAATACCCCTCAGATTAATGGATACAACATTCCGCGTGGGAACCTGGCCCGAAGGGGTTATTTCCCTGCCGCCCGATGCAGCACTGATGCAGCAATTCAAAAGACAGGGAAACTTCAACGTAAAGCTGCCTGTGCCGGTAATGCGCGGTATGGTACACCTCGCCACCCGGTACATGACACACCGGTTGTACAGTGGTGCCTTCCGGCACCGGTATCAGCAGCTGAAAGGAGAGGGGGGCGAAACAGGGCTGCGTATTGTACGGCCTGATACCAGTGAGGTTTTACCTGCGGTACTGTATCTCCACGGAGGCGGGGGGATGCTGACAGACAGCTCCAGCTACCTCCGCGTGTTGAAAAACATCGCTTATCATGCTAATGTTGCCATAGTAGGTGTGGATTACCGCCGTGCTCCGGAAGCGCCGTACCCGGCCGGACTGAACGATGCCGTAGCGGCCCTGCATTGGATGTTTGATAATGCGGCAAAGTATGGGTTTAACCCAAATCGTATTTCCATTGCGGGTGACAGTGGTGGGGGTAACCTCGCGGCAGGACTGGCATTACGCAACTTACACGGGGCACGGTTACCTGTTTACCGGCAGATTCTGATTAATGCCCGGGTTACCCACCAGCAACATTTCCCTTCCATCAGCGAATTCGCGGAAGGCTACGGCCTAACCCGCACGGCTATGGATTATTTCGAAGCAAAGTATTTCAAGGTGCCTGCCGATGCTGCAGATATCTATGCATCTCCCCTGAGCGCCCCTGACCTCCGTGGCCTCCCGCCGGCACTGGTTATCACGTCCGAATATGATCCCCTGCGCGATGAAGGGGAAGCCTATGCCACTGCCCTTCATAAAGCAGGTGTTCCTGTTCAGGCCGTACGTTTTGCCGGCATGGCACATACCATGGTGGTGTTTGGTGCTTCAAAGCCTGCAGCCACTTATTGCATGCAACTGATAAAGGTTTGTGTATAACCCTATTACGGTATTCCGGGGAGTACCCCGTATACTGGCGATATTTCGTGATTCCTGATTCTGGTATTTAACTGGTTGTCAATTTGTTAACCCTGTGGCATGTGCGTTGACAACCCTTTCCCGCAACAATCTTGTTGCAGGCAACCGTTAAATCCATTACCATGAGACCATTATCTTTCTTTTTCCACTTTCTCTTTCCCGGCAGTGTCAGCTATACTACCGGTGTTCCGGACGATATGCCCGCTCACCCCGATCCTGAAAAAGATGTGACCCGGGGTGCTGAATATCTCGATGATATGATCCGGACAGACGATGCTGAAGATGATATGAACCAGTTTTTTACACGCTGAGCCCTGGTAACATATGCACATCGGAAAGTCTTATAAACTGCGGGATTTCATCTTATGGACAAGGCGCAAGCTCTATGCACTGGTTGTATTGGGTACAATCCCCGTGATACTGTATCACGTACTGGGCCTGAAATGGCTGGCGGTTCCGTGGACAGTAGTATCACTTCTGGGGACCGCTACCGCATTCATCGTCGGATTTAAAAACACCCAAACCTACGGCCGCACGTGGGATGGCCATGCTGTATGGACCGGTATCAGTAATGCCAGTAAAACCTGGGGTATTGTTTGCCGCGATTGTTTTGAAGATACTGTACTGACAAAGCGGTTAATCTACCGCCATTTTGCCTGGCTCACAGCCCTCCGTTACCAGATGCGGGAAGAGAGGATTTGGGAAGTGACGGAGAGGGCACATAACGCCGAATATCTGCGTTACTATACCATTCCGGAACGGTTGCATGATTTTAAGTCTGAAATGCTGAAATTTATACCGGAAGAAGAATTGGAACGAATATCGGGGGCGCGGGATAAGCCCGGGCAATTGATTGCCATGCAAAGCAGGGATATCAGGACGATATTTGCATCGCAGGCCATTGTACCTGCACAGTTCATTGAGCTGCAACGGATGCTCGGCGGGTTCATTAACCTGCAGGGCCAGTGCGAATCCCTGAAAGACACGCCCTATCCCCGGCAGTATGCCATCATCAGTACTATTTTTGTGCGGATGTTCGTGTTACTGCTGCCCTTTGGCATGTTACAGGAGTTCGATAAACTGAATGATCATATGGCAGGATTTATGAGCGGTCAGATGACCTGGCTGGTTGTACCGTTCAGTGTAATTATTTCCTGGATGTACACTTCGCTGGTGCAGGTAGGGGAAAGTACGGAGAACCCTTTCGAAGGGAGTGCCAACGATGTACCCATTTCCCAGATCTGCAGGGCCATAGAAATCGACCTGCGCGGGATGCTCGGTGAAACGGATCTGCCCCCGGAAATAATACCACAGCATGATATTCTTGTATAAATCCTGAAAAATATTTTCTATCAGATGTCCAATCCGGAAGAAGTCAGGCATTATTCAATTAGTAACAAATCAAATGATGTAACACATGGGACAACGAGTTAATTTAATGGAGAAAGGGCAGGGCGCTCTGAAATCGCTCTTCCAGGGCGGTGCATATATGAAGAAATCCCCGCTGGATCATAAGCTGCAGGAGCTGGTAGAGTTCCGGGTATCCCAGATCAACGGCTGTGCTTATTGCCTGGATATGCATTCGAAAGAGGCCCGTGCGCATGGAGAAACTGAGCAACGCTTATACAGCGTAAGCATCTGGCGCGAAACGCCTTTCTTTACCGATCGTGAAAGAGCTGCACTGGCATGGGCCGAAGCGGTAACGGCATGCCATGTTCCGGATGAAATTTACGTGCGGGTAAAAGAGCATTTTTCGGAAGAAGAGCTGGTAGACCTCACTTTCCTGGTTACCCAGATCAATACCTGGAACCGCCTCAACATCGCATTTCACGATGTGGCTGCCGTGGGTACTTACCAAGTAGGGCAATTCGGCTGATAGCCGGAGTTGATCCATTAGCAATTAAACATTAGGGATGCTGCCGCCAGCGGGATCAGTTTGCCGGTGGCGGCCTGCTTGGCCAGAATACTATTTGTTATGTTACCTGTTAAACAATTGCTGCATTCTTCGCTGGGGAGAAAGCTCATCATGGCTTCCACCGGCTTATTTCTCTGTTTGTTCCTTATCGTACATCTCGGGGGCAATCTCACACTTTTTGCCGGTGATGATGGTTATAACTTTAATATCTACGCACATTTCATGACCAATTTTCTGCCGGTGGAAATTATCGGTTATGTGCTGTATGTATCGATTCTGATACATGCATTCTATGCACTCATACTGACTTTAAAAAACCGGAAATCGCGGCCGGTGAAATATGTCGTAGCACCCAAAGCCCGTGTGAGCTGGGCATCCCTGAATATGGGTTTCCTCGGGAGCATTATCTTCCTGTTTCTCGTTATCCATATGACCAATTTCTGGGGCCGCTACAAATTCACCGAAGGCACTTACCGCGAATACCGGACAGATCTGTTGACCGGTAAGCAGACATCGGCTGTATACATCCCTGAATCCGCAGATTTTGAATATGCCGTATTCATGGAGCAGCAGGTGGAGATCGTTCGGGTAAAGGATCTTTATGTGATCGTTTCGGAAAGCTTTAGCCTGTGGTGGTATGTATTACTGTACCTGGTGGCCATGGTAGCTGTGGCCTATCATATGTATCACGGTTTTCAGAGTGCTTTTCAAACTACAGGACTTACGCACCGGCGATACACGCCGGTTATTCAGTTTGTCGGTATCTGGGTGTTTGCGGTCATTATTCCCCTGGCTTTTGCTTCGATGCCGGTCGTGTTTTATATCAAAAGTCTTTTATAGCGCTAACTGCTTATGACAACAGAAAGGCCGTCCTCATTTGAGAGACGGCCTTTTGGTTTACGGGGAATATCAACCGTCTGTTAATATCGTATCGGATTCGGTGATCTTCTCTTCTGCCAACCATCAGCCAATCTTCAGCAAACCTCCATCCATCCTCCTACTATCTCCAGTAAAATATGGGGTTTGATATAGGTTGGATGGAGGATTGTAGGACGATTGATTGATAGTGAATGAATTGTGAAATCCTGAAATTCGGATCAAAATTAGCTGATCCGATAGCATATTAACTTAAATACAAAGCCCCGGCTTGTAAGTCCAACAAACCGGGGCTTCCTGTTATCAGGCTACGGGAACTGCCATACGTACTTCTACAATTGCACCGTATTCGATAATGGGGCAGCCCTTCGCAATTTCCACCGCATCATCGTAATCATTGGCACGAATGAGGAAGAGGCCGCCGATGGATGCTTTGCCTTCGGCATATGGGCCGTTCAGTACCATTTCTGTTTTCTTTTCCTGGCGGATTACCCTGCCGTCCATATCCCAGCGTTTGGGAGGGGCTACCAGCCTGTCCTGTGCGGCAATACCTGCCACCCATTCCGGTAGGGCTTGATGGCTTCTTTCATCTGATCGGGGGTAGGGGTTGGGTAAGCGCTGGTGAAATCTCTGTGGATCACCAAGAGAAACTCTTGCATGGTTTGAATGTAATTGATGATTAAAAAAGGAAGGAGGGAAGCAAACAATGGATGAATTATGCAGGCATGCCAGGCGCCGGTGTATCGTTGCGTTGTTGACCGGAATGTCGCGGATGCCGCGCCGGCGTTAGGGGTTCAAATCATGCGCGAACGGGTGGAAAGCGCATGCCGTTTACAACAGCCACAACGAGCTGGCACCCGTCATCTTCGTTACAAACGGCGCCAGGCATGCCGAAGAAATTAACTGCTTACCGGTCTGCCCGCAAACCAGGCTTCAAAACCTGTTGCTGCGATATGGGCATCTTCGCCAGGTACCAGCGACTGATCATTCAGTACAGCTCCGAAGTATGGGGCAGAAACATCAGATACCACTGTACGCGGGTCGTTCACTTCCTTCAGATAACGGGCAACCAGTGCTGCGAGGCTCACTTTTTCAGGACCGGCTATTTCCACTGTACCATTTACCGGAGCGGCGGTTGCCACTTTCGCAACAGCAGTAGCCACATCGTCGGATGCAATGGGTTGAACCGGTGCCGGAGACAAATGGATGGACTCCCCTTTGGCGGAAGATGCCGCAATGCCCCCCAGGAACTCGAAAAACTGCGTGGAGTGTACAATGGAATAAGGAATGCCGGATTGCTTAATGAGGGCTTCCTGAGCGGCCTTAGCGCGGAAATAGCCGCTATCCTGCAGGCGGTCTGTTCCTACTACGGAAAGCGCAATGTGATGCCGGACACCAGCTTTTGTTTCTGCGGAGAGCAGGTTGCGGCCGGAAGTTTCAAAGAAATCCATCACCGCTTTGTCTTCGAAAGAAGGTGAATTGGCCACGTCTATCACCACCTCAGCTCCCTTCAGTGCTTCCGCCAGCCCCTCTCCGGTGATGGTATTTATGCCCGAAGCAGGCGATGCGGCAATTACTTCGTGCCCCTGCTGCCGGAGCGACGCTACGGTTTTTGAGCCTATAAGGCCACTTCCACCAATGACTACTATCTTCATTTTCATACTTTTATGATGCCTGTGCTAAGGCAATGGTTAAAAAAATCCCTATGTGCCGAAGTATTTGCAAGTGAAGTGCCATTGCATCAATTAACGGGTAATCAGCGCATTAAGTTTTTCCATTAACAATTCTATCACTGTTTTTGGTGTGTATTAACGAAATATAGTGGCAGCAGCGGACTCCGGGAACAAAAAAGCCGGAACATATTGGTTCCGGCTTTAATGCATTTTCACGGATGAAAGGGCTATAATTCCTTCGCTGCCTTTAGGATGACTTCCGCTACCTTATCCGGCCTGGAGATCATGGGTACATGGCTGGATGGAAGCTCAATGGTTTTCGCTTTAATCATCTTCGCTTCAGCCCTTGCCAATTGGGGGGGAACCATATGGTCTTCCGTGCCAATGATGCACCAAGAAGGTTTCGTTTTCCAGGCAGGCGAGGCGACTTTGGTGATTGTAGCCTGTGCAGCCCATGGTGTTTGCGTAGACACCATTACATTCCTTTCCGCGGCAGGAAGGTCCTGAGCAAAATGTAAATGGATACCCTTTTCTGAAAGACGGAGGAAGCCGGAAGCATCCTGCCTGAACTCCGCACTTCCGGGCGCAGGAGGGAAGGCGGATACCACATCCTGAACCGATTGCCCTTCGTTCGGGATCAGTGCGCAGACATAAACCAGTCCTGCTACTTTAGGATCGTTACCGGCTTCTGAGATCACGATGCCTCCATAGGAATGCCCTACAAGCAGTACGGGTCCCTCGAGCAGGGCGATGGCTCTTTTAGCAGCGGCCACATCTTCTTCCAGCGATATGAGCGGGTTTTGAACGGCGATAACGTTCAACCCGCCGGCCTGCAGGCGGGGAATAACTTTCGACCAGCTGGAGCCGTCTGCAAAGGCTCCATGTACCATTACAATGTTCTTAACGCCCTTAAGTGTGTTGGCCGATTGCGCGCTGGCAGCACCTGGCACTGAGAAGGCTGCTGTTAAAGCAGTAGCAGCCACAATTTTTTTAATTACAGTCATACGATGATTATTAAAAAGTGTTGAAAACAACAGTTGTTTGAGTATGTGCATACCAGTTTTACAAGCGGTGAGCCATAAGTATCCTGTTTGATAATCAACGCTGTATGAGAACTGTGCTTCCGTTTAATGACGGTATATCGTGAAACCGTAGCGGGAGGTGCGGTATTTCGGGGGAGCTGCAGTGTATCCGCAGTTGAGTGCCTGACGGTATAATTTGCTATTACGGATTTATGGGAAAAACCGCCGCCTGGCCTTAAAAGTCAACCAATTGACTGATCATTCTTTTCAACAATTCCGGGATTTACTAACATTGCAGGGTAATCAGTGCTCCAATATTTTTCCCGGTAAAGCACCTCCTGCAATCTCCCTGCAGCCGGTATGCCCCGGATAACCCCAAAAAATCCTGAATATGCGCCTATGGCGGCTTTAGGTATTAATTCATGTTAAAACTCAACTATTATGAATCCAAACAAAGCGCTCTGGGAAAAAGGCGACTTTACTAAACTGGCGGAAAGCATGCGTGAAAGCGGTGCAGCGTTGGTTTCCAAACTCGGTATTGCCAATGGAATGAAAGTATTGGACCTCGGATGTGGCGATGGTACCACAGCCATTCCTTCGGCCAGACTTGGTGCAGATGTACTGGGTGTGGATATCGCAAGTAACCTGGTGGCTGCAGGTCAGCAGCGTGCGGCAGCAGAAAATCTCCCTAACTGCACCTTTCAGGAAGGTGATGCGATTGATTTGAAAGACCTGCAGGACGAAACATTCGATCTCTCCGTCAGCATTTTCGGGGCCATGTTTGCTCCCAAACCGATGGAGGTAGCCAGTGAGCTGGTTCGTGTTACCAAACCAGGCGGCAGGATCGTTATGGGGAACTGGATACCCGGAGACCCCACACTGGTTGCACAGATACTGAAGATCAGTTCAGCTTATACGCCCCCGCCACCAGAAGGTTTTATCAGTCCAATGCTTTGGGGGGTAGACAGTCATGTGATCGAAAGATTCGGTAATGCCGGTATCCCGAAGGAAGATATCTCCTTTGAAAAGGAAACATTCAACTTTGCGCTTAACTGTACGCCGGCCGAATTTGTAGACCGTTTCCGGAAGTTTTACGGGCCTACCATGAACGCATTTGAAGCTGCCGAGAAGGATGGCAAGGCAGAAGCGTTGCAGCAGGAACTGGAGACCCTGTTTGAAAGTCAGAATAAAAGTGGCAAAGATTCGGCCACCCTGATCCCTGCAACTTTTTTGAAAGTGACAGTTTTACGCAGATAGTGCGAATGAGGATGACAAGAGAGATCAATAGTAAAAGCCCCAGCTGCGCATGATTGATATCACGTTTGGCAGATGACCTGTTTTATGAAAACAGGATACCAGTAAAAACAAAAGCCTCCTCAAGGGAAGCTTTTGTTTTTACTGGATAATTCAATGCAGGGTTGCTTATTCCGAATGGCGTCCGGAGAGTATGCATGCGGTTTAGCAGCAGTCGTCTTTTACAAAAGATCTCACCACCTTCGCTTCCCCTTCTCCTTCGTTGATAAGGGTATACTGGCTGGCGGCAGCAGGGATAATAAAAGTTTCGGCGTAATGCACGGTTTGTTCCAGATCGTTCGTAATAACCCGGATGCGGCTGCCCTCAACAAGACTGAGAATGTGACAGTGGCCGTGGGTATCAAGTGTAACACGGCTGTTGAGTTCCACCCGCTCGATACGATAGAAATGTTCAGGATGCGTAGGCAGGTTCAGCAGGCGCCAGTCGGCCCCATGTGCGATGGTAACTGGAACGGAGATCAGGGTATCCTGCACTGCGGCACCATTCCGGCTGAATGTAAGATTATCGAATGCGCGGGCAATGTTCAGGGTACGGGGCTTGCCGTTTAGGTCTGTACGCAGCCAGTCGTACATCTTGAATGTAAAAATGTAAGGTGTGGCACTGATCTCCAGTACCAGATTGTTTTTGCCGGAACTGTGAACCGTACCGTTGGGGATGAGGAACAGCTCGTGTTTACGGGAAGGGAAAACCTGTACATACTTTTCAATGTCTACAGGTGTATTGTTTATCGCACTTTCCTCCAATACCTGCCTGAATTCCACAGCATCGATGTTTTCCTGGAAACCGAGGTACACTTCTGCGCCGGGCTTACTGTCGAGGATGTAATAGGTTTCATCCTGTGTGAAAGGCTCACCGAAATGCTGCAGGGTGTAAGGCACGCTGGGATGGCATTGTATGGAAAGGTTCCCGCCGTTAAAGGTATCGAGGAAATCGAACCGGATGGGGAAGCTGGTACCAAATCGCTTTGCTGCTTTGCCCAGCACGGCATTGTTGTCCAGCATGAGCATGGTGTCGAGCGATACTTCCAGCAGCAGGCCTTCATGTTCAAGGAGCACCCCGTTTTCCGGAGCAATCAGTTCAAACGACCATGCATAATTCACGACATTGGGGTTTAGTTCCGCAATGTTTTCCCTGATCCAGTGGCCGCCCCATACTCCGGGTTCAAACCATGGCCTTGCACGGAACATGTTTTTTGACATGGTTAACAGAGTGCTGCGCAGCGTGTCCCCCTCGCACCAGGTAATCTCATCGGGCCGCTGTTCGTCAATGATCAGGTCTACCCGCTGCAGGATGTCTTTTTTATGCCGGTTGAGTACCGGCCAGTCTGCAAAGTAAAACTGTTTGTATTGGAGGCGTGCATTACCGGAGGGGGTAGTATGACCGAGGTTGCACACCTTACCGGCGCGTGATCGGAATTGTATTTCGTTTTTAGGAAGGTCAATATACAGGAGCGCGCCTTCCCAGCTGGATAATGCAGCGCCGCATCCGTAAATGAAGTTGAGGGTATCCCTGGCGGGTTGTAACGCCCGGAGCTTTTCCGGGGAAAAGAAATCAGACAGGATGCCGGTAAATGCTTTTCCAAACAGCGGATCCTCGTTCCCGATACTGGATGCAAGGAGGGCATCGCGGTCGGCGGGAGGGAGCAGGGCCGTATTTACATCCACGAAACTGGCGGGAATATTTTGCTGCGCCAGGTGGTGTTTGAGTTGCCCGATGAAGGCTTCCCATTGAACGCCTGCATATCCGTCAATGATAATATCGCTTCGGTATTGGAGGATCCGGTTGAGAAGTGAGTCGAAGCCGGAGAATACAGGGCCTTCCGCACTGAAACAGGGATAAATGTCGTAGCCGGTATGATGACGGGTATCCTTTGTTTTAGGGGCCAGAAATTGTTCGGTAGCCCGCAACTGACTCGGATGGGTTTGTGATGAAAGGGATGTGGACATGTTCGTATATCAATGTTATAATGTACAAACATAATCCAAGGTAAATTAAAAACCAAGCAAGGAACGCCTGGTTTGAAAATATCAGGAGGATCGACGGCTTTCTACGGTATAAACGAAGCTTTCTGCTTTGTAATAGCCCAGATTGTATTCTATGGGGCGGTCGCCCTGGTCAAAAACAAAGCGTTTCCGGAGGAGGATAGCGCTATCCACATCTACTTCCAGTTTATTTGCGATCTGTTTATCGGCCAGCCTGGCGCTGATCTCTTCTTTAGAGAGAGTTGCCACTACAAAGTGCTCCTGTTCCAGCATTTCATAGAGTGGTTTCTTAAAGTCTTCTTCACCGGTAAGGCCTATCCTTGGGTGGAAATAGGAGATGAAATATACGAATGGCTCCTGCGTATTGCCACGCAGGCGTTCCAGCTTCATCACTTTCCGATCGGTTTTGATATCGAAGAAGTTAGCCACATTTTCATCCGGAAACACCCAGCTGATGTGGAGTTCATAATTCTTTATTGCAATGTCGCGGGCCTGCATTTCCTGCGAAAAGCTAAGCCAGTTCATGGACTTGGAGCTCATCTTGGGATGCGCCACTTTAGTGCCGAGGCGCTTCTTACGCACCAGCAGCTCTTCATACACGAGTTTATTGATTGCCTGACGCAGTGTTGTACGCGAAATAGCGAGGCGCTTGGCCAGTTCCACCTCGTTGGGTAACAATTTACCTGCCTGATATTCAGGCTGTTTAATCAGGTCGCGCAGCAGGTTTTCCGCCTGAATATGAAGGGGAACCGTGCTTTGATGGTCAATTTCTAAGTTCATACATGTAGCAACATATGCCTGCCTGCAAATTATACAATAATTCCTTTCCATGCATTCCTTCTCCCTGATCCTTTAGCAAAAACGATTTTCTTGCATGTTTGGGGCTATCCAGCAATTTTGCAGTGCATGCGTAAGTGTTATATTATCAAATCGTTATAAAATCGTTAAAATATTTCTTTCCAAAAAGTTTGGAATTCAGCGCTTTCTCTGTAAATATGTACACACAATTAGAACATATTCATCATTCCCGTTCACTATGAAGAAGAAATCGCTGTTACTACTTAGAAAACGGTACCTTTTCAGCTGGTTACTACTCCTGATCGCCAACGTCAACCTGGCACAGGCACAGAAGGTAACCGGCAGGGTATTGGATACGAAGGGACAAGCCATCCCTGGCGTAAACATCCGCATCAAGAATACCCAGTCTGGCGTCGTCACCAACCCGGAAGGTGATTATGCTCTCCAGCTGAAATCCGCGACAGACACCCTGGTGTTTTCATTCGTAGGTTTCCAGAAGCAGGAAATCGCCGTGGGTGGCCGCAGTTCTATAAACGTAGTGCTGCTGGAAGATAAAAACGACCTCGATGATGTGGTGATCGTGGCTTACGGCCATCAGAAGAAACAAAGTATGGTGAGCTCCATCACCACTATCAATCCAAAAGAACTGAAAGGCCCAACCAGCAACCTGACCACCATGCTGGCAGGCCGTATCTCCGGCATGGTATCTTATCAGCGCAGCGGTGAACCCGGGGCAGACAATGCTTCCTTCTTTATCAGGGGCATCACTTCCTTCGGCTCGGGTAAACAGGACCCCCTCATCTTAATAGATGGCATGGAATCCACCTCCACGGAGCTGGCACGCCTACAGCCCGATGATATTGCCGGCTTTTCGGTACTGAAAGATGCTGCTGCTTCCTCCCTCTATGGCGCACGCGGTGCCAACGGCGTTATCCTCGTTAATACCAAATCCGGTAAATCAGGTGCCACACGGATGAATGTCCGCTTCGAGAACTCCATGGCCTCTAATACCCGCAACTTCAAACTGGCGGATAATATTACCTACATGCGCCTGGCCAACGAAGCATCTCTCACCCGCGATCCCCTCGGCAAACTCCTCTATCCGCAAAGCAAGATCGATCACACCCTGGCGGGCGATAATCCGCTCCTGTACCCCAACAATAACTGGATCAATCAGCTCATCAAAAAGAACACGAACAACCAGCGCCTTAATATCAACCTGAACGGCGGCAGCCCTAAAGCACAATATTATGTTGGTGCCACTATGAACCAGGATAATGGTATCCTCAAAACACAACGTGGCAGCGGTTTTAACAGCAACATCAAATTGCGCAGTTATGAGGTACGCTCCAACGTTAACCTGAAGCTCACCAATACTACCGAAGCTATCATCCGTACCACTGGTAACTTTGATGATTATAATGGTCCGGTTGGCGGCGGCAGCGCTATCTTCAACAGCGTGCTGAAAGCGAACCCGGTTCGGTTCCCGGCTATCTTCCCTGCTTCTGACCTTCCTAACGTCAAACACCCGCTGTTTGGTAATGCACCAAGAGGCAATGAGGGAGAGGTTTTTACCAATCCCTATGCGCAGATGGTATCCGGCTTCCAGCAGTATAATACTTCTACGCTCAATGTGCAGCTGGAGCTGAAGCAGGACTTCAATTTCCTGACGCCCGGTCTCTCTGCCCGTGTAATGGTGTATACCAAGCGGTACTCCCGTTTCTCCCTGAACCGCAGGTACAGTCCTTTCTATTATGCAGCAAACCCTTCACTGGACGCCAGTTCGGGATATACACTTTCCATCCTGAATGAGAAAACAGGTACCGAATATCTCAACTATAACCCCGGTGATAAACTGGTGGAAACAACCAGTTACGCTGAAGCTGCCGTTAATTATAACCGCACCTTCAATAAGGTTCACAATATCGGTGCATTGCTGATCGGCATCCGCCGGAATTATATCAGCGGCCAGTCCACCGACCTCCAGCAATCACTGCCTTTCCGTAACCAGGGTCTCTCCGGACGTGTTACTTACGGGTACGACGACCGCTACATGTTTGAAGGGAACTTCGGGTACAATGGATCAGAACGTTTTGCAAAGAGAAACCGATTTGGATTCTTCCCGTCTGTAGGTGTGGCCTGGAATGTGAGCAGTGAAGACTTCTTCGAAGACATCACCAATACTGTTTCCAAGCTGAAACTCCGTGCTACTTACGGCCTCGTGGGTAACGATCAGATCGGCAGGGCGGAAGATCGTTTCTTCTATCTGTCTAATGTTAACCTGAACGATGGCAACTTCCAGTCGTGGTTCGGTGAGGATTATGCATATACCCGTCCGGGAGTTTCCATATCGCGGTATCCCAATGAGCTGATTTCGTGGGAGCGTGCGAATAAAGCAAACCTTGGGATGGATATCAGTTTCTGGCATGCATTGAACCTTACGATGGACATCTATAAGGAACGCCGTACGAGCATCCTGATGTCCCGCGCTTATGTTCCCAACACCATGGGGCTTACTGCACCGGTAAGTGCCAACGTAGGTGTGGCGGAAGGCCGCGGGTTTGACCTTGCTGCAGATTACAATAAGACGTTCGGGAAGTTATGGGTTCAGGCGCGCGGCACCTTTACCTATGCGGCCAGCCAGTTATTGGTGAATGAAGAACCTGATTATGCGTCTAACATGAAGTACCTGTCGCGGGTAGGACATTCGATAGGGCAGCGGTATGGACTGATAGCAGAGAGATTATTTGTAGATGAAGAAGACGTGAAGAATTCTCCGAGGCAGAATTTCGGTGAAGTACGTGGTGGTGATATCAAGTACCGCGATCTGAATAACGATGGTCAGATCACTGATCTGGATATGGCTAACGGCATGGGTTTCCCGGTAACGCCGGAAGTAATTTACGGTTTCGGCTTTTCTGTAGGCTATAAGAATTTCGATATCAGTACCTTTTTCCAGGGTTCCGCACGGTCGGCACTCTTCATCGATCCTTCCAGTATCTCACCTTTTGTGGCTAACGGAGCTAACGAAAACGGCCTGCTGGATGTGATAGCGAACGATCACTGGTCGGAAGACAATCGCAATATCTACGCTTTCTGGCCCCGGCTGGGACTTACGCAGAACGAGAACAACAACAAACTTTCCAGCTGGTGGATGCGCAACGGTGCTTTCCTCCGGATGAAGAGTGCGGAGCTGGGATACAATATCGGAGACAAAGGGTTGAAGAAATACCGCATCGCCGGTCTGCGTTTATACGTTAACGCTACTAACCTTTTTGTGATCAGCGCATTCAAACTCTGGGATCCTGAGCAGGGTGGCAATGGATTGGGATATCCCATCCAGCGTGTGTTCAACATGGGCGTAAACGTGCAGCTGTAAGCCAGTTCACATCAACATTTTTATCACCAGAATCAACATATTTACATGTCAGTTAGAGTTATGAAGGCACGGGTTGCGATGGCGCTGTTGTGCGTATCGGTGATGCTGGGGTCCTGCATGAAGGGATTCCTCGACATTGTGCCAGACAACGTACCCACGCTCGACCATGCGTTCGCCACGCGCCTTGAAGCCGAAAAATACCTTTTTACCTGTTACGCCTATCTTCCCAAGGAAGGGCATCCGGACATCAACCCTGCTTTCAACAGCGGTGATGAAGCCTGGACGTACTGGCCCATGCAGCAGGATTTCATTGCACTCGATCCTTATTACATTGCCCGCGGCATACAGAACAAAGCCAACCCTTATCTGAACTATTGGGATGGATATGATCAGAAATCACTCTGGCAGGGTATCAGGGCATGCAATATTTTCCTTGAAAATATCGACCGCGTTCTAGAACTGCAGCCTTATGAAAAGGCTCGCTGGAAGGCGGAAGCCAAATTCCTGAAGGCTTACTTTCACTGGTATCTCTTCCGCATGTACGGTCCTATTCCCATCGTGGATAAGAACCTCGCCATCGACGCTCCCCCGGAGGCTATGAAAGTTTACCGCCAGCCGGTAGATTCCGTGGTGAACTACATCGTGAAAGTAATGGATGAAGTAGCCGCAGAGGAAGCATTGCCTGCCAAAATCACCAGTGCATCCACTGAACTGGGCCGTATCACGAAGGTTGCGGCACTGGCTATCAAAGCAAGGGCACTCGCAACAGTGGCCAGCCCGCTGTTCAATGGCAATAACGATTTCGCCGGGATGAAGAACAACAATGGCCAGGTACTTTTCAATCCTCAGTTCGATGACCAGAAATGGGTGCGTGCTGCAGAAGCCTGTAAAGCCGCGATTGATGCTGCCGCTTCCAATGGTGTTAAGCTGTATTACTTCAACTCTGCCGTTATGCAGGTAGATCATTTCACGCAGGTGGAACTGAATATCCGTAACGCGGTGGGCGAGAAATGGAACAGTGAACTGATCTGGGGTAATACCGCAGGCTCTATTCCCACTTACTGGCTGCAAACCTATGCATGCCCCCAGCTGGATCCCAACAATTTCAACATCAACCTGAAAGCCAAACTGGCCCCGCCGATGAAGATCGCGGAGATGTTCTATACGAAGAACGGGGTGCCTATTACCGAAGACAAAACATGGAACCATGCCGGCCGTTTCCAGCTGCGTACCGCTACTGCATTAGACTCCGGCATTCAGGAAGGTTACAAAACCGTGGGGCTTCACTTTGAAAGAGAACCGCGCTTCTATGCAGACCTTGCATTCGACGGATCTACCTGGTTCATGCGCAACGGAACGTTTAACGTACAAAGCAAAATGGATCAGTACTCCGGCAAAAAGCAAAGCCGCATCTATTCCATTACCGGTTACTATACCAAGAAGATCGTGAACTGGAACCTCGTATTCGATAAAACCAACCTTACTGTAGAAAGCTATCCCTGGCCTGTGGTTCGTCTCGGAGATTTGTACCTGCTGTATGCGGAGGCTTTGAATGAAACAGGAAACCGTACGGAAGCCCTGCGTTACCTGAACCTCATCCGTGAAAGGGCAGGACTGAAATCCGTGGAAAGCTCCTGGACAGCCTATTCTTCCAATCCTTCCAAGTTCACTACGAAAGACGGACTTCGCTCCATCATTCAGCAGGAGCGTCACATTGAAATGGCATTTGAAGGCAGCCGCTTCTGGGATGTACGCCGTTGGAAAACCGCACCGCTGGAACTGAGTAAGGCTATTTACGGATGGGATATCCAGCAATCGACTTACGAAGACTATAACCGCCGCGTGCTGCTATACAGCCCTCAGTTCATTGCCCCCCGCGATTACTTCTGGCCCATAGCCGAAGCCAATCTGCAGGTAAACCCCAACCTGGTGCAGAACCCGGGCTGGTAAGCTACAATTCACGATAACTCATGCGAAAGCAGTTTAAACATATTGGTATGCCAAATAAAATTTCACTTACCGCATTCACAATATTACTGGCGGCAGGCGCCTGTACAAGTGACCAGATAGGCCCGGTTGATAAAGATGATATCGCCCCCGGGGCCGTCCACAGTCTCTCTGTGGAAAACATGCCCGGAGCAGCGAAGATCACTTTCGAATTACCGGCAGATAAAGACCTGCAGTATGTAAAAGCCCGTTACACTACACCCGGAGGCGTGGTGCGCGAATCGAAAGTGAGCCGTTATAACCGCAGCATCACCATGGAAGGCTTTGGCGATACAAGCAATTACACCGTTACATTGTATACGGTAGATAAAAGTGAGAATGTATCCCTACCCGTGGATGTCACCGTTAAACCGCAGGTACCACCCATCTGGACCGTTCGTAAGACCATTGTTATGGCACCCGATTTTGGGGGCGTGAATGTTGGCTTCACCAACGATGGGGAAAAAGACCTTGCCATCGTAGTACTGTCTGACGATACGCTGGGTCAGTTTTCACCCGTAACCACGCAGTATACCAAACTGAAAAAGGGCGATTTCTCTACCCGTAACATGCCCAACAAGCCAACGCGCTTTGGGGTATACCTGCGCGACCGCTGGGGCAACCTGTCGGATACACTCATCAGTACGCTGACACCACTATTTGAAGAGCAGCTCGACCGTACTAAGATGCATGGAGAAATACTGCCTACAGACGCGCCAATCGGTCACCTCGGCTCCATTGCAGGATTGTTTGACGGCAATACGCAGGCGGGCTTCTATCACTCTTCTGACGACGCGCGTATGCCACAGTGGTTCACCTATGACATGGGTGTTACCGCCAAACTGAGCCGCCTTGTTTGGTTCATGCGTCCCGGATTTTACTATTCCCTGCACAATCCGAAAGAAGTGGAGATCTGGGGTTCCAATAATCCCAATCCCAACGGAAGTTTTGACGACAGCTGGGTACTGCTGACAACCAATACGCAAACAAAGCCTTCGGGCCTTCCGGAAGGACAGCTCTCACAGGCAGACCAGGATGCGGCATTGGCCGGGCATACCGTTACCTTCCCGCTGAATACGCCCAAAGTCCGTTATATCCGCTTTAAGACGAATAAAAACTGGTCTAACGGTACTTATGTGAATTTCTACGAAATAAAAATGTGGGGCGATACCCATTAATTCATCCCATCAATCTGACAATACCATGAAGGATTTACTTTTAAAATCGATACTGGGGATATTCGTACTGGCCGCCGCATCATGCACCAAAACAACGGGCGATGCTTACAAGGACTTTATGAAAGGTGGTGAAATAATCTATCCGGGCCGTGCGGATACGGTACTGGTGCACCCCGGCCAGAACCGGATCAAACTGCTGGTGGTTTTAGGGAACGACCCGCTGGTAAGCCAGCTCCGTGTGTTCTGGAGCAATAAAGCCGATTCACTCACCCTGCCTGTTAAACGGACTTCCGGGAGAGACACGGTGGAAGTGATGATCCCAAATCTGAAAGAAGGCAATTACAACTTTGCTGTTCATACCTACGATGGCGAAGGACATATGTCAGTAGTGGTGAACGCTTTCGGTATTACTTACGGAGCAAACTATGCCAGCTCGCTGGTAAACCGTACTTTGAAATCTGTAGAGCAGTCGACCGATGGCAGCCAGATCATCCTTAACTGGGGAGAACCCGCAGGCGGTGAGCTGGGCATTGAAGTGAAGTATAAAGGAGTGGACGGTTTGGAGAAGACGATCACCGTGCAACCAACAGACCTGGTAACCACCTTGCCTGATTACGAGAGCAAGTCGCTGCTGAGCTACCGTTCACAGTATAAACCGGATAGCATGGCGTTCGAATACTTCTATCCTCCTGTATCTACCGCCACACTGCCCGTATTTGAAAGGCAGCTGTCCAAAGCAGGATTTAGCGTACTGGAACTGCCCACTGACGTGAAGAGCAACCACGGCTGGCTGATGCATTACCTGTGGGATGATAATATCAACTCCGGCTTCGCCACGCAGAACGTGGTACCTTGTTGGTTCACTATTGACGCTGGACAAACCGCTTCGCTCGGCCGCATCAAATTCTGGCAGGCTACAGACAGGCTATACAGGATCGAAAACGTGAAAACATTTGAACTATATGGCAGCAATAGCCCTGCTCCCGATGGCAGCTGGGGCAGCTGGACGCAAATAGGATCTTTCTCTTCGGTGAAGCCATCCGGAAAACCGGAAGGGGAGAATACGCAGGAAGATATCGATTACGCTCTTGCGGGGGAAAGCTTCCCCCTTGCAGAGGGTACGCCCAAATTCAGGTATTACCGCTTTAAATTGCTGACCAACTGGGGCGGCAGCGCTTTCATGACCATGGGCGAAATATCATTATTTACACACGACCGGTAATTGCCGGAAGACATGAGGAAACAATAAACTGGAACCATAAACCAATCGCATGAAACGATTACTTTTTACAGGATTATTATTTACTTCGGTGGCAGCGCATGCGCAGACGGGAGAAGTGAAATTAGTGTCTTATCCGGGGAGAACAGACGGGGAAGAGATCAGGAATAAGGTGCTGGCAAACCAGATTTTATCTGACAGCCGGCTGGATACCGTGGAGGCCCGTGCCCTGCGGATATTAAACGGCTTCAATGCCGGATCAGGATATGGCGAAATATGGATTCGCGATTTCAACACTTTCATCATCGGATCACTTAAAGTACGTGACCAGAAAGATGTGAAAGATGCGCTCCTGCTGTTCTTCAAATTACAGGGAGCAGATGGTAACATCTGCGATGGTGCCATTAATGAAGCGCACGCCCGCCTTAGCTATCAGTACAGCAAAACCGACCTGGCGCCAGGGTGGAAAAGCCACAAGAATACCGTGGAAACGGATCAGGAAACTTCCCTCATACAGGCTGTAAGGAAATACATCGATGCTACCGGAGATGAAAGTATCCTCGAAGAAAAAGTAGGCGATAAAACAGTATTACAGCGTATGGAAGCCGCAATGGACTTCCTGCTGAAAGAGCGCTGGGCACCTGAATATGGCCTTATCAAAGGCGCCACAACCATCGACTGGGGTGATGTACAGCCTGAAACCGGCTGGGGAGTAGCCATCAACGATAAAACAAAATGGTGTATCGATATCTATGACAACGCCATGTTTGTGATTGCACTCAACGATTTCATGTCTATCGTGCCCCGGCGCAGTGATATCTACAAGAAATGCAGGCAAACGGCGAAGGATATCAAAGATAATATCCGTAAACATCTCTGGAATGCAGCGGCGAATAAATACATCCCGCATATTTACCTGAACGGAAGCCCTTTCCCTGCAGATTTTGATGAGAGTAAGATACTGTACACCGGTGGTACCGCCTGTGCTGTACTGGCCGGCCTGCACAACAAAGCAGAGATTCGTGCCATCAATAACCAGTTCCTCGATGCGGCAGAGAAAGAGCAGTTCGCTACGATCGGCATTACAGTGTATCCGCCTTATCCCGTGGAAGTATTTCCTAACATGGCAGCGTATCATTATCAGAATGCCGGTGACTGGACATGGTTTGGCGGCCGTATGATTCATGCCCTGCATGCTAATGGTCTGAATACCGAAGCTTATGCGGAAATGAGCCCGATGCTTGACCGCGTGATCAAACACGGTTTCCACGAATGGTATGAAGTCCGTTCCGGCAAGCCTTCCGGCTCAGGCGAATTCAGAGGGGAAGCAGGCGTATTGTACGATGCAATTCAAATGCTCCGCAAGTGGGCACAAAAGGCAAAATAAACGTCAGTCATGAAGATTACAGGGGTGGACATTGGCGGCTCGCACATCACCGTAGCAGCCATTGATATGGACAACAGGCAATGCGCTACGGAATCGGTATCCCGACAAATGGTAGATTCCCGCAGTGCGGCAGTAGAACTGCTCGATGGCTGGGCTGCAGCCATTGGCCGGTGTGCGGAAATGCACGATACCGGGCAGATTGCCATCGCCATGCCGGGACCATTCGATTACGATGCCGGTGTTTCGTATATCAAAGACCAGTCGAAATTCGATGCCCTTTATGGCATCAACATAAAGGAAGCATTGGCAGCGCGCCTTTCCATCTCTGCAGACAACATCCTGATGGATAACGACGCCAGCTGCTTTTTACGGGGGCATTACTTTGCCGGGTGCTTAGGTGCGGATGAAAACGTACTGGGTTTAACGCTTGGCACCGGCTTCGGGTCGGTCATCCGTTCCCGGGAAGCATATTCCTCCCCCGAATACTGGTCAGTACCTTTCGGCGCCTCTATCGCTGACGATTACTTCTCCTCCCGCTGGCTACTGAAAGAGTATGCCTTGTCGGGTAAGGAAGTGCTACAGTCGGTCAGGGAACTGGCATTAAAGGAAGAGGGCAGGGAAGTATTCCGCCGCTTTGGCGCCCAGCTGGCCAGCTTCGTGTCTGCAGCATCCCCGGAAGTGGATACCATCCTGCTGGGGGGCAACATCGCCCGGGCTTTTCACCTCTTTGGTGAGGCGCTGATGCAGGGGCTTGCCCGGCAGGGGCATAAGTACCGCTTCCAGATATCCACACTGGGGGAGGAAGCGATGTTACTGGGTGCCGCCGCCATGTATGCTCCGGTAAGTGTAAACTAACTTCTTGTTTATCAGTATACATTAGTCAGATAAGGGCCGTCTCACCAAAAAGAGACGGTCCTTTTTTTGTGCCTTCCGGCTTCTTCAGTAAGCACTTTCGCCACCATCCCACCCAATTTGTGTCAATATTCAGGGAGTATTTGTACTAGCCTGTTATCAGACTAAGGGTTAAAGTGCTGATAATTAATGGTTACAGGATATATACGTTATCTGTAAACGACCATTGGATATACATTAGATATACTTTAAGTATACAGTAAGTACCCTTTAAGTACCCTTTAAGTACTCACTAAGAATCCCTTCAAAAGGGGTAAGTCGGGAAGATGTGGCAGGGAATCCACTTTTTTCTTATTTTGGCTCCAAATCTAATTCGCGATGTTGGAAGCGACCGACGAAGTGTTATGCGGAATGATCCGCAAGGGAGATGCCGCCGCTTTTACTGTATTGTACGACCGGTACCGGCACCAGCTGTACGGTTATGTGATCAATCTCTGCGGATCGCAGGACGTGGCGATGGACGCTGTGCAGGAGATTTACATGCAGGTGTGGCTCCGTTCCGAAAACCTCGACCCGGCGCGTTCCATCAAATCCTACCTTTTCCGCTCCGCCCGTAATTATGTGCTCGATTACCTGAAGAAGGCTGTTCATCAGCAAACCTTCCGGCAATACTTTATGGATGCCTTCGCGGAAGGCACTGCATCATCAGAACACCTGCTTTACACCAAGCAGCTTGAATCCATCAGGCATAACGCCGTTTCCCGCCTGCCCGCCCAAAGGCAGCTGATTTACAACATGAGTAAGGTAGATGGTCTCAGCAACCGGGAAATAGCCGATATGCTGGGTATTTCCATCAATACCGTGCGCGACCAGCTCGTGAAGGCCACCCGTTTCGTACGGATGTACCTTTTAAGAAATGCAGATATAGCGGTACTACTCGCCGCGGTGCATGCTATCCAGCAGTAAAAAAATATTTTTTCTCCGGGGATCGTCTTTCCCCATTTCCCGATCGTATTACTTGTGATGGAGGACAAACAGCAAAAGATCAGGCAATTGTTCGTCAAACTGGCGGAAGGTACTTCCACGCCCGGTGAAAGGCAGGAGCTGTTGCAGCACCTGGAGGGTAATCCTTTGCCTGAAGATCTGCCGCTGGCCGATGAGCTGCGTCCCAAAACAGGCTGGCCCGAAATGCCGGACCACGATGCAGACCGCATCCGCATGCAGATACTTTCGGAAGTGCAGCCCGTTCATACCGCCCGGGTACGCCGTATGGGCTGGTGGAAGGCCGCAGCAGTTGTATTGCCCCTGGCAGGCGTGGCTGCCTGGCTCTTCTGGAGCCGGCCCTCCGGAAGTGAAGTGGTGGAATATGTGAATGATTCACATAGCGTGAAAACATTCCGGCTCGATGATGGTTCCGAAATCAGCCTGAACCGTGCTGCCCGGTTGACTGTCCGTAAAAGCGCACCGAGAGAAGCCTGGCTGGAAGGGGAAGCCTTCTTCACCATCACGGCCAATCCATCCCGCCCGTTCGTAGTTCATACACGCCATCAGCTGGATGTAACCGTACTGGGAACAACTTTCAACGTTAAGTCCGGGGAACATGCTACGGAGGTAGTACTGAATACCGGTAAAGTGAAAGTAGGTAATGGCGGAAATGCCGTTATCCTACAGCCGGGAGAAATGGCAGTGTACGAAGCGGATAACAAACGGATGTTGCGCAGGGATGCAGATACTTTGCTGCATACTTCCTGGAAAAACGACCTTGTGCCGTTCAGGGAGCAGCCATTGAAAGCAGTAATGCAGCACCTCGGGAAACAGTTCGGTTACGGTGTGGAGTTTGAAGGACCCGCCCTGGACAGCCTGATGTTTACAGGGTACCTGTCTGCCAACGATCTTCGCCAGTCGGTCCACACACTGGAAGAAACCTTCTCTGTCAAAATCAGTATTGTGAACAACAAATTACACGTGAGCAAACAATAGCGTTTCAGCCAAAAACTAACACATCCTCGCTATGAAAAGAATTCAAACCATCAGCTCCGGGCTGATTATGGTAGCACTATCGCTATGCTACAGCCCAGCCTCCAGCGCACAACCGGGGCATTCTGCAACCGTCCGGCAACAGGTATCACTCATTTCAGTGATCAACGACATGGAAAGCCGGTTCGACGTTCGGTTTAACTACAACTCCAATTTATTAAAAGGAAAGAAGATCGTTGTTCCGGACCGCTCCGTTTTCAGTAAAGACAACATCGATCATGAACTGAACCGGTACATTGTACCGCTGGGATTGCTTTGCCAGAAGATCGGTGGTAAGCTGTATGTGGTGAAACCCACTACTCCCGGTGAACAGGTAAAAGCATTGACCGGTAGCATTGATGCACAGGATATCACCATCCGCGGTACCGTGGCAGACTCCACGGGGAGTGTGATGCCGGGTGTGGTAGTGCGTTTGAAAGGCACGCCCCGCGGCACCATCACCGATGGTAACGGTACATTTTCACTCCCAAATGTTAAACAGGGTGATGTACTGGTGTTTTCACTTGTGGGCTATAATCCGCAGGAATATACCGTTGGTGCTGATGATAATATCCGCATCTTAATGCAGGTGTCTGCCATTTCGCTTGATCAGCTGGTGGTAACGGCCCTCGGCATCAAGCGACAGGAGAAATCCCTTGGATATGCAGTGCAGAAAGTGAAGGGCGAAGCCATGCAAACCGTGAAAGGTGTGGATATGGCTACTTCGCTTACAGGTCATGTATCAGGCCTCGTGGTGAAGAACTCTACGGAATTCTTCTCCCGCCCAACCATTGAACTGCGTGGCGAAGGCGCTCTGCTGGTGATCGATGGTGTGCCTTATGGTAACATGACGTTGCGTGATATACCCACAGATGATATCGAAAGCATCGATGTATTGAAAGGCCCTACCGCATCTTCCCTCTACGGTTCCCGTGCGGCAGGCGGTGTGCTGCTGGTTACCACCAAGAAAGGCGCCGGCACCGGACTCACCGTTTCCATCAACAGTAATACCATGCTGCAAAGCGGGTTCCTCGCCATACCTAAGGTACAGGGTTCCTATGGCCGTGGCCAGAACGGGGTGATCGATAATGACTATGTATGGGGTCCCAAACTTGATATCGGACAAACTGCTACCGACTGGAACCCGGAAACCAAACAGTTCGAGGATAACCGTCCGCTCCGCTCTATCGGAAAAGACAATCTGAAGAATTTCATGGAAACGGGCATCGTCACCAACAACAACATCAGCGTTGCACAAAGCGGCGAACATGGCAGCTTCCGTGCTTCCCTCAATCATATTTACAGCAAAGGCCAGTTTCCTAATGCCAGGCTGAATATGTACAACTTTACACTCAGCGGTGTACTGAAAGCCTCCGATAAGTTCACGCTCGAAGGCCATACCGGTATCAGCAAACGTATGGCGCCACAGGTATGGGGCTCAGGTTATGGTAACCAGGGATATATTTATCAGCTCACCATGTGGACCGGCCCTGAATACGATATCCGTCAATACCGCGACTACTGGAAAGTACCTAACAAAACACAGAACTGGATGTATACCAACTGGTATGATAATCCTTACCTGATCGCCAACGAAAAGCTCAACGGTATTGAACAGAATACTGTGAATGCCAGTCTTACCGCGAATTACAAATTCACACGGGACCTTAACCTGCTGGTACGTATCGGGTACGACAACTACAGTAACCAGGAAACATTCCAGAACCCTACTGCCAACATCTTTTCTACCCGCGGCGGATGGGATGCGAAAGGATATTACCGCAATATTGCTACCAAAGGCTGGAGCACGAACGATGACATCATGCTGACCTATAAGAAAAAAGCAGGTCAGTTCACCATCGATCTCATGGCCGGCGGAACCATTTACTACTATAAGAACGATACTGTTTCTGCGGCAACCCGTAACGGTTTATCATCGCCACGCTTCTATTCCATTGCCGGATCTGTAGGTCCTGCTAATATTACGCAAAACCACGGTGCCCGTCAGGTGAACAGCTTGTATGGCAGGGCAGCCATTGGATGGAAGAACGCCGTGTTTTTGGAAGCTACCGGTCGTAACGACTGGAACTCCGCACAGCCTGAAGAACACAGAGATTATTTCTATCCTTCCATCGGGTCGAGCATCGTACTTTCCGAGCTGTTCCGTATGCCGCGCTTTACCGATATGTGGAAGATCAGGGGATCGTGGGCTAACTACAAAACACCTGCTGAGGTATATGAGATCAACCGCTTGTATGCCACCACACCGCAGGCATGGAATACCCTCAATTCCGCAGTGTATCCCGGTAACCTGCTCCCGCTCAGTCTGCTCCCCAGCTCCGCACGTACCTGGGAGATTGGTACCGCAGCTTACTTTTTTAGGAACCGCCTGAATGTAGACGTGGCTTATTTCAACAAGTATTATTACAACCTCAAGCGCAATATTGAAATTTCACAGGCAACCGGTTTCTCATCTTCCACTATCAACTGGGATGAAACATACGTGCGGAAAGGGGTGGAAATCACAGTGGGCGGAACTGTTCTCAAAAGGAAGAATTTCGAATGGCAATCCACCATCAACTACACCGCGCATCACCGCTATTATAAAGAACTGGACAGCGTTTACTCTGCCAAGAACCCCTGGACGGCTCCTGGCATGCGTACAGATGCTTACCTCGATAACTATTGGCTGCGCGACCCTTCCGGTAATATCATCCACAACAACGGGATGCCCATTGCCAGCGATTATGACATGAAGTATGGTTACACCGATCCTAAATTCAGCTTCGGGTTCATCAATACCTTCCGCATCGGGGATTTTACGGTGGGATTGAATGTAGACGGGCGCATCGGCGGTGTGATGTATAACTACGTGAACGATAAAATGTTTGATACCGGCACGCATCCGGATACGGATAACAACTGGCGGTTTGATGAAGTGGTGAATGGAAAAACGAACTACGTTGGCAACGGTATGAAAGTGATTTCAGGAACAGTATCTTACGACAACTTCGGGAACATCGTTAGCGATACAAGAAAGTACGCACCGAACGATGTGGCCGTTTCTTACCAGGATTACACCCAGAAGTTCAGAGCGGGAGACTATGGTGTGCAGAAGAAATCGTTCGTGAAGATAAGGGAAATGTCGCTGGGATATAAGCTGCCTTCCGCATTCCTGAGCCGTTACAGCATCCGGAGCGCATCTGTGGCACTCACCGCACAGAACCTTTTCCTCTTCACGAAGTTCCGTTTCTCCGATCCCGATGTGGATACAGAGAACCTGAACTCACCTTCGCAGCGGATGCTCGGCATGAACCTGCGGGTTAATTTCTGATAGGGTATTCATCCATCAAAACTACAACTCATGCAACATAAAAGAATATACACAATAATACTGGGTGCGGCTGTTATGTCTGGCTGTTCCAACTTCGACGAGATCAATACGAATCCTGACAAGACCGACCAGGTAAACTCATCCATGCTGGCTACTACCATGATCCTGAACGTAACCCGGAGCACGATTGCCACCACTAAAGGATTCATGCAGCCATACATGCTGGGTAAATACATCACCTGGGGCGAGAACCAGGAGAACTTCCAGTACAACCGTTTCAACAGGGCCAGCTTCGACCGGCTTACCCTGTTGCGGAATATGGACCCCATGGTAGCAGCGGCTACAGACGAAGGACTGCGCAATTCCTATCGCGGGCTGGGGCATTTCATCAGGGCATGGCAGTTTTACCATACCACCATGCAGGTAGGCGATATTCCCTATTCCGAAGCAGTGAAAGGCGAAACGGGAGGGACCGTGCAACCAAAGTATGATAACCAGAAAACGGTGTTCCTCGGCATCCTCCGTGAGCTGGACAGTGCAAACGCCCTCTTTGCAAGAGGCACCAAGTTCGAAGGGGATCCGATCTTCAACGGAACTACAGACAACTGGCGCCGTGTGGTAAATGGTTTTGAGCTGCATGTGCTGATGCAGTTGTATCGTAAAACGGGTGATGCTGATCTGAAAGTGATCGAGCGCTTCCGTGATATCGTGGCTAACCGTCCGCTGCTGCGCAATTACAATGATAATTTCGCGCTGGCTTATAACAATACACAGGGGCAGAACTACCCCTGGTCCGATGTGCCGGCAGGTTCGGGTAACTCCTTTGTGAAGTCGAATTACACCATGCTCACTGCCACGCTGATCGACCAGCTGAAGGCCCTGGGCGACAGGCGGCTGTTTTATTACGCCAAGCCATCGCCGGTGCAGATCACGGCAGGTAAGCTGCCTTCTGAATGGGATGCATATCCCGGAGCGGAGCCTTCTGATCCTTTCCCGGTGCTGCAGGATAAACGTGTGTCGAAGGATTATGCCGATGTAAATAATCGTTATGTGCAGCTGGTGAATGCTGAGCCGGTGAGTGTGTTCAGTTACTGGGAGCAGCAGTTTGTACTGGCAGAAGCGGCGCTGCGCGGATGGATTACAACTGCTCCTGCGCAGGAATATTACATAGCAGGGATAGGGGAGGCCATGCGGTTCACGGCGGCATATACCCCTGATGTGGCCGATTAC
This sequence comes from Chitinophaga pinensis, assembly GCA_902167325.1. GTDB lineage: Bacteria > Bacteroidota > Bacteroidia > Chitinophagales > Chitinophagaceae > Chitinophaga > Chitinophaga pinensis_A. Next base: position 5,447,249 of record LR632930.1, on the reverse strand, counting down.
CACCACAACATGAAGATCGATAATGCATATATACTGACCTATATAGCCGCGCATCCCCTTGTGGGAACCACGGAGCAGCAGCTGCAGCAGATCATCCAGCAAAAGTACCTTGCGGGCTTCCTGCAAGGCTCCAACTACAATGCATGGTATGAGAACAGGAGAACGGGATCCCCGGTGTTTAAACTGAATACCACTTCCAACCTGAATACCCCGAGTACTGCATTCCCGGTACGCTGGCTGTACCCGTCAAATGAGCTGAGTTACAATAACCGTAATATGGATGATGCCATTAAGCGCCAGTTCCCCGCCGGCGATAATACGAACGGAGTGATGTGGATTTTAAAAGACTAAAGGTTACAGACGTGATTTGTAAGACCCGGGCTCCCGATGGAGGGCCCGGGTTTTTTGTTTGTTCATTCCTGTTCATTTTCTGATCACTGTTCATTAATTGTTCATTATCTGACACATATGCCCCTGTTCCTTCATATTTGGTTACTTCGTATGCATAGCGGCTACTAAGCCCTTTTAAGCAGTATCCTCTCCTGATGAGGCCGTATCCCTGCCATATGAAGCATCACCGCTCTCCATATATCCTGTGGACCTTATTACTGGTAATATGCCTGCTTGGGCATGGTCAGTCCGTGTACGGGCAGTGTACCCGGCAGATCAGGCAATATGCGAACTGGCAAACTACTTTCGGCAGTGTTACCGATGCTTATAAAGCAGCTGATCAGCTTCCTGCCACTGCTTCCATACTTAATGCAATCGCACTTTCCACTACCCGCCAATGGCTGGGGTTTGGGGAACGCATTGCCGCGGGCACCCCTGTTTACCTGAAGCTTTCCACCCTGAATGGTACGCTGGGTGTTGGCGCAGGCTTTTCCGTGCAGGGGTATGTGAACGGACCGGGTGCTACCAGGATAGCCGTTGCGCCCGCTGTCACCGATGCTTCGCTGCTGGGTTTGCTAAATGGAACCGGAGAGCTGGAAATTTCACTCACGCCCGGCAGTGATTACGACGGGGTATTTATCACCGTAACCGGTGGCATCTCTGTAGGGTACACCATGAAGGTTTTTGAGGCGTTTATCCTGAAGAACACTGCTTCCCCCATCGCCTGCAATCAGGCCATCGATGTTATGAAAGGCGCACATTCTGGCCTGAATATTCTCACGCTGGGTAATGTGACACATGAATGGGACGCGGTGGACGCTGACCTCACTACCGCCGCGCACATGAACCTGGGCCTTGGGCTAACCGGCACCGTGTACGAAACCGTTGTATTCAGTACCTCCTCTACCCCGGGCGATTCCGTCAGCATCATGCTCTCCCGCGACGGTGCCCCGTTGCTCGACCTTACCCTCCTTGGCACATTCAGCATCCAGCCTTACCTGGGGAACATGGCGGTGGGGAGTCCCATCACTTCGGCAAGTACCGGCTTATCGCTCCGCCTCCTTACAGCTGGTGGTCCTATAGGTATACTGACAGCCGCAGTAACAGGTTCATTTGACCGGGTGGAAATCCGCCTCAGCGCCATTGCAGGTGTAGCGCTTACCCTCCACTTATTTGATGTAACCCGTATTGCGCGCAAGCCCACGGTAGCTTATACGGTCAACGGCGTTGGAGGACCAAGTCCCATCTGCATCACGCTGGTTGGGGGCATAGGTTTTTCGGTAACAGGCCCTGAAGCCTGCGACACTTACCGGTGGTACAATGGGACCACCTTCCTGGGTACGGGTAACAGCATAACCCCGGTGATTACCACGGCGGGTGAGTATGTCTTTTACGTGGAAGCCCAGCGCGTTGGTTGTACGAATACCGAAACAAGGGCTTCGTTTCCACTGACCGTGACGCCGAAAGCAGGACCACCGTCTTTAACCATTCAAAATAATCCCTGATGATATGAGAAAGCAACATCGCACCCTTTCCGCCTTTTGGCTCCTCGCAGCAGGTTTCCTGCTCTTTGCCCTGAACACCATGGGGCAAACCAAGTTCACCACGCCGGCAGACCTGTTTAAAACCGGGAACTACCAGCAGGGTACTTCTACCAACGATGGTTCCACCCTGTTCTGTGCCGAAACGGCTGATTTCACCCTTGTGTCTTCCACGCAGGATGCGGCCAATAACCTGGCTTACACCGGTTATAAATGGGAAGAACTGAATACCGACGGCAGCACTTACACACTCCTGCCCAATGGAGGCACACCACACAGAATGAGTATTGATGACGCAGAGCCGGGATGGCATGTGTACCGCGTAACCGCGAGTGTGGCCTCTGCAGGTTGTGATGCCGACCCGAGCTATTTCACGGTATACGTGCTTCCTAAACTTAAAGTAACACCCCGTGTCAATAAAACGGAAGCGGAAGGCGTAGGCTACTGTTCTGAAACCGGAGCACCTACCGGAGGAAATGCCATCGTTTTCACCGGTACCGTAGCATTCGACGTTACACCCCGTGCCATCACCGGCCTGTCTCTGCCGGCATTTACGGCAGATAATTTTGCACTGAATTATGCATGGTATAAAGTAAGTGCTTCCAATATCCGCACAGCCGTAGGTACCGATCAGGACAGCCATACACTGGTTGATCCTGCAGCATCCGGCACAGCAACTACTTACACCATTCAGCTGGATGTGAAGTATACCATGACGCCTAAGGCCGGGGCATGCAACGCGTACAACGGTACCGGCCTGTACAGTGGCGTAAGTACCGCCACCGCTACGGTGAACGTATGGAAGAAAGCTGACAAACCGACTATCACCATCGAATAGGATGTTGCGGAAAACCCGCATATTGATCGTTTTCCTAACCGGAAGCGCCGCGGTTGCCTTTGGGCAGTCCGGGCCAGTCGTGCGGCCTATTGAGCCGGGGCGACAGGTCCGGCTCACCGCTGCAGGCACTCCCGTTAGCCGGTACCAATGGTACCGAAACGGACAGCCGGTTGCCGGTGCCACCAGGGTAAGTTATACCGCTACCATGCCGGGCATTTATACCGTAGTAGCTTTTAATGGTGGCGATGCATGTGCGTCCGATCATTCCGACCCTGTGATCCTCGAGCCTGCCCCTGTTACTGGGCTGCGGGGAACTGATATGGCAGTATTTAAAACTGCCGATGCACACCAGGTGCTGGCAGGACAAACCCTTTCCTACCTGCTTACGGTAACGAATAACGGTCCGGCCGGAGCTATGGATATTGTAGTGACGGATATCCTGCCGCCTGAACTGGAATTCGAGGGACTGCCCCCTGCATCTGCAGGTGCGGCTTCTTACAACCCGGGAGAAAGGAAAGTAACATGGCTGCTGCCGGTACTGCAGGCCCGCCAGAGCGCTACTTTAAAAGTGATGACGCGTGTGGCCAAAGCAGGGAATATTGAAAATACCGCGGTAGTAACGGCTACACAGCCGGATAGTGTGGCTGCCAACAACCGTTCCACCCACCGGTTAAATGTAATGCCGCTCTTTATTCCCAATGCATTCACGGCTAATAATGACGGGCGCAACGACAGGTTCCGGATCATCGGTCTGGAGCGTTACCCGGAAAACGAGCTGACGATTTTCAATCGCTGGGGACAGGTGATTTTCCAGCAGAAGCAATACCAGCAGAAGTGGGATGCGAATGGTCTGGATGCAGGTACGTATGTGTACATACTCCGTGTGCGGGATGCTGCCGGGGATTGGCAGGTGTTTAAAGGGCACGTAGTGGTATTGCGGTAGATGGTCTACACCCCAAACTGCCGTAGATGATGATCGGCGTGCTTATAGGCGAATACCCCGATCTGTTCTTGCGTCATCTTACCAAAGAAGTCATGGATGAAGGCAGGATTGGAGTAATTGGCGTAGCCTTCCACACGGGTGATCCACTGTTGTTTTTGTTGTGCTGCATCGCCGCTTCCCATGACCTTCAGTTTCCCGGCGGGCATGTTCTTTTGCAGGGGCCTTGCATCTTTCGTATTGCTTTTCAGCGCCATCTTCCCGAAGATCTTCCCGAGAAATTCCTGCTTATAAACGGGGCTGTGTGTGCCCTGCACCCATTCGTCCCAGGTGGTGCAGTGCTTCGCCATCTCATACACACTCATTTTGCCCCAGCCTGGCTGACTGTTAGGGCTAAGGGAATGTATTCTGTTTATCAGTTCTTCCCTGACTGCTTTATCAAATACCGATTTCATGAGCCAAAATTATCTAAGGGTTGTAAAGAAAAGTAGTTGCCGGAATCATCTTTGAAAAGGGCTTCGGTGCCGTAGAACTCTTTGGTAGGAGGTTTAATGAACTCCACGCCTTTGGCTTTGAGTTCTTCGTAGGTCGCGAAAACATCCTTACAGGTGAGTACTCCGCATCCGAAGATGCCTTTTTTGATGAGTGCAATGAGGGAGTCGGCGGTTTCCTGTGGGAACATTTTGCTCACTTTTACAGGGAACAGCACGATTTGCAGGTCGGGTTGTTCGGGAGGAGAAACGGTAAGCCAGCGGGTATCGGGTCCCATGGGGATGTCATCTACCACTTTAAAGCCCAGCTTGTTCACATAGAAGTCGAAGGCACTGTCCTGATTCAGGACGTGAATGTTTGTAACGGTCATTTTTGTGATCATATGGCAATGGTGTTTGTGATGCCATAAAGATCCGCTAATGCTTACACATTGGGTTCTTCATTATTGCTATTTTCCAGCCAGCCGTGCTGGTAGGCATAGCAACGGGGTATAAACGTAAGGGGGGATTTGCGGATCTGTTCCTGCGTGGCCTTATGGCGGGCGGCAAAGGAGGAAGGGGCTTCGCCCACTATTTTCTTGAACAATCCGCTAAAGGTAGTAAGGCTCTGGAAGCCTACGGCAAAGCAGGCGTCGGAAACAGTTGTTTCTCCTTTCAGCAATAATTGGGCTTTTTCAATGCGTACTGCCTGAAGATATTTTTGAGGTGTTTTGCCGTAGATGGATTTGAAAAGTCGGATGAAATGGAATTTAGAGAAGTAAGCTTCGTCGGAAATATTCTCCAGGTCGATCTCCTCAGCGTAATGCCGGTCAATAAACATTTTAGCCTGCACAATGCGCCGGTATAAGTAGACCTTTGGATATTGTTCGGAAGACATGGTGCTGCTGATTTGGTTTGGACTGCTACATTAAATATACAGAAATGCAGGGAGAATATTTATATAGCTGCATATGCTGAAAAAAATCTGCTGCTGATTTATTTTTTGTGTTTTTGTTTATCCTATTTTGCGTATGAGATCCATTGCTTGTTTTTTTTAAAATGAAAAAATTCTCACCATGATTAAAAGCTCCATTTTTGTTTCCCTGCCACCACAACCAGCCAGTCCTGCCGAATCCACCAGCCATTCATCTGATAACGGTAAGTTACAGGATTCCGAATTAGTTAACTCAGAGCGGCATGCCTTAAAAGAAACCGGTGCAGACGATTTTACAAGTAAGGCCGTCATATTTTCATGTGCCGCGGGTCTGGTAACCTTTACGTTCTCTATACTGTATAACTATTTTCCCAATTCCGCATTTACAGTTTTACTTAAAGGAAGGGATACTGAAAGTATAGTTGCAAAGTTGTTGGTATTTATTGTTGCCGGTTTTTGCGGAGGTTATCTTGGCTATTCATCACAAAATAGTAAGCGTGTTATAAAGAAAAGTGTATGATGAGTTTAAGTCAGTGTTCTATACTCCTGGGTTATACAGGAGTAGGAATTTCATTGGTAATTACCTGGAGAAAAAAGAAGGATATAACGTGGTCTGATTCACAGTTACTGGGGTATGAGAAATATTTTGGTATTGCCGGTATGGCATCTTTGTATTTAAGTTACTCTTCTTACCGTGGCTGTTTTCCGGGAATTGAAAAACCTGGTCCGGATATGCAGAACCAACAGCAAAAACATGGTAAGGTACCTTGAGCAATATCCTGAACTATCTTTGAGTAGTACACATAAAAACTACGGCTCCGGGAACGGAGCCGTTTTGCCTTTATAAAATTCCACGTTTTTGATGAAAAGAGATATATGGAGGTATCCAATATTCAAGTTGAATCAGGATACAAATTTCCGGATGTTTCGAACAGGGAGATAGTACAATCGTGTTTTTTTCCCTTTTAAAACTAAAAAGACCTGCAGTAATGTAGGTCTTTAATAAGCGGAGACATATAATCAGATGACCCGCTGCAAATGTGGTACCCCTCTCATGCCGGGTACATCTCTGCTGTCAACTTCCACCTGTACCCCGAACCCGGCAAAGCGGTAACGCCTCCCGCTAACGGGACCTGACACTGTAAGTGCTGATTGCCCGTTGTATTGTAAAGTAACGGTTACTGGTGCGGCAGGCAAATTGCTCTCTCCGGCAAACCGATTGTTATAACCGTATTGCGGCGTATAGGCCGACCGGTTCTTTCCACAGCATCCCATGATAATAATTTTTTTAAGGTTCATGTTTGGTGGCAGACGTATCCTGATCGTCTTCCCAGTATTGGGCAGGGGGCGCCGGCGGACCGTCCATCCATCGTTCGAGTAAAATGGCCGTTGCCGAGAAGGCCGGCCACAGCAGGAGGGAAGCCTCCCAGCTGTGGCCCAGCCATACGGCAAAGGGCGCGCTGATCCAAACGCTCAGGCATGCAGGGCAATCGAGGAGCCGCCCCCAGATACTGTTGCCTGCTTTTTTCCGCAGGGCGAATATCCAGTTAAACGGACCGTCTTCCCGTGCCAGCAGGTGCGTGATGCGCCAAACGGCCAGCGCGCCCGGTATGAGCCAATAGTAGTCCATTGCAGCCTTATTTACGGGCGTTGTATGCCAATCAGTACCAGGCCCGCAGAAGTGGAGGGGTACATCCCTTCTCCGTTTGTAAGCCGCAGCTGATAGCTGAGTGCTACACCGAAGGCACAGAACGTTTGCTGGGGTTCCAGCCAGGCGCCAGAAGCAGCGGTGATCGTAGCGGTTACATATCCTTCACTGTCTGCGGCCGATTCATTGATCGTTCCACGGAAGTAGCGGATACAGCTGAGGTGGTCGCCATGTACATAGTTCCGGCCGGTGTTGGCGGTTCCGTCGAGGAACGGGGGAGCCGGGAATATTGCGGGAGCTGCTCCCGGGGTAATACCAAACCCGCCACTGCCTTTCAGCATACTGAGACCGTAACTGTTCATGAAGCCGATGCTTCCGGTGAGGTTATGTACTGCACGGTAACGTACGGTGAGTGTGGGATTTTCCTGGTTAGCGGGCAGGGTAAAGAGCGCACATTCACCAAGGGTACCCACGCCTGCCATAGTGATCTCAGGATCAATACGCGCCTGTACAGCGGCATTATCGAAGTATAAAGGTACTGTTTCAACAGTGCCGGCTACGGGGTTCAGTGATGCATCCAGCCCCTCGATGCGGAAGAGGTATGAACCATTGGTAAAAGCCGCGGTATTGATACGCGCTTTAATGTTACGGTATGCATGGAGCCATACGCCGGTAGGAGTAGTGGCAGTTTCCACATTGATGTAGGCATCAGCACTTGAACTGAATACCTGTCTTTCGACCAGGGTTACGCCATTGTCGAAGGGTAATGTAAAGGGTTGGTTGAAGGGGATGAAAGAGAGACTTCCACCAATAGCCCTGTAAGAAAGCCGGTAGAACTTCACGGCGGGGTTCTTCAGGCAGCCTCTCAGTTGCAGGGTGCCATACCAGGCAGCACACCGTGCCGCAGGGGCACCGCTTCCGAAGGCAGTAATGAGTCCGTCGGAACCCAGATAATTGCCGCCACCGATACGTGCGCCGGATGGGGAAGGCTCTGCCAATGCAACGTTGCCGATGCCCTGAATGATATGGATACCGTCGCATGCGAGGGGAATAAGGCAGGATTGTGTTTTAGGCACACAGATATTGATCCGGTGCAGATGACCGATGTTCCAGTGTGGTGCGGACTCGTATGCAGGCACAGCAACACCGGGGCACATGAGCTGAAGCATTACATCGGGGGCCGTCTGGAAAGTGGCGCTTTCACCAGCTGCAGTATCGGTCAGGATTTCATCGCTTACCTTCTCACCTGTCATCCGAACGCGGAAGATGTAGTTACCGTTGCGGTCACAAATAGTGGTTCCCTGCAGTTCACGGTCGCCCAGCCCGCTATAGGGTGCTCCGGATAATTCAGCCGCACTGCGGTCATATTCCTGCACGCGGAGAACAGCATTGGGGAGAGGGCCTGTTTCACACAGTAATTTAAATCGGGATGCCACTGAAATGGCTTCCTGGCGAACATTGTCCTTAATGGCAGAGCGGAAAAGTGACACGGATTCTTCCTGTACCGGTTCGGCAGCAGTAAGCTGACGGAAGGAGAAGCTGTCCTGTGACTCTTTAGCCGCTTTCTTATCGCCTGCAGCGAGGTTCAGCGAACCTGCAGTGCTGCGTACAAGATGCCGTTGTTTGGGAGGGATGGGTTGTGTATCGCTGAGGGGTATTACCAGCGGGGTAAATTCCGGTCCCTGTCCGGGAGGGAGGGGTTGAGGATTGAGGGATACTGCATTGGCACGTTGCTGCAGTTCACTAACGCGTGAAGGGTAATAGTCTTTGATGAGCGCATGAAGGGCAGGGTTCTTCAGTGCTTCCTGCAGGGTGAGAACCGAATCGATCACGAAGTAGCGCTGATAGCAGGGGTTGAAGCAATGCCCGCTGTAGTAACCCACGTTTCCATAGATGATGTAATCGTCCGGGGTAATGGGGGTACGGCAGGTAATGATGAGGTCATTGAAATCCTCGTCGCCACCGGAGTCATTCGACTCTATGTCGAAGCTGTAGAAGCCACCCGCAGATACCGGGAAGCGTATCTGCATTTCCGAAGGAACGAACCCGGAGCCGGGATTGTTCAGGATGGTGACGGACCAGCTGTCGCCATTCACGAACACCTCGGGCGTGGAGGTAACGCCGTTATAGGTACCATTGCCGGTGATGGCGCCGCTGATGCGGAACTGCTGTGGGTCGTCGGCATTCTTGGACCGGACTTTCACCAGCCACATGCCTTGCAATCTGATTGACATAATTTTGGGGTTTTAAAATGATGATAAATAAGCAGTCGGCAGGGTACCTCCGGTACCCGGGTCTACAGAACTGCTGCGGTTAAAATTGCTCTCGGATGCTAATGTATTTGGGGCCAGACTTTTGGGGTCAATGGCAAGGTCGTACATCTTCCATTCACACGGACAGGTATAAATACCTGATTTGCACAGGTCGGGGAACAACAGGCCAGCAGATAACGGCTGTCTAAATACCGTATATTTGATTACCCTAAAAACGGTGCATATGTATCACAAAACCATTATCCTGACTATCACAGCAGCATTGGCGCTAAGTGCCTGTAACAGCAGCGAAAAGAAACCCGGGGATGATTCCTCCGCAATCATGCAGGCTACACCCGAAACACCTGCAGCCCCCGCAGGTTTCAACCTGGAACAAATACCTGTTTCTGACAAGCCCCTCGGAACCTTCCCGTATGTACAACTGGGTAAAAGCTACTCCAATTACGAGAAGAACCCGGTAGCAATGGCAGACAGTGCTTACTTCTGGGTGGGCGATCATTTCGAGGTACCAAAAGGCAGTGTATTCTTCAGTCGTGTGAAAGGAGAAGGCTCCTGGAATGACGAGGCATTTATAGCCGCAGTAACCGATAGTGTAATAGCATTGGGTGGTGTAAAGGTGCATGAGGGTAAGGTGCCCGACAGCCGGCTTACCGAAATAGAGCAGAACCGCATGCGCTTCAACAGCGGCTACGGCTTCATTGCTTATAAGCCCACCACCACTTATGTAATCCGCCGGGCTGATAAAACCATCTGGGTGCAGGCTACGCCTACAGATGATGGTGCATCGGCAGGATGGCTGGTGCTGGAAACTGCTGCCGTGAAATAATAGCAGAACTGACTTGAACTTAGACTATCTGTCGGTAAAGGCTGCTGTATGGAAGCCTTTACTTTTTAACCTCCCCGCTGATCATGCACCCTGCCAACTGGAGTCCTGCTTTTAGTAAACAGGCTTTTGACGCCATGTTATCGATATTGCATCTGGCAGCCGGTACCCTCCCGGCGAGGTAACATTCTTTTTTCAGCTCCTGCAGCAAATAAGTGCCGATCCCTTTCCGGCGATGGCTTTCCTTTACTTCCATCCACAGGTCCGCGAATGGAGGATTGTAATGCAGGTAGAAGTCCCCGGTAGCCACGATCTCCTGTTCCTGTAATAAGATGTAACTGCCCATTTGATCGGGCTGATATCCGGGTATTACTTCATCATCAGTCCGCTTTCTGAAGGCTGTATCAGCCAGCTGATAGTTTGTTACATGGTGATCACTGAAAAGGTATGCCTCTGCCTGTATATTCCCTGTAAACTGATAAGTGAGGGAACAGAGGAATGTGTCATTCGTCTGGCAGGTGATTTCGGTAACCTGTGTTAGTTGTATAAGGTCGGAGAAGATGGGGGATGCCTGATGCCGGTATGGGGGGAGTAAGTAAAATTCGAACAGGCTGTCTCTGTCAGCATGTTCCTTTTTCCCGGCTATGGACCCGTAACCGACAGGGTGGTCGTTTTGGGAAATAAGGTAGCTGTCTGTCCATCCGCGGCGGTGCCGTGCGTCGTACCGTATCTGGAAGTTGTTTTCCTGCAGGAAGAGCGCCCGCAGTGGCAGGATGTCCTGCAATGAAACATTGCGGATCGACCATTGCATACCGTGGTGTTTGATGCTTACAAACATCGGTTTTTATCTACCTAAGAAATATTTCTTACTAAATCCTTTGGTTATAAGAAATGTTTCTTATGTTTGTTCCATGGAGGATAAAACACCCAAAGATCTGGTGCCTGCGGAGCCTACTAAATCAGAGTTGGAGATCCTGCAGGTACTATGGGCATCCGGCCCGTCTACCGCCCGGTTCGTTAATGATGAACTGAACCGGCAAACGCGGAAAGTGATATACATGTCTACCCTGAAGCTCATGCAGATCATGGTGGAGAAGGGAATGCTGGCAAAAGATGAGAGCCAGATGCGGCATATATACAGTGCGGTGGCGGAAGAAGGAAAAACGAAGGGACTATTACTGGATAAGGCAATAGATACCATTTTCAATGGGTCTGCCGCCAATCTGATGATGCAACTGCTGGGCAATAAGCAACTTTCGCAAAAGGAGATGGATGAATTCCAAACGCTCATCAAAAAACTGGATGGGCAATAAAAACGCCTGACATGGAAATACCCTTTTTGTGGGCACTGATCCACTCTCTATGGATCGGCATGATTGCCGCCCTGTTCGCCGGTGCCATCATCTTATGCGGCAGGCGTTGGTCATCACGGGTAAGATATCTGCTTCTTTGCGCTGTACTCGGGCTGTTTGTAATAGCTACCTGCATTAAAGGCAGCTACCCCGGGCCGTCAGCCGCCAAAGAAACAGGCGTTGGCCTTACACAGCAGAAGTCATCAATCCCTGCATTGGTTACAGAAGTCCGGGGATTCCCTGATCTTCACTTTGCAGGTACTTTTGTGGCCTTTGTGAATCATAACAGCACATGGATCTTTTCCGCATGGCTGCTCTTCTTCTGCTGGCATACCATCCGGCTTGCCGGCGGCTTATTGTACATCCGCAGATTGAAACATGATGCAATAGTAGAAAGCTTCCCGGATTGGCAGGAGAAAGTGAAAACGCTGAGCCGCAAACTGGGAGTGCAGGATGGTGTGCAATTGCTTCGCTCATCCGGAATAAGCATGCCGGTAACCATAGGATTTTTCAAACCGGTGATCCTTTTACCTGCAGGCCTGCTGATGCAGATGCCGCCTGCGCATATAGAATCGATCCTTTTGCACGAACTGGCGCATATACAGCGTAAAGATTACCTCGTGAACCTTTTTCAGCAATGCGTGGAAACCATCTTTTTCTTTAACCCGGCCGTTTTGTGGATATCTAAACTGATCCGGGAAGAACGGGAAGTATGTTGTGATGACATCGTGTTATCGCACGTCTCACAAAAAACTACTTACCTCCAGGCGCTGCTGGCTTTCCAGCAAACGAGCACGGTCCATAGGGAGCTGGCCATGGCAATAGGTGGAAAGCGAAACGAGCTTCGTAACCGCTTTCTCCGGATGGCGGGTATGGAAAGCCAGCGCCTTACCTCCCGGGAAGCATGGATGCTGCTGGCAGGGGTAGTACTGCTGGCAGTATGCAGCATTATGGCAAACGTAACGGCTGATCTGAAACAAACGCCAGTTGCTTCAGCAACACAAACCGTAACCTTCCCCAAACCTCCTGAACAAAACACACCGGCAGTCTCAATGCCGGCTCAAAAGAAACCTAAGAAACAAACGGAACCGGTACCGGCAAAAGATACTACTGACTGGATGCAGTACAAATTATCAAAACAACTGCAGGCCGATGTGGACAATAAAGTAAAGAACCAGCAGGGAAAGAAGTACGAACCTTTCGATAACAGCAGCATCGCTGCGGATGTGGAAAGGATAAAGCTCGTAGTGCAGGCTTTGCTGGCGGAGGGGATCGTGAGCAGTGCCGCAGATATTGAATGGTTTGGACTAAGTGAGAAAGAACTGATCGTAAATGGGAAGCTCCAATCTGCAGCATTACACCATCAGCTTCAAACAAAAACACAGGTGAGGCCCGGTTATGGCTTATTCTATGGGCCTGTTCAAATGACGGGACAGGGCTTCTTCCTCGATAAGCAGGACCTCGCCGCCCTATAATCTCCCAAATAATGAAAAAGATCATCTTCTCTTTCCTGATGTGCATCGGGCAGCAATGCTATGCCCAGTCAAATCCGTTGACTGATAGTCTGGCCCCATTATTATCCGGCTTCCAGGCCGATGTTCCCGGCGGTGTGGTGCTGGTTGCAAAGCATGGCAAAGTAATCCTCAGGAAAGCTTTTGGTACGGCGCAGATGGAGTACGGCATCCCTATGAAACCGGAAATGGTATTCAACATTGCTTCCATCACCAAGCAGTTTACCGCCGTATGCATCCTGCAACTTGTGGAACAGGGTAAGCTTTCCCTGCAGGATACCTTAACGAAGTTTTATCCTGACTGGACCCTGAACGGGCAACAGGTAACCATTGAACAGCTGCTGACGCACACCGCAGGCATTCCGGATTCCCCTCCCGATAAACTCATTGCATTGCAGGGCAGGCGGGGTAATGTAAACCCTTCCGAGGTTATTGCCGCCTTTGAAAACCTGCCCCTCCAATATGCGCCAGGATCAAAATGGAGGTACAGCAATAATGGATATATGCTGCTGGGGATGATCATTGAAAAGGTATCAGGGATGCCCTATGGCGAATACCTCGCTAAAAACATCTTCCCGGCTGCCAATATGCACCATGCATTTTATGGAGACGATTACCGGATCGTAAAAAACCGCGCAGCCAGTTACCTGCACTGGAATGGTACATACATGAATGCCAACAATGGCAAAGTAGACCTGGCATATGCCGCCGGTGGCATTCAATGCACGATTGACGATCTCTACCAGTGGAACCTTGCATTACTTTCCGGGAATCTGATCTCTAAACCCATGCTGGATAAGGCCTTTACCGAATACCTGCTCCCTAATGGTAAAGGAACAGGTTACGGCTATGGCTGGTTTACCGGTAATATTAAAGGCAGCAAGGTGGTGGAACATGGTGGCAATTTCGGCGGTTTCATGACACATTACAATTACCTGCCTGCAGAAGATGTTTTTGTGGCCGTATTTTATAACTTCCGCGGACGGCTCCCTGAGATACTTTCCACTGACTTGGCCGCCCTCATGATCGGAAAACCATTTCTTACAAAAGAAATAACGCTTTCTGATGCAGCATTACTGCATTACACCGGCGAATATAAGACTGCAGACGGGGGAGGCACAGGCTTTATAACCCTCGATAAGGGTGTGCTATACTATCAGAGCAAAGGAGGTAATAAGTTCAGGATGGTCCCTTACGGGAAGGATGTGTTTGTATTTGATAACACCGTATCCACCGCAGTATTTAAGAAGGAAGCAGCTGCTTATGTTTTGGAGATCGGTAATAAGCGGAACAGTCATGTTACCCAGTTATGGAAATCGGGTGAGGTGAAATAAGCCCCGTTACATCCCGGTTAACAGGATTATTCGTACATTAGGCATAACAGTAGAAAGTTCCCCAATTGCCACCCCGATCTGTACGTAGCCGGCAGGATGTACTTATGAATGTAAAACATTAACTCCCAATAACTTTTCAACCTCGCAAATCGATCTGTATGAGACAAATCTGCTTCGCTCTTATTACGATATGTATCTTTTTAGCATGTAAGAACCGTAAAGGGACCAGCGAAAAGCAATCCATGGATTCCATTTCACCCTCCATCGGCTGCTATGTTCCCCGCACCAACGACAAAGACTGGTATACCTCCGGCACCAAAGCCCCCATGTTTAAAGGGCTGGGAGGAGTGAACTGTCCTGTTACCACTTCCAGTACTGAAACACAGGCCTATTTCAATCAGGGATTGATGCTGGCGTATGGGTTCAACCATGCCGAAGCGGCAAGGTCTTTCTGGGAAGCCACCCGTCAGGATTCTGCCTGCGCTATGGCCTATTGGGGCTTTGCATATGTGCTTGGACCTAATTACAATGGTGGGATGGAAGAAGATAACTTCCAGCGGGCCTACGATGCAGTAGTGAAGGCGCAGGCGCTTTCCGCGAAATGTACACCCAAAGAAAAGGCGCTGATTGGAGCATTGGCCACCCGTTATGTAAAAGATCCGCCGGCCGACCGGTCGGGATTGGATATTGCATATTCCGCCGCCATGAAGAAAGTGTATGACCAGTTTTCTTCCGATCCGGATGTTGGGGCTTTATATGCAGAATCAGTCATGAATCTTCACCCCTGGGACCTGTACGAAAAGAAGACCAAAGCCCCTAAAGCCTGGACGCCTGAAATCGTTAAAGTACTGGAACACCTGATGAAGCTTCATCCTAAGCACCCCGGTGCCCACCACTTTTACATCCATGCACTGGAAGCATCGGCCACACCTGAAAAGGCACTGCCCAGTGCTTACCTGTTGGATACACTGGTACCCGGGGCAGGACATCTGTTACATATGCCCTCCCACATTTACATCAATACGGGTGATTATCACCTCGGTTCCATATCCAATATCCGCGCAGTGGAGCAGGACAGTGCGTATACCACGGCTTGTCATGCCCAGGGAGCCTACCCGTTGGGGTATTTCCCGCACAACTATCATTTCCTGACTGCCACGGCCACGCTGGAAGGCAATTCCAAACTGGCATGGAAATCCGCGAAGCAATTACAGGAGCATACCTCTGTGCAGGTGATGCGCATGCCCGGCTGGGGCACCCTGCAGCACTACTACACCATCCCATACTATATAGCTGTCAAATTATCGATGTGGGATACCATTATGGCCATCCCTGCACCGGATGGGGATCTCGTTTATCCCCGTGCCATCTGGCACTATGCCAGGGGGATGGCTTACCTGGGAAAGCACGATGTAACCAATGCGAAGAAAGCCATGGATAGCCTCGCGCTTCTGTCTAAAGACACTACGCTGAAAGACCTCACCATCTGGAACATCAACACTACCGCAGATCTGGTACAGATCGCTTCGCAGGTGCTTTCTGCCGGTATTGCAGTACAGGAAGGTAAAACGGATCAATCCATTGCGTTGTTAAAGTATGCGGTGGCTAATGAGGATAAGCTCAATTATAACGAGCCGCCCGACTGGTTCTTCTCTGTACGGCATCACCTCGGTGCGGTTTTATTGAAAGCCGGTAAGCTGAAAGAAGCGGAAGAAGTATATCGGGATGACCTCCGTACCTGGCGGAAAAATGGCTGGGCGTTGATAGGATTACACAAAGCACTAACACAACAGCAGAAGAACGCTGAGGCAGATAAAGTGCATGTGGATTTTGATGAAGCGTGGAAGTATGCGGATGTGAAGATCAGCTCTTCGTCCAGTATAACAGAGTAAGATACTACAGTAAAAATCTTGTAAGCCGCATGCATCAGTGTGCGGCTTTTTTATGGCAGCAGCTGCCGATTTTGATGAAGAAAACCGGTAACTTATATTGCAGTAAATAAACCCATTTATATGTGGTATAATATTCCATTGTTTCTCGGAGCAGTGCTCCTGATTGCCGGGCTGCTATTCTTCCGGCAAACGGTACGGTTTATACGCGAAAGTGAAAGGGCGGTAGCGGAAGTGATTGAAGTGGAAAGAGTAAAAGATTCTGATGGTGATACTTTCCGGCCAATCTTCCGGTACCGTACACTCAGTGGGCGGGAAGTGATCCTTCGCCCAACAGGTTCCAGCTCTCCCTCGGGTTGGAATGTAGGGGATCAGGCGAATGTGGCCTATAGTGCGGATAAACCGGAAGATGCTATTGTATTGACGTATTTCCGGGCCTTTGCATTACCGGTTATTTTACTGGCGGTGGCAATGCCTATGCTTGTTGTAGGCGGAGGGTATCACCTGACACAGCAGTTTTTGCGGTAGTGGTCGCAAATAACCCCTGATTTGTCGTATCTCCCCACTTTGGAAGTCCGGTTTTCGGGCCACTTTTGTATTGTCAACGGAACAATACAGGTGGAGCAGCAACCACAACTAAAAAACGGGCGAAACCGAAAAGCCATAAGAGTAGGAAGCAAAAATTGATCTTATGTCAGGCAATACAGTTTCTTTACACAGAATAATTAAGTCTACCCCTGAAAAGGTGTACCGCGCATTCACGGAGGCCAATGCCCTTGCTACCTGGATACCTCCTTATGGCTTTCTTTGTACCGTACACGAGATGTCGGTGAAAGTAGGTGGCACCTTCAGAATGTCGTTTCATAACTTTTCTACGGGCAACAGTCATTCCTTTGGCGGCAGTTACCTGGAAGTGAAGCCTAATGAAGCCCTGAAGTATACCGATAAGTTCGATGATCCAAATCTCCCCGGGGAAATGATCACTACCGTGAAGCTTCGTAAAACGGTGGCAGGAACAGAGATTAATATCACGCAGGAAGGCATTCCTGAGGTGATTCCTGCGGAGATGTGTTATCTCGGCTGGCAGGAGTCGCTTGAGAAACTCACGAAGCTCGTAGAGCCTGAGATTCCGGATGCATGATGATATTGAAATACAACTATTGGCGGGAAGGATGTATATCTTTCCCGCTTTATTTATATTAATTCCTAATTATGATACAACAGCGCCTGAGTGTGTTAACTATAGCGGCAAATGATCTTTCTGCTATGAAGGATTTCTATGAATCTACTTTTGGCTGGAAGCCTGTAGCGGAGAACAAGGATATCATTTTCTATCAGCTGAACGGCTTCTTACTTAGTTTATGTAAGAGGAAAGAGCTAACTGAATTTATAGGTATTAGTCCGGAAGGCACCGGCTTCCGTGGCGTTACTTTCGGTTACAACGTGCCTACAGAAAAAGAAGTACGCGACATTTACACCGACCTCCTATCTAAAGGCGTGAAGCTCCTGAATGAGCCAACGGCCCCACCATTTGGAGGCTTATTCTTTTACTTTGAAGATGTTGAAGGGAATATCCTGGAAGTGGCATACAATACGTTCATTCCACTGGATGGGGAAGGCAATGCGGTAGGGCATGCGGATATAGGGGGGCTTTGATGGGGTTACAGGCTTTTGAGGATGGTCATGAATGTATCTGCCTGAGCACGGGTTTTTATTACTTCATGAAGGGAGGAAGTACTGGTGTGTGCTACCTTAATTTTCACGACACTGCTGCCATTTTCTTTAGCCTGTTTTTTTAAAGCTGCTATATCCCGGATTAGTTTTTTATCCATATTATAAAATTAAGTAAATTTTTTGATTGACTAAAGTTTGTATATTGATTCTTATTTTAAGCTGAAAATGAAATAGTTATATAGTTTCCCTGATGTTATTTGGCTTTGCATTTGAATGAGTTCCGGGATTGCTTTTAAGTCATTTGTGTCTATGGGAGATGATTCTTCCTGCGTAGATCGGAGAACCCTTGCATAATACTTTACGCCAAAGATCTTGAAATGTTGAAAAAGGTAGTCTTAATTGTACTGAATACATCTATAGTATAAGTAAGCTCGTGCATTGCATGATCCATCAATACCCAGATAAGAAGTTGGGTTTTCTGTTAAGAAAGTTAGTGCGGCAAATACTATTGTAGAAAAACTCTGGAATGATCTTGATGTTGCAATTTGATACTGTCATCTAATTCATTATTAATATTCATAGGGCCAAATGCTAAGTTGTAGACGTTTGGCATTAATAGATGGCTTTTATGGCTGATTGTAATTGCTAATGGTATGAGGGTATTGTTTTGTAAGCAACTTGAGAATTTGAAAATACTAAGATCATCACTAACCTCATTGATTTTATAATGGTTGTCTAAATCAATTTTTACATTTAACACCATACTTGCATGAATTTTTTGCCATTTTTTTATAGACTAGTTCATTGTCAAGAATGGAGATGACGGAATACCATTGTGGGTGAAAGATCTGAATAGTTAGTAATAAACGTGTGGAAATCTTTATTTTCTCTTCTATACCTTCAACCCTTTCCGGAGAAATGGTCAGCGCATAGGTTTATATACGATATTACTTTTCGAATCAATGAAATCCGGGACTGAAAATTCAAAGTAATTGCTCCCTCATATCCATATTCAGCTGATACTGTTCTTCAACTGAAATTGCTCTCCGTGAACTTTGAGAGAGTTCTTTGTAGGAAAAGGCTTCGTGGATAACGGTAAGTTCATCCTCGGCGGTTACTTCTACGACAATGCCAATAAAACTTACGTGGCAGATGGTGTTCGTGCACTGGTGTACGACTATCCTGCACTGAACAACATGAAGATCATCAAATCCACCGCTACTGCAGGTGGTATTGGCTACGACTACCTCCACACCCTCGATAAAGACGAAGAAGGCAATCATTACTTCGTGGTGAGCTCCGGTAAATACTGGACCGGCATCGGCGGTAAGTCTGGCGTGGTACGTATTAAGAAAGGCGCGGCCGACTTTGATCAGGATTACTGGTTCGATGTAACCACACCGGTAGGTAAACAGGTCTGCCTGATGGGGATGAACTATGTAGGGAATGGTATCGCTTTCGGAACTGTTCAGTATGAAGAGATGATGACTTCTCTCCGCGACCGTTACAAGAACATTGCCCAGGTGGTGAAAATGGACCTGAAGAATAAAACCGTGACGGTAATGAAAAGTCCGCTGAGCCCGGTGGGTATGGTTCGCTTCCCGATGGTTTTCAATAAAAAATATTATACAGGAATTGCTCCTATCGGCGGTGAGGCGGCTATATATGAGTTCGACCCTGCCGGTGATGCGAATGCCTTTAAAAAAGGTCTTACGCTTGATGGGGGCGGATATGTGCAGGTGCAGCTGATTGCACCGCATCCGGTGAAGTAGGTGTTTTCTTTTATTCATGTATGCCCGTGGCCTGAGATGGTCGCGGGCATTTTTTTGTGGGTGGATGTATATATTCTACGCATGATGTGTGTAGAATATGACGCTTAATCTACGCATGATGTGCGGTGAATAATAGGTTTTGCGGTGAATAATCCTTATATTCACCGCAAATAGTGCGTAGAATGTTTATTTACCTGAGAAAAGATTGGCCGGAATTTCAATGGAATCACGAGAAGGTTTCTCCTCTACTGGCAGAAGTGCGTCATCAACAGGGATTACTTCTTGGACGAATGGAAGGGTTAGGATTCAATTTACAGGACGAAGCTACTTTGAAGAATCTCACACAGGATGTAATAAAGTCCAGCGAAATAGAAGGGGAAATACTGGACCCGCAACAGGTCCGTTCATCTATAGCCCGGCGTTTAGGGATTACTGTAGCCGGATTGATTCCGGTAGACAGAAACATTGATGGTGCAGTAGAAATGATGCTGGATGCCACACAAAATCATGAGAAGGTATTGACGGAAGAACGGCTTTTCGGCTGGCATGCTGCGCTGTTTCCAACAGGCTGGAGTGGTATGCACAGGATCGTTGTGGGGGCATGGAGAGATAATACAAATGATAACCCCATGCAGGTTGTATCCGGCCCAATGGGCAGGGAGACTATTCACTTTCAGGCACCGGACGCAGAGCAATTACAAAAGGAAATGCATGCCTTCCTGCAGTGGTTTAATACAGAAGAGAATCTTGATCCTGTAGTTAAAGCTGCTGTTGGGCATCTGTGGTTCGTTACTATTCATCCGTTTGATGATGGTAATGGCCGTATTGCCCGCGCTATTATGGATATGCTGCTGGCGCGCGCGGATAAAAGTAAACGGCGTTTCTACAGTATGTCTGCCCAGATCAGAAATGAACGAGAGGGATATTATAGCATATTGGAAGAGACACAAAAGGGAACGTTAGATATTACAGAATGGATACTTTGGTTTCTTCAGTGTTTACAGCGTGCATTAGCAACAACCCATGCTACATTGGCGGATGTTATCAGGAAATCAAAATTCTGGGAACGCCCTGCCGCACAAACTCTCAACGAAAGGCAGCGGCTGATGCTGCATAAAATGCTGGATGGATTTGAAGGGAAAGTAACATCAAGCAAATGGGCGAAGATTACCAAAGTGTCGCAGGATACTGCTGTGCGTGATCTTCAGGATTTGTTAGAACGTGGTTTGTTGGGTAAAGAAGCAGCCGGGGGAAGGAGTACCAGCTATGTTTTGGAAGAGTGATTGGAGTTAATTATTCCACTCTATACAGCACCCTTTCCAACGAAACGCTCAACAATTCCACCGCTATTTCCATTTCCTCTTCGTTCATATGCCCGAACCCTAAGCGCGTTGCAGTAAGGGTTTTGGTTTGATATAATATCGTTGTAGGCAGGAAAAGGCCATTCGCTTTACATTCTCGTTGTAAACGCACCAGATTAAAATCATCCAGCCACTCCACCCAAACCGCTAATCCACGGAGTGGTATCAGGAATTTGATTTTACCTTTTAGTTTTTCCTTCAATAAACGCACGAAAAAGTCCCGCCGTTCTTTGTAAATCTTTCTGTTCTTTTTAGATAAACGGTGTACTTCTCCTTCCTGCAGCCAGTCTGTAAGTACCTGTTCCTTTATGACATCAATCCCCGGTTCAAGTATGCTCTGATGCTTTTCGAGTTCCTGAATGAATGCTTCCGGTGCAGAGATGAAGCCATATCCGAAACCTGTAGGCAGCGATCTGCCGAATGAACCGATGTAAACCACCCGCTCATGGTTGTCTAAAGCCGCCAGGGGTAAAACGGGGTTATTATCGAAGTGGAAATCAAAATCATAATCATCTTCCAGAATCACAAAGCCATATGTTGCCGCCAGTTCCAGCACTTCTATCCTCCGCTTGGCACTGAGGCATGTGGTAGTAGGGTAGTGGAAGTTAGATGTCAGGTACAGCACCCTTATCTTTTGCGACTGACAGATCAGTTTGAGGCTGTCGGTTTTAATACCGTGCTCGTCAACCGGAATGGTGATGATCTGCGCACCGCTGTCTGATAAGGTCATATTGGAGCGGTAATAGCTGGGAGTGGCAACAACAACTTTATCTCCCGGCGAAATCAGCAATTTGGTAACGAGGTACAAACTGATTTCATGGTTACTGGTAGTAAGGAGGTTGGAGCTGGAAATCCTGAGCCCCCGGGTGAGGTTGAGGAAATTGGAGAAATGGGCTTTGAACTGGAGGTGCGACTGCAGCTGGATTTGTTCCCATGTCCGCGTGTTTTTCCTTCTTTTCAGCTTGGACACATACAACCGGGCCAGCACATCGGTATGAACCAGGCGAAGGTCGGGCATGCCGTCATTAAACTGATAGTTCAGGTCACTCACTTCTACCGGGTTTTCCAGAATGGAAGAACGTTTAAACGGGAAGCCGGTAGTATCCTGCTCGGAGGGCTTCTCTTTGGAAGGCTGGGCTTTTACCTTGGTTTGCTGTTTCTGGTCAGACAGGATGAAGATTCCCTTATTAGGCAAAATCTCTATATATCCCTGAGCTTCAAGGTCATGTAAGGCCTTAACCAGTGTATTCCGGTTGATGGACAGTTCCTTACACAGGATGCGTGTACCCGGGAGCTTCGTGCCTTCGGGGAGCAGCCCTGTCTGGATTGCTTTGATGAACTCAAATACAATCTGGAGGTAGATTGCAGTGGGGAGGCTATGATTCAGCTGAATATAGCGCTGGAAAGGAATATTAACCGGACTACCCATTTTATTAAAACTGGCCTACTATAGTGGTACGGCAAGGTACTATTTTTGCGCAAATTTTACGGTAAATGAGAATTTTCTATGTAGTTCTGCTGACGGTATTATCCCTCCAAACCTATGCACAGCAAAAGCGGGATTCCGTCATCAGTATCCATGAGGTGGTGATTAATGAGAACCGCTTCAGTACCCCTATATCCAAGCAAAACAGGAATGTTTACGTGATCGACAAGGCTACCATAGCCAAGCTGCCGGCCCGCAGCCTGCAAGAGATCCTGCAATATGCCAATGGGGTAGATATCCGGCAGCGGGGTCCTTTTGGCAGTCAGGCCGATATCAGTATCGACGGTGGCAGCTTCGAGCAGACCGTTGTGCTGGTGAACGGGACAAAAATCATCGACAACCAGACCGCCCATAATATGCTGAACCTGCCTATTCCGGTAGAGGCAATTGAAAGGATAGAGGTGATCCGCGGCCCTGCGGCGAGGATTTACGGAATTAACAGCTTAACCGGTGCAGTGAATATCATCACGAAGAAACCGGAGCAGTCGGGTTTCCTGGTGAGTGCTTTTGGCGGGTCTAATTTTGAAAAAGATACTGCAGGAACAGGCGAAATGTTCTACGGCACCGGCATTCAGCTGGGTGGTGTGATCAGTAAAGCCAAACAGCAGCATTCTCTTTTCGGTTCCTACGATAAAAGTAACGGACACCGCTATAATACGCAGTTTGAAAACACCAAGCTGTTTTACCAGGGTAATTACCAGATCAACAACGCCAATGAAATCCTGACATCCGTAGGTTACATTGACAACGGATTTGGTGCCAATGGATTCTATGCCGCCCCGGGTGATAAGAACTCGACAGAGGCCGTGAAAACTGTGATAGCATCTGCTCAGTCGAAGCATACTATTTCCGAGCGGTTTTCGCTGATGTCCAGAGTGAGTTACCGGTATAACGATGATGACTACCGTTATTTTGGCGTTACGAACCCTAATGCGGGAAAGAGTCGTCACTATACCAATTCTCTGGCTGCTGAGCTGAATTCTACTTATAAACTGAATACCGGTGAACTGGGTTTTGGTGTGGAAGGAAGGCGGGAAGATATCAATTCTTCCAACATCGGGGATCATCGCCGGGAGAATCTGGGTCTATATGCCCAGTACCGGGTGTATCTGCTGGATAATAAGCTCGATGTGAATGCGGGTACTTATGTCAACTACAATTCTGATTACAAATGGCAGATCTATCCCGGATTGGATGCCAGCTATGCTATCAGCAAAGCATTCCGGATCACAGGGAATGTGGGTACCAGTCAAAGGATCCCATCGTTTACGGACCTTTTCCTGAACCAGCGTCCGGGTAATATCGGTAATCCTGATCTGAGTCCGGAGGATGCCCTTCAGGGGGAGCTGGGCTTTAAGTTTCTGCACCGTAATCTGACCGTTAACGCCAGCTACTTTTACAGGAACATCAGCAGCTTCATAGACTGGACGCGGATGGTTACCACGGAGCCGTGGCAAAGTAATAACGTGGGGGATCTTCGCACGAAGGGTTTCAATGTAAGGTCTGATTACCGTGTTGCGGTTTCTGAAAAGGCTAAGTTCAACATCCATCTGGCTTATACTTATCTGGATTCCGAATCTGAGGGAGCGAAAGCACTGTATTCGAAGTATCTGATTTCTTCCCTGAAGCATCAGGTTACCAATACGGTTGAATTTGGATACAGCGGGTTCTCTGTACTGGTGGCTACCCGTTATAACGACAGGGTTTCAGGCAAGTCTTATTTTATTAATGATTTCAGAATAAGCCAGTCTATCAACCACTTTACAGTGATGCTGGATGCGCAGAATATTTTCAATTCCAAATACAACGAGATTGGAGCGATTCCTTTGCCGGCCCGGTGGTTTAGCTTGGGTGTGAAGTATACGAATTTGTAAGAGTTGTTTGATGTAGGATAGCCGTCAGCATTGTAGGGTGCTGGCGGCTTTTTTTGTTGGGTGATGTGATGATTATAGTTTCAGAAGTACAAACCTTGTCATTTGTTTCATTTTTAAATATCTTGGCTACTGCACAACAAACCAGACCGGAACCATCAATGGATACGAACAAACCCACCGCTACAATTCTGCAAACGAAACAGCATTTCGAAATCCTAGACGGATTAAGGGGAATTGCTGCCCTGGCTGTGGTGATTTTCCATTTTATGGAATGGGTGTACCTCGATCCCAGCCAGAACTTTATCGGGCATGGTTTCCTGGCGGTGGATTTCTTCTTCTGTCTTTCAGGATTCGTGATAGGATATGCCTACGACGATCGTTTGGCTAAAATGGGATGGCTGGAATTCTTTAAATCGAGGATCATCAGGCTGCATCCCCTGATCATAGCGGGATCAGTGTTAGGACTGCTGGCATTTCTGTTCGATCCGTTTGGCGGGCATCCTGAATTGTATAATACAGGAATGGTCATCCTCCTGTTTTTGAGTTCAGCATTACTCATTCCCTTTCCGGTTATGGAAGACAGGGGATTCAATCTGTTCGGGCTTAATGCACCGTCGTGGTCCCTGTTTTGGGAGTATATCGCCAATATCGTTTACGCACTGGTGCTTTGCAGGCTCAAACGAGGCTACCTGATCGTATTAACCATCCTCTCCGCAGGGGCTATTTGCTTTGTGTCTTACCTCGCCGGTAACTTATTGGGTGGCTGGAGCGGGCCCACCTTTTGGGATGGGGGTGCACGGATATCCTATTCTTTCCTTGCAGGATTACTCATCTATCGTTCCAACTGGATCATCAGGAACAATCTCGGTTTTATAGGCCTATCCATATTGTTGTCTCTCGCCTTTATCATGCCCTTCACTACATGGAACTGGATATCCGAACCGCTGGTAGTGCTGTTGTATTTCCCATTGCTGATATCGTTGGGTGCAGGCGCAGTATTAAAGCCGGGTTTAAAGAAGTGCTGCGTATTCTCCGGTAAGATCTCCTACCCGCTGTACATGACGCATTACGCCGTGTTGTGGATGTTCGGGAATTATTACAACAGCCATAAACCGGGTACTATGGAACTGACTTTCGTTATCATTTCCGGGGTGGTACTGCTGGTGGGATTTGCATATCTTGTGATGGTAGTGTACGATATTCCTGTAAGGAAGTATTTAAGTGAAAGGCGGAATAAAAGGATTGCAGGGAAATAGCCTGTTTGCCTGACGTGCGATGGAGTTCTGATCAGATAAACGCTGTATGTATGAACGACGTAATGCAATATATTGCTGCTTTTGATCCTGATATCAGGGAGCGACTGAAAGCCCTGCGGCAAACCTTCTTAGACACTATTCCCGATACAACAGAAAGCATCCGCTATAAAATGCCGGCATTTAAAGTGGGTAAGGAGCATCTGTACTTTGCTGCCTATAAACATCATATTGGGTTTTACCCGGTTTATGGATTGAGCCGGCTCGAAGATCAAATTGCTCCCTTCCGGGCAAAGGGGACGAAGGATACCCTGCATTTCCCACACAACACACCTTTACCGCTTGACCTCGTGAAATCTATTATCCGGTTTAAAGCCGGGATAGAAATGAAATAAATCTTTTGTTACCTAAAACTACTCCAATGAGAAAAGTTGTCTATGGAATTAACCTTACTGCCGATGGTTGCTGCGAGCATACCAAAGGTAACGGCGGCGCGGATATTCATGTTTATTTTACAGAACTTTTGAAGGAAGCTGACCTGATTGTGTATGGGCGTAAAACATATGAACTAATGGTTCCTTTCTGGCCTGATATGGCAAGGGAGCAATCCGGTCCCGAAACGGTGAATAATTTTGCAAAGGCATTTGATGCGATCGACAGAGTTGTATTTTCCAAAACACTGGAAAGCGCTGATGATAAAACAAAGATTATTCGCTCAAACCCCGCTGAAGAAATTTTGAAACTGAAGCAGCAACCGGGAAAGAATATATCGCTAGGTGGGGTAGATCTGCCATCGCAGTTAATAGAACTGGGGTTGGTGGATGAGTTTCACTTTGTGATTCATCCTTACTTAGCCGGGGAAGGACGGCGCTTGTTTGATACAATGAAAATGCCCGAACAGCAGCGTTTACAATTAGTGGAGTCGAAGGTACTGCCATCAGGCTCTGTGGCATTAAAGTACATAAAGCAGGGGTAATGTATAGTTCATAAAGTTGTTCTCCTCCCTTCAGGATACGCTAATAAATAGATACAAAAATGTTACTGTAAGCATATTCAAGCTGGTATGTATTAAGTTAGAAGACAGTAACTCTTAGTCATCTTAGGAGTAAGTACGGCTATAATACGAGTGAAGTACGTCGATAACGTGGACTTGATGCGGAGGTGATGCGGTGGTGATGTGGAACTGGTCTGTAGTTGAAGTTGAGCCTGTAACAGGCATGTAAAGTGAAGATTGGGCGCCTGCAGCCCATGGCAATGGCTGGCGGAGGAGTGGCCTGCCGTGTAGATTGGGGTTTCGTAGTGTTTGATTATTAGCTTCTTACAACAAAAAATCCAGTAATGGCGCGAGGCTATTCCCGTTTATTGCCCGCCTGCCTGTTTTGATTAGCAGTGGCTTTGCGGGAAGGCATCGCAGGTATGCCCGTTAGTTTCTTATGGGATTTGGGTTTTGCAAGGGATGCTTCAGGCTGCTGTTGCTCCACAACCGCCACAATATCGGCGGCATACCACTTGCGGTCACGGATATCACCGTCTTTTACAAACTGCCTTGCCTGCACCACCACCAGCAGCGTTCCCTTACCTGGTACGTCTATGGACATTTCGGCACCGTTGAATGGTTGCTCCAGGTCGATGGTCATCGTCACTGCTTCGGAGCCGGTAATGCTGCGGGTAGTAAAGTCGATCCGGGTGGCGATCAGTTTTACTTCCAGCTGTTTAGCGGAACCGTAGAGATTGCTGTAGGCCTCCAGGCGCTGCGCCGGGATGCGTAAGGTACCGTCTTTAGAGAACACTGGCGGCTGTGTAAGCAGCTTGTCAAGCCCTGTGTAGCCATTGAACCGGAAGTTCACCAGGCCGGCATGGTTGTTCCTCCCCGCCTTCATGATGTAGCTATTCAGCCGGTTCACGAGGTAGCTGTCGGGGTAAATGTCCAGTTCGGGAGTGATGGCACTCCGGATAAGGGCACCCTTGCGGCTGACAGCGCCGAACCGCTTGGCAGCCTGGCGGGTATTATCAGTTTGCCTGACCTTTTCAGGCACACTACGCAAACAGTGTTTACCATTGCGCTTGTAAGAGATCAAATTACCGATTCTACCGGTAAATGGAATCATGGAATCTAAAATTGCCATTACTAAAAAAATTTGTTGTACCGGAATATACGTAAGATGTACCGGTAGGGTGGCAGTGCTGTGTTAGAGGATATTTAATGTAGCTTCATCGCACATTGAACTTTGTCCAATGACAATCGAAGGAGGGTTGGATAATTTCGAAAGGAGAGTTTATGAGGATTAGATGATTTCGAAAAATTGTAATGCCTGGGGAATTCTATACTGATTTCAGTAAACACTTCATTTAACAGGTAGTTGATGCACCGTGGCAGCCATACAGTATGCCAGTTTACAGTTCATTCATCCAGGTGACGATCAGCAACGGTGCCAGTCTATTCTTTTACAGTTTTGCATGCAGAGGATAATCGGATATGGAATGATTTTGTGAGAAAGGATTATTTGAAAAGGGTTTTAAATTTTCGTTCCAAAAAATATTCTTTTTTTTGAGTTTCGATAAAAAAAACTAATTTTAGTTTATCTAAAAGCAAGCTATTAATTTATCACCGAATACTATATACCTAATACCCATGTTTGTTGTAATCCGCTCCCACTACAGTGTTCAGCCCACAGGTTTTCACCATAAGCTATTGAATAGTTTATTTAACAGATTCCATATTGGCCGCCGGTTGCTTAATTTGGTAAGTGCAATAGACAGCTAGTGACCTTAAAATTTGTCCAGTTTAATATCTTTTTCTACCTTTTTAATATACATGCTGAAGAACTGAAAACCCACTAAATACTTTAAAACCCAGGAAATCAAATTTTAACCCGAGTCGGCCGTCAGTTGGTCGTTATTTCACAAAATGAATTTAAGATGAAAAAACAATTATTCCTCCCTATTTTGGCGGTAGTAGCGCTGCTTTTTTCTTGCAAGAAGAATAGCGAATTATCTGAACAACCTATCCGGCAGGAGCAAAAAACCAAGAAGCAATTGATCGTTCCATACGATACAGCTAAAACCTTGCCTACAGGAAAAACAACTATTTTTAACCCAAGTTGGTGTAACCCGTCTCAGTTAGCGCTCCATCAGGAAAATGCGGTTTTTCTTGTTCCCTACCGGTATTATGAAATGAATGTTCCTGGCTTTGTAGTTTTCAACCAGGTACTCGACCAGGCTACAGGCGGCACCCATGTCCAGGTTTGGGATTATTTTGAAACGAATAATCAGAAATGGAGGATCAAGGCCGAAGTGGATGAATATGGTCAGCGTTATTATCACATTTGGAATGTTCAAACCGGACAGCATTTAGGTTTCGGGTCCGACAACCGGGCATATGTGTATAACAATCCCGTTAAATTATACATCACTACAGGAGCCTCCAATCTTGGCTTCTGGATCAGCGTGATCAAGACATGGCCGACCAGCACTACTTGCATGGATGTATATAACAACATCCCAGGTCCTAACGGACAATGGGTAGGACTTAATCCCATCAATACAGATTCAGAAACACAAAAATGGGGTATAGTCTTTACCTCTGTTAACTAATCATTTCTCTATTAAGGATTTCCTGGTTTTGCGCCAAAGCGTTTTACAGCCGACTGTAGAGCGCTTTGGCGTATATATGAGACGAGATTTGTTACTTTCAGACCGGTGATTGTTTTACCACCAGTTCCCACGGCAGACCCGGAACTGTTGAAGGCTGATTGTTTCGTCTTTCCTGAAGATATGATGGAATTTCGTTTCGCCGATGAAACTTGCCCATAATGTAAATGTGCTGAAAGGTCCCATGATGTAATCACATTGCGACATGAGGTAATGATCCTCAGCTACGGAATTGCCAGACAGCACCACATCGCCGAACATCGACTGGTAGGCTGGAAGATTTAGTTTTGATTCATTAGTAAAGAGGATGATTTTGACAGGACGGTTCAGCAGCGTTATCAATTGCTGAATTTTGTCAATGTAGACATCATCTTCGAAGTAATACTTCCCGCCGAGCCATTCTTTATAATCGCCCCGCCTGATATGTACCGCAATCTTCACTTCGCCGTTCGGTGTCTGGAGGTACTTATCTTCGAGTGGGCGGGTATCGAAACCAGGACGGAAAAGTTCTTTGTAAATAGGAATGTACCGTCTGATTACTTCATCAGGGGAGCGGAAGAACCAACCTTCGCAATACATATTGTTGCCTGCGAGCAAATCACGCTCATATACTTCCTGGTTATTTTCTATATCGAAACGATAGGTGGGTTTGAAAGAAAGCGCTTTCTGAACTTTCATACCCAATATGGAATTTCCATAATCTGCAGACTGGAGGTTGGGGTATGTTTCATAATATTTGCTCATTCGCGGACTGCGGTATTTCAATCCGTTTGCCCTGCAGAAAGCATCGATATGGATATGCTGGATATAATTATTGCTCGTTTGACCATATAGCCGTAGAAGTGTGATCATATGCAGATTTAGTAAGGGAATTGGTTTAACAATATCCTTCAAAAATAATATTTGTTTCCTGTAAATGTTCAACAAACTTCGATAATCCCCATTAGGTAAACTAATATAAGGTTTGAAGTGACCTGTTTTGAATAATTCAAAAATGAATTTACCAGGTTTTCATAATGACGTTCGGGAATGTTGTGGAATCGTCTGCAAATCGATTGCTTATCTGATATACCCGCCTACGGGTAAACCGCTCGGTACGGAAGCGGGTACCTTTTTGTCGTAGTTGGCATCATTAAGCGTGTTCAGGAATTCCACAATGGTATTGATGTCTTTAAATTCCACCCGAACCGCAGCGGCCAGGGGATCGAGCTGTGTGAGTTTGACGTGCTGGTTGCGGAGCGGTTTGCCATGCAGGTCTTCGTAGAAGAACAGTACTTCGTTGAGGGTTTGCAATTTTCCACTATGCATGTAAGGCCTGGTAAACCGCAGGTTGCGGAGAGTTGGTGTACGGAAGCCGTAACTGCCAAGGATGCCGGAATCGGATACCGGCAATTTTTCATTGTCGGGTGCCCCCAGTACATGCGATTTAAAATCTGACAGCATGGGTCCGCTGTGGCATCGTGCGCAGCCGGATGTAATAAAAAGCTGCATGCCTTCCTGCTCCCTGTCTGAAAGGGCGGAGCGGTTGCCTCGCATAAACTGGTCGAACCGCGAGTTGCCGGCAGTCAGTGACCGCTGGAACGCACCAAGGGCTTTGGTGATATCGGTGAGCGTAACGGTATTGCTTTCCGGGAACACCGTTTTAAATAACCGCTGGTATTGGGCAATGCTATTCACACGTTTCACTACTTCTGCTGATATATGCTCTTCACTGAAACCATGTCCGCGCATTTCTTCGAAGGTTTTTATAGGCATGGCGGCCTGCTCTTCGAGACCTTTGGCGCGGAGGTCCCAGAACATAGGGGCTTCCTCCGGGGTATATTGTCCGTCTGAGCCAATGCCATTGAACGCTGTATTGAGGAGCGACTGTGAATTGCGTTTAGTGAATGGGATATTGTTATCAACATTGAAACGCCGCATTTCACCGAGCCCTTTCCCGTTTACGCCGATAGACAGATCAATGCTTTCCGCGTAACCGAAATCGGGATGATGACAGGTTGCGCAGGCTACATCTTTCCCGCCAGACAAAATGGGATCGTAAAACAACAACCGTCCCAGCTCCACTTTTTCCGGTGTGGTAGGGTTATTGGCGGGAGAGCGGTAGGTAGTTGGCAATGCGTCAATCGTTCCCAGTCCGGGTAATTCTTTTTTTTCGGCAACAGCGGATCGGGCCGCCGGTTTGTTGGGCGAGTGGCAGGCATTTATGGCTACAATACCGGCTAAAAGGAGTAGTATGGCATGAGTAACACCCCGGCGCATAGGCTTGCTTATCATTAATTTCCGTCAAGATAATAAATGACGAGGAAATTATCCTTTAATTTATGTGGGCTGCGTCACGATCATTTCACCATTTACCATGGCGGCTAAACCTGTTTCCTGTAGATTTTTGTAGCCAATAGGGCGGCTATCAGGATAATTCCCACGCACCAGGCCAGTGCTATCCAAATGGAATGGCCGATAGGCTGGTTTAATAGCAATGCGCGTATGGTTTCCACTATTGGCGTAACCGGCTGGTTTTCTGCAAAGGCGCGAACAGGAGCAGGCATGGTGGCCGTAGGCACAAAGGCCGAGCTGATCAGGGGTAGAAAGTGAATGGGGTAAGCGATAACACCGGCGCCATCCACCGTTTTTGCTGATAGCCCGGCAATGGCCGCAACCCAGGTGAGGGCCAGCGTAAAGAGTGCAATGATGCCGGCTACGGCAAGCCAGGAGAGTATGCCAGCGGAAGACCGGAAGCCCATCAGCATTGCAATCAGGATGATGATCGTAAGTGATACTGCATTGGCAACTAATGAGGTCAATACATGCCCCCACAAGGCAGCGGAGCGTGCAACCGGCATAGAGTTGAAGCGCTCAAAAATGCCTCTTTGCTTATCAAGGAACAATCGATAGGATACATATCCGATACTGTTTGCTACGGCGATGAGTAATATTCCCGGCAACAGGTAATTCACGTAATTGTCCGTGCCGGTTTGGATGGCGCCGCCCAAAACATACACGAACAACAGCATCATGGCGATGGGCATGAAGGTAATGGTTATGATGGTATCAAGGCTGCGGAAGTTGTGGCGGATGCTCCTGCCGAGCATTACGGACAGGTCAGAAAAAAAATTAGCGCTAATCGTTTTC
This sequence comes from Chitinophaga pinensis, assembly GCA_902167325.1. Classification (GTDB taxonomy): domain Bacteria; phylum Bacteroidota; class Bacteroidia; order Chitinophagales; family Chitinophagaceae; genus Chitinophaga; species Chitinophaga pinensis_A. Next base: position 5,415,106 of record LR632930.1, on the reverse strand, counting down.
ATATTAATTGTTTTTTGCTGCCAATAATTGCCATGAAGATCTCTTCAAGCGTTGGCTGTTTTTCTACATATTCTACTTTAACAGGTGGCACCAGCCTTTTCAGTTCGGCTAATGTGCCGCTTACAATAATTCTGCCCTCATGCAAAATGGCAATCCTGCCGGCAAGCTGTTCAGCCTCCTCCAGGTATTGTGTGGTGAGGAAAATGGTGATACCGCTACCTGCCAGTTCTGCAATGATTTTCCAGACCTCCATTCGTGCTTCCGGATCTAATCCGGTAGTTGGCTCGTCGAGGAATATCACGGGTGAGTTTCCGACAAGGCTCATTGCGATGTCGAGCCTGCGGCGCATGCCACCCGAATAGGTGGAAGCCCGGCGGTCTGCCGCATCCGTCAGGCCAAGGCGTTCCAATAAGCCAGTGGCCACTCCGCGAGGGTCTTTCAGGTGCCGCAGTTTGGCGATCATTACTAGGTTTTCCCTACCTGTAAGAATTTCATCCACTGCTGCAAACTGCCCGGTCAGACTGATTGATTCCCGCACTTTTCCCGGCTGCAATACCACATCGTGTCCATTTACGGAAACCTTGCCGCTGTCGGGCTTTATCAGTGTGGTCAGGATCCTGATCATGGTAGTCTTTCCCGAGCCATTGGATCCGAGCAGCGCGAAAATGCTGCCTTTTTCGATCTCAAGGTCTACTCCTTTCAGGACATGAAGCTTCCCATAGGACTTGTGCAGTCCTTTAATTTCAATTGATAATTTCATCTTTTATCGGTTAAATGATAGTGGCTTTTGAGAGTCCGGCCCCGAAATTATTCAGGGCGGCATAAGTAAGTTTGTCCATCCTTGCTCCGTCAAAGCATATGGTTTTCAGGCTGCGGTAGAATTTATTGGTGAGGGCAAATTTAGGGGTGAAGGAAACATTTAGTAAAGTTGCTCCTTCAAATGATGCGTCGTTCAGGGCCGACCTGTCGAATCTTACGCTGTTAAAGGTTAGTCCTTTCAGGGTCATTCCCCGCAGATCGCATTGTATAAAATCGACGCCGTTGAATGTACAGTGCTCAAGGAGGGTATTCCTGAGGTCGATCATGTTCAGTTTCACCTCGCTGAAAGTAATGCCGCTGAATTTAACACCGGTCAGTACTGCTTTATCAAATTTTGTGCGGACAAAAATAGTCTGGTTAAAGGTAGCCTCTGCTAACTCCACAATTGAAAACAGGCAATCCGTCAGATTGGACTTATCAAAATTTGCCTCACGTGCATTGCTTACCTTGAATGTGCTGCCGGTCAGGTCTGCCCCTGAAAAATTTGTACCCGTTAGCGTGCTTGCGTTAAAACTGCTGTTATGGGCAGATACCCCTGCGAAATCGCCTTTAGTATGATCTCCGGCACTGAAATCGGTTAAGAGCCCTTGCCTGATGACGGGGGGGCTGACAACAGGCTCGTCTGGTTTCACATTAGCTCCGTTACTTTCCCCGGCCTGACTGGGAACCGGTACATCCGAAGTTTCCGAGAAATAGTTCAGGTTAACACCGAAAATCTCTGCGAGGCGGTTAATGGTTACGATGTCCGGGAAAGATTCTCCGCGTTCCCATTTGCCAACTGCCTGCGGACTGATAAATAACAGTCCGGCAAGGGCTGCCTGCGACATTTGTTTCGCTTTGCGCGCTTCGGATATTCTATTGCCGATTGTCTTATTTTCCATACAGTAGTGTTTCAATTGTTTCGTAAGGCAAATGTAGGAGGTCGCCTTAGTAAATATCGAAAAACTGCCGCCACTTGTAGTTGTAAGGCTGCTACTTCTGCATAAAAATGACAACTATTGGTAGTTATTGGACGTGATCGATTATTACCTGACTTATTTTGCTTGTCAACCTATGCTTAATTTGCGTTTGCAGGGTTTGATTGCTTTGTAATGAGAGGGTTCTTGTATGTAGCCAAATGAAGTTTTCAAATGTTGTCATTCATTTGAAGGGGGAGTAGATTTTGCCTGCAATTTCCTGAAAACAACAAAGGCCTCCTTACGGAAGCCTTTATATCTTTTGGTATTGTACCCGGGAACGGAGTCGAACCGTCACTCGCCTTGCAGCGAACAGGATTTTAAGTCCGGCGTGTCTACCAATTCCACCACCCGGGTATCCTGTATTTGTAAATGTAAAGAATCATTCACAAATAACTTTAAACAAAAATTCCAAACCGCTTTGCAACAGTTTGGAACTTCTGATCTCTGAGCGGAAGACCGGGCTCGAACCGGCCACCCCGACCTTGGCAAGGTCGTGCTCTACCAAATGAGCTACTTCCGCAGTGATTGTTATAATAAGAACTTTTTTCGTTGGGATTGCAAAGATAGGATTTGTTTTTATTCTGCAAACTTTTTTTTCAACTATTCTGAAAATTCGTACTTGTAAGCAATCCGCCCCAACAGCTCTAACCCTTTACCATAGCAGTCTTCACGTTGTGCTAATCCTTTTTCATCGTAGCTGTATTTCCATATCAGGTAGTCGCCGGTTTCTGGTGTTACTACTGTCATCGCAGCGAGTTTTCCATCGGCACCGTATTCAAAAGAATAATCGGGCAGCATGCGTTTGCGGGCAGGGTAATAGCGGAGAACATCCGTCAGTTTGCCCTGTGCATCGTAGTTGTAATATATGCGCTGACGGCCGGGTTCCATTTCTTCTATTACGCGGCCTTCTTTGTCGGTTTTAAAGGCAACGATGATGGAATCGGCATTGCCTTTACGGAGTATCATGCGCAGCAGGCGGCCGGTGCTGTCATATTCGTAACGGTGCTTTTCCTGCAGGCGGTATTTGTCTTCCCTTCCGCGTACGCCGGACTCAACATCTTCCAGCCAGCCCTTTTCGGTGTATTTGTATTGTACGGTGGAAATAGTGTGTTCGGTACTGTCTACCGTTTTTGTGAGGCGGCCGCTGGTGCTGAAGGTGCTGGTGAGTACAGATCTGCCGCTGTTACGGCTCTGGGTCACAGCCTTCAGGGTGCGGTAGGGGGCCTGGGTGGTGCGCACGCAAATGAAATCGTTGTCCGTTTCCTGGCTGGCATCCAGTGACCGCACGATCTGGCCGGTCACCTTATTGGCCTTGAACTGGGCCATGGTGGCAGCGGTTTGACCGGTGCTGATGATGTCCTGGTAATAATGTTGCCCGCGGGCAGTGCCCAGGGCCAGGGTAAGGCATATGGTAGTAAGGATGCGCATATCTCGTTAATCAGTGTTCGCAAATGTACAAACGTTCCCGGCTTTGCAAAACGTATGTGGACAGGATAAATTCAAATTCTTTATATTTATTATACTTTAACCTGACGTATACTACCGTGAAAACACAACATCTCAGGCAGAATAAGACCTGTCTTAACTGCGGGCACCATGTGCCGGACCGCTATTGCGGCCATTGCAGCCAGGAGAACGTGGATACCAAAGAGTCCTTCGGGCACCTGGTAAGCCACTTCTTCCAGGATATCACGCATTATGATTCCAAACTCCTCCTTACCCTCAAATACCTGTTTTTCTACCCGGGCCGCCTTACCCTCGACTTTATCAACGGCAAACGGCTGACGTACGTAAACCCCATCCGGCTGTATGTATTCACCTCTTTCGTGTTTTTCCTCATGATGGGGCTTACGGGGCAGCATGAGAATCCTTATGAACGTAACATGGAAGTGCAGCAAAAGGCGAAGCTGGATTCGATCTATATCGTGTCGCAAATGCTTTTTGATTCGCTGAGGGCGGGAAAGGTTTCGCCGGACGATACATTTGCCGTGCGCAATGAGGCTGACCTGCTTCGTATTATGGGTACCGATACCATCCGCAATGCGGCCCATCAGTACGATTCCATTCAAAATGCATTGCCGGCCCATTTAAGGGAATCCTGGTGGGAACGGAAGATGCAGGTCAGGATGCTGGAGTTGCGCGATAAATACGGCGGGAATATGGGCAATGCGCTGAACGATAAGCTGGTTCATCACTACCCCAAACTCATGTTCCTCCTCCTGCCGTTCTTCGCGCTGCTGTTAAAGTGGTTCTTCCGGCGGAAGAACTGGGTGTATGCAGACCATGCCATCTTTTCCATCCACATCCATACTTTCATCTTTATGCTGGGCATAGTGGCCATGCTCATTAACCTGTTACTGCATTCTGCTGAACTGTACGCCTGGCTGCTCATCCCGGTATATGTGTACTTCGTTTTTGCACTGCGGAACGCTTACCAGGTGCGTTTTGGGACTGCTTTCTGGCGGTCGCTGGGTGTATTGGCGGGCTATCTGCTGGGAACCCTCATTGTGGGGCTTGCCTTTGTTTTGTTCATGGTGGCAACCGTATAAACGGAGACTGCATGATAATTTCAATTTGGCTATATTTACGCCGCCTTAACCTGTCACCAACGAAACCGTGAAAACACAACATCTCCGGCAGGACGATACCTGTCTCAACTGCGGGCACCAAGTGCCGGACCGTTTCTGCAGCCATTGCGGCCAGGAAAATGTCGATACCAAAGAATCCTTCGGGCATCTGGTCAGCCATTTCTTCCAGGATATCACGCATTATGATTCCAAGCTGCTGCTTTCTCTGAAGTATCTCTTCTTTTATCCGGGAAAGCTAACGAAAGAATATATTTCAGGTAAGCGGATGACCTTTGTGAACCCCATCCGGCTATACGTTTTTACCTCCTTTGTATTTTTCCTTATGATCGGGCTGGTGAATCATGCCGATAGTCCGTACGAAGTAGGGGCCAAGGAAAAGAGCAATATAAAGTTCGGCAAGATCCGCAAAACGGCAGATCGTATGCTGGATTCCATCAGGCAGGGCAAGGTAGCGCCTGAAGACACGGCCAGTCTGCGTGTTGCAGCCGAAAACCTGAAGCTCCTGGCAATGGATACCATTCAAAATGCCGCACATACATATGACTCCATACAGCAATCCCTGCCGCCTCACCTCCGGGATGACTGGGGCGACCGCAAAGTAACCTTACGCACCCTCGAGATGCGGGAGAAGTATGGAGAAAATATGGAGAATGCGTTGCAAGACAAGATCGCCCACCATTACCCCAAGCTCATGTTCCTCCTCCTGCCATTCTTCGCCCTGTTGCTGAAATGGTTCTTCCCGCGGAAGTCATGGGTGTACGGGGATCATGCTATTTTCTCTATCCACATTCATACCCTCATCTTCATGCTGGGCATTGTAGCCATGCTGGTCAATCTGTTCCTGCATTACGATGCGCTATACGCATGGCTGATGATACCGATTTATGTGTATTTCCTGTTCTCCCTCCGCAATGCCTATGGCGTGAGCTTCGGCACCGCCCTGTTAAAGTCGTTAGGCATATTACTGGGGTATGTGTTGGGAACTGCCATTGTGGGACTTGTCTTCGTTTTGATTATTTTCGCAATAACATAATCAAAATCATACACCAATGACCCCCGAATTTATTATCGTATCGCCGCAGGCCCGGCCCCATATCGCGCACGTACAATTAAACCGGCCCAAAGAGCTGAATGCCCTTAACCTCCAGCTCATGCAGGAATTGAGGGATGCTCTGCAGCAGCTGGATGCTGACGACAGTGTACGCTGCATCGTACTCAGCGGTAACGACAAAGCCTTTGCCGCCGGGGCCGATATCAAGCAGATGGCCGGCCGCACAGCGGTGGATATGTATAATATCGACCAGTTCACGATCTGGGACGGTATCAAGAAGATCCGCAAACCCATCATCGCCGCTGTTAGCGGTTTTGCCCTGGGTGGTGGTTGTGAACTGGCCATGCTCTGCGATATGATCGTTGCCAGTGAAACGGCTAAATTCGGGCAGCCGGAGATAAAGATCGGCGTAATGCCCGGAGCCGGAGGCACGCAGCGCCTTACCCGAGCCGTAGGCAAAGCCCTTGCCATGGAAATGGTACTGACAGGCAGATTCATATCCGCGGAAGAAGCCCTCGCAGCAGGGCTTATCAACCGCATAGCGCCGGTAGAGCTGTTCCTGGAAGAAGCCTTCCGCCTCGCGGCAGGAGTGGCACAGCAAAGCCCCCTGGCAGTGAAAATGGCAAAGGAATCTGTACTCCGCGCATTCGACAGCACCCTGGAAGAAGGGCTGCATTTTGAAAGAAAGAATTTTTACCTCCTATTCGCATCAGACGATCAGAAGGAAGGGATGCAGGCTTTTATGGAAAAGAGAGCGCCCGTCTTTACCGGGAAGTAACCATATAAAACAAACGAGTATGCAAGTTTTTGAGCAATTACTGCAAAACAACCGGGAATGGGCTGCAGAAATGGTACGGCAGGATAAGGATTTCTTCCACCGCCTGCAGGATCAGCAAGCCCCCAAGTTCCTCTGGATCGGTTGTTCCGACAGCCGCGTGCCTGCAGACAGGATCACCAACACCGAACCGGGTGAAATCTTCGTGCACCGCAACGTTGCTAACATGGTAGTACATACCGATATGAACCTCCTCACTGTTCTCGAATACGCCGTAAAGGTCCTCGAAGTAGAGCATATCCTCGTTGTTGGGCATTATGGCTGTGGTGGTGTGAAAGCTGCCATGGGCAACCAGAATCTGGGAATTATCAACCCCTGGCTCAAGCATATTAAAGACGTATACCGTTTTCATAAAGAGGAAGTGGATGCGCTGGAAACCTTCGATCAGCAGGTAGACCGCCTCATTGAACTGAACGTAAGGGAACAGGTGATGAACCTTGCTAAAACCATCACCGTTCAGGAGGCCTGGCATAAGCATAAAAGGCCCTGCCTGCACGGCTGGGTATATGGATTGAAAGATGGCCTTATCAACCCCGTGTTCGACATGGAACCCGGTACCCACATAGATCCGTTGTATGAGTATAACATGTAAACCGTGCTGTATGAAATATGGTATCCTTGCAGTATTGGCGATAGCCGTTGCCTGTCAGCCTAAAGCTCCCGGCACTACGGAGAAAACGGTGCCCGATTCGCTGGTCATGACCCCGACAGACACCATGATCACCATCACTGACACTGCCGTAACACCTGCATTGGTAGAGTCCTGGAAAACGTTTGAGCAGTATAATGGCAAATACGCTTCGGATGTGAAGCTGCTGCAGCAACACCCCCTGAAAGAACGCCTGAAAACCTTGCTGGGAACGGAAGAAAAAGACTTTACGATCCGGTATGGCACCATGCCGCCCATAGAGGTGGATAATGGTATCCTGTTCAACGAAGGTTGTAAACCGCATAATTGCTCCATTGAAGAAGCGGCCATTGCCATCGATATGAATAAGGACGTGATATATGTAGGTATCGCACGGAATAAGATCGTTAAACTGTATGGAGAAAGGGGAGACTCGGCCTATCCCGAAAAGCTCCTGCAATGGATGATGAAATTCGAATCACCAGAATAGAAAAAGCCCCCGGTTCATCAACCGGGGGCCTTTTTATGAGCAGTGTATTTGCTTATTTGAATTTGGACTTCAGCGCCAGCAGTTTAGCCTGGAAGTCGTTCAGCGGCTCTTCCTTAGCAGGTTTGCGCTCTTTACGCTGTCCTCCGCCACCATGGCCTCCACTATTATTACTACCGGCCTGAGGTGCATTATCTTTCATGGAAAGGGAAATGCGTTTGCGTGCAATATCTATCTCCAGTACCGTTACCGTTACTTTCTGGTTGAGCTTCACCGCTTCGTTGGGGTTGCTGATGAACTTGTTGCTCAGGTGAGAGATATGTACGAGTCCATCCTGTTTCACGCCGATGTCTACGAAAGCACCGAAGGCGGTGATGTTGGTCACTACGCCAGGGAGTACCATACCGGGTTTCACATCGTCCATGGATTTGATACCTTCTGCATATTCGAAGATAGCGATCTCATCGCGCGGGTCGCGGCTGGGCTTGGCCAGTTCCTTCAGGATGTCTTCCAGCGTTACCTGTCCAACTTCTTCGGTAATGAAATCCTTGATATTGATTTGCTTGCGCAGATCGTTTTTACCCATCAGTTCTTCCACGCTGCATTGCTGTTTGGCCGCAATGGCTTCCACCAGTTTGTAACGTTCGGGGTGAACGGCTGAGTTATCCAGCGGGTTATCTCCATGTTCGATGCGAAGGAAGCCTGCGCACTGTTCGAAAGCTTTGTCACCGAGGCGGGAAACCTTCTTCAGCTCCTGACGGTTTTTGAACGCACCGTTTTCTTTGCGGTATTTCACGATGTTCTCAGCGAGGGAAGGGCCGAGGCCGGAGATGTATGCCAGCAGGTGTTTGGAAGCAGTGTTGAGGTTTACGCCTACGTTGTTCACGCAGCTAACCACCACACGGTCGAGGCTCTGTTTGAGGTGGCTCTGGTTCACATCGTGCTGGTACTGGCCTACACCGATGGCTTTGGGATCGATCTTCACCAGTTCGGCGAGGGGATCGATGAGCCTGCGGCCGATGGATACGGCACCGCGAACGGTAACATCCTGATCGGGGAACTCTTCACGGGCAACTTCTGAAGCGGAATACACGGAGGCACCGCTTTCGTTTACCATGAATACGTTCACTTTCTTTTCGAAGTCGAGCTTTTTGATGAACTCTTCTGTTTCGCGGCCTGCGGTACCATTACCTACGGCGATGGCGGCAGCGTCGTATTTCTTTACCCAGCTTTTGAGCAGGTGCTCGGCATCCTGGGCTTTGTAATTCTTTTCGAGGGGGAACATCACGTCGTATGCCAGGAGGTTACCCTGATTGTCGAGCGCTACGGTTTTACAACCGGTGCGGTATCCGGGGTCTACAGCGATCACGGCTTTGGGGCCGAGGGGAGCGGCGAGGAGCAGCTGCCGGAGGTTCTCTGCGAATACGTCGATGGCTTCAGTATCGGCCTTATCCTTGGCGGTGGAGCGCGATTCGTTCTCGAGGGAAGGGCGGAGGAGGCGCTTGTACGCATCATCAGCAGCTTTACCTACCTGCTGGCTGGCAGGACCGTTACCGGTCACAAATTGCCTGTGAACGATGTCTTTCGCTTCTTCCTCGTCCGGGGCAATGTTGCCGAAGAGGATACCTTCCGCTTCCGCACGGAGGATGGCCAGAACGCGGTGGGAGGGTATGGAAGTGAGTTCTTCGTTGAAATCGAAGTAGTCTTTGTACTTAACGCCGTCGGCTTCCTTGCCTTCGATGACTTTGGAGCTGAACTTGGCGGTATGTGTGAAGAGCTTACGGAGTTTATCGCGCAGCTCTGCGTTTTCGTTGATCCTTTCCGCGATGATGTCGCGGGCGCCTTTGAGGGCCTCGTCTGTGCTGGCTACCTGTTCATTGATGAAAGCTTTAGCCGCTTCGTCGATATCACCATCCTGTTGGAGGAGGAGGGTTTCTGCGAGGGGTTCGAGACCTTTCTCGATGGCCTGGGTGGCGCGGGTCTTGCGTTTGGGCTTGTAGGGGAGGTAGATGTCTTCCAGCTCGGCGAGTACCCAGGTGGCGTTGATCTTCTCTTCCAGCTCAGGCGTCAGTTTACCCTGCTCGGTAATGGTTTTGATAATGGTGGCGCGGCGGTCGTCCACTTCCTGGTAGCGCTTGCCCATATCCTCTACCTTCCCGATCTGCACCTCGTCCAGGCTCCCGGTCTGTTCTTTCCGGTAACGGCTGATAAAGGGAACGGTGGAGCCTTCGGCCAACAGGCGCATGGTATTCTCAGCCTGCCCCATCGAAATGTTCAGTTCGGCAGAAATGAGCGCCACGTGTTTCGGATTCATATCAATTCGTTTTGTGATTTTTCTAAGGCCGCAAATCTAAAGAAATTGCCTGTGCAACCAAGAAAAAGAAATTAACACCACCCAACCCCTCCGGCCCCCAAATCCTTATTTTCCATTATTTTTCCGTTTCTTAGCAGCGGAACATTCACATTTATTGTTATGCAGCCGGACCAAGCTTTTAACAGATTATTGCAGATAATGGACGACCTGCGGGAGAAATGCCCCTGGGACAGGAAGCAAACCATGCTCACTTTACGCCAGCTTTCCATCGAGGAACTGTACGAACTGGCTGATGCTATTACCGACGAAGACTATAAAGGTATTAAAGAAGAACTGGGCGACCTGCTCCTTCATATCGTGTTCTATGCCAAAATCGGCTCCGAAAAGCAGCAATTCAATATTACTGATGTAATCAATGGAGTTTGTGAGAAGCTGATCTCCCGTCACCCACATATATATGGAGATGTGAAGGTGGAAAATGAGGACGAAGTGAAGCAGAACTGGGAAAAGCTGAAGATGAAGGAAGGGAAGGAATCCGTCCTCAGCGGGGTGCCCCGTTCCCTGCCAGCCCTCGTGAAAGCCATGCGCCTGCAGGATAAAGCCCGGCAGGTAGGCTTCGAATGGGAGAACCGGGAGCAGGTATGGGCCAAAGTGGAAGAGGAAACCGCCGAACTGAAGGAAACGCTGGAAGAGAATAACCAGGACCGCATAGAAGCCGAGTTTGGCGATCTGATGTTTGCCCTCGTTAATTACAGCCGCTTCCTCGGGGTAGATGCAGAAAATGCACTGGAGCGCACCAACAAGAAATTCATTGCCCGCTTCCGTAAAATGGAAGAAATGGCCGGATCACAAGGCCGTAAGCTCACCGATATGGACCTGGCCGAAATGGACGGCCTGTGGAATAAAATCAAGGAAGGCGAATAACAGACATGCTGGATATCAAGGAAATACGGCTCTTCTCCCTTCGGAACGGCTATCTGCTTATCATTGCAGCCTGGCTGTTCACGTTCTCGTTCCTGTTCAATAACTACTGGAGCTATTATTCCTCCCCCCATGGTGTGCAACGCAGCCTTGAAAGTGATGTCCACAGCCGGGAAACCGACTTCCGTGAGCTGGCTTCCGATACGACGGTTGTGAATAGTCTTTTCCGCGGTGATTACAGCCGTGAAACCCTCGAAGCCACCTATAGCGAAAGCTACCACCTGTTTGCCTACGATTCTACGGATGCAGGGATGCGCCTGCGGTTCTGGAGCACCAACACCGTAGAGCCTCCCGCACCGGATGGTGCCCGGGAAGGAACGGGCTTCCGGAAAATGGCCAATGGCTGGTATGTAGTCATCAACCACCGCGCCGCACCGGGCAAATGGCTGGTAGGCTTGCTGCCGGTAAAAGAAGAATTTGCGATCAGTAACGATTACCTGGGGTCAGCTTTCTACGGCCGCCCCGCCATCGGGCCGGAATATACCATCCAGCCCAAAGCACCGGGCCTTCCGGTACTGGATACCCACAAACAGATCCTGTTCTTCCTCCATTATGACCCTGCCAAGTCAGATGCAGCTCCCAGTCTGGCCAGTGTAATACTGCTCCTCTTGGGTGTGATATGTGTGTTCATCTTTATCAACCTGTTTGCCACGCTGATGGCCAAAAAGCTCACGCCGATCTGGGGGTTCCTCTTCCTTTTTGCCGTAGTCCTGTTGTTCAGGGTGCTCACTTATTTATATCCTTTCCCCATCGACCTGGGAACACTCAACCTGTTTCAGCCAACGATCTATGCGAAAGATGATGTATTTAAATCATTGGGTGACCTTTCTCTCAACGTATTGCTCACCTTCTGGCTGATACTTTTCTTCCGCCAGCAGGTACGTACCATTCACCCGCCCGTACTCCGCAAGAAATGGCAGGGCTGGTTAATTATTGCCGCGGCAGGGTTGGGTATGTTCATCGCAGGGCAGTTCCTGCTCGATCTTATCCGAAGCCTCGTAATCGACTCCAAGATATCGTACGACGTAACGAACTTCTTTTCCCTGAACGAGTACAGCGTGATCGGGAGTATCAGTCTTGGTTTCATCGCCATCAGCTTCCTCTTCTTTTCCCAGATCGTCAATTACCTGCTGAACCAGCTGACAGATTTCCAGTATAAAACCAAATACACCTCGCTGGCTCTCGTGGGCCTGGTATGGCTCGCCTTCCGTTTTAACCTGCCCGATTTCAGTGCCTCCGTGGTGCTGATGCTCTGGCTGCTGGTGTATGTGGCTATTCTCGACTGGCTCGAAACCCGCTTCAGCAATAATTCCGCATCTCTGCCTTTTATCATGTGGATGCTGATGATGACACTCACCACGGCGGCGGTGCTGGTGTATTACAACAACCAGAAAGAACTGAGCACACGTATGCGCGTGGCCGAGAACCTCTCCAAGCAGCGCGACCCCTATCTCGAAACCCTGCTCAACGATGTGGGCGACCGCCTCGGGCAGGATACAGATGCACGCCGCTTCTTCCTGCAACCCTCGCGCGACGGGCGCCGTACCCTCGATGCAACACTCCGCGAAAAGTATTTCGCCCGCTACCTGAGCCGCTTCAATGTACTCTTCTATACCTACGATGCCGAAGGCGAAATGCTTTACAACAGCGAAGGCGTGCCGTTCAATGATCTGCAGAACCGTATCATGGGCAACACGCTCTCGCATGTATTAGGCGAAGATCTTTACTACGACGAGCGCAGCTTCCGTGATTACAGTTACATCGGCAAGAAAGAGTATTTTGGAAGTGAAGGAGCGCCTGCCGGTTACCTTTTCTTTGAAGTAAGGTCAGAACCGGAGATCGCACAACCCGACAGGCTATATCCTGAACTGCTTATCGACGGTAACCGCCTCGACGGACAGGAGAATACCGACCAGTACTCCTGGGCCGTGTACGATAAGGGCCTGCTGGTCACCAATAGCGGGAACTATTCTTTCAAAACCCGGCTGGGCGCTGCGGAAATGCCACTGGCAGATGTAGTGTATGAAGATGATTACGACCACTCCCTGCTATATTACCGGGCCTCGAAAGATAAGCTGGTACTGGTGGCCAAGAAAACGCGGAACTTCCTGGAGTTCATCACACTCTTCGCCTACATGTTCTGCCTTTTCCTGTTGATTATTGCGATATATAGTCTGGTAGACCTGCTGGTGAAAGCGCGCCTCCAGATGTCGAATATGCGGACGTTGCTAAACCTTAGTATCCGTACCAAAGTGCAGACCACTATTCTCTCTGCAGTTGTGTTCTCGTTCCTTGCACTGGGCCTTGCCACCATCCTGTTCTTCATCAACCGCTATCGCGCGGAGAATGCGCAGAAGCTGAGTGAAACCGTGCAAAGCATCGGGAAGGATATGGAGGAAGTGTTTTACACCCACCGCCAGTTCGATGAAATGGGAATGATCTATGATTCGATCTTTTCTTCCCGGCTGTCTGCCGCTGTAGGTGATATTGCAAGGGAGCATAATGTGGATATCAATATCTATGATACGGAGGGCCGGCTGCAGCTTACCACGCAGCCACTGATGATCGAGAAAGGGTTGTTATCCCCGGGGATCAATCCCATGGCGCTGTACCAGTTGTCGCAGCGGAGCCGTATCCAGTTTATACAGGAAGAGAAGATCGGGCGGATGAGTTATATCAGCAGCTACGTGCCCATGCGGAGCCAGGGCGAAGTGTTTGCATTTTTGAATGTACCTTACTTTGCTACGGAAAACGAATTGCGCCAGCAGATCTCCACTTTCCTGGTGGCCCTTATTACCATCAATGCGTTTATATTCCTGCTGGCGGGATTGCTGGTGCTGCTGATATCCAATACCATCACTAAATCCTTCTCTCTGATCACGGAAAAGCTGCGCAGTGTGAACCTGGGGCAGCATAATGAGGCTATCCGGTGGGAAAACGATGATGAGATCGGGCTGCTGGTGAACGAATACAATAAAATGGTACAGAAGCTGGAAGTGAGCGCGGCTATGCTGGCGAAGAGTGAAAGGGAAGGAGCCTGGCGGGAGATGGCGCGGCAGGTGGCCCATGAGATCAAGAACCCGCTAACGCCCATGAAACTCAGTATTCAATACCTCCAGCGGGCTATCGCCAATGATTCGCCCGATGTGAAAGCACTCTCCCGGAATGTTGCCAATACGCTGGTAGAGCAGATAGAGCACCTGTCGAACATCGCTTCGGATTTCGCGGCATTTGCGCATATCACGAAGGTCAACAATGAAGTATTCTCCCTGAGCGAAGTTTTGCAATCACTTACCTCGCTTTATATGAGCAGTCCGGAGTGCCATATTTACTTCGGGCGGCAGGATAAGCCGTATCTCATTGATGCGGATAAAACACAGATCAACCGGGTGTTTACCAACCTGCTGCAAAACGCTATACAGGCTATTCCGGAAGGGCAGGAGGGGCATATCGCCATCAGTATGAAAGAAGAAGGGCTGCATTGGGTAGTGGTGGAGGTGATCGATAATGGTACGGGTATACCGCCTGAAGCACAGGAAAAGATCTTTGTACCCAACTTCACCACCAAATCTTCCGGTACCGGGCTGGGCCTTGCCATGAGTAAAAACATCGTGGAGCAGGCGGGTGGAGAGATCTGGTTTAAGACTTCTCCCGGCGTGGGTACCACTTTCTTTGTAAGGCTGCCGCTTGTAGCGGATCAAAACATGTGATCTGCCGGCAATCCCTTTAATTATACAACCCGCTTAGCCTGCAATGGGCTTTCTTTGCTGTATGCATTCACACCCCCTGATCGACGATATTCTGGACCATTACCGGGCGCAGCTGGGTAAAGACTTTTCCCGGTACCGCAACCATGCCCAGCGGGTGTACCTGGCCTGCCGGCAGCTGGATGCTGAACCTGTCAGGGAAGTGCGCTATGCACTTGCTGCGGCTTTCCACGATATCGGTATCTGGACGGATGGCACGTTTGATTACCTCCAGCCTTCGGTGCGGGAGTGCCGGGCATATATGGAAGCGCAGGGGATGGGCAAACTGGCCAGTGAAGTGGAAGCCATGATCCTGTGGCACCATAAAGTGAGCCGGTTCAGGGATGAGGATTGCCCTTCGGTAGAGTATTTCCGGCAGGCAGATCTGGTGGATGTAACGATGCAATTGAAAACTTTCGGCATCCCCCGGCCGGCGCTGGCAGCTATAAAAGAGGCATATCCTTTTCATGGGTTTCATCTGTTTCTGCTGAAGCGGGGATTCCGGCATTTTCTCCGTCACCCATTACGGCCATTGCCTATGTTCAGGAGGTGAGGGCAAAGAAAAAGGGCCAGCTTGCAGCCGGCCCTTTCGAATAATTTGTGTGTGTCAGTTGTTGGTATAAACTTAAGCTTCTGCCTCGGAAGAGGGGGTGGTTACGAAGCTTTCCCTGATTTTTTCCATCAGTTTAGAACGGATCATTTGTTCTGCCAGTACGATCATGTTGGAGAAAGCGCGTTCCCCGGAGATGCCGTGGCCGATGATTACCGGTTCTGCTACGCCCAGTACGGGAGTACCACCGTATTGTTCGAAATCGAAACGGTCGATGAACTCGTCTTTAATATTACGCCTTAAGGCGATATCATGGAACGATTCGGCCAGTTTGAGGACTACGTTACCGGTGAAACCTTCGCAAACGATTACGTCGGCGGTGTTTTTGAAAACATCGCGGCCTTCTACGTTACCGATGAAATTGATGAGGGTGTTTTCCCTGAGGAGGGGGTAGGTGGCCTGGGCGAGGAGGTTGCCTTTGCCTTCTTCTTCCCCGAGGTTCAGGAGGCCTATTTTCGGTTTGTCTTTACCAAGGATGTGCTTGGAGTAGAGGGAACCGAGGATGGCGAACTGAACGAGGTTTTCGGGTTTACAGTCGGCGTTGATTCCCACATCGAGCAGGAGGCCGGTAGAACCGTCTTCCCGGGGAACGAGGGTGGAAATGGTGGGCCGCTGAACGCCTTCAACCAGTTTAATGGAGTAAATGGCGCCAACCATCATGGCTCCGGTGTTACCGGCGCTGATGAAAGCGTCAATCTTTTTGTTTTGAAGGAGATGGAAGCCGATTGAGATGGAGGAATGCGGCTTTTCCTTTAAAGCTTTGGTAGGATGTTCATTCATCCCGATTACCTGGGATGAATGAACAACGGTATATCTTGACTGGTCTAATGCTGCTTCTGTGAGGAGGGGTGTTAAGACCTGCTCGTCACCAATCAACATCAGATGCGCATCAGATGCTTTGCTTAAAAATAACTTAACTCCTTTTACTGCTTCTGCGGGGGCATAGTCGCCTCCCATCATATCAAGCCCGATTCTCATGAACTGTGTTTTGTCTTGTGTTCTCGGGGGTAAAATTAGTAAAAATTATTATTTAGCAGCAGCTTGTTTTTCCAAAACAACTTTTCCTTTGTAGAACAGTTTGTTCTCTACCCAATGAGCACGGTGTCTCAGGTGCACTTCGCCGGTAGCGCTGTCTGTGCTTAAAGTTTCAGCAAATGCCTTGTAATGTGTTCTTCTCTTTGCTGATCTTTGTTGCGAGTGTCTGCGTTTAGGATTCGGCATCTTATTTAATTTTTAAAATTGAATACGTTTTTAATTATCTCTGAACTTTTCCAATCCTTTCCAGATCGGATTTGTCTGTTCCCCGTCCTGTTGTTTCATCTTTTCCAACATATCGAGCACCTTCGGGTCGCACCCGCTTTTTCCTTCTGCATCGTCCGGATGGATACGCTGCATGGGAATGCTCAGGTTGATGAACTCGTAAATGAAGTCAGCCATATATAAATGGCTTTCCGTACGGCTGATGTAAGTCACGTCCGGATCTTCATCGGTATTCATCTCCTCCGGATTGTCAACAAGCTTAACCACCTGGTTGAAATCGTCCCAGAGCTGAAGCTCAAAAGGCTGGCCGCAACGGTCACATATAACCGTCAGCTTTCCACCCACCTCAAACTTCAACAGGAAAAACCCCGGCTTCTTGTCCAATTGGAGTGTGACCGTGGCATGACAGTTAGAGAAGTCAGGCTCAGCGCCCAGCTTTTCAAAAAAACTGTCATCGATCTGATATTGGAATGTATGCACTCCGGGCGTCAGACCTACAAATGCTATGTCAAATTCGCGGAGATGCTTCATATCAAAATCCTCCCTTTTAGAGGGATGCAAAGGTAAACAAATATTTCCAAAAGCAAAAATTTCCTACTTTTGTTGATTCTCAGGCTTGTATTATATATCAAAATATATAAAAATGTCAGATATTTACAGTTAGTTAGTTGCATCATTTTTGCGTAACTTCATACTACGCTTAGCATCACCATTTTTTGCATATGCCTCATGAAATCCTACACTTCCCCCTATTCCCCCGATGACATGTCAGAAAAAGGCAGAATAGGCCGGAAACAGCCACGGAACTCACTTACTGCACCCCCGCCACCCGGGGGCACCCCTCCTATATTCGCACTTTCCATCGCAGTTTTCCTCCGCAGCACCAATGCCGGTGTTGTTGTTACCGACGAAAGGCACCGGTTTGTCTGGGGAAACGACGTATTTATGGAATACTTCCATGCCGGCAAGTACAAAGGTAACCACTTGGACCTTACCTTCCGGGCCATGATTGCCCGGTTTGCCCGGGATGTATCCGCTCCGGAACCATTTGAGCTGAAAATGAAAGAATTGCGCCGGAAAAGAAAACCCTTCTTCGGTTGGGAACTCCCCTTCCGCGACGGCCGCATCTTCGAAATATCCTACATTCCCGTATTCGATGGTCCCCGCTTCGCCGGCTCCATCTGGCAGATAGTTGACGTTACCCGGCACCGCCAGGCTCACGAAGAGCTGAAACTCGTAGATGAAAAATACCGCGTTATCCTCGATAACCTCAATGCCGCCCTCTGCGAAACAGACCTCGAGGGCAACATCGTCAAAGTTTACGAAAGCTTCTGCCGCCTCTCCGGGTACAGCGAAGAAGAACTGATCGGGTATAATATCACCGATATCTTTGTGCCGGAAGAGAACCGTGAATACGCCCGCAACCTCCGCCGCTACAGGGTAGAGAAGAAAGTAGCCTTATTATATGATATGGAGATCGTCCTGAAAGACGGCAGCCGCAAATGGGTCATCGCCAGCTCGGGGAACATCTACGACCGCGAAGGCAAAGCTATTGGCGGGGTGGGTATCCATATGGACATTACCCCCCAGAAACAACTGCAGCGCGAACTCGAACTGGCCAAGCATGCTGCCGAAGAAGCCCAGCGCACCCAAAAGGAGTTCCTCGCCAATATGAGCCATGAGATCCGGACGCCCCTCAACGCCATCATCGGCATGGCACACCTCCTCGAAGAAACCGCGCTGAACGACGAACAGAAGGAATACATCAAAATACTCAAGCATTCTTCCGGCATCCTCCACGGGCTCATCACCGATATCCTCGATATCTCCAAAATTGAAGCCGGTAAGCAGGAAGTGCACCCCCGTGAATTTGACCTCCGTGACCTGATACAGAGCATGAAGCACACCTTCCAGATGAAACTGGGCCAAAGGCCTGTGCAGGTAACCGTGGAGCTGGACAAACGCATCGATTCCCTCCTCATCGGAGACGATATGATTTTGAACCAGATCCTCATGAACTTGTTAGGGAATGCGGAAAAGTTCACCAAGGAGGGAGAAATTGCCATCAAGGTGAATCTGGAAGATATTCAGGGCAACGCACTCTGGCTCCGCTTCCAGGTTTGTGATACCGGTATCGGCATTCAGGCCGATAAACTGGAACTGATCTTCCAGAACTATAAACAGGCGGAAAAAGATATCCGTGAGCGATACGGCGGTACCGGACTCGGCCTTGCCATTGCCAAACAGCTGGTAGAACTACAGGGCGGCCGTATAGCGGTGGATAAAAGCGGGGAATACACCACCTGCTTCACCTTTACCCTGCCGTTCATAGATACCCGCAGGCCGCTGGTAAGGCCCGGCGGACAGGACCCGGAGAACAAATATTCCCGCATAGATTTCGGGCAGGCAAGGGTACTGGTGGTGGAAGACAATCCCATGAACCTGAAATACATCCTCAGCCTGCTTGAAAAGTACAAGATCAACCACCAGCTGGCCACCAACGGGCCGGATGCGCTGTATTTCCTGGAGTCCCGGCAATACGACCTGGTGCTGATGGACATCCGCATCCCCGGAATGGACGGGTTTGAGCTGGCACGTAAGATCCGGGAAGATGAAGGAAGGCCCAACGTGGCCACGCCCGTTATTGCCACCACAGCCACTGCCATGCCAAGCACACTGGCCATGGCCCGGAATATCGGCATCACGGAGATCCTTACCAAGCCTTATACACCCGACCAACTGCTGCAGGTGCTCAACAAGTACCTCAATGAAGACGAAACCGAAATCATTATGGAAGTGCAAAATATTAGTGGATATGAATTCCATCCCTCGCTGGATGTGAAATACCTGAACACCCTTTACGAAAGCAACATCGGGTACGCTATCGACCTGTTCGATATATACGTGCTCACCATCCGCGATGAACTGACCAAGATCCGGAAAGTGGCAGATGCGAAAGATTGGGAAACTCTCCGTTTCCAGGTACACAAGATCAAGCCTAACTTTTCCATGGTAGGGCTTACCTGGATCACTACCAAACTGGAGACCATGGAAAACCTCCTGCGTCACAACGAAAACCTCGACAGCATCCCTGCGCTCCTCGGTGAGATCGTGGATGAAGTGAACGGGTTTTTCCCGGTTGTGGAGGAAGAATTGCAGAAAATGCAGGCCTTTATGGCCGGGGGAGGGCAGATCTAGTTGAACTGCTCCAGCGCTTCCTTCACATCGGAATAATAACTTCCTCCGAAAAGATTGAGATGCACCAGCAAAGGATATAACTGGCACAGGGGCAGGCGTTCCTGCCAGCCTTGTTCCAGCGGGTGAATGGCCTGATAGGTGTAATAGAAACGGGTATCGAATCCGCCGAACAGGCGCGTCATGGCCATATCCATCTCCCGGTGGCCATAATACACTGCCGGGTCAAAGATGCAGGCACGGCCGTTTTGTGCCACCAGGAAGTTACCACTCCACAGATCGCCATGCAGTAAAGCAGGGGCCTCGTCAGGGAAAAGCTCAGGCAGTTTACGGCATATCTTTTCCATACGCTGCATAAGCGTTTTATCCAGCCGGTGATTGTCGTACGCCATCTTAGCGAGGGGCATGAGCCTGTTCATGGCATAGAAAACTGCCCAGCTGGAATAAGGAGTATTATATTGCCTGAGGGAACCGATGTAATTAGGGTTATTAAGCCCGAACCAGGGGCGGGTTTGCTGATGAAGGCGTGCCATGGATGCCGCAAAATTCTCCCAGAAATCAGGTGCCGCAGCGCCCTTCTCCACAAATTCAGAAACCAGGTAGGCACGGTTGCCTGCTATACCATGACAAAGAGGGCGGGGTACGGATATTACATCGGCTTCCCGCAATTCTGCCAGTCCGCTCAGCTCCCGGTCAAACATCCCCGGATGCTTTACAGCATCGTTCAGCTTCAGGAAGAAGCGGCCCTGAGAGGTGTCTATCCGGAAAGTTTCATTGATATCTCCCCCGTGTAACCGCTCTGCGTGAATTATCTGTATTTTCACGGACAATTGCAGTTGCCTGGTAAGGGACTTTTCAAGTTCCTGTTGTATGGTAAAGTCTAACATGATTCCTTTTGCTTCAACTTAAAATGGAAAAAGAATACCGGTTCGGAAAACCACTGATCTCAATAGCGCTCGGGCTGACGGGCATCCTCTTCCTCACCTGGGCGGTGGCAGCAGACGGATGGCTGGCAGGGATCTATTTTCATAGGTGGTACGATTTCATCAGTACGTTATTAAGAAAAGTGTTCGGTAGCCTGACGGGTAGCATAGGCGATGTAATTTACTGCGTTTGGGTAATAATCGGTATTATTTTTTTGATAAAAACCTTGTGGCGGCTCATTCGTGGTCAATGGAAAGCCTTGTTCCACGGGCTTCTCAGGGCAGTGGCATCGCTCTGCTGGCTCTATTTCATCTTCCTGCTTTTCTGGGGCGCTCATTATCAGCGTACTACCATGGTGAAGGACCTCGGCTATGGCGTGCAGCCGTATACGAAAGCGGACCTGTATCTGCTGGCAGACACATTGGTGCGCCTCACCAACCGCGATAAAGCAGCACTGGAAGCACTGCCTTCCCCGCCCGACACTATACCCCGGGAGGTATTTGCCGACGCGGCAAAGGCATACGGCGCCCTGTCTGCCGATTTCCCGATCCTGCGGTACCGCAACCCCTGCGTGAAGAAATCCATGTTCGGACATTACCTCAACTACCTCGGTGTTACAGGCTATCTCAACCCTTTCACCAACGAAGCGCAGGTAAACGCCACAGTACCCGCTTTCCAGGTACCTTATGTTACCTGTCATGAAATAGCGCATCAGTTAGGCTTTGCACCGGAGGAAGATGCCAACTTCGTGGGGTATCTTGCCGCCAGCCGGTACAACGATCCGCGATTCCGCTATGCTGCCAATTACGAAATGCTGCTCTATACCATCCGCCGCATTGCCAGGAGAGACCCTCCGCTGGCGCGCCTTCTCTGGAATAAAACGCACCCCGGCATCCGTGCCGATGCCCAGCGGGCCATTGATTTTTACCGGGAATATGAAGGCCCGGCAGACGATTACTCGGCCATCTTCTACGACCAGTACCTTAAAGCCAATAACCAGCGCCATGGCATCCGGAGCTATAGTGAGGTGGTGGGCTGGCTCATCGATTACTACCGCATCAAAGGATAGAATGCTTTACGCCGCTATTTGCAGGAATACGCAAACGTGGCAGCCGTAAAAGGTTCCGTGGCGAAATAGCCGGTCTGGTGGCTGTTCAGGGAAATATTTGCCGGAAGGCCATGTTGGTTGTATGTGGTTACCGGTAACGAATTGTGCTGGCTGAAATCCCTGTCCAGGAACTGCCAGATGGGGTGCGGCCGGTGGTAATTGACCTTTTGATCATAATTATTGAGCATAATGAAAGTGGACTGGCCATCCGCCTGTTCCTCGATTTTCACCAGGTTGCCTGCGGCATCGTAGGTGTACAGCCTGATCATGTAAACAAACGGCCTTCCATAAGTGTCGGTAGACCGGATGATCCGGTTTTGATGATCGTAGGTGTAGGTGGAAATGTTGCGGACATCCAGTTCGGTCCTGCCGGCGGCCGGGATGGGCCTGTAGTCGGGGCTGATATCGCCGAAAGCGTAAGTGGTGTCGAGCACTATCCTGTTTTTGTTGTCATGATAGTAGCGATGCCAGGTGTCGAAAACAGAATGGTCGGTATAGACCCCATAGAAATCGGTCAATCTCCCCCGGTTGTCGTACCGGAAAAAATAGTTGGGTGAAGAGGTCCCTATTACACTTCGGGTGATGCTGACAGGGTTGCCTTTCTCGTTGTAGGAAAAATTAAAGGTGTCGGGCAGGTTGCTGATGCCGAGGTAGCCCGTGATTTGGGTCACCTTGCATCCCGGATTTCCTGCAGGCGCGTGACCGTCTTTTTGACAACTGTGCAGGAGCAAAGCCAATGCCAATGTGCAGGCAGGCAGAATGTACATTACTTTCATACTTGTATGTTTGAGGGTTAATGACGACGATGTAGCAGGGGTGAGGTTAACGGGATTGTACGGGAATGAGAAACGGGATTGAAACGAATGTCTGAGCTAACGTGATTGGGGCCTTTCTTCAACTAATGTAGGGCAAATTGTTTGGTGAAGTATGGCAAACAACGCGGGAGGTATGTTTGATGCGGGTGAAGTGGCGGATTGGCTGCCGGAGATGGAAATCGAGGTGTGGGGATACACGGGGGAAGCCCTTGCGCGCTGCATCTCACCCGGATAGGGCAAGATGCGCGCGGGTGGCATATCAGTTCATCATCAGCACATTCACACTGCGCTGGAGGATGTTAAATGCTATTTCGGCCATGAGGTTTTCCCGGTCGAGCGTGGGGTTTACTTCTGTAATCTCGAAGCAGCAGATTTTACGATGCTGCATGAATTTGGAAATAAGATCTTCCGCTTCACGCTCCCGCAGTCCGTTGCTTACCGGGGTGCCGGTGCCACGGGAAATAGAAGCGTCGAGGCTGTCCACATCAAATGAAACATAGATGTATTCGCAGTCGTGCAGGTAACGGAAAACGCTGCGTGCCACGGCCTCAGGGCCTTTGCGGCGTACCTCGTTGGTGGTGATCACTTTCATGCCATATTTACGGATGAGGTGGTCTTCCTCCTTTTCATAATCACGGAGAGAAATGAAAACGATGTCTTCCGGCAGCACTTTGGGTGCGATTTTACCAAGGTTCTTGAGTTGCCCCCAGAGTTTTGCGGTATTCTCATCTACCTCATGCACTTTGTTCTCGATATTATCTTCCGCAATGGAAGCGGCGAGGGGCATGCCATGCATATTGCCGGAGGGGGTGGTGTACGGGGTGTGCAGATCGGCATGCGCATCGATCCAGATAACACCCAGCTTGGCTTTGGGCCTTGCGAGTTTTAATCCTGCAATGGTGGCACCTGCGGTGCTGTGATCGCCGGAAAGTACTACAGGGAACCAGTTGGCCTTAATAGTGTCGCAAACAGATTTGCTCACGCGCTCATACATGTTGATAGTGCCCTTGATGCGCTTGGCGAAAGGAGATTCGATTGGCTCGAACAGTAGTTTATTTTCCGTCTCAACTTCTTCTGTAGGGAAATGGACGAAGAAGTTGCTCATAAAATCGAGGGCTGCAATCTTGATCGCGTCTACCCCCAAGCTGGCGCCACGTGTGCCTGCGCCAATTTCGGATTTGACTTCAATGATCTTGATATTTTTCATACAATGTTTTGGTGTGGGCCGCTGAAGCGGGATCAGCCGAGGATAGTCCTCCCGATCACGATGCGCTGAACTTCAGACGTGCCTTCATAGATCTGTGTTATTTTAGCGTCGCGCATAAGCCGCTCTACGTGATATTCTTTTACATAACCGTAACCGCCGTGTACCTGTACCGCTTCAGTAGCTACCCACATGGCGGTTTCAGAAGCAAATACCTTGGCCATGGAGCCGCTGAGGGTATAGTCGAGGTGGTTATCCTTTTCCCATGCTGCTTTCAGGCAGAGGAGGCGTGCGGCTTCAATTTTGGTGGCCATATCCGCCAGCTTGAACTGGATAGCCTGGTGCTGGGAGATCTCTTTCCCGAAAGCTTTCCTTTCTTTGCTGTACTTCAATGCCAGTTCAAATGCGCCACTGGCAATACCCAAAGCCTGGGATGCGATGCCGATACGGCCGCCACCCAATGTCTTCATGGCAAATTTAAACCCGAACCCGTCTTCACCGATCCGGTTTTCCTTTGGTACTTTCACATCCTGGAACATTACGCTGTGCGTATCGCTGCCACGGATGCCGAGTTTATTTTCTTTCGCCCCGAGTGTGATACCCGGACTGTTCTTTTCTATAATCAGGCAGTTAATGCCTTTGCTTCCCAGATCGGGATGCGTTTGTACCATTACCAGATACACGCTGGCAGAATTAGCGTTGGTGATCCAGTTTTTGGTACCGTTCACGAGGTAGTGATCGCCTTTGTCTTCACCTAGTGTACGTTGCGAAGTAGCGTCTGACCCTGCTTCCGGTTCGCTCAGCAGGAAAGCCCCGATGATCTCACCTTTGGCCAGGGGCACCAGGTATTTCTGTTTCTGTTCTTCAGATCCGTATGTTTCCAGTCCCCAGCATACGAGGGAATTATTCACACTCATAACCACGGAGGCACTCGCGTCTATCTTGGATATTTCTTCCATTGCCAGCACATACGAAACAGTGTCCAGTCCGGCACCGCCGTATTCGGGGCTAACCATCATACCGAGGAAACCCAGTTCGCCGAGTTTCCTGATTTGCTCTGTAGGAAATTTCTGTAGCTCGTCGCGCTCTATTACGCCGGGCAGAAGCTCATTCACCGCAAAATCCCTCGCCGCTTTCTGTATCATCAGATGTTCTTCCGTTAACTGAAAATGCATGTCAATTGATTTTTGAAAAGATTGTTGGTGCTTACAAACCTATCTTAAAATAGGCATTCAAAAAAATCACCGCAGCAGAATTAAATGCCTGCAGGTTAATCCGCTGGATTATTGAATATTTTCATAATAACTCCCCCCGTTTATTGGGGAAATCCTAATGCAACCTGTCTTTAATCCAGAAAAGTCTATTATTTTTGTAGGATGATGGGAGTGAATTTAACCAACTACCGCCATGTGCTGGAACAGATCCAACCCTTTAAGGCACAGCTGGTAGCAGTATCAAAAACCAAACCTGCCGAATCGATCCAGGCCCTCTACGATGCCGGCCAGCGGATATTCGGCGAAAACTACGTGCAGGAAATGGTGGAGAAGGAAGGCCTCCTTCCCAAAGACATTCAGTGGCATTTCATTGGCCATCTCCAAAGCAATAAAGTAAAATACATTGCCCCGTTTGTGAGCATGATCCATGGGATCGACAGCTTCAAACTCCTGCAGGAAGTCAATAAACAGGCCGGGAAGCACAACCGTGTCATCGATTGCCTTTTACAGGTACACATCGCTACCGAAGAAACGAAGTTCGGCCTGAACGAAGAAGAGCTGACTGCAGTGCTGGAACAGGCTGCCACACTTCCCCATGTACGTATCGCAGGCCTCATGGGCATGGCGAGCAATACCGACAATCTGGATCAGGTACGTAGTGAGTTCCGGCGGATGAAGGAATTGCTGACCTCCATGGAAGCAAAGTTCTTCCCCGGTGCAGGCACCTTCCGCGAACTTTCCATGGGTATGAGCGGAGATTATACAATAGCCCTGGAAGAAGGCAGCACGCTCGTCCGCATAGGCAGCCTGCTCTTCGGCGCCAGGAATTACGCATAAACCAATCTTATGAAAAGAATCTTACTGATAGCAGTTACCGCACTGGCGGCCTGCGGCACCACCCAACAGGCCGGACTGAAGACCGGTCCCTGGCAGGCACAACTCAAGCGGCAGGATGGGGGGCAGATCATTTTTAATTTCGATGTGGCAGACAGTGCAGGCGCACCGGTCTTATATGTGACCAATGCCGGGGAAAGGATGAAGGTGGATGAAGTAAAAGTGGAAGGCGATTCGGTATTCATCCGCATGCCTTTCTTTGACTCCGAGTTCAAAGCGGCCGTGTATTTAAACGGCAGCCTGCAGGGTAAGTGGATCCGCCATCTGGCTGATAAGGATGTAGACATCGATTTCTATGCCCAGCCCGGCAAGTCGGAACGCTTTGCAGTTTCCAAACCTGCCACCCGTAATGTTACCGGCCGCTGGCCCACCTGGTTCTACGATGCACCGGGGAAAGACAGCTCTTTTGCCATCGGTGAGTTCGTACAAACCGGCAGCCAGGTTACCGGTACCTTCCTCACTACTTCCGGCGATTACCGGTATCTGCAGGGAGTGGTAGATGGTGATACACTTAAGCTCTCCACCTTCGACGGTTCACATGCCTATCTGTTTACAGCCATTGTTGAGAACGATTCTACACTCACCAACGGAACCTTCCTCGCTGGTATTACGGCAAAGCAGCAGTTTAGCGCCCGGAAAGACAGTAGCGCACGCCTCCAGGATGCCACTACCCTGAATACAGTGAAAGAACCCGGTGCCACACTGGATTTCAAATTCCCAGACCTCAGCGGCAAGCCCGTATCCATTAAAGACGAGCGCTTCAAAAACAAAGCCGTGATCGTTCAGATCTCCGGCTCCTGGTGCCCCAACTGTATGGACGAAACCGCTTACCTGAGCGACTGGTATAAGAAAAACAAAGACCGTGGCGTTGAAATTGTAATGCTTACTTACGAACGCACAACGGATTTTGAGAAGTCGAAGAAAGCAGCAGCAGGCTTCGCCAAAAAATTTGATGTAACCTATCCCGTACTGATCACCGGTGTTACCCCGGCAGATCCGCAAAAGACGGAGAAAACGCTGCCCCAGCTTACGGGCCTGAAGGGCTTCCCGACCACCATTTACCTCGACCGCAGCGGTAAGGTAGTGGAAGTACACACAGGCTTTAACGGACCGGGTACGGGAGCGCATTACGAAGAATATAAAAAGGAATTCAATACTTTGATGGACAGGTTGCTTCAGTAGTTTGTTCAACATGGTAATAACGGACCGGGTAGCGAAAGCGCCCGGTTTTTTCATTTCTCCGATTATCGGAGAAATGCTCTTCTGAAACTGAGATATTCTCGCCCTCCAAAACTCGGTGGGTCAAATGAAGCTCCTACTTTTGTAAGTATAAATCCAGCTAGTATGTCATTTACCATTCAAAGCAGAACAGAATACCGGTTCGTAATGATTGAAATATTGAAGATGATAGACCGTGGGGAGGAGAATTTATCGCTGGCTGAACGCCGGCAACTGAAAGAGATGGCGGTAGTCGCGGAAAAGTATGAAGAAGAGGAGATGATGGCAGAAGGTGATTGTCCGGGCTGGTAAATCCCGGGCTTTCTTACTATATTTCACGGCATTAATATAGCCGACACGTTTATGAAAAGACACATCATTTTGCTGGCAGGGTTGCTCACCACCCTTTCCACCACCGCCCAGCAAGCCTTCCGCAAAGCCGCCAATCCCGCCACTGCAGGGTTTTCTGCAGTCCGCCTGCAGCGGATAGACAGCTTCTTTGAAGCCGCCGTTGCTAAAGGGCTTACCCCCAACGCCGTAACTTTCATTGCCCGCAAAGGGCAGATCGTTCACCATAAAGCCTTTGGGTTCAGCAACCTCGAAAAGAAAAAGCCCGCCCGTACCGACGATATTTTCCGCATCGCCTCACAAACCAAACTGGTAACTACCGTGGCCATGCTCATGCTCTACGAAGAAGGGCGCCTGTTCCTCGACGATCCCATCGCCAAATTCCTCCCCGAGTTTAAAGACGTACAGGTGCTTACCCCGGAAGGAGGTACACGCCCGCCTAAAACACCGCCTACCATCCGCCACCTGCTGTCGCATTCCGCAGGCATTCCCTATCAGCACCCCACAGTGAAAGAGCCCAGTGTATACCTCAGCGATCTGAAGGGCCTTACCATGGAAGAGCTGATTAAACAGGTAGCCAAACGCCCTCTTACACACGACCCCGGGGAGCAGTTCACTTATGGTTACAATACCGATGTGGCCGGGCGTATTGTGGAAGTGATTTCCGGTAAAAGCCTGAAAGACTTCTTCCACGAACGGATTTTTACCCCCCTCGGTATGAATGATACCTACTTCTACCTGCCACCCGCCAAAGCCGGCCGCCTCGTGGAGCTGTATGCCAAAGGCACCCTCGATGCCCCGTTAACCATTCATACCAGTGAAGCGAACCGTACCTACCCGGTGGCCGGGAAGCAAACGCTGTACCTCGGTGGGGCCGGCCTCGTCAGTACCGCTTCCGATTACGCCAAAATCTGCCAGCTGGTCCTCAATGGCGGCAGTTTCAACAATGTTCGCCTCCTGTCCCGCAAAACGGTGGAGCTAATGGGTCGTAACCAGATCGGGAACAGCTTTGTATGGGACCGCAACGATAAATTCGGGCTGGGGCTGCAGATCATTACGGAAGATACCCGCTATGGTGATCAGGCCAGTCCCGGTTCCCTCACCTGGGGCGGGGCTTATTGCTCCGAATATACCATTGACCCGAAGGAAGGGGTGGTGATGCTGGTGTTCACCAACGTAAGCCCCTATGCCTGGTACGGTGAGTTCGTCCGTAAGTTCAGGATACTTGCTTACGGCGCTATGGAGTAAATGCTTCTGTAAATCAATACCTTATCATAAAAAAGGGACCTGCTCAACAATGAGCAGGTCCCTTTTTGCTGTTAGGAGCCTGCCTGCCTGAGATTGGAATCCTGTATGTTATACCCGTCCTGCATCAGGGTGAGTAGTTAAGATGTACCGTATTTCAACCGTACTCAACCCGGGGATAAGCCGTAGATAAGCCGCCTCTATATAGGGGCGGCTTATGGGCGGGATATGGGCGGCTTAAAGGCGGCTTAAGGGCGGCTTATCTCCCCGGTAACTGCGCTTTTGTCATGAAGTAAAAGTGAGGTTCTTCTGCTTTAAAGGGGCGGGGCAAATACTCCTGTAAACCGGGTTACCGGGGGGATGAATAAGTTTTAGCGCAGGTTTCTGAGGCTGGAGGGCGTAAAAAAGGGGCTGCACCGGATGGTGCAGCCCCTTTTCAGGTAATGCGTTGTTTGGCTAGAACTCGTTCTTCCACATCATGGACTCAACGGGGCGAACGGTACGGCCGTTGTATTTGGCGTTGCCTTTCTTGTTGTAAAGTGTTTCAATCTGGCCTTCCACCACAAAGTAGATGAGCTGCCCGATGGGCATGCCGGCATAGATGCGTACGGGCTGGGCGCAGGAGATCTCCAGCGTCCAGGTGTTGCAGAAGCCTACATCGCCTTTGCCGGCGGTGGCATGGATATCGATACCCAGGCGGCCGGTACTGCTTTTGCCTTCGAGGAAGGGCACGTGGGCATGGGTTTCGGTATATTCGAGCGTTACACCGAGGTAAAGGGTGTTGGGCTGCAGTACAAATCCTTCTTCAGGGATTTCGAAATGAATGATCTCGTTATGCCTGCGGGCATCCAGCACCCGGTCGGCATACGTTGCCAGGTATTTACCCAGATGTACGTCGTACGAGTTGGTGCCGAGGTATTGCCGGTCGTAAGGGTCGATCACGATGGTGCCCTTTTCTATTTCTTCCAGAATTCTTTTGTCAGACAAGATCATGCGTGATGGTGTTTAGGTTAGGCCGGTTGCTTAATTCCTGTTAAATTCGCGTTTAAGCGGCGAATTTATGGCTTTAATACGAACGATACAAATAGATCCGGCCACCCGGCTGGGAGTGTGGAAAATTGGTGAAGAAGAAAGGTTTTTCAGGGAGCGTGTCAATATCGATCCCGGCGTCCATCACCCCCATAAGCGGCTCCAGCATTTTGCGGGGCGGTATCTGCTTGTAGAACTGTTCCCCGAACTCCCCGTACATGAGATTCGCATACTCGACACCAGAAAACCGTATATTCCGGGAAATCCTTACTATTTTTCCATCTCGCATTGTGGCGATTATGCCGCTGCCATCGTGAGTACCCGCGAACACGTGGGCATCGATATCGAAAACGTACAGCCCAAAATAGGCAGGGTAGCCCATAAGTTCCTCGCCGGAAGGGAAAGAGCATTCCTCCACCCGGACCAACGGCTGGAGCATCAGACCGTTTGCTGGTCGGCCAAGGAGGCCGTTTACAAATGGTATGGACTGGGCGGGCTGGACTTTAAGGCCAATATGCAGCTGCAGGCTTTCCCCCTCCAACAGGCGGGTATGCTCGTTTGCGACTTTTTGAAAGATGACAGGATGGCCTGTCTGGATCTGCAATACATCATCGACAATAACCTATGCCTCGCCTGGACGGCCGGGGAAAACAAACAACCGAACCAGCAATGAAAATTTTTCTCTTGGGGTTTATGGGAGCCGGAAAATCCTATTGGGGCAAGCAGCTAGCCGCGCATTGGGACTTGCCTTTTTATGACCTTGATGATGTGATCGTGGAGGCAGAAGGCATGCCTGTTGCCGATATTTTCAATACCAAAGGCGAAACTTACTTCCGGGAGCAGGAAAGCAAACTGCTGAGGGAGCTGGTATTGGATAACAACCGTTTCATCATTTCCTGCGGCGGCGGTACCCCCTGTTTTTCCGATACCATGGATTTCATGAACGAATCGGGTAAAACCATCTGGCTGAACCCTTCGGTAGGCCTGATGGTGGAGCGCCTGCAACGCAAGCAGCATAAACGCCCCCTGATCCAGGATCTTACACCGGAAGATCTGGCTGCCTTTACCGAAAAGAAATTGCTGGAACGCCAGCCGTATTATGAGCAAAGTCAGGTGATCATCAGTGACGATGAGATATCTTTGGAGACTTTTGACAAACTGATCCACCATGCATAAATCGTTTTTAGTTTGGGCCGCCGCCCTTGGCGCCCTTTCCGTAATACTCGGCGCTTTCGGGGCTCACAAACTGAAAGAACTGGTGCCGCCGGAAACCGTAAGCACCTTCCAGACCGGTGTTACTTACCAGTTCTATCACGTATTCGCACTGCTGGCCGTGGGTATTTTGTATGCGCATCTGCCATCACCATCCCTCATATGGGCCGGCCGCTTGTTCCTTCTGGGCATCCTCCTTTTCTCCGGTTCCCTGTATGTGCTCACTTTCCTCAAAGCCACGGAAACCGTTGGCCTGCGGGGCATCGGTGCCATCACACCCATCGGCGGCCTCCTGTTTATCGCAGGGTGGATATGCCTGCTCGTTGGCGTACTGAAGAAATAATCAGAGTTTACCTGAACAATAATAATACTTACCGGCAGGGCTGCAGCAATTATAATGCTGCGCCCTGTTTGTATATTATAGGGGTTTCGGTTTTCGATTTACAGTCAGAAAAAAAGTTAATTTACCCCCGCAAAGGGAAGTATTCCCGGCTTACAATATTAAAATCAGCATTATGCGCAGCTATCTGCTATTGGTTGTTATGGTGGCAGGACTTACAGTCCGTGCACAGGAGCGCCCGCAGGAACCAAAGCCCAAGTACCCCTATCATGTGGAGCATGTGTATTTCCCCAATACGAAAGACAGTTTCTCACTGGCAGGCACCTTTACCCGGCCGGATGCACCCGGTAAGCATCCCACGGTGATACTTATCTCCGGCAGTGGTCCGCAGGACAGGAACAGCCAGCTGCTGGGGCATAAACCCTTCCTCGTAATCGCAGATCATTTCGCGAAGAACGGCATCGCCGTGCTGCGGTACGATGATCGTGGGGTAGGGGAAAGCCGTGGACAAATGAAGGGAAGCGATATTGCAGATTTTACCCGGGATGCTGCAGCTGCCCTGGCATACCTGAAAGGCCGTGCTGATGTGGATACCCGGAAAATAGGCGTGGTGGGGCATAGCGAAGGCGGTGCTATCGGACTGATCCTGGCGGCAGAAAACCCTGCTGTGGCTTTCCTCGTTTCCATGGCTGGCCCGGGTGTGAACGGGGCTGAGATTATCATGAGCCAGACAGATGCCATCCTGCGGCAGTACAATGCCGGTGATAGCCTCATTAAATCCCAGATGAGTTACCAGCGTTCCATGATGGATGCTATTATGCAGGAAAAAGATACCGTGGCATTGAAAGCACGCATCATCAGCAATGCTAAAAAGCAGTACGGGGAGAACGCGGGGGCGCAGAAAGCAATGGATGAGGACCGCTTCGTGCAAACCGTTTCGTCACAATATCTGACACATGAATACCTTTCCATCGTCCGTTTCGATCCAAAACCCTATTTTGCCAAAGTGAAATGCCCTGTGCTGGTACTGAATGGTGATAAAGACATCCAGGTGATCAGCAAAGTGAATCTCGCAGGATGGCGGGAAGGTGTTCCGAAAGCTACAGTTAGGGAGCTGCCGGGCCTCAACCATCTTTTTCAACAATGTAAAACCTGTCAGCTTACGGAATACCGGACGCTGACGGAAACCATATCCCCGGCTGCCCTTGGCGAAATGACCGAATGGATCCGGCAAACAACCGGCCTCAGGAAATAATTTCCGCGATTGGCACCGCAATAGTTAATTTTGATTCCGATTATGGCAGGAAACAAACTGAAATCAGAGAAGAAAGAACCAAAAAAGAAGAAAGAGCAACCACCCAGTCCGGATGTCCTTAAACCGGACAAGGAACCGGAGGTGAAAGTGCGGGAACTGGTGAAGGATGAGCGCACCCATAAAGTGCTGGGCGCGGTTTTTCTGCTGCTGGCATTGTATTGCTTCATCGCGTTCACATCATACCTCTTTACCTGGGAAGAGGATCAGGATAAGGTATTCCGTTATTCTTCCTCCGTACTCTTCCGCGATGATGTGGAAGTGGGTAACCTGCTGGGAAGGCTCGGTGCGTTTACATCGCACTGGTTTTTCTTTAAAGGCTTCGGCATCGCCTCGTACCTGTTCACTTATTTCTTCTTTATCATAGGCATCAATTTCATTGTTGGCCGGCGGGTTTTCCGTTTCTGGCGCAATGTGAAATATATCCTCTTTGGCCTGCTGTTCCTCAGCATGACCTTCGCATTCCTCACCGGTAAATCAGCCTTCCCATGGGGTGGTGCCATGGGCGATGCGCTGAACAAGTGGGTAAGCGGCTTCCTCGGTAAAACCGGTACAGGCCTGCTGCTCATTACTTCGGGCATCTGCTGGCTCATCTGGAAGTTCAACCTCGACTTTAAATGGCCCGAAAAGCAGGCTAAACCTGCTAAAGCAGTTGTACCTGCTTATCCGGAAGAAGAAGCGGAAGATGAAGGGGAGGAAGATAACAGCCGGTTTGCACCTGCAGCCAGTGCCCGTAACAACGGACTTAAAGGTGATGGCGCACCTGTATTCCGGGAAGAAGAAGAGGAATTTGATGGCGAACTGCAGCTGATCGAAAAAGAAGAGCAACCTGAGCCGGAAGATCTGGCGCTGGAAGAGCTGAAACTTACCATCCACGAACCTGATCCTGAGCCTGAGCCTGAGCCTGCACCGGTTGTTGAAGCACCGCCTGCTCCCATCCAGCTCGATATTCCGCCGCCTGCGCCTAAGAAGCCGCGTACGGATGATGTAGCCTTCGAGATCAAGCCGGTGTATGAAGATCCTACGGATGAAGAAGTGGAAGAGATCGTACCTGTCCGCGAAGTGGTTACTGCAGATCCTTACGAGCCTACCCTCGACCTACGCGATTATCAATACCCCTCTCTCGAAATGTTGGAGAACCACGGGTCTGATAAGATCGTGCAGGACGCCTCAGAACTGGAAAAGAACAAGAACCAGATCATCGACACCCTCAAGAACTACGATATTTCCATCCAGAAGATCAGTGCTACCGTAGGGCCAACCGTTACCTTGTACGAGATTGTACCTGCAGCAGGAGTGCGCATCTCCCGGATCAAAAACCTGGAAGATGATATCGCGCTGAGCCTTTCCGCACTGGGCATCCGTATCATCGCCCCCATTCCGGGCCGTGGTACCATCGGTATTGAGGTGCCTAATGTGAAGAAAACCATCGTATCGCTCCGGAACATGCTGGCATCGGATAAATTCCAGCACAGCCAGATGGATCTGCCCATTGCGATCGGTAAAAAGATCGACAACGAAAACTTTATCGCCGACCTCGCCAAAATGCCGCACCTGCTCATGGCTGGTGCCACAGGGCAGG
Source organism: Chitinophaga pinensis (assembly GCA_902167325.1). GTDB lineage: Bacteria > Bacteroidota > Bacteroidia > Chitinophagales > Chitinophagaceae > Chitinophaga > Chitinophaga pinensis_A. Next base: position 5,381,188 of record LR632930.1, on the reverse strand, counting down.
GTAAGTCGGTAGGTATCAATACACTGCTCGTTTCCCTGCTGTACAAAAAACACCCTTCACAACTGAAGTTTGTACTGGTAGATCCGAAGAAGGTGGAACTGAGCCTCTACAAGCTCATCGAGAAACACTTCCTGGCCAAGCTGCCGGGAGAGGAAGACGCGATCATCACCGATACCAAGAAAGTGGTGCATACACTGAACGCGCTTTGTATTGAAATGGACGTGCGGTATGACCTGCTGAAAGAAGCCGGTACCCGTAACATCCGGGAATACAATGCCAAGTTCACCCAGCGGCGCCTTAACCCCCTGAAAGGGCATCGTTACCTGCCGTTTATTGTACTGGTGATCGACGAGTTCGCGGATCTGATCATGACAGCGGGTAAGGAAGTGGAGATGCCCATCGCACGACTGGCACAGCTGGCCCGTGCCGTAGGTATCCACCTCATTATTGCCACTCAGCGCCCTTCCGTAAATATCATCACCGGTACCATCAAAGCCAACTTCCCGGCCCGTATCGCGTTCAAGGTATCCTCTAAGATCGACTCCCGCACTATCCTCGATACAGGCGGTGCAGAGCAGCTTATCGGGCAGGGCGACATGCTTATTTCTTTTAACGGGGAAGTGGTACGTCTCCAGTGCGCCTTCGTAGATACACCTGAAGTGGAAAGCGTAGCGGAATTCATCGGCGGCCAGCGCGGCTACCCGGATGCCTTCCTGCTACCGGAGTATATTGATGAGAAAGACATGGAAGGGAAAGATTTCAGCCTTGCAGACCGTGATCCCCTGTTTGAAGAAGCAGCCCGCGTTATTGTTCAGAACCAGCAGGGTTCCACTTCATTGCTGCAGCGCAGGATGAAGCTGGGGTATAACCGTGCGGGCAGGCTGATGGACCAGCTGGAGGCTGCAGGCATCGTTGGTCCGAATATGGGCAGTAAGGCCCGGGAAGTGAATGTGAAAACGGAAGCAGACCTCGATGAGATCCTCAATAGTATGTTATAAAGATAATTTGTAATAATTTTGCAATTCTTTAACAGGGCTAATTAAACGGATCGGCACAGCATTTGTCTATATTACCTGAGAATTAACTTAAAATGAACAGAATGATCAAGAAAACGGTATTTACGGGCCTGATTCTTTGCGGATTGATGAGCGGCGCCATGGCACAACAGGGTAAAAGTGACCCCAAGGCCAAGGTAGTGCTGGACAATGTGAGCAAAAAATTCAAGTCCCTGAAATCTGTTATCGCCAATTTTGTATTGAAGGTGGAAGGCGCCAATAACAGCGTGACCGATTCCAAGAAAGGAGCAGTATACCTGAAAGGCGCGAAATATAAAGTGGTAATGGGCGACCAGGAAATCATCAGCGACAACAAAACTTCCTGGACCTACGCTAAAGACGTGAACGAGGTTACCATTAACAATGTGGACCAAAGCAGCCAGGGCATGACTCCGGCAAAGATCTTCACGAACTTCTACGACAAGGATTTCCTGTACAAACTGAACGGGGAAACCACCGAAAAGGGCAAAGTATTACAGAATATTGAGCTGACACCGACTGATAAATCCAAAACCTTCTTCAAAGTACTGCTGGATGTGGACAAGAAAACCCAGACGCTGGCACGGATGAAAGTTTTTGAGAAAAACGGCAACCGCTATACATACGAGATCAGCAGTTTCCAGCCCAACGGCACGGTAACGGATGATATGTTCACTTTCGACGCCAAAAAGCACCCTGGCGTGGAGGTGGTAGATCTTCGCTAACAGCGGCTTACAGATATTTGGAAGGCTCCCCGGAAGGGGAGCCTTTTTGAATCATAGCTCCCTTTACTTTTTTTTACTACATTTGCCACGTTTATTTTAAAAATCAAGCAATATGGCATACGACGTAATCGTAATTGGTAGTGGTCCCGGTGGATACGTGGCGGCTATCCGGGCTTCACAACTGGGTTTCAAAACAGCGGTAGTAGAACGTGAGAATTTAGGCGGTATCTGTTTGAACTGGGGATGTATCCCAACCAAGGCATTGTTGAAATCTGCGCAGGTAATGGAATATATCCAGCATTCCAAAGATTACGGCGTGACCGTAGGCGAAGCGAAGGCTGATTTTCCCGCGGTGATTAAACGCTCCCGTGGCGCGGCCGACAAAATGAGCAAGGGCGTACAGTTCCTCATGAAGAAGAACAAAATCGACGTGCTACTGGGCAATGGCAAACTGAAAGCAAAAGGCCAGGTGGAAGTAACCGATAAAGACGGTAAAGCTACTGTGCACGAAGCAAAACATATTATTCTGGCTACCGGTGCCCGCTCCCGCGAGCTCCCCAACCTGAAGATCGACGGTAAAACCATCATTGGTTACCGTGAGGCTATGAACCTCCCCACCCAGCCTAAAAGCATGATTGTGGTAGGTTCCGGCGCCATCGGCGTTGAGTTTGCCTACTTCTACGCCACAATGGGCACGAAAGTGACCATCGTTGAATTCATGCCGCGCATCGTTCCGGTTGAAGACGAAGATATTTCTAAAGAACTGGAGAAAATCTACAAGAAGAAAGGCATTGAAGTAATGACCAACGCTTCCGTAGAGGCAGTAGAAGCTACCAAAACCGGCGTTAAAGCCAAAGTGAAAACCGCCACCGGCGAAATTTCACTGGAAGCAGACGTGGTATTGAGCGCTGTAGGCATCTCTGCCAACATCGAAAACATCGGCCTTGAAACCCTCGGTGTAAAAACTGATAAAGGTAAAGTGCTGGTAGACAAGTACTACGCTACCAACGTAGCCGGCGTATACGCTATCGGTGACATCGTTCCCGGTCAGGCTCTGGCACACGTTGCTTCCCGCGAAGCAATCATTGCCGTGGAAGCCATTGCTTACAACGAGAAGAAATTCCATCATAAGCCCACGCCAGTTGATTACAACAACGTACCGGGCTGTACTTATTGCGCACCAGAGATCGCTTCTGTAGGTTATACCGAAAAGCAGGCGAAAGAAGCAGGCTACGAAGTGAAAGTGGGTAAATTCCCTTATTCGGCTTCCGGCAAGGCTGTAGGCGCGGGTGCTACCGAAGGTTTCGTAAAAGTGATCTTCGATGCTAAATACGGCGAATGGCTGGGTACCCATATGATTGGTGCCAATGTAACTGAAGCCATCGTTCAAACCGTTACCGCACGCACACTGGAAACTACTTACCAGGAAGTGCTGAACAGCATCCACCCGCACCCAACTATGGCTGAAGCGGTGAAAGATGCCATTGAAGCGGCTTACGGCGAGGCGATCCACCTGTAATGCACATTTACCGCATATATGAAAGGCCGTCCCTTAACAGGACGGCCTTTTTCATGTTCCGCGCTTTCCTTAAATTGCCGCTTTGTTTCACCAAATCAAACTTATGCGGCAAACTATCAAGCTATACCTGCTTTTGGGGTCCTTACTCGCCGTCAACATCACCGCTTCCGCAACGGAAGGGATGTGGCTCCCCCATCTGCTGGGCTCGCTGAATGAAAAAGAGATGAAAGGAATGGGGTTGAAAATCAGCGCTTCCGACATTTATAATGTGAATAAAGGGAGCCTGAAAGATGCCATCGTAAGCTTTGGCGGCTTTTGCACGGGAGAGATCATTTCCTCCAAAGGACTGCTGCTCACTAACCACCATTGCGGATTCGACGCTATACAGAAGCATACCACCCTTCAGAATAATTACCTCGACAGGGGCTTCTGGGCGCGTAATCTCCGCGAAGAACTGCCCAACCCGGGCCTTACCGCAACATTTATCGTCCGCATCGAAGATGTGACCAAACAGGCCCTGGCCGGTGTAAGTGCTTCTCTGAATGAAAGAGAGCGCCAGTCGGCCATCGATAAAAACCTCAACGGTATTAAATCCGGCGCAGTTAAGGAATCGTGGCAGGAAGTGCTCATAAAGCCCTTCTTCGAAGCCAACCAGTATTTCCTGTTCGTGACAGAAACATATAAAGACGTTCGCCTCGTAGGCGCTCCGCCTTCCTCCATCGGCAAATTCGGTGCAGATACCGATAACTGGATGTGGCCCCGTCATACGGGTGACTTCTCCATCTTCCGCGTATATGCCGGGAAAGACAATAAACCGGCCGAATACAGCGCTGAAAATGTGCCCCTGAACCCGAAACACTTCCTGCCCATATCGCTCGACGGTGTGGCGGAAAACGATTTTACCATGGTGTTCGGCTTCCCCGGCCGTACGAATGAGTATATGCCCTCCAATGCCATGAAACTTACGGTGGAAGGACAGGACCCTGCCCGCGTTGGGATGCGTGATGCTGCCCTCAAAGTAATTGACGGATACATGCGTAAAGACGAGCAGATCAAAATTCAGTACGCCGCCAAACAGGCTTCTACAGCCAACGCCTGGAAGAAGTGGATCGGGGAGATGCAGGGTGTACGCCAAACGAAAGGTATAGCGCGTAAGCTGGCCTACGAATCACGCTTTCGTCAGCTGGCCGGTACAAATTCCGAATACGGTGCCCTGCTGGATTCACTCAACCAGTTGTATTCAGACCTGGCACCTTACGCCGTAGCCCGCGATTATTACACTGAGTTAGTCCGCAATGTGGAAATGCTCACGCTGGCCAACAACCTCGTGAATATGATACAGGATACGCGTAACAAAGGCGAGGATAAGTATCCCGCCCTGCGTGACAAGTTTCTTGCCACAGCGGAAACATCTTTCAAAAATTATAACAACGACGTAGACAGGGATGTGGCCACAGCGCTGTTCGATCTGTACTTTAAAGAAGTGCCTTCCAACAAGATTGGTGGCGAAGGCTACCAGATCTGGATGGAAACGAATAAGGACGGGCGCACCACGGCTAATCACCTCTACAGCAAATCGGCCTTAACGAACTATGCGGCGCTTAAAGCATTTGTAGACCGGCCGTATGCCACTGTGGCAACTGATATCTGGAAAGACCCCGCCACGCGTTTCCTCATAGGCCTGCGCAACGGCTATTCCGAACTGGTCAGCAAACAGCATGATGCCATTCAGGCGGATATAAATCGCCTCCAGCGCCGTTATATGCAGGCGCAAATGGATGTGCTGAAAGACCGCCGCTTTTACCCCGATGCCAACAGCACGCTGCGCCTCACCTACGGTAAAGTAGGCGGCTATGCGCCCCGCGATGCCGTGGAATACGATTTCATGACCACACTGGATGGTGTGATGGAGAAATACAAACCGGGCGATTATGAATTCGACGTACCCGAAAAGCTCCGTGAACTGTATGCCAGTAAGGATTACGGACAGTACGGGCAAAACGGGAAAATGCCCGTATGCTTCATCGCCTCTAACCATACTACCGGGGGGAACTCCGGCAGTCCGGCCCTGGATGCTTATGGCAACCTCATCGGTCTTAACTTCGACCGTACGTGGGAAGGCACGATGAGTGATATCAATTACGATGCATCCATCTGCCGCAATATCATGGTGGATATCCGCTACGTATTATTCGTAGTCGATAAATTTGCGGGTGCCAAACACCTCATTGATGAGATGAAACTGGTGCATCCGAAGAAAGCGAAAGTAGCGCCAGTCCGCAAAAAGGCGGCGTAACGCATGTTAATAGAAAGTAAAGCCGGTCAATTATTGACCGGCTTTTTTTTTGTTCCTGCGGAAAACAATACTTCATTTTCTGTACTTTTATCTGACAGCAGATAACCGGATGACACAGCGCATACATGGACCAACTATTGCCAATTAACATCAACCAACTGTTTAACCGGATCAGTGATGGAGACGAAGAAGCGTTCGGCATACTTTTCCGGCATTCCGTACCGGCACTCTATCCTTTCATACTCCGCATGGTAAAGCAGCAGGCTGCCGCAGAAGAAGTGGTACAGGCCTCTTTCCTGCGCCTGTGGCTCAGTCGCGATAAGCTGCCGGCCGTAGAGCAGCCGAAAGCATGGCTGTATAAAGTGGTGGCCAATGAGTGTTACACCTGGCTCAGAAAGGAAGCGCGAGAGATGCGGTTGCGTACGGGTGCAGGAGTGGGAGAGGAGGGAGATGATAATCTGACTGCCGAGATCTCCATGCGGGATACGCGCCGCCTTATCACGGAAGCCGTATCGCAGTTGCCTGCACAGCGCAGGCGCATCTTTACCATGAGCCGCCAGGAGGGGATGACGATCCCGGAGATAGCGGAAGCACTGGGGCTTTCTCCTAATTCAGTGAAGAACACACTGGTACTGGCTTTGAAAGATATCCGCAACTACCTGGGGCGCCATGGGCTGCTCATTTCCCTGTTGCTGCTGATTTGTCTTTAAAATATTTTTTCGGGCCGATAGGTCCTTTCTCTTTTCAGCGGATTCTTATATAGTAGCGGGGCTGTAAGCCTCAGAGCGACTGGCACTATTCCACAAATGAACTTACGATTTTATGCAGGAAGATAAACTAAGGCATTTACTTGGTCTGCATCTCCATGGCCGCATGTCAACGGCAGAAACGGAGGAACTCAGCAAATTGTTGCAGGATGAAAGTAATGAAGCTCTTTTCATAAGCCTGCTGTCGGATATGATGGAAGCATCGGCCGATGGCGACGGGGAATACGATCCTGCCCATTGGGAAGCGGTAAGGCAGCGTATCCTGGAAGCAGATACCGGAGCACCGGTGGTGCCAATCAGGCGCCACTGGTGGAAATGGACAGCTGCCGCAGCTGTAGCAGGGATACTGGCTGCAGGGGCCTGGATGTTTCTCCATAAAGAGCAACTGCCCGCAGCAGCCGTATCTATGGAAGGGCGGTATAAGAATGACATACCTCCCGGTGGTAACCGTGCTTCTCTTACGCTCGCAAGCGGACAGGTAATAGACCTGGATGCTGCGGCCGAAGGTAAGCTGGCACAACAGGGCGGTACACAGATCCGTAAACTGCAGAACGGGCAGGTGGAATATGCGGGAGATGAGCCATCTACCGTGGCAGCCTGGAACACACTGGTCACACCAAGAGGTGGGCAGTTCCGGCTTACCCTGCCTGATGGTACCAACGTTTGGCTCAATGCCGCCTCAGAATTACGTTTCCCTACGGCATTCCCCGGAAAGGAACGTAAAGTGGAACTGACAGGGGAAGCTTATTTCGAAGTAGCGAAAGATGCATCGAAACCCTTTATGGTGAAAACGGAAAGCGGCATAGATGTACAGGTACTGGGCACGCACTTCAACATCTCTGCCTATGACGGTGTACCCTCTGCAGTAACTCTCCTCGAAGGTGCAGTGGCTGTAAATACAAAGGAGCTGGTACCCGGGCAGCAGGCGGTGCAACTGAACGGACAGATACGCATTCGGCCCTGCGATACCGATCAGGCAGTAGCATGGAAGAACGGATTCTTCAACTTCAGTGATGCGGACATAGAAACGGTGATGAAAGAACTGGAACGCTGGTATGATGTGAAAGTCCGCTACGAAACGGATGTGTCTGAACTCCGCTTCGGGGGCGGGATGCAGCGGAGCCTGCCACTCACCAGCGTACTCCGTATCCTGGAGAATTACCAGGTGAAATTCAGGGTAGAAGGACGGGTAATAACCGTTATCCGGTAAATAATTACATCACACTTTAAAATTGATTTGCTTATTGACAGAGTAATTACAGACACCAACCATTTGCCCGAAATAAAAAAGACCGGAGATGCGCTAACATCACCGGCCTGGGGGCGATACAATTGACGCTTAACCAATTTTTATCACCAAAGTCAAATCTATGCTTTTTTTTGATGCTTTGTACCATCACAAAGTTTTGTGGAGAGCTATGAAATTATCAACCATTTTCTTACTGACCGGCTTCCTGCATGTAAGCGCTACGGCGAGCTCTCAAAGAGTAACGCTGGCAGTCCGCAACGCGCCACTAACGGATGTTTTCAAAGCCATCCAGCGGCAGTCGGGGTATATAGTTTTCTACAACAACGATCTGCTGTCGCGTACGGTACCCGTTACCGTTAGCGTAAAGGCGCTTCCTGTAAGGGAGGTGCTGGAACAGGTGCTGGAGCCTCAGGGGCTCAACTTTACCATTGAAGACAAAACCGTTATTCTCCTCGCGATGCCGAGGGTAAGGACGGTGGCGCCGGTTGAAATAGCAGTTACCATTACCGGCCGGGTTACCGATGCCGGCGGGGCACCGCTTGCCGGGGTATCCGTGAAAGTGAAAGGCTCCGTACGTGGTGCGCTCACTAATGAGAACGGGGAGTTTCAGCTGACAGGGGTAGATCCCGGTGCCGTACTGGAATTCACCTTCATAGGGTTTACCCGGCAGGAAATAGCATTAGGCGGCCGTACTGCCGTGAACATCCGCCTGCAGCCCGAATCCAGTAAGCTGGAGGCCGTGCAGGTGGTAAATACCGGCTATCAGTCTATTTCTGCGGAAAGAGCCACCGGCTCCTTCTCCTTCATTTCCCCTGCCCGCCTCGAAGCCAAACTGCGTCCAGACCTCAGGGCTGCCCTCGAAGGCCAGGCTGCCGGTGTGGTGATATCGAAGGAAGGGAATGTGGAGATCCGCGGCGTATCCACCATCACCGCCGAAAGGAAGCCCCTGCTGGTAGTAGACGGGTACCCCACTCAGGGCGATCTCGAAAGTATCAATATCGATAATATAGAGAGCATTACCGTACTGAAAGATGCTGTGGCTGCATCCATCTACGGAGCGCGTTCCAGCAACGGAGTGATCGTGATCACCACCCGCAAGGGCCGTCCGGGTTCAATGCGTGTACAATACAGAGGCTCTACCGGCATCACCCTTAAACCGCAGGTAAGCTACCTCAACCGCGCAACACCCGCAGATTACATCGATGCAGAAACCGACCTCTTCAACCAGGACCCCAACTCGTATCTCAATACCTACAACACTTACGGGTCGCTCAGCGAAGTGAATTACCTCCTGCTGGCGAAGAATCAGGGCTGGAAAACAGAAAAAGAAGTAGATGACCGTATTAATCAGTTGAAAAATACGGATGCCGGTAAACTGCTGGAAGAAAATTACTTCCGCCATCAGTTCAACCAGCAGCATAATATTTCGCTGTCCGGCGGTAATGAAAAGAATTCACTGAATGCAGCCCTGCGCTACATCACTAACGATAACAATACCATCGGCAACAGCGATAACCGCCTGATCCTGGATTTCAAGAACGACTGGCGGCCGGTGAAAAACCTCGGAGTGAGCCTATTCACCAACGTGAACTACGCTACCACCAAAGCGCCCGTGCGGCAGTGGAACGATATGTTCGCCTTTACTTCCACATCACTCATCCAGCCATACAGTCCGGTTATAGATGCAAATGGCAATCCCGCACAACTCTTCACCCGCAACGTGAAGCGCGATGAGCGTTATGCCCTGATCCCAGGCCTTAAGCCATTGTATTATAATCCCCTCGAAGACCTCAAGCTGGAAACCACTTCTACGCAGAACCTCCTTGTCCGTTTCGGCGGTAACGTGCAGGCCACGATTATAAATGGGCTTACTGCAGAACTGGGTGGCAACTGGTCGAGAGGGTATGCTAATTCCCGCTCGGTATACGACAAGAATTCTTACCGTATGCGCCTCGGCTTCAGCGATGCCACATCCATCGCCAATCCCGCCAAACACTATATTCCGGATGGCGCCATGGTCAATGAAAGCCGCGGTGCAACGCAGTATTACATGCTGCGCGGACAGCTGGGCTTCAACCGTAACATTGGCCTGAAGCATTACGTGGCGGCCATTGCAGGGATGGAGATCAGTCAGGCTAAAACCGATAACAATACCTATCCCACCCGTTTCGGGTACAACGATCAGGCAGGTACCTTCGCAACATTCAACCATGCGGATTACAATGCCGGTCTTTATAACAGCGATATGCTGGGTAACAACCGGCCCTCGGCTTCCATTGGTTCCATCAGCTTTGGTGATAACCGTTTCGTAAGCTGGTACGCCAATGGCTCGTATGAATACGACGGGCGTTTTATCCTGAGCGGCTCCATCCGGCTGGATCAGACCAACTTCTTCGGCACCGATCCCAAATTCCGCTACAAGCCTTTATGGAGCGCAGGCGGTACTTATAAGCTCGGCAAAGAGAAGTTCTTCGACGTAGCCTGGATCAATAAACTCAATATCCGCGGTTCGTATGGTGTTAACGGGAACATCTCCCTCACCAGCGGTCCTTTCCTCATCATCGCCCCCACAGTATTTTCTACCCTCACCGGTGATGTGAACTACAACATTTCTTCTCCGCCGAACAACAGTCTGCGCTGGGAAAAAACAAACGTGTTCAATGCCGGTACAGACCTTGGCGCATTCAACAACCGCCTGCGCCTGACGCTGGATTACTATCGTAAACTGAGTACCGATGTACTTGCTTCCGATGCCATGGACCCCACCAAAGGGTTTACCAGTCAGGTGAAGAATGCCGGTAAGATCCTCAATCAGGGATTTGAGATTTCACTGGAATCTGATGTACTGAAGAAGAAAGATTTTATCTGGAACAGTCAGTTCATTTTCGCTTATAATAAGAATACCGTGAAGGAATATAATGTGGCATACATTTATCCTTCCAGCCTCACCAACGCTGCTATCCGCAAAGAAGGCGATCCGCTGGATGCGTTGTATGCTTACCGTTATGCCGGACTTGACAATAACGGTGTAGCGCAGTTCTTTGACAGCGAAGGCAAGAAGACAGGCGGAGGCAATGCCAAAGTGGGCGACCTCGTATATGCAGGAACCCTGCGGCCACCGTATGTGATGAGTATGACGAATACCTTCAGCTACAAGAACTTCGACTTTTCTTTCATGATCATTGCACGCACGGGGAACGTACTCCGGCAAGATGCCTTCACCGGCTCCAATTACATCAACAAGCACGTAGCCGAACGCTGGCGCAAACCGGGTGACGAAGCACATACCATCTATCCTAAACTCACCAGCTGGAATATGGATATGTTCTACTTCCCCTACAGCGATGTGCTGGTGGAGAGCGCCAACTTCGCCAAGCTCCGCGACGTTACATTCGCTTATACCTTACCACAGTCTATCCTGAAGCGCGCAGGTATCAAAGACAGCAAGGTGTATTTCCAGTCGCGCAACCTGGTGATGATCACTGCCAACAGCGACCGCCGCGACCCTGAGATCGCGGAGATCAATACTTCCGGCGGAACAGGCGCCTTTACGGAGCAGGGCTTTACCTCGCTGCCACTGCGTCCTGAATTGTATGTAGGCATCATGTTCACACTTTAAAACCGGCAGCATGACAAAGATTCGATTCTATATCATCATCATTTTCGCAGGACTTTTGACCACAGCCTGCAACAAGTATCTCGACGTAAAGCCCAAAGGGAAACTGATCCCTTCCGAAGTGGCGGATTTTGATCATCTGCTCGATCATACCTGGACGGTACAATACATCTTCCTCGATAACAACGGTGGCAGTATGGCCGGTTATCTGAACGATAACCTCGAATTGTCTGAAGGGATGGGGAAAGTGGCTTATAAAGCCAATAACCATCCCAATATCGACCGGTATTATGCTTATACTTTCCGTAAACCTTACCGTAACCCCAATACTTCGGATTATTTCTGGGACTGGGGTACCTACCGCGCGGCTTCCTACTATAACAACGTGATCGACGGAATCGGGAAGCTGACAGATGCTGGGGCGGAAGACGGGCAATATGCCCGTACCGTGCTGGCGCAGGCTCTCGCAGGAAGAGGCTTCCAGTATTTCCTGCACAACCTCCTGTACGGCCCGGTTTACAAACCGGGTTCCGCAAATAATGCCCGTACTATTCCGTATGTCATTAATTCGGACATCAATGCGCCAATGGTTGATCTCTCCACGCAGGAAGAAGTGTTCCGCCTTGCCGGGAAAGACCTCCATGCAGCCCTTGCAGATGCTCCGGCGGCAACCAACTGGCCTTCCCGTGCTAATAAGACCGCCGTTCAGGCCATGCTGGCTTATTATCACCTCTGGACCCGCAGGTACGACAGTGCTGCCCATTATGCCAACCTCGCCTGGGCGGGAGCCACGGCAAGTGGAGGATCGGATAAAGTGATCTACAACTTCAACGATTTCAGCTGGACCAACCCTGCCAACACCATCAGCAGCACCATCAAGGCACCTGATAACTTCCTTGAAGCCGTCAACAGCCGTGAGATATTGTTGTACCGGTCGGAAGACCGTGGTGCCGGACGCTCGTCCAGCAGTTACCCTTCTGAAGAATACATTGCGCTCTTTGATGCGGCTAATGATTTACGGTATCATTACTTTTTTCTGACTGCTCCGGGGTACAAAACTTCGTATAATGGCGTAGATTACAATGACGGCCAGCGGATCCAGTATTACCGCGGATCCAAGACCCAGCTGACATCGGGCTTCACCTATCCGGAAGTACTTTTGATGCGTGCGGAAGCTTATGCGCGGACCGGGAAACTGGCTGAAGCCATCACCGATCTGAACCTGCTACGCCGCTACCGTTACAAAACGGGTACCCCGCAAGTAGTTATGGGCACGCAGGATGAGGTGATCGCGGAAGTGCTGAAAGAAAGAAGGAGAGAGCTGCCTGCCAGTGGAATCAAACGGTTACTGGACCTGAAGCGCTTTGTTCCGGATGCCGGTAAGCCCTGGCATAAAGCGAAAATCGTTCACAAACTAGGCACAGAAACATTTGAAGCCGCGGTGGATTCCGATTTATTCATTTTCAATATAGCCAATACCATCCTGCAGTATAATCCGCATTGGAATATACCGCTCGACAACCGACCGTTTTAACAATAAAACCGCACATTCATCATGAAACAAACCCTCCTCCTTGCGGGAATGCTGCTGCCACTATCGCTCCTGGCGCAGGATATTCCCTTCCAGATCAAAGGGCAGATAGCAGGCCCGGAAGAACCCTCCAAAGCTTACCTGTACTATCGTAAAGGTGCTGAGAACATTACAGACTCCTCGGAACTGACAGGCGGCGCTTTCCAATTTAAAGGGGCCATCCCCTCCGCAGTACGCGGCACGCTGGTTATACGCCCTATTCCCGTTCCTGGTAAAGCCATGGCCATGCGTCAGGATATGCTGAGCCTGTACCTGGAGAAAGGCGATATCGTTGTGAAAGGTGATAAAGGCCTCAGCGATGCCATCGTAAAGGGCGGTAAGCTCAATGAAGACTTCTCCCGCTATCAGAATGCCCTCAAGTTTACAAAGCCCCAATATGAGGCTGTGAATAAGGAATATGCGGATGCAGCACCCGATGTCCGTAAATCGGAAGAGTTCCAGAAAGGGCGGAATGCTAAATACGAAGCTATCCGGAAAGAAGAAAAGGCTGCGCAGCTGGCATTCATTAAAGCGAATACCAAATCCCCCATTGCGCTGGACGCATTGCAGGCATACGCAGGTTCCCTCCCCGATAATATCGATGAGCTGGAAACACTCTACAAATCCTTCGCTCCCGCTGTGCAGAAAGGTGCCAGCGGTGAAGCCTTCGCTAAAACCCTGACGGGTTGGAAAGCGACAGCGATTGGTGCACAGGCTCCCGAATTCACACAGAACGATACCGAAGGCAAGCCGGTTAAACTGGCCGACTTCCGCGGTAAATACACCCTGATCGATTTCTGGGCTTCCTGGTGCGGACCCTGCCGTGCGGAAAACCCGCATGTGGTAGCAGCTTACGATAAGTATAAAAGCAAAAACTTCACTGTGCTCGGGGTATCGCTCGATCAGCCCAATGCCAAAGACAAATGGCTGAAAGCCATCGCAGACGATAAACTGACCTGGACGCAGGTGAGCGATCTCAAATTCTGGGACAATGAAGTGGCCCGCCTGTACGGCATCCGTGGTATCCCGCAGAATTTCCTCATCGACCCCCAGGGTAAGATCATCGCCCGCAACCTGCGTGGTGATGCATTGGAAAAGAAGCTGGCGGAAGTGTTATAGTCTGACACTTGTATATAGAAAAAGCCCGTTCTGGTATTACCGGAACGGGCTTTCTCTATATTGTAATCAAAATAAGTTATGAGGATACTTCTTCCACCTTCATCTCATACACAATAGAACTACATTTGTTGACATGCCGCCATGCTTTCCAGTAGGAGCGGAAACCGTTCCAGGCACCTGCAATCATGCGGTCTTTCCCGGATCTGTATTTCTCGCTAAGCAGGCTTACATAGAATGCATCAAACACCATGGGATATTTCGCCCGTATCTGGAACCCGTGGCTTTGCATAAGCACATCCATGGAAACAGGAGAGAAGTGATACAGATGGCGTGGTACGTCATATGCTGCCCAGTATTCGCCATAAATGCGTGCGTCTGTGCTGGTGTAGTTGGGAACTGCGATTAGCAGTGCGCCTCCGGGCTTCAGCAGCTTCCGCATTTTTTCAAGGTAGCCATGTAGGTCGTGCACATGCTCGAGTACATGCCAGAGCGTGATACAGTCGAATTGTCCTTCTTCCAGATTGAAAAGTTCATGTATGGGAAGGGTATTGAGGTTGTAGAGCTTCTTCGCGTTTTCGCGGGCACCGCCATCGGGTTCCAGCCCGGTTACATTCCAGCCCAGCAGTTTCATATGATGCAGGAAGGCGCCGCTGCCGCTACCGATGTCTAACAGGTTGCCGGTCTTAACACCCGAAGCCGTTTTGACCCAGTTTTGTTTGGAGCGCATGGTGATCTTCCTCACGCTGTGATACATGCGGTTGATCAGGCCTTCGCGGGTGTCTGAATGGGAAATATACTCAGTGGATTGGTAATACGCACCTATTGCTTCTATAGGAGGAATGTTCTGGGTGAAACGGGCCGTACATGCGGCGCATTCCCAGATGTCAAATTTTTCCAGCGAAACGGTGAAGTCTTTGGCGCTCAGTTGGTGACTGATGCGGTCAGACTGGCAAACCGGGCAATGCTGATATTCGATTCGATTCATGTGGTGAAAAAAACTGGCTGCAATATAACAAAATTAAATCCCCTTGTATTCCCCCCATACGTTCCGGAGGGTGTCTGCGATTTCGCCAAGGGTGCAATAATGCTCCACGGCTTCCACTACCAGGGGCATGAGGTTCTCCGTTGTCTGTGCTCTTTCGGCAATGGCTGCCAGGAGGGCTTCCACTTTCCCGTTATCGCGGCGGGCACGGAGAGAAGCCAGTTTATCGGATTGATGTTTACGGATGCTGTCGTCGATCCGGAATACCTCGGTATCCGCGGTTTCTTCCACAACAAATTTGTTAACGCCTACAATGATCTTTTCGCCGTTTTCAATTTCCTGCTGGTATTGATAAGCACTGCGGGCAATCTCGTCCTGTATGAAGCCCTGTTCGATAGCGCTGACAGATCCACCCATGGCATCGATCTTATGTACCAGCTCCCAGGCGCGTTCTTCCATTTCTTTGGTGAGTGCTTCCACATAGTAGGAGCCTGCCAGCGGGTCTACCGTATCAGTAATACCGCTTTCATACCCTACAATCTGCTGGGTACGGAGGGCGATGCGGGCGGCTGATTCCGTTGGCAGTGAAATGGCTTCGTCGAACCCATTGGTGTGGAGCGACTGTGTTCCGCCAAGAGTAGCAGCCAGGGTTTGCACGGCCACACGTACGATGTTGTTGTGTGGTTGCTGGGCAGTGAGGGTGCTGCCACCGGTTTGGGTATGAAAACGAAGCATTTGCGCCTTAGGATCGGTGGCGCCGAGGTTCTGGGTAATATGTGCCCACATGTTACGGGCGGCACGGAATTTCGCTACTTCTTCAAACAAATGATTATGTGCATTGAAGAAGAAGCTGAGGCGCTTGGCAAACACATTGATGTTAAGCCCCTTTTCCAGGGCGGCCTTCAGGTAGGCCTTGCCGTTGGATAGCGTGAATGCCAGCTCCTGTACGGCATTGGCGCCTGCTTCGCGGATATGGTAACCGCTGATGGAAATGGTATTCCATTTCGGTACCTCGTGACTGCAATAATCGAAAATATCAGTGATAAGCCGCATAGATGGCTGCGGAGGATAGATGAAGGTGCCGCGTGCTGCGTACTCTTTCAGGATATCGTTCTGGATAGTGCCGGAGATCTTTTTCAGATCGGCCCCCTGCTTTTTGGCGAGTGCCACATAAAATGCAAGCAGAATAAAGGCGGTGGCGTTAATGGTCATGGAAGAAGAAACTTTCTCCAGTTCGATGCCGGCAAAGAGCGTTTCCATATCTTCCAGCGAATCGATAGCTACGCCCACTTTACCCACTTCGCCTTCTGCCATGGCGTGGTCGGAATCGTACCCGATCTGGGTAGGAAGGTCGAACGCTACACTGAGGCCCATAACGCCCTGGCTCAGGAGAAAATGATATCTTTTATTGGATTCTTCCGCAGTGCTGAAGCCCGCATACTGGCGCATGGTCCAGAGTTTATCGCGGTACATGGTGGCGTGGATGCCCCGGGTGAAAGGGAAACGACCCGGTAGCTCGTCCATCGGAACCGGTGTGGTATATAAGGGCCGGATTACGATTCCCGAATCTGTCTTGATTGGCTTTTCCATATTTACAATGTTAGGGTAAAAACGATAAATTGCGGGAAATTTTGTTGACTGGCTTATGATTACCTATCTGTTGCTTGCACTCACCGTTGGACTGGCATTATGGAGTATCCTGATGGTGCGGCGGGGCACCCGGCGGCCATTCCCCGACATCGTTTATTCATCGCTTGTATCGCTTGCGCTGGCGGCTTTTGTTTACCTGTATGGCACCTGGGTATACGGGAGCATTTATCTCAAGTATGTTTTCGGCGGTTTATACGTTTGTCTATTCTGTTATTTCCTGCTCCGCAGAAAAACGGATCTGCCCCGGCGCACACCTTTTGTAAGACTCACTTTCTTTGTACTGCTTACTTTAGCTGTGGTATTATATTTCACCGGAACTACCGGTATACCCCGGACGGTAGAGCTGGATTTTCCCATGAAAAAAGGCCGTTATTTCGTGTTACAGGGCGGGAAAGGTTTACCGTCTAACTTATTCCATTTCAGCCTGCGGGGTGCTATTTACGCAATGGATATCGTACGGCTGAACGATTGGGGAAACCGCGCCAATACCGTGTTCTCCAAGAACCTGGAAGACTATGCCATTTTCGGGGATACGGTGTATAGTCCATGTACCGGGCGTATCATCCGGGCTAACGGCGATGATCCGGATAATATCCCGCCGAATATGAAACGCGGGCCAAAGAATACCAATGCCGTACTGATAGATGCCGGAAATTATTATGTTTTCATGGGGCACCTTAAACAGGGGAGTGTATCAGTGAAGGAAGGGGATGAAGTCAAAACAGGTCAACCGCTGGCATGTGTAGGCAATTCGGGTTTCAGTACTGAGCCGCACCTCCACATCCAGGTACACCGCAAGGAGAAAGGAAAGGCCTGGTATGCGTCAGAGCCATTGTATATCAACTTCAACGGGCATGGATATTTACTGAATGAAATGATCCGCAAGAAGCACCTGAAATAAAAAGAGGGTCCCGGTAGTACGGGACCCTCTTTTTAGATATCGTTTTATTTATGCTACCGTTTCATCAGTTTACGTGCTTCCGCATTGATGATCTCCGAGGCAATATCGGAAGGCGATTCCGGCTGCAGCATGAACAGTTCGAGGATTTGCTTGTTCAGATCGATGGAAGGTGCGTCTGGCGGCAGTTTGAGTGCCAGCTGATTGATGATGGAAATAGTTTGTTCCTTCACCGTTTTTACGGCTTCCCAGGCGGTAGGTGTTACATAAATCTGCTGCGAAACATTGTGGTCGTATTCCGATTTGATGCTCGATACCATGCCGATCTGCATGTCCAGTACCGAAAAGCCCGGCTGGTTCACGCGGCTGATCAGGTTCTGCGGAGCGATGCGCTCTACAAAAAGAATGATCCGCTCGTACGCCTGCAGTTGCAATGGCAGTACAATATTGGGATTTTCGCTTTTGGGATGCGTGCTCTCTTCTGCTTTCTCCTTCTCTTTCTTTTCTCCCTTCTTCAAAGTGTCTTTCAAAGTCCAAATCACGAGCACTACCGCGCCGGCGATGATCAAAATAAATAACAATTCCTGACTGGATGGCATAATCGTATGACGTTTATAATTACAAATATAACAGGAAATTGTAATTCATAAGATATTCTTTTATTAACATTCCGGTAAACTGATGGGAATGTTAACGGCGAGCCCGCCGTCGGAGGTTTCCTTGTATTTGGAATTCATATCCAGCGCAGTGTCCCACATGGTTTTAACAACGGCGTCGAGGGATACTTTTGCCAGTTCCGGGTTGCTCTGGAGGGCCAGCTGGCTGGCGGTGATAGCTTTGATGGCTCCCATGGTGTTCCGCTCTATGCAGGGTATCTGTACCAGTCCACCAATGGGGTCGCAGGTAAGGCCGAGGTGGTGTTCCATGGCTATCTCGGCAGCCATCAGTACCTGGCGTTGCGATCCTCCAAGGCATTCCGTGAGGGCAGCAGCGGCCATTGCAGATGATACGCCGATTTCAGCCTGACAACCCCCCATAGCGGCGGAAATGGTGGCGCGCTTCTTGAAGATGCTGCCGATTTCTGAGGCACATAGTACAAACTGGAGGATACGGTCTTCGTGGAAACCATCACAGAAGGTGATGTAATATTGCAGTACTGCAGGTATTACACCGGCAGCGCCATTAGTAGGCGCGGTTACCACCCGTCCGAAAGAGGCGTTCTCTTCATTTACGGCGAGGGCAAAGCAGCTCACCCAGTCGAGTGTATAGGAGAAGTGCTGCCCTCCTGCGCGGATGGCGGCAATCCAGGAATTATAATCTTCGTAAGTGCGGCCGTTCAGCAGTTTCTTGTTCAGTGATGCAGCCCTGCGCCCTACTTTGAGGCCGCCGGGGAGTTCTCCTGTAGTATGGCATCCGCGGTACGTGCATTCGCGCATTACATCCCAGATCTTCAACACACCGGCCCTGGTATCGGCCTCGCTGCGCCAGGCATGTTCGTTTTCCATTACCAGCTCGGAGATGGAAAAACCAGTCTTAATACACCATTGCAGGAGCTGGCGGGCGGTGTCAATAGGGAATGGGAGATCCACACTGCTGTTGCTGCCACCACCGATCTCACCTTCTTTTACCACAAAGCCGCCGCCGATGGAGTAATACGTGGCAGCCTGCTGTTCGCCATTATCCAGCGTTACAAGGAATGTAAGTGCATTAGGATGGAAAGGGAGGGATTCCTCATAAAGGAAGGAAATATCAGTTACAGGATCGAAATCGATGAAGCGTTCCCCATGCAGGTGCAGCTTACGGTCTCGGCGGATGCCATCGATCTTGGAATCGATCCGGTTAACGTCGAAGGTAACGGGATCATCTCCCGAAAGGCCCAGCAGTACTGCGATATCGGTACCGTGGCCATGACCTGTTTTGGCAAGGGAGCCATACAGGAGAACAGACAGCTGCCGGATGTTATCCAGCCGGCCCTGGGCTTTCATTTCGTCGAGGAAACGCATGGCGGCACGCCAGGGACCCAGTGTGTGGGAGCTGGACGGACCAACGCCTATCTTGAAAATATCAAATACGGAAATGCACTCGTGTGGCAAAATATCAGGTTTAGTCTCCAAAGTTAAGGGTTTGAAGGCACAAAAAGGAACGCGCTGCCAATGGTGGCAGCGCGTTATTACATATGGCGTTTCCGTTTTTTTGTTGTTGTAACCGTCAGTTCTTGTCCCACCATACTTTTCCGTTCGGTATATCGCCTGCATTGGCGAACTGCCTGTTGATGGCGGCGCGGTAGTTGTCACCGTTGTTAAATGATTCATCTGCAGGGTAGGTTTGCCGCGTAGGCACCGGTTTTCCGTTTACGGGTACCAATGCGGGATATCCCGTTCTGCGATATTCTGCCCATGCTTCAAAGCCATGCATGAACAGGTGTACCCAGCGCTGTGTGGCTATCTGTTGCATACCCGTTGCTGCTGTATATGCCACACCGGGTTTTGCCAGCAGGGCGGCAAGGCCGGTAGCATTGCCTGTCCATTGCAGCAGTGATTGTTCGATAGCATCTTCATAATATTCCTGCGCTTTGGCTTCGCCGCCGTTGATCCATCCGCGCTTAGCTCCTTCGGCCAGCGCAAAGAGGGCCTGTGCATAGGTTACGAGGTAAACAGGCGCATCCTGTGTACGTACGGCTTCGCCAAGCAGGGAATATTTATCGATGTTAGACCCGTCGGTACTACCGTAGGGCAGTCCCACGAACAGGCCGTCTTCTGCATTAGGCAGGGCGTATACATCCAACCGGGGATCTTCCGAATTTTTCAAAGTGTTTACCAGCAATTCAGAGCCGGCCCACCATTCGCGGCCCTGAACGGTCCACTGGTTGTACCAGAAGCTTTCATTGTTGGCGTCCGGAAGGTTTTTGAAAGTGAAGTTGTCGTTATTGTTGAGCATGATCCCTGCGGTAAGGGCTTTATTGAATTCTTCACGGGCTTTATCCGGCGAAGCTTCAGACATGCGCAATGCCATCAGCAGGCGGATGGTGTTGCTGAGCCTTTTCCATTTATCGGGGTCACCGGCATAGATGATGTCGTTGGTGATCTTACCGGCCACAAATTCTCCCGAAGCCTGTGTCAGCAGGGCAAGGAGGTTGTTGTAGATGGATTCCTGCGTGTCATAAACCGGGGTAAAGGTGGATTCACCTTTCAGCGCCTGTGAATACGGAACATCGCCCCAGCGGTCTGTAATATGCCAGAAGAAGTAAGCTTTCAGCACTTTGGCCACAGCTATCTGGTTGGGGATAGGCCCGTCGAGCGAATTCTGTTCCGGTTTGGTGAGTACGGTTTCCAGGTTCATCAGCGGATCGTGATAGAGCGTGTAGAAACTGGCAGATGGCTCGGTATACAGGGAAAGGTTCGGATAGAGCGTTTCCATGAGATACTGTGCGTAGAACTCACCCTGCGGCACTTCCTGCAGCACCGGCAGCATCAGCTGTGCATTGGCAATGAGCTGTGTGTTGGATGCTTTAGACGGCAGGTTGGGGTTCACGTTGATGTCCCCGAATTTATTGCAGCCAGACAGCATGAGGGCACTTACGATAAGGATATTTATTTTTCGCATGATGTCGGCATTTAGAAGTTCACAATAAGGTTAGCTCCAAAAGATCGTACCGTATTGGCCTGTCCGCTCTCGCGCCAGCTGATGGATGTGGAGCCGGTTGAAAGTTCGGAAGGGTCGAGTCCTTTGGGAGCTTTCTGCCAGATCATAGCCGGGTTGCGTGCAATGAGGGCAAAGTTGATGCTCTGGAAAGGCAATCTGCCAAGGTCCTTTTTGCTGAAGGTATAACCCAGCCGCAGCTCGCGCAGTTTGATATAGGATGCGTCTATGAGCCATTCTTCATACACATGCGTACCAACGTGGGTGCGCCAGTAAACCTTGGCGTCTACATACGCTTCCGTATATTGTTTTGTGGCATTGGAGATACCGGTCACTTTCATACCGCCACCCTGAGCCACAGGGTCGCGTACATTCTTGCCACGGTCGTTCATGGCTGCTGTTGCGGGTGCAATGCCTGTTTTATGTGCGAGCATCCAGCTGCGGCTGAAGAACTGACCGCCTTTCTGCCAGTCGATCATTGCGCTCAGATCAAACTTGCCGATCTTAAACGTGTTCTGCCAGCCGCCTGTCATATCGGGCAGCACAGAACCGAAGTTGTGTGTGGCGGAAGTGTACATCGGCATGTTGTTATTGTCGAGCAGGATCATGCCTGTGGCGGAATCGCGCTGATATGCCTTTCCTATCAGACTGCCGAAAGGCTCGCCTACGTAGGAGTTGAGGTAACTGTCGGCCTGCGAGTAACGGGTATTATCGATCGGGTAAACGTTCTGGTTCGCACCCAGCTCTACCACCATGCTCCGGTTGCGGTTCATGTTGAAGACGGTTTGCCAGGTGAAGAATTCACCCCGTACCGGTGTTGCACTCAGGGAAATTTCTATACCCTTACTTTGGATAAGCCCTGCGTTGATGATAGTTCCGCTATAGCCGCTGGTGCTGGAAAGTGCAAGGGGGATAATCTGGTTCCTGTTTTTCTGCTGGTACCAGGTAAAGTCCAGGCCAATGCGGTTGTCGAGGAACTTCAGGTCGGCCCCGGCTTCGAAGGCATGTGCGAATGAGGGTTTTATGTTTGGATTCACCAGGTTGTCGCGCACATACATGGTATTTACCGGTGTACCGTCTGGCAGTGTATAAATGGTACCTACGCCGAAGTTTTGACTGGTCTGATACACGCTGAGGTCACTCCCGGCTTGCGCGTAACTCAAACGCAGTTTACCGTAAGAGAGTGCTTTCCATTTAAGATCGTCGCTGAATACATAGCTCGCTGAAACGGAAGGGTACCAGTAGGAGTTGTATTGCTGCATGAGGGTGGAGGAGTTGTCATTCCGTAAAGTCCCTTCAAGGAAGTAGCGGTTTTTATATCCGAGCGATACCATGCCGTAACCGCTCCTGATCTTCTTTTCACTGATATAGTTCGCAATCTCCGGACGGTCATTGGAAGCTGCGAGGTTGAAGTAATCCGGGCTGTTCAGTCCGCCTACCGTGGCACCGGTCATGTAAGTGTATTTGCGATAGTAGCTGTTACCGCCGAGGTTGGCATTGAGCGAAATATCGCCCCAGTTTTTGGTATACTGGACAAGGAACTCATAGTTCATTTCGGTATTCTGGTATTTTCCTACGGTATATTCCGGTGTACCCAGCCCTCCGAATCCATGACGTGATTCGATGTTTTGTGAGAACATATCACCCCGAGCAAAGCCGCTTACTTTCAAACCCGGTAATACTTCGTAGGTAAGCCCCACATCGCCGAAGAAACGGTCGCGGTTGTCGTTAGCCGGACTTTCATACGCGAGGAAGTAGGGGTTGTTCCAGTTAGTTAAACGGGGATTGGGATTGGCGGCAGTGGGTGTGGCAATGCTCCATCCGAGGATGCGGCCATCGGGGTATTTATAGTCGCGCAGCCGGCGCATGTCCATACTCCGCTGGAACCATTGTACGATGAACCTTGCCCCGTCTTCCGACCCTTGTTTAGGCCGTTGTGCTTTGTTATTGGCGTAGTTCAGGTTGGTGGAAACAGTGAGTTTGGGGGTGATATCGAGCGAGCCGCTGATGCCGAGGTTATTACGTTTCAGCCAGGTATTGGGTTCTACGCCACCGATGCTGGTATTGTTGTAGCTGACACGGAAAGTGGAATTCTCGTTGCCGCCTGTTACATTGACGCCGTTGTTGAACGTATAACCGGTCTCGTAATAATCTTTGATGTTATCGGGGTAGGCAACGAATGGCGTTTCCTTTCCGAAGGTAGGATCCTGGGGGTAGTAGCTGAACACCTGCCTTGCAGGTGTACCGTCTGCTTTAGGACCCCAGCTTTCGTCTACACCCATGCCTACTACTTTCTGTCCGGCTGCGTTGGTATTCCAGGTTTGTGTGGAGCCGCCGCCGTAGATGTTTTGCATAGGCATGAAATTGCCGGCTCTTTCGAGGGAGAAGGCGCTGTTCAGTGTTACGTTCACCTTTTTAGGTCCTTTGCTGCCTTTACGGGTAGTGATCATGATTACGCCGTATTGGCCGCGGAGACCATACAGGGCTGATGCTGCAGGGCCTTTCAGGACTTCGATATTCTCAATGTCTTCAGGATTGATGTCCTGTGCGAGGTTGCCGTAATCAGCACCGTCCAAACCGGCGTAGTTGGCATTGGAGATCGGGGTTCCGTCTACCACAATGAGCGGCTGGTCGGTACCGGAGAGGGAGTTCACCCCGCGTATCTTTATTTTCTGTGTGCCGCCCATACTGGCACCGGAGGCACCGGTAACCTGTACCCCGGCAATTTTACCGGCGAGGGAACCGAGCACATTGGTTTCTTTGGTGAAGGTGAGGTTTTCGCCTTTTACGCCCTGTGTGGCGTATCCGAGGGAGCGGGCGTCGCGTTTAATGCCGAGGGCGGTTACTACCACTTCGGAGAGCTGGCGGTCGTTTTCAGTAACGGTGAAATTAGCTTCAGCGAAGCCGTCTGTTACCGTAACCGTCATTTTCACCGGGGTATGCCCCATGGCGCTGGCGGTTACTTCATAAGTACCTGCTTTCAGACCGCCGATGCTGTACCTGCCTTCTGCATCAGCCACGGTGCCGTGCGTGGTGCCGGCAATCTGGATGGTGGCGAAGGGGAGGGGACTGCCGTCTGACGTTCGTACCACACCCCGGATGCCCCCGTCGAAATCGGGTGCGGTAGCGGGTACGGCATCAAACACGGCAGCACTGGCAGGCGCTTTCTTTATGACGATATGGGTATTGACCTGTTCGTACCGCAACCCTTTGGGCAGCAGCAGTGCGTCCAACAGCTGGCCAACGGGGATACCGGCGGCACGGTAGGTAACATTGCCATGGCCTTCTATATCGCGGGTTTTGTACGTAAACGAGCAATCGGCCAGGGATTCTATCTGCCGGAGGGCCTGCCGGAGAGAAATGTTGTTGAGATCGACCGACACAATCACTTTCCGGATATCCTGCCCGGCGCCGTCGGCGGCAAGGAGGATTCCATTGAAAGTCAATAGGATGGCCAGGATGGATATGCGCATAATCAACCTTTTGAGACGCGGCAGCCCGGAATTTAGGGACTGCCTTTTTTCCACGCGGGGGTCGATGAAAGTGCAGTTTTCTACATACAAATTCATAGCTTTGAATTGTTTAATAATTACCGAATAGGGATTATTGAAAAGCTGGAGGAGCCGCAGCCGGGTCGCAATCGGAGCGGCTCTCCGCATTTCCGGGCCTTACCCTGACAAACGTTTACAGGTATGTGCCATCTTATCAGATTTTGGTTAATGAATCGCGTATGTTCCTTCTGCCAGCGTTAGCCGGCCATCTGTTAGTTTGCATAGTATTTTCAGGGCCTCATCCACACCAATATCCCGGCGGAAGGAGGTAGACACTCTTTCTTCTCCCAGTTCTGCCCGTGCTATCCGGATACGCACATCGTATGTACGTTCGAGGTCGCTGATAATATCGGCCAGTTTTTCCCCGTCATATGCCATCTTCCCTTCTTTCCATGGTGCCGCTTCCGTGGCTATGATTGGCCTGGGTGCTTCGCTGCTGCCTTCAGGCCTTACTTTCACCAGTTGGCCACCGGTAAGGGTGGCGGTTTTCTCTTTACCATATTGTACCCGTACTTTCCCGCTGCTGACAGCCACTGTCACATCCTGCTGCCCGGGGTAAGCCCGGATGTTGAATGCGGTGCCCAGTACGGTGGTTGAGATGTTGCCGGTGTGAATGATGAAGGGCTGCTCCTCATTCTGCGCTACATCGAAGTAGGCTTCACCGGAGAGGTAGACGGTGCGGGCCTTTTGCCCGAAGTCTGCAGGATAGCGCAGGCTGCTGGCGGTATTGAGCCATACCTGCGTCCCGTCTGGCAGTGTGAGCTGCCTTAATTCCCTGCGTGCGGTTTGCTGCCCGGTCATAGCGGCAGGCACCTGCTCTGCTGCAGAAGGGTACAGCAGCCATGCGGCGGTGGTAACAAGGGTAACCACGGCTGCTGCTATGGCCACTTTTACCAGCTTCAGCTGCCGGCCTGCGGGGTGTACAAGCTGCCCGCGGCGGTTGACGTAAGTTTCCGCGTGCGGAAGGTCTTCTTCACTGTTCCAGGCCTGCCGGATCATGTTCCGGATGTCCTCGTCATGATCGGCCTGCCGCAGGAGGGCAAAAAACTCCTCGTACTCCTGACGGGTGCAGTTGTTGTCGCGATAGCGCCTGAACAGGTATTGTATCCGTTCTTCCATGCGTAGAATTGGTGTATATACTACGGAAGACGAAGCAGCAGCGCAATGTTCCTATTGGCGGAAGAAAAAAAGTGAAAAAAAGAGGGAGAGGGGTCCGGAGGTTTTGACAATAAAGGTGCGGATGGCCTGAAGGGCGGAGGATAGCTGGTTTTTAACGGTATGGCGGCTTATTTTCAGTTCATCGGCTATTTCGAGGTAGCTCATGCCCTCTTCGCGGTTAAGGCGGTAAATGAGGCGGCGCTGTGCCGGCAGGCGGTCGATGGCTTTGGCTACCAGTGTATGGTATTCACGGGCTTCGGTGATGGCGGCGGGGGTAAGTGCTCCCTGATCCAGGGCGTTCCAGATTTGTTCCCGCATCCGCTCATCGGCAGCGGCCTTACGGAGAAAGTCCATCAGTTTGTTTTCCATTACCCGGTATAGCCAGGCATCCATATTCCGGATGTCAGCCATTTGCTCACGGTG
The DNA here is from genome assembly GCA_902167325.1 of Chitinophaga pinensis. Classification (GTDB taxonomy): domain Bacteria; phylum Bacteroidota; class Bacteroidia; order Chitinophagales; family Chitinophagaceae; genus Chitinophaga; species Chitinophaga pinensis_A. Next base: position 5,354,992 of record LR632930.1, on the reverse strand, counting down.
TTCCCATAATTTGAGGAAGGTTTCCTGCACGAGGTCCTGTGCATAACCGGCAGATTTGGTCATCTTCAGGGCTAATGCATATAACCTTGCTTCCTGGTCACGGAAAACCTCCAGGAAGCGGTGCTCCTGCAGTGAAGACGGGGCGGTATGAACAGATTCACGGCGCATGCGGGACTGGAAAAGTTCCAACGAATTGCGTTAGATGATGGTCTTTCTAAATGTACTAATTTTTCCCGGAAACAAAAATGCCCGTCCGGGCAGAACCGGGACGGGCATGTTATACTGAAGCCGTTTCCGGCAGGTATCAATAATAGTAATTGTTGAGTTTTACCTCGAATTTCAGCACGCTGTTGGGAGGAATCGTACCGCGGTTAGCGTTACGGTAACCCAGTACGGAAGGGATGAGGTATTGCACGATGCCTTTCTTCGTCGTTTTCATTGGTCCAACCTTAAAGCCGGGGATAAGCCCGCCATCTCCGAGGCGGATGTCGCCAAAGGTGGTGTTATCGGTAGAATCGAAGCGGGTACCGTTCAGGAGCCAGCCTTTGTAGGAGATGTTGAAACGATCGGTGAGCTTAATGGTGTCTCCGGCTTCACCGTTCTGCAGTACTTTCCAGTAAACGCCGGTAGTATCGCGCTGCATGCCGGTAATATTATTGGCTGCGATATAATCCTTGATGGTTTGTTCATCGATGGCGGCCTGTTTTACCGCATCGTAAGGAACTTCATCGTCTTTGTCTTTCTTGCAGGCTACGAACAGGGTGATGCCCAGGAGGGCGAGCAGGCCCAGGTAATGTTTCTTCATGCGTTTAAGTGGTTATTTTCTGATATCGATTAAAGTAATGTCACAAAAAAGGATGGCATTGGGTGGGATTTTACCGGGGATGCCCACGTTGCCGAATGCAAGCCTGCTGGGGATGAACAATTGGATGCGGCCTCCTTTGGAAATCATGGGAAGCCCGTATTGCCAGCCCGGAATATGATCTTTCAGTTTCCGGTTGTCGAAAGATGTGGGAAGGGGGGAAGATTCTATCACCGGTTCTTTACCGAGTAGGCGCCGGGTAAAGGTAACTACCGGTATTTCTTCGAGACTAATGGTGTCTGTATAATATCCTTTATTTAAAACCTTATAAACCAGACCGCTGGGATGGAGGGTGATCCCCGAATCCTGTTTGGTATCCTGCAGGTATTTGATGATATAGTCCGTTTCCCGGATTGCTTCTTCGAGGATGGCGTTGGGGTTTTCCTCGGATTTGGCACAACCTGTTAGCATACCGGCCGGCAGTGCCAGCAGGCACAGGGCGAGTAGTATACGTTGCAGGCGGATTCCAATTTTCAACATCATCTTGGTGCAGAATTTAACCTTAAACGGCGGGAAGTGCCGGAAAGTTACAAATTAAAAAAATCCCGTCCAGGCAAAGCCGGGACGGGAAAGGAATATTTCCGGAATGGGAGGATTAGTAATCCATGCCCATGCCATGACCGCCACCCGGCATTGCGGGAGCTGAGGATTTAGGTTCAGGTTTGTCAGCGATCACGCATTCGGTGGTCAGCAGCATACCAGCGATGGATGCAGCGTTTTCCAGGGCGATACGGGCCACTTTAGTGGGGTCGATTACACCTGCAGACAGCATTTTCTCGTAAGTTTCGGTGCGGGCGTTGAAACCGAAGTCGCCTTTACCTTCTTTTACTTTCTGTACTACGATGGAACCTTCGATACCTGCGTTAGCGGTGATCTGACGGAGCGGTTCTTCGATAGCGCGTTTAACGATAGCGATACCGGTCATTTCGTCTTCGTTTTCACCTTTCACTTTGTCCAGGCCTTCGATAGCGCGGATGAAAGCTACACCACCACCAGCGATGATGCCTTCTTCAACGGCAGCACGGGTAGCGTGCAGGGCGTCGTCCACACGGTCTTTCTTTTCTTTCATTTCCACTTCGGTAGCAGCACCAACGTAGAGAACAGCAACACCGCCGCTCAGTTTGGCGAGGCGCTCCTGCAGTTTCTCACGATCGTAATCGGAGGTGGTTACTTCGATCTGGGATTTGATCTGATTGATACGGCCCTGGATGTCAGTTTTTTTGCCTTTACCGCCTACAACGGTGGTATTGTCTTTATCGATGGTCACAGACTCAGCGCGGCCGAGGTAAGTGAGGTCAGCATTTTCCAGTTTGTAGCCCTGGTCTTCGCTGATTACCACACCGGCAGTGAGGGTAGCGATGTCCTGGAGCATTTCCTTGCGGCGGTCGCCAAAGCCGGGGGCTTTTACTGCGGCCACTTTCAGGGTACCACGCAGTTTGTTTACCACGAGGGTAGCCAGTGCTTCACCTTCGAGATCTTCAGAGATGATCAGGAGGGGGGCGCCTTGCTGGGCAACTTTCTCGAGGATGTGCAGGATATCCTTCATGGTGCTGATCTTCTTGTCGTAGATCAGGATGTAAGGATTCTGCAGCTCAGCCTGCATTTTTTCGCTGTTGGTGATGAAGTAAGGGGAGAGGTAACCACGGTCGAACTGCATACCTTCTACTACTTCCACAGTAGTTTCGGTGCCTTTCGCTTCCTCAACGGTGATAACGCCGTCTTTGGTTACTTTACGCATTGCTTCTGCGATCAGTTTACCGATCTCCTGGTCGTTGTTCGCGGAGATAGCGGCTACCTGTTCGATCTTTTTATTGTCGTTGCCAACTTTTTCGGATTGTTTCTTCAGGTTTTCAACTACAGCTTTCACTGCTTTGTCGATACCGCGTTTCAGATCCATGGGGTTTGCACCGGCAGCTACGTTTTTCAGGCCTTCACCGATGATGGACTGAGCCAGAACGGTTGCGGTAGTTGTACCGTCGCCAGCGATGTCAGCGGTTTTGGAAGCTACTTCCTTCACCATTTGAGCGCCCATGTTCTCGATAGGGTCTTCCAGTTCGATCTCTTTAGCTACAGTAACACCATCTTTGGTTACACCGGGAGCACCGAATTTCTTTTCGATTACCACGTTGCGGCCTTTGGGGCCCAGGGTTACTTTCACGGCGTTTGCCAGTGTGTCAACGCCTTTCTTCATTTTGTTGCGGGCGTCGGTATTAAAGAATATTTGCTTTGCCATAGTCGTATAAATTTTCTTTGGTCGTGAAGGTTAATGTTCTGGGCTGAATTAGATAACAGCCAGGATGTCGGATTCGCGCATGATCAGGTAATCTTCTCCTTCGAGGCTGATTTCAGTACCGGAGTACTTGCCGTACAATACGGTATCGCCTACTTTCACGCTCACGGGTTCATCTTTTTTACCAGGACCGGCTGCTACTACCGTTCCACGTTGTGGTTTTTCTTTAGCGGTATCGGGGATGATGATGCCGCCTGCGGTTTTTTCTTCAGCTGCTGCGGGTTTTACGATCACCCTGTCTGCCAGAGGTTTGATACTCAATTTGCTTTTAGCCATTTTGATTCTATTTTTAAAAAGATGAGTTTAGGAATGCAATTTCCGGTTCGTACCGTGGAAATCTGACGCGCTTTCTTCTGACAGAGATTGTGCCAAACCAGTTTCGGGTCAAATTTGCAGGTTTCAAAGATAAGTAAATTGACATGCCTCTGCCAGAAAATGACATTTTTTCATTTTTGGCCTGTCAATCACCCTGGAATGGCAGTTCCCGGACCTCCCTCCGGAGCCTTCGGGAAGTATTTTTTAAAAAGTCCCTGTAAAACAGTAGATTTGCCGCCATTTTCCTAAGCATACAAGATGATCAGTAGAAGAAATATCCGGGTAAAAGTAATGCAAACTCTGTATGCCATGGACACCATGGAGCAGGAAACGGTGAAACCGGGCACTGCAATGGGTTTGCTGAATGAGAAACTCGACCAGACGTGTCAGATTTTCACCTACCTCCTGTACTCGATGGCCCGCGTGGCTCAGTATGCGGAGACGGATTCCCAGCAACGGGCATCCAAACACCTGCCCAGTGCGGAAGACCTTGTCGTGAACACTAAAGTGGCAGGGAACGACTTTGTTTTTCAGGTCCTGAACGACAAAGGCTTCCTCGTAAACCTCGACAACTGGAAGCTCCGCCGCCTCGAAGATCCCGAGATCACCCGGAAGCTCTATAACCAGCTCGCTGAGTCAGAAACGTATAAAACATACATAGCTGTCCCCTCCCGCGAGAAAGCCTCCGAAAAACAAATCATCGAATTCATTTTCACCGAGATACTGGAAAAGAACGAACTCTTCCGCCAGCATATGGATGATACCTTCATCCATTGGGGCGATGATGAAGACATGATGGGCATCCTGGTGGGTAACTACCTCTCCAAGCCCCAGCTCTTCAATTTCCTCCAGCTCATCTCCCGCGAAAAGCTGGAATATGCCCGCGACCTCCTCAGCACCGTCCTCAACAAAAAGGAATACTGCCATGAGCTGATCCGGCCCAAACTCCAGAACTGGGACCCTGAGCGTATTGCTTCGGTAGATATGCTGCTCATGGAAATGGGCGTTTGCGAGTTCCTCTATTTCCCTACAATCCCCACCAAAGTAACCATCAACGAGTATATCGACCTTGCCAAAGCCTACAGCACGCCGCAAAGCGGGCAGTTCGTGAACGGCATCCTCGATAATATCCTGAAAGATCTTGTACAGGCTAACCTCGTGGAAAAGACCGATCGTAATCGTAAATAATAAGACGCTTATGAAAGCCACCTTCATCGCTATTTTCGCCTCAGTCCTCGCCCTCGGCGCCTGCAACAGTCAGAACGGCAGCAAAGCGCCATCTGATGCCGGTACCACCGTACAGGATACCTCGAAAGGCGCACCGGAGATCACTTTCGACAAGCAGCTGCATGATTTCGGCAAGATCGTGGCCGGGGAAGTAGTCGAGTATTCCTTCAAATTCAAAAATACCGGCGGCAGCGATCTCCTGATCAACCGTGCCGAAGCCTCCTGTGGATGTACCATTCCGGAATGGCCCAAAGCACCCATCAGGCCGGGCGACAGCGCATACATCAAAGTGAAATTCGACAGTAAGGGCCGCCCGGAAGGTTATACCGAAAAGGAAATCTACATCCAGGCCAACACCAATCCATCCGGTATCAACGGTCCGCGCATCTCCTGTGAGATCGTGGCAAAGAAATAGTACCTTTAACCGTTCAAATCAAACAAACACATACAGATGTACAACTTCTTAACAAACGTATTCCTGATGACACCGGCAGCCGGTGGCGCACAGGGCGGCGGCATGGGCGGCTGGGGCAGCATGATCTTCTTCGGAGGCATGATCCTGGTTATGTGGCTCTTTATGATCCGTCCGCAAACTAAAAAGGCTAAAGCGCAGAAAACATTCATCGACAACCTGCGCGAAGGCGACAAGGTAGTTTCCATAGCCGGTATCCACGGCAAAGTGAAGAAAATCAACGACAATGGCACCCTTCAGGTAGAAGTAAGCCCCGGTACTTTCTTCACCATGGAACGCTCCGCTATCAGCATGGAATACACTGCTGCCCTGAACAAGGCTGCAGAAGTAAAATAATTCCGGACTTTCCCGGAAACTTCATGAAGAGAAGGCTTTACGCCTTCTCTTTTTTTATTATTTTGCCCTTATGCGCATTATAGGAATCACCGGCGGCATCGGCTCCGGAAAAACCACCGTAGCTAAAATCTTCACCGTGCTCGGCATACCCGTTTATTATGCCGACGAAGCTGCGAAGGATATCATGGTGCGCGACCCGCTCCTCGCTTCCCAGATAAGGCAGCATTTCGGAGACGCCGCCTACTTCCCCGACGGTTCCCTCAACCGCAAACACATCGCCGATATCGTATTCGCCGACAAGGAAGAACTGGCCATCCTCAACTCCCTCGTTCACCCCGCCACCATCCGCGATTCCGCTGCCTGGGCGCAACAGCAGAACGCGCCCTACGTTATCAAAGAAGCCGCATTGATGTTTGAGACCGAATCGTTCCATCATGTCGATAAAGTAATCACCGTATATGCGCCGGAAGCCCTCCGCATAAAACGCGTTATGCAACGCGATAATACTGACCGTAATGCGGTGATAGCCCGCATGCACAAACAGCTCGATGAACAGATCAAACGCAAGCTGGCAGACTATGTATTGTTCAACGACGAACAGCAGCTGGTCATCCCCCAGGTGCTGGCCCTCCACGAGACTTTTTTAACCTTTTCTTAGCATCGCATCGGTTACATTCGATGCATGGATCCCCGCCTGATCACCCTCTGCGGCGCCACGATGTGCTGCACGGCTTTATCCGCACAAGACACTGCCCGGAGGCCCGCATTTCCCTATGCAGGATACGTTCGCCCGCAATGGCAGATGACAGATACCATGCCATCCCGGCACCCCGATTCCATCCGCGTCATCACCCTCAAAACCTTTCAGAAAAGAGGCCGTAATTACCTGCAGGACTCACTTGAAATGGAACGCCTGCTCCGTGGTGCTAAGAAGCCCACGCTGGGGGCAGTTTTCAACTTCGATAAAGAGAAAATGGGAAACGAAGTGAAAGGGGCAGATGGCAGAACCCATCACCTGCCAGGCGCTTCCGTGAACATTGGCGCCCTTGCATCCCTGCTCTCATTCGGGAAAAACAACCGGAACGATGCCTTCCGGAGGAGAGTAGCCGCTGTTCAGCAGGAGCATTTCTATCAGCGATATTACACGCCCGAAGCCGTGGCCCGCTTCATCCCACTGCGGGGCGACAGCCTCGACGATTTCGTGGAAAAGACCCGCCCCCCGGCAGGCCTACTGGCCAATGCCACGGCCTATGACCTGGGGGTATACATTAAGCAACAGTATAAAACCTACCTCGGCACAATCAGGAGAGACACCATACATTAGCACTCATCCCGATTTTCACATTTGAGTTAAATTACTATCAGACTGGTCCTGGTATGTGTGATTTTAGTTATATCATAACTCATTCATTCTTAAATAATTGTTCATCCATCCTTCATCCAACCTATATCCAACCTATATCAAAAGCTGGGCTTCGATGAAGGATGGATGAAGGATTGGTGAAGGATGGTAGAAGGATAAAAGGGCTGAATCCGATGCAATACTAACTGCGGAGCTAATACTATCTGATATAATGCAAAAGGCCGTCTCATGTAATTGAGACGGCCTTTTGCATTATCGAAAAATAACTTATTGCAGTTTGGGCAGCCATTCCGCCATGCGCTTCATGCCTTCCTTAATACGGTCGAGACCGGTGGCGTAAGAGATACGGATGCATTGCGGTTGTTCGAATGCAGCGCCGGAAACCACGGATACATTGGCTTTATGCAGCAGGAACATGCAGAGGTCGTCCGCATTTTCCATAGGCTGGCCTTCATATTGTTTACCGAAGAAGCTGCTCACGTTGGGGAACATATAAAAAGCACCGTCCGGCATGTTTACATGCAACCCGGGGATGTTTTGCAGTGCATCGAAGATGAATGCCCTGCGTTCACCGAAGGCTTTTACCATTTCCTTTGCCGTGTCCAGCGGGCCGCGGAGGGCGGTGATGGCGCAACGTTGTGTAATGGAGCAGGTGGCGGAGGTAAACTGGCTCTGTACCATATCGGCAGCTTTGGCAATTTCGAGGGGCGCGGCGAGGTAGCCAAGGCGCCAGCCTGTCATCGCAAAGCCTTTACTGAGGCCATTGATGATGATGGTACGGTTCTTCAGTGTACCGAAAGTAGCGATACTGGTGTGGGGCGCCACGTAGTTGATATATTCGTAGATCTCATCGGAGATGATGAAGATACCGGGATGCTTTTCGAACACTTCGGCCAGGCCCTTCAGCTCATCGTGCGAGTACACGGAACCGGTAGGGTTGCAGGGGGAAGAGAACATGAACAGTTTGGTTTGCGGCGTGATGGCGGCTTCCAGCTGCTGCGGAGTGATCTTGTAATTATTCTCGATGCCGCAGGGCACGAATTTTACCACGCCCTGGCAGAGCTTCACCAGTTCGGAATAGGTGACCCAGTAGGGGGTGGGTATGATCACTTCGTCGCCAGGATTCACGATAGAGAGCACGGCGTTGGCGATGGATTGTTTGGCACCGGTGGATACTACGATTTGTTCGGGTGTGTATTCCAGTGAATTATCGCGCAGCAGTTTGTGTGCCACGGCCTGCTTCAGGTCGAGGTAACCGGCTACGGGGGTATAGTGGGTATACCCTTCATCGATGGCTTTTTTAGCGGCTTCACGGATGTGTTCCGGGGTATCGAAATCTGGCTCTCCGATGCTGAGGTCCACAATGTCAATGCCCTGGGCTTTCAGTTCCCGGCTCAGTTTGGCCATTCTGATGGTTTGCGGAACAGAGATCCGCGATAATCTTTCTGCTAGTTGCATGGGTACTATTTTTTGGGTTGACCGCGGCAAACCTACAGCAAAAAAATGAGAGGGAAAGCATAAAAAAAACATTCCGGAACCTGGGTCCCGGAATGTTTTAAAAATGGTTCGAAATCAATCTGCTATTGATACGCCATGATACGTATGCGGGGTTTCAGATCACCGGTGGTGGTGCCTGTTACGCCTTGCAGATAGATATTATAGAAACCGCCGCGAGCGAGGGTTACGCTGTTGTTGTCAATAGCGATCTCAGTGCCAGCCGCATCTTTGGCTACTACTACATGAGAGCCTTCCGCAGCGGGAGTGAAGGTGTCGTACTGGCCGGTTTCAAAATCTTCGTATTGACGGCTGCTGAAAACTTTGGTGCCGCCAATGAAAAGATCCACAGCGGGCGATCCGGGCATAAGGTTGAAGAAACGAACATTCGCCTTATCGGTAGCTGGGTTGGACCATGATTCCCGGATACGGTGGATATGCGCGCCATCGGTTTTATCTCCGTAGAGAATGATGGTGTTGTAACGGGAGGTGTCAAACAAGGCAGTTACGGTAGCCAGCATACTGTCAGCACCATACTTCTTGAAATCGAATTTGTAAGATTTCGGGTTGAACACCTGCCCGGCAGCCTCACCGAACTTAATTTCCTTGGTGGTGATTTTAGTACCATCGAGGAAGATGTCGGCACCGAAAGTGGTAGCGAGGGAATTCACGAAAGCCACGTAGGTGACAGGCTTCTGCGGTTCCGGGTTAGAGTTTTTCAGACAGGAAGAGAATCCTGTTACAGCTACGGTCAATGCCGCCAATGTCCATAAACGGCTCTTTTTGGTTACCATGCGCTCTTTGGTTTTTATTGATCAGTGATTAGTTACGGTTATGAAGTTGAAAATTGTCAGTTCTGATAACGTTGAAAGTCTGGTTTGTATTTTCTTTCCCTTTTCAGTTCAGTTTCATAAATAATGGTCCCCAGTTCCCGGAGGAATGGTTTCCCGATGGTTTCGTAATCGTAGGTATCATCCCCGATGATGCCGTCCGAATTCGTATAGATTCTGGCAGATAGTAAAAACTCCACTTTATTGGCAAAGTCTGCAAAATAAGCGACATCTGTCAGAAAGCCATATGCCCAGCCGGATTTGTTATAGATCCGTAAGCCCTGCGGCAGCCGCACGCTGCTGTCTGCGCCACCCATCAGGTACTTGGTATAATTCCTGTGAAACTCCGCTGTGTCATACTTGGGATCTGCCGGCCCGCTTTCCGTTGGCAGTCTGGACATATACCGGTATAAAAACCGGTAATCATCTTCCGTTAAACGGAAACGTTGCCGGGATGTTACAGTTTCCGGAAAAATTATACTCCGGAGGATATGATGGAGGTCGCCCAGCAGTATCCTGTTTTTCATGGAGAAGTCGAACGGGGTGTTCATCAGACTGTCTCCCGCATAATGTGCCTTCCCCGCCTGTTCAGGTTCCGGGAAAGGAGTGCCTGGCACGGGGCCTTTATAATACCGGGGTGGTTGAATATATAGTGGAGTGGTGGCACCGGGCAGGAAGAAGCGGGCGCCGTTCGTTTGCCGGTTAGCTTCAGGTGTTAGCGGCATACTGAGGCGGTGTACGATACGGGCGGCGGGGTAACCCTTGCGGTGGAGGGAAGTATTGAAGCCTTCCTGCCCCAGCAGTTCATAGAACCGGTTGAACGCATCGTTATCGCTGACCATGAATATTTTCTTCATGTAATGCTCCGCGGTGGGCTTCCCGGAAGGGTGGGAGGTATCGGAATCCGTAGCGGGGGAAATGCCGGGGAGACTGTCGGTCAGCATCACGGCATCCCTTGGTATGCCCAGATCGTTAAGGGCTTCCAGCGCCAGGAGGGCGGCGGGGAGCTTTACGGTGGAGGCAGGGTAGAAGTAGGAGGAAGGGCCTTCCGGCCAGTGATACTCCGTGAGATGGGGCCTGTTACGTGCATCCCGGTCTATCCGGGTATAGTAAATCTCCACCCGGTACCCCGAAGGGTCGGCAAGAGCCGGTCCCAGCCTTGTGGCATGAGCCGCCAGCAGGGAATCCAGGTATTTGTCTTTACTGGCATGTGTCATACGGAAATTTCTTTCCCGGTAAGTTTGGCAGTTCGCAAAAAAAACCAATATTGCAGACGCCAACAAAATCCGTTGCTGCATAGAAGTCAAAATTGAAGGCGAAATCCCTATCAAAACCAATCACATAGTGATTTTAAGGCTGTTTTGATCCGGGCTTTAATATATCAATTTAAATTCTATCTTTGCAACTCTTTAAAAATTTGTATTAATAATCCGAAAAGAAAATGCAACTAAAAGGACTGGTTAGATTTTTTACTGCCGCCCTGATCCTTATTTCTTTGTATCAGTTGTCCTTCACGTTTGTGGTGCGGAACTTTGAGAAGAAGATGAAGGATGAGGCCGCAGCTGATGTTGCCCGCCAAAATCATCCCTCCGCCGAAACGAAATATCCCGGCAATAAAGAGCTTCAGGCGCTTTACCAGGATACGCTGGACAATTTGTTGAAAGAACGTTTGGACTACAAGCTGGATAGCGCCAGTGGCAAGGAGATTGCGGGGTTCCCCTGGAATACTACCTACATCAAGGCTAAAGAGAAACAGCTCAACCTGGGTCTCGACCTCCAGGGGGGTATGAACGTAGTGCTGGAAGTTAGCGTGGAAGACGTGGTGCGTGCCCTCGCAGGCAACCCCAACGATCCCACCCTCAACGCAGCCATCGCTACAGCGCGTGAGCGCAAGAAGAACAGCCAGTCTGACTTTGTGACCCTGTTCGGTGAAGCATACAAGGAAAAGAACCCCAACGGGAAGCTTTCCGCCGTGTTTGCCAACGCCCAGCTGAAAGAGATCACTTTCAACAGCACCAACGATCAGGTGTTGAACGTGATCCGTACGGAAGCAAAGGCTGCCATTAAGAATACTTACAAAGTACTGCAGAACCGTATCGATAAATTCGGCGTTGCATCCCCCACCATTAACCTCGACGAGAACCGCGGTATCATTTCCGTGGAACTGGCCGGTGTGGATGATGCAGACCGTGTTCGCCAATACCTTCAGGCCAGCGCCAACCTCGAATTCCGCGAAACCTATAAGAACGGTGAGGAATTCTACATGGGCATTCTGACCCCCATGAACGAGGCCATCCGTGCTGCGCAGGGTAATGCTCCTAAAGTGGATACCGCTGCCAAAGCTGCTGATTCCACCGTTGTAGCTACCACTACCACTGCCAGCACTCAGGATTCCGCTTCGCTGAAAGGCCTGCTCTCCTCCGGTGGCGCCAAAACATCTGCCGACTCCGCGAAAATCCTCCAGGAACAGGCAATGAAGGATAATCCGCTCTTCGCGATCTTCCGTCCCAATGCTACGCAGGAAGGCATCATCCCCAGCTCTGTCCTCGGCCAGATCGCTGCTGCTGATACCACCACTTTCCGCAAATACCTGGAACTGCCTGCAGTGAAAGCTATTCTGCCGAAAGACCTGGTGTTCCTCTACGGTCCGTCCAACAAAACAGACCGCAGCCAGCCCCTGCAGGTATATGGTGTGAAAGTAAACCCCGCCAACCCTAAAGCTAAAATCACCGGTGAAAGGGTGATCGCTGCTAAAGCAGATTTCGGACAGGATAACAACCGCCCCGAAGTATCCATGACTATGGATGCCGTAGGTACTAAAGACTGGCGTAACCTGACCCGTGCCCTCAAACCGTCGAACCCCGACGATCCGAGGACTGACAACTACGTAGCCGTTATCCTCGATAACGTTGTTTATACCGCACCTTCTATCCGCGGAGAGATCCCTAACGGTGTTTCCTCCATCAGCGGCAGCTTTACGCTGGAAGAAGCGCAGGATCTTGCCAACATCCTGGTGTCCGGCAGAATGCCCGCTCCCGCCAAGATCGTGCAGGAGCAGGTGGTAGGTCCCACCCTCGGTCAGGAATCTATCGAGGCAGGTGCCAAATCCTTCATTATCTCCTTCGCGGTGATCTTTATCCTGATGCTGGTGTATTACAATACCGGCGGATGGGTAGCCAACATCGCCCTGATCCTCAACCTCCTCTTTACTGTCGGCATCCTCGCGTCTCTCGGCGCTACCCTTACCATGCCGGGTATCGCTGGTCTGGTACTGACGATCGGTATGGCGGTAGACACCAACGTAATTATCTTCGAACGTATCAAGGATGAACTCAGCAAAGGGAAAACGTACCAGCAGGCAGTTGCCGACGGTTACAAACGTTCCTATGCACCGGTACTGGATGGTCACGTAACCTCCCTGCTTACCGCAATCATCCTGTTCTACTTCGGCCTTGGCCCTGTATTGGGCTTTGCCACCACTCAGATCATCGGTCTGCTCCTGTCCCTGTTCTGCGGTATCCTCGTATCCCGCATGGTAACGGACTTCTGGATGAAGCGCAAACGCCACTTCGAATATTTCACACCCATCAGCCGCCGCATATTCAAGCACGCCAACTTCAATTTTGTTGGCAAGCGTAAATATGCTTACATGATCTCCGCAGTTGTGATGATCCTGGGCGTTGGTTCCTTCTTCAATGGTTTCGACCATGGTGTTGACTTCAGCGGAGGCCGCAGCTACACCGTTCGTTTCGACAAACCTGTAGATCGTAAAGCAGTTCATGAGTCGCTGAACAAAGTATTCGAATCCGAAACGTTTGTAAAAACCATCGGCGAAAATAACCAGCTGAACATCACCACGCCTTACCGCATCGAGGAAAACTCCGACGAAGCTGCGAAAGATGTGAAGCAGAAACTGCACGCAGGCCTTCAGGCATTCTACGACAGCAAGCCCGATCAGGCTGCTTTCGAAGCCAAATACCTCGTAGGTTCCCAGACGGTAGCACCCACCATCTCCGATGACCTTCGTACCGGAGCGGTGAAAGCGACCATCCTTTCCATCGTGGTAATCTTCCTGTACATCCTGCTGCGTTTCAGCAAATGGCAATACTCTATCGGTACCATTTTCTCCCTCCTGCACGACGTACTCGTAACACTGGCTGTATTCTCCTTCTGCCGCGGCTTTGTGCCTTTCGCACTGGAGATCGACCAGCACTTCATCGCGGCCATCCTTACAGTGATCGGCTTCTCGATGAACGATACGGTGATCGTATTTGACCGTATCCGTGAAACGTTCCGTACTACGAAAGGACTGGAAACGAAAGTGGTGATCAACCGCGCGATCAACGAAACCCTGAGCCGTACCATCATGACCTCTGTGACGGTATTCCTCACCATCCTCATCCTCTTCATCTTCGGTGGCGAGGTGACCCGTGGTTTCGCATTCGCGATGCTCATTGGTGTACTGACCGGTACTTACTCTTCTATCTTCGTGGCAGCCCCCATCCTGGTGGACTTCGACAAGAAGAACTCCCTCTCCAACGAGCGTGAAGCCGTGGTGATCGAGAAAGCACCCCCGTTAGTACGCGGCAAATAAGCCTGAACATCACTAACAATACTGCAAACAGCCGTCTCCCCCGGGAGGCGGCTGTTTTTTTGTGCCCCTGCGCTTTTCCATCGTTGCAGGCGCTTACCTGCAGGCTACATTCACGTTAAAAGCGGCCTGGCGGTCATCATAAGCCGCTTCTTTGCACCCGTTTCCTTTTTCCTGAAGACTTATGCCGGAAGGCTTCTCCCTGCGTAAAAACAGGGTGGCAGGCATGATGTGCGGCAGGCTAACCGGCAGGTTTACCCCGGGGTAAGAGCAGGCCAACCTTTAAATTAAGCCGTACTTCAACCGTAGTCAACCCGGGGATAAGCCGTAGATAAGCCGTAGATAAGCCGCCTCTATATAGGGGCGGCTTATGGGCGGGATATGGGCGGCTTAAAGGCGGCTTAAGGGCGGCTTAACTCAGAAATAAATCAGCCTTTGTCATGAAGGAAAGATGGGTTTGTCATGATGGAAGGTTGGGGCATAGAAAGGGGAATTCCGGGAGTAAAATTCCGGAATGGGGATTGGCAGATGAGAAGGGAGGGAAGGGGCATAAAAAAAGTGACTAAACAAGCAGGAGGCTGCTTCCTTAGTCACTTTTTAGTGTATAAGTTATTGATCTATACGGCGAAAGAGGTTCCGCAGCCGCAGCTGGACGAAGCGTTCGGGTTGTTGAAAGTGAACCCGCGGGCATTGAGTCCATGCTGGAAGTCGATTTCGATACCGAGGAGGTAAAGGCCGTGCGCTTTTTTCATTACTACGGGGATGCCTTCCAGCTCATAAATATCGTCGTCGTCCATTTTAGCGTCAAAACCGAGGATGTAGGACAGGCCGGAGCATCCGCCGCCCTTTACGCCTATGCGCAGGAACTGCGAATGGTCGAAGCTGTCTTCTTCCATGAGCCGCTTTAATTCTTTAACCGCGCCAGCGGTCAGTTGTATAGGTGCCTGAGAGATTGTTTCCATGTATCGAAAAGTTTGAATACAAAAGTACGGAAAAATGGGGAAAGTACGTTGTCACCTGTATGTCACCGCCGGCGTGCTATTATCTGAAATTTGTATGTAATTTGTTGCCCGGTGGAAAACCCTTTCCTACATATGCGCAACTATCTATGCCTGGCCCTGGCCATATCCCTTGCCCATTCGGCGAACGCACAACAATTCGGTGGCAACCGGCCTTCCGTGAAATGGCGGCAGGTAAATTCGGATACGGTCCGGGTGATATTCCCCGCCGGCCTGGAAACCCAGGGCCGCAGGGTGGCCGATGTGGTACACCACATTGCACGGTCGCACACCGCTACGCTTGGCCCCTCGGTAAGGAAGGTCAATATCATCCTCCAGCACGAAACCATGCAGAGCAACGGCTTTGTGCAGCTGGGCCCATTCCGCTCCGTGTTCTACCTCACCCCGCCACCAGCCTCTTCAGACCTGGGTTCCATTAACTGGACCGACCAGCTGGCGCTGCACGAGTACCGCCACGTAATTCAGAACAACAATTTCCGGAAAGGCATCAGCAAAGCCGGGTATTATATTTTCGGAGAAATGGGGCAGGCCGCACTCACTAACATAGCGGTGCCCGACTGGTTCTGGGAAGGCGATGCCGTAGTGGCGGAAACTGCGCTCAGCCAGCAGGGCAGGGGCAGGCTCCCGGCATTCTTCGATGGCTTCCGCGCCCTCGCACTGGCCGGTAAGGAATATTCCTACATGCAGATCCGCAACGGCTCCTACAGGCGCATAGTGCCCAATCATTACAATACCGGATACCTCATGACGAGCTACGGCCGCTTACAGCATGGTAAGGATTTCTGGAAAGATGTGACGGACGATGCCGTTCGTTACCGCGGCGTATTCTATCCCTTCTCCCAAAGCCTGAAGCGCAGAACAGGTAAGAACGCCGCTGCCTTCTTTGATGCCGCTTACAGCCATTACCGCCAAAACTGGACGACGAAGAACGCAGAGCAGGCCGATACGCTGCGCTTACCATCTGATGCAAATGCAAAAACAGTTTCCAACTACCGGTATGTATATGCCGATGCCGACAGTGGACTCGTTTACCTGCACAACACTTTTCAGACCATCCCGGCTATTTACCATACCGCATCGCACAATTCCCGCAGGGCTTTCCGGATGACGGCGCCCGGCGTGGGGTTCGATGATTACATCAGTTACCGCGACGGCCGCCTGCTCTGGACCGAAAGCCGCTACAGCGCCCGCTGGGGTTGGGATGAGCGCTCCGTGGTGGTGATTTACCAACCCGGTTCGCTCAACAAACGGCATACCCTCAGGCATGAGCGCCGCTGCTTCTCACCCGACTTATCGCACGACTATAAAACCGTTGTAGTGGCCGCCACAACTCCGGATCAGCAATACCGCCTTGAGTTGCTGGATGCGGAATCCGGTAAAGTGCTGACACAGCTGCCCAACCCGGGCAACTGGTATTACACCTACCCAAAGTTCACGGTAAATGACAAGGATATTGTTACCGCCGTGCGCGACAGCATCGGCCGCATGGCGCTGGTGAAACAGGCTGTGTCCGGTGGGGAAACCACGGTGCTGGTGCCTTTCGGCATGCGTACCATCGGGATACCCGTACTGAACGATGGCCGGGTGTATTTTACCGCTGCTTTCGCGGATGTGGATGACATCTACAGCGTGCCTTTGGGCGGAGGGGAAGTGCGCCGCCATACCCACCGGCCCAACGGGGTGTATCACCTCGCTGTAAGCAATGGGAAGATCGTTTTCAACGAATTCACGGCAGACGGTTACAAACTCTTTTCCATCCCCCTCACCGAAGGGGAACCTTTCGACCCCGCTGTAAATCATCAAAAAGGTTGGTTACAGCCCGAATTCGGGGAGGGAGGCGATTTGCTGGTCCATGTAAAGGATGAGGGTAGAAAGGTCAGGAATTACCCTAAAACGCACCGTTTATTCAATTTTCACAGCTGGCTGCCGGTGGTGGATGATCCGGACTATGGATACTACCTCCTTGGCGAGAACGTGCTGGGCACCCTGCAAACCCGCATCGGCGGGGGATATAACCGTAATGAGAGCAGTCCTTCCGTTGGCGGACAGGTTTCCTGGGGCGGATGGCTTCCGGTGCTGCGTGCCGGGGCGGATTATAAATTCAACCGTTACCTCAATGTCAATGATACCGTGCAGGTACAGTGGAACGAACTGGACTGGTACGGCGGCCTGAGCATTCCCCTGCGCCTGAGTTCCGGCAAGTTCTTCAGAGGTCTTACGCTGAGTGCCGATTATCACCAGGTAACACGTTCACGCGCAGGTAACAGCAAATACGCTTTCCGGGATAACAATATCCAGTACCTCGATCTGGGCTTCGGATTTTCCAACCAGCGGGTAAAAGCGCTGCAGCAGATCTATTCGCACTTCGGTCAGTCGCTCACCATGCGCTACAGCCGTTCGGTGAATAATATTCCGGCGGAGCAGTTCTTCGGCCGGGCCGATCTTACTTTCCCCGGTATCCGTAACACGCACAGCATCGTGGTGCAGCTGTCTTATCTGCAGAAAGATACGAGCCTGCGCTATGCCTTCAGTGATCCCTTTTCTTACGCGCGGGGCTACAGCAAGCCGTTTTATGAGCATATTTTCAAAGTGGGATCGAACTATCATTTCCCCGTGGCGTATCCTGACTGGGGCTTTGCCAACCTGCTCTACTTCTCCCGGATAAGGGCTAATGGATTCTACGACTACATGAGTGCTTTCAACTTTAGGAACCGCCGCACTGTTACATTTGCATCTGCCGGCGGGGAATTGTTCTTTGATACAAAAATCGGGAATGTGCTGCCTTTCACTTTCGGGATGCGGTATAGCCATCTGCTCAACGATAATCCCGGTGATCCATCGCGGAAAGGGCGTTTTGAGTTCATTGTTCCCCTGCAGCAATTATTTTCTTACTAAACTGTTCTTCATGCGTTCTCCCGTAGTAAAGCCGCCATTTTACATGAAACTGAGCAATATCTTGTTATCGCTCGTGCTCATCGTGGTAATCCTGCGCACCACGAAAGATATCCTCGCGCCGGTGGCTTTCGGATTCCTGTTCGCCATACTTCTGCTCCCGCTGGCACAGGGGCTTGAAAAGCTCCGCATGGGGCGTGCCGCTGCATCCGGTGTAGCCGTATTGATATTCGTGTTTTTCATGGCAGGGATGCTCTATTTCATATCATGGCAAACCACCAGTTTCATGACAGACCTTCCCGTGCTCGAGAAGCGCCTCATGCTGCTGGCCAATAACCTCACCATCTGGATCGATGACAAGTTTCAGGTAGATTCTGATCAACAGCTGGCCTGGCTGAACGAAACCGCAGCCAAGAGTATCAGCTCCCTGTCGCAGTTTGCGGTGAATGCAGTGACTTCGGTTTCCTCGATCCTCATCTTCCTCGTATTTATTCCTCTCTATACTTTCTTCCTGCTCTTTTACCGCAGACTGCTCGTGCAGTTCGTATTGCGCCTCTTCCGCCGCGAGCATGCCGGCGAAGTGCATGAAGTAATTGCACACAGCCGTATTGTGGTGAAGAGTTATGTAGTGGGACTCTTCATTGAAATGATCGTAGTGGCTGCCTTATACATCCTCGCACTGGTGTGCCTCGGTGTGAAATACGCAGTATTGCTGGGTACGCTGGGCGCTATTTTCAACATCATTCCCTACCTCGGAATGGTGCTCACCATCGGCATCACGGTGCTGGTTACACTCACTACCGGTACACCCGGACAGGCCTTCTGGGCGGCTGCCATCATGTTCGGTATCCACCTGCTGGATGCAAACGTGCTGCTGCCGAGGATCGTAGGTTCCAAAGTGTCTATCAACGCCATGGTAACGCTGATAGGTGTGTTTGTGGGCAGCATGATCTGGGGGATTGCGGGCATGTTTATTTCCATTCCGGCAATGGCATTGCTGAAAGTAGTGTTCGATAAGATACCGAACATGCGCCCCTGGGGCATGATCATGGGAAATGAAGACTAGCGCACGGAGATGCGCAGTTCGGGCACGCGGTAGAATTTATCTTCGGAATACTGAATAACGATATTCGAGAAGATGAGCGCTTCGCCTTTCTGGATGGTTTCTTTCAGGCGTTTGCTCCACAGCGGGGAGAGGCGGTCGCCTTTAAAGCTGTCTCCCGTAGTTTCTGTATAAAAGGAAACCTGGCTGGTGGTATCGTTGAGGAAAGCTTCCTTCGCTTCGTAGAGAAAATCGAAAGATATTACAGGGTATTTGATGTTCTTGTTGTCGCGCACTATGAGTGCGGAGTCCAGTATTTTCAGTACTTCGGGGCGGGGGAGGGAATCGCTGAGGTAGATGCCCCATGTGGTGCGGAATGCCAGCTTCTTATCGGCTGTTGCTGCTGCAGGCTTTGCCGTACGCGCTGCCGGTTTGGGTTTGGATTGCGCCGCCGCGGATGTGGTTATCCCGGCAAAAAGTGTGAGCGTTATCAGCAGTTGTTTCGTCATAGGGCAAAAAAAAGGATCGTCCGGTGTATGTAACGCCGGACGATCCTGTATATTATAACAGTTTCAGACTTTCTTCTATCGCCTGTATGCGGGCCTGGCAATCCGCCAGCTTCCTGCGCTCTGCTTCCACCGCTTCCGGCTTGGCATTGGCCACAAACTTTTCGTTGGATAATTTCTTCTCCACGCTGTTGCGGAAGCCCTGCTGATAGGTAAGGTCTTTCAGCAGCAGTTCTTTCTGCGCTGCAGGGTCCACTTCCTTATCGGTCACCATATAGAACTTATCGGTACCCACCACGATGGAGGCGGCGCCGGCAATTGCTTCTGTTGCGTATCCGAATTCATTGGCATTCACCTGTTTGGCGATGATGCTTTCGATCCGTTTGAAGGACTGCTTGTTCTGTGTTTCCACGAACAGTCCGATGGTATCTTTCGGTTTCAGCTGCTGCTTGTTACGCGCATCGCGGATAGCGGTGATGGTGTCTTTGGCGAGCGAAGCTTCGGCGAGGATGTCTGCATTGATGCTTCCGGGAGCCTGGAACTGTTTGATCACCAGATCGTCTCCCTCCGCACGGTCGGCCAGCAGGTGGTAGATGTCTTCCGTTACGAAAGGCATGAACGGGTGCAGCAGTTGCATGAGCTGCTCGAAGTATTCAATGGTTTTTTTGTATACGCCTGCATCGATGGGTTGCTCGAAACCGGGTTTGATCCATTCGAGGTACCAGGAGCAGAAGTCGTCCCAGATAAGGCTGTAGATGGCTTTGAGGGCTTCGCTGAGGCGGAAGTCGCGGAAGAGCTTTTCTACTTCGGCATGTACTTCATTGAATCGGTTGCCGAACCATTCTACTGCAAATTCCGGAACGGGTGCGCCGGTATTTTCTGCAGGCGTCCACATCTTCACGAGCTTCAGCGCATTCCACATCTTGTTATTGAAGAAGCGGCCCTGTTCGCAGCTGGAATCATCAAACAGCAGATCGTTACCCGCAGGGGATGCGATCATGATACCGAAACGAACGGCATCGGCACCGAAGCGGTCGATGAGATCGAGCAGGTCTGGAGAGTTGCCCAGTGATTTGGACATCTTACGGCCCTGCTTATCGCGCACCATACCCGTGAAGTATACATCAGAGAAAGGCTTCTCCTTATGATATTCCTCGCCGGCCATGATCATACGCGCTACCCAGAAGAAGATGATATCCTGCCCTGTTACCAGTACGGAAGTGGGGTAGTAGTAGTTGATATCTTCGTTGCCGGGGTTACTGATGCCTTTGAACACTTCCGTTGGCCAGAGCCAGGAAGAGAACCAGGTATCGAGACAGTCTTCGTCCTGGCGCAGTGTGGCCGGGCGGCTGCCATATGCGGCTTCGTATTTATCGAGGGCGGTTTCCAGTGTTTCTGCCACCACAAACTGGCCCTGGGCATCGTACCATGCAGGGATCTGCTGCCCCCACCAGAGCTGGCGGGAAATACACCAGTCCTTCACATTCTCCATCCAGTACTTGTAGGTAGCGAGGAATCGGTCTCCCGGGTGGATGCGTACTTCGCCGTTTACAACTGCATCCAGTGCAGGTTTGGCGAGTTCAGACATTTTCACGAACCACTGGGTGGAGATCTTAGGCTCCACAACGGTATCGGGGTTGCGCTGACTGTAACCGAGGCGGGTGGTGTATTCCTGTTCTTTAACGAGGAGTCCCTGTTCGTGCAGGGCTGCAACCACTTTCTTACGGGCGCGGAAGCGGTCTTCCCCCACAAATACTTCAGCCGCGGCGGAAAGGGTACCATCGTCATTGAGGGTATCCACCACTTCGAGGTTGTGTTTGAGGCCGAGGTTGTAGTCATTGATATCGTGTGCAGGCGTCACTTTGAGGGCGCCGGTACCGAATTCTTTGTCTACATATTCATCGAAGATCACGGGAACCTTACGGTTTACCAGGGGCACGATGGCGAAGTGGCCTTTCAGATGCGCATAACGCGCATCATCAGGGTTTACGCAGATCGCGGTATCGCCCATGATGGTTTCGGGGCGCTGGGTGGCGATGGTGATGAATTCGCCGGTAGGCTCACCGGCTGCGTTTACCACTGCGTATTTCACGTGGTAGAGCTTGCCGTTGATCTCTTTATATTCCACTTCCTCATCGGAAAGGGCGGTTTTGGCTTTAGGGTCCCAGTTGATCATACGGGCGCCGCGGTAAATGAGGCCTTTGCCGTAGAGGTCTACGAACACCCTGATCACCGCATCGTAATAATGCTGGTCCATGGTAAAGGTAACACGGTCCCAGTCTACCGAACAACCCAGTTTACGGATCTGGTGGTAGATGATGCCGCCGTATTTATCTTTCCATTCGTATGCGTATTTGAGGAACTCCTGGCGGGTGAGCTGGCTTTTTTCGATGCCTTTCTCTTCCTTGAGCATGTTCACCACTTTCGTTTCCGTAGCGATGGAAGCATGGTCGGACCCCGGAACCCAGCAGGCGTTGAAGCCGCTCATACGTGCATGGCGGGTAAGGATATCCTGCACGGTTTCGTTCAGCGTATGGCCCATGTGGAGCACCCCGGTTACGTTAGGCGGGGGGATAACGATCGTAAAAGGAGGACGGCCGTCGGGCACCGAACGGAAATATTGCTTTTCGAGCCAATATTGATACCATTTGTCTTCTGCCGCAGCAGGAATATAGTTCTTCGAAAGTTCCATCAGTTTATCAGGCTATGTCTGTTTTAGGCATGCAAAAATATCGAATATCGCAAGTATTCCGAATTTCAATGTGATAAAAGCCGGAAGGGTCCGTAATATTTATCCATTGTAAGTTGAAGCACAGGTTTTTGTGAAAAAAGTACCGGATTGCTGCAGAATAGTACACAAGATAAGGCGATTTAATCGGTATCGAACGATTATCAGGCAGTCATGAAATATTACGGAATTAAAGAATTAACGTTCGTTTAAAAAGTATTGCGCACAAATCAGGAAGTGTGGCGTGAAAAGAAAACGGCCGGCCGGGATTTCACCCGGCCGGCCGTACATTTTATCTATTATCCGACTTCAGTTTTTACGACATCGAACGGATCACTTCCACGGTTTTGCGCACCATTTCGGGAGTGATGCCGAGGTGGGTAACGATGCGTACCTGGGTGGGGGAGATGGCCATTACGCGGATGCCGTATTTGGCGAGGTAATCCCGGAACTTGACGGGCGTCCAGTCGCCATACACCTCAAAGATGAGGATATTGGTTTCTACAGGGAGCATGTGGCCTACGAAGGTTTGTTCCAGTAAAGCCGCTGCGATGTTTTTGGCATGGGCATGGTCTTCTGCGAGGCGGTCTATATGATGATCTAGCGCATAGATGCCGGTTGCTGCCATGTAACCGGCCTGGCGCATGCCACCGCCCAGTTTTTTCCGGACACGTCTGGCTTCCCGGATGAAATCGCGGGAGCCGATGAGAACGGAGCCGATGGGGCAGCCGAGACCTTTATTAAGGCATACGGAGATACTGTCGAACACCCGGCCATATTCCGCAGCCTGCTGGCCGGTGGAGAGGAGGGCGTTGAACAGGCGGGCACCATCGAGGTGGAGGCGGAGGTTATGATCGATGCAGGTTTGCCGGATACGGAGGATCTCGTTCCAGTCATAGCAGCATCCGCCGCCGCGGTTGGAGGTGTTTTCGAGGCAAACGAGGGAAGAGGAGGCTTTGTGGTCATCATCTGCCGGATTGACGGCGGCTGCCACATCGGCCGCTGTGATCATGCCGCGGTCGCCATCTATGGGGCGTGCCTGAGCGGAGGAATTGAATGCGATGCCGCCGCCTTCGTATATGTATACGTGAGCGAGGGAGGAGCAGATAACTTCATCGCCGGGGCGGGTATGCACCTTGATGGCAATCTGATTGCTCATAGTGCCGGAAGGGCAGTAAAGGGCTGCCTCCATGTCAAAGAGGGCTGCCATCCTGGCTTCAAGTTCCTGAACTGTGGGGTCTTCTCCGAAAACGTCGTCGCCTGTACGGGCCTGTAACATGGCTTCCAGCATGGCTGGGGTGGGTTGGGTAAAAGTGTCGCTTCTGAAATCCATTGAAAAAAATGCAAGGAGTGATTGAATAAATTAGAGAAGTTGTTAATTTAAATGAGGATATTTTTCAATTGTTAAAATTTGCATAAACCCCCGAAAATAGCGACTAAAAAGCTATTAGAATACGTTTATACAGTGTACTTTGTTATAGCAAACAAGCAAATATGCCGTTATGACAATGTGCCCGATCATTGAAAATGAATGCGTAACAGGCATCTTACCCCGGTTCGTAACCCAAGATCAAAACCATATCAGTGATATTTGGAAGAGTGGGGGATTAGCACGATCTTTGCAGGCTAATTTCGCAACCGTGTAAGATATACCATTTAAATGTTACAACAAAATTATCTTTCGGCTTGTTAGTATAATATTCTTAAACCAATACTTTTAAATATATGAGGCAACTTAAAATTGCCACCCAGATCACAAATCGTGATTCGCAGGCGGTAGAAAAATACCTCCAGGAAATCTCGAAGATCCCTTTGTTAACTCCAGAGGAAGAGACGATACTGGCCCAACGTATTAAAATGGGGGACCAGCGCGCTCTCGAAAGATTGACGACCGGTAACCTCCGGTTCGTTGTATCCGTCGCCAAACAATATCAGCACCAGGGCTTAAGCCTCAGCGACCTCATTAATGAAGGCAATTTAGGGTTGATCAAAGCGGCACAACGGTTCGACGAAACCAAGGGTTTCAAATTCATTTCTTACGCTGTATGGTGGATTCGCCAGTCTATCCTGCAGGCTTTGGCAGAACAGGGCCGTCTGGTCCGCCTGCCACAGAACAAAATCGGCACTTACAACAAGGCAAATAAAGCCTACATGGCATTCGAACAGGAAAACGAACGCGAGCCCTCTACCGAGGAACTGGCCGAAATCCTGGAAATGTCAGAATCGGAGATCAACAATATCTTCCAGAGCAATACCCGCCACATGTCTCTCGACGCTCCCGTTCACGAAGCGGAAGACGTAGCCATGGGCGACCTCCTGGAAGGCGGCGATGTGACAGACGATGATGTGATGCAGGACTCGCTGAGAGAAGAAATCCGCCGCGTGCTCAAATCCCTGAGCCCCCGCGAAGCAGAGATCGTTAACGCATACTTTGGTCTGGATGGTGAAAACGGCGCAACGATCGAACAAATAGGACAGAAGTATGATCTGACTAAGGAACGTATCCGCCAGATCAAAGAAAGGGCCATCAAACGCCTTCAGAAAGCCCGCTACAGCGGCGCACTGAAATCCTATCTGGGATAATCGTAACCACTTTTTATTGAATTGATTCTGGGATAAAAACATCCCGCCTGTGAAATGGCGGGATGTTTTTTTTTATCCTATAGAGAACGGTTATGGGGGCATAGACACCTTTCATACCTTCCTATTCGTAATTCTCCTCTCAACCCTTTATTTTTGCAATCTTATGCGAAAGGCATCTTTTACACTGGTCCTCTGCTCGCTGTTAGGACCCGCTTGTGAAAAAGAAATGACAGGACAGCAACCCATTCCCACACTCCCCGTAGTGGAAGGCATCATCGAAGAAAACGGCTACCCCATGGTCAGGATCACCCGGAACATGCAGTATTTCGCCGGAACGCTTTCCCTGACGCTCTCCGACTCCTGGGTGCATGGCGCCGTGGTAACCGTCTCCAACGGTCCCGACACCCAGCAGCTAAGGGAATACAGGTTGACGGACGGAGCAGGCCAGCCTTACTGGGCCTACACGGCTGACACCGCTTTTCTCCCGCTTGCTTTTCGCGGAGAAACTGGTAAAAGTTATACCTTAACGATCGAATCGGAAGGGAAAAGGTACCAGTCCATCACCACCATCCCGGCTAACGGACTCCGGCCCGACTCCGTCTGGTGGTCTCCCGCAAAAGGCGGATTAATGGCCACCCTGTCAGGTACCCCCGGAAGCGGAAACTATGCCAGGTACTTTACTGCCCGCAACCGGGAAGCATTCCTGCCGGGATTGCACCCGCTCTCTTCAGAACTGCACCGTAACGGCACTTTTGAAGTAATGCTCACGGAAGGGGTGGACAGGAGCAGGACCGGCCTGCAGGAAGCGCTCAGGACAGGAGATACCGTGCAGCTGAAATTGTGTAACGTGGATCACCAGACCTATGACTTCTGGCGCAGCACCGGCAGCGCATGGGCCGAAGGGAAAGACCCCCTGGGTCCGCAGGTACGTGCAAAAGGCAACGTGTCAGGCGCACACGGATACTGGGGAGGATACAGCTTAACCATCGAACAGATCATTCTGAAATAATCGAAATCAAAACCAAACCAAACCAACAAAGAAGAAAACAACAGCATGGAAAACAACACTAACCAGGAACATGCACATGTCCTGATCATTGGCTCCGGCCCCGCGGGGTATACCGCAGCCATCTATGCCGCCAGAGCTAATCTCAAGCCCGTACTTTACCAGGGCATCCAGCCCGGAGGCCAGCTTACCATTACCACAGAAGTGGAAAACTATCCCGGATACCCCGAAGGTATTCAGGGTCCTGAAATGATGGTGGACTTTGAAAAACAAGCTGCCCGCATGGGAGCAGATATCCGCTTCGGCATGGCTACCTCTGTAGACTTCTCATCACACCCCTTCAAAGTAGTGATCGACGAAGAAAAGACCCTTACCGCTGACGCCATCATCATAGCCACCGGCGCCTCTGCCAAATGGCTGGGCCTCCCCTCCGAACAACGCCTCAACGGCAGCGGTGTTTCCGCCTGCGCAGTGTGCGACGGATTCTTCTTCCGTGGTAAAGAAGCCGCCATCGTTGGTGCCGGTGATACTGCAGCAGAAGAAGCCCTCTATCTCTCTAAAATCTGCTCTAACGTACATATGCTTGTACGCCGTCACGAAATGAGAGCTTCCAAAGTAATGCAGGACCGCGTCCTCAAAACCTCCAATATCATGGTATACTGGAATACGGAAACCCTCGAAGTGGTAGGTGAAAACAAAGTGGAAGGCGTTCGCATCCTGAATACCCAAACCAAGGAAGAGAAAACCATTCCCATCAATGCTTTCTTCGTAGCCATCGGCCACCAGCCCAACTCCGGCATCTTCGCCGGCCAGCTGGATATGGACGAGCAGGGATACATCAAAACCATCCCCGGTACCACCAAAACCAATGTGGAAGGTGTGTTCGCCTGTGGCGACGTACAGGATAAAAACTACCGCCAGGCAGTTACCGCCGCCGGCAGTGGTTGCATGGCCGCGCTCGACGCTGAGCGCTTCCTTTCCGCGAAAGGACATTAATTATCCATACATAAGGGCCCCGGCAGTTCGGGGCCCTTTTTCAATCTTATCATATGCTGACTATTGCGCTGGAGAGCATGCGATTCTTCGCCTATCACGGGTTTTATCATGAAGAGCGCATACTCGGTAATCATTTTATGCTGGACGTGCTCGTGCAGCTGCCCGAGCCGGAACACCCTTCCCAACTGGCGGAGTCGGTGAACTACGAAGGGCTGTACGACATATCGAAGCAGGTGATGGCAGTACCGCAGGTATTGCTGGAGCAGGTAGTGCATGATATTTCCGCATCCATCAAGGAAGTTTTTCCGGTCATCAGCTATTCGAAAGTAACGCTCCGGAAACAGGCGCCCCCCTTTGGTGGTGATCTGGCGTGGTCTTGCGTAGCACTGGAGAAACAATACTGATGCGGAGGATGTTATAGTTCCGGCCGCCTGTGTAGAAACCATGCATGGCATGTAACCAGGCAAAGAAATTGTGTATTTTTGGGAACCTGTTAAATTCGTTCCTATGCTTAAGAAAACCTTTTTACTATGCTGCGCCTGCATCATGGCGCTTACATCGCTGGGGCAGTCGGTCGAAGAATCGCTCGCCCAGGCTAAACAGCTCACCCTCCAAATGAAAGAGCTGGAAGCACTGCAGCAATATAAAGACATCCTCCAGGCCGATCCCGGCAACGTTACCGCACTCAATCAAAGCAGCCTCATCTGCAGCCGTGAAGGCGCCCGCCAGAAAGAGAAGACCGCTAAAATGGAATGGTTCAACAACGCGAAGATCTTCGCTTACGAAGCCATGAAGGTGGATGTGGAGCATCCGGAAGCCAACTATGCCATGGCCATCGCCTGGGCACGCATTGCCCAGATATCAGGTGCCAAAGAGAAAGTGGCCGCTGCCAAGGAAGTGAAGAAGTATGTAGATCTCGCCCTCAAATTCAAACCCGATTACGGTGAAGCTTTCCATCTCCTCGGCAAATGGAACTTCGACATCTATAACCTCAGCAGCATAGAGAAGGCCGCTGCGAAAGTGCTTTTCGGCGGTATGCCCAATGCCACCCTCGAAGATGCGATTGCCAATTATGAGAAATGCCGGCAACTCACCCCTTCCTATATCCTCAACTACCTCGATCTCGCCCTCGCTCTCCGGCAAAATAACCAGGAAACACAGTCGATGGAAATCCTTAATAAAGTGATGCGCCTCCGGCCCATTTACCAGGACGATCCCGGGTATAAGGCCGAATGCAAGAAGTTGCTGGACGATATGCAGTAATGCCCTGATCGCTATGCAAGCTTCTTACCCTTCCAGCGCCCGCTTTTAAGGTAGAACCATGCCAGCGAACCCATGGCAGTCCAGTACACGAACTCCGCACCCCAGGCCCAGTGCAGGGCGCTGCGCATCTGTTCGATCACCACAAAGCAATATACCAGGTATACGGCTACAGACAGTACCTCGATGCCCAGGTTCACCCGCGTATTGCCGGTACCCGTTACGCCATTGAACACCACGGCAGCCACGGCCGTCAGCAGCATTACAAGGGTACACACATGCATGGAAGGGATGGCATCTGCCATCAACGTAAGATCGGTGGTATAGATCCGCAACCAGAGATAAGGGAAGATATTGATCAGCACACACAGCGCCGTGGAACAGATAATGGAAATCACCGTGATCTTCCGGATCAGCGGAATCACTTCATTTTCACGACCCTGACCAATGAGGTTGCTCACCATGGTGTTACAGGCTGAGCCAAGCGCCCAGGTGAAAATGCCGAACAGGCCAAAGATGCTCCGCATCATATTGGAAATAGCCAGCGGCCGTTGCCCCAGGTGCTCGATAAAGATGAAGAATATCAGCCAGCTGCCGATGCTGAAAAGGTATTGCACTACCAGCGGAGCAGATATGATGAGAATGCTCCGGCTCCCTTTCCAGTCGGGCTTCAGGATGCTGAACAGTTTATACTTTACCTGGAATTTTCCCATGAACAGCAGTCCCCATGCCGCCACAAACCCTGCTATCTCCGCAAGGATGGAAGCATAAGCCGCACCATTCAATCCCAAAGCAGGCATGCCCAGTTTACCGAAGATCAGGCCATAGTCGAATACGATATTGGTCACCTCCTGGAAGAGGGAGATGGTGATCAGCAGCCGCGTATTACCCGTTCCTATATATAAGGAGGTACAAAGGCGCATGAGCATGAGGAAGGGGAGTCCCCAGATGCGGATACGGGTGAAGTCGGACGCGGCCTCTATGATATGCGGATCATGCAGGCTCATCCGGAAAAAGGACGGAGCCATTGTTTGGGTAACAAGGATGCCGATGGCCGACATGCACATGGTGAGCAGGAGTCCGTTCATAAAGATGGAACCCATTGCTCCTATGTTCTGCTCACCGGTACGGCGGGCAAACATTACCTGCATCCCGTTGGTAAGCCCATAGGAGATCATATATATTACCAGTGTATATATCCCCGCGATGCCGTTCACGGCAATGGGGAACTCACCCAGGTGCCCGAGAAAGGCGGCATTGGTGAGGTGATTGATCTGTGGGAGGATCAGGGAGAGACATATGGGGCCGGCGATATTGATTATCTGCCTGTTGCTAACTTCTACTTGCATATTCCAAACCGTAAAACCCGGCAAAAATAAAGGATTGCCCTGCTGCTGCAAGGGAAATAATGACGAAAACGATTCCTCATGCGGGGCTGGTTGATATCTTGGGCATGCCCACGGACGTGGTTCTCAACATTTTTGAGTATTATTGTGCGGAATAACAGACAGACAATGCCCGTGGCATACACCATACAACCCACCTACGCGATAGACGACGCGACGTTGCTGGAAACAGATCTCACCAACTGCACTCTGCTGGTGATGATAGGTTCCGGCACATTCAGCTATGCCGTACTGGCGCCTCTGCAGCGCAAGTTCCTGGCCCTGAAAAGCTACAGCTACCAGCCCCGGACCGTTGCCATGGCTGACCTCGAAATGATCGAACAGATCTTCGATGCCGACAGGCTCCTCTTCACCGCATTCAAAAAAGTGCAGCTCGCTTTTTCTTCGGCAGACAATACCCTTGTACCAAGGGAGTTCTACCAGCAACAGCTCCGGAAAGATTACCTGCAGGCCGCGCTCCCGCATAAAACGCAGGACGCCGTGCTTACCGATGAAATCGCCGAACTGGGACTGGTAAATGTGTTCTCCGTAGATAAGGATATGCTGGGCTTCCTCCGCAAGGAGTTTGCTTCCGACGATGTGGTGCATGCCAATACCGCACTGCTGAAGGCTTACCGTCAGGATCCTGACCATATGGCGCCGGAAGGCATTGCCTATGCCGAGATTCAGGCACAACAATTCACCCTTACCATTTACGCCGGCGGCAAGTTGCTCATGCAACACCAGTACGCGCACCGGGGTGGACTGGACATCGTTTATTACATCGTGAACAGTCTTCGCCAGCTGGGCCTCAGTGAACTGCAGGCACGTATAAAGCTGGGTGGGGCGCTCACAAAGGATTCCCAGGTGTTCCAGGAGCTGAGCCGCTTTCTGCCACGCATCGAATGGGTACACCGGCCAGACGGGTTCCTCTACATCCCGAAAATGAATGAAATGGTCGGCCATCAATTCTATAATCTTTACGCTTTGGCGTTATGCGTATAATCGGGGGCGATCTGGGCGGCCGTCGCATTCATCCGCCTGCCAACATGCCGCATACCCGGCCCACTACCGACGTTGCAAAGGGCGGGCTATTCAACATCCTCGAAAATAATCTCGACATCCCTTCACTCCGTTGCCTCGAACTATTCGGCGGTACCGGCAGTATTACGTTTGAACTGGCCTCCAGAGGGGCCACTAACCTTACCGTTGTCGAGAAAGATAATACTATGGCGGGCTTTATCGCCAAAACCGCAGCGCAGCTTGAAATAGCGCCGCAGATCGTGAAGATGGATGCCTTCCGTTACCTCCAGCAGGGTGGCGCACCATTCGATTTTATCTTCGCCGATCCGCCCTACGAAATGGGCAATATGGAAGAACTGCCGAAGCTCGTATTCGCACAGAATCTGTTGAAAGAAGAAGGTTGGTTTGTGCTGGAACATACGCGCAGAAATGATTTTCGCCATTATCCCTACTTCCGCGCAGAGCGGAATTATGGCACTACGATATTCACTATTTTCATCAACCGGGAGGAGCTGAAAACCCCTGCCGGTGAATAACGCAAACCATATGCAAAGAATCGCTCTCTTCCCTGGTACCTTCGATCCTGTTACTTTGGGGCATACCGATATCATCGACCGTGCCCTGCCTTTATTCGATAAACTCGTTATCGGCATCGGTGTTAACTCCGGTAAAGTACCCATGTTTTCAGTGGAGCAGCGGGTGGAATGGCTGCGCGAGATCTATAAAGACCAGCCCACGGTAGAAGTAACATCTTACGAAGGATTAACCGTTAATTTCTGTAAACAGATAGGCGCAAACTTCATCCTCCGCGGTATCCGTTATGTGGCAGATTTCGAATACGAAAAAGCGATCGCAGACATCAACCGGAAAATGGACCACGAAGTGGAAACCATCTTCCTGACCTGCTCTCCCGAGTTCTCCACCATCGCCAGCACACTCGTGCGCGACGTGATCCGCAATGGTGGTGATGCCGCACAGTTCCTCCCGGAAGCCGTAGCTTCCTCCCTCCAATATTCCAAACTATCGTAAATACATTGGCTATGAAACCTATCTGGTTTTCGCTGGATATTTCCCTGGATCAGTTGAATGAAAACAGCCGCAATACTATGGGCGCCTGGGTAGGCATGGAGTTTACCGAAATGGGCCCCGATTATCTGCGCGCTATGATGCCGGTAGATCACCGAACGGTGCAGCCCTATGGACTCCTCCATGGCGGAGCCTCTGCTGCTTTAGCCGAAACCGTTGGCAGTGTGGCATCCGCACTCATCATTGATCCCGCAAAGCAGATCTGCGTAGGCCTGGAGATCAACGCCAACCACGTACGCGGTGTACGCGAAGGATATGTACATGCCATTGCCAAGCCCCTGCACATTGGCGCAGGCACCCATGTCTGGGATATCCGTATTACGGACGACCATCATAAACTGGTATGCGTCAGCAGGCTCACCGTGGCTGTACTGCCCAAAAGGAAAGAAGGGGAATAATTATTTTTCCGCCAGTATATACTGCATTCTTGCTATCACATCATGATGCTGCACACGAAAACCCGCGGCTGTCAGCATCTCTTTCACTAATCCTGTACCCATCCGCAGTTTCTGGTAACTGCTGACTTTCTGTATCCACTCACCATTCACCTTTTCCAGTAACTGATCATACACCCGTACATATCCCGGATAGTATTCGAGGAAACAGGTGTGAATACGCTGGTCATCGGCCCGCACGGGTATAAACCGCTGCTCGCCAAACAACTCTTCCGTAAGATCTCTGAAAGACAATGCCAGCCTGCCTCCTGCAGGTAACAGCTCATACCATTTCCCGATAAGGCCCTGCACGGTTTCCACACTGTCCAGGTGCGTCAGTGTATCCCCCATACAAGTGATCAGTTCCGCTTCTGTAGCGTATTGCGGCACATTTTTAAGATCGGCCAGCACGGTACGGATAGGGAGGCCCTTTGCCCGGGCGTTCAGTTCAGACAGTAAATGTTGATTGAAATCTACCGCAAACACAGTGAAGCCCAGCTTAGCGAGGGAAACCGACTGGAGTCCATGCCCGGCCCCCAGATCGATGGCGGTTTTATTGCCCTGCGGGAGCACGCCGCGTGAGGAGAACCAGTCCTGCTGTTCCTGCTGCTTTGCCTCGAAGTTGCCCGACATCCAGGCATAGAATGCGGCGAGGTGGTTTTCGTAATGGGATTGTGTGCTCATGATTAGTTAACTGCGTAGCCGGCTTTGGTGAGCACGTCCACAATGTTCTGGTAAGAGTAAAGCATGTATTTGGCAATGTTCTCCGGCCTGATCCACTGGATATCCATGATATCTTCCTCGATCTGGGGTATGGTAAGTTCGTTGCCGAAAAAGTGCATGCGGTACCAGTAGCTGTGTTTGAGTATGTTTTTGCCCTTGAAGCTGTAGTAGTGCCAGGTTTCAGTGATGGGCTTGCCGAGGGTCACGTTTTTGAGACCGGTTTCTTCCTGAACCTCGCGAAGGGCGCAGTCTTCGAGGGTTTCACCATCATCCTGCTTGCCTTTGGGAAGGTCCCATTTACCGCGGCGGAACATGAGGAGTATTTCACCGGCATCGTTGGTGATGAGTCCGCCTGCAGCTACCAGTACCTGGAAGTGGCTTTTCACCTGATCGAGCAGGGCGGCAGCTTCACCTGTACGGAAAACTACTGCCGGGAGCTGGTTGGTTTCGAGCAGGGTAATGGTTTGCGCCACTTCTGCCGCAGGTGGGTTAAAGAGGGTGGTGGCGCCTGTAAGCTCTGCTGGCAGCGCGTCGTGGAGGCCGGCAATGAGGAGCGGGCGCTCATTAATATATATATGTATCGGTGTTTCCATGTCGCAAAAATAATCCTTTGCATTATTCATCGTACTTTTGCGCCGTTATGAACAATGTCAGCGAAAAACAGGTAGCAGAAAAACTGCTCCAGATACAGGCCGTAAAACTGAGCCCAAGCCAGCCCTTTACATGGGCCTCCGGCTGGAAATCCCCGATTTATTGCGACAACCGTAAGGTGCTGTCTTATCCCTACATCCGGGATTATATTAAGTCAGAGCTGAGCAATATGGTGTTCGAAACCTGGCCCGACGCCGCAGTGATCGCGGGCGTAGCCACGGCAGGTATCCCCCATGGTGCGCTGGTGGCGGATCAGCTGAAACTGCCTTTCATTTACGTGCGCTCCAAGCCGAAAGAACATGGCATGGGCAACCAGATCGAAGGTGTGCTGCAGCCCGGCCAGCCGGTTGTAGTGGTGGAAGACCTGATCTCTACCGGAAAAAGCAGCCTCGAAGCCGTACAGGCCATCCGCGCCGCAGGTGGGGAAGTGATCGGTATGATATCGATTTTTAACTATGGTTTTGACATCGCCGTGAAAGCTTTCGAAGCTGCCGGTGTACAATATAAATCCCTCAGCAACTACAACGCCCTGATAGAACTTGCTGTAGAGAAAGGCCAGGTAGGACCCGACGAACAGGCAACTTTACAAGCATGGCGCACGGCTCCCGATGTATGGGGGAAATAGGAAATATATTCCGTTGAAATCGTATATTGTGAGAGAATAAAAACTATTCATCCTATGCGTATCATTAAAATGATGCTGGTGCTGCTGCTGGCATGTGCCGGTTCTGCGATGGCTCAGGCCAAAAAGGGAACGCTGGTAACAGCGAAGATCAAAGTGCCTACCGTTCAGTGCAACATGTGTAAAGACGCTATCCAGCGGTATTTCCTGAAAGAAGAAGGGGTAAAGTCCATGGTGGTGGATGTGAAAAAGAAGGAAGCGACAGTAAAATACTTTACTGACCGTACCAATATCGAGAACATCAAAACTTCCATTGCCAATGTGGGTTATGATGCGGACGATGTAGCCGCCAACGTGGATTCTTATAACGACTTACCCAAGTGCTGCAAGAAGCCCGAAGATGGTGGCGGACCAGTTCAGAAGAAGCACTAATATATTAATATATACAAAGCTATTACCGCTCCGGCCATGCCGGGGCGGTTTTTTTATGCCAGCTAAGCAGGTATTTCTGCCTGGATTATATATGGATATACAAGTTTCGGAAACCGCTGATGAAGACATGTAATGTTTTGTAAATCAATTGAATAAACCATTAAATAATCACTCCAAACCGCACCGGATCCGGTCTTTTTTTCGTATATTCCATAACAACAAAATCTAACTGTTATGGCAATCTTAGATTCCATGATGCCATTTACCGGCAGGCTCGGTAATGTCATTTCTTACAAGCGTAATGGTAAACACTGTTTGCGCACTATGCCTGAAACCGTGAGGCAGACGGCCAACACCCGCCGTGCCGCACAATGGTTTGGTGCTGCCAGTCGCAAGGGTGCCCTTATCCGGCGCGCATTTGCTCCTGATATAGCCATCAATTGCGACAAGGTCCTCGTGAACCGGCTGAACAGCTTCATTCTGCAGGCTGGCAGAAACAACCACGCTGGCCTGAAGGGTTTCCGCTTCAACGGATACACAGGCCTGGACAAGTTCTTCCGGCTGCGGCCTGTCTTCTCCGGGGATGGTAAACTCCACATCCCGGCGCAGCCACTGATAAGTTACACAGGCGCCACCCGGATGGAGGTGAAACTGATCGCTTCGCGTATCGATTTTAGCACCCGTACCATTACCGGCACTGATGCCGCCCTGCTGCACATCGACCTGGGGCAACCTTTCGAAGGGGCGGATATGTCGATAAACGTACCCGGCAAAGGCACGCTGGTGGTGGTGCTGGAGATGAGGATGTTTGTAAAGAAGCAAGTCATTCACAACCGTAAGTACCAGGCCGCTGATATCGTGGCTGTAGTGGAAGAGCAGGCTCCGGAAGTGCCGCTCACGCATTCGCAACCCCGTAAGAAACTATCCGGCATACCACCGGCACCTGCCCGCAAAATCGCTCCCGTTCAAAATGTACGGGTGATCATCCAACGGGAATAGCATTGCGCCATAACGGGTATTTTTTGTTGTAAGTAATTCATTATCAAAATATACGAAACCCAAATCTACACGGCAGGGCACCCTCCGTCAGTTATTGCCATGGGCAGCAGGCGCCCAATTCACTCTACAGCCTCCTGCTACCCGCTTCATCTTACCTCCTACACACTTCCGCATCACCTCCGCATCAAGTCCACCTTTTGTCCGCGGTTCCCTGCCATTTCCCGCGGAGTTCCCCTAATGTTCCCTTAATGTTCCCGTACTGTATCCATACTGTAACAGTACTGTACACATACTGTCACTGTTCTTTTCCCGGCTTGTTGACTCCCTTTTGCAGTCATGTAAAAGTAAAAAGTCCTGTTTCAGCCTGTCAATTGGATCGGGTTTTAGCGATTGGGGAGGTTAAAAAAGAAGGGGGATGCTCCAAAATTAGCACCTGAATTTGACCTGATACCGGCTTGTTTAACCCCGGAATGGAGCGATTTATTCGCTTGCATCCCCTTATTTCCAGTGGCGCAAACGCCCCTGTTGTATCCTTATTAACCAAATTTAATATGGCGCTGAGCAGGAGAGGGTCTGGTGAAAAAGAGCCTTTTCTTTCATTTGATCACCAGGCTGACCACTTATTTATATGCAATTCAGGTACAGAAATGAAGAAAGGTACCGCGGATTTTGGGAACTCAGTTGGTTGGGATGGATGCATTTTTACTCCGGGATTTGGCAAAATGATGGACCTTATTGACTGGAAATTAATCCTCGGACAAGCGGTGTTTCTCCAATCCGGAGTAAAAAAAACGGTCACTTTTAAGCGGGTTTACCAGTTTTTGAGTACCGCTTACCGCTACCTTCGGATGGCGCAAATACCCCTGTTCTGTCATTTTTTGACCAAAGTAAGGAGGTACTGAACTGGAGTGGGTCCGATGAAAAAGAGCCAATTTTTCCATTGGATCACCAGGCTGACCACTTATTTATATGCAATTCAGGTACAGAAATGAAGAAAGGTACCGCGGATTTTGGGAACTCAGTTGGTTGGGATGGATGCATTTTTACTCCGTGATTTGGCAAAATGATGGACCTTATTGACTGGAAATTAATCCTCGGACAAGCGGTGTTTCTCCAATCCGGAGTAAAAAAAACGGTCACTTTTAAGCGGGTTTACCAGTTTTTGAGTACCGCTTACCGCTACCTTCGGATGGCGCAAATACCCCTGTTCTGTCATTTTTTGACCAAAGTAAGGAGGTACTGAACTGGAGTGGGTCCGATGAAAAAGAGCCTTTTCTTTCATTTGATCACCAGGCTGACCACTTATTTATATGCAATTCAGGTACAGAAATGAAGAAAGGTACCGCGGATTTTGGGAACTCAGTTCGTCGGGATGGATGCATTTTTACTCCGTGATTTGGCAAAATGATGGACCTTATTGACTGGAAATTGATCCTGGGACAAGCGGTTTTTCTCCGATCCGGAGTATAAAAACGGTCAATTTTAAGCGGGATCTCCAACATTCTGAGGACTTCTGACCGTTAAAATCAGATGGCACAAATGCCCCTGTTGATCATTTTTAGGTCAAAAAAAGTAAGGTGGGAAGAAGGGCGAATCGCGATAGCGGAACACATCAAATCCGTGAAAAGTGCAATTTTACAAACCGCTAAAAACAGGTTAGCCCAGGCCCTTTTTTAGTTACTGCCATCTTAAAAATGGGGTTGGACTGGCAATCGAAGAGTCCGGGAATTTGCAATCCGAAGGGATTTTGCCGTCAAAAAACGGGTGTTGAAAATGGAAATCAAAAGCGATTCCGGCATTCTAAAAGGGCCTGTTTTTCAAAAATCAACCTTCATTTCAGGGTTCAATTTTCTGGAAACAGCCCCGCTTTCCGGACAAAAAAGAAGCAGGTTCCTGGAATTTCCCGCCGCAGGAAATCCGGAAATGGTGGCAAAAGTGGGGGATACTGTTCCCGGATTATTCCCCTAAACCACAAAAATTAGCCTTCAATAAACGTTGATGAAAATGAAAAAGCCATCCCGAAAGATGGCTTTAATTATTGTATCCTTATTCGTTGCCCGGCGAAAACCGGTTAAAAAAAGTCGAGTTTCTGTTTGGTTTCGCAATGGATCGGGAAGGGTAGAAAAACACCTTTCTTGCCAACTTTGCAATTTCCGGAAGCCTTAATCGTCACTTCCTTATTTGCCAGTACACCGAGCATATTCTTAAAAACGTTCCCCATTTCTACCTGAAGCTTCACCGGAAAATAGAAAGTATCCCGG
Source organism: Chitinophaga pinensis (assembly GCA_902167325.1). Taxonomy (GTDB): domain Bacteria; phylum Bacteroidota; class Bacteroidia; order Chitinophagales; family Chitinophagaceae; genus Chitinophaga; species Chitinophaga pinensis_A. The sequence continues at coordinate 5,317,564 of LR632930.1, read as the reverse complement.
GCCGGTATGTCAATCAGGGTGTCCTGAAAAGAGTGGCCAACTTTTGTGTCGTCCAGAAAAACGTCAAATTCGGCATCTTTCAACCGGAGCGAAAAATTGTTGGGATTGTAATAAGCCAGTTCAATTTTGACAGTGCTTTTTGAAAAGCTCATATTCTCCATATCAAAACTGGCGACCCGGATAAACTCGAGGTCCTTCATTTTCCCACATGCGCTGACCCCACCCCAAACCAGGAGGATCATAAAAAACCAGGTTACCTGCTTCATGAACGGCTTTTGAAATTTCCATCAAACCTACGACAATCCCTCTAAATATTAAGTTAAAAACGGGCTTCCCGGAAGGCTGGGAGCAGGCCTTTTACTTGAAATTTTACTTTAAGTAAAACGGTCAAAAAATCAGTCATTTTTATCACTAATATCTTTAGTATTTTTGTTGACTTTTAACATTTTGCATGAAACAGCCAATTGCTAATATTAATAGCATATTTATTTAAATTCTATGAACTGTTAATCAAGAATTTAAAGTGCATTAACAAAAGCTTTTTATTTAATTGTAAGCAGGCAATTTTCATGTAAATCAACATCGGTAAAACTCAATTAGGACAGTATGGCAGAACAGGGTATTAATGGAATAATGTTGATTGAAAATCAATACTTTCCACAAATTAACTTCTATAAAACTTTAATTAAAAGCAAAAAAGTGCGTTTTGAGCGCATGGAGCACTATCAGAAGGTGAGTTTTCGCAATCGTTGCTACATTGCCGGGCCTAACGGAATGATACTTTTAAGCGTTCCGTTAATGAAGGGTAAAAATCAGCGGACAATTATGAAGGATGTGCGGATCTCCAACGACGAACCCTGGCAGTCCCTCCATTGGAAAACTCTCACTTCGGCTTACCGTCGTTCCCCGTACTTTGAATATTTTGAACCGGAACTGGAGACGTTATATGAGAAGAAATTCGAATTTCTGTTCGACTGGAACCTGGCCTGCTTCGATTTTGCCAATGGTGCTTTAGGTATTTCGCCCGTTATTGAAACCACGGATATATATAATAAGGACTACAGTGCCGATCCAACCGTCCTGGATTGGCGCGATAAAATGCATCCGGGGGCAACGGAAGCGCCTGCTGCAGAATACACCCAGGTTTTTGGGGAAAGGACCGGCTTTTTGCCGAACCTTAGCATCCTCGATCTGTTATTTTGTGAAGGGAAAAGGGGATTGGAGCTACTGAAATGATTATGAAGGGGTTGCAGCGGGAACACCTGTTGGACGGTGCTTAGCCGGAATATGGGCATATCGGCTTGAAATACGCTTTATGTAATGCGTGTCAAGTTATTGAGAAGCAATAAATTGGTGTAGTTTTCCCCCTTTCATAAAAAAGATCAGAGATTTTTGGAAATCGATTCGAACAAAATAGTAGATTTGCATCCAATTTTGCTGGGGAACGACTTACGTAGGTGTATAAACCAGAAGTTTCCAGCTCATTTATACTGTAGCATAGATTTTTTGACCTTAGATCATTCACAGACTTAAATGAACAACACCTACACGGACCTCGTTAACCAGACGTTCGAGTTCCCTCAAGAGGGATTCAATGTGAAAGAGAATAACCTGTTTTTTAACGGGTTGGACATGCGGGCGCTGATTGACAAGTATGGAACGCCCTTCAAGCTAACCTACCTTCCGAAGATCGGGATGCAGGTAAACAGGGCAAAAAAGATGTTCCAGGATGCGATTAAAAAGAACAAGTACGATGGCAATTATTACTATTGCTACTGTACCAAAAGTTCCCACTTTTCGTTCATCATGGAAGAAACCCTCCGGCACGGGGTACACATCGAAACTTCTTTCGCCTACGACATAGACATTATTAATAAGCTCTATGAACGGAAGAAGATCAACAAGGAAACCTTTGTGATTTGCAACGGGTATAAAACGAAGACTTATACCCGGGCCATCGCCAAGCTCATTAACAGTGGTTTCAAGAATGTGATCCCGGTGCTCGATAACAAGGAGGAGCTGGACGACTATTCCAAATTCGTGCGTACCAAAGACCCCGTAAAACTGGGTATCAGGATCGCAGCAGAAGAAGAGCCGACCTTTGATTTTTACACCTCCCGGCTCGGCATCGCCAAAAGCGACATCCTCGAATATTACGTGGACAAGCTGAAGGGCAATCCGAAGTTCGAGCTGAAGATGCTCCACTTCTTTATGAACAAGGGCATCAAGGATGACATATTTTACTGGAGCCAGTTCAATAAGGTAATGAACCTTTATTGCCAGCTGAAGAAGATCTGTCCTGAACTGGAAAGTATCAACCTCGGCGGTGGGTTCCCGATCAAGCACTCCCTCGGGTTCGACTACGATTACGCTTACATCGTGAACGAGATCGTAGCCAACATTAAGAGCGTTTGCAAAAAGAACAAAGTACCGGTACCGGACATCTATACAGAATTCGGTTCCTTCACGGTAGGTGAGAGCGGGGCAGTAGTTTACTCCGTACTCGGCGAAAAAATGCAGAACGACCGTGAAGCATGGTACATGATCGACAGCTCTTTCATTACGACCCTCCCGGACACCTGGGGCATCGGAGAAAAATTCCTTATGCTACCCATTAACAAATGGGACCAGGAATATCAGGAAGTCCACCTCGGGGGGCTAACCTGTGACGGGTATGACTTCTATACTTCTGAAGAACACATCAATGCCGTGTTCCTTCCGAAGATAGGAAACGGGGAGCCGCTCTATATTGGTTTCTTCCACACGGGAGCTTACCAGGATCAGTTGAGTGGTTATGGCGGTATCAAGCATTGCCTTATCCCGTCTCCCAAACATGTGGTTGTAGGTTATGACAAAAATGGACAATTAAAAGACTGGCTATACGCTAAAGAGCAAACCGCTCAAAGCATGCTGAAGATTTTGGGTTATTAAAAATATGGGTTAGTAATCCACTTAAAAACCCCTCGGTTCTCCGAGGGGTTTCGTTTTTTATATTCCCTCCCGGAAATCGACCGCTCGGCCATTTTGAACTCCACTGTGCCGGGTAGCATTTGTAACTTAATATCCGCTTATCGCCGCTCTTTCCGCCTTTCGATTAAACGGATCGCCATATAATTAAATAGGCTCTCCTGTGGGAGAGCCTATAATTTCATAGGATAGATTGATCCAACATTCATAGCGTTAGGGATGAAATGGAAAATTCATGGCATAAGGTAAAAGGAACATTTCAAGGTATGTGGGAATTGGAACATTTCGGTATAGTGGCAATAGGTTACGATGTATTTTGCGATGATCAAAAGTATACCCTGTTCTCTCCGTGGCAAATACCATTTAGTTGTATCTTTTAACAACTTTTTTACAATAAATACATTACAACCCCAGTTTAAACCTCAGATTCTATGTTTCAACAAGCTAAAAAGCGACCTATGCCGTTACGCCCCTTTTTTCTCTTGGTAATTTTATTAATATGTTCTTATCGAGCATCAGCACAGGATTCAGAAGCTGAATCGGTAAAAAGTGTCATCAGGCAACTGTTTGAGGGCATGAAGCGTGGCGACAGCGCGATGGTAAAGGCTGTCTTCGAAGAAGGAGCGATGCTTCACACCGCAGTGAAGACCAAAACCGGGGAGATTAAGCTGGCTAAAGAGGAGCTGCAGGGCTTTTTAACAGCTGTAGGTCGCCCTCACACGGACGTGTGGGATGAGCGAATCACCTTCGGACAGGTTTTGGTCGACGGACCGATGGCCAGCGTCTGGACACCCTACCGGTTTTTCATTGGTGAAAAGTACAGTCATTGCGGGGTAAACAGCTTCCAGCTGTACAAATCCGACAAAGGATGGAAGATCACCTACCTCATCGATACTCGGAGGAAGGATAACTGTCTGTAATTTAATCAGGCTGCCGGCCGTCGAGGTAATGGATGGCCGAATCGCATTGCTTTTCGATCTCGCTGAAGCGGGCATCGATGAGATCGGTATTGCCCTCAAGGAAGTCATCCTTCCCGGAACGGCTAAGCCCCTTTACAAGCAGGAATTGTTTGATAAGGTTCTGATTGATGAGGGAGGAGAATTCCTGTTGCTTCAGCAGGGTTTGCTCCCGCTCCAGCCGGAAGATGTTGCGGAAGTATACACCCCATACCCGTAATATGATCACCAGGTAAACCAACATGAGGAAGGGGGTGGCCAGGTATCGATCCTTCACCGAATAGGTGGGCGGGAGGTTTACACGAATCTGGTCCAGCTTCATCCATGCGGCCAGTCCGAGGTAAATGAGGAGCAGGGCCATGAGTGAAAGCGACGTGCGCAGGTTCACGGCAAAATAGCCAAGCATGCAGGCCATTAGCCAGGGAATGGCATAAATGGGGGATATGTCCATGTCGTTGAGGAATGAACAGATCATGGGGGTGAGCAGCGTGTTGAGGGCTGCCAGTACGCCAATATGGTTATGTGGGATGCCTGTGCTCATGAGGATGCCGCAGCTTACGAATATCATGGCGAAGGCAATAGTGATAATCAGGTTCGGGATGTCGTGCAAAACGGTCAGTGCAGCTATGATGGGTATTAACAGGAGTGTGTAGGTGAAAATGTAATCGAAAACCATACGGATGCGTGCCTGCTCCCATGCGCAGGCCGATTTGCGTATAAGCTTTCCCGTGACCATTTCGCTGACTGCGTTGTAAATGGCAGAAGACAGAGTGGAAATGCTGCTGTTGTTTGCTGACATAAAGGGTTTTTGCAATAAATAGCTCATACACAAGGTAGTAGGATTCAGTGGGCTGACTATGGACCTTTCGTGGTAAATTATGCATGCAAAAAAAAGAAGGGCCGCCTTAGACAAGGCAGCCCTCTTTATTGTTGTATTTGTTATTTGAATCAAATCACAACAAATCGCAACTATTCCTAACCCTTATGCAACTATAATTTCTTTTACGGTTTCCTGTGCGGCCTCTTTCTTAGGCAGGGTCAGATGCAGGACGCCGTTATCGTATTTCGCGTTGATTTTGCCGGCTTCTACTTTTTCGTCCAGCGTAAAGGAGCGGGAGAAGGAGCGGAAGCTGAATTCGCGGCGGATCTGTTTGTCGTTTTCGTCTTTCGTTTCTGCTTTCTTTTCAGCACTGATTGTTAAAGTAGGTCCGTCGATTTTTACCTTAAAATCTTCTTTCGCGAATCCGGGGGCAACTACTTCCAGAGAATAACCATCTTTCGTTTCACGGATGTTTACCGGAGCGTAAGATGTACCGTAGAAATCAGAGCTGGCGAAATCCTTGTTCAGGAATTTACCATTGATCAGTTCGTCTACGAGGCCATGGAAGGTTTTAGCGGGTTGATTAAATTTTACGAGTGTCATAGTGTTATTCCTTTTATGAGTTAAACCATTTTTTGTTTTCGGTTACATGGGGTATAGATCAAACGGGATACCAATGCCACAAATCGGTTAAAACGCCAGTTTTTCTCCAAGTAATAAGACAAAATGGCAATTTGCCGCAGTTTAATCGGACAAAATGACAATTGAAATGAATTAATTGAAGTATCTCGATATATTATTAACTTTGCGGAAAATCATACATATATGTACCCTGCGGAACTCGTGATGCCGATGAAGGCAGAATTAACAGATAATGGATTTCAGGAAATGCTTTCTCCTAACAGCGTGGAGGATGTATTGAAACAGGAAGGAACCACCCTGGTGGTTATTAATTCAGTATGCGGATGCTCTGCCGGTACCGCCCGTCCGGGTGTACTGATGGCGGTTGCTGCCAGCGAAAAGAAGCCCGACAGACTGGCTACTTCCTTCGCAGGTTTCGACAAAGATGCCGTACAGCAGATCCGTACGCACCTGATGCCTTACCCTCCGTCTTCCCCCTCCATCGCACTTTTTAAGGACGGACAGCTGGTGCACTTTATTGAGCGCCACATGATTGAGGGCCGTTCTGCCCAGATGATTGCAACCAACCTCGTAGCTGCGTTCGACGAGTATTGCTAATCGTTTGCTGATTCCCGTTACATGGTTTTTTATTCCACGTAATGGGAATTTCATAATTGCAATGTAACTTGGTGGTTTGATTTTCCAACTGACTCAATTCGGCTTTGTTCATAGGAAAATTCAGATCACCATTTTTTTAGCCTATGTATCCTAACTTATTTTACGCGTTCAGGGATCTTTTCGGAATAGAGTGGCCCTGGCTCAAAATAATTCAGACATTCGGTTTCTTCGTGGCACTGGCCTTTCTGGCTGCTGCATACGTACTGACTTCAGAATTGCGCCGCCGCGAAAAGCTTGGGCTCCTCGGTCCCGTCGAGGAAACCATCGTTGAAGGCAAGCCCGCTTCTATGGGTGATATGCTGCTGAGTGCCCTTATCGGGTTCATTCTCGGATTCAAGATCTTCGGGATCTTTGGAAACACCAGCGATTTCCGTGATTATTTATTATCTGCTCAGGGCAGCGTAATCGGGGGGATTATCCTCGGTGCTGCAATGGCCTATTATAAATATTATACGAAGAAGAAAAAGGCGCTCCCCACTCCGAAGCAGGTGAAGGTAAAAGTATGGCCCCATCAGCGTGTGCCCGACTTTACCATTCAGGCTGCAGTAGCCGGCCTGATCGGTGCCAAGATCTTCCATAACCTCGAGAACTGGAGCGAATTCACGGCTGACCCATGGGGTTCACTGTTTTCCGCCAGCGGTCTCACTTTTTATGGTGGGCTTATCGTTGCAGCATATGTGATTATCCGTTATGCCCGCAGTAAAGAGATTAACTGGAAGCACCTGGTAGACAGTGCTGCACCCGCTCTTATGCTTGCATATGCGATAGGGCGTATGGGCTGCCAGTTTTCCGGCGACGGCGATTGGGGTATCAACAACAGTGCATACATCACGAATGCTGCCGGTAAAATAGAGAAAGTTGCTCCCGCACAATATCAGGCTGCGCTGCAGCAGGAATCCGAATACTTCACAAGGCATTTTGGCTCCATAGAGGCAGTGCCCCACAAGTATTATGCGAAACCAGAAGCGCTCAGCTGGCTGCCCGACTGGTTCGTGGCCTACAATTACCCCCACAACGTAGTGAACGACGGCGTAAAGCTGCCCGCCTGCGAAGGGGAGTATTGCAGTGCGCTTCCGGTAGGTGTGTTTCCCACGCCATTGTATGAGATCATTGTATGCGGTGCGTTTTTCTTAGTACTGATGGGCATCCGCCGGAAAGTGACCACTCCCGGGGTGATATTCGGTATCTACCTTATACTCAATGGACTGGAAAGGTTTTTCGTGGAAAAGATCCGCGTCAATACCAAATATGATATTTTCGGGTTCCATCCCACGCAGGCCGAACTGATTGCCAGTTTGCTGGTTATCGGCGGTGCCGTGCTGATCTGGTATGCCCGTAAAACAAAACCAGCCGCAAATCCCGCCTGATGCAGCGCCATCCTAATCTTATACCGTTATCGCATGAGCACAAAACGCTGCTCTTCGTATGCCGTTACCTGAAGTCGGATGCTGCAGCATATGAGGGCTACCCGCTCGATGCCGCCTCCAAAATGCAGTATATGGTAAAGGTGTTCCAGGAAACCATGGTGCCGCATATCCAGAAAGAAGATCATCTTTTTGAACAATGCAGGGGGCATGTGTCTGAAATCGATACCTATATCGATGAACTCGTGGAAGAGCACCGCATCATTTCCGGGATGTACAGCGCGTTGGTAGACAGTGTGGATGTGGTAGCCGGAATGGACCAGCTGGCCCGGGCACTGGAAGAGCATATCCGGAAAGAGGAGCGGGTCGTATTTGAAAGAATACAGGAACTGCTGCCTGATGTAATTAACCGGATCCGGCTGACGGACGGTTGATGGAAGGGCCTACATATAACTAAACTATGCGCGGCGCCGGATGGAATACCATCCGGCGCCGCTTTTTTTTTACGAAAGTTTGTAACCAAATAAACAGGCGGTCGTCTTTTTATTGTTACTGCAAACGTATTTGCAGGTTCTCTTAAAATGTATCCATCAGATTTTACCAATCATCCCAATCTAATGACCACTTATGTATAATTATGTACTATGCAAAACATACTACCTACCTTAGCACTGTAGTAGTTAAAGAAAGGAACTACATCATCTACAGATCTAAATCTAACTATAATCCGCCTTATATGAAATCGTTTTACAAAATCTTGATCCTGAGTGCCTTTGTGCCTTTTGCCGCTTTGCCGGTAGCTGCACAATCGCAGGATGGAGGTACCCCCAAAGCTCAGATTGCTGGAAAAGTGACCCGTACTAATGAAACTCCCGCTGAGTTTGCCACCGTAACTCTCCTTCGTGCTAAAGATTCTACCCTGGTAAAAGGGGTACTTGCGGATATTTCAGGGATGTATGCTTTTGATGGAATCCCCGGTGGCCGGTACATAGTATCTGCCGCAAACATGGGACTTAAAAAAGGATATTCCGCTCCCTTCACGCTGAATGGTTCCGCTGTAAATATGCCGGCCCTTGTACTCTCTGAAGATTCCCGTAACCTAAAAGCGGTGGACGTTACCGCCAAAAGGCCTTTTATCGAGCAGAAAGCCGATAAAATGGTCGTGAATGTGGAGAACTCCATTGTTGCCGCCGGTGGTACCGCGATGGAAGTGCTCCAGCAATCACCTGGCATACAGGTGGATAAAGATGACAATATCTCCATGCGAGGAAAAAATGGCGTCATCATCATGATAGATGGCAAACCTTCCAACATGTCTGCCCAGGACGTTGCCCAGCTGCTAAAAAACATGCCCAGTTCGAATGTTGACCAAATCGAACTGATCGCCAATCCTTCCGCCAAATACGATGCAGCGGGCAACGCCGGGATTATCAATATCAAGCTGAAGAAAAACAGCAACTACGGCGCCAACGGGAGCTTGAACCTTGGTTACATCCAGGGCGAGCTCCCCAAGGCGAACGGAGGAATCAATCTCAATTACCGTAGTAAAAAAGTGAACCTGTACGGCTCCTACAACTATGGCTTCAATCGTAATTACGAATTCCTGCATATAACCCGTGATAATCAGGAAGAATCCGGCCGCATGGTTTTCGATCAGGTTTCGAACATCGATAAAAAATCCCGCTACCATGGTGCTAAGGCCGGAATCGATTACTTCCTCAATTCCAACCATACTATCGGGCTTATGTTTGACATGGGCGACAATAAATGGGAGGGGATAGGAGTAGGTACCACCAAAATTGGTAACGGCCAGCAGGTTGACTCAGCCCTGTATTCCAGTTCCGATAACCATATGCGCTGGAAACGCCAGTCTTATAACTTTAACTACAAAGGCAAGTTGGATACTACAGGTAAAGAACTCAATATCGACCTGGATTATTCCCACAATACTGAATCCAGCGATAACAGCCTTCATTCCAGTTACCGCGACGCTATTGGAAAAGAAACCTGGCGCGAAGATGTAACCCGTGCCAGCCAGCCTTCCATTCTCAACATTAAAACTGCAAAACTGGACTACGTGCATCCGCTGCGTCATAACGATAAGTTGGAGGCTGGTGTGAAATTCAGCTGGGTAGATTCGGATAATAACTCCCGGTTTGACAGTCTTCGTAACCACGGCTGGGAATATGACGCAAATCGTTCCAACTATTTCATTTACAAGGAAAATGTTAACGCCGCCTATCTTAATTACAACCGCCAGTTTAAAAAGCTGGGTGTACAGGCAGGCCTCCGGATGGAACAGACCAATGTAACTGGTAATTCTGTTACGAACAAAGAAGTAAACGATACAAGTTACCTTAACTTCTTCCCCAGTGTGTTTTTCAGCTATTCGGCAAATAAAGACCACCAGTTCGGTCTCTCGTATAGCCGCCGTCTGCAGCGCCCGAGCTACGACGACCTGAATCCATTCGAGTTTTACATTGACCGCTATACAAAAGGCGGTGGTAACCCGCACCTGCGGCCGCAATATTCCAGTAACATGGATTTCACCTGGACCTTCAAATCTTTCCTGACAACTGCTATCGGCTACAGTCATACCAAAGATATGCTCTCGCGCGTGCTGGAGCCGGATGTGGATGAAACAACGGGCGACACCACGATCGTTACATATAAATATATGAACGTGGCCAGCAAGGATAATGTGAATCTGACGCTTGCCGCACCATATGAGATCACGAAATGGTGGAAGAGCTTTACAACTATTTCTGTCTTCTATAACAGTTTCGAAACGGTGGTGAAAGGAGAGGAGATCAAACGCTCGTCCGCCGGCTTCACAGGAAACACCCAGCATACTTTTACTCTGGGTAAAGGCTGGTCCTCTGAATTGAGCTGCTTCTATGTGTCACCCCAGGTATCACAGGAAGGCTTATTCCAGATGAAATCCATGTACGCACTAAACGGCGGGCTGCAAAAGCAGATACTGAAGAAGAAAGGCACAATCAAATTGAATGTGAACGACATATTCAGGACACAACGCTTCCGCGGTACTTATCAAATGGCTAATCGCGACCTTGGGCTTAGAACGGGCTGGGACAGCCGCCAGGTACGCCTTACTTTCTCCTATCGCTTCGGTAACACAAATGTGAAAGAGGCCAGAAACCGCAAGACGGGTCTGGAAGATGAGCTGAACCGGGCGAAATAGGCTTTTAAAGATGACCTAATCATGTTTTAGGTATATAAGGATGGAAAGAACGCGGCCCTTCTGGGTCGCGTTCGCTTTTATATGCCGGTGGTTTTCAGTAATTTGAAAAAAATCCCCCCGGCCTGTGCAACCTTCATGACGCTTCACCGTCTTTTATATGAATTTATACCCTGACAATTTGGAAAACTTGCCTGTAACAGATCAGATCGTGGCCAGATGCCGCATGGGCGACGCCCGTGCGTTTCACGACCTGTATCACGCATATTCCAAAGCCATGTATAATATTTGCCTCCGGATGACCGGGCATTCCGCTGATGCGGAAGACGTACTTCAGGAGGCTTTCGTACAGATCTTTAAAAATTTGGACAAGCTCGCCACCGACAGCAGTCTGACCGCATGGGTCAAACGCATCGTGGTCAACCACTGCCTCAGTTACCTCCGGAAAAAGAAAGTGTACTTCGAGGAAGTGGAAGATCAGGAATGGAAGTCGGAAGATGGGGTGGATGAAAAGGAGCATATGCTAACGGTGGCCACCGTTAAGGAGGCGATCGGGCAGCTGCCGGCAGGGTACAGAACAGTGTTGAACCTGTATATTTTCGAAGATTACAGTCACCGGGAAATTGCCGGGTTACTGAATATTTCAGAGTCCACCGTGAAAACGCAATATATGCGGGCAAAAGAGCGGGTGCGTCAGATCGTTCATCTTAAATCGAAAAGGATATGAACCTGGAAGAGTTTATCCGGCAAAACAGGAGCGGATTTGAGGGAGAGGGTCCTGGGCCGGATGTTTGGGCCAGGCTGGAAAAACAGTTGCCTAAGCCGAAGAAAGAGAAGGGGAGAGTGGTGCAGATGATGGCAAAGCACTGGTGGAAAGCCGCTATACTTGTGGCGCTCCTCGTGAATGCCGGATTGCTGCTCAAGTATATGAATACAAAGCAGGAAGTAGCAGTTGTGATCCCTGAGATCCAGGAAATGGAATCGTATTACTCCGCGCGCATAGAACAGAAAATGGATGAGCTGAAACAGCTCCCCGCTGCTACAGCAGGGCTGGACAGCCTTACCCTCAAAGAGCTGGAACTGCGCAACGATACCTATAAAATGCTGGAAAAGGAACTGGCCGCCAATCCCGGGAACGAGCGCATCCGCGCGGCCATGATCCGGTACTACCAGATGAAACTCGAATTGCTCGACAGAATTCTTGATGAGCATAACAAGTACAGTAATGATTCACCATCAACTCAAAAAGATGTTCTCTAAATCTACCATACTCATTTTTTTACTAAGCCCGGTACTCGCTTTCGCCACAAAAGGAGATGAAGAGCACAAAGTGACACAGGTAAAGGAGTTTCGTGTAAATGATGCTTCTACTGTCAATATCAACACCAAATACGGTAAAGTAACCATTCATATCTGGAACAACCCGGTTTGTAAAGCAAACATTACTATTACCGGGTTCGGCAACAACGCCGAACAGGCAAAAAGAATGACGGAAACCATAAATATTCAGACAAAGGAAAAGGAAGGTGATGTGTATATCACCGCCGAATCCGATGCAGGTTCCCAATGGTTCAGTAGCAGGAAAGACAATAAGGATTATGTGAATATTGATATGGATATATACGTGCCCGCAAAACTAAAATCGTTCAATATCCAAAACAATTTTGGCGATGTACTCGCACGCCAGCTGCCTTTCCCCGCAATGCTGAAAGTAAACTACGGCTTCATTGATGTGGCAGAATCCACCAGCACTATTTCGCTTAATATTGCATATACCAATAAGGCCCGGCTGGGTAAAATGAACAAAGTAAATGTGAACGCCGCCTATTCCTCCCTGAACTGTGAAAAAGCTAATGAACTGATCTTCAAATCCAGCAACGGCACACACTCCCTCGGTGATATCGGGAAGCTGAAGTTACAGTCTGCCTATGATGAATTACGCTTCCGCCGGGTAGGAAGTATGTTGCTGAAGGCGAACTACTCTGATATGAAGATGGATGAGTTAAGCTCCAGTGCCGAGATCAGCGGTAACTACTGTGATATTAAGATACGCAAAGTGGGCAGGGACTTTAAGTCTCTCAGTGCCGACGTAAACTATACCGATATCCGGTTTGGTGTGCAATCGGGTACTCCATTCCGGGCACGGGCCAACGTGAAACAGGGAAATTTCAGCACTTCGGGCTTTGATTTCAAGAATGTTTCCGAGCACCGTGAAAAAAGCAGCCTCTCCTATTCCGCCATAACATCCAACGCCAGCGAAGCATCTCCGCTCATTTCAGTGAACGGCAGTTACTGCGACGTGAAAGTTGGTGAGGACTAATTATTTATCCTGCTAAAAAAAGATTCCATGAAGAAAATTGCTGTGCTCTTTGGAGCCTCCCTCTTAACCTTTGCCTTGCCTGCATCCGCCCAGCGGGATAAAGTCTCCGGTAACGGTGTTATGAAGAAAGAATCCCGTTCTGTATCCGGCACTTTCGAGAATATTGGTGCGTCCGGTAACTTCAATGTCCAGGTTAAACAGGGTAGTGCCACTTCGATCGAGATTGAAGGCGATGAGAACCTTTTACAGTATATTGAAGTTAAGCTGAAAGGCGATGATCTTGAGATTCGCTATCGCCGGGATACCGAACTAAGGCCCAGTAAGCCTGTAAATGTATGGATTACCAATCCTCAGATAGCAGAACTGGCCGGCAGTGGCAAAGTTCGCTTTAAATCAGACGGTAAGCTAAAAGGTGAGACGCTGGAAGTAGCCCTGAGCGGCACCGGCGAAGCTGACCTCGATCTTGATTACTCCAGCCTTGAAGTAGCCCTGAGTGGCAATGGTAAGGTAAAACTCACCGGTAAAGCGGAGAAAACCGAAGTGGCTATTTCCGGTTCCGCGGATGTAGATGCCCCCTCAATGGCTACGGAGGTAGCAGAAGTGGCTATTTCCGGACAGGGAAATGCTTATATGAATGTCAGTAAAAAATTGGAGATCGCTATTTCCGGCAGTGGTAACGTACGTTACAAGGGCAATGCTACTGTAGAGCAGTCAGTTTCCGGAAAAGGGCGCGTATCCCATGAAAACTGATCCGGCTTTCGTATTTTAGCGGTAAATACCCATGCTGCTTATGAGACTACAGATTTTAACTTTAGCCGGTGTGCTGGCTGGTTTTACCTCCATTGCACAGGAAACACCGCAAGGCATTGCCAACCCTCCCGCACAGGAGTTTACCGTGATCCGGAATAATGCAACTACTGCAGTGAAGAACCAGGGAATGACCGGCACCTGCTGGTGTTTTTCCACGGTATCGCTCATTGAAAGCCAGTGCATGAAGTACGGGACGGACGTAAAGCCTGACCTGTCGGAGATGTTCGTTGTTCGCAATGTATATCTGATGAAGGCGCGGAACTATGTGAAACGCCAGGGTGCTGCTCAGTTTGGTGAAGGTGGACTGGGGCACGATGTGTTGCTGGCTGCCGGGAAAGAAGGCCTTATGCCTGAATCCGTTTACAGCGGCAAATTGCCCGGTCAATCATCCTTTGAGCATGGCCAAATGGCCGATACGCTGAAGAAGTTCCTTGATACTTTACTACGCCGCAGGCCCATAGATCCCAAGTGGGAGCAACGTTTTACTGCGCTGATGGATCAGTACATGGGGGCAGCTCCTCCTGCAACATTTGAGTACAACGGTAAAACCTATACGCCGCAGGAATATGCTAAGCAGGTGTTGAAGTTTAGTCCTTCGGATTATGTGAGCCTTACTTCATTTACGCATCATCCTTTCTATTCTTCCTTCGTGCTGGAACTGCCTGATAACCATGCCAATGGTAGTTTCTATAATGTATCGCTGGATGAGCTGATAGGAGCCACCTGGAGCGCAGTGCAAAAGGGATATACGGTGATGTGGGATGCGGATGTAAGCAATAAAGGATTCGCGCATAACGGTGGTTACGCCCTCAGTCCGCAGTACGACAGTTTGATGGACCGCCAGCGGCCGGATCCTTTTATTAAGGAGGTGAACGCAACGCAGGCTTATCGTCAGGAGCTGTTCGAAAAACTGGTAACGCAGGACGATCACCTGATGCATATCACCGGAATAGGGAAGAGCCGCGATAATAAGCGTTTTTTCATAGTGAAGAATTCCTGGGGTGCCAGCTCCACATTCAAGGGGTACGTGTATGTTTCAGAACCTTACTTTGCAGTTAATACTATCAATGTAATTGTGCCGAAAGCTGCGCTGGATAAGGAATTAATAAAGAAGCTCCATTTGCTTTGATACGAGATACATATAAATTGAAAAGGAAAAGCAGGATGAAAGTCCTGCTTTTTTTATGTTTTACGGTCAGATAACAGTTCAAGGATCGCCACTTCCAGCGCATCTGCGAGTTGGGACAGTGTGCGTAGTGTGACATTGATCTCACCATTTTCCATTCGGGAAATATCTGCATTGTCGACATTACATCGTGCAGAGAGCTCGCGTTGGCTGAAGCCTCTTTCCTTTCTGATCCGGCGAAGATTTGTACCGAAAAGGCGCAATATATCAGGGGCCTGGGTTGACATTGTTAATTTGCTTCCAAAAGGTTCAAGATCATCGAATTATTTCTCTTTTCCGCTGGGCAGTGGCCCAGCCGTGGGAAAATAATTTCGATGTGTTACTATAACGCTTGCTGGTGCAGCGTTTCGGAGAATGTGAATGAGGAAGCAATACTGAAAAAAATCAATGCAGGATATTAAAATCGGTATAGTGCTGCAAGGGGCCGTCGGAAATGTCGAGACCGGTGACTTTAGATCCGGATGGGCCAATCCGGCACCAGCTGATAAATTCTTCCATCGCTGCCTGGGGACCTTCAGCTACGATCCATACATGTCCGTCGGGCAGGTTTTTAACTGCACCGGTGAGGCCCATACGGACTGCTACAGAGCGTGCGGTGGCTCTGAAGTAAACGCCTTGTACCATTCCTTTGACTACGATTTCTTTGTGCAACATAACTGCGTGTTCGTTTAATTTAATAACAAAATTAATGTCGGGGTGGTTTTACCCGGCGGCTATTGCGGCCTGTAACTCACTGAATCCAGGTGCTACAATAGTTTGGCCGCCGGGGTAGAAGATGAAGAAACTGGCATTGCCGGTTTCAGGATCTTCTACCATGTGAACTTGTATATATTTAGACGGATGAAAGTAGAAGTATTCGATGACGGGAGGGGTTACGCTTCGGCGGAGCTGTTCCAGCTGGAAGCCGGCGCGGCTCAGCCAGGAGAATACAGTTTGCTCCGGAGTGGTGGTGTTTCCCTGTTTGTATGTCGGTCTGATGTTCACCCATTCCATAACTTTAAATTTACTGGGGAGTATTGATCAATTTGATGGGTAATTGCCCAACACCTTGAAATTTTTATTGTTGATACTGTTTCTTTTACGCAAGGAAGTGCTCTCGGGTTGCCGGTGGGGCATACTGCCGGATGATTGAAAAGGTGCCGGAATCACTGTGAATTACCGTTTGTCTGCCAATTCAATCTTGCTGATAATCAGCGTGATATCGCTGATCGCCAGACCGGTTGGTAACTGGTTGCAGGCTACTTTCCGTGTGCATAGCCGTTCTTCAGAGATCGGCAGGCCTGCTGCAGTTGCTTCTGAATGGCCTAAATGATCTCCATGGGAACTGAAAAGAAGCCTGTTCCTGTTTAGCGATGCATCTGCGCAATAACCTGCTAAGGCAGGGGCGGTCCACTTCCTGTTTAGCGATGTACCTGTGCAATGACCTGTTTAGATAGGGGTAGTCCACTTCCTGTTTAGCGATGCGCCTGTGCATTGACCTGTTTAGACAGGGGGAATCCACTACAGTACCTCCCGGAGACACGGATGCGGACTCCGGGTATAGCCGATGGAGCCTGTTCCTGTCTGGTGATGCAGCTGCTTTCTGAAGCAAATGCCTTTAATCTCTACAGCGCCCGGAGGCATGAAGGCGATCATCGGGCTGGGCAGACTGTGCCTGATCTAAGTGTCATTCTACAGTACCTCCCGCACACACGAAACCGATCTCCTGTCAGGACGGGCATGCAATGACGCAGCTCTCCCTGAAAAGAGGATCTCACTTAGCGGAAGTACTGACAATTCATCGCGCTTCCCGGCCATAATACTTCCGGTAAACGAAATATCTCATTGACAATGATATTCCGCCACCAGGCATATTAGCCGATGATTCCATTTTCCATATTTTACCGGTGCATGCCCGAAAGCATGCGAATGCAAGGGTGTTTTCCTGAATTGGATGGGTAGTAAGCAGATGGGTTAGGGTAGAAGGGGCCGGGTGATAAACGCCCGACCCGTAACTAAATGATACTGACTCTAAAAAATATATTCAACAGTTGTTGCGTCATTATTGCTGTCTTTTCGCTTGATTTACCTTACCGGATTATAATTATAAAGGCGGCTCGATTTTCATGAAGTTCCGTTTCTCCTGCCTGCAGTCAACATCTTTGCAGACGGCCTTTTGCCATCGCGTTGTTGCCTTCTCCCGGGGATTGTTACATCTGAAGCCCTCCTCCCGGTGAACTTTGCCGTGCCACTGTTTCGAACTCCGCTAATCCGGGTAAGCCGTTTCTCCTGCCTGCAGTCATTTTACTGAACCACATCTTTGCAGACGGCCTTTTGCCATCGCGTTGTTGCCTTCTCCCGGGGATTGCTACATCTGAAGCCCTCCTCCCGGTGAACTTTGCCGTGCCACTGCTTCGAACTCCGCTAATCCGGGTAAGCTGTTTCTCCTGCCTGCAGTCATTTTACTGAACCACATCTTTGCAGACGGCCTTTCTTCATCACGTTGTTGCCTTCTCCCGCAGTTTCATTTAAGCCGCACGATGGAACAATGGATGGCTCGAAGGAACCTCCCGTCCGAAGTTGAACTCGCGGACCAGCTCATAACGATCGCTCCCTGCCAAACGCTTCAGTAAACTAAAACTGTGGCAATGGAAACTCCGTACAAACACTTTGCCGGAGAGGTAAGGCGCTAATTGTGTAAACTGATGGGGCTGCAACGAACGCGCAAGCGCTATATGCGGGCGGTAACTGCCCGGCTCCAGCTCGAAAGCACGTAACACTTTCCTGTGAAGCTCCTCCAAAGGCTTGGGATTAGCCACGTTCACATAAAACGTATGACGCCCGTTCGCATGACGGCCATGATCTATACGGGACGTATATACCGTGAATGCAGACTGATCCGCCACAAGCCCCTCCAGCATCGTCACGAACACCTGTTCATAACGTTCCGGAAACTCAGACCTGAACAGCGCAATATGCGCCTGCGAAAATGCCGCCGGATTCGATCCCAGCTCTTCAGCTATCAAATGCTTGTACATACTCACATCCTGAACCGTTTGCGCGTCCGGATGCACTACCAGCATGTAATCATGTAGTACTTCCTGTTCCATGTCAATTATGATTATGCAATCATCAATTCGAAACTACTGTTATCATATACAGCAACATAATAACAGCCCCTCTTTCACAATACAAATATACGAAGAAAATTGGCAAATACTAAAAAAGTTAGCAAATAATACTAAAAAAAATGGCCGGGAAGCATAACCTCCTCAGCCACTATTATTTGCAGTACGATTAAAGACTTTTAATGATCGCAGCAAAGTCTGCCGCCACCAGCGATGCCCCGCCGATCAGTCCGCCATCCACATCAGGAGATGCAAACAGCTCAACCGCGTTAGAAGGCTTGGCACTGCCACCGTACAGGATCGTCAGCCCCAGCGCCGCTTCCCGTCCGTATTTTGCAGCAATCTGCGCACGGATGAATGCGTGCATATCCTGCGCCTGTTGCGCGCTCGCCGTAAGACCGGTACCAATAGCCCAGATAGGCTCATATGCTATCACGATATTCTTCAGCGCTTCCGCATCGAGGTGATACAGGCTCTCTTCCAGCTGCTTTGCCACATATGCGTTCTGCGTTTCCGCTTTCCGCACTTCCAGCGGCTCGCCGCAGCAGAATATAGGCTTCAGTCCGGTTGCCAGCACCTGATCGATTTTCTTCGCCAGCTGTGCATTCGTTTCATTGAAATATTCCCGACGCTCTGAGTGGCCGAGGATTACGTAGTCAATACCAATAGAAGCCAGCATAGGGGCTGATACTTCGCCGGTATATGCGCCTGACTTCTCGCTGGCGCAGTTTTGTGCGGCAACGAAAATGCCGGGATAGTTGCGGGTGAGCTGCTTCACTTTCGCCAGGTAGGGGAAGGGCGGCGCTATTACCACGGCCTGATCTTCTGCCAGGGTTAAGCCTGCGGCCAGGATATCGTTCACCAGTTGCTCGCCTTCCGCGAGGGTCAGGTTCATTTTCCAGTTGCCTGCTACGATCTTCTTTCTCATGATTTTACGGTGCTTTTGATAAGTGGCGCGAAAAATACGCATTTATCCCCGAAATATCCGGGTTAGAATTTCGCGGTCGGCTTCCGTGAGCTGTGCCCCCTTCAGCCGCATCCACGCATCGGCATCCCGGAGCGCTTCCTCGAGCCTGTATCTGTCTGTGATGCCGGAGCCTCCCCAGCTGAAGGAAGGGAGGTATTTGGGCGGGAAATTGCCGCCAAACACGTTGCAGCTCACGCCCACAACCGTACCGGTATTGAACATGGTATTAATCCCGCAACGGCTGAAATCCCCCATCATGATGCCGCATTTATTACCTGCCGGCCAGTAGGCCTGTTTGGCTTCCATCCAGATCCGTACTTCGCGGGCATTGTTTTTCATATTAGAACAGCTGGTATTGGCGCCAAGGTTACACCATTCGCCGATTACGGCATCGCCGAGGTAGCCGTCGTGCCCTTTGTTGGAATGCGCAAAGAAAACGGTGTTCTTGATCTCGCCTCCGGCTACGCTCCGTGGACCGAGTGTGGTGGCGCCATATATGCGGCTTCCCATTTTGAGCACGGCACCTTCACCCATCGCAAAAGGTCCCCGGATGAGGTTGCCTTCCATGATTTCCGCATCTTTCCCGATGTAGATTGGTCCGTTCGCGGCGTTGAGTACACTGCATTCTGCTTTGGCTCCCGGTTCCAGGAAGATATCACCGGCATTCACCACCTGGTTGGTAGTGGAGATCGTGGCAGATTTCCGGCCTTTGGTCAGCAGTGCGAAATCGTCGCGCAGGGCGGCGTCATTATGCCGGATAATGTCCCAGGGCTGATCTATCCGCCGGATTTCGCCTTCGTATTCGAGCCGTACGCGGGTGGCAGGTGCAAAGAAGTCTTCCCCGCTGATGAGCTTCGCCAGCAGCCGGCCGTTCTTATACAGTTCCTGGCCCGGCTCCATGCCTGCGAGTGTTTCCACAAGTCCGGCAGAGGGTAGCAGGTGCCCGTTTACCAGCACGGTAATGCTCTTTGCAGGGGCTTTCCGCAGGGGGAACTTCGCCTGAAGGTATTCAGTGGTAAAGCTGCTGAGCGGTCCGGAACCCAGCCATTTTTCCCATTTTTCGCGAATAGTGAGGATGCCCGTCCGGATTTCTGCAACGGGGCGCGTATGGGTAAAGGGGTAGAGCTCGTCGCGCTCGGGCGTGTCAAACAGGATGTAGTGTCGCATAACGGGGCAAAATAAAAAAATCCCGCCGAAAGCATTCGGCGGGACCAATAAAATATTCGGAAGAAGCTTATTTAGCGTCTTTCTTGTAACGTTTGTTGAATTTGTCGATACGACCTGCAGTATCCACCAGTACGTTCTTACCGGTATAGAACGGGTGAGAAGTATTGGAGATCTCAAGTTTAATCACTGGATACTCGTTCCCGTCTTCCCAGGTGATGGTTTCGCGGGTAGGAGTGGTGGATTTGCCCAGGAAGCTATCCCCATTGGACATGTCTTTAAACACTACGAATCTATAATTTTCCGGATGAATTCCCTGTTTCATATCAATAAGTTAATAAATACAGAGCGCAAAGGTAAAGCAATAAATTGAAAAACCAAAGAAAAATTAGCTTTTCATATTTACATATTGCAGGGGAATCCCCAGGTTGGCTTCTTTGCATTTCTGTATAACATCTTGCAAATCATCAATTTTCTTGCCTGTTACCCGAACAATATCGTCCATAATGGCGGCCTGCACCTTCAGTCCGGAATCCTTGATCATTTTCACCACCTTCTTAGCGTCTTCCTGTTTGATACCGTTGCGGACAGGCACTTCTTTTTTCACGATTTTCCCGCTCACATAATGTTCCTTGCTGAGGTCGTAAATTTCGGCTGCAAGCCCCTGGCGCATGCTCCTGCTGATCAGCACATCAATCACCTGGTCCAGCTTCATATCCGATTCCACTTCCAGTTTTACGATCATTTCCTTCTTATCCAGGTCAATTTCAACAGGAGAGCCTTTGAAATCGTACCGGTTGTTGATTTCTTTCTTAACGGTATTAATAGCATTATCCAGGGTTTGGAGATCTACTTTGCTCACGATATCGAAAGACGGCATATGCGCGGGTTTTTAAAATGTGAATAAACGAGGGGCAAATATAAGAAAAAACCGCCACCGGAACCGGCAGCGGAAATGTAGATAGAATGGCGGAGAATGGTTACATGAGCGGGTAAAGAGCCTGCATGCGGTCAATTGTTATTTTGCGCATGTATGTGCAGGTCAGATTGTTTCCCACGTATAGTAACGTTATCGTTTTCAAGATATTGTTCATATTTACTGCGAACATCACCGGATTGTTTCTTTCCGTTGATAAACAGGTCACTGCCTTTCTTTTCAATATGGAAGCCTTCATTACGGTCGATGAGCTTGTCGGATTCCAGTTGCTTCAGCAGTTTATTGTAGTTCTCGGTTGTGGCTTTATTGCGTTCTGTCAGGTTGCGGTGTTTTGCTTCCAATTCACGGGCGCGGGCTTCGTGCCGGAGGCTGATCGCCTTCATACGGGCTTCCTCTGTTTTTACACGGGTCACTTGCTGGGCAGTCAGTTTGCCGGAATGCCTGCGGGCTTCATCGGCACGGGCCATAGCGGTATGCTGTGCGTATTTTTCTGCGTTTACACGGTAACGGGCCTCGTCTTTATGATATTTCTCAGCCTCTTGCCTGTATTTATCCGCTTCTTTCCGCATCTTTTCGTTCATTTTGCGGATCTCTTCCTGTTGCTTTTTCCAGTCTGTTTTTTGGAGACTCTTACGGGTTTCCTTCATGGCTTTATCCCAGTCAACTTTCTTGATATGCTTTTTTACATCTTCAGAAAGCATTTCGTACTTCATGACCCCGATCTTATTCAGGTCGAACTGCAACTGGCTGAGGTCTATATTTTCCAGGTTTTCAAGCGCCTGCAGCTGCAACTTGCTGAAGTCGATATCTTTGAATTTGAAATTTGTAGAATCGAATTTGAAATCAAATGAATGGTCGAAGTTGAAGTTTTTGTTGTCGAAAACCTTCTGGTATTTCAGGTAGCTTTCTTCAAACTCTTTCCTTTCTGCGGGAGACATATCATCGATCGAGTTGTAAGTTTTGGCTTTACCCTCTTTATCGCGGATGATAATGCGGCCACCAGGTACGGTGGTATCCCCATCAGTATAGAAATATGCGTTCCTGCTGCTGGAATTATATACTACACCAGGTGCTAAGGCTATGGCCGGCGGAAGGGGTGGCGCAGGTGGCAAGGGTGCCATTGGGCCTCTGGGCGCTGCAGGTGCTAAAGGAGGCATGGGCGGTACCGGTGGCACTGGTAAAGCTGCTGCAATGGCCGAAGGCTCAGGACAGGGCACGTTACAATCCGGTGCGGCGGGTGCTTCCGGAGCCTTGGGCATTGCGGCAGGGTCAGGTGCCGCAGGCGGCACGGGCGCTACTATGTAATCTGGTACGGAAGGTTGGGCGGAAGGAGCAGGCTGGGCAGATTTAACCGTTACAGGTTTCGGTGCTACGGTATCTGCTTTATTTTCTTTGCGGCTGCGCCTGCTGTCGGGATTCAGCCAAGCGATGGAAACGAGGCCGGTAAGTATGATCAGCAGTGCCAGGAGCCGCTGGCTATAGTTAAGATGTTTAGTTTTCATTTCCATAATTCGTTTGATACGATGAAATAAATGGTGCCTGTCATGCGCGGCGGCCATTGCCATCGGGTTCACGGTCAACCGGTATTCTTCCAGTGCAACCAGGGCTTTGGCGTAGTGCATGGGCTGAACGGTTCCGGCAATTACCAGATCGTCGCAGCAGTGTTCACGTTCCAGACGGATGTTGCGGGATATCCACCATACGAACGGGTTGAAGAAAAGAAGGGTTTCTACAATGGATTGGAAGATATTCAGGAGATAATCATTGCGTTTGATATGTGCCAGTTCGTGCAGGAGGATGGCTTCCAGCTGTTCCGGACTCATGTTGTTAACCATGGCGGCAGGGAGCAGTATCACAGGGCGGAGGAAGCCGATCATCACCGGCACCTGCAGTTGTTTGGAAATATGCAATCCCACGCGTTTACTGATCCCCATTTTACGGGCCAGCACCACCAGGTGCTCTTCCCAAACCGTTCCCAGTGAACTAAGTCCCTGTTTACGCAAGGTCTTCAGTTGTGCAAGGTCAATACAGAGCCGTATGATCATCACGGTCACACCTACCACGTAAATACAAACCAGCAGCGGAAAGTAAGCTTCCATACCGGGAAGCGCAGCCTTTAAGCCTTCGGTTTGTGCGGGTACATTCACGATGGAAATGGGGGATGACATGGACGAAATACCACTGGTGTTCACCAATACTATTTCTGTGACTTCACGGGCCGATCTCAGCTGTGCGGCAAACGTAGCAGCGAACCATCCGGCAATACCTGTCAGAGACAAAAAGGAGAGATGGTATTTGATGGAAGGCCCCGCCTGTGGCCATAGCCACAGCACGATGCGCAGGCAGAGAAAGACGCAGCAGCCCTGCCAGAAAGAGTGCAAAAGGGTCCAGCCGAAGGCCTGGATAAGGTCTGTCGTGAAAGGATGCAACAAGTTCATAAAACGGTATTTTTACGACTGCTTTTTATCTATTTCGTTGAGATACTCACGAATGCGGTCAATCTCCTCGCGCGAAGAGCGGTGGCCGCCCAATGCCTGCATAACAAGCTGGGAAGCGGAGCCGGAAAATACCGTATCAATCATCTTGTTCAGCAGCTGTGCCTGCGTTTCCTCCCTCGGTACGGCGGCTTCATAAATATGCGTCCTCGCGCTTGCATCCCGCTGAAGCAAGCCCTTTTCATGCATGATCTGCATCAGCTTCAGTGTAGTGGTATACCCCACTTCCTTCTGCTTCTCCAGTATCTCATGCACTTCCCTCACCGTGCTGGCACCACGCTCCCAAAGGACCGTCAGTATTTCCAGCTCGCTTTCGGTTGGACGAATATGTTTGTTGTTAGCCTTGTTTTCCATGATATCTCTCCTTTATACGAATGTCTTCGTAATCAAATGTACGATAGTTTTCGTAATTGCAAAGCGGGTCGGATTATTTTTGGATGAGCGGCATGCCGGCAGGAGGAGTGGAGCCGGTTTCTGAAGCTTTCCGGAGGGCCTTTGCGGTTTTCCCGCCGCCATGGCGGTCCCAGCCCGGAGCACCGAATATATACATCCATGCTTCCCGCCAGGTACGGGCCTGCCGGAGGTCTTTCAAGATAGCTGCCCATTCATGCGTGGCAATGCGCAGGGGATTATAAGTTCCGATGTTCACCGTCAGCCCATACACCGGCCTCTCCTCTTCCGGCTGGAACGTTCCGAAGAGGCGGTCCCATATAATAAGTACTCCTGCGTGATTACGGTCGAGGTATTTTATTTCGGAAGAATGGTGCACGCGGTGGTGCGATGGAGTGTTGAAGATGAATTCTATGGGCCTGGGGAACTTGTTGATGGCCTCTGTATGGATCCAGAACTGATATAGCAGGCTGATAGACTGCATGGCCATTACCATGGCCGGATGGAACCCCAGGAAAGGCATCCATATCCAGAACAGGAAAGCCCCGCTCAGATTGCCCGTCCACGTCTGGCGGAGCGCAGTGGAAAGATTGTATTTGCGGCTGGAATGATGCACCACATGGGATGCCCAGAAATACCGGATCTCGTGGCTGCTGCGGTGGAACCAGTAATAGGTGAGGTCGTCAGCAAAGAAACATAAAACCCACACCCACCACACCGCTGCGTCGAGGGTAAACAAACGGAATTCGTAAGCGGCGAGGTAAATTAAGTAAATGACTGCTTTGGTAAACAGTCCGATGAAAACGTTCCCCAGCCCCATGGCGATGCTGCTGGCGGCGTCTTTGGTTTCATAAAGGTCCCGCTTTTCTACCGCGGAAAATATCACTTCGGCGGTGATGAGCAGGATGAAACCGGGTATGGCGAAATGTATCAGGTCCATAAAAAACGGATCATCTTTACCGGTAAGGGGATGTTACGGAATATTCCTTTTGCCAAAAGTTAATGAAAATTCCCGTGATGGCCCGTTTTGCCGTAAAAGATGATCCGTGGTTGACAGGCTAGAAGCGGCCTGCCTTGATGGTAAAGTGGGCGGAAGGCCCGCTCAGCTTCTCGTCGGTAATACCTGCAGTATTGGAGCCTTTCACGAAGCGGTATGATCCGCCGATGCCGAGCCGCAGGTAGGACGTGATGTTCAGCTCAAGATTGATATGGGGTTCACCCACAAAAAAGCTGCTGTAATCCAGGGATTCATGATCGTCCCATTCCTTATATCGTTCACTTTTCATGACACCGCCGCCGCCGATAAGGGCGCCTGCCGCGATGTGGATGAGCTTATTCCCTTTGATCGTGTATTCAGGCACAAAACCGGTATACCACATGTTCCAGTACAACGTAGGGTCTGCCGCGTGGGTACGGGGTGCTTCGATGTTGTTAACCAATGCATAAGCACCGGCTCCGAGCATCAGTTTGCTGTTGAGCATTACCCCGGCATAGCCACCCAGCAGTACGCCCATCTTGTCATCGAATGTGGTGAATTTGATAGCGGGGGCGCCGAAGCCACCTACTCTTACCTTGCCTCCGCGGGCAAGACTTTCAATTTTCTGGTCCTGTGCTAATGCCGGCACGGTGCAAAGCACGGCCAGGGCAAGCAGCAGGCGCTTACCTGTTTTTTTCATGTTCGTTGTTTTTATGGGGTGATCTGTTGGTTGATCAGATTATTTCTGCATAGTTTTTTCCTTGTAAGACACAGCCGAAGTGCCAAACCATCCCAGGACGCGGCCCTGTGAATTTTTATCGGTATTCAGCACATTGGTAGGTACGTTTTCCAGGATCTTGGCAAACAGCCCGCCGTTGTCGATTTGTTGCTGCACCTGTTCGAGGAAAGCATGGCTCCTTTTAGTAACGGATGAGAGACGAACGATCACTTTTTCGCCTTCGAGGAAAGGTTTGCCGTAATCGGTAATACCTTCAGAAATGGGCTGGATGAAATCCTTGCCATCCGCTACATCTTCCGCATACGACCCATCGATGGTGAAAATATCTTCCACGCGGGTTTGCAGATTGTTGCGGTAGCTGCGCACCCAATACCAGTCGGTTGCACCCACAAGGTCTTTGGCATAAAACCGGGCGAAGAAGCCTTCTTCCCCTGAAACCGCTTCTTCTTTCGTTTTGAAGTCGGCGGCAATGGAATCGATGACGGGCACGCGTTTCAAGGTGTCCTGCGCTTCGAACACACCTTCTTTCAGTTCAATGCGGAGTTTATAAACATGCCCGATTTCACCGATCTTCTGACCCGCACCGGGGTCGTGGCTGTATACGCCGTTGGCAAAGGTGAATGCAAAAGTCTTATTGCCGGTTACATCCGTGAGCGTCACTTTCGCGTCGCTGATCACAGGTGCAGCACCCTGACTGGTGTAGGGCACCGATTGTGTGAGGCGGATATCCTGTTTCCCCGGCACGTCTGTGATCCAGGCGTCCACTACGGTGTAGGTCTTTCCTTTCGGTATATCGATGTCGATCGTGTCTTCGCAGGCGGTAAATCCGGCGGCGGCGAGGAGAAGAGCGATGGTGGTGAGATTCCTTTTCATATATATCGTGCTTGGAAATTAGAATTTGAAGTTATAAGTGATACCGGGGATGATAGACCCGATGATGCTCAGGCGAACGGCCTCTTTCTTGGAAGGATCATCCGGGTTTTGACGGAAGTACACAGTGTAAGCATTCCTCCGCGCATATACGTTGTAGAGACTGAACACCCATTCGCCTTTCCAGCGTTTCAGCTGCTTACCCTTGTAAGTAAAGGAAAGATCGAGGCGGTGGAAGGGTTTCAGGCGGTAGTTGTTGCGCTTCTCTGTAGTGTTGTAAGGAATATCCCAGTCCTGGAACTCGAGGCGACTGTCGGCAAACGTTGCGGGTGTACCGGATGCAAACATCCAGTTGGCGCTCATGCTGGCACGCTTCGTGAATTCGTGGCTTGCCACAATGTTCAGGTTGTGAGTACGGTCGTACCGGTTAATGAACCATTCGTTCAGGCTTAAGCCGGGTGTTTTCCTTTCAGAGCGGCTCAGGGTATAGCTGATCCAGCCGGTAGTGGCGCCGATGTCTTTCTTCACATACAGTTCAAGGCCATAAGCACGGCCTTTGGAAGCCAGCAGGTCGCCTTCGATGAATTCATTCAGATCGAGGTCTGCGTTGTCGATAAAGTCAAGCTGATCCTGCATTTTCTTATAAAACACTTCGGCAGACAGTTCGAATTTATCACCGGGGGCGTTATAGAAATACCCTGCGGTAACCTGGTCTGTCAGCTGCGGTTTCACGTTGTTGGAAACAGGCGTCCAGATGTCTACCGGGGTAGGGGAAGCGGTGTTGCTCAATTGGTGCATGTATTGTGCGGAACGGCTGAATGCTGCTTTAACAGATGATGTGCTGTTGATAGCATAGCGTGCAGAAAGGCGGGGCTCGAGGAAGTAATAATCGGCGATGGTTTTACCGTTTTCATAGTCCTTTGTACCGATGAAGCGTTTACGGATGCCGGCTGTAGTGTCAGCATAGTAATAGGCAGTGCCTTTGCCTCTGTATTGGAACCCGGAGAGCCGTACACCGTACTGCACACCGAACTTGTTACCGGCTTTCCACTCATGATCAAGGTAAAGCGCGCCTTCAAGGGCATTTTTGTCTTTGAGTACGATGCGTGTTTCATCAGCATCCTGGCGGGAAAGGGTGTTGCCGGGTTTGAAAGTGTAATAAGTTCCCTGCGCCCCAAAATGCAGCGTGTTGTTGGAATTCAGGTAGTAGGTGAAGGAGGGTTTCACGCCGTAGTTGATGATGTTCGATGTCCAGCTAAACTCCTGACTGGTGGTAGATTTCTCGTTGCTGAGAAACTTCAGGCTATAGTCATATTTTGTATAGTAAGTGGTCAGGTTCATGAACAGGCGGTTGTTGAAGATGTGGTTCCAGCGCAGTGATGCGGTATTGTTACCCCAGTTCATATTGGCTTCTTTACCGAATCCGAACACGTCGCGTCCGAAGTATCCGCTCACGAAAAGACTGTTATTCTTATTCAGCTGGAAGTTTACTTTGGCGGTCAGGTCATAGAAGTACAGCTTGGTATCTTTCATGTCTCCTTTCAGGAAGGGCTTCATGAGCACATCCATGTAAGATCTGCGGCCTGCGATGATGAAGGAGGATTTATCTTTCTGAAGCGGACCTTCAACTGCGAGGCGGCTGAAGATATTGCCGATACCGCCGGTCATCGCGAACTTCTGGTTATTACCGTCTTTCATCCTGATGTCAAGTACGGAAGCAGTTCTGCCACCGTATTCTGCGGGGAACCCGCCCTTGATGAGGTTGATGTTCTTTACCGCATCGGGGTTAAATACGGAGAAGAAGCCCAGCATGTGGGTGGAGTTGTACACGGGAGCCTCATCCATCAGGATAAGGTTTTCATCTCCGTTACCGCCACGGACGTTAAAGCTGGCAGCACCTTCACCTACAGTGTTTACACCGGGGAGGGTCTGGATAGTACGGATCACGTCTACTTCACCCATGAAAGTGGGCAGCTTTCTGATCTCCGCAATATCGAGTTTGTTCATGCTGGTATTGAGGGTATTGATGTTCTTTTCCTGTTGCTTGCCGGAGATCACCACCTCGTTGAGCTGACGGTCGGATTTACCCAGCTTAATGTCCAGCCGCTTGTTGGCGGTAAGGTCGATGGTGAATTTCTGTGGCTGATAGCCTATATAGGAAAACTGTATGTCATGCTTGCCGGCAGGCAGGGTAAGGGAGTAGAAACCGTATTCGTTGGAAACGGTGCCTGTGGAAGTGCCGGGTTTCCCTATGGAGATGCCGATGAGTGTTTCGCCGGAGTTTTCGTCTTTTACATAACCGCTGATGGTAAACCGTTGCTGTGCCGAAGAGGCGGTAGCAATCAGGATCAGTAAAAGGCTCGTCAGCAGGCGGGCTGTTGATTTCATATTGGTTTTCAGTTTATAGTGAGGGCGGATGCATGGTACCGGAAGCATGTTCCGGTCATTTTCCGAACATATGACGTGCAAAATAGAACATACCCCTATGGTTGGGAAATTAATTCTCTGATAGTGGTAAGAAATTACTGCCGCATCCTCTGTAAAGCAGGATGCGGCCGGAGAATTGCCTTTTCAGGCGGAGTGGAGATGGAAATATTCCTTAATTAAGGGAAAAGAATAAGCAGAAACGGACGTAAATGTTGCAACAGCATCTGATGAATATCATGTTTTTTTCCGCTGAAAGGGCGGAATTTCATGGCGCGTAACGGAATAAATTCAATCCAATACAGCGCACTGGTACCCCAGGTGGCGCACGAAGGAGATAACCTGATGCTCTTCCATTTGCGGGCAATCTACCCGTAACACCTTGTCGCAATCCTCCAGGTCGAGGGTGCAAAGGGTAGCGGAAAACTCGCCGGACAAAGCGCGGATTACCTGGATTTTCTCCCTTTGGGTATTGATATTTGTTTTGAAGATGCCGATCATGGTCCGATTTTGAATTAATTTGCCTCAAAATTCGGACCTCGCCGGTTAAACGGCTTGCATCAAACGGATTTAAACTTACACTTAACGGATTTTCTATGTCGATCACCGTCACTAACGAACGCAAAGAAGTCTTGTTTCACGATGATACTGCGATGTGCCCGGAGTACTTCTCCCGTGCGGAGCTGAAAGAGCGCCATCATGAAGTGAACCTCAAATCAGGCCGGGCGGATTTCCATGAGATCAGTTTCGACGGATTTCTCATGGGTTTTCGGCAGCGCTGTGATCAATGAGAAATTGCAAATCGACAGTCTGGACTACCTCCAGCGCGTAGGCATGCATTTCATGATCCGGGGAGAAGTGACTGCCTCCATTAAAGGACTCAGGAAGGATTTCAGGACCCGCCAATTCGAACATAACCTCTTATACAGTCCTGAGCCGGAAGAGAAACTGAAGGTAGAACGCCAGCCGGAAATAAGGGTGTTTGCACTCACATTTATGAAAGACCGCTTCATTCAACTGGCGCATCACAATGGTCCTGTACTGGAGCGATTCGGTGAAAATGTGGAAAACAACCGGCCGGTATACCCCGACCAGATCCATAAAATGACGCCCCGCATGATGCAGGTGATCGATGAAGTGCAGAACTGCCATTTTACCGGCGGACTGAAAAAACTCTTCCTCCAATCCAAAGCTATCGAGCTACTGGCCCTCCAATGTGAGCAGTTTGAGCTGGATGGCACGGCCCGTCCTGAAAAGATGTCGCTGATCCGGTCTGATGAAGAAAGGATCCGGTATGCGCGGGATCTGCTGCTGGCCAATTCGCAACAGCCATTATCACTGGGAGAACTATCCCGGCAGGCAGGTTTGAATGAGTTCAAACTGAAATCCGGCTTCCGTAAAGTATTCAACAATACTGTTTTCGGCTACCTGAGTGAGCACCGCCTCGAAGAAGCGCAGCGTATGATCCGGCAGGGGAATATGAGCTTTACCGAGATAGCGGATGATCTGGGGTATTCTTCTCTCCAGCATTTCAGCAACGCCTTCCGCAAGAAGTTCAATTGCAGCCCCCGGGAGTTTCAATCGAAATAATGCTTCAGATACCAATTGGAGTTAATTTACTATCAGAATAGCCTCTTTTGCCCTGTTTTCGGGCGTTTCACAAGTGATTCATTATCAAATAATTAAACTACCATCCTTCAGTGATCCTTCAGTCAACCTTCAGTAAAAGGGGGTGCTCCCTGGTGGTTGACTGAAGGATCACTGAAGGATTACTGAAGGATGAAACTCCCGAATCCGATACGATATTAACTGTACAATAAATGCACTAGGAAAGAAAAAAGGCCGTCTCCTTCTTTTGAAGAGACGGCCTTTTTACTTGACCCCGGTCAGATGCTTGAATACTGTAATCAGTCAGTTTATCAGGAGAAAGATTCTTTATGTGCTGCTGCGAAAGCTTCCAGCGATACGGGATCATTACCGGTAATATCCTTCACGGCAGTGGTTACCACGGCGCAATGGCCGTTCCTCACCGCTCCAACGAGCATGGCCAGGTAATGCGCCGCGCTTTCAGGGGCACCAGAGGCAATCACACCCTGGATCAAAGCCTCCTCAGGGATGTTTTCGTACGTAACAGTTTTACCGCTGGCAGCAGATATAATTGCTGCGGCTTCGTGGTTATCAACGGCTTTAGGACCGGTGAGCGTCAGTTCTTTACCCACATGTGCCTCATTCAGCAGCAACTCCACAGACACTGCGGCGATATCCGCCGTTGAGATCACGGAATACTTACCGTCTCCCGCAGGGATGAGGATCTTGCCCAGTTGTTTGATGGTGGGGCTGAAAGGCCCTTCGGAGAAGTTTTCCATGAAGAAGTTAGGGCGAACGATGTTGTACGGGATGCCCGAAGCAATCAGGTACAGCTCGATCTGGCGGAGCGGAGCCGCTTCCACGTGCTCAACGCCTATGGCAGACAGGAAAACGATTTTCTTCACCTGTGCTTTCTTCGCTTCGTCAATAAACGGACGGAGCTTGGCTGCTGCTTCCGCATCCAGCGGCAGGGCGGAGAGGAATACCAGATCCACGCCGGCAAGGGCAGGAGCGAAAGTAGCCGCATCTTCCTGTACCAGGTGAACCGGAGTTACATTGGCCGCCGGAGCTTTATATTTTTCCGGGAAACGGGTGGCCGCTTTTACTGCAATGCCGGGTTTCCCTGCGAGCGCCTTTACAACTTCCTTTCCTGCAAATCCTGTTGCACCGAGTACGAGAATAGTGTGTGACATGTTGTTTGATTTTATAAATGTTATAAATATTGTTACAGTTATGAGTAAAAAAAATCAGAAGTGCTTTTTGATGAATTCCGCCAAAGTAACCTGCCCTAACTGACGGCCAACCATATCATCTATACTGGTAAACAAGCTGTCGAGGGCTTTGTTGATATTTTTACCAACGAGGCAATCCGGATTAGGATCATTGGGGGAGAAGCCGAAAATATGATCTTCCTTTACGAGGTTGAACACGTCCGACAGGCGGATATTTTCCAGCGGGCGGGCCAGCCGGCTTCCGCCATTCTTACCTTCCCTGCTTTCCACAAGGCCCGCATTCCGCAGGGCACTCAGTTCCTTCCTTACCAGCGCAGCATTACTGTTCAGCGACCCCGCAATGAAGTCGGAGGTCAGCCACTCGTCAGGGAAAGTGCCCATGAGCGAAAGGATGTGAACGTGTATGGCGAATTTACTGCGGATCAATTCTGTAATATTTAAAATTACAGTACAAAGGTATAGGAATTTACCTTCCCGCCAAAAATATTTTACCGCACTGCCATACCCAATGCAAGGGGCAATAATATCTCACACAGCCGGTTGCTGCATTCAGCTTCGCTCTGCTGATCTGTCCGGATAATGAGATCCGGGGCCATAGGGTGCTCAAAAACGCCGTTTACGCCCGAAAGGCCATATACCTTATCAGGATGCCCATCGGGGAGAAATGCGCGCCTGTAAAGCCCTTTAGTATCCCTCCGGATGAGTTCTTCCAGTGAGCAGTCGATCTGGATGGTAGCGGCAATACCGTATGTTTTCGTGATTTCCCGGCGCACATGGTCGAGGGGGTTAATGGCGCAGATGATGGTAAAGATGCCATGCCGGGAAAAACGGTGGGCCAGCCAAGCCAGCCTGCGGATGTTTTCTGCCCTGTCTTCCATACTCAGCCCCAGTTCCTTAAAAAGGCGGCCCCGGCATTCATCGCCGTCAAGTATTTCCACAGGGCATCCGGAAGCCAGCAGCTTTTGCTCCGCAAGGCGCGCCAGTGTGGTTTTCCCTGCGCCGGACATTCCGCAAAACTGTACGATCATAACTGAAAAGTTGAAACGTTCTTGTATCCATAGGCAGCCATCAGCTCCCAGTCGGTCTGCTGATCCACCACTGTAATCAATGCAGGATGCAGCAGGCTGAGATATTTCCCGGAGCGATAGAATCCTCCATCGAAGGTTTCATGATGGGTTTCGGGCGGATGGTGATCCCAATGAGCGGGAAGCACGATCTTTTCCGGTGATTGCATATTGTCTGGCTTAAATGGGAGGTGCAGTTTTTCGCAGATGTTGGCCACCGTTTCACGGGGGCAGGCAAGCAGGTGCTCGTACCGTACGATCATGGTTTGTTCAGGCATATCCTGCCGGAGCCGGTACCATGCTGCGTATTTACGGTTAAACTCCCCGCATGCTGCGGTCAGTATCGTCTGGAAAAGGCCTAACCGCTGGGGTTTTAACGCCCGGGAATCAGCGCATCCATGCTGTTTCATCATGCTGAATGCCCAGGCATACGGGTTTTTAACGGAGATGCAGTAATACACTTCCTGCCGCCGCAATGCTTCCGTCAGCGCGGTGGATAATTCTTCGGTAAAATCCTGCTGCCGGCTGTCATCGGCTCGGGTAGTGGCGGAAGCATGGCGGATCGTCAGCTCCCAGGGAGAGACGGTATCACCGTTTAGGAGGGCTTCGGGAGGTGCTTCGTGTTTGTCGCCAAGGATATGCATGAGCACCTGTGCCTGCGGACAGGCCGTAGTCAGCAATGCCCGCAGGTAATTGGTGCCTGTACGCTTTTCGCCGTACTGCTTAATGAATGTTTGCATGATCGGTTAATAAGATCTGTTCAAAATGCTGTTCCCACATATTGGCAACACCTTGCTGCGACCAGGCCTCCTGCGTGGCGTTGCGGATACCTGCCTGCAGCAGATGGTGGTAATGCCCGCTGTCTTCATACAACCGTTCCAGTTGCTCCGCGATGCCGTTCGGTTCCACAAGCCCGCCGGTTAGCCAGCCGTTGCCATAAGTATGTGGTTTGGCGGGGATGAGGGCGGCAGATCCTTTCCATATTTCCGCGCAGGCGGTATGGTCGGGTACTATTTGCGGCGCACCGGTGGCTGCATGCTCCATGCTTACCAGTCCCCAGCCTTCGCCCATGGCGGTATTAATGCCCACATCGCAGGCATTGTACAGGAGGTTCAGTTTTTCGGTAGGCCAGTGTGGATGATGACGGCCCGGTTCAGTAAGCACCAGCCTGTCGGAGATACCCAGCAACCGTGCCTGTTGCGCTACTTCGGTTTCCTGGCCTTTGGTGGCCATGTGCAGGCAAAGGCGTACGTTGTCTGGTTTATTGCGGGCAAAGGCTGCAAAGCCCCGCAGCGTAAGATCGATGCGTTTGCGGTGCTGGTTCTTGTTGGCATTGAGCACCCAGAAGCCCCTGCGAAGATCATTTTGCCCCGGAAAAAGTGCTTCCCGGGCAGCTATCCTGCGGCCGGCAGTAGTGCCGGGTAAGGGGTAAAAGCGCCCGCCATCGAGGGGGTGCGGTATTACTGCCATGTTACGGAAGGGTTGCCGGCGCGAGAGGCCCAGCTGTGTGGCACAGTCTTTCAGCACGCGCTTTCCGAACCCGGTAAAGGCCACGATAGAATCGAGGGGTGCCAGTCCTTTGGCGAACTCCGCATGGTTCAGGCCACCGTCTACCGGAATATACCCCGTAACAGGGCAGCGATGTGTGGCCTGCCAGATGGCGGTAGTGTACCTGCCGGCGAACCAGATGTCGCAATAGAGAAGGATTACATCGGGCTGTATACGGTTTATGAGGCCCGGAAGTATGGATTCCCCGAAAACATCGTTGGGGTGAGGGTTGTAGTGTAAAGTGAATGTGCCTTTGAAGGGTTCTTTACTGAATGCGTCCACACCCAGCACATGAACATCGTGCCGGGATGAAAGCCCGCTGGCGATCAGTTGTGTGATACGGGCCATGCCTGTCTGCTGTGCAAATTGCCCTATAATGAAGAGTTTCATGCGTGTCTTTCGGTTCTTTTAGGAACGGCGGCAGGGATCACCCTTGCCGCCGCGTTGATATGCTGTCTGATAACGGTGCTATCCTTTGTCCTGCAATTCTTTTTGTTCCTGTGCTATCACCATCGGGTCATACAGGAGTATTTCCGAAGATGCGTTGATGCTGCCTACGAGCCATGGACTGTCCATCCAGTCAGTAGTCATGGCGAAGCTTTCGGTGGCTTTGCCCGGCATAAGTCCTTTCAGGCCAATGCAGGTGTAGCTTACCATACCCGGTGAACCGGTAAACCCGATGTACTGTTTCCATCCGCTGAGGGAGGCACCGCAGGTATAGAGCCAGTTGGCGAAGTCTGCGGTGGGGTAGTTCATGAGGTTCACCGCAAATGCGGATACCACGCAGATGTAGTTCCCCTGCCCGTATTGCTGGATATCCTTCAGCATATAGGTGTAAATGAGGGGCTGGTTATTGAAATCATTGTTGTCCTGGTAATAGATTTTGCACATCTGCACTTCCTGCGTCTGGCTGCCGAGCAGGGCTACCTGCAGCGCACCTACGG
Organism: Chitinophaga pinensis; assembly: GCA_902167325.1. Lineage (GTDB taxonomy): Bacteria > Bacteroidota > Bacteroidia > Chitinophagales > Chitinophagaceae > Chitinophaga > Chitinophaga pinensis_A. Next base: position 5,282,199 of record LR632930.1, on the reverse strand, counting down.
GCCATCCCTGGGGGGTGGAAGGAGGTATAACTGAGTCGGGATTGATGACGTTGCCGTTGCAGATCATGGAAGCGCCGGTTGTGAAGTTGCTGCCGTTCTGCCCGGTACCGGGAGTGAAGTTAGCGTTGGCTTCCACGAGGATGGCGCCATTCATGTAAGCGATAAGTGCCTGTTGTACGGCATCGGCTTCCTGCCCGGAGAACAGGGCGGAAAGGGGGCGCAGGGTGAACTGCATCACGGCAGGGTTGGTATTCACGGAGGCAGACCAGTTGGTGTACAGGTTGCTGTAATCGTCACCAAAACCGGGGTTAAGGATGTTGAGGATGCTGGCATCCCCGCCGGTGCAGGCAATAGTTACCACGCGGCTGTTGGCCCATGTTTGTCCCAGCTGGTTCCATTCCGCTTCTGAGGTGGCCTTGGCAGAAGTGAACAGGGCCTTGTATTCCATGGATGCATTGGCGCTGATCTCCTGTTCGTTGCTGCTGTAAGACCTTTCTACTGCTTCGTAGTAGTTCATATTACCACCGCAGATCACCTGGCTTACATAGTGTGTGCCGAACTTGCGGAACACCTGGAAGAATTCTTCCTTGTTATCATTGTTGAATACGTTCGGCAGGTTTTCTACCGAAGGGTCTTCCGAGAAGTTGGGAGAGAGCCAGGCAATGGAAGAATCTTCCAGTACCAGGTCCCAGCAGTTGAAGGACGCTTCCGAGAGGCAGTACCAGTAACTGGTGTTGGAGTTGAAAGTATTGGCATAGGCTGCGTCGAACTGGCCTTTGAAAGCCCCGTATGAGCCACTGACGCCCGCTTTGGCGGAAAAGAAGTTCTGGAACTGCTCTGCTCCTTCAAACACTTCGGTGGTGCCGTATTCATTGGAGTTCGGTACTACGGCCAGGTTGTCCGGTACAGCATACGTGATACCGGCATATGTGTACTCCGAAGCATCATTTGTTTTATGAATGAAGAGCTGTGAGGTGAGCGAAGAAATATCATATTCGCCCAGAATGTTGAAGCCGAATCCTACGACATCGGCGCCGGGAATAATGTTCATGATAAACCTCCCTGGGTTTTAAGGATGAGTAATAAGTGTTACTGAATAAGCTGCGTGGGAATGAGGCAGCATAACGTGCGGAAAACACTGCCGGAAACAAGCATTCCCACCATCTGCATCTGATTGTTGACAAGGACAGATCCTGAATCGCCGGGCATGGAATAGTTCTCTGCCAGCATCATCATGTTTTCGAACCAGGCGTACTGGTTGCCCATCATCCTGACAATACCAATGTAATTGACTGTGGCAATGGATGTATGGACTACTTCGTCCGTAAAGGCACCGTAATAGCTGACCTGCATGTTAACAGCAGGGGCTGCAAAACCTGTGGGTACACCGATCCCCTGGATCTGCGGCGCGCATTGCAGCCCGTTAACGTTGCACCAGGCAAGGTCACACGGATTGTAAACGGGGTTGAACTGATTGCTGTTGGGGTATAAGGTAATAGGGACAAATCCGGATACAGGTGCGAGGTAATTGACCGGAGCCGTAGTGTCTGGCTGATAGATCCGGGTGTACTGCCCGTTCCAGGACATCACGTGGTTGTTGGAGATCATCCGGAACTGGCCGTTGATGGCAAAGCTGGCACCTAATGTACCAGTGGCATTAAGCCCCTGTGGCTGGATCTGGTACCCTCCGGGAGCGGGCCTTACACGATCCCACGAAGCCATGGGTTGTGGCTTTTCTGCAGGGGCGGGTGCCTCTAAAGGACCAATCTCCTGAATGTCTGTAGGTACTTTGACCATTACATGCCCGCCTTCTTTCTGGGCAATGGGGAGCTCAATAAAGGGCGGGATGAGCTCGTCTCCGTCCAAAGCCAGCCTGTCTGCCGACTTTTTATACTGTACGTGCAGTATCACCGACCATTGATCAGTATCATGCCCGTTCTTTCTTTTCCGGCCGACATACATGCCTGCTACGTTACCACGAAGCCACCCTTTCAGGGCGTTAAGATGCGGTTCGATGTCAGCTCTCTGAAGTTGTTTGCTGAGTTGCATGAGAGAGGATTTAGGTTTTAACAATAGATGACGGTTCTTATATGGTTGCTGAGAAAACAAAGCTCCTGCATTTCAGAAAGTTACGTTCAGCCGGAATCGGCTTTTCGGGAAGCTGTTTTTCCTGTAGGAACAACAATGGGGTTTGTGGAAATAAAAAAGCCGGTCTCATTTGAGACCGGCTTGTATGTTGATAAAACGGTAAGCTTAGAATTTCACCGCAGCTACTTCCTTTTGTACTTTTTCGGGAGCAGGCTGTTGTTTGGCAACAGGCACCTCCTGTTTATGTACATGGATTTCGGCAAGGGTGGGGGCAATAACCAGCGAAACGATAGACATCAGTTTGATGAGGATGTTCATCGAAGGGCCGGAAGTGTCTTTGAAAGGATCACCCACGGTATCGCCGGTAACGGAAGCCTTGTGCGGCTCAGATTTCTTGTAGAACATTTCTCCGTTGATTTCAACGCCTTTCTCGAAAGATTTCTTGGCATTATCCCATGCGCCACCGGCGTTGTTCTGGAACATCCCCATGAGTACACCGCTAACGGTAGCGCCTGCGAGGAAGCCGCCGAGTACTTCAGGTCCGAAGATGAAGCCGATGATCAGGGGAGATGCCAGTGCGATGGCTCCGGGGAGCATCATTTTACGGATAGATGCCTCGGTGGAAATGGCCACGCATTTGTCGTATTCCGGTTTGCCGGTACCTTCCATAATACCGGGGATGGTACGGAACTGGCGGCGAACTTCTTCCACCATGGACATGGCCGCTTCGCCTACCGCGCGGATGGCGAGGGAGGAGAAAATGAAGGGGATCATGCCGCCGATAAAGAGACCTGCCAGTACATCTGCTTTATAAATGTCGATACCGGAAATACCCGCTACACCAACGAATGCCGCAAAAAGCGCCAGTGCGGTGAGTGCGGCGGATGCAATGGCGAAACCTTTACCGGTAGCGGCAGTGGTATTACCAACGGCATCGAGGATATCGGTTTTTTCGCGCACTTCTTTCGGCAGTTCGCTCATTTCTGCGATACCACCAGCGTTATCCGCGATAGGGCCAAATGCATCGATGGCCAGCTGCATGGCAGTAGTAGCCATCATACCGGCTGCGGCGATTGCCACACCGTACAGACCGGCACAGGCGAAAGAACCATAGATACCCGCTGCCAGAACAATGATGGGGAGCAGGGTAGATTCCATCCCTACTGCAAGCCCACCGATTACGTTGGTAGCATGGCCGGTAGACGACTGGCGGATAATGGACAACACCGGGCGTTTACCCATTGCGGTATAATACTCGGTGATGATGCTCATAAGCGCACCAACGGTAAGCCCTACGAAGATGGCGCCCAGTACACCGTTCTGTGTAATGGCGATGGCACCGGGGCGGAGGGCGTCTCCACCGATCCAGTCGCGCTGCAGGTAGAAAGGTTCAGCCGGGAGGATCCAGTAAACAAGGCCTACGCAGGCAATGGCGGTGATAACGATAGAACCCCAGTTACCCATATTCAGCGCTTTCTGAACGGCGCTGGTGGATAAACCGGATTTGTCGCTGATACGCACCAGGAAGGTGGCGAGAATGCTGAAGATGATGCCCATACCGGCAATCACCATGGGGAGGAGGATGGGGGAGAGACCACCGAAGTTGTCGGCAGTACGTGCCTCACTGCCCAGTACCATGGTGGCAAGCACGGTGGCAACATAGGAACCGAAAAGGTCGGCACCCATACCGGCCACGTCACCCACGTTATCGCCCACGTTATCGGCGATAGTGGCGGGGTTACGCGGATCGTCTTCCGGGATGCCGGCTTCCACTTTACCCACGAGGTCTGCCCCTACGTCGGCCGCTTTGGTATAGATACCGCCACCCACACGTGCAAAGAGCGCGATGCTTTCTGCGCCGAGGGAGAAGCCGGTCAATACTTCAATTGTTTTAACCATTTCGGCCGTGTTGGCTTCGGCACCGAAGTAGGCTTTGAGGATGATGAACAATCCGCCAAGCCCCAGTACGGCGAGGCCGGCAACGCCCATACCCATTACAGAGCCTCCGGTAAAGGAAACCTTCAGGGCTTTGGAAAGGGAGGTACGTGCTGCCTGTGCTGTACGCACGTTGGCTTTGGTGGCAATTTTCATCCCGATGAACCCGGCCGTTGCGGAGAAAATAGCGCCGATAATGAACGCCAGTGCAATGGTCCAGTCAGAGTTTTCATGGGAGTAACCCATGTAGCCCAGCAGGAGGGCTGCAATGATCACAAAATAGGTGAGGATCTTGTACTCAGCTTTCAGGAAGGCCATAGCGCCCTCCGCAATATGCCTCGCAATTTCCTGCATCCGCTCGTTTCCCGCATCCTGACGGGAAACCCAGGCGCTCTGTACCGCGGTAAATAATAGTGCAATCAGTCCGAACAGTGGAATAATGTAAGCTATACTCATACTCTTTTAATCCATTTAAAAATTACAAGGCTTTATGTTTTGATTTTCAAGGTTGACGAAGATAATGTATTAGAATTTATTTTACTAGTAGTCTAATATATTTACTATAAGCGTAATATGGACGCTACTGCTGTATGGCTGCATAGGCGTTTGCCAGTTGTTGCACAATATCGGAAGCGATCATGGCTTCGGGGGAAGTGGCAGCAGCGAGGTCTCCTGCTTTCCCATGGAGCCATACACCGAGGATAAGCGCTGCTTTTGGGGCATATCCCTGCGCCAGGAGACCTGTAAGGATGCCGGTGAGTACATCACCGCTTCCTGCGGTGGCCATGCCGGGATTGCCGGTAGGATTGAAGAATACGGATCCGTCCGGACAAGCCATGGCGGTGAAGCGCCCTTTCAGCAAAATGTATTGCTGCCATTCTGCAGCCTTTGCACGCAGGAGGGCGAGGCGTTCAAAGTGGTCGTCAGTAGCTCCGAACAATCGTTCAAACTCTTTAGGATGCGGTGTCAGTATACTGTTTTGCGGCACTAAGGGCAGGAGGGAAGGCCATTTGGAGAGGATATTAAGTGCGTCGGCATCTAACACCATCGGTCCCTGCCAGTGCCCCAGCAGGCGTTCCATAGCTTTGGCGGTGGCAGGCTCCGTACCAATGCCCGGCCCGATCCCGATCACGTCGTAATCAGGGGCACGCCGCAGGCGGAAGGGTTCATCGAAATGCGCCGGATACAGTGCCTGTTCTTCGGTTTCACACATTGCTTCAGGGAAAGCAGTTTGCATAATCTCATATCCGCAACGGGGGATATGCACAGTCAGCAAACCGGCTCCGGCACGCATTACTGCTTTAGCGGAAAGCACAGCTGCACCCATCTTCCCGTAACTGCCGGCAACCAGCAGCGCATGGCCATAAGTGCCTTTATGCGCAAAAGGATCACGCGGCCGGTAAATGGTGCGGATCATCTCCTTATCCACCAGATGATATTCCGTTTGTACAGCAGCTGTATATGCCGGGTGCAGCCCGATAGGGATGAGCACTGTTTCTCCCGCATACGCACCATTTTCCGGCATCAGCAATGCCAGCTTCCAGTATTCAAAAGTGAGTGTGTAACGCGCATGAATACACGGGTGGTGTTTCGCGCTATTATCTGCCATCAGGCCGGAAGGTATATCGATCGCAATCACCTCATGGCGCCCGCGCTGGTCGTTGATCTGATGAATGATTCCTGCCACCCAGCCTTCGGGCGCTCGGTTAAGTCCTGTCCCGAACAATGCATCTATGATAACGCCGGGCGCTTCCATTTTAGGGAAATCCGCAGGCTCCCGGATCGTTTGCAGAAAAGGAACACGGGCCTGATTGGCGAGGTTGTCCGGCGATGGATTTCCATGCGCCACGAGCCACACCTGTACCGGGAAGCCCCGTTCTGAAAGCCTTCTGGCTATTACCAGCCCGTCGCCCCCATTGTTACCCGTGCCGCAGAAAATGTAAAAAGGTTTTGGATCGTCTGCATACCGTTGCGCGATCCATTCCGTGCATGCGGCAGCTGCACGCTCCATGAGGAGCAGTCCGGATACCGGCTCATGCGCGATCGTATAAGCGTCCGCTGCTCGTATCTGGGGGGCAGACAAGATTTTCATATCCCCTAATATAGCAAAAAAAAGCGGCTGCTTCCCCTAAGGGAGCAGCCGCTAACTAATTTGAGGAATACGCTTTAGAAGGTGAAACGTGCGGAAACACCGCCCATTTGCTCACCGATGAAATCGTTGTAATCGTCGTTGAAGTTGATGAATGGCTTCAGGTCGGCGCTGAGGTTCAGCGGAATTTTCTTGAAGGTGTATTCAACACCGAAGATACCGTCGAGACCGGCAACTGCTTTGGTGGTACGGTCTCTTCTGCGGCCGTTATCCCACTCATAAGCGCGCCAGAGGCCGAGGTGGGCACCACCGCCTGCGTACATGTTCCATTCGGATTTACCGAATACATTCCAGTGATACTCGTAAAGACCGGTGAAGGTTACGTTGGTAGGCTCGTCGTTACCATTGAAATAGTGGGTAACAAGGCCTTCGATGGCATGCGGCCCCTTAATGAAATGCTTTACGGTGAAGCCTGCAAGCCAGGGGTTCAAACGAACACCAAGTGCAGTGTTGTAGTCGGCAGGGTTACCGCCGCCACCGCTTCTGCGTTGGGCATTTGCCTGGAAAGATGTCATCATCAGTGAAAGTACTCCAAAGAGCAACAGAATCCTTTTCATATGTGCATTTTAGATTAAACGGAATGTTGGTTATTTACTTCTGCCGAAAATATAGCGTGCGGATACAGCGAAGTCCGCCAGGTCAGACGATTGACCGAAATGAATGGCAGGCTTCCAGTCGAGGCTGAGATTGAGGGGGATGGGCCCGAAATTGTAATTGATGCCCGCCACGCCGTCAATACCGCCCAGGAATTTATACGTTCCGTTGATGTCGCGCGTACCGAGGTGTGCACCACCGCCTGCGTACCATCCGAAACCGTCCATAGTAAGCGCAGAAAGGTCAAAGTGATACTGATACAAAGCCGTTACCGTAAAGGTCCGGTTATAAAGCCCTACGATACCTTCCGCTGCGGATTTATCTGTGAAGAAATAACGGCCTGTAACACCGAGCGGAAGCCCGAGCCGGATACCGGCTTCTTTTTGTCCTTTCAGCGACTGCTGAGCACTGGCGCTGCCTGCCATGCAAAGCAGTATCATGGCATAGATGATACTTTTATTCATGCTAAACAAGTATTTGCAATAACAATGCCAAAGGCGGACAGGTGCGGGAAACGCATGCATAGGAATGCTACATAAACGGCGGGCAGACGGCTTTATTTTGCAGACGGGCGTAAACTGCGCAAAAAGATGAACCCTGCGAGGGATGCCACTACGGAAGCGAGTATTACTGACATGATCGAAACCACCTGGATCTCCGCTTCACTGAATGCGAGGGAAGCAATGAAGATGCTCATGGTGAAACCGATACCTGCTATCATACCAACACCCCATAACTGCTTCCAGGTTGTATCCGCGGGAAGGCTGGCCACGCGCAGTTTTACTGCGAGGTAGCTCATGCCGAAAATGCCCAGCGGTTTGCCCAGTACCAGCCCGGCAATAATGCCATAGCTCACGGTGTGGGAGAATGCGGCGGTGATATCTGAAGGGAAAATGATGGCAGTATTGGCAAGCGCGAACAGGGGCATGATGATGAAATTCACCGGGTCGTGCAGCTTATGTTCGAGATGGGCAATCTTCTTTAAGGGAATGCAGAATGCCAGCAGTACACCGGCAATGGTGGCATGGATGCCGGAATTAAAGATACAATACCACAACACGAGACCGGGTATGATGTAGAAAATTATCCGCTGTACTTTGAAGAAGTTGAGCAGCAGGAGCAAAACAAGTACGCCGGCTCCGCCCAGCAGGTAAACCGTATGCAGTTCATCTGTATAGAAAATTGCAATGGTGAGGATGGCGCCGAGGTCGTCGATAATGGCGAGGGCGGTAAGGAAGATCTTCAGTGGCAGGGGAACGCGGCTGCCCAGCAGTGAAAGCACACCCAGCGAAAACGCAATGTCCGTAGCCATGGGGATGCCCCATCCGAGATGGTAATCCGTTGCATTATTGAAGATGGCGTACACCAGCGCAGGTACCAGCATCCCGCCTACAGCGGCCAGTACAGGCAGCAGGGATTGGCGGATGGATGCCAGTTCGCCGGTTGTCAGCTCCCTTTTAATTTCCATGCCTACGAGGAAAAAGAAAACGACCATAAAGCCGTCATTGATCCACAACAGCCAGGAATTAGGCAGGTGAAGGCCATAAAAATCGAGGTGGTGGCCGCCTTTCGGATCAAATAAATTGGTGAAGAACTCAATATAGCTGCTGCCCAGTGCAGAGTTGGCTAATATCATGGATACCACGGTGCAAACGATCAGCACGATACCGACAGCGCGGCTGTCGTGCAGGAATTGCCATATGGGAGAAAGTAAGCGCTCTTTGATGGAGATCAGCCTCATGAAAAGTTTTTTGGTGAGAAATTACTGCCCGAGCAGTTCATATTTGGATTTAGGTCTGCGGGCAATTTCCCAGCGGAATCCTTTCAGTTTTTTCTGGTCTTCAGGTATTTGCGAAAGCGGATACATGGTTCCTTCCGGTTCTTTTACGAACACGATCCTTTCCAGTTCGCCCTTCTCGAAAAATACCCGCGTATTGGCCGTTTGCAGCCGGTTTACGGATATGAATGCACTATCGTCGTCCTGCACGTAATAAATATTCTCGGAGTTGCCGTTCACATACATGGAGTCCAGCTTTTCTTCCCCGAAATACCCCAATATGGTGTTGCCTTTGATCTGGTTGAAGAGATCAGGTCCCACTTCGTTGACGATCATGGCATTCTGATCGAGCAGAATGCGGTCGGCCTTCCTGTCTTTGGTGAACAGGAAAATCGAGTCGCCCGTAAGCTGGTTCATACTGGCCCATAATACGGGATCACGGTAAAGCCGGAAAATGGAATCCACACCGGAATAGTACAGGCTGTCGCAAACACCCTGCAATGAATCGGAATAGATGCGTACGTTATGGTATGCGATAACGAACCGTTTTTCGGTAGTGTCCTGTTTGGCGGCCAAACTGTCTGCCACCCCTGAACTGTCTTTCAGGGCAAGGGCAGCACTGTCGATAAGCCGCGGTACCACACCGGAAAAGAGGGTATCTCCCCGGACGAAGAGGGTATCGGTTTTGCCTTCTATCAGTGTAACGGGCTTCTGGGTGGCCAGTACCGATTTCTGTCCCTGATTGATGATGCCGTAATTGGCGAGTACGGCAATCTTCTGAGCGGTATCGCGCCAGATCATGTTGCCTTTAGCGATAGAGATACCGGTAGCTTTATCGGTTTCTATCTCGTTGGCGGTGAATGTATTGGTGCTGTCTTCGATCACGGGGCGCTGGCCGAAATGGCCATACCCGAGGTCGGTATTATAGTACCCGTCGGTCACATACATGATCATTTTACCGTCGTTGATGGTCGTCGGCGCCATGATGGTGGCGATCTTGGTTTCGGTATTATAATATAGGGTATCTGTGCCGAGCGTAAACTCAGGGTCTACCACTACTACTTCCTTTTTAAAATGTACGTCTTTGGTATCCCCGAAGTAGATCCCTTCGCGGCTGGTGAGTACGGTGTTATCGTTCACGAGTTTCCCGCCCTTGTCGTATGTCCCGATCTTGGTATTGAGATCATAATAGAGGATGGGAGAGGTGAGAACGATCTTATTATCGGTCAGTTTGGCGTTGCCGTTAAGGATGGCCGTACGTTCGTTACCGTGATAGGTGAGAATGTCGGAATAGGTATGCACACTGTCGGCCTGGTTGATGTGTACATGGCCCCAGGCTTCGATGATATTGGTTTTCTGGTCAAAGGCGGCGCTGTCGCAATACAGGGTACTGGTACCCTGTCTGAAAATGACATCACCAATAAACCGGCGCTGCACTACGGAGTCAGTTTGGAGGTTGACCAGACTTTTGGCCTGCAGCACATGGATGACTTTGGAGGTGTCTTTCTGCTGGAATATACCGGCATGATTAGCAGGCAGTGTATTCCGGGCAGACATGGCGCCTGTGGCGCCTATCCCGCCAAGGAGAACGAGGCCGTATATGGACTGTTTGAACATTTTTACTGATATCATTGTGCGGTGGCGGTATCGGAAGGAATCGTCACAACCTTGTTTTTCCGGCCAAATACGCTGAGGTGTACATATCTCCAGGGATTATACCGCAGGTCTTCCAGCAGTTTATTGAGGCTGCCGAGGGAACCCTGCAGGTTATTGTACACTTTTTTATCGTTCATGAGCAACCCGAGCGACCCATCGGGGCTGCTGATCTTCCCGGCTACTTCGTTCAGGCGCGCCATGGTGCTGTGGAGCGAAGTAAGGGTGGAATCGATCTGCCCGTTGGCCAGTGAGCCGGAGGCTTTGTCGAAGTTGGTCAGGATATTGGAAATTTTGTCGTTGTTATCCTTCAGGTTGGCGGAAACTGCGCTGAAGTTATCGAAGGTACCGGAGATCTTACCGCCATCGGCCAGCATTCCGTTGATGGAGCGGGTGGCGTTATTGAGATTATTGAGGGTACCGTTGAGACCTGCAACTGCCTGGCGGATGTTATGCTTTGTAGTGGTATCGAACACCGAGTTTACCGTAAGCAGGAGGGTATCTACCGCACCGAGGGTAGTTTCCAGTTTCTTTACGAGGGGGCTGAGCTGCTCTTTGAGCGCATCGGTAATGGAACCATCTGTAGCGGCGTAGATGGTGTCTTTATTTTTAAGGACTTCATCGGTATTCCCGAAATCGATCTCTACTTTTCTTGTTCCCAGCAGGTCTGCACTGATACGGGCTACTGAGTTTTTGGGGATTTCGATGTCTTTATTGATCTGGAGGGTAACGAGGATGCGTCCGGCGCGCTTGTCCATTACGGAGAGACTTTGCACGGTACCGATCCCCAGGCCGTTGACCATAACAACGTTAGAGGCTTGCAGGCCGTTTACCTGCGTATATACGGCATAGATGGTCTTTTTAGTAGAGAAGAGGCTCCTGCCTTTCAGGATGTTGAAACCAAGGACCAGCAGCACAACGGCGAGCACGGTCAGAATACCTACTTTCGTTTCATTATTAACTTTCAGCATCGGGTAGTATTAGTTCGTTTGCAAAAATAGTCAAAACAATGGTGCGCAGTCGTAGGTAAACAGAATTATTGCAAAAGGCGGGCCAGAGGGGCGGGGTCAGTCAATACGCTCACCATCCTTGTAGGTGAGCAGAAAAGCATCGTCGAAGCCGTTTTTACGGGCTTTATAGAGAGCGGCGTTGGCTTCCGCTTCGGTGCGGAAGTTACCCCAGATATATTTATTAACAGATTTACCTTTCTGGCGGAACGATTCCCGTTGCACATTGCCTTTCAGGTTTTTAAAGAGGGAAGACCGGGAGGTGTACACCTTCTCTGTTGTGAGAAGCTGTACACGATAGTCTGTTTGGGCCGATGCCGCAGCGGAATGCCCCCCGTTAACGGGAGACTCCTGTGCCGGGTTCACCCGCGCAGGCGGGGGGGAAGCAGGCTGCTGGGGGGCTGGGACCGGTTCCTGAGATTCCGCAGGGCGGGTGGTGGAATGACCCGGCTTGTTAAACCTTTCCAGTTCTTCCTTATATTTCTTTACCGCCCGGGCAATGCAATGGGCCATTTCATTCTGGCCGTCGGCGGAATTGAGGTAGTTCTCTTCTTCAGGGTTGCTGATAAAGCCCAGTTCCACCAGCACACTGGGCATGGCGGTGGCATGCAGTACGAGTATGCCCTTTTCATTCCTTTGACGGGCACCGCGGCTGATGCGGCCTACACGGGTAAACTCATCTTCCACCAGGTTCGAGAGGCGAAGGCTCTGATCGAAAAAGGCGTTACGGAGGGTATTGAGCATAATAATGGTCTCAGGATCCTTCGTATCCATCAATTGCTGGGTTTCTTCAGAATTGGCATCGAAAACGATCACGGAGTTGTTCCGGAGCGATTCCGTTTTGGCATTGTTCTTACTCGTGGCCCAGATATACGTTTCCGTGCCTTTGGCAGGATTGGGGTACGATTCATAAATGGGCACTTTACGGGTGCGCTTGCGCTTCTTCTTGTCGCGGTAAGTCTGTGTCCTGTAACCTGTTACCCGTTTAATATCAGGTGCGGCGTTACAGTGGATGGATATAAAAAGGTCGCCTTTGGCTTCGTTGGCAATAGCGGCTTTGCGGTTCACATCATCAAACCGGTCGGTTTTTCGTGTATACACGATCTTTACATCGGGGAGCGTTTCTTCCAGAATCTTTCCCAGCCGGGTGGCCACGTCCAGCGTAATGTTCTTCTCACTGGAATAAGCCCCGGTAGCCCCATGGTCGTGCCCGCCATGCCCCGCGTCTATCACGATGGTACGGATGGGCTTGTCCTGAACCGGCGGACCGGAATCCGGTGCAATTTTTGCTTGAATGAAAAAGGTATAGAGTAGTCCTATGCCTAATCCTGAAAATAAAACTCTTTTCCAGCGCATGTCAATACTATGTTTTAATGGGTTGTGTCTGATTCGTTCTGCACAGGTCCATTCCCTGCCGCCACCCTCACCTGCATGTTGTATTTACGATCAATTTAATAAATTGTATAAAATCATGTAGGTTTGTGCCCGTTTTACACATGGACCCTTTCTGCAAAAATAATTTAAAAAACTTTTTAAGGCGGCGGTTCCTGCCGCTGATCGTACTTTTATTCACGGCCTGGTCCTTGCTGAAAGACGAAATAGCGGCTGCTGCAGTGTTTCAGCCGAATTACTTTAACAAAATTTTCACAGACACTGTGCCCCGGCCCCACGCGGTTAAGTTTCCCAGCAGGGATTCTCTCGCTAAGGATACCTCGCGCCCACGCCCTGTTCCAGCCCGCGACACCGTTCCACCACCCGTTCCCGACTCTCTCCGCCTCGATACCGCTTCCGTTGTCAAATCCGATACCACGCGCGTCCGGCTTTCCAAAGATAGCCTTACCGCACCGGTTAATTACAAAGCGGAAGACTCCATCGTCATGTATGTGAAGAAAAAGGAGTTTCGTTTATATAAGAAGGCCGACGTCAAATATGAGAATACCACACTCACCGGTAATACGATGGACTTTAACCAGGCCACCGGCATACTCACTTCCCGCATGGGAGTGGATACCGCTGGTAAGCCTATTGATAAAGCCGTACTTAACGATGGGGCCACCAGTTCTGAAATGGACTCGGTACAATACAACTTCAACAGCGGCAAAGCTATGATCTACCAGACCCGTGCGCAATACGGCGAAGGTTTTGTGGCCAGCGATAAGGTGAAGAAGCAGCCCGACAATACCATTTTTGGTTTCCGGAACGGGTATACCACGTGTAACCTCGATACGCCGCATTTCTCTTTCCGTGCTAAAAAGATCAAGGTAATCCCCAATAAACTGATTGTTTCCGGTCCGGCTAACCTCGAGATCGAAGGCATTCCCACACCGCTGTTCATCCCCTTTGCAATATTCCCCATCAGCCAGGGCCAGCGTACCGGCCTGCTGCCACCGCAATATGTGGTAAACCAGCAGAAAGGTCTCGGGCTTGAAAATGGCGGTTATTACTTCGGACTGGGCGAATACCTGGATATGACCGTTCGCGCCAACATCTATTCTTACGGCAGTTGGGGGACCACTTTCAGTCCCTCGTACCGAAAACGCTATAAATATAATGGTGGCCTCAACCTGGCTTATTCCCTAACCCGCTTCGGGGATCCGGAAGTAAAGGAGGATTTCTCGCGTTCGAAAGACTTTCACATTACCTGGAGCCATAGCCAGGACGGTAAGGCGCGCCCCGGTACCAACTTCGGCGCCAGCGTGCAGTTTGGTACCTCTTCCTACAATACGTACAACGTGTTTGACGCTTCGCGGAGGCTGAACAACAACATGTCTTCGTCCATCAACTATTCAAAAAGCTGGGTGGGTAAGCCGTATAACCTTACCCTCGCCGCCAACCATAACCAGAACAACTCTACCCGGCAGTACAATATCAACTTCCCGGATGGTTCGTTCAACGTGAATACCATTTATCCTTTCCAACGGCAGGAAATGGTGGGTAATCCCAAGTGGTATGAGAAGATAGGGGTGAGCTATAATGCCCTGCTGCGTAACAATATCAACTTTGCGGACAGTACTTTCGGAACTCCGGCTATGTTCGACAGGCTGCAGGCAGGTATGCAACACCAGATTCCCATCTCGCTGTCTATTCCCTTAACACGGAATATCATCATGACGCCGAACGTCAATTATACAGAGAAGTGGTACATCCGGCAGCAACACCTGGAATGGAACGACAGGGATAAGAACCTGGATACCTCCTATGTAAATGGCTTCTTCCGCAGCAGCGCCATGTCTGCCGGTACTTCCCTCAGCACCGCGCTGTACGGTATGTACGGGTTCCGGAATAAGAAATCAAGGGTACAAGCCATCCGCCATGTAATGCGACCTAATATAGGTGTTAACTATTCACCTGACCTGGCAAGCGGTAAAGAATATGATTCCTTACAGACGGATATGACGGGTATCAAAACTCCTTATTCTTACTTCGCAGGTGCGCCGTTCGGCCCGTCTTCCAATCAAACCTTCGCCGGGCTTACCTTTGGTATTGATAACAACCTTGAAATGAAAGTGCGGTCAGACAAAGACACGTCCGGCTTCCGCAAGGTTAAAATATTAGACGGTTTCGGTATCAGCTCCAGTTATAACCTGGTGGCAGACAGCTTTAACCTGTCTCCCTTCGTCATCAACGCACGCACCAACCTCTTTGATAAAGTGAACATTTCAGCCAGCGGTACTATTGACCCTTACCAGGTCAACCAGATTGGCAGGAGAGTAAATGCATATACGTGGAATGGCGATAAATTCAGTTTAGGGCGCCTTACGAACGCCAATATTGCCCTGAGTACCTCTTTCCAGAGCCAGGATGCCAAAACGAAGGAAAAGCAGAAGCAGAAGGAGGAAATGGAGGAAAACGGAGAGCTTCCTGATGCGCAGCTCGAAGAGCAACGCCGCCAGCTGGAAATGATGCGCGCCAACCCGGGAGATTACGTGGATTTCGATATTCCGTGGCGGCTCGATCTGTCTTACAGTCTGAACTACAACCGTGGCCGCTCACAGGATCTGCTGCGTGATACCACCATTTTCACGCAATATTTGGGTTTTAGCGGCGATTTCAGTCTTACCCCCAAATGGAAGATCATTATGAGCAGCGGTTTTGATTTCAGGCTGAAGCAGATATCGTATACCACGCTTACTATCTCCCGCGACCTGCATTGCTGGCAGATGAGCATCAACTTGGTACCTTTCGGCAGCTACCGCCAGTTCAGCATTACCATTAACCCTAAAGCGGGTATCCTTCGCGACCTCCGGATTAACCGAACGCGGCAGTTCCAGGACTTTTAGCGGGGGAGCGGTATAAATACTTGAATTATAATTAATTGTAATAAAAAGGGGCCTCTCCGGAAGGGATGGCCCCTTTTGCTATTTTACCCATTTACTAAACGGAGGCTGGCAAGATGTATATATGACAGGGTGAAGATGCTGATAAGCAGGCAATTACAAGACGATAAGCGCTGGTTAGGAACGGGCTTAAAACAGCGAAATAGCACCTCCCCAAAGTATGTAAACCGTAAACAGGACGAAGAAATCACCCTTGTAAACCAACATCGGTGTTTTCTTGAAAAGGGTGCAAACCTATATCAGAATATGACCGGTACGAATACAGCGCTATTACAGTAAGACTAGCGTATGGCTACAGCGCTATTACAGTAAGACTAGCGTACGATTACAGCGCTATTGCAGCGCTATTACAGCGCTCAGCGCGATTACAGCGCAATTACAGCGCGATTACAGCGCAATTACAGCGCGATTACAGCGCGATTAGGGTACGATTAAAGTCCGGGTAAAGGGAGCTTAATGGGAGGTTAAAGGGTACCTTCCTTAGGGGAAATGCCATCAAACCCTTTACTGTATTGCGTCAATACCTGAATAGTATGGTAAATCCGCGCCAGGGGAGAGTGAATTGAGGGTTAAGACACCGGGAATAGCAAAGGGCCGTCTCACCATTGTGAAGACGGCCCTTTCCGTATACAGTAACCTCCGGTTAGAAGTTAAAGATGCCTGCTACACCGATGAGGTCCAGCTTGCCTTCGTTAACGCCTTTGAAGTAGGAGGCTTTGATTTCGATGTTTTTACCGGAATCGCCTACGGCAATACGCATACCGGCATTGGCAGAATAGCCGAAAGTGGTGCCGCTTACGTTCTTTACGTTGCCATTCTGATCGAGCTGCTCGGTAGAAGCGCCCCAGTGGAAGCCGCCGCCGCCACCAACAAACCCGCCAAAGCGGCTTTCGTTATCGGGCGAAGATCCGGCGCCGAAGTTGAGATTCACCATTACAGGCGCGTTGATGAGGATGCCCAGTTTAAAATCGTCTGTGGCACCTTCGCGGGAATTGTATTCTCCGCTGCCGGCAAAGGCGAGGCTGATGGGGATACCCACGGAAACAGACATGCTTTCGCTCTCCACGAAGTTAAAACGGGGAGAGTAGGTGAAGCCCACAGCAGTACCGGCATCAACATCCTTGTACTTTTCTACGAACACCGCAACACCGGCTCCATGCATGAAAGATTGGGAATAGGCACAGGTGGCAGTCATAGAGACGCCTAACAGCAATAGCAGTTTTTTCATTAGTGAACAGTGATAAGGGATTAAATAAATTATAATATGTATAAATGTAGGTATCTGTTTTTAAAAACGGAAGCAAGGAGCCTTATCTAGATAAAAAAACCGGGCAGGAATGCCCGGTAGCGTGAACTTAATGTCCTTAATATATTCACCAGGGGTGATGAATTTCTTTTGCGAGGATAATTACGCTGGATGAAATGGGGGATACAGGAAAATATTGTTGAGAGGAATGCCTTTCCTCATTGAAGTTGATGGAAGTGATCGGTTCATCCGGTACAAAATGGGCTTCGATACCACAAAACCGGATGTGAACATTCGTTACCCCGAGCGGTTTCAGCTGCTCCATCAGGCGCACTATTTTTTGGTGAACGGGGTGCCCGGTTTTGGATGATTGCATCGGTTTCTGCTTGATTGTGAATGGAAAGTTAAGGAAATTATGCATTGTTGGGTCAAGGCCCAACAACTTTTGGAAAGAAAACAATCAATTTGGCTGCCGCAATCGCATGGCGAACGGCAACCAGCATATAGAACGCAAAGCTATTGGTCAAAACATCAGAAAGACCAGGCTGTCTGCGGGACTTAGTCTCCGCAAGCTGGCTGCGTTATGCCGGGTAGACCATGCGGATATCTCCAAAATAGAGCGGGCAGATGTAGATCCGCAGCTGTCCACGATTCTGGAACTGGCACAGGCACTCCGCGTACCGCCCCACCATTTCTTCAACGGGCATTTACCTGCCGATCCGCTGGTGAAGTAAGACCTACCAGTCGTGATCACCTTCCCATTTCTTTTTCAGTCGTTTCAAAGCGAGGCGCATATACACCAGCCAGCCAAGATGCTCACGCACGAGGGCAGGCTTATCAGCCCTGAATTCCATATCGCGCATGGTGGAGGAGAAACCGTTCATGTTGTAGCTGGCGATGTAGAGGGGAACGTACTGTTTTTTGTATTGCCGGTTGCCCCATAACTGGATGTTGAGTGCGTAATCGGCGAAGATTTTATATTTCAGGTTGTAAGCGTGGGTCTCGAATATTTTTGCGGGATATACGATAGCCTGATGGTTCACCGGGTATTTGGCAATGCGGTAATTGCTGAATTTTCCGCCCAGCAGAATATAATCAGGTTTCCCTTCTCCGTAATACCATTCTTCGCTGTTGGCATAATAAATAGCAGTCTGATCGGTCATCATATCCATCAGTTCCGAGAATCCGGGCAGCAACCGGTCGTCTGACCCGAGGAAGTGTACCCATTTCCCGGATGCCATGCGCGCGCCTTTGTTCAGTGCATCGTAAATGCCTTTGTCTTTTTCACTGATCCAGCGCAGGTGCGGCCATTGCAGGGATTGCATGTATGCAATAGTACCATCGGTACTGCCACCATCCACGATCACGATCTCCAGATCATTCCGCTCCAGCCGCCGGATCGATTCCAGGCACTCCGGCAAATGGACCATGGCATTAAAAGTGGCGATAATAATGGTAATCCTGGGTTCGGTATTCATGATATTGAAATTGCATTTGGGACAACAAAAGTAGCATATTACACCAACTTGTTGTAAGTTATTCAGGCTATAATAAGCGCACTTCAATGTGCATTGATGGCATCTTAAAACGTTATACAGCTGAATCACTTTCTCCGTATTTGATAATCCTGCACCTGCATGCCGCCATCCCCATCGTGGAAATGGAAGAACCTGTTACGCATCCCAAAGCCATGGCACCCGAACAGGAAGCAGATGATGTGTTCCTGCGCAAGGGACATGTGCCCGACGGACGCTGAAGTACTTATATGAAGCCAAAAAACCGCATAATAAGGTGGTATAAACGTACATTTGAAGGGAAGGAGCCGCTATGACCTCCCTTCTGTGAAAACCCATGTGCAAAGCCCTTATTATTGTTCCTATTGTTATTCTTCTGTCCGCCGGTTGTAAGCAGGTTACCGGTCCGGACACTGGTGGTTTTCCGCCCGAAGTGCGGATCGATTCCGCTATGCGTACGGTGTTTGTTCCTGTTCCGGAACATCCCGGTGAGCCGGGCGACAATATCATTTATGCCGCCGGTTTTGCGCTGGCATGGGATGAATTGAGCCGTATCCTTGGCAGTGATCCCGCCAGCGTGAACCATCTCGTACGGAGGCTCAATGCCTCCACATCTCATGAAGGCGCCCTGCGCACCGGAACATATTCGGTGGAAGCGCAGGTACTCGGTGAGGAGTTGCTGGTTACCGCATTTTTTAAGAAAGGTTTACCATTCGCAGTACCTTTTGAGCGCAAACCGGGAGGGATGCTATTCGGTAAGAAAGCACCCGTACACGCTTTCGGGATGCCACATTATAAGGAAGCGATGGCCGCGCAGATGCAGGTATTATACTATGAGGACGATGATAAATTCATACTCCGCTTAACTGCCGGGCCGGATAACGACCAGATCCTGCTTGCTAAAGGCTTCACGGATGGGGAAAAACTGTCTGCAATGGAAACTAAGGTGAACACCGCTGTCAGCAAAGGCAAACAGGAACTGGCAAAAGGGAAAAACACCTGGAAGTATACACTGGGCGCGGAAGATGATGTGCTGATCCCGGAGATCAGGTTTCATTTATCGTGCAGCTATCATGAGCTGATCAACCTCCCTGTTACCGTACGCGGACAAACACTACGCATCACGGAAGCAGCCCAGCGTACAGCCTTTGTGCTGGATGAAAAGGGGGTGATCCTTGAAAGTGAAGCCGTGGTAGGAGTAGATAGTTTGTCTGCCTCCATGGAGGCCCCACCGGTGAAACGCCTGCACTTCGATAAGCCCTTCCTCATCCTCATGCAGGAACAGGGCGGTAAACACCCTTATTTCATGATGAAAGTGGCGAATGCGGAATGGATGGTGAAAGAAGGAGGGGCGTTGCGGTAAGGGGGAATTTTCCCCATACTGCTTTCTGAATTCATCCTTTCTGATGGGTTAATTATGTTTTAAAAAAGGGTTACTGTATGCTTAAAGTATATAAAACGGTATGAAACCCAATACTGTCATGATAAAGGTGGCTTTTATATACATAAAGGTATCTATACAGTAACTTATCAGTATACTTACATGTTTTAATCCGGAAGGGTGGGGAAGGGCTTGTGTTGGGTAAAAAGAAAAAAGACAAACCAGTATGATACCGATTTGTCCTTTTCTGTGTGTGAACCGGATTGGATTCGAACCAATGACCTGCTGCTTAGAAGGCAGCTGCTCTATCCAGCTGAGCTACCGGTCCGGCTTCACAATAAATTTATTTTTATTGGGAGTGCAAATTTATATAATTTTCCGTCAATAAATCAAAAATTATCCTCTGAACCAAAGTTACAGCAATGGACGTTAAGATTGAAAGCAGTTGGAAAGAAGCGCTGAAAGATGAGTTCCAGAAGTCGTATTTCGAGCAAATCGTCATGTTTCTCAAGCACGAAAAGGCCCTGGGGAAAACGATTTACCCGCAGGGGCATCAGATATTTAATGCTTTTGAAAAGACCCCCTTCAGCAACGTAAAAGTGGTCATCCTCGGCCAGGACCCTTATCACGGGCCGGGACAGGCCCACGGGCTTTGCTTCTCCGTTCAGAAAGGCGTGAAACCGCCCCCTTCTCTCGTTAATATCTATAAAGAACTGAATAAGGACCTGGGTATGACCATTCCGCAAACCGGGGATCTTACCCCCTGGGCGGAAAGTGGCGTATTGCTCCTGAACGCTTTCCTGACCGTGCGCGATGGTGAGCCTGCCTCACACAGCAAAATAGGCTGGGAATCTTTTACCGATGCCGTTATCCGTAAAGTATCCAACGAAAAGGAGGGCGTTATTTTCATGCTCTGGGGCCGCTTTGCGCAGGATAAACAGGTGCTGATCGATGCTACGAAGCATCATATCCTCAAAGCCGCTCACCCTTCACCCTTCAGTGCAGACAAAGGCTTTTTCGGCTGCAGGCATTTTTCCAAAGCCAATGAGCTGCTCATGCGCCAGGGACAGGAGCCTGTTAACTGGCAGCTGTAAACACCCCGTATCCTAACCCTTCATTTCAAATCCCTACACACGATGACATGGCTTAAAAATATAGCAGGACGCATTTATGCCGTATACGGTTTGCTGCTTTTCGCAGCTACACTGCTGGTTGTGCTCATCCCCATCTGGATCTTCTCTTTCTTCCCCGATCCCCTCAAATCCCGCTGTTTCCTTGCCCTCGGCCGCGTATGGATGAAAGTGTATATGCCCCTCATCGGTTGCCCTGTTTTCCGTAAAGGACTTCAATATTTCGAAAAAGGGAGGCAGTATGTAGTGGTGTGCAACCATAATTCATTAATCGATGTTCCCGTGACCACCCCCGGTGTGCCCGGTGTTAATAAAACCCTCGCCAAAGCCTCCATGGCTAAAATCCCCCTCTTTGGCATGATGTACAAAATAGGGGGTATTATGGTAGACCGCAGCAGCGAAACCAGCCGGAAGGAAAGCTTTAACCAAATGAAAGAAGCCCTCGCCATGGGTATGCACATGGTATTGTTCCCGGAAGGTACCCGCAACCGTACCGATGAACCGCTGAAAGAGTTCTACGACGGCGCTTTCAACCTCGCGGTAGATACACAGACCGCCATTATTCCCTCCCTGCTTTTCCACACCCGCAAAATACTGGTGCCCGGTAAGGTCCTCTACGCAAGGCCTCACCGGATCGATTACCATTTCCTTGCACCCATAGAAACAAAAGGACTCACCCGTGAGGATGTGCCCGTGCTGAAAGAAAAGGTGTTCCGTATCATGTGGGATTATTATGCTGCTCACAGCTGAGTGATCCACCAGCTGTTCCCGAATGGGTCGCGGAAGCCTGCGGCACGGCCGTAATCCTTATCCTCCGGCGCCTGTCTTGACTGGCTGCCCTTTGCAAGGGCCTTATTATACACTGCATCTGTATCCGCAACATATATAAACACACTGCCTGTTTCGGCAGGCCAATCCTTCGTGGAACTGCCGAACATAATGCTGCCATCGCCCAGCTGCAGCTCGGCGTGTTGTACCAGTCCGCCTTCCGTGCGGTATACGCCTTTTTCCGATGCCCCCAGTACATCTTTCAGGAATTGAAGAAATCCATCGCCATCATGAACGATGAAGTAAGGACTTACCGTGCAGGTGCCTGCTGGTTTGTTTACCGTTTCCATAAGATTGAATTTTTATCAAAGGTAGGACCCGCTTTCCCCGCGGAATTGGAGAAAAGCGACATCCTCAGTTATTCGCGGTATTCGATGCCTTCGGGGCGGCCAAGGAAGTATTCGCCAGGCATGTAGCCGGAGAACTCGCGGAAGTCATGTATGAAATGTGACTGATCATAGTAGCCACATTCGTAGGCGAGGCCGGTGAGGTTTCCGTCGAATTGTCCGTACGCTTCCAGTGCACGGTGAAAGCGAATGATGCGGGTGAAGAGTTTGGGTGTGAAGCCTGCGCCGGCTTTGAAGTTACGTTCGAACTGGCGGGTGGAAAGGCTGATGGAAGCAGCCAGGTCCTGGATATTGACCATTCCGTTGGCAGATAATATCTTTTGCACGGCTATCTGCACCGCCGTGTTCTCCTGCTTTCTGCGTTTAACCAGTTCCGTGAGACAGGCAGAAAGGATCTCTACCCGCTGGTGGTGGTAGCGGGCATTGATAATGCGCTCTTCCAGATCAATGCCATCGCGGCCCATAATGCTCTGAAGGTCGGGCATGTAATTGGCGAGCGAGGCGGAAGAATGGCCGAACAATGCCGGAAGGGCAGTGGGGTAGAGGTAGGCTCCAAATATCCCGAAACTACCATGGGTAAGGAAGCGGGAATGGCGGCAGGTTTGGGCATGAAGATGGGAAAACCCGGCTCCTTCGGTACCCATCAGTGGTGAAAAGCGGTTGCGATAGTGGAATATCAGCTCCGCGCAGCCGTCGGCCATGGAGCGGTAAACATACGCCTCACCCTGTGGAACCTCGTGTTCGAAGACCCAAAACATCCGGACGTACCGGGAAAGGTGCGGAGGAGGTGGAAATGTGGCGAACATTTGCTTAAAGTTAAAAGAACTTTATGTAATATTTTATAAAAGTTAATCAGATTGATAAATAGTGAGATAAAGTTTATCAGATAGTATTAGGTTCGCAAAATTGAATTTGTATTTTGGCAGTACTAAATCACGTTTTACCTTTTTTATAAAGATCATGGGAAAAAAAGTCAATCATCCTTCCAGGCGGACCTTTGTCCGTAACTCCCTGGGAGCGTTAGCGGCATTTACCATCGTTCCCCGTCACGTATTAGGCCGCGGCTACCTGGCTCCGAGCGATACGCTGACGAAGGGCGTAGTGGGCACCGGCGGCATGGGCCGCGGTCACTTCGGTTATGCAGGCACCCGCGTTGTGGCTATCTGCGATGTGGACAAAGGCCATATCCAGCAGGCAATGAACCAGCTGGGTGACAAGGGCGTAAAAACGTTTACGGACTACCGCGAGCTTATTCAGCTGCCGGAAGTAGACATCGTACACGTGGCTACACCACCGCACTGGCACGGTATCATTGCTGCCGATGCAGCACGGGCCGGGAAGGATGTATGGTGCGAAAAGCCCATGACCGCCACTATCGGAGAGGGCAAGCGCCTGGTGGAAGCAGTACAGCAACACGGCCGTATCTTCCGTCTCAACACCTGGTTCCGCTTCGCGGACCGTTTCTATGGCATGGGCACAACCGTGCAGCCTATCAGGAAGCTCGTAGAAAGCGGGCTGCTCGGATGGCCGCTGAAAGTGACCGTTAGCCGCCACACAGGCTTCGACTGGAAGTTCTTCTGGGTAGGTAAAACCAACCTCGAACCGCAGGCAGTTCCCAAAGAGCTGGATTATGACATGTGGCTCGGCCCCGCACCATACAAACCCTACAACCCGCATCGCGTACACGGTACCTTCCGCGGATACTGGGATTATGATGGTGGCGGACTTGGCGACATGGGTCAGCACTATCTCGATCCTGTACAGTATTTCCTCGGCAAAGATGATACCAGCCCCGTGAAAGTGGAGATCGACGCACCGCAGCAACACAGCGACGCTGTGGGAACCTGGCGTAAGATCACTTATACCTATGCCGACGGCTGCCAGATCGTACTCGACGGCGCAGGTACCGAAACCGGTGCAGCTTATATCGAAGGACCGAATGGTAAACTCTTCCCCGGATTCAAATCCACGATCCCTGACCTGGAAAAGAAACTGGCCCAATTCCCCGATCCGGCACCGCAGGTGACTGATTTCGTGGAAGCCGTGAAGTACCGCAAGAAATTTGCGCTCAATGAAGAAAACGGCCACCGTTCCTGTACCATCGTTAACATTGGCAAAATTGCACTGCAGCTGGGCCGCGACCTACAGTTCGACCCCGTTAAGCAGGAATTCGTGAACGACGAAGGCGCCAACCGCCTCCTCTTCCCGGCCATGCGCGGACCCTGGACCATCTAGCCCTTCACCTTCCAACAGCACCATGATGAAAAAAACATTACTGATTGCAGCCTGTTGCCTTGCCCAGTTGGCGGTTTTCGCCCAACCGAAGCAGGATAACCGCGCCGCACATACGAAAGTGGCGGATTTGCTGCAACAGCAACCTGCCAAAGATAAAGCCGCCCTCGAAGCTAACATGAAAGCCCTCGCAGAAATGGGCGAAGAAGGCGTACTGGGCATCGCTTCCATGATGGCAGCACCCGGAAAAGGCGATAACACCGCCGCCGAATATGCCCTCACCGGTTATGCCTTTTATGTAACACAGCCCGGTAAGGAAAGCCTGAAAGCCGACGCTGTTAAATCTTATGTAAAAGCACTCGCCAAAGTGCAGGATAAAGAAGTAAAAGAATTCTTCATCCGCCGCCTCGAATCCATCGGTAACGATGATGCTGTGGCTGCACTGGCACCTTACCTCGCCGATGAGCGCCTGTCTGCCATCACCGCACGTACCCTCGTGCAGATCAACAGTGCCGCTTCCCGCAAAGCATTACTCGATGCTATCGACAAAGCACCCGGCCGTAACAAACAAAGCCTCGTGCTCGCCATCGGCGATGCCCGTGTGCCTGAAGCTACCTCCATCCTGGTGCCTTTAGCTGCTTCTACAGACAAGATGCTGGCCAAAACAGCCCTGTACGCACTTTCGTACATTGCTGCTCCCGGTGCCAAAGGTGTACTGGAAACTTCGGCTTCCCGTGCAGGTTACAAATATGATGTAACCAATGCTACCACTGCATACCTCGCTTACATCCAGCAGCTGGCTGCTTCCGGTAAAACCGGTGAAGCCGTGCGCCTCGCACAAACCCTGCTGAACACTACCGCTAAAGATCCTTCCCAGATTCATGTGCGCACTGCCGCCCTGTCTCTCCTCGATCAGTTCAGCGGTGATGCCAGCCTGCCGCTGCTCACTGCAGCTGCCGGTGATGCAAACGGTGCATACCGCGATGCCGCCCTCAAACTGGCAGGCAAGCGCCTTAACGCCGCCAGTATTGCTGCCTGGATCAAGACCCTGGCCAAAGCATCTCCCGCATCCAAAGCTGCCATCGCTGGCATGCTGGGTGACAATAAAGTAACTGCCGCTCTGCCTGCAGTGCAACGTCTCCTCGGTGACAAGAACCCCGAAGTGCGCCTTGCCGCTATTACCGCAACAGGCCAGATCGGTGGTGCTCAGGCCGTACCCGCGCTCCTCGAAGTACTGTCTAAAGGCGGCGATAAGGAAGTAGCAGCGGTACAGTCTGTACTGAAAACCATTAAAGGCAATGAAGTAGCCACGCAATCCGCAGCCGCCCTCGCCGGTGTGCCCGCGAATGCTCAGGTTGCACTGCTGGATGTGGTTGCCGGCCGTATGGCTGATGGTGCATTCGCTCAGGTTTTGCCCCTCACTAAATCCAATAACGAAACCGTTCGCAAAGCTGCTTTCGCTTCGCTGAAAGATGTGGTGAGTCCGGCCAATCTGGCTGCACTGCTGCAACTGCTGAACACCGCAGGTAGTGCACAGGATGTGAAAGGCATTCAGGAAGCCGTTGTGGCTGCCGCTGCCGGTTCCTCCAATGCTTCTGTTGCCGTGATCGAAGGAATGAAAGCCGCTCCGGCTGATAAGCGCGACCGCTACCTCACCGTACTCGGTGGCATCGGCGGTGCTTCTTCCCTCCAGATGGTGAAAGAAGCGTTCGACAAAGGAAATGCTGAACAGAAGAAAGCCGCAGTAAGTGCGCTGAGCGCCTGGAAAGACGCTTCCGCCATGCAGCCCCTGCTCGATATCGCACGTAAAGACGCCGGTGTTCGCAGCGAAGCCCTCAAAGGCTACGTACGCCTCGCCAAAGCAGAAACCCGTGCCGAGCAACGCCTCCTGTACCTCACCAACGCCATGGAGCTGACCAAAGAAGCCGGACTGAAAAAAGCCATCCTGCAACAGGTTGAGCAATGCAAAACCTTCCCCGCACTCATCTTCGCCGGCCAGTTCCTGGACGATGCGGATGCACAGCAGGAAGCTGCCCAGGCTGTGATGAACATCGCCCTTGCTGATAAAAGCTACAACGGCGCTACCGTTCGCTCCCTGCTCGACAAAACTTCCTCCGTACTGAAAGGCGGCGATGCCGGCTATCAGCGTGAGGCTATCCGTAAATATCTCTCCGAAATGCCTGCCGGCGAAGGTTTCGTATCCATGTTCAATGGTAAAAACCTCACCGGCTGGAAAGGTCTCGTGGCTGATCCTATCAAACGCGCCAAAATGCACCCCGATACCCTGAAGAAGAAACAGGCTGTTGCAGATGTTAAAATGCGCGAAGGCTGGAGCGTGAAAGACGGTGTGCTGTGGTTTAACGGTCATGGCGATAACCTGGCTTCCACAAAGAAGTATGGTGATATCGAAATGTTCGTAGACTGGAAGATTGAACCGAGTGGTGATGCAGGTATCTACCTCCGCGGTACTCCCCAGGTGCAGATCTGGGACACTACCCGTCGTGATGTAGGCGCTGAAGTTGGTTCCGGTGGACTGTACAACAACACCAAGAACCCCTCCAAGCCCCTGGCTCTGGCGGATAACGCAATCGGCGAATGGAACACCTTCCGGATCATCCAGAAAGGAGACCGTGTAACCGTTTATCTGAATGGTGTGCTGGTGGTAGACAATGTGATTCTGGAAAACTACTGGGACCGCAAGCAGCCCATCTTCGCTGAAGAACAGCTGGAGCTGCAGGCGCATGGCACCAACGTTTACTACCGCAATATCTACGTGCGTGAATTTGAACGCCCGAAACCCTTCACTCTGAGCGATCAGGAGAAGAAAGAAGGCTACCAGATCCTGTTCGACGGTACCAATATGCACGAATGGACCGGTAACACGGTAAGCTACGTGATGGAAGATGGCAACATTGTTTGCCGTCCCGGTGGCCACGGTGGTGGTAACCTGTTCACCAAGAACGAGTATTCCGACTTCGTATACCGCTTTGAGTTTCAGCTGACGCCTGGTGCCAATAACGGCCTGGGTATCCGTGCTCCCCTCGAAGGAGATGCTGCTTATGGCGGTATGGAACTGCAGATCCTGGATAACGATGCCGAGATCTACAAGAACCTCCAGGTGTACCAGTACCATGGTTCCGTATACGGTGTAATCGCGGCTAAACGTGGTTTCCTGAAGCCTGTGGGCGAGTGGAACTACGAGCAGGTGACTGTAAAAGGTACCCGCATTACCGTGGAACTGAACGGTACCGTGATCCTCGACGGCGATATCGCTGACGCGCGTGATAACGGTAGCATCGACCACAAAGAGCATCCCGGCCTGAAGAGGACCTCCGGTCATATCGGGTTCCTGGGGCACGGTTCTGTGGTTAAATTCCGCAATATCCGTATCAAGGATCTCAGCGGAGATACCGGTAAAACCGAAAAGAAGAAAGCTGGTAAGAAATAATCTATTGCCTGTAAAGGTATAGCAGCATATGGGACCGCCTGAGAAGGCGGTCCCTTTTTTTGTGTTATAATGCCACGGAAAGGAGGGGTGCCGGGGTGGTTTATCCACATTTTTGAGGGGAGAAGACAAGTTTATCCACGCCTGTAAACTTCTGTAGCGATGGCACGTTATAGGATATATAAAAGCGGCACTTTACACGCTTACCCCTTAAAACGAACCTAAAATGAAAACGGTAACCTTCATTGGCGGAATTGCCGGAGTGATCCTGGCAGTTTTTGCCTACTTCGCGGAACTTAACAGCTGGGCCAGCCCGGAAGCAGCAATGGCACTCGGCTTCGCGGGATATGTGCTCATTATCACGGCAATAGCATACTTTTTACTGTCCTGGTTATACCAGGGCTCCAGAGATATTGAGATCCTGTAAAAAAAACAGACGCGCTAAGGCGTCTGTTTTTTTAGTTTATGCTGGAAGGCTTTTTTGAATTTCTCCAGTTTAGGCTTCACTACGTAGTAACAATAAGGTTGTGAACCGTTTTCGTTATAGTAGTTCTGGTGGTAGTTTTCCGCCTTGTAGAACGCTTTATAAGGTGATATCTCCGTTACAATGGGCTTATCGTAAGCCTTGGATTCCTCCACTTTCTTCTTGTAAAACTCTGCTTCCTGCTGCTGTTCGGCGTCGTGATAAAAAACGACGGAACGGTATTGGGTGCCTACGTCATTGCCCTGGCGGTTGAGCTGGGTAGGGTCGTGACTGAGGTAAAAAGCTTCCAGCAGTTCGGCGTAAGTGATCTTAGCCGGGTCGTAGGTGATCTGGACTACTTCGGCATGCCCGGTATTGCCGGAACAAACCTCTTCGTAAGTAGGGTTAGGCTTTTCGCCACCGGAATATCCGGATTCAACGGTCAATACACCTTCCAGCTGCTGAAACTGGGCTTCCGTACACCAGAAACAGCCGGTGCCGAAGGTGGCCTGTGCTGTTTTTTGATCTTTCGTAATAGTCATATCCCCTGGTTCTTGATGTTTATCAGCCGTTTGCCTGCCGCAGGATGCGAGGCTCGATCCCAGCAGCGTCAGTACAAACAGGCTATTTTTCAGTAAGTTCATTTTGAAGTATTGTCTTCAAATTAACGATATCCGCGGCGCATTGGATCGACAAGTTAAGTAACTTTAACATTCTTTTGAAAAGGGACGGGTGATAAACCGCATTTGTCATTCGCTACCGGTTGTTGATCAATCACATTTCAGCATTTCGGGATCAAGGGCCAACTTTGCGGAACGAAAAAAGGAAAGGCTGCTTCTGGGCCGGCAGCCGTTATTTAAATTGACAGAAAAGTGAAATTATTTCCGGATTCGGCGCTCTATCAGCTCGAATTTGACAAAGTAAAAGCATTGCTGCAGGAGCATTGCAAGTCGGAATTAGGCAAATCCATGGCTACCGACCTGCGCCTGCATACGCATATCGATTTTGTAAAAACTGCGCTGCAACAGGCGCATGAATACAAACAGCTGGTGCTGTTGCAGCAGCATTTCCCCAATGATTTCGTGCTGAACCTGAAAAAGGAGCTGAGACTCCTCGAAATTCAGGGAGCGGTGCTCAGCGGGGAACAATTCATGCTGATCCGCAAACTGGCGGAAAGTATGAGCAGCATCGTAAGGTTCTTTGACGCAGACAGGAAATCAACCTATGCTGCCTTATATAGCGTAATCGAGCATACCTATTACGAGAAGAAGATCGTGACGATGATCGATGATGTGCTCGACGAAACGGGGCAGGTGCTTGACAATGCCACGCCAGACCTGGCGAAGATCCGCATGTCGCTCTACCGGAAACGGACAGAGCTGCGCCGGGTGTTCGACCGTATTTTATCCAAGCTCCAGAAGCAGGGCTACCTGGCCGATATCGAGGAAAGCTTCCTCAACGGCAGAAGGGTAGTAGCCATCTTCGCGGAGCAAAAGCGCATGGTGAAAGGGATCCTTCATGGTGAATCGGACACGCGGAAAACTGCTTTCCTCGAACCGGAAGAAACCATACAGCTCAACAACGAGGTGTTTTCGCTGGAAAGGGACGAGGAAAGGGAAGTGTACCGTATCCTCAAAACCCTGACGGCCGGCCTGGGCAGTCATCACGCACTGCTCAGCGGTTACCACGAGATCCTGGGTATATTCGACTTTATCAGGGCAAAGGCCCGCCTGGCGCTCGATATCAACGGGAATTACCCCATGATCGTGCCCCATGCACAGGTACACCTGGTAGAAGCTTATCACCCCCTGCTGTTGCTGTACAACCGTAAACAGGGTAAGCCCACCATACCGGTGAACATGACGCTGGACAAGGATAACCACATCCTCGTTATCAGCGGTCCAAACGCCGGGGGTAAAACCGTGACGCTCAAAACAGTAGGACTGATCCAGCTGATGCTGCAGGCAGGGCTGTTGGTGCCAGTGCACCCTACCAGCCAGCTGGGCATCTTCCGGCAGGTCATGATTCATATCGGTGACACCCAAAGCCTGGAGTTCGAGCTGTCTACCTACAGCTCCCACCTCCGGAACATGAAACATTTCATGGAAAGTGCCAACGGGAGAACCCTCTTCTTCATCGATGAACTCGGTTCCGGCTCCGATCCCAACCTGGGTGGGGCTTTTGCTGAAGTGATCATGGAAGAACTGGCCCGGAAACATGCTTTCGGTATCGTTACCACCCACTACCTCAACCTCAAGGTGATGGCCGGAAAGGTAAAAGGTATCGTAAATGCCGCCATGGGCTTCGACGAGGAAAAGCTCGCACCCCTCTACAAGCTCATTATCGGCAAACCCGGCAGCTCTTACACATTCTCCATCGCCCAGCGCATCGGGCTGGACCAGTCGCTCATCAACCGCGCGAGGAAGCTGGTGGATGACGGGCACTTCAGGCTGGATAAGCTGCTGAACAAGGCAGAGCAGGACCTTCAGAAGGTGGAAAGTAAGGAGAAAGATCTGCATAAACTGCTGAAAGACAACGAGAAACTTAAGAAAGAATACGAAGTGCTGTCGGACAAGGAACGCAAGCAGCATGAATATACCCTTCAGAAGCTCCAGAACAAGATCCGGGAAGATGAGATCCAATATCTGAAAGACATGGAGCGAAAGCTCAAACAGATTGTGATAGAGTGGAAACGGACCGACGATAAGCAGAAAGTAATCCGCCAGGCGGAAGAGCTGCTTTTCCATAAAAGGGCCAAAGCGGCGAATGATAAGATTCAGAAAAAGACCGATACCCGGTTCCAGGAAATCAAGGGAGACGTGAAGGTAGGCGACAAGGTGAAGATCCGGACCAACAACCAGGTAGGTAAGGTACTCGAATTGAGATCTAAAGCCGCTGTGGTGCAGGTAGGGAACATTCCCATACAGGTAAAGCTGTCTGACCTCGTACTGGTGCAGGAGCGCCAGCAGGTGGATTAGCCGTACCTTAGCCGTGGAATTATGCTTATTGAAAAAACCGTCAGCACGGGAAACCCTTAAAAATACGACCCATGCAACTGACAAAGTACAACCATATACCCCTTGTGAGCGTGCAGGACTCTCCCTATGCGGAAGAAGGGTCCCAGTTCATGATACATCTGGCTAACCTGAAGGAGATCGACTGGGAAGGGATTTCATCTCCCCACCGGCACGATGGTTATACAGTAGATCTCCTCTTGAAAGGGAGTGTAACGCAATATATTGACTTTGAGAAACATACGATACACGCACCTGCGCTGATCATGCTGGAACCGGATCAGATCCACCAGCACGACAGGAGCGCGGATGCGGAAGTGCTTGCCATGTACTTCACCCGGGACTTCCTTATTACGGAAACGCTCGGTGTGCTGAGTTGCTGGCAATGCACGTTTAAAGACAGCATTCTGCACCTGGAAGATCATCAGATGCAGGAGCTGCTTTCGTTTGCACGCATCCTGCTGCATGAATACCGGAGTGATAAGGTGCGGAAAGAAGCCATTATCCGCAATGTATTATCTGCCTTCATCATTGCCTGCGGCCGTATAGCACGGCCGGTAACAGAAGAATACCGGACAGAGCATTACGGAGGCAATGCATTGGGAGTGCAGTTCAAGATCCTGGTGGATGAGCATTTCCGGGACAAAGTGCAGGTAAATGAATATGCGGAAATGCTGCATGTTACGCCCGGCCATCTCAACGATACGGTAAAAAATACCATCGGGCGGAGCGCCAAGCAGGTGATAGATGCCAAACGGATTACGGAAGCCAAGCGGCTTTTGTTCTGGCAGAAGCATTCCGTAAAACAGATCGCAGGAGAGCTGAATTTCGATGATGACGCCTACTTTTCAAGGTTCTTTAAGAAACATACAGGGCAAACACCAGCCTTGTTTCAGAAAAGCATCCGCGAAAAGTACAATTAATCCCGTGATATGGAATGTACAGGCAAATGTGACTTTTTATACTTTTGCATTGTCAATTGCAACGCATCAATTCTTACGATCATGAAAGTTAAGTAACCTAACTGTAACAGTATCCGATAGCGCATGGACAGCAACTTGCGCTGAAGACCCTGATCGTTACAGCTTTACTGCGGCCCAGGCAGTAAGTAGTCTTTCCTTTTTTCACACCATGTTTTGAATAGCCAGGCACGTCCATGCCTGAATGTTCTGTAATGTCTTTTGCTTTTTTACATAAAAAAAGCAATGCTTATGCCGCGTGCATAAGGCCGGACGGTATTGAAACAATTAATTGCGAACAAAAAAACATCTGAAATACAGCATACCAAGGCATGGGTCTGTTAACGGTAACATGTTCAACACGGGCCTGCCTTGCCGATTAAACCGGACTCACGTTAAATTCTATAACACGTATAACACATGGAACTATCACTCAAAAAAATGACCACACACAAGCCACTCGGTTACTTGTCAGGCATCCTGATGTTGGCTGTATTATTATATAGCTGCTCATCTCCCCAGGCTGGTCCCCCCCAGCAGGGTCCCCCGCAGTTGCCCGTGATGGTGGTTACATCGGCCCCGGCTACCACTTACCTGGAGTTTCCCGCTTCGCTGGAAGGAAAGGTGAATGTAGACGTGCGCCCGCAGGTATCCGGCTACCTCGAAAAAATATTTGTAGATGAAGGCGCTTATGTAAAAGCAGGGCAGCCTTTGTTTAAAATAGATCCGAAGGTATATGCCGAACAATTGAACAGCGCCACTTCTAACCAGCTTGCTGCGCAGGCTAACGTTGAAAAGGCGCAGGTTGAAGTGGACCGCCTGACCCCTCTGGTTGCCAGCAATGTGATCTCTGAGGTACAGCTGAAAACGGCGAAAGCAAACTATGAGGCAGCAAAAGCCGCTTTGGCCCAGGCCAAGGCAGCAGCAGGCAGTGCGCGGATCAATGTAGGCTATACCCTGGTCACCGCGCCGGTAAGCGGTTACATCGGAAGGATCCCCTATAAGGTGGGCGCCCTCGTAAGCAACGCCGATGCCCAGCCCCTTACGCTGCTTTCCGAAGTACGCGAAATGTACGCTTACTTTTCAATGAGCGAAGCGGACTTCATCACATTCAAGAACAACTTCCCCGGCAAAACGCTGGAAGATAAACTGAAGAATGCACCTCCGGTTGAACTGATACTGGCAGATAACAGCACGTTCACTGAGAAAGGAAAAATGGGAATGATAGACGGGCAGTTCAATAAGACCACCGGCGCCATCACTTTCCGCGCCACTTTCTCCAACCCCGATGGCGTACTGCGTACGGGCAACACGGGCAAAGTAAGGTTTGCACAGGAAGTTCCCGCTGCTATCACCATTCCGCAGGAAGCTACGTTCGAGATCCAGGACAAAGTGCTGGTATACACCGTGGCAGACAGCAACAAAGTGGCCAGCAGACCCATCAGGATTTCCGGGAAGACAGCCAACTTTTATTTTGTAAGCGACGGGTTGAAAGCAGGCGAGAAGATCGTGCTGTCCGGAACCGGCAATTTAAAGGACGGGGCAGTCATCGCACCGCAGCTGGTACCGGCAGACAGTGTGCTTAAATCAAAAACATTGTAAGTAACAGGCCATACTTTACCTGTAAAGTATGACATGCAAGAATCAAATTTTACTTACGATCTAAAAGTGAATTTATCATGTTAAGATTATTTATATTAAGGCCGGTGCTTTCAACGGTAGTGTCCATAATCCTGCTATTATTGGGCATTATCTCCTACTTTGCACTGCCTGTTACGTTGTTTCCCGACATCGCGCCGCCCAGTGTGACTGTGACGGCCGTCTACCCCGGCGCCAACGCCGAAGTAGTGGCCCGTTCCGTGGCCAACCCGATAGAGGAATCGGTGAACGGGGTGGAGAACATGACCTACATGACCTCCAACTCCAATAACGACGGAAGCATGATGTTGACCGTCTATTTCAAACAGGGGACCGATCCTGATATCGCTGCCGTGAACGTGCAGAACAGGGTGTCCAAAGCCACCAGCCAGTTACCCGCAGAAGTGGTGAGCGCGGGCATCAGCACGCAGAAGGTGCAGAACGGTTTCATCATGTTCATGGGGTTGTATAGCGAAAATCCTAAGGAATACGATGAAAAGTTCCTGCAAAACTATATCAAGATCAACCTGATCCCCCAGATCCAACGTGTGCCCGGCGTAGCGCAGGCGCAGATCTTCGGCGCCAAGGACTATTCCATGCGTATCTGGCTGAAGCCCGACCGCCTTGCAGCGAATAACCTTGCCCCGCAGGATGTATTGAGCGCGATCAGGGATCAGAACATCGAATCGGCCCCGGGCCGTTTGGGCGAAAACAGCACGGAAACCTTTGAGTTCGTATTGAAATACAAAGGCAAGCTGAGCCTGAATGAAGATTATGAGAATATTGTTATAAAAGCCAACAGCAACGGGTCCATGCTTCGTTTGAAAGACGTGGCCCGTATCGAATTCGGGGCGCTCAACTACGGAGCGAACAACCTGCTGGATGGCAAACCTGCGGCAGGTTTTGCTATTATTCAAACTGCCGGTTCCAACGCCAATGAGATCCTTGATAACATCGAGCATCTGCTGGTGGATTTTGAGGCCTCGCTTCCTACCGGCGTGAAGACGGTGGTGATGTACAACGCCAAGGACTTCCTGGACGCGTCTATACACCAGGTTCGTGAAACGCTCATCATCGCATTTTTGCTGGTATTCCTCGTGGTATACATATTCCTGCAGGATTTCCGTTCTACGTTGATCCCTGCTATTGCAGTACCCGTGGCCATTTTAGGCACATTCTTCTTCCTGCAGCTATTTGGTTTCAGCATTAACCTGCTCACCCTGTTCGCCCTGGTACTGGCAATCGGTATCGTGGTGGATGATGCGATAGTCGTCGTGGAAGCGGTGCACGCCAAGATGGAACAAACGCGATGGCCCGCAAGAAAAGCTACCCTGAAGTCGATGGATGAAATATCAGGCGCGGTTATTTCCATTACCCTGGTGATGATGGCGGTATTTATACCCGTTGGTTTTATGGAGGGGCCCGCAGGTGTGTTCTACAGGCAGTTTGCATTTACGCTGGCGATCGCTATCATGATCTCCGCGATCAATGCATTGACCCTGAGCCCCGCGCTGTGCGCCTTGTTCTTAAAACCTGAACACGGCGAGCATGGCCAGAAAACGGGCTTTGGAAGCCGCTTCTTTAATGCCTTCAACGCCGGTTTCCGTTCCATGACGAACCGGTATATCAAGAGCCTTAATTTCCTGATCAAGCGGAAGGCGATTGCCATCGGTCTGCTGGTGATCGTAGCCATCGCATCTTTTATACTGGTCCGGAAGACACCTACAGGATTTATTCCTACGGAAGATCAGGGCTTCGTATTATATGCGCTGAACACGCCTCCGGGCAGCTCACTGGACAGAACGCATAAGTCTACGTCAAAAATAGACGAAAAACTTCGCCAGTTCCCGTCTGTGAAACACACCTGGACGGTGGACGGTTTTAACTTTATCAGCAATGCCGCCGCATCTCCTTATGCCGCAGGGTTTGTACGTCTGAAAGACAAAGGTGAAAGGGGTGACGTAGATAACATCGACCAGATCACCGGTATGATGTACGGACCTGCAAGCGAACTGAAAGATGCAGGCGCCTTCTTCTTCAACTTCCCTACGGTGCAGGGTTTTGGTAACGTGAGCGGTTTTGAGTTCATGCTGCAGGATAAACAGGGGCGTCCGCTGGACCAGCTGGGTAACAACGCCTGGGCCTTTATCGGCGCATTGATGCAAAGACCGGAAATTGGCGCGGCCTTCACCACCTTCTCCGCGGGTAACCCCCAGTATAAGGTAGAAGTGGATAATTTCAAGGCCAAACAATTAGGCGTATCCGTTACCGATCTGATGCAGACCATGCAGATATATTACGGTAGCAGCTATGTTTCTGACTTTAACCGTTTCGGAAAATACTACCGTGTTGTAGCGCAGGCCGATGTGCCTTACCGTACCGACATCCACTCGCTTGATGGTATTTACGTGAAGAACAGCCTGGGCGAGATGGTACCGGTAAAATCAATGGTGTCGCTCAAGCGTGTGTACGGTCCTGAAACAGTGACCCGCAACAACATGTTCAATTCCGTTACCATCAACGGTACGCCCAAGCCGGGTTACAGTACTGGTGATGCGATCAAAGCCATTGAGGAGACCGCAAAAACGGCGTTGCCGCAAGGATATGGTTACGAATGGACAGGTGCGACCCGCGAAGAGATCTCCGCCGGCGACCAGCAGATCTACATCTTCCTGCTCAGCATCCTGTTCGTATACTTCCTGCTGGCAGCCCAGTACGAAAGCTATGTGTTGCCGCTCGCAGTTATCCTGACCATCCCGACAGGTATCCTGGGTGTATTTGCCTTCATCGGATTTGCCGGCCTGGACAATAACATCTACGTACAGATCGGTATGATCATGTTGATAGGCCTGCTGGCGAAGAACGCCATCCTGATCGTGGAATTTGCACTGCAGCGGCGACGCAACGGCATGGGCCTGCTAGAATCGGCGCTGGCCGGGGCAAGAGCCAGGCTGCGTCCCATCCTGATGACTTCATTCGCCTTTATCGTAGGTCTGATACCCCTGGTATTTGTGTCCAAAGGTTCCGCGGTTGGTAACCATTCAATTGGTTATAGCGCCATCGGCGGTATGTTGACCGGTGTGATCCTGGGTGTATTTATCATTCCTGTACTGTATGTGATATTCCAGTTCTTACAGGAAAAAATAACCGGCCGCCCCGGCTTAAGAGTTTATGAAGAAGAGATGGAAATGGAAGAAGCAACCGTATAAGTAAAATCAAGGCAATTATGACGCAATATTCAAAATACTTAATAGCTATACTCTCGGCAGCTTCGTTTGCCGCCTGCAAAGTCGGGAAAGACTTTCAGCGGCCCGAAGTGGCCGTACCGGCGCAGTTCGGCAATACGGCCGCGGCAGACAGTTCCGTTGGAGCGGCCCCCTGGAAGCAGTTTTTCCCCGATCCGGCTCTGCAGGAGCTCATCGGCGGTGCGCTCAACAGCAACTTTGACCTTCAGCTGGCGCTGAAAAGGATAGAAGCAGCCTCGGCTTACGTTAAACAGGCAAAAGCAGCCATGCTGCCCACTGTTAACGCCAATGCCACAGCTAATACTTCGTTCCCTTCAGAGAACAGCCTGAACGGGCTGAGCCTCAAAAACTTCCTGAAAACGGACCACATTGAGGACTTCACCCTCGGCCTGGGTATTTCCTGGGAAATTGATATCTGGGGCAAAATCCGCCGTCAGAAGGAAGCTGCACTGGCATCCTATCTTCAGACGTACGAAGGCGCCCGTGCCGTGCAGACAGGCATCGTTGCCAATGTAGCCAACAGCTACTTCAACCTCCTGATGCTCGATGCACAGCTGGATATTGCCAAACGCAACGCTTCTCTCAGCGATACAATCGTTCAGATGATCCGTATGCAAAAAACCGCCGGTGAGGTAACCGAACTGGCTGTTCAGCAGGCTGTAGCGCAAAAGCTGCTGGCGGAGCAACTGATCCCTCAGCTGGAACAGGCTGCTACCATCCAGGAAAACGCCATCCGCATCCTGCTGGGCCAGCTGCCTGGTAATGTATCCCGCACCGCTTCACTCGACGGATATCAGGTATGGGATAGTCTACAGACTGGCATACCCGCAAAGGTAATTGCCAACAGGCCTGATGTAAAAGCCTCAGAAATGGGCCTTAAAGCAGCCAATGCGACCGTTGGGGCTGCACAGGGTGCTATGTACCCCGCCCTGAGCCTTACGGCCAATGGGGGGCTTAATGCCTATAAGATCGGGGAATGGTTCAACGGGAACTCCATATTCGGGACAGTTGCCGGCAACATTGTTCAGCCCATCTTTAACCAGCGCAGGCTGCGTACCCAGCTGGAAATCGCTCAAAACGAGCGTGACCAGGCCGCTATCCGCTTCCGCCAGTCGGTAACCGTAGCAGTAGGTGAGGTAACCGATGCTTTGGTGCAGCTGGATAAACTTCAGCAGCAACAGGCTATCTCAGGTACCCGCCTCGAAACCACCAGGCAGGCTGTATATAACGCCCGCCTGCTGTTCCGCAGTGGTTTGGCTAACTACCTCGAAGTCATCAACGCCCAGGGCAGCAGCCTGCAGGCGGAACTGACGCAGGCAGATATTAAACGTCAACGCCTTACCGCCATGGTGTCCCTTTACAGGTCACTCGGCGGAGGCTACCAATAGAAGACGCCTCCGACGACAGGTGATAGTTGTTTTATTCAAATCAACAGACAGGTTGGAAGGAAGTAATGCACAAAAACAACTGTCATCTGTCCGCGGTTATCGCTCTTCATGAACATCAGGTTGTACCGGCAGGAGAAATCCTGCCGGTTTTTTTATGCCTGCTACCTTCCTCCTGCAGCCCTGCGATTCGTCTTCTGCTATGCTATAGCTTTTCCAGTTGGCAGCTACCTTTCATCAAAAGATGTTTCATTTATTGGCGGCGACCCTTATCTTGTTTTCGAACAATGAAATGAGTCCAGACTATGCGTTTTTACAGATTCCTATTGCAGGGCATCTTGCTACTGCCCTGTGTACCTGCCGCGGCGCAGGATACCATACAATTCCGTAATGGCCTGTATGTGGCCAGTCCACAGCACTATGGCCGTGAAGCGGTGTATACGGATGTGCTGGCTTATCAGCTCTATACGAATACTTTAACGCCGCCTAAGGAAGGCGCTGCATTCGACAAGCAATTAACCTGGCAGGCGGTAACTGCAGATAGTGCCAACCGCTTATTCCGCAGAGGCGGGGGCCGCGGAGCTTTTGGGCGTGGAGGGTATTTTTATCTAACGCATGAATCTGACAGGCCGCGCCTCGCTTTACTCAATATCCGCGGCAACAGCGGTTTCTACCTCAATGGAGAGCCGCATGCGGGAGATCCTTACAATTCCGGATGGATGTACATCCCGGTGCAATTGAAGAAGGGTTTGAATGAATTATATGTACGCGGCGGAATGATCACGGCAAGCCTCATCTTTCCCGGTAAATCCATCCAGCTGCAGGCTGCTGACGCTACTTTGCCGCATTTGATTGCGGGTAGCGGTACAGATACCCTGCAGGGTGCCCTCGTAGTGATCAATGGTTCTCCAAAAGATCTGAAGGGCCTGCGCCTCCGTGCAAAATCCGGTGGGAAAGAAGTGTTGACGGATGTACCGGCAGTTCCGAAAATGTCTACCCGGAAAGTGCCGTTCTCTTTTATAACGGCCGCCATGAATACCCCCGGTAAAGTAGAATACCTCGTAACCCTGCTGGACGGGGATAAAGTACTGGATGAAACCAAAGTGAGCGTGGAAGCCGTGGCAAAAGGAGATAAATACAGCAGAACCTTCACCAGTGCCGTTGACGGCAGCCTGCAATACTATGCAGTAGCGCCCCAGACGGGCGGATCGCAGAAAGGTGCTGCGCTTTTCCTATCAGTACACGGTGCCGGTGTGGAAGCAATAGGGCAGGCAAGGGCGTACCAGTCTAAAGACTGGGGTACCCTTGTAGCCGCCACCAACCGGAGGCCCAGAGGGTTTAACTGGGAAGACTGGGGCAGGATAGATGCTTTGGAAGTATTGGCCATTGCCCGGAAGTCTTTCGAACCGGACCCGCAAAAGATTTATCTGACGGGGCACTCCATGGGTGGGCACGGTACCTGGTTCCTGGGGGCCACCTATCCGGATAAATGGGCTGCTATAGCACCCAGCGCAGGATACCCCACCCTTAAAGGATATGGATCGGCAGACGGGCTGGTACCCGACAGCGCGGCCAACCCCGTAGAGCAAATGCTGCTCCGCGCAGGCAACCAGAGTGATGTGATCAAACTGGCGCAGAACTACAAACCACTGGGCGTTTATATTTTTCACGGGGATGCTGACAGGGTAGTGTCTGTCAACTACGCGCGGCAAATGCGGGAACTGCTCGGCGGTTTCCATGCAGACTTCAGCTATAACGAATACCCCGGCGGGGAACACTGGTTTGGGGATATCAGCGTAGACTGGAAGCCTATCTTCGACTTCTTTAAATGGCGCACCCGCGCGGCAGATACCGCCGTGAACGTGATCGATTTTACCACCTCCAACCCCGGTATCTCGGATGCTTTCCGCTGGGCCTCCGTATATCAGCAGGAGCATGCCTTGCAATACAGCCGCATCCGGCTGAAACGTAACCGTGCTGCTAATATCATCGAAGGGCAAACGGAGAACGTACGCCTGCTCCGGCTGGATGTGAAGGATTTTACAACCGGTTCCAGACTGACGCTGAAACTGGATGGCGCTGAACTGACCGCTACAAGTGGTGCCCAACCTTTATACTTTTTGAAAGTACAGAACGGCTGGCAGCT
Source organism: Chitinophaga pinensis (assembly GCA_902167325.1). Taxonomy (GTDB): domain Bacteria; phylum Bacteroidota; class Bacteroidia; order Chitinophagales; family Chitinophagaceae; genus Chitinophaga; species Chitinophaga pinensis_A. The sequence continues at coordinate 5,241,686 of LR632930.1, read as the reverse complement.
TACAACGGCGCCTCCGCTGTCAGAGAAAGGTCCGCACCGTAACGGTACACTGAAAGATGCCTTCCATCACAGGATGGTATTTGTTTACAGCACCGGCGGCAGCAAAGAAGAAAACGAATGGAGCTTTAATAAAGCCCGTTACGATGCTGAAACCTGGTATTACCGCGGCAACGGCTCTATGGATATTATTGCGGACAAAGATTATAACCCGCAGCAGTACGCCGACAGAGGCGTTATCATATACGGTAACAAAACCACCAATAAAGCATGGAATACCCTGTTGGCCGATGCCCCGGTGCAGATGGAGCGGAATAAGATCACGGCTGGTGGCAAAACATGGTCGGGTCCGGATATGGCAGCCAGCTTCGTATGGCCTTTGAAAGGTTCATCCGTTGCATCGGTAGCCGTGATAGGCGGGACGGGAATTGCCGGTATGAAAGCAGCGTATGCCAATCAGTATTTCGCAGGAGCCAGCGGTTTCCCCGATTACATGATTTACGATGCGAAAATGATGCTTACCGGTGCCAACGCAGTAAAGATGGCCGGTTTCTATAACCATGCATGGGTAATGTCGGAGGCAGACAGGGTAGTGGCAGAATAGTTCCGCAAACTATTATAACGTGATTTAATATTAAAAGGCCGGCCTGCAAATGTTTGCAGGCCGGCCTTTCCTGTTATGGGGAGTGCCTTACAGATGCAGGAATTGCCCCAATATTAATCGTCTGTGAAAAATTATTTTGTTTAATTCAACCGGAATTATACTTTTGCGCCGGAGGAATGGCAGAGCGGTCGATTGCGGCAGTCTTGAAAACTGTTGACTGTAACAGGTCCGGGGGTTCGAATCCCTCTTCCTCCGCTGAATATTTCCCGGCCTTCAGCCGGGGATTTTTGTTTTAGGGGGTGTCAGTCTCTGCTTAAAAGATCTTGACTGTAACAGGTCCGGGGGTTCGAATCCGGCTGACTCCGCTGAATATTTCCCGGCCTTAAGCCGGGGATTTTTGTTTTAGGGGGTGTTATAGTAAGTGATTTTCCCGATTGAAAATGGAGATTTTAATATTGGGGGTATGGGCAGTCTCAGGTCGAATGATATTGACTGTAACAGGTCCGGGGGTTCGAATCCGGCTGACTCCGCTGAATATTTCCCGGCCTTCAGCCGGGGATTTTTGTTGTAGGGGGTGTCTGTCTCTGCTTAAATGATTATGACTGTAACAGGTCCGGGGCGCAAAGCCTTTCCAGTTGGGTTCTACGTGACCTGCGTGGTTGTTAAACTATTCAAAAGTAAGCCCGGCCGGTTATTTTAAAAAGGCGAAGAGTCCAAATGTTCCGATTTAGGTCATTTTGGGTCATTTGTTCCGTTTGGAAAACGTGCTGAGTGCTTGCTGAGTGCATGATAAGTGCATCAAGAGTGCTTGCTGAGTGCATGCAGAGTGCTTGAATAGTCGTTAAAAACCCTTAGATAATACCTTCTCCTTAGCTAGTCCTTAGCTTCATGCTAACTTGCAACAGCATGAATCAGGTTTTTAAATGGTTATGTTCACGGAAAATTATAATATTTATATGCGGGTAGCTTTCATTCGAATTCCCGTTAAAAAAAGATAATTGATGGCCGATCCTTTTCTATCAGATCACCCGGATATTCCGGGTTTTTATTGGAAAAAATGGGGGAATTTACTAAACTCGCATTCAAATACGGAGAGATGTCAGAGCTGGTTGAATGTACCTGACTCGAAATCAGGTGTACTCGAAAGAGTACCGGGGGTTCGAATCCCTCTCTCTCCGCAGTTGGGGATAAATCGTCACTAAGATTGTTTATCCCCATTTTATTTTCGTCTGTATTACCCGCCTGCAGCCCGATGAGCTGAATTCAATGTAAAATTGTATGATAAAAAAGCTTACGTTATTATGGTGCCTGTTAATTTGTAGCATGGGTGCCTTTGCCCAAACTAATAAAGTTGCCTTACCTGCACAGGAAATATTTAAAAATATCTGGACAAAGCCACCTTCACATATTCCGAACAATGCTTCAATTGACGCTCCCTTAATGGGAAACGGTGATGTAACAATGAGTGTCGGTTTTAAGGGAGACCGGTTGCGGTATTACCTGTCTAAAAACGATTTCTGGCGGTTGCGCTCAAAGGCTGATGGCTTGTCGGGCCCCAGGGTAGTGGGTTTTGTAGATATTAAAGTTAAGGGATTTAATGAGGGCGATTTTTCTGCAGAACAGTCACTTAGGAATGGTGTTACTGCATGTTTGCTACAAAAGAATGCACAAAGTGTGATGGTAAAATCATGGGTGTCAGCCATAGAAAATCTGATCTTTATTGAAATAAGTGCAGCAGGTAAAGCAACAAATGTTTCAATTAATTTAACTGCTCCGGAACATAAACATGCTGCATTGAAAAGTGGTAAAGTAAATGATGTTTTTTGGCTTACCCGGGCCTTTGCTGATAGTGTAGATATTTCAACGGAAGTGTCTGTAGCCTTAAGGGCCTTTAATTATAAGGATAGTACTGTTATGCTACAAGCCGGAAAGAAGATAATTATTGGCCTTGCAATTGAAAGCAAGTTTAAAAAGGAAGAGCCTTTGAATGCGGTGTTGAATCAAGTACGAAAACTTAATGAGAGATCAGTTACAACATTCATGAAAAAGCATAATGACTGGTGGGAATTATATTGGAGTAAATCCAGTATATCTGTGGATGATCCGGTATTGATGAAAGGTTATTATCAGGGATTATATACTATGGCTGCCTGCAGCCGTGATCCAAAGTTTCCTCCCGGAATATTTGGCTGGACTACTTCGGATAATCCGGCATGGAACGGCGACTACCATTTGAACTATAATTTTCAGGCCCCTTTTTATGGACTTTATACAGCTAATCGTTTAGCGCAAGGGGAGCCTCATGATGCTCCACTGATTGATTTTATGCCTAGGGGAGAGTGGTATGCAAAAAATGTTAACCACACACGGGGGATCCTTTATCCGGTGGGCATTGGCCCCATGGGGATAGAAGTAACCAGAGATTTTCCAGTGGGCGGTTACCAAAAGGATGGGGATATTCAGGAGGGAGGTTTGTTTTACGGTCAACGTTCCAATGCGGCATACGGATTGTTAAACATGGCGCAACAATGGCGTTGCACTTATGATGAAAAGTATGGTAAAAAAATCTATCCATATGCACTTGCTGTTGTCAATTTTTGGGAAGATTATCTGAAATTCGAAGACGGCAGGTATGTGATTTATGGAGATGCCATTCATGAAGGATCTGGTGGCGATAAAAACCCGGTTTTATCGCTTGGATTAGTCCGGAATACCTTTGATTTGATCCTTGATTTAAGCGCTACTTTGAAGCTTCATGAAGACAGGCAGGAGAAATGGAAAGATATGCTGAATAAGCTGAGTGATTTTCCCGTTCAGGTGAGGAATAATAAGAAAGTATTCCGGTATACAGAGAAGGGAGTTGATTGGTGGCCAGACAATGGGTTGGGAATACAACATATATATCCTTCCAATGCAATTAACCTGGATAGTAAACCGGAATTATTGACTGTTGCCCGCAATACAATTGATGAAATGCAGCGCTGGCAGGATATGAATACCGGTAGTAGCTTTTTTATGGCTGCTATCAGAGTTGGATATGATTCATCTGTTATCTTCAATGAATTACATAAGTACGCCTTGCATACTTATCCCAACGGTTTCCAGTTAAATAATCCCCATGGAATAGAAAATAGCTGTACCGTTGCGAATGCGCTTAATGAGATGCTTTGCATGAGTGCAGGAAATGTAATTCGCTTATTCAATGGGTTTTCAAAAAAACAAAATGCAAGGTTTGAGAATATCAGGGCATGGGGAGGCTTTCTGGTTTCTGCCAGTCTGAAAAACGAAATGGTTACTGATGTTAAGATTATAAGTGAAAAAGGAAGAATTTGTACGCTCATAAATCCATGGCCCGGCAAGAAGATGCTTCTGATCAGAAACGGGAAAAAATCAGCCGTAATAAGTGGAAGCAGGATTTCTTTTAAAACAACATCAAATGAAACGATAGAAATCCAATGTAATTGAACCGTTTACAGCACCTGGTGAAGTGAATGGGGCTTTGATTAATCATCCCTTAAAAGCTTCGGATTTTTTCTTATTTTTATTTCGTCAGTAGTTATCAACCAATCCCGTCTTTCCGGACATGCATGAAATTCCACATAGCGATAGTGATATGCTGCGTTTGCTCGCTGCTGGCGACGAACAGGCGTTCCGCACGCTGTTCGAGCGTTACTGGGATGGGGTATACTCCACTTCACTGGCACTTACCAAGTCTGCCGCCATCGCGGAAGATATAGCACAGGATGTTTTCACGATTCTTTGGGAGAAACGGGCTGATATGGCAGCAGTTTCCCGGCTGGAAGGGTACCTCTTCATCACCGCCCGCAACCTGATCTATTCCCGGTTGCGTAAACTCGCTTCGGGAGATGCCTACCGGCAGTATGTATTACAATTCCTTCACGAAGGCGGCGGCCTTCAGGCCGATCATGCTGCTGAGTTCCGTGAGCTGGAACAATGTGTGCTTACTGCTATCCGGCAACTCCCTCCACAGCAGCAACGTGCTTTTACCCTGAGCCGTTTCGAGGGTATGCGGCATGAAGAGATCGCCTCCACCATGGGCGTATCGCGCATTACCATCAAAAGTTATATCGTACAGGCCATCTCCACCCTGCGCAAAGCCCTTTCCAACCACCCCTCCGGAGCTATGGGCGCGCTCTGGGCTTTCGTTTTCCTCTCCGAAAATATTTTTTAATCCCGGCACCTCCCTCCGGGGGAGTTGTGCGTCTTTACCATGTTAACCGGCACTGCCGGCAACCCTATCGCACGTTATGGACCATCAGACATTCACCAACTTACTCAAACGTTACCTCAGCGAGGAATTAAGCCAGGAAGAAGCTTCCCGGTTGCTGGACTCACTGGACGATGATGCCATGCGGCAGGAATGGGAACAGGCCGTAGGGGAACTCCTGCGCGATAAATCTGCCCACGGACAGTCGGACCCGCAAAGGATGGAAGCCGTGCGCCAGCGCATCATGGCCGGTACGCCCAAACCCGCCACGCGCAGGACTATCTTACGCAAACTACGCCCCGTATGGGCCGCTGCCGCCATACTCACCGTTATATCAGTGGCTTATTTCTGGCCACGTATCTCCGCCCCCGGTTCCCCTGTGGCAAAATCTTCTGAAGCCCCGCTGGAAGTGGTTCCGGGTGGAAACAAGGCAGTGCTGTACCTCGCCGGAGGGCAGGCCATCACACTGGATACCGCTGGAAATGGTGCCATTGCCAGCCAGGGTAATGTACAGGTTATAAAGCTCAACAGCGGACAGCTGGCCTACCAGGGCACCGGCAGGGAAGGGGAAGTGGCTTATAATACCCTCGCCACCCCACGGGGCGGACAGTTCCGTATTATTCTGCCGGATGGATCTTCCGTTTGGCTCAACGCGGCATCATCCCTCCGTTTCCCTACCGCATTTACAGGAAAGGAAAGAATAGTGGAGCTGAACGGGGAAGCCTATTTCGAGGTTGCGAAGCATGCAAAGATGCCCTTCCGCGTGAAGGTAAAAGATATGACCGTGCAGGTACTGGGTACCCATTTCAACGTAATGGCGTACGACGACGAAGCCAGCATCCGCACCACATTGCTCGAAGGGTCCGTGAATGTGAAACAGGGAGCACATTCCCTGAATATGCAGCCCGGCCAGCAGGTAAGCGCACACCCGGGAGGCAATATGAGCATACAGGATGGGGTGGATGTGGAGGAAGTGGTTGCCTGGAAGAACGGGTATTTTCACTTTAACCACGAATCCCTGCAGGGCGTAATGCGTGAAATAGGACGCTGGTATGATGCGGAGATTTCCTACGAAGGGGAGGTGCCGGACAGGGAGTTTGGGGGCAAAATAGCCCGGAGCAGCAGCGTAACAGACGTATTGAAAATATTGGAACTCAGTAATGTACGTTACAGGATAGAAGGCAAAAAAATTATCGTAACACCATAGTATTCAGCATTATTTCATTCCACAAACCATTATTCTTATAACCGTTATGAAACAAAAAGCGACATGACCTTCCCGTAAAAAGGTTTCGCCCATAAAAAACCGGGCCCGATGGCAGTCGGTCCCGGCAAGGATGTAAGGGCAAACCATACAAAAGGATTTACACGGCATTCCACGGCACTGGCATTTGGCCAGACGGGATTTTTATTACCCTAACAAACCAAAATTATGCAAATTAGTGCTATTTGTACGCGGTATTTTACGCGGCGATTGATTTACAAAACGCTGTTGTGTATGAAGTTTTCCGCTATTCTGCTACTGGCCGCCTGCCTCCAGGTAAGTGCCAAAAGCCTGGCGCAGCAGGTATCGCTTTCCGAGCGCAATGCATCTGTCGAAAGATTGTTCCGCTCCATCGAAAAGCAGACAGGATACGTTTTTTTCTATGACCATCTACTGATCGACAAAGCTCCGCGGGTGAACCTGAAAGTGAGCAATATCCCATTGGAAGAAGCGGTGGAACTGGTGCTGAAAGGCCAGCCGCTTTCCTATTCCATCATCGGGAAGAATATCGTCATCAAAGAGAAAAAGGCAGTTTTCTCGCCTTTATCTCCCGTGAAAGTACTGGTGCAGGATACCATGATCAATGTTACCGGCCGTGTACTGGATATAGACGGGCAGGCGCTCCCTGGCGCCACGGTGTCGGTAAAAGGCAGCGGCTCACAGGGTACCGTAACGGATGCGGAAGGGTATTTTAAACTGCGGGTGCCCCGCGGAACGATCATAGAAGTTACCTATATCGGGTACAAAAGTGCAGAGAAAACTGTGCTGGTGAACCAGCCGCTCCAGTTTACGCTGGAGGCGCAGGCCGCCAGTGCGGATGAGTTTGTGGTAGTGGGTTACGGCACCGTGCGTAAAAGCGACCTTACCGGTTCGCTCAGTCAGGTGAAGTCTAAAGAAATAAATGCTTTCCCTTCTACCAACGTAATGCAGGCACTCAGCGGCCGTGCGGCAGGGGTAAGGGTAATCCAGAACGGCGGATCTCCCGGTGGCGGCGTTAGCGTGCGTATCCGTGGTACCAACTCCATCCTAGGCGGCAATGAACCGTTGTATGTGATCGACGGTTTCCCTTACGATGGTAACCCCACCTTCCTGCAGAATGCCGATATCGAATCGATGGAGATCCTCAAAGATGCATCTTCCACCGCCATCTATGGCTCCCGTGGTGCCAATGGCGTGGTGATGATCACCACCCGCTCCGGCAACAAAGGCGGCCGTACCACGGTAGACGTGGATGCCGGGTATACCATGCAGTTCGTTTCCCGCAAAATGGATCTGATGAATGCCCGCGAATATGCTTTGCTGTATAACGAACAGGCACGTAATGATGGTGTGGCGGAATACTTCACGCAGTCGCAGATAGACAGTTTAAGTAAAGACCCCGGTACCGACTGGCAGGACCTGGTGCTGCGCACCGCACCCATTTACAACATCAGCGCTACGGTTAACGGCGGCACGGAGAAAACACGCTTCTCCCTGTCCGGCTCTGCCTTCCTGCAGGACGGTATCGTGAAGGCAAGCGATTATAAACGCTATAACATCCGCGGAAACATAGAGCATGATATCAGTAAGGTGTTCAGCGTATCGATGAATACGATCCTTACGCGCCTTAACAGTTCCCGGCAGAACTCCGGACTGGGCAACCGCGGGAACGATCTGATATCAGGTATGCTGATGGCTCCGCCTTCCCTCACACCTTATTTACCCAATGGCACGTACCGCAGGTTGAATACAGCTTATCCCTTCATCTCCAACGTTATCGTTAACCCGCTTATCTTCATCAACGAACAGTCGAATGTGATTAAGGGCGACCGGGTACTGGCGAATGCCGCACTCACGATTAAACCCTTTAAAGGCTTATCTATCCGCATCTCCGGGGGGATCGACAATCTGAACGACCGGGTGGATGTTTACAGCAACATCGAGCCTACTACCAACTCCATTGGCTTTGCAGAGGTACAGACTTCGCAGTATACCAGTTTGCTGAACGAGAACGTGGCTACTTATACCAATACCTTTGGTGATCATTCGCTGACGGCGATGGCGGGCTTTACCTACCAGGATAAAGTAACCACGAGCATGAACGGTTCCGGAACAGGCTTCCTCAGCGATGTAGTGTATACCGGTAATATTCAGGGTGCCATTACACCGGGTATCCCTACTTCGGGGTATTCCAAATGGGCATTGCTGTCGTACCTCGGGCGTATCAATTATACGTATCAGGACAAATACCTGCTTACTGCCAGCATCCGCCGCGATGGTTCTTCCCGTTATTCCACAGGCCAGCAATGGGAGAATTTCCCTTCCGTGGCATTGGCCTGGAAGGCTTCCAACGAGTCGTTCCTGAAGCATTCCGAAGCGGTATCCGACCTGAAGGTAAGGGCCAGCTGGGGCTTGTCGGGTAATCCATCTATTTCCCCTTATGCCACCCTCCGGCAGCTGGGTTCTCTCAACACTATTTTCGGGGATCAGCTGGCCATTGGCTTCGCTCCCGGTACCACACTCCCCGGCGATCTGCGCTGGGAAGTAACACGCCAGGTAGATCTTGGCATCGATGCAGGTTTCCTGAAAAACAGGCTGCACGTAACCTTTGATGTGTATCATAAAAAGACCCGCGACCTCCTGAACAGGGTGAAGCTGCCTGTTTCCATGGGCTATGCCACCACGGTGCAGAACGTAGGCGAGATCGAGAATAAAGGATTCGAGATTGGGGTGGACGGATCTATCTTCCAGGCGCGGGAAGTATCCTGGAATGTAAGCGCCAACCTCGGCTTCAACCGTAACAAGGTATTGAAACTGTATAATGGTCAGGATATCAATGGGGATGCTTTCTACACCGGTTCTGTACAGGATTTCGTGAATATCCTGCGCGAAGGCAAACCGCTGGGCGTTTTCTATGGGTATAAAGAAATCGGGTATACCGCCAACGGTAACCTCAACTACGAGGATATCAATAAAGACGGGAAGATCAATGCGGCGGATAAAACATTCATCGGTGATCCTAACCCTGATTTCATCTACGGCATCAATTCCGTTACCAGCTACAAGGGTATTGAACTCACAGTGTTCCTTCAGGGCTCACAGGGCAACGATATCTTTAACCTGAACCGCGTGGCGGCACTGGATTTAGGCATGGGACTCAACCTCCCCCGTGAAGTGTTTGAAAGCCACTGGACGCCGGAGAATCCAAATGCCAAATACCCCCGCATCACCAGAACGCTCACGGCTAATATGTCGTCGCGCTTTGTGGAAGACGGATCTTACCTCCGCATCCGTAACATCCAGCTGGCGTATAACCTGCCGGTTTCCAATGTGGCGAAATGGTTCAGGTCTGCACAGGTATATGTAAGCGGGCAGAACCTCATCACCTTCACCAAATACTCCTGGTACGATCCGGAAGTGAACGCTTATGGCGGCACCAACTCCATCAACCAGGGTATCGACTATTCCATTTACCCGATGAGTAAATCGGTAACAGTGGGCGTACGCTGCGGGTTCTGATTCTTTTTCACCACCTAATTCAACATGATGAAACAACTAACCTTACTCATATTAACTGCGCTGCTGATGGCTTCCTGCTCCGATGTGCTGGAAGAGAAGCCGCAGTCTATTGCCGCGGAAGTTTTCTATAAAACACCGGCGGAAATTGAAGCCGGACTTAACGCTATCTATGTACCCATCCGCCGGGGCAGTACCCTCGGTGCGCTATACGAGTGCCAGCATGAGATATATACCGAATACCTCATCGGCCGCGGCAGCCATGCCCCGCTGAATGATTATACGGGGCTGGATCAAACGAACGTAACGCGTGTGGGAGATATGTGGGCTGCTTTCTATGAATCTATCCGCAACGCCAATATCGTGATCGAGCGGGCGCCCCTTGCCACCGGTATTGCGCCTGCCCAGCTGGACACATATCTTGCAGAAGCACGCTGTCTGCGGGCATTGAATTACTTCTACCTCGTCCGTAACTGGGATGGTGTACCCATCCGTGATGAGAAGAACATGGATGCAAGGGAACTGGCACGTAATACCCGGGAGCAGGTGTATGATTTCATCGTGGCTGATCTGCAATGGGCGGAAACACGCCTGCCCGATAAACCGCGGCAGGGAGGCACTCCCTCCAGATGGTCTGCCAAAGCAGTGCTGGCCGATGTGTTCATGAACCTGCACCAGTACGATAAAGCCCGTGATCTGGCAGGCGAAATCATCACTTCCAACAAGTTCAGTCTCGTGAATGTAACCGTAGCGGATGATTTCGAGAAGCTTTTCGGGGCAGATATATCCTCCTCCACGGAAGAGATATTTTATCTGAAATACGCGAGGGTACCCAGCGGACAGGGGTTTTCCTACCCTCAGTATTGCCATTATCCGAATTCGGGATACTATCCTCCCGGCGGGTTTTATACCTTTTACAGCGATTCAGAAGCAAATCCTTTCGTGAAAAACTGGGATAAAAACGATCTGCGTTATACTTTTAACTGGTACCCGCAAACGTTCGGCCTTGGAAATACTACCATTCTCCTGAAGAAGTTCGTGGATAAACAGGCGGTAACGGCAGGGGGCAACGATTATCCCATGTACCGCTATGCCGACATTCTCCTGTTTTACGCCGAATGCGTAGCCCAGGCGGGTGCTGCACCCAATGCAGATGCCATGGAAAAGCTCAACATGGTACGCCGCCGTGCTTATGGCAAGAACCCGCTGACGGCTGATGCCGCTGTGGATTTTAAACTGGCTGACTACAGCGGTAAGCAGGCCTTCATTGACCTGGTAGTACATGAGCGCGGGTATGAAAATTGCGGAGAGTCCAAACGCTGGCTGGATCTGAAGCGCCTTGGCATTGCGGAAGAGATCGTGCAGGCGGGCAAAGGCAAAACCATGACACAGCGCCACCTGCTCTGGCCCATCCCCGTTATTGAAACCAATTATAACAAAGCCATAGATCCCGTAAAGGATCAGAATCCCGGTTACTAATCCAATTGAAAAAGATGCAAACATTAAGAAAGACATTACTATTCAGTCTGCTGGCATTGCCCGGCAGCCTGATGGCTCAGCAGGTAAGGGAAGTAGATATCTGTGTTTACGGCGGTTCCTCCGCCGGGGTGATTGCTGCCTATACGGCCAAGAAACTGAATAAGTCCGTACTGGTTATTGAACCCGGTAAACGCCTGGGGGGCTTAACCTCCGGTGGACTGGGCTACACCGATATAGGCAATAAATACGCTATTTCGGGCATTTCCCGGGACTTTTACCGCCGGGTGGGTAAACACTACGGAAAATTTGAAACGTGGATATTTGAGCCTAAGGTGGCCGAAGAAGTGTATCGGCAGTATGTGCAGGAAGCCGGGCTGGAAATTGTGTATGATCACCGCATCACCCGTGCAGGTAAAGCAGGCGGGAAGGTAACGGAAATACAGCTGGAGTCTTCCGTTGGGGGCACGCCTAAGGTATCCACCGTCCGTGCGAAAATGTATATCGACTGCTCCTATGAAGGCGACCTGATGGCGCTGGCGGGTATATCCTATACCGTAGGCCGCGAAGCGAATGCGCAGTATGGGGAAACCTATAACGGAGTGCAGCTGCGCGATAAGCACCAGTTCCCCGATAATATCGATCCCTATAAAGTACCCGGCGATCCCAACAGCGGTGTGCTCTGGGGGATTAATACCAAACCGCTGGCAGAGCAGGGCGCAGGCGATAAGAAAGTGCAGGCGTACAACTTCCGCATCTGCCTCTCCAACAAACCTGAAAACCGGATACCCATCACACGCCCGGAAGGATATGACTCCACGCGGTACGAACTGTTGCTGCGCCTGGTAAAACATCACACACCGGGCGATCTCAATGGTTTCCTCAAGTTCGACCGGATGCCCAACAACAAAACGGACATCAACAACAACAATGCCTTTTCCACCGATATGATCGGTATGAACTGGAACTATCCCGAGGCAGATTATGCCACCCGGGCTAAGATCATCAAAGAGCATGAACTGTATAACAAAGGCCTGCTGTATTTCATAGGCCACGATCCCCGCATGCCTGAACATCTCCGCAAGCAAATGCTGCAATGGGGGTATCCGAAAGATGAATACACGCAATTCGGTAACTGGTCGCCGCAAATGTATGTTCGTGAAGCCCGCAGGATGGTGGGTGCATATGTCATGACACAGGCCAACTGTGAAGGTAAAAATACCGTGGATGACGGCGTGGGCATGGCTGCTTACACCATGGACTCTCACAATACCGACCGTGTGATCGTAAACGGTATGGTGAAGAATGAAGGTGATGTGCAGGTGGGTGGTTTCGGGCCTTACCCTATCGCTTACCGCTCCATTATTCCGAAGAAAGAGGATTGCGGTAACGTTCTGGTGCCCATCTGCCTGTCTGCCACCCACATCGCGTATGGCTCCATCCGTATGGAACCTGTGTTTATGGTACTGGCACAATCTGCCGCCACGGCAGCATCTATTGCCATCGACGCTAAGCAAACCGTGCAGGAAGTGGATATCGCCAAACTGAAGGCAACCCTGCGCCAGCGGCCGCTGGCTGTTAATTCAACAGCAGAGATCCTGGTGGATAACGATGATAAGGAGCAGGTAACGGTAACGGGCAACTGGAAAAAGATCAACCGCGGCGCCTATGGACCCTCGGCTTATGTATCTGAAAAAGGAGCCGCGGGTACTATCCGTTTTACCCCGCAGGTGGTAACCAGCGGTACCTACCGGATCTATTCCTATGTACCTAAACAGGGGGATATGACGGCGCATACCAGCATCAAAGTGTCGACCGACGGGAAAGCAGTGAAGCCGGTGGATTTTGCAGCTGCTGCCGTGAAGGTGGAAGGACAGACTTCCGGTGAGTGGGTAGACCTGGGTACGGTGAAACTGGCCAAAGGCAAAAAAGGATATGTAGAGATTACGACCGAAGGGGCGGACGGAGTAGTACTGGCGGATGCCGTGCTGTTTATCCCCGAAGGGAAATAGTTACTACAGGAGATATTTACATTAAAAAGGGCCGCCTCCGCTGTTTGCAAAAGCAGGGAGGCGGCCCTTATTAATTGGTATAATCAACCTTGTGGTTAATATCGTATCGAATTCGCTATTATCAGCCTTCAGTGATCCTTCAGTGATCCTTCAGTCATCCCCCAGGGAGCACCCCTTTTCACTGAAGGTTGACTGAAGGATCACTGAAGGATGGTAGTTTAATTGATTGATATTGAATTGATTGTGAAATGCCTTAAAGTAGGCACTTTTGGGCTATTTTGATAGTAAATTAACATAAATGAGCCTGCCGTTGAGTATTTGGCCTAAAAAAGCCGGGCAATTTGACTGCCCGGCCTTTTTAATGACAGGATATTTCCTGTTAGTATAATTTCTTTCCATTCAGGAAAACCTGTTCCGGTTGGAAGAGGAGCTTCAGATCCTGTAAGGGGTTGCCGGATAGCAGCAGCAGATCGGCCCGCATGCCTTTCCGGATGGCGCCACGGTCAGTAAGGCCGCATACCTGTGCTCCGTTCAGGGTGGCTGCTTCAATTACTGCTGCGGCGTTCAGGCCGCATTTGCTTTGGAGGAGGAGCATTTCCTGCAGGAGTGGTACTTCGCCGGAAGTGTGATAGATCCAGTCGGTACCTGCTACTACTTTCACGCCATGAACATGTGCCAGGCGGGTAACGATGGCGGCACTGTGCATCCTGTTGTTCTCCGCATGGAATACGGTAGGGTCGAGGAAAATGCCTTTGCGGGCCATTTCCTGCAACAGAGGTATTTGAACAAGCGTATCCAGCCGGAAATCTTTTTTATACAGCGCCTGCCAGGCTTTCCCTATTTCAAGGGTATCTCCCGGTAGTTGCTGGAAAGCGAAATCATTGGCGTGCGACATGCTGTTGACGCCTGCTGCAACAATAGCTCCCGGTTTGCAGGGGAATACCGCCGCGTGGCTCCATGCTTTTAAGCCTGCTTTGCGCGCTGCAACAGTAAGGTCTTTGATCAGCTGGGCATCGAGGTCGGCATAGATCTTCAGGCCGGTTACCCCGGCCGCTTTGGCTTCCTTCACTGCCCGTGTAACATCCATGCCGGGTATAATGGCTTTATACCATGCACTGTTACCAAGGTCGCCATCGCGGCCGGAACGGCGGATCATATCAAAGTAACCCGGCCCTGCGAATTGTGCCGCGTAGTAGATATCCGGGCCGATAGTTTTACCTGCGCGTACATCGCTTTTTAAGGCTGCGAGGTAAGGAGCATTGCCGGCCATGTCCCGTACGGTAGTGATGCCGTGGCGTACCATATTGCTGATGATACTGTCTGTCAGCAGCCGTGCTTTACGCAGGTCGTCGTCAAGCACCGTGGCCAGATGTACATGGGCGTCCATCATCCCCGGAACAAGGTATTTACCTGTACAGTCAATGATACGGGTGTTGGTTAGTTTTCGGGACGCACTGGTGTAGATTTTACGGATGAGGCCATCGCGCAGTAATACGGATGCCGTGCGCGGGGCTATCCTTGCATCCCCATCAATAACCGTTACGTTTTGCAATAGGATCTGCTGCGCATGGGTTTGTACATGCATCAGCAGGAAAATGGAAATAAACAATAAAGCGTTCCGCATCATGGTAATTTTTCTAAGTCTGATATTTCAACATGCTGCTGTATGATCTTGCCTTCCTTGTTTATAAGGAAAGTAGCCGGCAGTGATTTTACATGGTAATTCGCCACGATATCGCTTTTCATGCCTTCCGGCGCTACCAGCTGTGGCCAGGGGATTTTATCCGCCGCTACGGCTTTCCGCCACAGGTCGTCTTTTTCATCTACTGATACTGACACGATCTCGATACCTTTCTTTTTCAGCGCGGCATAATGCGGTGCCAGTTTACGGTTACCAGCCCGGCAGGGCGTGCACCAGGAAGCCCATACGTCGAGCAGCACATATTTGTTGTCAGCAACGAGACTGCTGAGGTCAACTACTTTCCCGTTCAGGGAGCGGAGTGCAAAAGCGGGCGCGGTTTTACCGGTCATATTGATCTTATCGGACTCTGCCTGTTCTTCAAGCAGCTTCTGAACGGTGGCGGCTGCCCAATCCTGCTGGCGGAAGGAGGGGATGAGTTTGGAGAGGGATGCGCCCGTCCATGCAAAGGCGTAATGGTAAGCGCTCCAGGCACCGGCGAGGTTGCCGGCATTTTCCAGTGCAAAGGCTAATCGTTTTGCCTGTACTTCCGTGGCCATCTTATTCATCTCTTCACTGATAGCCAGCTTTGCATCCAGATCAGTAGTGTTGCCATATTGAGTACCCAGCTTACTCCATACTGTTTCCACGGGCTTCATGCTTTGCTCGAAAGTGTTCAGTTTCTCCAATACGGGGCCGCCCTTTACGATAGTCTGAGTGTCTCTCCCGATCACTACCGATACCGGTGTGGCGGAAGAGAACAGGGTGACATTTACGAAAGGCTTGCGTAGCGATACGGTGTATACCGCAGCACCGCTGTCGGGTAACCGGATCTGTATAGTACCCTGGCGTACCAATGGAGTATCTATCAGGCGGCGGGTAGGCCATTCGCGGTAGATGGTCACTTTGGCACCGTCGGGGTGCAGGGGAGTGGTAACCTGCAGCTCCTGTGCGTGTACGGATACCGTAGCTGCGAGGAGTGCGGTGAAGCAGGTGAGTTTTTTCATGTGCCGGAATTAAACCCGGGATACAGGATGTACCCCGGGCATGAGAAATGGTTAGTTTCTGGGATTGGGTAAAATATCTGGGTTGATCTGCATGATCTTCGGCGCGATCTCCACGAGGTAGTTAGGCGAGCCGGCAGGCAGGGTATATGTCTGGGAAAGGTGCTGGCGTTGCAGGTCTTTTTTGAAACGGGGATCGTTATTGAGCCGCTTCAGATCAAACAGGCGAAGGCCACGGTACATCAGTTCCAGCCTTCTTTCACGCAGTACCAGCGCCAGTGCTTCTTCTGCAGTAGCTGCGGTAAGCGGGGCATAGTCTGCCGGCTTAAAGCGCTTCTGGCGCAAGGTATTCAGTAATGCCACCGCATCGTCTTTCTTATTATCACGGGCCAGCGCTTCTGCTTTGATGAGCATCATTTCGGGCACGCCGATGCTGAAGTTCACCGCACTCTGGAAGTAATCGGGGAATGGGCTAACCGGGGTAGAGACAGTACGCGGGATGCGGGTGAAGGTGAATACATACCGGAGATCTTTCTCGCCCAGAATTCCCAGCAGTTCCGGATTGATCATAAACCGCGTGAAAATGCCGTTGTTGCTGTTGGTTTTAGCGAACAGGTTTTCCGGGTTATTGTCCGGGGTGGGCTTGTTATTAACGCCGCTGTACGGACGGGCAGGATTCACGAAAGAGAACGTATTGTAGTCCAGCAGGGTGGAGTTAAAAGCCAGCGCTTTTTCAGCAGCATCCTTCGCTCCCGCATAATCGCCCATATAGAGCCGAATACGGGCCAGCAGGGCAGTGGCTGCCGCCTTGCCAGGGTGTACGTAGTTGCGGCCTGTATTGGGCAGGGAAGGGCTTGCGAGGCCTTCTGTCAGGTCTTTCAACACCTGCTCATATACTTCCTTCACGGTGGCGCGTTTCGTTTTGGCTTCCAGATCAGGCACCAGCAGCAGGGGCACTGCCAGGTCGGTAGCGGCCGTGGCAGGATTGTACTCCTTTCCAAAGAGGTTGGCAAGGTGGAAGTAATTGTATGCCCGCTGGATCTTCGCTTCCGCGATGTTGCGCTCACGGTCTTCCGCAGAGCCGGGTGCATCCCTGATCTTGTCGAGCACCAGGTTACAATAGTAGATGTTGCTGTACATGCGCACCCACTCCCCGTCTTCATCCGTCAGGAGCATGGTTTCCTTCAGCCACAGGTACGACTTAGTACTGCGGGAATTGCCCGTGCTGCGTATCTGATCATCGGAATAATGAATATCGTCCGTCATAAACTCCGCCTGAATGTAAGGCACATCGGCCTGCAGGATGTCGTTCATGAACATTTCAAAATCGGCTACCGTGGCAGGCAGCACTTTTCCTTTCGGCGTTACGTCCAGGAATTTTTTACAGCTGCCCACGGTGAGGCAGAAGAGCAAAAACGTATATAAAGTGATATGCTTCATGTGCTTCTTTTTTTACAGTTCAACCCTTAATGTTAATGTTGTTACGCGTGGCTCGGGGAGGAAGTAGGTGCCGGTCATGGGATCCACAGCGTCGGGATCAATGCCGTACTTGTTCTTCTTCCACAGTGCCACGTTGTTCATTTGCGCAACAAAGGATACGCTGTTGAGGAATGTGCGTTTCAGCAGACTGGCAGGCAGTTGGTAACCCAGCTGCACCTCGCGGAGACGGATATATGCGCCTGACATTTCGCTGTTGGTGGAATACTGGATCACACGTTCTCTGCCATCATAAAAGTCTGCAGGGTCAAAAGATGGTGTAATGGCTGCCAGATCGGTATGCGCTTCATCACCCGGTTTGCGCCAGCGTTCTGCTATACGTGCATCGTAGTTGGTGCTGAAGGCATATCCATACATATCGGGTGTGTAACGGCGGATGACGTTGCCGAAGTTATAGGTGAGGAATACACTGGTGAAGAAATCTTTATAGTGAAGTATGTTGGTGAAGCCGCCGCTGTAAGGCGCCCTGTAGGTACCGTTGTTCACGAGGGAAGACATAACCGGTACTTTCACTTTTTCATCTTTATCGCCATACACGGTTGGGTTACCGCGCTCATCGAGTCCTGCCCAGCGGTAGCTCCACAGCGCCTCACGGGCGTATCCTTCCACATTCTGACCGCTGCTGCTTACACGGCTGATGAGCGGACTGGTTTCACGAACCTTGTTCTCGAGGATCTTGTTCCGGTTGTAACCGGCATTCAGCCTGCTCGTCCACCGGAAGTGGCGGCCTTCAATGATATTAGCCTGTATGGCCAGATCAACACCTTTGTTGGACATGCGGGAAGCGTTGATGTTAAACTGTGTGAAGCCCACGGTAGGGTCCAGCACAACAGTTCCCAGCAGGTCGTACCCATAACGGTTGTAGTAATCTGCAGTTACCTGGAAGCGGTTCTTCAGCAAACCGAGATCCACACCGGCATTGATGGTACGCGTACGTTCCCAGCGCAGTTTGGGATTGTAGTAGGTAACCCTTGCACGGTAATCGTTGAATACAGCCTGGAAAGTGCGGGTGGCAGTAAGCAGCGGAGTAGTAGTGCGGTCGTAGTTACCGGTAAGGCCGGCAGTTACGCGCAATTTGAGCATGCTCACAGCCGGTGCACGGAAGAACTTCTCTTCCGCAATGTTCCATGCACCGCCTACAGACCATAATGGGGTACGGCGGTATTTGGGATCAGCACCAAACATATTCGACTGATCGATACGGAAGCTGCCCGTTAGAGTATAACGGTCGTCGTAAGTATAGGCACCTGTAGCGTACCACGATTTCTCCCGTACATCATCCTGCGTGAACCTGTCCAGTGAAGTAGGGTCCAGGCGGGGGATGGCGTTATTGTTCCACCAGGTAAGGCCACCATTGGCGAGCTTCTGCTGGTCGAAGTACTGCCAGGACAGCAGATCATCGTCGTAACCAAATTTCCGGGTGGTATAACCATCGGTTACGTACTTCTTCACCTCCGCACCTGCGGCGAAATTGATGAAATGCACGCTGTTGAACAGGTTCGTGTAATTCAGCTGCGAGCGCAGTGCCCAGTTGTTATTGGTGATTTCCCCGGTGTTGAGGATATTACCTAAGGGCAGGTTGAACACCGCTTTGTTAGCGGAATTGAGCGAAGCGTACTGGTTCAGGTAGTTACGGGTTTCGAACGACTGCTTATCGGTGATGTTCTTATTGCTTGTTTTCAGGCGGTCGAACAGGAAGTCGGTATTGAAAGTAAAATGCTTCCAGAACTTGTATTGCGCACCCACTTTGGCCCGGAGCCCGAAGGTACGGGATACGTTGTTGGCCAGCCGGGCTTCTTCGATCAGGTTCTTCCCGTTATCGAGGTAGCCCATTTGCGTAATTGCATCATTAGAGCCTTTATTGAAGCCGGTATAGTCGTAAAGGTAATTGCCCGCTTCGTTGAGCAGCAGCTGGTAGGGTGGGAGGTTCTGAATATCGTTGTTCAGGTAAGGGGCCATGTTCCTGCGTGTAGATACCGCGTTAAGATCCACGCTGAGGCGCAGATCACGGGTAAGCTCCATATCACTGCGGGTATTGAGCTGGTATGATTCGTTTTTGTCTCCGATGTAATTGGAGCGGTTGTTATCATAAGAGCCGGAGATCACGAAGCGGTAACGGGGTCCACCGCCGGAGAAAGACAGGTAGTGGTTCTGGCGGATGCCGGTACGCAGCAGCTGGTCGTGGATCTGTTCCTCGTTGGATATACCTGCCAGTGAATCCTGTAACCTGCCGAATTCCTGCTGGTTGATCTCCCCGCGGTCGAGGCGGAGGAGCAGGCCGAGGGAAGGGGAGTATCCGTTACTTCCGCCGTCGAAGATGGCCGGGTTAATAAACCCTTTATCATATACTTCCTTATCGTAACCGAGGATATCTCCTGCATTGGCACGGTGCAGCTTTGAATAATCGGGGCGGGAGGTGAAGTAGGTATTGGCAGCGTAATTGATCTTCAGCTTTCCTTCTTTACCACGCTTAGTAGTGATCACGATTACGCCGTTGGATGCGCGCGCGCCCCAGATGGCGGAAGCGGCCGCATCTTTCAGTACGTCTATCTTCTCCACATCATTCATGTTGTCGGGCAGCTGGTTCACCGGAAACCCGTCTACCACGATCAGCGGCTGGTTGCGTTCTGCATTGATGGCACTGCCGCCACGCATCTGCAGGTCGATGGCTCCGGCCCTGCGGTCTCTGGCCAGGCCGGTAAACCGGGTGGCGAGCGTAAGACCGGGAATGCTGCCTTCGAGGATCTGGTTCAGCGACTGGCTGCTTCTTCTCGCTATTTCCTGGGGAGTGATGGAGGAGTAAGCACCGGTGGTGTTCTTTTTCGCGAGCGACTGGTAACCGGTAGAGATCACCACTTCGCGGATGGATTGTGCCACGGGCTTCAGGGTCACATTCAGCATGGTATTGGCACCTGCATCCTGCTGGCTGGTTTCATACCCGAGGTAGCTGATGTAGATCTGGGAGGAGTTGCCTTTCAGGCGGAGGGTGAAGTAACCCTTGTCGTCAGTAAGCGTGGCGCTGGTAGTGCCGCTTTCCCGAACGGTGACACCGGGCGCGTATACGATACCATCTCCTTCCTGCAGGCCCACGCGGCCTTTCACTATGCGCTCCTGGTATACCGTTTCCAGTGTACGGGTGCTCTTCAGGCTCACGCTGATCATTTTATCCTGCTGGCGGAAGAGGAAATCGTAGTGGTCAGACAGGTACTGCAAAACCTCATCCAGTGTCCGGTCTGCAGACGGCATGGTGATCATACTGTTGCGCGCGGTAACGGACCCGGCATAGAAGAAGCGGACCTTATACCGGGCGGCCAGTGTTTTAAATACCTTTTCCACCGGCTCCTTCTCAAAACCGGTAGTTTGCTTTTGCCGGGCATATACGGCCGGCGCCGTTAACAGCTGGGTGGCCAGTACTGTCAGGACAATAAAGAGCAGCGTTGCCCTGGCAGACAACAGTCGGCGGATAAACAGCATAATTTGTGCTTATGTTGGTTGATTAATGAATGACGATATAGGTAGAATCGTCTGTTATCTCATATTTCTTATTTAAAGTAAAGCAAAGTACTTCCAGTACTTCTGTCAACTGGTCGTTACGGAACCTTCCGGAGAAGGTTTCCTTCTTAGGATCTATGCCATTCAGTTGAATCCGGATATTATAGCAGGCCTCGATCTGGCGCACTGCTTCGTCTAATGATGTATTGTCGAATACGATTTCCTGTGCTTTCCACGCCTGCAGATCAGTAGGCTGGAATGTGCTCCGTGTAGGTGCGGAGGTGTTGTGGGTATGGAGGTCCAGGCGGTCGGAGGGCGCCATTACGGCGATGAGCTGCAGTCCTTCCGGTGTTTGCTGCTCCACTTTCACCTTGCCTTCTTCCAGCATTACCTGTAAGCTGTCGGGCTGCGCGCTTATACGGAAGGAGGTGCCCAGTGCGGTGATGATATACGGCCCGGCCAGTACGCTGAACGGGCGGTGTTCATCTTTCGATACTTTGAAATAGGCTGTTCCCTTCAGTTTCACGGTACGGCTGTTGCCGTTAAAGTCGTGTTCCATGGTAGCGCCATGCTCCAGCAGTACAAAGCTGTTATCGGGGAGGGTAAGTCCTTTCCGGCTGGTTTCCGCGATGGCGGTTGTAGTACCCGGTTGTGCGCCCGGCTGTTGTACAGGCCTGAACAGGAATACGGCTCCCACTACAATGGCTGCCACGGCAGCAGCTGCGGCAATGTAAGGGAGGTAGCGCCTGCGGGCTGTGATACGGGGCGTTGCTGCGAGGTAGCCGTCCAGCTTATGCAGTGCTGCGGCTTTTTCCTTTTCCGCCTGCAGCATCCATCCGCCGATACGGACCAGTTCCCGCGCTTCAGATATGAGTGGTGCCTGCGCGGGGTTAGCCTGTAAGAAGCCCTCCCAATACGTTACATCCCCGGCATCGGTGCCGTAACAGTAATTGATGAACGATGGTAGCATGGCCATTTCGGCTGCCGAGAGATTCCCCATGAAGGTGCCTTTTAACTGTACAGAGAAGGGAAAAGGTGGAATTTACCACGCCGGGGGAAAATATTTTTTAATCGAGAAGAAAGGGGTTACCAGAAGAGGGTCATGTGCTGGTTGCCTACCTGGTGGCGGAGGGCTGCCATGCCGCGGTGCATGAGGTTGTATACCGTACGGAGACTGGATTGTTTGGCAAGGGCGATCTGCTCAGGGGTCATCCCCTGCAGGTACCGCATCTCAATTACTTCGCGTTGTGCGGGGGATAGGGCGGTAAGGGCACGGGCTACCAGCTCGAACCGGGCAGTAAAAGCTTCCGCTTCTGCGAGGCCTTCATCACTTACGTCGGGAAGACCGGAGATATCGGCAGGTTGCAGCTCTTTCTCCCGGCTGCTGATCAGCCGGCGCTTGAAAGAAGTTAAGAGGTATGCGGATAAGTTTGCGGGTTGCGACAGGCGGGAGCGCCTTTCCCAGAGATATATGAAAAAATCATGCAGTGTATCCCTTACGAAAGCTTCTTCTCCCTGCAGCCACTTACAACCCCAAACAAACATGCGCGTGTAATATTGGTCATACAGTTCACGGAAGGCCCCCTTATCACCCTCACAGAACCTGACCCAGATGTCGCTTTCGTCGAACATGAAGATGGATAGACTTTGGTCTGCTGGTCTGTTGATCCGGCACAAGATAGGAAAAGAAGCGGAGATGGGTTTATCCAATTTAGCCGTCGATTACGCGGCTTCATCCCTGCTTTTTGCCGACCGGGAATGTCCTCTGTCGATACCCCCTTCCGGAAGTACCTGTATCGTGTATATTTGCCCGGAGATCATAACCCCTGCGATGAATATAGAATTGCACAAGCTCCTTCCCGGCAATACCGGACTCATTCACCAGATAGCTGACTGGTACCTCGAAGAATGGAAGATCCCTGTCGAAAAAACAATACGCAATCTGGAGGCAGTTACTGCATGTAACGATCAGATACAGGTTGTACTCCTTTTAAACGAGATACCCGTTGCCACAGGTGGTGTTTATCATCATGTAGGACTGCTGGACCGCGTGCCCAGGTTAAATACTCACCGGCATTGGCTGGCCTTGGTCTACACCATACGGGAGCACCGGAATAAAGGTTTGGGTGCAGCGCTGTGCAGATACCTGGAGGATTATTACCGGGATCAGGGAGAAGCATCCCTTGCGCTTTTTACCGATACTGCCGAGCGGTTATATGCCCGCCTTGGCTGGGAAGTAATGGAGCGGCTGGAAACCGGCGGGAGGAACCTCGCGGTGATGCAAAAGGTATTGTAGGAAGCCAGTTTCGTCTACCCAACCGGTCGTTCGTCGATAAATGGCTGGAAGCAGAAACATAATCGCCTCCTGCTCGTCTACACTTAAAAGAAGTCAACCTCAACATGAAACAACTCATTTTAATTCTATGCTTACTGATTGCCTCCCTTTGCGGAAGGGCGCAGGTCAGCCTCACCGTTCAATTGGATACTTCGTTAACAGGGCCTTATACCGGCCGGTTATATGTTTATACACTGAAAGATACTGCCGCACAGTTCAATGACCGTACCATGGCTGAGCAACCCGCTTTTTACATACCGGTTACCAATTGGCGTAACGGGGAGCCGGTTTCTCTCAGGCATGGCAGCACTCCTTCACACATTGCTCTGGATTCCCTGAAAACTGGTGTGTATAAACTGGTGGCTATTTTAGATACCAATACAACGGAACGTGGGAATAGTGCCCCGGGTAACCTGTACAGCAGAAACGAAGGACTGCTTCGTATCCCTGAAGCCGGAAAAGGAGAAGGTGCCGTGATGCTGAATGCAGTGTTCAGGCAGCGGCCGTTCCGGGAAACGGAGCTGGTGAAAGAAATCACTCTGCGGTCGGGCCTGCTGAGTAAATTCAGGAAGGCAGATATATTCCTGAAAGCGGCCGTGATCCTGCCTGCTTCCTATCAGCAGGATACCACCCGGCAATATCCCGTAGTGTTCATCATCCCGGGATGGGGCGGTACGCATTATCACGGAGCCATTGCCGGTAACCAACAAAGGTATGGTATGGGGCAGGGGAAAGACAAGATCTATGTATACCTGAACCCCGAGAACCAGACTCCCTGGGGGCTGCATGCTTATGTAGATTCAAGGGTTAACGGACCCTGGGGGGAAGCCCTCGTGAAAGAACTGATCCCATACCTGCGCAGGCAATACAGGGTTACCAGTGATCCTAAGCAAACCTTCCTGACCGGACAAAGCTCGGGAGGCTACGGAGCAGTATGGCTGGCACTGCATTACCCCGGCAGCTTCGGCGGCTGCTGGGCCACATCCCCCGACCCGCTGGATTTCTCCTCCTTCACCGGTGTAAATCTTTACCGCGACAGGAATTATTACACAGATGCAAACGGGAAGGAGCGGGGTATTAACCGCGTAAAGGGGGTATTTCAGGAAACCCTGCGCGCTTCGCGCGTATCGGAACTCTTTGGGGGCGACGGAGGCCAGCAGCAATCCTTTGAAGCGGAATTCGGAAAACCCGGTAAAGAGGGAAGGCCTAAAGACCTTTTCGATCCCCTGAGCGGTGCAATACATCAGCAGGTGGTGAAAGAGTGGCAGCCCTATGATCTGGGATTACTGGTGCAGCAAAACTGGCAAAAGATTAAGAAAGCAGGGGTAGGTAAAATTACCGTCTATGCAGGGGAGGAAGATAATTACCTGTTGCAGGAATCCGCTGCCGCCTTTGGCCGGAAGGCACAGCAGGCAGGGTCCGATATCCGGGTAGTGATCATCCCCGCTGCGGATCACTTCACAGTGCGCAGTGAAACACTGACACGGCAGATTCAGGGAGAGATGGATGCGTTGATTAAGTAATAAAAGGATTCAGCTAAAAAACAATCAGACGCCGCAGGCTTTATAGCCTGCGGCGTTTTGTATTATAAACCGGGCTTCCTTTTATCGATGGTTCGTTCCCGTTACCTGCTGTCTGTCTACATTACCATGCTTCCATCGACACAAGTTTTTTATCCCCCCGTGTTCCACCACTTTTGCCGATCACCTTTAGTTCGCAATTAAAACATCATAATTTATGAAGAAATCATGCAAGCTGGCCGGTTGGGCGATCCTCTTTGCCCTGTCGGTAATATCCTGCAAAAAAAGCAGCAGCGAAGCGGAACCGGAACCGGAGAAGAAGCCTGTACCCGTAGCACATGGTACTTTGGAAGGCACACCGGTCAGCAAATCCATTGGTCCTGCCGGTGGCACTCTCCAGACACCGGATGGGAATATAACCCTTGATATCCCCGCAGGAGCCGTTGCCACTGCCACCAACTTTACCATCCAGCCCGTTACAAAAACACTTCTGTCTGCCACAGGTAAAGCCTACAGACTTAGCCCGGAAAACGTACAATTCAACAAGGATGTGAAGATTACGTTTAAGTATACGGATGAAGATCTTTTAGGTACCGGTACGAACGAGTTATACCTCGCTTTTCAGGATACAAAAGGGTATTGGCACAGGGCCATCGAAACGGATATTGACCCGGTTGCCAAAAAGCTGTATGTACAAACCAGACACTTCTCCGACTGGGCCATCGAGCGCATGTTTTACATCGATATCCCGGTAGATAATACAATACTCAGTGCGAATGAAACGTGTGAAATGTTCGTGTATATGAGTGATACGAAGGGAGATGGGAAAGATACCGTGCTGAATTCCCTTGTTCCGTTAAAGAATATCGATGGGTGGTATGTAAATGGTCCCGGTAAGTTCAGCACTCCAAAATCCAACTCCGGCAAGTACATCGCCCCGGCCAGTATTCCGGATTTTGTAGAAGTGGCAGTGGGGGTCAGGATAAAGAACCTGGTAAGCCAGCGTAATCCTGACAGGCCGGGGGATGGAGGGGTAGTGCTGGTGCAGGAAACTGTCAGGCTTGTACCGGATGAGTATTTTACCTGGAAGATCGATGGTACTGAAAACGTAGCGTTAGCTACCGATGCCGCTTTGCTGGGGACCACCACAAATATCATAGGTACGGGCCTTCAGGGTGGAATAAGCTTGTTCGTGAATGGGACAAAACCCGGCACTTATGATTTGGGCAGCGCAGTGGAGCCCGATAAGTTTAATGCACAGGTTTCGATTTCAGGAGGTACCACTGGTGTAATTTATCTGGGCACTTATTACAATTGTGGTGAAGGTACCCCTAGGTATGGAAAAGGCAGGCTTAGAATTTCAATTTATGAACAGGTAGGTGGTATCATCCTCGGGGATTTCACAGCTACAGTGTATACACGGGCGTCGGAATGCCAGAATAAAAGCAAAACGGTAACCGGCAGCTTCAAAATTAGACGGAAAGCTTAACAAATCCCGACCATGAAAGAAACTATTATCAACCCTGTTATCAGAGACGAAGTAACCTTCACTCAAACCGCCGCGGAAACCAACGGCCGCATCACTTCATTACTGGTGAAGCTGATGCCCGGAGGAGGAACGCCTTTGCATTATCATAAAAACTTCTCCGAAACCTTTAATGTGGTAGAAGGCGTACTCACGCTGACATTGAAAGATAAAAAACTGACCCTGTTCGCAGGGGAGAAATACACTGTGGAAAGGAATGTGGTACACCGCTTTTCCAATGAGCTGGATCAGCCGGTAGTTTTTACGACCGTGGTGCTTCCCGGTTCCACGGGCTTTGAAAACGCATTACGGATCTTATACGGCCTTGCGGCAGACGGGGCTACCGATGCTAAGGGTATCCCCAGAAACCCGCTTATACTGGCCGCTATATCCCAAATAAGCGATATGCATCCTGCAGGTATCGCTGTGATCTTTACCCCCTTGTTCGGATTATTTAGCATGCTGGCGAGAATATCCAAAACACAGGAGAAACTGATCCGCAAATATTGTGCATGAGCTGGCAGCCGGAGTGGTTTCCTCCGGGCTGCACGTTGACCCCAAATACAAAAGCCTGCCGTTGTAATGACGGCAGGCTTTAATGTTGTATAGGGATAACTATTTGGACGGTGTGCCCTGAACCTTCAGGGTAATCACTACATCAGGAAGGATATACAGTGTACCGGCGGGGTCATTGTATTTATTCATTCCCCAGGTAAGCCTGTTCAGGTTAAAAGTACCTTCCACATACAGCCTGTCTTTTTCCACGATGATCTTCGCAGGAATCTGTACAGGGTGCTTCTGGCCCAACATGGTAAAATCACCAGTTACTGTGGCTCTGTTGTTGGTGCCGGGTTCCACTTTGGTAATATGGAATGTGGCGGTGGGGTGCAGTGCAAGGTTGAAGAAGTCGGGGCTTTTCAGGTGGTCGAGCAATTCCGTTTTGGGAACGCCGGTAAGGTCGAAGTTCTCGATGCTGGCGATGGGAATGGTGAAATCGCCACCCGTTACCTGCTTGGTACCATTCGTCTGAAAGCTGCCTTTTACCTTGAAAGATCCGGTGTGGTAGTGGGTAGGGGCGCTGCCTCTCCATTCTGCAACGGATACGCTTTCATCTACATTGAATTTTTGCGCGATGGGATCGTCTTTCTTTGAGCAGGCGGCCAGTAAAAGCAGCAGGCCTCCCTTGAAGTAATTGTTGATCTTCATTTTAGTGTGTTATTTGGTTTCCAGAAATTGTACATGATAGGTTTTGGTGATAGCCTGCACCATCCGCGCTACGGCTTCCATATCAGGTGCCGGGGCTTCCGTGCTGATGGCGGGAGTGCCGGTAACCGGGGTGCTGAACTCGAAGAAGAAACCGGCCAGCGTACCGGGGGTGATGAGGTTCAGCAGGGTGGCCGTCTCAGAAAGGATCTGGAAAGCATGGGGCGTGTTCCGCGGTGCAAACAGTGCTTCGCCCGCTTCGAGGATGGTGGTTTTGTCTCCCACACGTACGCTCATGCGGCCTTCCACTAAGTAAAAAGCTTCGTCTTCATTCTGATGCACATGCAACGGCGGCTCCGCGCCGCGGGGTAACGTAAATTCTATCAACGCCATGGCGTTTTGTGTTTGCTCCGGAGTAATAAGGGCCCTGAAATACCCTCCCTGGTAGTTCCGGAATGCATTGGTTTGTACTGGTTCCATGATGATAATTTGTTAAAAGGAATGCAAGTTTCGGAGTAATTCGGGTGTGCAGGAAATCAGATCGACGGACAGCGGATACCGTCGGCATATGGCCGTTTCCGTTGCCGGACGGCTATGCGGTTGAAGGGGTTTTTGTAATAGGGAGATGTATACTTATTCCGGCTGTTCGGCGATACCGGGACCCAGTTTTTCAAGGCAGGCCTGCTTGTAATTACGGCCCACAGGGATCTTGCTCCCTGCAATGATGAGGTAATTGGGGTTGTAGCCTTCTACTTTATCAGCAGGTATGATAAACGAGCGGTGAACACGCATGAAATGCCCCATAGGCAGCAGCTTTTCCACTACGCTGATCTTTTGCTTGGTGACATAGGATTTACCCTTCGTAACTACTTTGATATAATCCTTGATGCTTTCGATCCAATGGATATCCGCGGTATCTACTTTAACTGACTGCCGGTCGATACGCAGGTAGAGAAAGTGCTTTGCGGGAGCAACAGGTGCCGCTTCCGGCGTTTCCACGAAGGTGGCCGGCTTGTTGCCTTTAATGGCATGCATCACTTTGTCTATAGCCCGCAGGAAGCGGTTGAGAGGGATGGGCTTTACGAGGTAGTCGATGGCATTGAGATCGAACCCGTCTACCGCAAACTCATGGTAAGCCGTGGTGAATATCACCATGGGCGGGTTCTTCAGGCTCCTGACGAGATCGGTGCCGGTGAGTCCGGGCATCTTGATGTCTACCAGCAGCAGGTCTATCGGTTGTTGTTGCAGCAGCCGGAAGGCAAGTATGGCGTTATTACAGGTAGCCACGATCTCCAGATCCGGGATATTGGAGGCATATTTCTGAATGATCTCTACCGCATGTGGTTCATCGTCTACAATGATTGTCCGGATCGCCATGTCGTTAATTATTATTTGCGGATAATTTTACCATCATTTCAAGGATAAAGCAATCGTCCTCATCGTACCAGGTCAGCATATGCGCGTCGGGGTATAGTAGTTTGAGGCGGTGCTGTACATTGGTCAGTCCTATTTTACCACCCTGTTTTTCACTGGTATTCACGGGGTGGAGGGGTTTGCTGTTACTGATCTTCAGCAGCAGTTCCGATTTCACCACTTGTACCTCAATGTTGATCCAGGGCTGGTCCACCGTTTCGCCCACACCATGCTTGAACGCATTTTCCACGAGGGGCAGCATAAGCAGGGGGGCGATCTGCCCGGAGCCGGGAGGTACCTGGATGTTTACGTTAAGGTCCAGCCGCTCTTCGTACCGCAGCTGCTCCAGCCGGATGTAGTCTTTCAGTACCTCGATATCCCTTTCCAGTGAAACCCGGTCGGCCGTGCATTCGTAGAGCACATACCGGAGGATATTCGATAATCCGAGGATGATACCCGGCGTTTGGGGGGCGTTATTCAGGGAGAGGGCGTACAGGTTGTTGAGGGAGTTAAAAAGGAAATGGGGGTGGAGCTGCCCTTTCAGGAAGTTTAACTCTGCCTGCAGGATGGCATTTTTACGTTCATGCCAGAGGGCGAACATCTTTAGCGTGATCCCGATCCATACCACCACGTTGCTTCTTTCCACGGCATTTACGAAATCCCCTTTGCTGATAAGCTGGTGCCAGCGGTCTTTTTCCAGTTTGTCCCACGACCAGTTTGGGTTGGTCCGGGTATAGTACCACGCGATATACGGATCAGAAATAAAGATCTCATTGAGCCGGTAAAGGAGGGCCATTGCGGCTATAATAACTAAACCTGTAAGTGCGGAGCGGAGGTATTTGCCGTTAAAGAAGCTGGGCAGTACCCAATTGGTGAGGAGGTAATAGTAACAGATATGGACGGGCAGCAACAGTAACACCACTACAATACCCAGTTCGAAGTTATCGAAAGCGGTGCCGTAGATATAGGTGAGCATGATACAGGGGAATGCCCAGAACAGCAAACGCGCCAGGAAACTGCCGGATTTTAAGTAGTGCCTCGAAGGAAACATATTGCAAACATAATTCTTGCGGGTGATAGCCGTGAGAGATATTAAAAATAATATTATTTGGAAGACGGAAAGCAGGTTTTATCGATGAACGGCAGGGGAGGGAGAAAAATTATTTTGTTTAATTCAACCGGAATTATACTTTTGCGCCGGAGGAATGGCAGAGCGGTCGATTGCGGCAGTCTTGAAAACTGTTGACTGTAACAGGTCCGGGGGTTCGAATCCCTCTTCCTCCGCTGAATATTTCCCGGCCATCAGCCGGGGATTTTTGTTTTAGGGGGTGTCAGTCTCTGCTTAAAAGATTTTGACTGTAACAGGTCCGGGGGTTCGAATCCGGCTGACTCCGCTGAATATTTCCCGGCCATCAGCCGGGGATTTTTGTTTTAGGGGGTGTCAGTCTCTGCTTAAAAGATCTTGACTGTAACAGGTCCGGGGGTTCGAATCCGGCTGACTCCGCTGAATATTTCCCGGCCATCAGCCGGGGATTTTTGTTTTAGGGGGTGTCAGTCTCTGCTTAAAAGATTTTGACTGTAACAGGTTCGGGGGTTCGAATCCGGCTGACTCCGCTGAATATTTCCCGGCCATCAGCCGGGGATTTTTGTTTTAGGGGGTGTCAGTCTCTGCTTAAAAGATTTTGACTGTAACAGGTCCGGGGGTTCGAATCCGGCTGACTCCGCTGAATATTTCCCGGCCATCAGCCGGGGATTTTTGTTTTAGGGATATGCAGTCTCAGATCAAATAATGTTGACTGTAACAGTTCCGGGAGGGCGAACCCGGTTGACTCCGCATTTTTTATAAACAAACATTCCCTTTACCCCTGTGGCCAGGCTTCCAATGGTAACCGATGAATTTGATGTCCAGATAGGGATATATATGTCGTTTTCTTTAAATTGTAGAATTGCGCCTATTTTTGGGTTGGTGGCAAATGTAAAAGACGACAGTAATAATTTATAAAAACAATGCAGGACATACTATTTGGCTTTATATCAAAATACGTTTCTCTGACAGATGATGAGAAGAACGCAATACTTTCGTTAGACATATTCCGCTCTGTTAAGAAAGGGACAACTTTACTCAAAGAAGGACAAAAGACGAAGGATAGCTACTTTGTTTTAAAAGGCTGTATCCGGACATATTATATTTTAGACAGTGAAGAAAAAACAACTGCTTTCTATACAGAAATGGAAGCTTTGACCCCACCTTGTGTAATAAACAAAACTCCGTCCGAATATTATATCAGTTGTATTGAAGACACTATACTAATAGTTTCAAATTCTGATATGGAAGTTGAAGTAAACAGTAAATTTCCAAAGTTTGAAACCTTGTGCAGAATATTATCCGAACAACTTTTAGCTAAACAACGGATAGACTTTGACGAGTTTAAAACGTCTTCCCCTGAACAACGTTACCTGAACTTAATACAGAAAAGACCAGACCTTATTCAACGTGTGCCACAGCACCAGTTAGCGAGCTTTTTAGGTATCAAACCCCAGTCTTTAAGCAGGTTAAGAGCAAGGCTTGTAGATAAAAATAAGGGATAGGGTTCATTTCTTAACTTAAGTGAACGATTTAAGGCACCTTGCCAATCTACCTTTGTATCATCATTTAACAACTAATAGTATTGATGTGCAAAAGAAGAATTTATTGTTCACTCTGACCTTATTGATGGCAGGCAGTCTACAGCTGAATGCACAATATGCCAATCAAGACAGTACTTATAAAAAGTATTTTGTTGGCAGTACATTCCTGATGTTAGGAAATCTTATTCCTAATGACCGGAATCCGCCTCATTTTATTCAATTGAATATTGGATACAGGATCACACCTAAAGATGTTGTTTTCCTGGAATTGAAAAAATCCAGGTTTGCTTACCCATTAGGCATTCCCTGGGGGAAATCATTTGATGCACCGGGAGAAAACTATCCCGGGCATGTGCGCCAGCATGTAATTGGATTAGCATACAATCGTTTTTGGTGGAAAGGATTATACACAGGCATTCATGCAATGAATGCTTTTCAAAGATATTATGATGAGGGTAATAAAAAGATTACAAAGGGATTCACACTGTTTATGACCTACCGCCTGGGCTACCAGGTTAAACTATTAAGAAACCGTTTCTTTATAGAACCCTCTATAGGTTTGACTCATTGGCCTGTAAAAACTAATACACCACAATCTTTTGAAGAAAAGGAAAGTAAATGGCCTGCATACTTTGGTTTTGAACCCGGGCTTCATTTTGGGTTTAATTTTTAGTTGATAATTTATGAATACACAAGAAACACCACAATATGAACTGAAAGACATCAAAGTCAGTTTGAAACTGAAGCTTGCAGCGCTGTGGGCGAGTTTTATGTTTCTCTACATCTATGTAGATTATTTCCACCTGTTTATGCCGGGTGCACTGGAAGATCTGTTAGCAGACAAGGTGTTTGTTTTTGAAATTACGCAAACATTTCTTTTGGTAGTATTAGCTGCTGTGACGATCCCGGCATTAATGATTTTCCTTTCTGTGGCCCTGCCGGCTAAAGTAAATCGATGGGTAAATATCATTGTTGCCGTGGTGTATATTCCCTTTACGTTGTTTAATTTGGCAGGAGAGGCCTGGATGCACATGGTGTTTGGTGCTGTTGTAGAAGTCTTTCTTCTTTGCCTGATTATCCTTTATGCATGGAAGTGGCCTCGTATGGAGATGTAAATCTATGAATGAAAGAAAATAGATCAATATGAGATTATAAGAAGACCGGAAACAAAAAGAAGCACTGAACTCAGTGCTTCTTTTAAATAGAGGATGTTTTATGTCATGGCCTCTTTTGCTATATTTATTTCTTAGGAAGCTTCCATTTTTCAATCAGCTCTGCGTTAAGTCCGCCTTCTTTAGCATTTGGCTTTCCTTTTCCTGTGGTAATCAGATCTTTTAAACTCCCCTGAATGTAGCTGGTCCATGCATCATGGCAAACATCATAACATTCATAGGCCGGTACTAATCCTTCGTGTGTAAATCGAAGTTGAGTTTTACCGTCTTTCGCAGAAATGTCGAAGATAATCCTGTTTCCTTTCCATTCGGTTTTGTCACTGGTGAAATTAAAATGGTTGTCTAACACCTGCCAAACTATCCTTTTGTTGGGCACATATTCCACGATCTTCATTTTGCTGATATGAACATCTTTATAGTAATAAAGGAATTCTTCATTCAGCTGATCAGTATTACCCTCAACGCTTTCAGACCACCAGCCCCGTACGTTGCCGGCTGCTTTGAACACTGCTTCAGGAGATTGATCTACTAAAAAGGATGTAGTGAAATCAGTTGTTGTCATAGTACTTCCGGTTTTGGATGGTGTTAATGGATGTTGCCTGCCTGTTGTATTAATTATGCAGGAAGCATTTACTTGGATAAACAGCATGACCGTTACTAATGTTGCAACAGCCCTTATTATATTTTTCATGAGGTTGCTTTTTTTAAGGCAGCCGGGAGCTGCTCCTGAATGTATTGCGTCCAGGCGGGAGCGCATGAGTCATAGCATTCAAATTCAGGAACAAGGCCTATATGCCTGAAGACGATCTTTGTTTTACCGGCCTCTTCGGAGATGTCAAAACTGATCCTGGTGTTGTTCCACTCATCAGTTTTATCTACAAAGCTGAGATTGGCGTCTGTCACCTGCCACACCACTTTCTTATCTGGCACCAGCTCTACCAGTTTTTGCCTGGTATGATGCACACCTCCTCCTGCAAGAAAGCTGAATTCATCCCCCATTTTTTCTGATGTACCTTCAAATGATTCGTCAAAGAGGCCAGACCACCATGCTCTGACGTTTAGTATGGTATGATAGACCTCAGCGGGTGTTTGTGCTACCTGGATGGTAGTTGTAAAATCCTGGTTTCTCATAAGAATTATTTAGTTTTTAAAAATTGTAATTGTCCTAAGTGATAATCTACATGGCCCACTCTGCTTAATACCACATTGAGTTTATTGCGGTGTGGTTCTTTCTCAAAATCTTCTGCTGATATGGAAGTGTGTTTTTGAAACCATTCGTCTGCAGGGATAGCCGCCATTTTTTCTGCCAGTACTGTTTTTACTTTTGTCCATTCCTGCCGCAGTTCACTTATTGCAGGCAGATCGCCGTTTTTCTGATCGGGCAGGTGAACGAATGGCTGAAACAGTTGAGGGGCGAGCTTCTCATAACCCAGTAATGGAAATATAGAATCGGCTAATGCAGTAAGATGCCCCAGCAGATAAATCCCCCTGTTTCTGCCGGGAGCTACTTCCTTCAGCAGCTGTTCATCAGACAGCTCTGATAATAGTTTATCAAACTGGTTGAGCTTTGACGCCCAGGTGTCTAGCACCATTTTGGTGAATACCTGTTGCTTTTGTTGGGTAATATGAAGCGTTGTCATGTTTGAATGATTAAAGTTTTGATGATGAGGTTTATAGTGAGGGTACTGTTTACTGCGGTAATGTACCTTTCAAAGGTATTGTCTAAAAATAAAGGAGGAGGGTGGTGAAATAGACATTCTATGGGGTTGATTTGGACAGCTTATAACCGTAACTTCGTAAAAAGCATTCCGGATGAAACATATCACACTCTTATATCCTGAAGGGCAATGCAACCTCAGTACTATAGCTTGTATAGTTGGCACCGTAGAAATCTTCACAAGGGCGGCAGCTTATTGGGTGAAACAGGGCAATAAGGAAATGTACAAGCTTGAAATTGCCTGCACAGCTCCCCAAAAAGAATACATCAATCACTTTGTGACCTTAACACCTGATACTTACATAAAAGACATCGCCAAAACCGATCTCATCATTATACCATCCGCCATGCCTGGGGAGCGTACTCCCGACCGGGAGGTGATGTTTGACTGGATAAGCAGCCAATATAAAGCCGGTGCAGAAATAGCCAGCATGTGCTCAGGGGCATTTATCCTGGCGGCTACAGGCATTATGGATGGCAGGAGCTGTTCCACGCATTGGTCGTTCGAGGACAGGTTCAGGGATATGTACCCTAAAGTTCACCTGCATTCGGATAAGCTGATCACGGATGAAAAGGGTATTTATACGAATGGCGGTGCTTATTCATTTTTGAACCTGGTCATCTATTTAGTCGAGAAATATTATGACAGGCAAACGGCCATCTTTTGTTCCAAGATATTCCAGATAGAGCTGGACCGGAACAGCCAGTCGGCATTTGCGATGTTCACCGGGCAAAAACTGCATGATGATGAGATGGTGCAACAGGCGCAGGCTTATATTGAGAAGAATATAGACGAAAAGATCTCTGTAGAAGGCCTTTCTTCCAGGTTTGCCGTAGGCCGGAGGAACTTTGACAGGAGATTTATTAAAGCAACGGGCAACACGCCTGTTGAGTATGCACAAAGGGTGAAAATAGAGTCTGCAAAAAAGGCATTGGAAAGCACCCGCAAAACGGTGAATGAGGTGATGTATGAAGTGGGGTATGCAGATGTAAAAGCATTCAGAGAGGTGTTTAAGAGAATCACCGGCTTGTCTCCCCTGGAGTACAAGAATAAATACAATAAAGAGGCTGCCGCTATAGATTGATGCCGGGGATTTGCGCCATATGTTTTACATCAAAATACCTCCAGAACCTTTGCCGCACCGGCCCTTTTAATCAGTTCCTTATCCCCGAACCTATCGTTTATACCTACTTCCACGCCGATAGACAGAATCAGTGATACTTCCTCCGGTATATTGTTTTCCAGCTGTATATGTATTTCTATCGCTTCTGCCTGGGCTTCGGTATGGAGCCAGTCTGTATGAATTATCTGAACACGGTCTGCTTTGATACGCCCGAATTCCATGTTATTAAACGCAACATCGCTTACTTCTCCCAGCGAAACCACAAACCTGGAAAAGGCGCCTTCGTGGTGAAGGAAAAGACTCACATCCGGTATTAAAGCCGGAATGGAAACGATGGCGGAGGCCTGTTCCCTGTCTGTCTGAACATTAACGGGGTGGCGGAGGATCCCGTCGAAAGGGGCGTTGATGTTCAGGCTGAAGCCCTTCAACATGTGCCTGTTACGTGAGAGGTAAACGCTCCTTTGCCCTCGCGCTCCTTCAAGATCCAGCTGCTGTAATTTTTTACCCAGCTTATTGAGTGCGCCGGTAAAGTTAGGCTCGCCCAGGTGTTTGACGGGAAATAATGCATGCCTGATACCGGAAGTCAACGCAGTACAGGCGCCCCACTCTGTATTGTTTTCCCGTGTACGCACGAACCCGGGGCTATTTTGGATTTTTTCTTTGGTAGGACCGGTTTTCAGCCGGAGGATGGTTTTATCGGAGCCTTCCCGCTTATAGGCGGTTACATTTCCGATGGAGCCATTGAATTCAATAGTAGAAGCAAGTGTTGCCATGGGAACATTAGATTTTGGTAGTTAACAATGTACTTACCAAAGTAAGTCAGATACTTGCCATAGTTAGGTTAATTACTCGTTAATAATACCCCTCTATAGGGTGGCTTATAGGTATCTCAAAGGTGGCTTAAAGGTATCTCAAAGGTATCTCACATGACAATTAAGTGACTGTTTGGGATGGCTAATCCCTAATGACTGGCCGACTTGGAAAAAACGTTCACTACTATAACCCCCGCAATAATCAGGAGCATCCCTATGATAGCGCCCATATCCAGCTTTTGCTTGTACAGGAACACCCCTGCGGCAGATACCAGTACGATCCCCAGGCCCGACCATATGGCGTAGGCGATCCCTACCGGGATGGTTTTCAACGTCAGGCTCAGGCAGTAAAAGGCAATGCCGTACCCGGCAATTACGATCGCGGAAGGCCAGAACCGGCTAAACCCTTCTGATGCCTTCAATGCCGAAGTGGCTATCACTTCCGATATTATCGCAATGCTCAACAGTACATATTTCATATGTAATTTTTATAGTCCCAAATGTAAAATGCCGTATGCCAAGATAATTTTTTTTGTCTGCCGGGAAAACAGGCGTTTGTCGACAGATGCATTTGGTACAGGGTGCCTTTTTGAAGATATTTGCGTTTTCATAACCCGAAAACAAGTAAAATCCCCCGTAAGATGACCATCCGCCCTTACCAATCCACTGATTTCGAGGCCTGTATGACCCTCTTCAAAAGCAATATGCCCAAATTCTTCCTACCGGAAGAAATGCCTGATTATTCCCGCTGGCTGGAGAATTACCAGAAGGGGGTGCCTTATAAAGCCGAAGGTACCGAGGCGTATTTTGTTGTGGAAGAAAACGGGGAGATGGTAGCCTGTGGCGGGGTATTTATGGAAATGCACAACAACCTGGCCGGTATGGTTTGGGGAATGGTGGATAACGGGTTGCATAAAAAGGGAATTGGCAAACAGTTCCTCCTGTACCGCATAGATTATATCCGGGAGCATTGCCCCACCTGCAAGATCAGGCTGGATACCACCCAGCATTCCCGCCCGTTCTTCGAGAAATACGGCTTTGAAGTTGTGAAGTATACGGAAAATGGCTACGCCGAAGGCATGCATCGGTACGATATGATCCTGGGCGGGTAGAGGCGCAGTTTACTCCGCTTCCATACATCCCCAGGCAGCCCAGCTGTCGTTTTGTAACCCGGCTACTGACAGATTTCCATGCCCCAGCATCGTTACCTGCTTGTGCAGGGGCTTTTCCAGCACCAGCTCAATATCTTTCCAGCGTTGTATAGTGCCGGCAAGGAAGGCACTGTCGCAGGGCATGCGGCTGCCGGGAGGCATGGCTGCAGATGCTTTTGCATAATACTGCACCCGCGCGTTAAAGAGCCGCGCTACGGCTTTGGTCATCACCAGTCCGTAAATATTAGCCTGTATTTCACACTGCGCCCTGCTTTGTTCCGTGCCTAAGTGAAGAGCATTGCGCAGGTCATCCATCGCATGCCCCAGCTCGTGTGCCCCTACAAAATAATAGCGGTGGGTGAGTGCGGCCTTTTCAATGTTGGCTTCGTAGATGTTGCCGGCTTTACAGGCGGTCTTATACAACATGATCGTCCGCTTTTCCGGCAGGTACTCTCCATGCAGGATGTAATTGCCTGAAGATCGTTTTTCAGGCTTAAACTGCCAGTCTTTCACATGATAGAATACATTGATCATCTTCTTTTGCACCTCGTCCAGACTGTCATATGGCGATGAATCCGCCTCTTCCAGCGGCAGCAGCAACAACTGGTACTTTATCCTTTCCCGGTACCAGTCTATCGCCTGCTGGTCCGGGAAAGGCAGTTGGCGGATGGCTGCCTGAAAGGTGCTTTGCTGAAACAGGTCTTTACAATGTTCGTACTGCCTGTTCACCGAAAAGATGCCGAACAGCAGCTGCTCGGGAAGGGGAGCGCTGTATCCGGTGGTGGTGGAAGGAGTATGCATGCTTTCTGCCACTGTAGGGCATGCCAGCAGATATTCGTTGAGTGCGATAACAGCGAGATCATCGCTCAGCAGCTTTTTCCGGTATAACTTCTTCGCACTGGTTGTAAAGCAGTGCGGGGTATTGCAGGCAAATGAAAAGCCGGTGGCAGCCAGTAACAGGTATAGCAGATAGCGGTGCATAACTCCTCCTTTTGAATTTATTTGGATACGTTGTAATCCAGTGCTACGCGGAACTGTCCGTCGCCCAGCGTGGGTATGTTTTGTCCGGATACGGCCTTGAAGTAGGAGAGTTTGATGTTCACCTTGTTTTTGATGAGGATACCCAGTTCTAATTTCGGGCCGGAGGGCAGCTGGTCTACTTTTTCACCGAAGTAAGATTTGAGATCATCTTTCGCCATGCTCATAATGGCATACCGTGCCTGTACCCAGAAGATACCGCCTTCTTCATATCCTGCATCCGCTTCCCAGGCACCGGTCTGGAATACGAGTCCTCCTTCAAAGAAACCCATGGGACGGATCTGTCCGTCGCTGGTGAGGGAGTCGCGCCCGGTAACCAGTTTGGCTCCCAGCTGGGAGGTGAACCGTAAGCTGGTGATGGCGGATTCGGAGGCGTATAGTTTAGCGTAGAAGTTGGTAGAAAGGTTCATTAAACCGCCGGTACTATTGATCATGCTCAGTACGGTGCTTTTATTGATCTTTTCGGAACCTATATCACCGTTGGTGGCACCTACCAGTAAGTACACGGGGAGATAAAATCCTTTAGGCTCGCCAATGTTGATCTTGAGTGCCTGGGCAGAGGCCTGCACCTGTCCGGCAAAGCCATAATCGAGCAGTCCTTTACCAAACAATTCGAGATTCTTTTCTGAGCCGGCTCCGGCTTTCGGACTGCCGGTATACACTTCCACGTTTTGCGCGTTGGAGAACAATGCAATGCCGAGGGAGAGGCATCCCAATACGAGTGTCTTTTTCATGAAGTACAGGAATTTGATGGATTGTGATGTGAGAATTAAAGTGTCATATTAAAACTGTGTCGGATGAGCTTGAGCATATCTGCATATTTAACCCATGCAAAGCCCTGATCGTTCCCCCAGTTGGTGTAGTTGTTTTTTACAAGGAAAACGCCACCTTCCAGGAGATCGTTGTACCCTACGATGCATACCACATGATTGGCGGATGCATCTTCCATGGTATAGCCTTCGGGGAATTGCACCAGCTTTTCCCGGTTACTGATGAAGAAGCCTGTTTGCAGGATGGCGGTTATCACCGGTGCTTTCTGATCCAGTGAGGATTTGATGGTGTTGATGTGCGTGGCGGAGGGGGTGTTTTTATCACCGATCTCTTTAAAGGAAGCGATGCGGAAAAGGGGCTGTGTGTGTTGTGCCTTCTTTTGTTTGGTACAGCTGCAATTGTGCGGGAACTGTTCCTGCGTTACCGTACCGGTTTTCTGCAAAACCTGTAATGCCATGTCAGCGGTAACGTGCTTGCCGCAACGGTTGAAAAGTCTTTGGAAGAAGGGTTTGCCGGCTTTCATTTTAGAAGCAACAAAGCCATAAGAGAATATCCTGAAATCAGGATCGGCCTGCTGGTATCCTTTAGCAGCATTGTACTGGGTGGAAAGGGCGGTGTATACCGGAGCGTAGGATGCGCAGGTTGCCTTCCACTGGCCTTCTTTATCCGGACAGTAGGGCCTGAGTGTAACAGTTTGTGCCTGTGTGGCAATATTAACAGCAAGGAAAGACGTAATAAGGACTGCAAATTTCATATGGTAGCAATTATAGGGACAACTAAGGGGTTGGCCACAAATATAATTACTACAGTGAATTAAGCAACTATAATTTGGCCATGGCTTCCTGCTTCATGTCCTGCGGCATTTTCTCAATGGCATAACGCAATGCGGTGCGCGGCATCTCTTTCCTGTGCTGCATCACGAAGCGGAACACTTTCTCCTCGTGTTTTTCAGCGGCACATTTTAACAGCCATCCATATCCTTTGCGTACCATATCGTCTTCATCCTGCAGCAGGAGGGTAGCGATGTGGAGGGATTCCTGCAGCAGCAGGCCTTTCCGGGCGGGTACGATGAGGGATACGGCGGCAGCTCTCCGTACCCAGCGGTTCTTCGATACTGCCCACTTATCCAGCACCGGGAGTAATGCAGGGAAGCGCATCATCATTTCACCAATGGTATGATTGCAGAAGGTATCGCAGGCGGCCCAGTTGGTCACATAGCTGACGAGCCACTTTTCAAACAGTTTGAGATCTGCCTGCACGAATTCTTTCCGGCGGGCGTATGATAAGTCGCAGGCGATGAGGGTTTCTTCCATGTACCCCGACTGCCACAATGCTTCACACACTGCAAAAGCTTCGGTTTTAGGTTCCTGCTGCAGGGCTTTGATGAATGGTTTTGCGATAGCCTTGGTGGCAATTGATTTTACGCCATGGGTCTTAATTGCTTCTTTAAAGAATCTGCGTGCGGAATCCTGTCCGGCGGGAGTGCCTGCGGCGCGGAGGTCTTGTTGCAATTGTTCGGTGAGCGGGGACATGGCCAAATATACGGCTTCTTTCAGCCGGGTTCAAAAGGTGTTTGGTGTACCTTTGCCGCATGCACGCTTCTGAACAAATAAGCCTACGGCTGGCAGTAACAGCCGATCTTCCTGAAATGCTCCGCCTCTTCCGGACAACTATTCTGACTGCGTGTACAGCGGATTATTCCTCCGAACAACTCGCAGCCTGGGCATCTTCTGCCGATGACGGGCCGCGCTGGGAAGGGTATCTCCGGGAGCTTGATGTGATCCTGGCTGTAGTGGATGAACGTATTGCAGGGTTTGGGGCGCTGAAGGTGCCTGCGCATATTGAGCTGATGTATGTGCATCCGGATTTCCACCGAAGGGGAATAGCCGGTAAACTGATGGAGGCGCTCCTTGCCAAAACGGAAGGCCCGGTTACGGCCCATGTCAGCAGAACGGCCCGTCCTTTCTTTGAGCGGGAAGGCTTTGCTGTAAGCGGAGGCTTTGTTTCCTGTTCGTAATGGAATTGTGATCCCCAATTTCAGCATGCGCAAGGCTAACTGGTAGAACTACTTACGTAACTATTTACATTTCGGGGTTGGGAATATGCATTTCGACTACCTGCTTACGCTCTTCGCGGTAAACCTATGTTCTTTCAACGGCCCAAAGGATAGCTTTGCCGAAAACCCCCAGCATGAAAAGCTTCATAATCCCCATGTGCCTCATCCTGATGACCATGGCATGTTCTAAGAAAAAGGGTCCGGGAGACGATGGTCCCGGAACCATAAAGCCACCGGAAGGTGTTCCCATCCAGACAGCCCGTGGTGCCACTACCGGAGCGGCTATTACTGCTTCTATTGGTGCAACCGGGGGAACGTTTAGTTCCGCGGATGGTAAGATTACTATCATAGTGCCTGCGGGCGCCGTTACTGCGGCTACCACCTTCAGTATTCAACCTGTAGCAAATACACTCCGCCCGGGTGATGATGCTTTCCTGCCTGCATTCCGGGTATTACCGGAGAACGTCACTTTTGCGAAACCTATATCGGTGAAGATGAAGTACGACCCCACCAAGCTGACGACAGGTGCTGAAAGTAGTGCCCGAATGGCTTATCAGACTGCGGATGGGAGATGGAAATCGGCCCGTGCCACGCTCGATATGACTGCGAAAACACTCACCGCACAGGTTACCCACTTCTGCGATTTCTGCTTCTACGATCAGTTTCAATTGTTTTGCAACAAGGCTGCGCTTAATAAAGGCGAAATGGCAAAGTTGAGTGTAGGTATGATTGCTGTAAAAGATGAAACTGACGATCTGCTATCACCTGAAGCAGGTGATGTACTGGAACAGGTATACGGCCAAACCGGAAAATATTATCGTGATATTAGTGCGCTTCAGGTGCTTCCTGTAAAAGACTGGAAGATTGTGCAGGGAGGGGGAAAAATTGTACCAAAAAGCAATGTATGGCTGGTGGAAGGGAATGCCGAATATACCGCACCGGATAATATAACACAGGTCCAGACTGCCATCATTGAAGTAAAGCTCGAAGGCCAGCGTCCTATCCCCGATCCGGGAGCGCCCGGCGGATCACGTCCATTAGGTACGCTGATTATGCGGAAAGAGATTAAACTCATGCCGGAAGGTTTTATCACATTGCGGTATGATGGTGCTGATCATGCCTTTACCCAATCGTTAATCGCGCAGGTACAACACGGCTTAACCGGTATCGGTGGTAACTTCAATAATGGTGAAATGGGTATTGCCATTAATATCGGCACTACTGATGCGGGGGCTTATTCCTGTGAGAATCCGCAGGCCAATAATGGAAAAGCACAGATCACGTGGGCGTACAGAAAGGGGAACAATCCTGTATTCGCCAGCAGTACGTATTGCGTGGAAGAGGGGGGCTCCGGTGTACCCAAATATTCCGGTGGTACGGTGAA
Source organism: Chitinophaga pinensis (assembly GCA_902167325.1). Lineage (GTDB taxonomy): Bacteria > Bacteroidota > Bacteroidia > Chitinophagales > Chitinophagaceae > Chitinophaga > Chitinophaga pinensis_A. The sequence continues at coordinate 5,199,090 of LR632930.1, read as the reverse complement.
ACTCACGTATATCGGTGTCTTGGGGGATTTTGTGGAAGGAGAGTTTAATGGAACACTCTATGAGGCTAATCCTAACTCGCAAACCTGTGAGTTTGAACATAAGCAGGTAGCGATCCGCTTCCGGGTGAAACGAACGCTCTGATATTAAGCATACATGAAAAAAGCCCGTCCAGGTACTTACCGGGACGGGCTTTTTATTATATTCTTACTGCTTAGCTGATGCCCAGCAGTTCCACTTCGAAGATAAGTGTGCTGTTGGCCCCGATCTGGGCACTTACCTGGCGATCGCCATATCCAAGGCCGGCCGGGATGAAGAAGCGCCATTTGCTGCCCTGGGGCATCAATTGGAGGCCTTCTGTCCATCCCTTGATCACCATGTTCAGTGGGAAGGTGGCGGGCTGGCCGCGCTGCACCGAGCTGTCGAACACCGTACCATCAATAAGGGTACCGTGGTAGTGGCAGGTAACTTTACTGGTGGCGGAGGGCTTGGGACCGGTGCCTTCAGTAATGATCTCGTATTGTAAACCGCTGGGAAGTGCTGTTACGCCCGGCTTATCTTTGTTGGTAGCAAGGAAGTCCTGGCCGGCTTTCAGGTTAGCGGCTGATTTTTCATTTTTCATTTGAAAGAGTTTATCTGCTATGCCCATATCTGGATTGATTAGGGGGCAAAGTTACGATATTCAGCCGACAGGGCGAACGTCAGCTCCATCCGAAATAATGGGAGAGGATGTTTACGAGTAAGCCTGAAGTGATATCCTTTGCTATGCTGCTATTGTGGTATTTCAGTACCATTTGGGTAATCCAGCTGTCTGCACGCGGGCCGATTACTTTATTGGCGTGGTTGGGCTGTTCTGTGGCAAGGATGGCTTTGAGCGCTTCAATATCTGCCTGTTCGATGCCGCGCTGTGCGAGTGCATTGCTCAGTTGTTCGACCCTGTTGGTGATGGGGCCGTTGCTGCTATTGTCGGTAGAGAAATTATTAACCCTTGCCCCCGGGCTATTATGGATCTCATTATTGATATTATGCATGTTTTCAATTTTTATAGCACCATTCTCGAAGCGGGCTTCGAATACACGTGTATCAGATTCCAGTGACTCGGATATAGCATTGTAAAGTTGTTCTATGCCAATCTCATCGCTGCTGTAAATGTTCTTATGTGATCCCGAGTTCATTTCCATTGTAACGCCATAGAGCTGTTTTTTCATTCGTTCCAAAATGCCAAATGCCAGTAAAAGTCCGAACGGAATGGCGATAATGAGGCCCAGTTGGCCAAGAAAGTAAGATAGGAGAATGCCGAGGCCGAGCAGCACCATTTGAAGCTGGCTGATCCGGAAGGTGCGTTCTATATTGTAGATATAGACGCTGGAGATATTCTGTCTTAGCACAGTTTTCCCGCCCCAGGAGATGGTGTTTTTCCCGAAACGGAACCCGCCTACATAAGATACAGGCTGGCTTAGGGCAGAGCCGGTAGCTGACTGGCCGGAAGGGTTGGTCTGAAATGGAAGCATGTTGAAGAGATTTTTGGCTTGTTTTAATGAGTTGTTTTATTCTCTAAGGGGTGAAAAATTGCAGCTTATTTAGGGGAATCTCCGAAAATCTGCGTCCTTCCCTTGCCGGGCCGTTCATATTAATTTGACTTTGCCGGACCGGAATAATTCCTAATTTGGCCAACAGGCATAAACCCTCAGATCAATTTTATGGATTCAAGAAGAGAATTCCTCCGGAAGGCCGCATTGCTCTCAGGCGCAGGCGGGCTTGCCAACATACTCCCGGAAACCATCCAGCGGGCGATGGCAATCAATCCCGCCCCAGGCAGCTCTTACCTTGATGCGGAGCATATCGTGTTCCTCATGCAGGAAAACCGCTCTTTCGATCACTGCTTCGGTACCCTCAAAGGCGTTCGCGGTTTCAACGACCCCCGGGCCGTTAAAACCCCCAATGGCGCCAACGTTCTCTTCCAGCCCGATAAGGACGGTAACCACATCCCGCCCTTCCGGATGGATATCAAAGACACCAAGGCCACCTGGATGAGCGCCCTGCCACATGGCTGGAGCGATCAGGTAGATGCGCGTAACCACGGCAAATACGACCGCTGGGTGCCCATCAAACGCTCAGGGCATAAAGAATACGGCAAAGTACCCATGACCATGGGGTATTATAACCGCGAGGATATTCCCTTCTATTACGCCCTGGCCGACGCATTCACCGTGTGCGACCAGCATTTCTGTTCTTCCCTCACCGGTACCACGCCTAACCGCCTCTACTTCTGGACCGGCACCATCCGTGAAAAAATGGAAGCCGCCTCCAAAGCCAACGTCTGGAACTCCGACGTAGATTACGGCGAGCAGGCCCACTGGAAAACTTACCCCGAAGTACTGGAAGAGAACGGTGTTTCCTGGAAAATATACCAGAACGAGATCAGCGTAGGGGTTGGGCTTGAAGGCGAAGGCGATGCCTGGCTGGCCAACTTCACCGACAACCCCATCGAGTGGTTCTCCCAATACCATGTGGAATACCACGAGCCACATCTGGCCTACCTCCGGAAAATGCAGGCAGAGCTGCCCGGCCGCCTTGCGGAAATGGATAAGAAACTGGCGGAGCTGACTACAGGCAGTAAAGAGCATACCGACCTCGACAAGCGCCTTAAAAGCGCCCGTAACCGCCAGCAGCAGATCAAAACCACCCTCGAAAAGGTAGCGGCCACTCCCTTCAGTGCCCTGCCGGAAAGAGAGCAGCAGCTGCATAAAAAAGCCTTCACCACCAACATCGGCGATCCCGATTATCATAAACTGGATACCCTGCAGTATAAAGACGGGGAAACCGAACGCGAAGTACAGCTCCCCAAAGGCGATGTACTCCACCAGCTCCGTGAAGATGTGAAAAACGGTCAGCTCCCCGCAGTATCCTGGGTAGTGGCGCCCGAAAACTTCTCCGACCATCCCGGGGCACCGTGGTATGGTGCCTGGTACCTGTCTGAAGTGATGGACATCCTCACCAGCAACCCGGAAGTGTGGAAGAAAACCATTTTCGTACTCACTTATGATGAGAACGATGGTTACTTCGATCACGTACCACCGTTCACCGCCCCCGATCCTTCACGGCCGGAAACAGGTAAAACTTCTGCCGGTATCGATACTTCCCATGAATGGGTAACCCGTACCGCACAACGGAAGTGGGACAGCGATATCCGCGAAAGCTCCATCGGACTGGGGTACCGTGTGCCCATGGTAGTAGCATCGCCCTGGTCGCGCGGCGGGTATGTGAACTCCCAGGTGTTCGATCATACCTCCAACCTACAGTTCCTCGAAGTGTGGCTGGGTCATAAACTGAAAAAGCAAATGACCTGTGAGAACATCACCGCCTGGCGCCGCGCTGTTTGCGGGGATCTTACTTCGGTGTTCCGTCCGTATAACGGGGAGAAGATTGCTTCACCGGCTTCCATCGAGCGCGAAGCTTTCATCGAAACCATTCATAACGCCAAATTCAAAGCCGCCCCTGCTAATTTCACCCTGCTGAAAGGGGAGATCAAAGATCCGCAGCGCTACCTGCCCCTGCAGGAAAAGGGCATCCGCCCGGCCTGTGCCATTCCCTATGAGCTGCATGCCCATGTAGAGCCTGCAGCTGATGGCAGTTTGCACCTTACCCTCGAATCGGGCAATAAGCTCTTTGGTAAGAAGTCGGCCGGTGGCGCCTTCAACGTATACGGGAAAGACATGTATAACCGCGCCTATGCGGTAAACGCCGGAGCGAAGGTAGAAGATGTATGGGGGGCAGATCTGTTCCCCGGTGGGGAGTACGACCTCGGTGTGTATGGCCCTAACGGCTTCTACCGTGGGTTTGCGGGTAAAGCGGGGAAGTTCCCGGAAAAGTTCTCCTGCAAGCTGACCTACAAAAAAGACAGCGTGCAACTCGTTTACAGGAATGAGAGTACCAGCCCGGTAACCGTGCAGGTGAAGGACGCTTATCACCAGTCAGACGAAAAGGTTAAGACGATCAAACCCGGAAGCACAGTTACGGTAGCATACATTACCCTGAAAGCGCATGGCTGGTACGACCTCCAGGTAAACCTGAATGGCGGATCGGCAGTACTGCAGTTTGCAGGGCATGTGGAAACAGGAAAGGAAAGCTTTAGCGACCCTGTTATGGGTGGATTGATGTAATCAGTCTGTTTAAGTCAATAAGAAAGCCGGTGCAGCGGATGCACCGGCTTTTTGTGTATATGGGGGAATGTTATTTCCTTTCGTATTTCCAGTTGCGGCTTTTGCCTTCAGCCGCCAGCTCTACCGCCTGTGCGATGCGGTTATCGCGGGTGGCTTCCGTTTTTGCTTCGTTGATCCATTCGATATAGTCTTTCTGCCGGGAGTAATTAAAGCCCTCAAAGTTTTTAGCGGCCGTTTTATTCTTTTTAAGTGCGGCGGCAAGGGCATCCGGCACTACGAGATGTATTTTCTCCGCGGGGGGCTTTGGAGGCAGTTTGATGCCATCGCGGTTGAGGCGGTCGGCCTCGCGGATGTAGGAGATGATGATTTTATCGGGAGGCAGATCGGAAAGCGATGCGATCTTACCGAGGTGCCCCATGGCGGCTTTATCCATCCGTGTAAGGATGCCTTTGGGATCTTCCATGAGCGAAGCTTTCCAGAAGCCGAAGGAGCAATGGTTATTGAAGGAGGCCATGCTGCAGAGGATTTCCCCATGGGTCATAAAGTGGGGGAAACTCCACTTAATGGCTTCTTCGGCATGTGGACAAGCCTCATGTACCAGCTCCCTGATATGCTGGAGGATGGGCTGTGCAAATGGGGCAGATTTGGCGATATAGGCATCTGTCTTATCCATACAGTAATATTATAGAAAAAAACTATCTTGTAAACACTTTTGCCCCGCCCCATGTTCATTTCGGTTTTACCTACCGTATATATACGCAACTATTTCGGGAAGATGTACGGTCGCGTCCGTCCTGCCGCTGTATTAATTTGCATTCCATCACACTAAACCAACAATGTTATGAAAAGAACATCCTTCTTGCCCTGGTTCCTGGTTTTGATCCTGCTCATCCTGCTGATCTACGCCTGGTTTTTCCGCCGTGGCGAGATACCCTACAACCGCGAAGCTGCAAAGGAGCATGTGATCCCTTTCAGCAAGGCCATTGATTACACGAAAGCGTACCGCGAGGCCAGAGTGGAGCTGCAGCGCCAGATTCAGGATACAGGGTATCTGGACCGTAACTTCAACCTCCCCGCCGCGGAAATGTTCAACCGTGATATATTCGCCGCCCTGCTGAACCGAGATGGTGCTGCTGGCATCCGTATCTACCTTGGACTGAACGATAAGAAGGAAGTGTGCTATGTGATGGTGCCGGTAGACGGGAAGGGGAATGACATACGGGGCCGCATCGTAGGAGAACAGGTGGCTTCCATCCCGGGTATCTCCTCCGCATATGCATTGCCTTCAGAAGATGAAGCAGGCGAAAAAGGACACCGCTGCCCGTATACCTGCCCTGTTGGAAGTGACCTTTATCCCTGAGTTTTAAAGATCCCGTATACATGACTTATCTCGCATCGGCACTTCTTAGCTTTACAATAGCCATTCCGCTGGTGGTGGCGCTGGCACGGGTTCATAAGATCCGTGCCAGCTACTTCCCCTTCATGGTGCTGCTTTTACTGTCCTTTACCACAGAACTGGCCAGTGAAATCAGCCTCCGCCTCACGCAGGAAAATACCATCATCAACAACATTTACACCCTGCTGGAGCCTGCCGTGATCCTGTGGCAGTTTTATGCCTGGGGCTTCCTCCGGCGGCGGAAAGGGCTGCTAATCGTGCTGTCATCCCTTTGTTTCATTACCTGGACCGTCGAGAACATCGCTTTTCAGCGGCTGGAAACAGACTTCTGCTCCGCCAGCGTTTTCGTCAATTCCCTCATCATCGCTTTCCTCTGTATCAATGAAATCAACGCCCTCATTGCCTCCTTCAGCGGTCACCTGTTCCGCAATGCACGCTTCCTCATTTGCCTGGCACTTATGATCATGAGCATTTACAGCCTTATTACAGAAGGTACCCTGCTCATTGACCCGGATAATGCCGTTGTTTCCACCCGCATCTTCAATATTTACTCATTTACCAACGCATTCGTTAATATTGTTTACGCAATAGCCGTTTTCCTCATCCCCGTGCGGGACGACTATTACTTTTCCCGAAGGTTCAAAGCCTGATCCGCGATTTATGGAAGACAGGATATTTTATATCACCGTATTTCTCTCGTCACTGCTCGCGGTGATCATCGCTTTTTTCATTACCTCCATCATCCGCTACCACCGCAGGTATGTACGCATGCAGCGGGAAAGGATCACGGCGGAAGTAAGACTGCTGGAAAATGAACGGAAAAGGATCGCATCGGATCTGCATGACAGTCTGGGCCCGCTCCTCAGCTCCGTGAAACTCAGTATCAGCAGCGTAGAGGTCAACGATCCGCGCGATCAGCAGATCATCCAGAAATCCAGCCGGCATATTGATGAGATCATTACCAGTATGCGCCAGATATCGTACGATCTGTTGCCTACCGCACTGGAACGGAAAGGTCTGGTTGAAGCCATTAAAGAGTTTATCCGGCACCTTGGCAGGGAAGAAGAGCTGGAAGTGAGGGTATACACCATGAACCCCATTGCACTCCATCCTGAACAGGACATTCACCTGTTCCGCATCCTGCAGGAAATCATTCACAACACCCTGAAACATGCCAACGCTTCCCGCCTCGATATTGGGCTGCGGAAAGAGAACGACGAACTGCTGCTGCTCGTGCAGGACAATGGCCAGGGCTTCAGCGTGGAAAAGGCGCGCGAGCATTCGCGCGGACTGGGTCTCAAAAGCCTGGAAGCACGTACCGATATTCTTGGCGGAACGATCACTATCCGGTCGGCCGTAGGCGAAGGCACCCGCTATTACATCCGCGTCCCCCGCAGATGAATTATTTGGTATATTTGAGACGCGCCGTATCACCGGCGCCCAATCTCACTGCACATGAAACACGATATCCGTTTGGCCGTAGCCGACGATCATGAAATTTACCTCGACGGGCTGGCGTTGATGCTTTCCCGGCAGGATCATATCACCCTTGCCGGCCGCGCCTCCGACGGGCGGGAGCTGGTAGAGCTGGTGCATCGTGAAAAGCCGGATGTGGTGATGACCGATATTAAGATGCCCCGGATGGATGGTATTGCGGCCACGCGCCAGCTGGTACAGGAGATCCCGGGAATAAGGGTCATTGCCCTGTCTATGTTCGATGAAGAAGGCCTGATCGTGGAAATGCTGGAAGCAGGCGCCAAAGGATATTTACTGAAGAACGCCGATAAACAGGAGATAATGGAAGCGATCGAGAACGTGTATGAAGACAGGACGTATTACTGCAAAAGCACTTCCGCCAAGCTGGCCGGCATGATTGCCCGGAGCAAGTTTAACCCTTACCGGCAAAGGGATGCGGTCACCTTTACGGACCGCGAGCAGGAGATCATCAAACTAATTTGCCTCCAGCTCACAGCCCAGCAAATAGGCGACCGCATATTCCTCAGCAAACGTACCGTAGAAGGCTACCGTACCCGCATTCTCGAAAAAATGAACGTACGCAATACAGCCGGAGTGGTGATGTATGCGCTGAAACATAACCTCATCCGCGAAGAGGATCTGGCGTAGTTACGCCGTTTGCAAAACGATCCTCCCCTGTATCTGCCGGCTTTCCAGTGCGGCAAAGGCTTCCCCGAAATCATCAAAGGCGAAAGCATTCACCGGTACTTCCAGTTTCCCTGACAGCACGGCCTGCACCATTTCATTATGCCAGCGGAGCTTATCCGCAGGGTTGGCCGCAAATACGCTGGCTCCAACGATTCTAAGGCCGCGGAATGCCATCAGGTTACCATCTGCTTCCACCGGTTTTCCCGACATGTTTCCATACAGTACCGCAGTGCCTCCGGGCGCTAAAAGGGGCAGTAGTTGTGATGCGGCAGGGCCTCCGCCCGCATCCAGCAGTAACGCATATCCTTCCGGGGCAGCTGCTGCCAGTTGCTGCAGCCAGTCTTCCTCCCCGCGGGATACGGCTACTGTGGCACCCAGCTTCTGCACATACCCCGATTTATCGCTGCTGCCGGTAACAGCCCCAATTAACGGGATGCCCTGTAAGCGGGCCAGCTGCATGGCAAAGGAACCGATTACGCCCGCTGCACCGGTGATAAGGACGGATGATATGCTGCCCGGTACCTGTGCCAGCAAATGGTGCGCGGTAATGCCGCCGGAGAGCATTCCCTGTCCTGCCTGTAAGTGATCCGGCAACAGAAAAGCCTGAGAAGTATGCAGGACCGCGTATTCCGCGAAGCCCTGCACGGAAACGCCGGTTACGCGCTGTCCTGTCCGGAACCCTTCCACACCGGCACCTGCTGATACCACTATACCTTCTACTTCGGCCAGCATAATGGCAGGAAGCGGGGCAGGGGCGGGGAATACACCCTCGCGCAGCAGCTTGTTGGCATAGTTGAGGGCAATAGCGGATACTTTTACAAGCAGCTCCCCGGCCTGCGGCTGCGGAACAGGCATTTCTCTCAGGGTGAGCACTTCCGGGCCGCCGTAGCCCGACTGAACGATGGCTTTCATCATATGCATGGTTTGTTGTTTTTACAAAGGTGGGGTGGGAAAGGGGCAGAATGGCTGTGGGTTACCCGCAGGGAAGTGCGTTCCTTCGTGGTAATGTGTATCTTTAATCTATGTCAAAAATCACCCTTGTGCAGGAGTCCAACTGCCGCGAAAGGAGGCTGGCACTGCAGGATGCGCTGGAAGCTGTTGGCGGTAAATGGCGTGTATTCATACTATGTGCCATGCTGGAAGAGAGCCGTCGTTTCTCTGACCTCGAAGCCCATCTGGAAGGTATACGCCCGAAGGTGCTGGCCAGCGAGCTGAAAGTGCTGGAAGAACACCTGCTTGTAACCCGGCAGGTCAATGATACCCGGCCCGTTACCGTCACTTATTCCCTGACGCCCCATGCCCGGCATATATGGCCGCTGGTAAATGCGCTGGTAGGCTTCGGGCTGGAGCACCGCCGCTTTGTGAAGGCAGGTATGAAAGCTGCTATTCCGGCATGATAGGATTATGACGATCCCGATGCATTACCTATATTGAGTATCATATATCTGAACCGCTATGAGAAAATCTATACTGGTGGTAGCCCTGCTGGCCGGAAGCACTGCTTTCGCGCAGGACAACCTTACCTACCAACGCCCGCCTGCTGTCATCGAAGAGCTGCTGCTGGCAAAACCCACACCTACGGTGTCCCTTTCCAGATCAGGTGAATGGCTGCTATTGGCCGAGCGCAACCCTTTCCCTTCAGTGGGAGAGCTGGCCGAGCCTGAACTGCGTATTGCAGGCCTGCGGCTGAATCCCCGCAACTTCGGGCAGAGCCGTGGAGCCAGCAGCGCCAGCCTGCAGCTGAAGCATCTTAAAACAAACACGGTATATGACATTAAAGGCATCCCGCAGCCTGCAAGGATCTCCGGTGTATCCTGGAGCCCGGACAGCCGCCAGATTGCCTTCCTGCAAACAGAAGCTGACCACATCGATCTGTATGTGATGAGCGTGGATGGTAAGGAAGCCGTGAAAGTGAATAAACAACCCCTGAATGCCACCCTTGGAACGCCATTTACCTGGATGGGGAACGAAGCTCTCGTATACCGTGCCGTACCGCAGGGGAGAGGTCCGCTGCCGGTAATGCCCGCAGCACCCTCCGGACCGGTAGTACAGGAAAGCAAAGGCCGCAACGCCGCCAGCCGTACTTATCAGGACCTCATCAAATCTCCCTACGACGAAGCCCTTTTTGAATACATGGCCACCTCGCAGATCGTGATCTCGATCGGTAAAGAGGAACAACTGGTAGGGGAGCCGGGTATCTTTGCATCACTTGACCTTTCGCCCGATAAGGAATACCTGCTGGCACGTCTTATCGTGAAGCCCTTCAGTTACCTGGTGACTGCATATGGGTTTCCGCATGTATGGGAGGTATATGGCAAGCCCGGCAAACTGGTGAAAACGCTGGTGAAGAACCCATCATCCGAAGGCGCCCCCATTGGGTTCGACGATGAAGTGACCACTCCCCGCGACTTCGATTGGAAATCCGATGAGCCGCATACCATCACTTTCGTAAAAGCACTCGATGGCGGATTAGGCAAGCAGAAAGCCGAATTCCGCGATGCCATATATGCACAGGATATTGCCGGTAATGCAGCGCCGAAAGAGCTGTTCCGCACCCGCCGCCGCTTTCAGGGTGTTACCTGGGGTAACAAGGAGCTGGCGCTGGTATACGAAGCCATGTTCGCTGACCGTAAAGAACGTATCAGCATCTTTAACCAGCAGGCCGGTACCCTGGACTCCCTGTACGAACGCAGCAGTAACGATGCATACAGCGCGTTGGGAAGGCCCTTTACCATCCGTAACCAATATAATCAGCCAGTAATTTTTACCGGGCGCAAGAATGAGCTGCTGTTTGCTTCCTCCGGCTCGTCGCCCGAAGGGGATATGCCCCTGGTGCAAACGCTGGATATCAGGACGGGGAAGAAGTCGGTCCTCTGGCGCTGCCAGGCCCCGTTCTATGAGAATGTGGTGGAGGTGATCGATCCGGAAAAACTGCTGGTGCTTACTTCCCGGGAGAGCAACACTGAAGTGCCCAACTATTACATCCGCGACCTGAAGAAGCGCTCCCTCATAGGAACGCGCATCACGGATTTTGAAAACCCCTATAAAGCCATGGAAGGGGTATCGAAAAAGAAGATCACCTATAAAAGGGCGGATGGCATTCAGCTGACCGGAGATCTTTACCTGCCAAAAGGGTACGATGCGCAGAAGGATGGGAGACTGCCCGTGTTCATCTGGGCCTATCCCCGCGAATATAAATCCGCGGCAGACGCGGCACAGGTGCGGGGTTCGAAGTATACCTTTACCCGCGTGGGTTATGGCGGTCCCCTTTACTGGGTAACACAGGGTTATGCCATTCTCGATAATGCAGAGATGCCTATCGTGGGAGAAGGCAGCAAAGAGCCGAACGATAACTTTATTCCGCAGCTCTATCTCAATGCCCATGCGGCTATTCACGAGCTGGCCCGGATGGGAGTGGGAGACAGTAACCGCGTAGCGGTGGGAGGCCATAGCTATGGTGCTTTCATGACTGCTAACCTGCTCGCGCATACGAAATTGTTTAAAGCCGGCATCGCACGGAGCGGTGCTTATAACCGTACGCTTACGCCCTTCGGCTTCCAGGCAGAAGAGCGTACTTACTGGCAGGCGCCGGATGTGTATTTCAATATGAGCCCTTTCAGCTTTGCTGACAAGATTAAAACGCCGCTGCTGCTCATTCATGGTGAAATGGACAATAACCCTGGAACATTCCCTATCCAGAGCGAGCGGTTGTATAATGCCGTGAAAGGTCATGGAGGAACGGTGCGTTTTGTACAGCTGCCTTATGAAAGCCACGGTTATGCCTCCCGTGAAAACATCCTGCATATGCTCTGGGAGCAAACGCAATGGCTGAATCAGTACGTACGGGACGCCAAGTAGTCTTTATCATTGTAAACATACAGCGCGGGGTGCCCAATGGGCGCCCCGCGCTTTTTTGTGATGAACGGCAGAGGTTTTGTTAAAGTTTGGCGTCCAACTCTTCAGAATAACCACCGATATATGCGGCTTGCACTGATCTTTACAATTATTATGCTGACCTGCGCACAGTTAACAAAAGCGCAAAACCTGGTACTGAAAGGTGTGTTGAAGGATAAGGGAGATAGTACCGCATTAAAGAACGCAACCATCCGGGTAACAAGCCCTGAAAACGCGAACTTTCGTAAACAGGCCATCACCGGTCCCAACGGGGCTTTTGAGATAACCGGGCTGTCGCAGCAGCCTTACCTGCTCACCATCTCTTACGTAGGCTACGGCGAGCTGCAAAGGGCTATTATGCTACAGGCCGAAACGCAGGACCTGGGCACCATCCTGCTTCCTAAATCTTCGAAAGACCTGAAGGAAGTAGTGATCAAAGGCCAGGTGCCGCCTTCCCAGCAAAAGGGGGATACCCTGCAGTTTAATGCCGATGCTTATAAAGTAAACCCTGACGCCAGCGGGGAAGACCTCATCCGTAAAATGCCCGGTATCACCGTGGAAAACGGTACCGTGAAAGCAGGCGGGGAAGAAGTACGGAAAGTGACTGTGGATGGTAAAGAGTTCTTCGGGGAAGATGCTACACTGGCGCTGCGCAACCTGCCGGCAGAAGTGATCTCCAAAATAGAAGTGTTTGACCGCATGAGCGACCAGTCGCGCTTCACCGGCTTCGACGACGGTAATACCACCAAAGCCATCAATATCGTGACCCGTGCAGAAATGCGCCAGGGCCAGTTTGGTAAACTGTTTGCCGGATATGGTACCGAAGGACGGTATTCCGCAGGCGGTAACGTGAACCTTTTCAAAGAAAATAAACGCATCTCCATCATCGGGATGACCAATAACGTCAACCAGCAGAACTTCTCCTCGCAAGACCTGCTGGGTGTGCAGAATGCCGGTGGCGGTGGCGGCCGTGGCGGTGGTGGAAGAGGTCCCCGTGGTGGTGGTGGTGGCCGTGGCGGCGGAGGCGGTAGCTTCGGCGGCGGCGGCGGCAACAGCAACTTCCTCGTAGGCGGGCAAAATGGCCTGAACAAGACTAATTCCATCGGGTTTAACTATAACGATACCTGGGGGAAGAAAGTGAATTTCAATGCCAGCTACTTCTTCAATAACAGTAATAGCAGCAATATGGAGGTGACCCGTACGCAAACACAGTTCAGCGAAGGGGTTCAGCTCGAAAACGATACGGCATATACCGGGAGTAAGAACTATAACCACCGCGTTAATATGCGGCTGGAGTATAATATCGACTCTAATAATTCCATCATCTTTACACCCGGCGTCAGCTTCCAGAAGAACAATTCGTTCTCGAATAATTTTGGTAACACTTTCTTCGCAGATGAATTGCTGAGCACCAACCTCCGGAATACCGATAACTATAACTCCGGTTACAACTTCAACGGTAACCTTACATACCGGCATGCTTTCGCCAAAAAAGGGAGAACGATCTCCTTAGGGATAGGCGGTGCAACCAACGACCGTAAAGGCGAAAACTTTACGAACAGCGACCTCGATTATCCGAAGGAGCCTTCCAATAACGACTCCCTGCGCCAAAGGGTACGCCCGCTTTCCAGCGGAAAATCCCTGAACCTGAACGTGTCTTACACCGAACCGGTAGGTAAAATGGGGCAGCTGCAGCTGACGTATAACCCTTCCTGGTCGCATAACGAAGCCGACCGCAGGGCTTACCAGTACGATTTTACAGGGAAAGACTATACCATCCTCGACGCTTCGCAGTCGAACATGTTTAATAACGATTACAATACACAGTCTGCCGGACTTAGCTACCGTATTGGTAACCGCGACCGTATGCTGAGTGTAGGTGCTAATTATCAGTATGCCGAAATGGAAAGTCACCGTACTTATCCCACCACAGCTTCGGTGAAGCAGCATTTCGCAAACGTGCTGCCTAACCTCATGCTGCAGGCGAAAACCGGTGAATATGGCCGTATCCGCCTGTTCTACCGCTCTTCTACCAACCAGCCTTCCATCGATCAGTTGCAGGATGTTTATATCTATTCCGGATTAACCAGCGTGTCTATCGGTAACCCTGATCTGAAACAGATGTACGGGCACATGGTATCTGGCCGGTATACCTACACGAATACAAAAAATGGCCAGAACTTCTTTGCCAACCTGTTTGTACAAACCCGCCAGGATTATATCGCCAATGCGATTTATTCCGCCACGGCAAAAGACTCCCTGCTGACGCCTACGGATACCCTGAAGCGGGGTGGCCGCCTGTCGAAAGCCACGAATATGGACGGGTATTTCAGTGCAAGGTCTTTCTTCACATACGGCGTACCGCTGAAGTTCATCAAATCCAACTTCAACCTGAATGCGGGTGCGGGTTATGAAAAGATCCCCGGTATCAGCAACCAGATCAATGGATTTACCCATAACTACAACTACAACCTCGGTGCGGTAGTGAGCAGTAACATCAGCGAGTACATCGACTTCACGGTGTCTTACGATGCAGTGTTCAACGTTATCAACAACACGATTGAGCCGGCTAATAATGGTAACTACTCCACACATAATGCCCGGGCATCGGTGAACCTCCTGAGTAAATCGGGCTGGGTATTGCAGAACGAGATCAATCATACGTTCACGAAGGGGCTGGGCGACGGTTTCGACCAGCGCTTCTGGCTCTGGAATGCGAGCGTGGGTAAGAAGTTCCTGAAGAACCAGCGCGGAGAGCTGCGTGCGTCAGTATTTGACCTGCTGAAACAGAACCGTAGCATCAACCGGAGTGTGAACGGGTTAGACATTGTGGATTCCCAGAACCAGGCACTCACCCAGTATTTTATGCTTACTTTTACCTACCGGCTGCGGAATTTTGGTAAGGCAAAGCAGTCTGAAGGCGGGGAACGCCGCAGGTTCGAGCGTGAACCCGGTGGTTACGGACCTCCTCCCGGCGGTGGTATGATGGGCAGGCCAGCTTCCTTTTAACCTTACTAACAATTCAGCAGTACCGATTTAACCAAACTATAAAACCGCCAATTGACGGACAACATCGCAAATTTGAAGCAGGGTAGCGAAGCGGCCTTCAGAGAGCTGGTGGCGCAGTGGCAGGGCATGGTGTATAACACCGCGCTGGGCATACTGCAAAACACAGCCGATGCGGAAGACGTGTCGCAAGAGGTGTTTATGCAGGTGTTTGAGTCGATCGGTACGTTTAAAGGGGAATCGAAAATTTCCACCTGGCTGTACAGGATCACGGTTACCAAGTGCCTCGATTTTTTGCGGAAGAAGACAAGGAAAAAGCGGTGGGGTAAAGTGATGAGTATCTTCGGGGATCAGCAGGAATTGGTGGTAGACCCGCCGGATTTTCATCATCCCGGGGTAGAACTGGCCAATAAAGAGCGCTCGCAGCTGCTTTTTAAAGCCATCGGCCGGCTGCCGGACAGTCAGAAAGCGGCATTTGTGCTGCATAAACTGGAAGGACTGAGCAGTAAGGAGATCGGTGGAATTATGGATGCAAGCGTTTCCGCCGTAGAGGGGCTTTTACACCGGGCAAGGCAGAATTTGCGGCAGCAATTGGAAAAATATTACCGGGAAGGAGAATAAACGAAAGGTTTTAAGAGAAACATCGTCTAACTTAAATACAGCGATATGACACAGGGAAAAGACATAAATCGGGAAATCGAACGGACGCTTGCCAGCCTCGACGGGGTGCAGCGAGCGGAGCCGGACGGGTTCTTCTTTACCCGTCTCAGGGCAAGAATGCTGCGGAAGGAACCGGTAGATGGCTGGGACCGTTTGATCGCGGTTATTACCCGGCCTGCCATAGCGTTTACCGCCATCGCACTGATCCTGGGGCTGAACGGTACGCTGGCCATTACGCAGTGGAAACCTTCTGAACGTACAGAACAGGCTTCGCTACAGCAGGCATTTGCTGATGAATATGCCTTGGGAATCAACACTTTTTATGATATCGAAAAAAATGATCCGCAATGAGGGAAGCCTTTGCGAAGCATAAAGTATTAAGCGTCCTGGTGATTTTGCTCCTGTTGACCAACTTGTTCCTGGTGTGTTTTATCGTCTGGAAAAAGCCGGAAGAGCATTCCAAAGGTCGGCCTCCGCGCGGAGAAGTAATGCAGTTGCTGGAAAAAGAAGTGGGTTTCAGTAAAGAACAACTCGAATCCTACCGCCAGCTTAAAGAGCAACACTGGGAAAGAATGAAACCATCATTCGGCGAAATGCGTACTGCGAAAGATAATTTCTATAAACTGCTCAATGAATCATCTGTACCGGATTCCGTGGTGAATGCCTCGGCCGATAGTATCGCGTTCCGGCAGAAACAAATTGATATTCAAACGTTCCGGCACTTTCAGCAGGTTCGTGCGCTCTGCACGGCCGAGCAGCAGCCACGGTTCGATTCCGTGGTGCAAATGGTGCTCAAAAAGATGAACGGTCCATGGCGTAAAGGGGCACCCCGGGAAGACAGCACCCGTAAAACTCCTGCCTCCAACCACTAAACACGAAACCCTCAAATACGCACCACATGAAGAACAGAATTCTGTTAACATTGGCCCTGATCATCACGATGGGCCTGGGAGCTTACGCCCAGCAAGGTGGCGGTCAACAGCGCCGCACCGTTGAAGAACGCGTTAAAATGATGCTCGAACGCCTGACGCCAGAGCTTCAGCTCAGCAAAGATCAGGTGACCAAACTCGACACCCTTTTCACCCGCAGCTTCAAAGAGCAACAGAAAATGCGCGAAGATGCGCAGGCATCCGGTAACCGCCCCGACCGGGAAACTTTCCAGAAACTGAACAACGACCGCGATGAGAAAGTGAAAGCTATCCTCACCGACGATCAGTTCAAAAAGTACAAAGAGCAACAGGAAGCTATGCGCCAACGTGGTGGTAACCGCGGCGGTGGCGGCGGACAGCGTTAGGCATTTTTTGTCACGAGCCTGGCCGTACCTTACTGCATATAACCAGGAAGAATGCACGCAGTAGGGTACGGCTTTTTTATGCCCTTGCCGGATTTATCGTATTATTGCGGCAGATCTGTTGTTCATGTTGAATTTCCTCAAAGAGCACTGGCAGTCCATCGGCATCGTAATTCTCTACGGCATCACCTTCCTGGTGGCCATGAAGGCGTTGCTCGAAACCCGCTCAACCGGCAAAACGCTTGCTTACCTGCTCCTGTTGTTTTTCCTTCCGGGCATCGGGGTGTTAGTATACCTCCTGATAGGTGTTAACCGCCGGATCAACCGGATATACAGCCGCAAATGGATGAGTAACGTACGCCTCAGCGAACGGCTACAGGACTACCTCCGACGCGAAAACCGGCAAACCCTCCTCGAGCATTCCGACCTCGTTTCCAATAAAACCGGCATTGCGCGCCTCCTCTTCCGGGATTCTTTATCACCCCTCACACCGGATAATGAAACCGTGCTGCTGCTGAACGGAGAAGAGAAATTCCCCATGATGCTGGACGCGCTCCGTTCTGCCAAACATCACATTCACCTCGAATATTACATTTTTGAAGAAACAGGTATCGGCCGGGAGATCATGGACGTACTTAAAGCCAAAGCCGCTGAAGGTGTGGAAGTACGCTTCATCTACGACGATTTCGGCAGTCATGATATCAACCGCCGCTTCCTCCGTGAAATGAGAACGGCAGGAGTGGAAGTGTTCCCCTTCTACCGCGTCCGCCTCCTGGCAAACCGCCTCAACTACCGCAACCACCGTAAGATCGTAGTGATCGACGGGCATACCGGGTTTGTTGGAGGCATCAATGTGGCAGACCGGTACATCAACGATCCCCAATACCGTAAAAAACATAAGAACTGGCCCTTTTGGCGCGATTCTCATCTGTGCATTAAAGGACAGGGCGTACATACGCTGCAGTTCCTTTTTATGGGCGATTGGAACTTCTGTGCGGAATCCGATCTTCCCATCACCCACGAGTTTTTCCCCGATATCCCCGTTACCGGGAAGGATCTTGTGCAGATCGCAGCCAGTGGTCCGGATTCGGAAAGGTCTTCCATTATGCTGTCGTACCTCGCTGCCATCAATCAGGCACAGCGCTCTGTGTACATCACCACACCTTACTTCATCCCTAACGAAGCCATATTCAACGCCCTGCAACAGGCCGCACTTTCCGGTGTGGATGTACGCCTGCTGGTGCCCGGCATTAGCGACAGCCGCCTGGTGAACAGGGCGGCGGAGTCTTTTTATGAAGATCTCCTTGCCTGTGGCGTACGGATCTACAAGTACAACAAAGGCTTCGTACATGCGAAAACGATGGTGGTGGATGATACCCTGAGCGTGGTAGGCACCGCCAACATGGATATCCGGAGCTTCGATTTCAACTTCGAAGTAAACGCATTCGTGTATAGCCGGGAAATGAACTGGAAGCTGACAGAAGCATTCCTGCAGGATTGCCTGTTTAGTGAGCAGCTGGATCTGGCTGCGTGGCGGGAGCGGGGGAGGTGGATCCGGCTGTCGGAAGCAGTGGTAAGGTTGTTCAGTCCGTTGCTCTAGGGGGGGAGAAAAAAAATAAATCGATAGATTTCGATATTTCAAAAATGTTCCTATATTTGCATCATGGACGCAGCGATGATCGAGAAGGCGGCAAATGCTCTGGCGGATAAAAACCGGATGGCTATACTGTTGAAGTTGGCCAGGCAGGAGAACTGTTGCTGTGGGGAAATCCAGGATATGATCTGCCTTTCTCAGCCAACTGTGTCCCATCACATCAAGATATTGGTAGACAGCGGCGTGCTTATCAGCACGAAGGAGGGCCGGAATGTATCGCTGACTATTAATAAGGAGATGATGAAACACCTTTCAATGTTCTTCCTTCAGCTTAGCTGATTTTTTTTCACCTAATATATCGATGCTTTTAAATAAATCGATATAACACACACTACATATGAGCTTGCAGCATAAAGTAGCCGTTGTTACCGGAGGTAATAGCGGTATCGGGCTCGCTACGGCCGAAGAGTTCGTGGCCAGAGGCGCCAAAGTTGTGATCACAGGGAGAAACGCATATGCGGTAACCTCAGCGGCGGAAAAACTGGGAAGCGGTACACTGGGCGTGACCGCGGATCAGGCAAGCCTCGCTGATACCAACAAACTGGTAGCGCAAGTGAAAGAACGTTATGGCAAGATTGACGTGCTGTTTGTCAATGCCGGCGTTGGAAGCTTCGCACCTGTCAGCGATGTTACCGAAGAAAAGTTCGACGAGATCATGAACATCAACTTCAAGGGCGCATTCTTTACCATTCAGAAATTTTTACCCATCCTGAACGACGGTGGTTCCATCATCCTGCTGTCTTCCGTGAACGCTTTTACCGGCATGCCGGGATCCAGCGTGTATTCAGCCAGCAAAGCCGCTTTAAATGCGTTGGGCCGCACTTTGAGCGCAGAACTGGCCGCGAAAGGCATACGGGTGAACACAGTGAACCCCGGGCCGATCATTACACCCATCCTGTCGAAAGCAGGTATGGACGATGGCAGCATCAACGCCATCCGCCAAAAATTCGCGGAGCGGATACCGCTCAATCGTGCCGGTGAATCCGCAGAAGTTGCCAAACTGGTTGCTTTCTTAGCCTCCAGCGACGCTTCTTTTATCACCGGTGCGGAATATAACATCGATGGTGGACTGACGGTCCACAAGTTGGTGGGATAAAATGAGAAAGACTGCAAACTTTCATTATCTGTTGAAACCCCTGATGCGTACTTCAAATTGACATATCGCCGGGGCGGTTTCGCACCGTCCCGGCTTTTTTTCTGAAATTAGCAGTAATAAAACCATCGCATTATGATTAAAGAGCCCGGCAGCATATATACCATCCGGTTCAATGACTGCGACCCTTTCGGACATCTCAACAACGCGGCTTACCTGAATTATTTCATGAACGCCCGTGAAGATCATCTCGCAGAGCATTACGACCTGCGCCTGAAGGATTTTGCCATGAAGGGCAGGGGATGGGTGGTGACCGAGCACCGGATCGCGTATCTCAAGCCTGCGCTGGTCGCAGAGAAGGTGTATATCTTCACCCGTGTCACCGATTTCTCTCATCAGCACATCTCTGTAGAAATGTGGATGACGGACGAGCAGCAGCAGAAGGTGAAATCGTTCCTGGTGACCCGCTTTGCGCATGTAGACCTCAAGACCGGCAAACGCGCCGATCATGATGATGAACTGGTGCAATTACTGCAAAACATCCGTGTAGACCATAACCCCGACGAAACTTTTGAACAGCGTCTGGCCGCGAGGCTGCAGGCGCCTTCCATCCAGCTGTGACACCCCAAACCTAACTTAGCGATTAGTAAACAGTTGTAGGTAACAGCCGCCGGGGCATTCTTGTCCCGGCTTTTCTATTTTTTTATTAAGGTTTCAATGCGGCATTAATACCAGGTATATGCCGGGTAATACCAGACCCTGGTCCCTGGTCACGTCCTAACAAAGGGTGTAAACCTATACCAGGACAAGACCCAGTACGATTACAGTAAGGCTGGCGTAAGTTTAGCGTACAATTAGCGTACAGCTAGCGTAAGTTTACAGTATGGCTAGCGTACTATTACAGCGCAATTACAGCGCGATTAGCGTACGATTACAGCGCAATTACAGCGCAATTAGCGTACAATTACAGCGCAATTAGCGTACGGTTGTAATACGGTTAGCGCATTTTTGGCTGGCGGAATCTCCCCCACAACTATGGTCATTTACCCCATCCGGTGCGACGGAATTTTATTTGGCGGATTTGAAATAATACCTATCTTTGAACCATTAACCAAATGGTTAAACATCTCAGTTAGTATAATGCAGACGACTAATACCACAGAACAACAGATCATCGAAGCCGCGCGTAAGATATTCATGCACAAGGGCTTTTCAGGTGCCCGTATGCAGGATATCGCCGATGAGGCGGGGATCAACAAGGCAATGCTGCATTACTATTACCGCAGTAAAGACAAGCTGTTTGACATGGTATTTACCGAAGCGGTAGGGAAGCTGCTCAGCCGGGTCAGCGCTGTTTTTACAGCAGACCTGCTGCTGGAAGACAAGATTCAGGGTGTTATCGGCAGCTATATCGGCTCCATCGCCGAGAATCCCTACCTGCCGCTCTTTATCATGAACGAGATCAACCAGGACCCTGACAGGATTATAGATCGTTTTGTGAACACGCCCAGTTTTCCGAACATACAGGAGTTTATGATGTTGTTGAAGTCGGAAATGGATAATGGAACTATTCGCCGGGTAGATCCCATACAGTTGATGATCAGCGTAGTGTCCATGTGTGTGTTTCCGTTCGTGGCCAAGCCCCTCATGCAGGCGGTATTCAAGATTGGAGAACCGGCTTTCGCGCAGTTCATCGAGGAAAGAAAAGCCTTTGTGAGCAGCTTCGTACTCAGCGCCCTGCGGCCCTGATATTTTTTTGGATAGCAATTAACCAATTAGTTAAATAAACGAGTTAGTGATGTTTAAATTTCTCACGCTGGCGCTTTTATTGATTTCCGGAGGGACTGTTGCTCAGGAGTACTTCCCGCTGGATTCCGCATGGGCGGCCACCCGGCGCCATTACCCGCTCCTCAAACAGCAGGAAGCCACTGACCGTGCCACGGCGCTCCAGCTCCGTAATATCCGCACCGGCTACCTCCCGCAGGCAGAACTTAACGGTAAAGCCACCTACCAGTCAGATGTAGTGGCCATTCCCATCAAACTACCTAATGTCAGCATCCCCACCATGCCAAAAGATCAGTACAACCTGACGTTGGATGTGCGCCAGCTCATCTACGACGGTGGCGCCATTGCCGGTCAGCAGGAACTGCAGCTGGCCCGGCAGCAGGCAGATCGTCAAAAGGTGGAAGTAGATCTTCATCAGCTTCGCCAGCAGGTAACACAGGTATATTTCAACGCCCTCATCTGGGATGCACACATCAACGCTCGCCGTGTAATGATCGCTGAAGTGAAGCAACGGAGAGAAAAACTCCAGGCCGGTGTGAACAACGGCACCGTACTGGCCTCTCAGGTAGATATGTTGCATGCAGAGGAACTGAAAACGGAACAGCAACTGGAAGAGGCACTGAATGGTAAACAGGCCGCTCTGGCTACGCTGGCTTTGCTCACAGGTAAAACAGAAGGGGAGATGAATGCTGTTATTTTACCAGCGCCTGCCGGAATTGGCGACCAGCCGCTGCAAAGACCAGAGATAGCCCTTTACAGGTATCAGCAGGAAGTACTTCGCCGGCAGGGAAACTTAACCGGTTCCCAAACCCGCCCCAAAGTAAGTGCCTTTGTTCAGGGAGGCTACGGACGCCCGGGTCTTAACCTGCTGTCTGATAAATTCGATTTCTATTACATGGGAGGCCTTCGCCTGCAATGGTCTGTCTGGAACTGGCATACCCAGCGTACAGAACGTGCCGTACTGCAGGAGCAGGAACGAGGTGTGGAGGCACAGCTGGAAGCGTTTGACCTTCAGACGCGGGCAAGGTTGCTGCAGCAAAAATCGGAAATCAATACACTGTCGGCCGCCATGGTAAAAGATCAGGAGATCGTTGCATTGAGGGGGCGCGTGAAAACCGTGTCTGCCGCACAGCTGGATAACGGGGTGATGACGGTGCACGATTACCTCAGTGATCTATTTGCAGAAACGTCCGCTGTCATAGCCGGCAAAACCCGGGAAATCCAATACGTATACGCCACAATTCAGTATCAGGTAATAAAAGGTTATTGAACATGAAAACATTCCTCGCCACTGCTGCCACATTATTGCTGCTCGCTTCCTGTAAGTCCGGCAATGATGCGGCTGATGCATACGGTAATTTTGAATCAACTGAAGTAATCGTTTCCGCCGAAGCTACCGGCCGACTGCTGCGGTTCGATGTGGAAGAAGGGCAGGTGCTCGCTGAAAATGCGGTTGTCGGCGGTATCGATTCCACACAGCTGCATCTCCGCAAAGCCCAGCTGGGCGCTAATATTAAAGCGGTGCAAAGCCGTATGCCGGAAGTGAATCCACAGCTGGCAGTTATCAGACAACAAATTGCCACGCAGCAAAAAGAAAAAGCGCGTATAGAAAATCTACTCAAAGCGAATGCTGCTACCCCCAAGCAGCTCGATGATATCAACGGCGTAATCGCATTGCTTGAAAAACAATATGCCTCCACCTCTTCCTCTCTCAATACGCAGGTTTCCGGCCTCAGCAGTGAAACGCAACCGCTGGAATACCAGGTGGCACAGGTAAAAGATCAGCTGGCACAAACCCGCATACTGAATCCTGCCAACGGTACGGTTCTCGTAAAATATGTGGAGGCAGGCGAAGTGGTGAACTATGGCAAGCCACTCTACAAACTGGCCGACCTGCGCACCATGTATCTCCGGGCGTATATCAGCGGAAATCAACTGTCCGGTGTGAAAACGGGGCAAACAGTTAACGTTGGGATCGATCAGCCGGACGGAACCATCAAGCAGCTGAGTGGTACCATCAGCTGGATCTCACCTGAAGCGGAGTTTACCCCTAAAACTGTACAAACAAGGGAAGAGCGGGTACACCAGGTGTATGCCCTGAAAGTACGTGTGAACAACGATGGCAGCCTGAAAATAGGAATGCCGGGAGAAATGCGGATCGCTAAATAATTCATCATGGAACCGATCGTCGTACAAAACATTTTTAAACAGTTCGGCAACGTTAGCGCCCTGCACGATATCAGTTTTACCGTGGCACCGGGTGAGTTGTTCGGGCTTATTGGTCCTGATGGTGCAGGTAAAAGCACCCTGTTCCGCATACTGGCCACACTGTTGCTGGCAGATAAAGGGAAGGCGATGGTGAACGGATTGGATGTGGTGAAGGATTACCGTGCCATCCGCAGGCAGGTAGGCTATATGCCGGGGAAATTTTCCCTTTATCAGGATCTGACGGTGGAAGAGAACCTCCATTTCTTTGCGACTATTTTCAATACAACGATCAAAGAGAATTACGACCTGATCCGCGATATTTACGAGCAGATCGCTCCATTTAAAACCCGGCCTGCGGGTAAGCTATCCGGAGGTATGAAACAAAAGCTGGCATTGTGTTGCGCGCTTGTGCATAAACCTTCCGTACTCTTCCTTGATGAGCCAACTACGGGGGTAGATCCTGTATCCCGCAAAGAGTTTTGGGATATGTTGCAACGCCTCAAAGAAAAGAACATTCCAATTCTTGTATCCACTCCTTATATGGATGAAGCCACACTATGCGACCGGGTGGCGCTCATGCAGAATGGTGCTATCATGCAGATAGATACGCCTTCAACCATCGTGTCACAATTCCGGACAAAGATATGGGCCATCAAATCCAACGATATGTACAGGCTCATCCGTGATCTGCGTGCACATCCGGAAGTGCAATCCTGCTTCGCTTTCGGAGAATTCCTGCATGTAACCATGACGGCAGACCCGGAAGAAGTGAGGAGCAGTCTAACCACCGGTGGGCACACTGGATTGGTGATACAGCCGGCCAATGCGGGGATCGAAGATGTTTTCATGTCCCTGATGCAGGCGCAAACACAAGCAGTATGACACAGGCTGCCATTACCACTACAGCCCTTACGAAGCGTTTCGGTAATTTCATTGCCACGAATGCCATCAGTTTTGACGTGGCACAGGGGGAGATCTTTGGGTTCCTCGGGGCCAACGGTGCAGGTAAAACCACCGCAATGAGGATGCTTTGTGGCCTCCTGCGCCCCAGCAGCGGAGAAGCACGTGTAGCTGGTTTCGATATTTATACGCAAACCGAGCAGATCAAACAGCGGATCGGATACATGAGTCAGAAATTCTCGCTGTATGAAGACCTGACCGTTAAAGAGAATATCCGTTTCTATGGGGGCATTTACGGCCTTAGCAACAGCCAGATCAGGGAAAAAACGGCAGACCTCCTGCAGCGTCTCAGCCTGGAGCAGGAAGGTAATATGCTTGTAAGGGCATTGCCACTGGGGTGGAAGCAGAAGCTCGCCTTCTCCATTGCCGTGATCCATGATCCTTCCATTGTATTCCTTGATGAACCCACGGGAGGGGTAGACCCCATTACCCGCCGGCAATTCTGGGACCTCATCTATGAATCAGCAGCCAAAGGCGTCACTATATTCGTTACCACGCACTATATGGATGAAGCGGAGTACTGTAATCGCATCTCTATTATGGTTGACGGGAAGATTAAAGCACTGGATACCCCGGCAGCCCTGAAAAAGCAATTTGGTGCTGATACGATGAACGAAGTTTTTTTGCAGCTCGCCAGAGCCAAATCCTGAATCATGAAACAGTTTTTCGAGTTCGTCAAAAAAGAGTGTTTTCATATTTTCCGCGACCGGCGGACCCTCATCATTCTCTTTGGAATGCCGGTGGTGCTCATCGTGCTGTTCGGTTTTGCTATTACCAACGAGATCCGCCACGCCCGCATTGCGGTGCTGGATTATTCGCAGGATGCGCTCAGCCATGGACTCGTCAGTAAGATAACAGCCTCCACGTACTTTGATCTGGCCGAAAACCTGCGCAGCGAAAAGGAAATCCTGCCTGCCTTCAAAAAGGGGGATATCCGTATGGTGATCGTGATCCCTAATGGGTTTTCCCGGGATTTTATCCGGGAAAGGAAAGCGGCCATCCAGCTGTTAACGGATGCGTCTGACCCCAATACTGCCACCACGCTCATCAATTACGCCAACGCAATTATTGGCCAGTATCAGCAGGAACAAACCCATCTGCAACATTTACCGCTCACCATACATCCGGAAGTGCGCATGGTGTACAACCCCATGCTGAAAAGCGTTTTCCTGTTTGTACCGGGTGTTATGACGCTCATACTGATGCTGGTTTGCGCAATGATGACCTCCATCACCATCACGCGGGAAAAAGAATTGGGTACGATGGAGATCCTGCTGGTATCTCCGCTAAGGCCAGTGCTTATTATCGCCGGAAAAGTGGTGCCATATGTCTTACTTTCCTTTTTCATCTCCATCATCATCCTCTGCCTCGGTACCTGGATTTTCGGGATGCCGGTAAAGGGGAGTATCCTGTTATTGCTTTCCGCATGCGGGTTATTCTGTTTAACCGCACTCTCGCTGGGGATTCTCATATCGAGTTTAACCAATTCACAGCAAACAGCGATGATGATTTCCATGATGGGGCTATTGCTTCCTACCATCCTGCTAAGCGGTTTTGTATATCCCATCGAAAGTATGCCGGTACCGTTACAGATCGTATCGAACATCCTGCCTGCCAAATGGTTCATCATTATACTGAAAGACATAATGCTCAAGGGTAGTGGCTTACCGCAGATAGCCCTGCCAATGGGTATTTTAGCCGGTATGACCTGTTTTTTCCTCATCGTGAGCCTCAGTAAGTTTAAAATCCGTTTAAGCTGATGCGTACCATATTTTTCATATTACAGAAGGAGTTTTTGCAGATATTCCGCAACAAATCCATGCTGCCCATCATATTCGTAGTGCCGGTTGTACAATTGCTGGTACTGGCTTTCGCTACCAATTACGAGATCCGCAATCTGTCAATTGACATCGTGGACCACGATGGCGGTAACTGGAGCCAGCAGCTGAAAGGGAAACTGCTTTCTTCAGGATATTTCACCCTCAACCGGCAAACAACCGATAAGGCCGCCTTCGATGATCTGGAGGCCAATACGGCAGATCTCATCCTTACCATCCCGCGGCATTTCGAGCAGGATCTGGTGCGGGGTAATGAGGCGAAAGTGCAACTGCTGGTGAACGCCATAAATGGCAGCAAAGCAGGACTGGCGGCTGGGTATGCCCAAAGCATCTTAGGTGATTTTAACCGTCGCATCCGGATGGAATGGCTGGCGTTGGATGAAGATGACGCACCTTCCCATTTTGATACCAGTTTCCGTTACTGGTTTAATCCCGGGTTGAATTATAAATTCTTTATGGTGCCGGGAATCCTGGTGGTGCTGGTAACACTGATCGGAGGTTTTTTGTCGGGGATGAATATTGTGAAGGAAAAGGAGATGGGGACAATTGAACAGCTAAACGTGACACCTATACGCAAGTTTCACTTCATTGTCGGGAAGCTGCTGCCTTTCTGGATCATTGCACTGTTTGAGCTGGCGTTTGGGCTTACAGTGGGCAAACTGGTCTTTAACCTGCCTTTCGCCGGCAGCCTTGGATGGATATTCCTGTTTGCAGCAGTATACCTGCTGGTGATGCTGGGCCTTGGACTGCTCATCTCTACCTTTACAGAAACCCAGCAGCAGGCCATGTTCATTACCTGGTTTTTCCTCATCATCTGCATCTTGATGAGCGGGTTGTTTACCCCCATAGAGAGCATGCCGGGCTGGGCGCAAAAGATCACGCAGTTTAATCCCGTGGCTTACTTCGTGAAAGTGATCCGGATGGTGATGCTGAAGGGAAGCGGCTGGGCCGATATCAGGCAGTATCTGGTGATTATGATCGCATTTGCTGCGGTACTTAATGCCGTGGCTGTATGGAACTACCGTAAAACCGCATAATATCATTCATTATAACAGTTGTAGGTAACAGCTGCCGGGGCATTCCTGCTCCGGCTTTTTTAATGTCATTTCATCAGCTGATGTGCCAGTTTGCCGAGCGTTTTCAATCCGTCTTCCACCGTTTTACTCCAGGGGTTGGAGTAACTGAGGCGCATGCAGTTATTATAACGGTCCTGCAGTGTAAAGATCCGTCCGGGGGCAAAGATGATCTTGCGGCGGAGGGCCTGTTCATACAGCTCGATGGTATTGATGTTTTCGTTTAACTCCAGCCAGAGTACATAACCGCCCTGCGGGCGGGTAACACAAGTGTCTTCCGGGAAGTAATCTGCAATAGCCTGCTGATAGCGGAGGCACTGGGTGTGCAGCATTTTCCGGAGGTTGCGCATATGGTGTTCATAGCGGCCGTTTTCCAGAAAATGGGCGATCGCTGCCTGGGGAAGGGTGGCGCTGGATATTGTATGGTTCAGTTTAAGGCGCAATACGCGGTCTTTATACTTTCCCGGTACCGTCCAGCCAACGCGGTACCCCGGAGCGAGGGATTTGCTGAAAGAATTGCAAAGGAGCACATTCCCGTTCCGGTCGTATTGCTTGCAGCTGCTGGGGCGCAGTTTTCCAAAATAGAGATCGGCGTATATGTCATCTTCAATTAGAGGGATGTCATACTTGTTCATCAGGCGAACCAGTTCCCGCTTGTTTTTATCCGGCATGCAGGAGCCGATGGGATTGGAGAAGTTGGTAACGAAAATGCAGGCCCTGATTTTGAATTTGGGGATAGCCTTATCGAGATATTCGAGATCTACGCCCGTAACGGGGTCGGTAGGTACTTCGAGTACTTTGAGGCCAAGGCTTTCCGCCAGCTGATAGGTGCCGCTGTAAGCAGGGCTTTCCAGGGCTATCACATCTCCGGGCTGGGTGGTGGCGGAGAGGCAGAGGGTGAGGGCGTCCATACAGCCGGTAGTGGTAATTACGTCGTGCTCGGTAACGCTGCCGCCCCACTGGATGCTCATCCTCGCAATTTGCCGGCGTAGCGAGAGGTTACCCTGAAGAATTTCATAATTAACGCCGCCGTTGTTTTCCCGCAGTGCCTGGATCATGCTTTTAGCCAGTTTGGCGGAGGGCAGCAGGGATTCGGTGGGGGAGGCGGATGAAAAGCGCAGCAGTTCCGGCCCATGGTGAGAGAATACTTCCGTGATCATTTCACTCACATTTACCTCGGTAGCCCTTTTTACCGGCCGTGTAGCGCTGGGCAGCTCCGGCATGCGCCTGGGGGAGAAGCACACGTAATACCCCGATTTGGGCCTTGGTTCAACGAAACCTTTGCTCTCAAGGTGGTAATATGCCTGAAACACCGTGCTCATGCTGATGCCCTGCTCCTTGCTCAGGGAACGGACGGAAGGCAGTTTGTCGCCTATACGGATCACTTCCTTTTCAATCATGGCCTGAATACGGTCGGCCACCTGGAGATACAGATGTTCCATGGATAAATGTATTGTCTGATACGGTCAAAATTACGGAATTGAAATCTGTTCTGAATATTTTTTAATACCTTACCAATATAATCACGGAAACGTATGCAACATCTGCCTTTTAGCGTTGAACTGCGCCTGCGCACCCAGCATCTTTCTATTGGAGAAATTACCGGTCCGGTTTCGGATGAGGTGCTCCGGCAGGAGGTGACCCCGGGCAAATGGTCGGCTATCGATAATATCGCCCATCTGGCCGTGTTTCAGCCCATCTTCCAGCGCCGCCTGCAACGCATTGCCGATGAGGAAATACCTCTTTTCGAACCATACATCTGGCAGGATGATGTGCTTTTCGCTGAATACCGGGGCCTCACGAACCGTGAGTTGCTGGTACAGGTGCGGCAGGACAGGGAAGCGTTTATCCGTTATACGGACGGGCTGAAAGCGGAAGATTTCAAACGGAAAGGGCGGCACCCGGTGTACGGTACCTTCAATGCGGCACAGCTTATTGAGATGTTCCTGCTGCATGAGGCCCATCATCTTTTTACGATTTTTAAACTCGTCAATTTCGGGAAATGAGCCTGTTGTATATCGATTCACCAGTGGGGCGCATCGCCATCGGAGGTGATGAGGAGTATATTTCCCTTGTTTCATTTACGGATGGGAAAGAAGAGGCTGCTGCCAATGGGGAGCCTCCCGCATTATTACGGGAATGTGCTGCCCAGCTGGAGGCCTATTTCCGCAGGGAACTCCGGCATTTCGACCTGCCGCTTCAGCAGGAAGGCACCCCTTTTCAGCAACTGATCTGGCAAAACCTGCTGACTATACCCTATGCAGAAACCATCACTTACCTGGCACTCGCTAAGCGGGCAGGCAACGTCAAAAGCATCCGTGCCGCCGGTACCGCTAACGGCCGGAACAATATCGCCATCATCGTACCCTGCCACCGTGTAATCGGCAGTAATGGCGTGCTCACCGGCTATGCCGGGGGGCTATGGCGTAAACAATTCCTGCTCGACCTCGAAAAAGGAGGTCTCCTCTTCTGATCTCCTTCATTTATGTAAGTACTTACTGAATTGATGCAACCGGGCTGACGAATGGCGTTCGTCATGGACTTTCCAGCTTGATCCGGTCATCTGATATGGTTAAAATACCTAAAACTGCATCTGTTTTTTATGGCGGAATAGTGAGAATTTTGGGTCGTCAATTCAGCAACTTTAACACGCCACCATATGAATGCAATCTTCCGCGGCGATCTTGCCCGATTCGATGAACTTTTGCAGCAGACAGCAGACTACTCCGCAGACTTCCTCCGCCGGATGAATGAGCTGCCTGTAAGTATGGATGTGCCGGCTTTTGTTGCTGCACACCTTCCTGAAAAGGGGATGGGCGGCACAGCAGCACTGGAACTGTTTGATAACCGTTTCGGCGCTTATCTCACCGCCAGCGCAGGACCCCGGTACTTTGGCTTCGTAACCGGCGGCGTTACCCCGGCAGCTCTCGCGGGCGACTGGCTGGCTTCCGCCATTGATATGAACGCGGCAGACAAATCTTCCCTCGCATTCTCTCTCGAGAAAGAGACGCTTCAGTTGCTGCGGCAGCTTTTCACGCTTCCGGAAGCCTTTGAAGGGGTATTTGTGTCAGGCGCCACCATGTCCAACTTCACCGGGCTTGCGGCAGCACGCCAATGGCTGGGGCTTCAGCAGGGCATAAACGTAGCGGAAGCAGGTACGGGTGCATTGCAAAATGTGAAAGTACTGGCCGCCACACCGCATTCCAGTGTTGTTAAAGCACTGTCTATGCTGGGGCTGGGGCGGAATAGCCTGGTTACCCTTCCCGCTTTACCGGGGCGCGAAGCAGTAGATGTAAAGGCGCTCGAGCAGTGGATCGCTGACAATCCGGGTACACCATTTATCTATGTTGCTGCAGCGGGTACGGTGAATACCGTTGATTTCGATGATATCGCTGCCATCGCAGCGCTTAAACATAAACATCCGTTCTGGTTGCATGTAGATGCGGCCTTCGGAGGCTTCGCGGCCGTCAGCCCCCGTTTCCGGCATTTGCTGAACGGCTGGGAGCTGGCAGACAGTATTACTATAGACGCGCACAAGTGGCTGAATGTGCCATACGACTGTGCGATGTTATTCAGCCGTCATTCCCACCTGCAGCTGGATGTATTTCAGAATGCAGGAGCGGCTTACCTCGGCGATCCCGCGCAAAACTTCAATTTCATCAACTACGCACCGGAAAACTCACGGCGCCTGCGCGCTTTACCAGCCTGGTTCTCGCTGAGGGCATACGGAGCCGAAGGCTATCGCGATGTGGTGGAACAGAACGTGATACAGGCACAGCGCCTGGGTGAGGCTCTGGAAAGAAGCGGGTATTTCCGCCTGCTGGCACCTGTGAAGATGTGCGTGGTCTGCTTTACCCTTAATACGGAGGATAGCAGGCTCCCGGGGCAAATACAGGTCTTTTTACAGACGCTTATCAGGCGCGGGGTGGTGCATGTAACGCCAACAGTATATGGTGGCGTTCCGGCCATGCGTGCGGCGCTGGTAAACTGGCGTACCACAGATAAAGATACGGAGATGGCTATCCGGGAGCTGGAATCGGCGGCAGCGTCGGTAGCCGGGATGTCGGCCATTCTTACAAATAATTGATTTAGAGGTTGATATTAGTATTATTGGCGATGGGTATCTACCCATCGCTTGCTATACCGCCTCTGCATTTAACCTCCTGATATGCAAAAGCAAAACCATACAAACGCTTACGTGGCTTTGGTCATCGTAAGTATCTTTTGGGGAACCACTTACCTTGCCGCCCGGATAGGGGTACAGCATATGCACGGCATGATGCTGGCGGGGCTCCGGCAAACGAGCGCAGGTTTCATTCTCGTAGCCTTTTTCCTCCTGCGCGGATATAAGTTACCCCAGATCCCGGTTCTGTCCAGGCTTTTCATAATAGGTACCATTATGCTGTGCGGCAGCAACGGGTTGATGACCTGGGCCATGCAATACATCCCCAGTGGACTGGGGGCTATCATTGCAGCCACCGTACCCATCTGGATGACCATTTTCAGTTTCTTCCTCGTACAGAAAACCAAAATAACCTGGCAGCTGATTGCCGGCATGTTGATAGGACTTGCAGGCATTGGAGGGATATTTTATGATAACCTGGCCAGTCTGATGAACCAGGAATACCGTTTCGGCATTATCCTTATTACGCTGGCATGTGTTTTCTGGGCACTGGGATCGGTGTTGACGGCCAAGTGGGCACTGGGGATCAATTACCTGTACGGTGCGGGTTACCAGATGCTGTTCAGCGGTATAGTGATGCTGATAATAGCCGGGTTCATGGGGCAGCACCTCAGTCTTGCCGCCTTCAACGGCGAACTATGGGGCAGTTTACTGTACCTCATTTTTATCGGGTCTTTACTCAGTTATTCCGCATACGTATTCGCCCTCAATAACCTGCCGCCCTCGCTGGTTTCCATTTACGCCTATATCAACCCCATTGTGGCGGTGATCCTGGGCTGGCTGATCCTGCAGGAGAAACTGAACTGGCTAATGGGCCTGTCCTGCATGGTGACACTGCTGGGCGTATACATAGTTAACAAAGCATTCAACAAGCAGAAAAGTTATGAACGCAGTTAATGACATCCGCATCCTGAGCTGGCATACATCTTACCAGCCCCATTTCGAAAGGCTGAACAAAGCATGGATCAGTAAGTTTTTCCGGCTGGAGCCGATAGATATCGCCGTGCTGGAACATCCGGAAGATCACATCATTGCCCCGGGCGGGGAGGTGCTTTTTGTTGCCGTTGGTAACCAGATTGCGGGTACGGTGGCTTACCGCCCGGTGTCTGCCGATACAGTTGAAATGACGAAAATGGCGGTGGATGAGGATTTTCAGGGCCGGAAGCTCGGCTGGGCATTGGGTAAAGCTATTATTGAAAGAGCGGCAGAAATGGGCTTTTCGAAGATGGTCCTGTACTCCAGCCGCCAGCTCATACCGGCCATCACCATGTACCATAAGCTGGGTTTCGAGGAAGTGGAACTGGAAAAGGGAGATTACGAACGTTGCGACATCAAAATGGAAATATCATTGCAGCAGCCGCCGCTGGCTGCGCTGGCCCGTGAATTGAGAGATGTTGTGCTGCGGACGGAAGTGCGTTTGCTGCAGTTTACGGACGAAGAGGCGGGTGTCCGTCCTTCCCCCGAAAAATGGAGCCGTAAGGAGGTTTTAGGCCACTTAACGGATTCCGCCCTGAACAATTACCCCCGATTCATCCGGGCGCAACAAAACGTTTTTACCGAAGTACCAGGCTATAATCAGGATTTCTGGGTGGAAGCAAGGCAGTATATGCGGGAAGACTGGCGGGAGCTGGTGCAGATCTGGAAATCCGTTAACCTGCACATTGCGCGGCTGTTACCGCTGGTACCTGCCGAAGCGCTGGACAATATCCTCGTAATAGGGCCTAATGCCCCTGCCACGTTGCGTTATGTGGCAGAAGACTATCTGCGCCATCTGCAGCATCATCTTACCCAAATTTTTCCCTTACATGCAAATTATTAAAGCAGCAGAAGACAGGCTGGAGGCCCTCGCAGTATTGTTCAACGACTACCGCGGGCATTACGAGCAGGCATCTGATATGGAAGGCGCCAGACAGTTTCTTTCGGAACGCCTCCGGCAGCAGGACAGTGTCATTTACCTCGCCATAGACGGGGAAGAAGTGGTCGGGTTTACCCAATTGTACCCTGTATTTTCCTCCATTGGCATGAAAAAGGCCTGGATACTGAACGATCTGTACGTGATTCCCGAAGCCCGCCGCAAAGGTGCTGCCCGTGAATTGATTGGCGCAGCCAGAACCATGGGTGTGGAAACGGCCAGCCGATACCTCATGCTCCAGACACACTGGAACAACGAAAAAGCCCGCGCACTGTATGAAAGCACGGGCTGGCAGCTGGACGAGGATTTTGCTTATTACTACCTCTCCTTATAGAATACAGTTACAATTAACAGAAAATGCACACAGGCGGGCGTCTGCCCGCCTGTTCCTGTTTAGGTACCAAATTAGCCGCGAAATGTTTTTCTTTGCCGGATGGAACTGCAACAAAACCCCTGGCGCTTCGAGACAGCCAGTATTCCTTACGAGAACCCCTGGATAAGGGTCACTGAGCACCGGGGCATCAATCCAGCCGGGAATCCCGGTATTTACGGTATCGTACATTTCAAGAACCTCGCTATTGGTATGGTAGCCATGGATGCCGACCAGCATATCTGGCTGGTGGGGCAGTACCGGGTGCCGCTGGAGGCCTGGAGCTGGGAGATACCCGAAGGCGGCGGTCCTCATGGCGTGGACCCGCTGGAGTCGGCTAAGCGTGAACTGCAGGAAGAAACCGGGTTAATAGCCCGCGAATGGCGCCAGATCGTGCAGGTACATATGTCCAACTCCGTGAGCGATGAAGTAGGGATCGTATACCTGGCGCAGGGTTTGGAGCAGGGAACGGCCGATCCGGAGGAAACGGAACAGCTGGCAATAAGGCGGATTCCCTTCATGGAAGCCTACCAAATGGTCAGGGAAGGAGCCATTACCGACTCCCTTTCTGTAGCCGCAATTCAAAAGATCCGGCTCATGATGCTGGAAGGGGAGCTATGATGCGTTATCTTTGCGCCGATGAACCACCGATTCAAACCACAGGCTCCCAAGCCAAAACAGTCTTCCCTCATCATCGGACGCCAGCCATTGCTGGAGGCCATGAAGGGAGGAAAAGCCATTGAGCGCATATTTATGCTCAAAACCGCCTCTGGCGATATCATACCGCAAATCCGCAATCAGGCCACCGAATTGCGTATTCCCATCAATTACGTGCCGGTGGAAAAGCTGAACAGTCTTACCCAGGCCAACCACCAGGGTGTGGTAGCCCTCGCAGCGTCTGTAGCCTACCTCGATCTGCAGGATGTCATCTCCCATGTGGTGGAAAAAGGGGAGACCCCTCTTTTCCTCATCCTCGACGGAATCACCGATGTACGTAATATAGGCGCCATCGCCCGGAGCGCAGTATGCTGCGGTGCACAGGCCATCATTATCCCCGACCGTGGCATTGCGGCGCTGAATGAAGAAGCTATGAAATCTTCGGCCGGTGCCCTGGAACGCATTGCTATTTGCCGGGTAAACAGCCTGCTCAAAGCCATCGATGAACTGCATCTCAACGGAATAAAGATAGTAGCCAGCGAAATGGAGGCACCCCTTCGCCTGCAGGATCTGCCCTGGCAGGAGCCAATGGCGGTAATCATGGGTTCGGAAGATAAAGGCGTTTATCCGGCCTTGCTGAAAGCTGCCGACGAGCAGTTCCACATCCCCATGCAAAGTAATTTTGAATCCTTTAACGTGTCCGTAGCGGCAGGTATTATCCTGTACGAAGCCATGAAGCAGCGGCTGCAACCCTGATGTACGGAGCACATAATTTGTTATTTTAGCATATGCTGAAATTCATCGAATGCCCGCGCGATGCCATGCAGGGATGGCCGCGCATGATTCCCGCAAAGGAGAAAATTGCATACCTCAATGCCTTGCTGCGCGTGGGGTTCGATACCCTCGACTTTGGCAGCTTCGTATCCGCCAAAGCCATCCCCCAGATGGCAGATACGGCCGAAGTACTGGAAGGACTGGACCCTTCCTCCACAAAGTTATTGGCCATAGTGGCCAATGTACGCGGGGCGGAAGAGGCGGTGGTCCATGAGCGGATACAATACCTCGGGTTCCCCTTTTCCATCTCAGAAACCTTTCAGCTGAGGAATACCAACAAAACGATCCCCGAAGCACTGGAGCAGGTCCAAACCATACAGGAGCTGTGTGTCAAGAACAGTAAACAACTGGTAATCTATATTTCCATGGGTTTCGGGAATCCTTATGGCGATCCGTACAGTCCGGACGTAGCCCTGGAATGGGCGGACCGTTTTGCCGAACTGCATATCCCCATCATTTCGCTGGCTGATACGGTTGGCGTGGCTAAACCGGAAGGGATAACCTCCCTTTTTTCCGCCCTGGTGCCTGCTTATCCGCAGGTAGAATTCGGCGCGCATTTTCATTCCACGCCCCAGGCATGGGAGGAGAAGATTGCTGCTGCATGGGAGAGTGGCTGCCGCCGGTTCGACAGTGCCATACGCGGCATAGGCGGTTGCCCCATGGCGCAGGATGATCTGGTAGGGAACATTGCCACCGAACAGCTGCTGCAGTTCTGTTCAGAAAAGGGTATCGCAAACAGTCTTGATACTAAAACATTCGCGGAAGCGATGGTGCTGGCAGACAGTGTATTCCATCATTAGCCCGATTTTTTGATACTTTTACAGCATGAATTTTCGCCTCACATTTCCGGTGGCTCCGCTGGGGCCTTCCATGCAATATTCCGACAAGCTGTTGCTCTCAGGCTCCTGTTTCGCGGAAGAGATCGGTCACCGGCTGGAGCAACACAAGTTCGATGTGCTGCTCAATCCCAACGGCATACTTTTTAACCCGCTGAGCATTGCCCACAGCATGCAGCAGTATCTGGATAACAAACATTATTCGGCGGATGATCTTTTTCTGCATGAAGACATCTGGCATAGCTGGGATCACCATTCCCGTTTCTCCGGTACAGATCGTGATGCCGTGCTGGCACAGATCAACGCATCGCAGGCGGCAGCATCAGAACGGCTCAGGGAGGCCGACTGGCTGGTGATCACACTGGGTTCGGCACACGCATACTATCTGAAGGAGAATAACAGGCTGGTGGGCAATTGCCATAAAGTACCGGACGCAGCGTTTACGAAAAAACTGATCCCGGCCGATGAGGTTATTTCTGCATTGGATAACATGATGCACCGGTTGTTTTTCGTGAACCGGAAAGTTAATATCCTCTTTACGGTGAGCCCTGTGCGTTATGCGCGCGACGGGGTAGTGGAGAATAATCTTAGTAAGGCGGTATTGTTGCAGGCGGTACATCACCTGGTCAATAAATTCGACCGGTTGTTTTATTTCCCTGCATATGAGTTGGTACTGGATGATTTGCGCGATTATCGTTTTTATAAAGAAGATATGGTGCATCCCAATGAGCAGGCTGTGCAATATGTATGGGAGCACTTTTTAAAAGCCTGTGTACAGCCCGCTTCGCAGGATGTAGCGCACCAGATCGCAGAGGTAATTCGTGCAATGGGGCACCGGCCGTTTAATCGGGAAAGTCCGGGGCACCGGCAGTTTATGGCAGCCATGGAAAAGAAGGTAAAACAGCTTCAGGAAAAAAATCCATCTCTGAATTTCGGAGACGAATTACTTTTTTTTCATTCATGAAATAAGGGCTGAAAAGATTTATATACCATAAGGTTGCGCAATTGAAAAGCGCAGCCTTTTTTTATCTCCGAATTTCGGAGATTTTGCCTCCAAATACTGATATGCATAATTTTTTTGTGAATTCCCCTCCCGCTACATGCGTGCTCCACTAAAACAATTTTTGTGGTATAAGAAATTTCGATGGGCGTTGTCATGAAAAAATTAACAGAGATGTACGATCAGATGCTTATCATGTCTGATCAGATTAAAGTCATCTCAGACCGCATGGCAGTTTATGATGTGCTGATTCCTACAATTGTGGAGACGCTGGAAAAACTGGATCAAAGGTTGGAGAAGGTAGAGTTCCGGCTTAACAGACTGGAGTTGCGGATGGATTTGCTTGATCAGCGTATGGACAAACTGGATCTTAGAATGAACATGCAGGAAGGGCAGATGGGAATCATAGTAGAGCGGATGGGCCAGCTGGAACACCACATGGCTTGCTTCACCCGTATGTACATTATCAGTGAAGATAAGCATGATCACCGCTATCAGGAAATCAAACAACGCTTCAATCTCATTGATGAGCGTACGGGGATCTTGGAAGCCGCGCTGGCAGAAACCAACCGCAAGCTGGAAGCGCTGACAGAAACGGTGAAAGAGAACACCATGGCAGTGACCGAATTGATGGATTACCGCATGCGGGGATAAACTGCTGCAGGGAGCTTCTGCTGTTATTCAGGTGAAGTTTTTCAGGTAATGAGTATACGGTTGCAGTTGCTGTAAAGAAAAACAGTCTGCCGGAAGGTTACCGGCAAACTGTTTCAAGTCTATTGTTTCAATGTACGTTTATACTTCGGGTTCTTCTTCAAACCCGTCTTTCGATTTTCTTTCGCGGATAAACACGATGCCAATCACCATACATATCACTGCTATGGCTACGGGATATATAAGTCCGGCAAGGTGGTTATTGTAGCGTTGTACAAGCAGCGTGGCAATCGCAGGAAGCATACCGCCGAATACACCGTTTCCGATATGATAGGGCAGTGACATCGATGTATACCGAATGCGGGTAGGGAACAGCTCCACGAGGAATGCAGCTATAGGGCCATATACCATGGTAACGAACAATACCTGTACGAACACGAGGAATATCAGCCAGATTGTTTGGTTCTGGCCGAGTTTTACTTCCTTAGTAACAGGCTTGTTAGCTGTAGTGATTTCAGTTACAGTTGTACCATCCGAAAACTCGCGGATCTTACGCGTATGTTCTACAGGGGCATTGTTCACAAGCGTGGTAGTGCTTTCTATCCGGTAACGTTCTGTCATTTCCTGTTTGCGGGACAGGTCCACAGTAGCATCCATGGCATGATAGATGGGGAAATAGCTGATAGCGGCAATGAGCATGCCCGCCATCATGATCTTTTTGCGGCCGATCTTATCGGATAAGTGACCAAAGAGAATGAACAGCGGTGTGCCAAAGAACAGGGCAGTGGCGATGATAATATTGGATTGTATGAACTCGACCTTCATGGTGTTCTGCAGGAAGGAGAGGGCATAAAATTGTCCCGTATACCAAACAACACCCTGGCCCATGGTGGCACCAAACAGCGCAAGCAGCACCAGTTTGAGGTTTTCCTTGTTCCCGAAGCTTTCTTTCAGCGGGTTCTTGGATGTTTTACCTTCCGCCTTCAGTTTGGAGAACAGCGGGGACTCATGCAGTTTGATCCGGATGTAATAGCTCATCAGTACCAGGAATACGCTGAGCCAGAAGGGAATGCGCCATCCCCAGTCGCTGAATGCTTCCGGCGTCATGGAAAGGCGGGTTGCCAGGATTACGCCCAGCGACACAAAGAGGCCAAGCGTAGCCGTGGTTTGAATAAAGCTGGTGAAATACCCCCGCCGGTTGGCCGGGGAATGCTCCGCAACGTAAGTGGCTGCTCCGCCGTATTCTCCACCCAATGCCAGCCCCTGTGCCAGCCTTAGGATGAGTACAAGCACCGGTGCCAGGTAACCAATAGTGGCGAAACTGGGTATCAGCCCGATGGCGAAGGTGCTGCCGCCCATAATGAGGAGTGTCAGGAGAAAAGTATATTTCCTGCCTACCATATCGCCCAGCCGGCCGAATACGATCGCGCCAAACGGA
Organism: Chitinophaga pinensis; assembly: GCA_902167325.1. GTDB lineage: Bacteria > Bacteroidota > Bacteroidia > Chitinophagales > Chitinophagaceae > Chitinophaga > Chitinophaga pinensis_A. Next base: position 5,160,027 of record LR632930.1, on the reverse strand, counting down.
CGGACCACGAAGCCAATGGCGAAGGTGGCCAAAGTGGCAACGTAAGCCAGTGTGGGATTGCTGTCAGGGAAGAATTTCTCTGCCAGGATCATGGAAAGACTACCGAAAATGTAGAAATCGTACCATTCAATAAGGGTTCCCGCAGAAGAAGCGAATATGACCTGCCAGATATTCTGCTTCGGGTTGGATACATTCATAAAGTGAAATTGTTATCCGGAAAAGATAAAAAATAACCGGAATGTTTCCAACCTTCAGCAGTTTTGCATTGTTTTAACTGTTAACTTTAATCAATTACCTACGGAAATACCTAATGCTGCGGACTTTTTTCCTTTTATTGATCATAACGTCGGGGCTTTTTCCTCTCCAGTTGCAGGCCCAGCGGCCTAAAGTAGGGCTAACCCTCAGCGGGGGCGGAGCCAAAGGCCTTGCGCATATAGGTATCCTGCAGGCGATAGACAGTGCTGGTCTCCGGGTAGATCTTATTACGGGAACGAGTATGGGAAGTATCGTAGGTTCCCTCTACGCCATCGGATATTCGGGAGACTCCATAGAAATAATGGCCCGGCGGCTCGACTGGAACAGCCTCTTCTCCAACCAGCCCGTAATGTCCGATATCAGCTTCGAAGAAAGAGGGGAGTACAACCGCTACATGATCGAGATCCCCTTTGAATACGGCCGTCCTAAACTCACTTCAGGCGTTATTTCCGGGGAGCAGCTCTGGCTCGAACTGGCTAAAATGTGCTGGCCCGTCAGGGACGTAAAGGATTTTTCCCAATTTAATATCCCTTTTAAATGTATTGCCACAGATGTAGCCACCGGCGACATCGTAACACTTGAAAAAGGGGAGATCGTGCAATCCATCCGCGCCAGTATGGCCATACCCTCCGTTTTTACGGCCGTCCGCATAAATGGACGTAAACTGGTTGATGGTGGCGTGGTGCGTAATTTTCCCACCATTACCGCCAAAGGCATGGGGGCCGATATCATTATTGGGTCCAACGTTAGCGGCGGACTGCGCACAGCCGAAGAACTCATTACTCCCATTGATATCCTGTACCAGCTGGGATTTTATAAAGACGCTGCTGATTTCGTGGAAGCAAGGAAGATTACCGATGTGTATATTGAACCGGAGCTGAAAGGGTATTCTGCCGCCAGCTTCAACAGTGTGGATTCCATTATTGAGATCGGAAAGCGGAAGGGCAGGGAGCTGTATCCTGTTTTTAAAAAGATGGCCGATTCCCTGAATGCCCTTTACCCCGAAGCACCTCCCGAAAAGAACCGCCTCCCCCGCGTACCGGATATCGAGGTCGCTGATATCAGGATCACCGGTCTTCTGCATTCCGATGAGAAGTTCTTCCGTGGCAGGCTGGGCCTGGAGCCGGGTGGCTGCTACACGCCCGATAAGATCCGGGAAGCCATCCTGAACGTATACGGTACCCGTTTCTATAAACAGATCACTTATAACCTTCGTCCGCACGGTTATGGCCGCAGCGATCTGGAGATCCAGGTGGAGGAGAACCCATTGACATACGTAAAGTTCGCCCTGCATTATAATACCTTTACCAGTGTAAGTGCTATCATAAATATTACGCAGCGTAACTTTATTGTGCCGAACAGCCGTGCCCTTGTATCGGCGGCTATCAGTGAAAACCCGCGGCTACGTGCAGAATTTTTTAAGTACCTCGGCCGTAAACGCAATTTAGGTTTTGGGCTGGGAGCTTATTACGAGAATAATCCTTTCAGTTTTTATAGCGATTACCGGAAAATACAGGAGTACCGCAGCAAATATGCCAATGTGAGCGGTCATTTTCAACTGATGCTGAACCGCGTGATGGCTATCGGCGTAGGTTCCCGCTGGGAATATATGCGCCTGAAACCCAAGATTTCCCCTTTTGTGGAAATGGATGGTAATACCAATCAGTTTAATTCATTTGTTTATTACGGGCTCAATACGCTCGACCGCAAACTGTATCCTACCCGTGGTGCCCGCATTGAGATGGAAGCAGGTATGGTACACAGTCAGAACCCCGATATCAAGGTAAGGAAGGATGGGTACGAACTGCCTTTAGACAGTATGGGTTTCACTTTCGATCATTACCAGCGGGTTACTCTCAAAATGAACTACTATTTCCCTATGAGCCGGAAGTCGACCCTGAACCTGAATGCATATGCGGGCTATAATTTCAATTACAACCAGGCCATTATCAACGATTTCCGGATAGGGGGAGTTACGGATTTCAGCAGGAACCAGGTTCCCTTCGTTGGTTTATACGACGGAGAAATCAATACCCCCAGCGTTGTTTCCCTGCAACTTGGCTGGCAGTATGAGGCATTGCGCAATGTTTACGCCATTCCGCGCATTTCCACGGCCCTTTACGATCTCAACGGCATCTCTGCCACCAAGTACTATTACCTGACAGGCTATGGCCTTACATTGGCTTACAGTTCCAAACTGGGTCCATTCGAAGCCACCCTTATGTACAGCGATCAGGCGCAGGTACTAAAAGCCTATGTGAATCTGGGCTTTCATTTTTAGTGCCGGTGCATCCTCCTTATCATTTACTGGTTACAAAGACGTACAGGCGGTATCAATATCCGCGGTTAAGTACCCACACCCCGCAATTCAAACTTATGTTGAAATCGGACCCGATTGAAAAATTTGTGACGTCATAGCCTGAAAGTTGGGATGAGAGTGCATAAATCCTGAGACGAAACGTCATTTCTCCATCCAACCTTCAGTGATCCTTCATCCAACCTTCATCCAAACACCCTCAAGGCCGCACCGCTGCTGAACACGGATGAAGGTTCAGCAAACCTTCAGTGATCCTTCAGTGATCCTTCAGTGATCCTTCAGTCAAACACCTTCAAACCTGTACCACCACTGAACACCACTGAAGGATCACTGAAGGATGGCAGTAGGATGTCAGTAGGTTTTGCAAAACACGACGCTCGATGTTCTGGTGATTTCTTCACCCTTTTATCCTCTACAGACGCTTAAATCGGCAATTTTGGTGCGCTAAGTTGCGTTTTTAATTAAAGATTTGCATTTATTTGCGGGAATGCGGGCTTTTACCTACCTTGAGTACTGTTCAACCAAATCTGCCCCTGCTTATGCTGAAGGAAGAACGTCACAACGTAATTCTTCATGAGGTAAACCTCCATAATAAAGTGCTCACGACCTACCTCGTGGATCGCTTAGGCGTGTCTGAAGACACCATCCGGCGCGATCTTAACGAACTGGCAGAAATGGGCAGGATTATTAAAGTTCACGGAGGGGCGCTTTCCAAATCTTTCCATAATTCATTTAGTCCAACCGACGTATATGCCCGGTCGGAAAAGAAGATAATCGCGCATAAAGCCGCACAACTTATCCAAAACGGCATGTTCGTGCTCACCACGGGTGGTACCACCATCCTGGAAATGGCCCGCGCACTGCCCCAGCAGCTCCACGCCACCTTCTTTACCGGAAGCCTGCCCGTGGCTTATGAGTACTCCCAGCATCCGCATATCGACGTGATCCTGATCGGAGACCGCCTGCTGAAGAACTCCAAAATAACAGTAGGAGGCGCTGCCATCGAACAGATCAGGCAGGTAAAGGCAGACATATGCTTTCTGGGTACCAATGCCATCGACCTGCACGCCGGACTAACTGATAACGACCGGGATGTAGTGCAGATCAAAAAAGCTATGATCGACTCATCTTCCAGAGTAGTGTCTCTGGCTATTTCGGAAAAAATCAATACCGCTCAGCGGCTGAAAGTTTGCAATATCAATAGTATCGATACCATAATCACAGAACTCGGCCCGGATGATGCGCTGCTGAAGCCATACCGTAACGCAGGACTGGAAATAATCTAAATCAGACAGGACAAAATCAACAGAAGAACGGAAGCCAGACCCCGGCAAAAATTAAATGACGAAGAAAGGCTTTACCCCCGACAGCAATCTGCCGCAAAAAACGGCAGTCAAGGCTCAATGACATCATGTGAACAACATACATCAACCAAAATCGATTCTCCCATTCATTTTTTTAGTCTAAACCAGATTCGTCATGACAAATCCAATTAGTTATCAGCAAAGAAGGTGGAAAGCAATCTCATTGCTCCTCTTCTTCCAGCTAACGGCCTGCGTGCTAATGGCGCAGGTTCGTTTCAGCGGTAAAGTAACCGCCCCGGACGGTTCGGCCATCCCGGGCATTACAGTGGTATTGCGCGCTACTTCCTCCGGCGCCAATACTGATCAAAACGGACAGTACAATTTTACAACCAACGCTCAGCGGACGAGCTACATCCTTGAGTTCTCCGGCATCGGTTTTAAAACCATTTCTAAAACCGTAACCGTAAGTGGTGGTACCGCTACGGCCGATGCGGTGATGGAAGAAGATGTGTTGAAAATGGATGAAGTAGTGGTAATCGGGTCTTCCCTCCGCCAGTCGCGCAAGCAACTGGGCAATACGGTGAACTCGGTAGATGCCAAACAACTGCAGAATACAGGCTCCGGTAACCTGAGCGCTTCGCTGCAGGGTAAAGTTCCCGGTGCACAGATATCTCAAACCTCTGGCGACCCTGCAGGCGGTATCTCCATTCGTATGCGCGGTACCAGCACCATCATGGGTTCTTCCGAACCACTATATGTGGTGGATGGCGTGGTAATCAGCAATGCTACCAATAACGTGACCAACCTGAACGTGGCAGGTAACCCCCGTGCAGATTTCGGTACCAACCGTCTCGCGGATATCAACCCCAACGATATCGAGAAGATCGACGTGATACCCGGCGCTTCCGCATCCGCGATTTATGGCGCCCGTGCCAGCAATGGCGTGGTGCTGATCACAACCAAATCCGGCAAAGCCGGTCAGTTGAAAGTGGATGTAGGTACCAGCATCATCATGAACGAACTGCGTAAGAAGGTATATATCTCTACTTATGGTAAACAGTTTGGTACCGCTGCCCTGCGCCTCGGTAATATCAGTGACGTTCCAGTTACATCACCCCATGTGGTTTATACCCGCCCTGATGGACAGACGCGTCGCCTCGGTACTGACCTCGTAGATGTAACCCGTTACGATTACCAGGACGATATCTTCCAGCGCGGTATCGGTACGGATAACTATGTATCCATGAGCGGTGGATCGGAGAAAACGAAGTATTATTTCTCCGGAGGGTATTATAAAAACGAAGGTATCGTTAAGAATACCGACTTCCGCAGGTTCAACTTCAAAGCGCGTATAGATCAGGAGATCAATAAATACATTTCTATTACGGGCGGTGTGGCGTATACCAACAGTTTCTCCAACGAAAAGCCTAATGGTAACGTATTCTGGAGCCCCATCAACTCCATCAACATCACAAACAACCTTTACAACATTCATGAGCGTGATGTTAACGGCAATCTGAAGGCTGTAGAGCCTACACGTGTGAATCCGCTGAGTGTGATCGAGGATATGAAACTCACCCAGCAGGTGAGCCGTACTATCAGCGATTTCCAAGTGAAGATTAAGCCGGTGGAGGGTTTGAGCATTGATTACATCCTTGGGATTGATAATTTCAGTCAGGAGGGCAACAACTTCATTGAGCGTTATCCTTACATCTCCGCTCAGGAGGGTACAGGATATGCGTCAGCAGCGAATGTGAACACATTTCTGGTTAACAACGATTTCAACATTTCCTACAATGGAAAGTTTGGTAATTTCTCATCTCTGACTACCGTTGGCTTCAACCATCAGTATCAGAAGATCAGTGGTCAGTATAATGAAGGGCGCGATATGTTGCCCGGCATTACTGCCATTACCGGTGCCGCTACCAAGCTGGACCCCCGTTATAGTTACGATCAGCGCCAGGTATATGGCGCCTTTTTACAGGAAACCTTCGGTTATCGCAACATTGCGTTCCTGACGCTGGCTGCGCGTATTGATGGTTCTACCAGCTTCCCGGAAGATACCCGCAACTACTGGTATCCCAAGGCGAGCCTCGCCTGGAATCTGAATGAGATGGATTTCTGGGACAATATGGGCTCCTGGTTTTCCTCCGCGCGCCTGAGAGGTTCATGGGGCCTGGCGGGTAACCTGTCCGGCATCGGATCATATCAGCGCTTTACATCGTATACAACCGCCAGTATCAATGGCATCGCTACTTACAATCTCTTCCCCGGACTGGGTAACGCTGTTGTAGAGCCGGAAAGGGCGAGCGAGATGGAAGGAGGGGTAGACCTTTCGTTCCTGCGCAACCGCCTTGGTGTGGTGTTCACCGTGTACAACAAAAAGATTGTAGGCAGCTCCCTGCTGGTAGAACGCACACTGGCGCCTTCCAGTGGCGGTACCAGCCGCATCGAGAATGTGGGCGACTTAACCAACAAGGGTTGGGAACTGGGGATCACAGCAACGCCTGTTACCAATAAGAACTTCAACTGGAACCTGACCGCTTCAGTGAACCGTAACAAAAACCTGGTAACCTCTTCCAGCCAGGTTACCCCGATCTCGCTGGCGAACGCCGGAGGTTCTCCTTCAGTAATCCTCGCAGGCGAGCCTATCGGTGTATTCTATGGTAACTACTTTGAGCGCGACGCTAATGGCAATTGGGCGGTAGACGCTCAGGGCCGGCCTATTGCTGCGATCAATAACCCCACGCAAAAATCGCTGCTCCGTAAAGTGATCGGCAGCCCGCATCCCGACTGGATCGTTAGCTTCGGTAACTCACTTGCTTATAAGAAACTGACCTTTAATTTCCTGTTCGACGGTGCGCTGGGACAGGAAGTGTTTAATGCCGACCGCCGTACCCGCCAGGGTGTAGGTATCGGAGATGTGTCGGAAAAAGAGATCAAAGGTGAACTGCCGAGGGGATACATCTTCGCGGTATATAATACAGAAGAGTATCGTGTGGAAGATGGTTCCTATATTAAACTCCGTGAAGTATCGCTCAGCTATGAATTGCCTTCCCTTGCAAAATGGATACGTTCCATGTCTGTATCGCTGACGGGCCGCAACCTGGTGAGCTTCGACAATTATGATGGTTATGATCCCGAAACGAACGCCGGCGGCAACAGTGCCGTACTCCGTGGCATCGACTTCGGTAATGTGCCTATCCCGAGAACATATCAATTATCGCTCCGCGCCAGTTTCTAATCACAAAAGAATTGTAACATGAAAACGCATCATATAAAACGAATAGCTGTAGCTTTTCTCTTAGGAATAACGCTGCTTCCCGGCTCTTCCTGTAACAAGGAATATCTGAATCCCAGCGAAGCATCGGTGCCCGTGGTCATATCCAGTCCGGACGCACTCATGACCCTTTGCGCGGGCCTGCAGCGCAGGTTTACCATCGGCCGTCAAAGTCCATTCTATTGTTCTACCGTGGGTGGTGGATACAGCGTTTACGCGCTCTATACCATCAATATCGGTAATACCAGTGAGAAGGAAGTGGAAACAGGCAAAGGCGCCATAACACTGAATAATTCCTTCATTACACAGATGTGGACGCAATGCCTGCTTACGCGCACAGAAGCAGAAACGGTACTGGCCAATCTCGGCATATCCAACGATCCTGCTGATCGTGTCGGACTGAAAGCTTATGCCAGCATCTTCTACGCGCTGAGTATGGGCATGCTTGTGCAGTATTACGAGCAGATACCCATGGTGAGCAGTGCAAACGCCACTTTCAGTCCGCGTGCCGTAGCACTGAAGAAAGTAATTGAGATTTTGGAAAGTGCGGATGCAGATCTGAATACAACTGCCATCAGTACCAAATTCCTTGGTAAAGTACCTGCGGGCATCAACGCAAAAAGTACTATCAAGGCATTGCTGGCCCGTTTTTATAACATCCAGAGCATGATCACGGGTACGTATAATGCGGCGGATGGCACAAAGGCTATTACTTACGCGCAGGCTGCCAGCCTCACGGTTAAATCTGAGTTCCGCTTCTCTACCGCCACACCCAACCCGGTTGGTGATCTGGCCGCTACTGTGAACGTGTTTGGTGCCATCGACTCTACGCTAGGCCTCCGCAATGGCCTTGCGCCGGTACCGGCTAATTCAGATCCGCGTGTAGGTTTCTACATCAGCCAAACCACAGCCACTACCTTTCCGCTGAAAGCTTTTGCGCTGAACAACATTGCATCGTATCCGGTATACCTCCCGGGAGAAATGCACCTGATTATGGCCGAAAACTATGCGCGGCAATCGTCGTTCCCCAATGCCATCGTTTCTTTGAATGCCGTGCGCACAAAGAAGGCGGTGGATGATATTTACGGTGTAGGGGCTGATCAGTCGCCATACGCCGGTGCGGTAACACAGGCTGCCATCCTCACGGATATTTACAAGCAACGCAGACTGGAAATGTTTATCTCCGGCCAGGAGCTGGAAGACAGCCGCCGGTTTGGCCGCCCCGGTCCGAACCAGACAGGGGAGGAGAGGAACCGCAATTTCTATCCTTATCCGCTGAATGAAAGGGATAACAACCCTAACACTCCGGCAGACCCGCTGATATAATAATTATGCTTATCATAAGAAAGGCCGGATGCAGCAATGCATCCGGCCTTTCTTTATAGCAGAACTTATCAAAAAATTAATGCATCCTGTCGCCCCTTACCGGCAGTTTCGCAATCATGTCTGCTTCAAATGCCAGCCATTCCATCCACCTTTTCCTGACTTTCTCTTCGGGGATATATTCGTTGGCGAGGTCGATGAACATGCGGTAGTGCCCGGCTTCGGAGATCATGAATTTGCGGTAGAATTCGCGGAGGTAATCGTCTTCCAGTCCTTCGCTTAACAGCCGGAAGCGTTCCGCGCTGCGTGCCTCTATCAGTGCGAACATCAGCAACCGGTCGAGCAGTACCACATCCGGCGCGCCGCCTTTCTCCTGGAAATTCATCAGTTCATTTACGTACAGATCTTTCCGTTGTTTACCGAGGGCAAAGCCGCGTTTCTTCATTTCCGCGAGCACCTGCCGGAAGTGTCCCCATTCTTCTGTAACAAGGGGTGCCAGTTCTTCTACCAGCCGCGCTCTGTGGGGGTACCGTTGTATGAGTGATATGGCGGAAGTGGCAGCTTTTTGTTCGCAAAAGGCATGGTCGGTGAGGATTTCTTCGAGGGAAATAGCGGCGAGATTTACCCATCGGGGGTCGGTAGGTAATTTCAGGCCGAGGATCGAAACTTTACTGCTCATAAGCTGTTAGTATTGGAAAGCGAAGTTACAGATAAGATACTTAGTTTTGAATCATGCAAAAAGAAGACTTTCTCCGCAATGCACTCGAAAAGCGCCGTGAGCAGCACGCCTTCCGCCAGCTGCGCCTCGGTGGCCAGCGCATCGATTTCTGTTCCAACGATTACCTCGGGCTTGCCCGCAGTGAACGAGTACAGGAAGAGGCCCTTCAGATCTGCCGGCAACTGCCACAGGTACATGGCAGCGGGGGCAGCAGGCTCCTTGCGGGGAACTATGAACTGGTGGAGCAGGCCGAAAAACTCATCGCAACTTTTCATGAAGCACCTGCCGGACTCATCTTCAACTCCGGCTACGATGCCAACCTCGGCCTTTTTGCATCTGTTCCGCAAAAAGGGGATGTGATCATTTACGACCAGCTCATCCATGCCTCCATACGAGACGGCATACGGCTGTCGCCCGCGCAGTCCTTTTCCTTTATCCATAACGATGTGGATGACCTGGAAAAGAAGCTCGTAAATGCTGATGGCAGAACCTTTGTGGCCGTGGAATCCGTATATAGTATGGATGGTGATATGGCGCCTCTCCGCGATATTGCGGACCTCTGTAGCCGCCATAACGCCCTGCTGATAGTAGACGAAGCCCATGCCACCGGAATTGTGGGAGAAAAGGGGGAAGGACTGGTACAGGCGCTCGGGTTACAGGATCACTGCTTTGCACGGGTTCATACCTTTGGTAAAGCGGTAGGCTGCCATGGCGCTGCTGTTCTGGGAACGGTTACCCTGCGGGATTATCTCATCAATTTCTGCCGTGCATTTATCTATACTACCGCATTGCCGCCGCAGGCAGTAGCCGTTATACTGGCGGCATACGATATTTTCCCGGACCTGCACGAAGAGCGGATACATTTGCAGCGCCTCATACAGCAGTTCCGCAAACGCCTCGGAGGCACCAGCGAAACACCTGTTCAGGTAGTGATGGCGCCGGGGAATGAACATGCACGCGGACTGGCGCAGCATTTGCAGGATAATGGCATGGACGTGAGGGCAATTTTACATCCTACCGTCCCTAAAGGGCAGGAGCGGCTGAGGGTTGTGTTACATAGTTTTAATACGGAGGAAGAAGTGGAAAACCTGGCGGCCGCTGTCTTGTCATATTCCTGAAAAGGCGTATATTAACGATAGATTTCCTAACCTTCTAAAACTATTTTATGGATTTACATCCCGTCTGGAAAAAAGTATTAGAAGAGGTTGAGTTTGTTTCCTGGTACCAGGCTTTTACTGAGCAGTTTCAGACTACGTCGCCCTTTACTGACCTCAGCATCACAGAAGCACAGGACATGATCATGGAATTCGGTTTTCGTAAAACTGTCTATGATCCCGCAAATTCCCTCTATCAGGTAGAAGGTGTGGACGATACCCGGTCTGTAAAAGGCCTTGGCTCTGGCCTGAGCATTGCACTAAAAGATGGAAAGATAGAAGTGGATGTGGCGTTCGATCTGGATCACGACACACGTGTAGGAGGGAAGTTTGCCCTCATTCCGGAGCAAATGGGATACACCGGCCCGTCTTTTCCAACACCCGCTTTCACCAACTATAAAGAATTATATGCAGCACTGAAAATGATATTCAGTATGTATGAAGACATTGGAAATAAGGTAATCGACATCTTCCTCGCCGAACCGGCAACTATGTAACGCTATGAGAATTCTCCCCCTGCTAATCACCATCGCCCTCGTCTGGGCGCTCAACCATCGTTTTGCCAATAAACCCGCTTTTGGCATGCTGTTCAGTCCCCAGCACGGTTTCTGGGTACATGCTGAAAAAACCGGGGCTGATGCTTCACCACAGCAGCTGTCACTGGCCGGCCTGCAGGACTCCGCCAGTGTATGGCTCGACGAGCGGAGGGTGGCACATCTCTTTGCACGGAACGATCATGACGCTTACTTCCTGCAGGGCTACCTCCACGCCCAAAACCGCCTCTGGCAAATGGAACTGCAAACCCATGCCGCCGCCGGCAGGCTCTGTGAGATCCTCGGTCCGGGACTCCTGCACTACGACCGCCTGAAGCGCCGCGAAGGGATGGTATATGCCGCAGAACAGGCCGTAAAAGCCATGGATGCAGACCCTGTATCCAAACTCATCACCAGCGCATATACCGATGGTGTAAATGCCTACATCACCTCGCTCCGCGAACGTGATTATCCGCTCGAGTACAAACTCCTGGGCTATGCCCCCGAACCCTGGACCAAACTCAAATCCGCGCTTCTCATCAAATACATGGCGTATGACCTGGCCTCTACCGGCGATGATATCGCTTATTCCAACGCGCGGCAGCGCTTCGGGAAAGAGATCTTCCATCAGCTGTACCCCGACTGGCCCGATGTAATTGCCCCTATCATACCCGTAGGCACGCCCTTCCCTGCTGCCACCCTGAAAGCCATCCCCCCGCCCGATAGCGTGGTAACGGCAGGTATAGGCGCTTTCAGGCCCGGTTCCCGTCCCGATCCGGATAACGGGTCCAACAACTGGGCAGTGTCTGGCAGTAAAACGAAAAGTGGTGCGCCCATTCTCGCCAACGATCCGCATTTGACGCTCTCATTGCCCTCGATCTTTTATGAAATGCAGATCCATACGCCCGACCTGAACGTTTATGGTGTGGCCATCCCCGGCGCTCCCGGTATTATCATCGGCTTCAACGATCACATCGGCTGGGGGCTTACCAATGGTTATATGGATGTGCTGGATTATTACACCATGGAGTTCCGCAATGGCAAAAGCGAATACCGCTTCAACGGTGAATGGAAAAAGGCCGATGCCCGTGTAGAAGAGATCCGTATCAAAGGCGAAGCGCCTTACCTTGATACCGTAGCCTATACTGTTTGGGGTCCTGTACTCTACGATCCCGGTTTTGGTGGCGAAGGATTCGGTAACGGATATCTTGCCATGCGGTGGACCGCCCACGACCCATCCAACGAACTACTGAGCCTCTACCGCCTCAACCGCGCGAAGAACTACACCGGTTATACAGAAGCACTGGCAGTATGGGGCTCGCCAGCCCAGAATTTTGTGTTTGCAGGGAAGGAAGATGGTATTGCCATCTGGCAGAACGGAAAGCACCCGCTGCGCTGGAAAGATCAGGGTAAATTCGTGATGCCCGGCAGCGACAGTACCTATGCCTGGCAGGGATATATTCCCATGAGCGAGAACCCGCACATTCAGAACCCCGCACAGGGCTTTGTGCAGTCGGCCAACCAGCATTCCACAGATAGTACATTCCCTTACAATATGTTCGGCTACTACTCAGTTTACCGGGGCCTCCGTATTCAGGAGCAGCTGAGTGCCATGCAGGGTGTAACGCCTGAAGATATGATGCGCCTGCAGAACGACAATACCAACCGCCTCGCCGTGAGCGCGGTGCCCTTCCTGTCTGATTATGTAATGCCAAACAAGCTGACTGCCGCACAACGGCCTTACTGGGAGATGATGTTTCAATGGGATGGCGTATCCTCACCAGACAGTAAGGCTGCTACCGTGTTCAACCTCTGGTGGGCTAATCTGAACGCCCGCATCTGGCGCGATGAAATGCCGGAAAAAGACAGTCTGGTCTGGCATATGCCCACAGCAGAGGCTACATTGTACTGGCTCATGCGTGACAGCGCCATGCGTTTTGTGGATGATATCAAAACACCTTCCCGCGAAACCCTGGCCGACCAGGTAACTGCTGCACTGCAGGAAGCTGCGGATACGGCAGCGGCCATAGCCGCAAGGGGCGATCTGTCGATCGGAGGCAACCGTGGCACTGATATTCGTCACCTGAGCAGGAGCATCCCCGCATTCAGCAGGATGGGACTGCATACCGGCGGTGGAGCGCATATCGTAAACGCAACGAAGCAGACGCATGGTCCATCGTGGCGGATGGTGGTGGAACTGGGTAAGGAAACGAAGGCATGGGGGATCTATCCCGGTGGACAAAGCGGTAATCCCGGCAGTGCGTTTTACGATAATATGGTAGATGATTGGGCTGCCGGAAAATATTATTCACTGCATGTATATGACGAGCGCAAATCATCGGATGCTGGCGTGCGTAAAATATTTTTCTCGCCGAAGAAGTAAAGTGGTGGCTGCTTTGAGAGGGGATGGGGAATTAAATTCATGAATTATTTGGCAAGAATAATTTTATTCCTATCTTTGCAATCCCAAATGAAACGGTGATGATCCTGTAGCTCAGTTGGTAGAGCAATACACTTTTAATGTATGGGCCCTGGGTTCGAGTCCCAGCGGGATCACAAAGGTACGAGTAATCGTACCTTTTTTCGTTTTAATCCGTCTGCCAGCACGGGTTTCACGGATCAAGTGAACTGGTGGCCTCCTGTCCTGAAGGGCTTATCACGGATCAAGTTGAAAAGTTGGGGGAAGGCTAAAAAAATCGTTTTTTTGCATGCTATTTCAATGATCTCCGTGGACCAGAACTATAAACAACTCATCGAACTCCTTTTGCCAGCCGGCATACTCGAATATTTTGACCTGATCAAAACCACTCAATCGCCCAATGGGCTTCATATTTACCTGGAGGAGCGTAACGAGGTTCCTGAAGAGTATAAGGATGTAAAACTGCATTCCAAAGGACTGTTGGACGAGATCAGGGTGCAGGATTTCCCTATCCGGGGCCAGAAGGTGACCCTGGTCATCAAACGGCGACGCTGGGAAATTGTAGAAACAGGTCAAACCATCAGCAGAGACTGGAACCTTGTCGCCGACGGAACTCGAATTACCAATGAGTTCGGTCTTTTTTTAAAGAAGACATTTAGATAACTATCCCATTAGCCCGACCCAACTGGGGCAACTCTTCCAAGTTGACGGCAAACAGCTCCAGCAGCAATACAAGCATCATCTCAGCGACTTTCATGACTGGAAACAGAAAGAACATGCTGAACACTGGATGCTTTTCGAGCAGAATATCAGCCCATATTTAAGCATTGACGAAACAGCATTCTCCAGCGGAGAACTGTATACGATTGTGACCAATAAGCTGGCTAAGGGCCGCAAAGGCTCGATCGTGGCGATGATCAAGGGCACTCAGGCTGATTACCTGATAGATATCCTAAAAAAGATACCCAAACGCCTCCGCAATACTGTGCAGGAGGTGACGCTGGATATGTCCGGGAGTTTAAATCTTGCAGTCAAAAGATGTTTCCCCAATGCCCACCGGGTAACCGATCGTTTTCATGTGCAACAACTGGCTTTTGATGCTGTACAGGAGACCCGGATCCATTACCGGTGGGAAGCGCTCGAGCAGGAAAATCTGTCTTATGAACAGGCCCGTAAGCTGCAACAGACTTATCATCCCGAGGTTTTACCTAACGGAGATACGCTTAAGCAGTTACTGGCCCGCAGCAGGTATCTGCTGTTCAAACACCACCGGCTCTGGACAAGGGAGCAACAGCAACGGGGCGAACTCCTTTTTAGCCGCTATCCTGTTATTCAGAAAGCGTATCAACTGTCTTTGCGGCTGGGAGAAGTTTATCGGTTGTCCACCTGCAAGGAGCAGGCATTTAAGAAGCTGGCGTTATGGTATAATGACGTGGAAGAAGCAGGGCTTGCCTCCTTCAGAACCCTTGCCAGGACGATACAGAACCATTATTTGGGCATACTGAACTTCTTCAATAACAGGGCAACCAATGCTGCTGCAGAATCATTCAATGCGAAGGTAAAAGCGTTTAGGAATAGTATGAGAGGGGTGAGAGATATTCAATTCTTCCTTTTCAGACTGGCTAAACTGTATGCTTAACTTTTAAATCCCCCAGGAATTTTACTTGATCCCTTATCACCGTTTTTCTTTATTTTCGCGACGGATTTACTTTTCTTCAATTTGAGAGTATGATGGATATTGTATTACAGTAATTACTGTCCAGGTAATTAAATCTTCAACTGATAATTTTATTCATGGCTTCTGCGTATTCAGCAGGAGCAGGATCTCCTATTTTTATTTAATTCCATCAGAAATGCACATATACAATTATATTATCAGGAGGGAAAAGCCTTCTGATATCGAGGCTGTCGATCAGGTAACAAAGGCTGCGTTTGCCTCTGCAGCATATAGCAGTGGAACGGAATCGCTTATCATAAAAGCCCTTCGCGCAAATGGTCAATTGACCGTTTCTCTGGTAGCAGAGGAGGAGGGAGTATTGATAGGACATATTGCTATATCGCCTGTAATCATTTCATCAGGAACTGAAGGCTGGTTTGGACTGGGACCTGTATCGGTGATCCCTTCTAAACAGGGATCCGGCGTGGGTTCTGGTCTGATAAGAGCCGGCATTGACGTATTGCGGGAACTGCATGCAGCCGGCTGTGTAGTGCTGGGTGAGCCTTCCTATTATGGCCGGTTCGGATTCAGAAGCGATGCTCGTTTGCATTACCTGCATGCCCCTGCCGAGTATTTCCAGGTACAGTCATTTACAGGAATTGTACCGCATGGTACTGTCGAATATGACGATAGTTTCAACGTCACCAGTTGAAATTAATCAGATGTAAAAAGTAGAGGCTGTCTCAATCGGATTGAGCAGCCTCTTATTTCAGCCCATTTTTTAGATCAGGCACGAAAGCCCGTCAAATTATGCCGGGAATTCGGAGACCCATTAAAGCTGATTTGTGAGGTTGTTTTCGATTATCACATCTTCACAATCCTCAGTATATACCGACACTTCACCAGGGAATTTATTGCCGGATATTATTAACCCTTTGACGCCCCGTGCCGTAATGAACGGGCACTTTATCAGTCCCCTTGATTCCGTAGGGTTCGTTTTTGCTTCTCCAACAAAGTTGTTGCCCACAATGCTGATGTTTTCATGTACCGCTCCGTCTTGTTTGATGATTTGGGGAGCAATATCAATACCGCAGTTGAGAAAAGTATTATTCCGGATTACCAAATCACGAACCGGTCCCGATTCCCACCATTTGTTGGCATCATCTTCTATTAGCACCCCGGGCATAAGGCTGTTGATGCTGTTGCCTTCTATAACGATCTTTCCACGGGAAGTAGCAAGTATTCCGCGACAGGAGGCAAGCTCTATCAGGTTGTTACTGATTGTAATATTTGCATGCCATGAAAGGTTATCCACTACATCCCCCTGGCTGAAAACCGGTGCAGGCCCATCCAACGTGACAATCCAGTTTTTCCGGGTTGTATCGCCTGACATCACTTCCACCGCGGTTACTTTTCGGCGTGGGTTGCCTTTTATTTCATTTAACGTCAAATGATTAATGACCGCTAGCTCGTCGCCCGGAACGCAGGGAGCGAACCCATACGTTTGTTGTTGCATAAAGCGTAGTTGCAGTTTGTTTGCGGCCGGTTTTCCAACAACGCCTATGTTTATTCCATGGTAGTTCACGCCATCGTCGCCCGCTCCGGATATTTTACAGGAGTCGATCGTAATTTGACCCCGGCAATTGGCGAAATGAAATACATCCATGCTGGATGGGGTAACACGATTGGTATTCGCAGGCGGAACGACGTTGACGCGTCGAAAAGTTAGATGCTCCGTAAACTGGCTAACGAATGACATATTGGTCATTGCATTTATTTCGCAATCGTAGAAAGAAATATTCTTACTGTGGGCATTATGAAAACTAAGCAAATCGTGAAGGATATACCGGAAGCCATAGGATTTCCCTTTTTCCAGAATGCCATCTTTTTTAGGGTAATGAAGCCGTATTTTCCCGTTCCCCAAAGCCACGGCAGTACTGCCTTCAAAAGGAGACCATCTGTCCAGCCGCTTCGATTTCATTGTTTTCAGGTCAGCTTCCTGCGCCATCATCCAGCCATGCCCCAAATCGCCTGTCCAGTCAAACTTTCCATTTTCAATTTTATATGTTGATCCTTCCGCTACCTGAATCGTGGCAGCATCCGCGCTGGCATTCAATACCATGATTTCAGAGACCGACGGGCGCTTGAGATCGAAAATCAAGTGTTCATAGGAAACGTCGTCCGACAGGTGATTGATGACTTTAACCATCCGCTCAGGCCCGCTCATCATAATGATTGTTTTGCCTTTTCCTGCAACGCCGCCACCATACACTTTTACATGTTTTACGCCTTCCATTAATATAGCACAGGGCTTGGGCCTGAACGTAAAGTCTGCTGTGTTTGAGACATACCATACACGGCGTAAGGACCTGGGAGAAGTGAATTGATGTTTCCCGGGCAAAAACTGAATTTCGATCGGCTGTTCAGGCTTTCCTTTTCCATATACCATCAATGTCTGCTCGTGTATGCCCGGTGCTATCACAATTTTATCGCCCGGCGCTAATCGTAAAGCATTTATATTGGCAAATGACTTCCATGGTGCGGTTGCGCTGGTGCCAATATTTTGATCGTTGCCTGCGGCCGGGTTGACGAAATAAGTTGTAAATCCTGTCGATGATATGCGTATGGACGAGTCGGGGTAAGGGATTTTGGCAATCTCTCTTAACTTTGCCCGAATATTTTTTGTTTGCCCCCAGGCTTCCGGTAATATTAAGAAAGTCATGAGTGCAAATGATATGCTTAGAAGTTTTTTATTCATCACTTGTTTTATACTATTTCTGGGCATACAGACCCGTTATGA
This sequence comes from Chitinophaga pinensis, assembly GCA_902167325.1. Taxonomy (GTDB): domain Bacteria; phylum Bacteroidota; class Bacteroidia; order Chitinophagales; family Chitinophagaceae; genus Chitinophaga; species Chitinophaga pinensis_A. The sequence goes on along the minus strand of LR632930.1, from coordinate 5,142,267 downwards.
TATTCGATTTGAATAGTATCAGCTAAGATCGTTTCTAAATCGATAGTATAAAATTGGCATTTTGATCTTTCTTGATGTTTTTTTTGCAGTATGCGAGGGAGTATTGACTTTGGGCAATCCGAACGCTGTAGCCAACAAGGCCTGTGAGGGGAGAGGATATTACAAGTGCCGTCTTTGCGTACCTTACGAACATCATTCTTCCTCATTCTTCCTAAGCGTTTTGTAATTGGCATTCATGTTGGCTCCCTACAGCTTCCATGAGTGTGCCCATTACGTTGATGGCAGGATTGCACGATGCGGAATGTACTTTGCGCAATTGCTGAAGAGTTTTGTGCGATTTCAATCATTGTAGAAGAAGCAGTGGAACTCATGTCGTAGATTTTTAATCTGCATAATGTTCCTTTCCATGAACCGTTCTTTGGACGGCTTGGAAATACAACTAATAACAACAATTGGGTGAAGGAGTATTGCGCTAAGCTTCAGCTAAGGCTGTAGTTCTATTCATAATCCGCAGGGGATGAAGCTTTCAATGGAATGCTAACCTGAGCTTTACGGCATACCCGGTACACCTACAGTTTCTCAAACTCCACGCGGCGATTCTTTGCTTTGCCTTCGGGACTGGTATTTTCCGCTACAGGTACGGCAGCGCCTTTACCTTCAGTGGTTATCCTGTCCTGCGCAATGCCATGTATATCTGCCAGCGCCTTTTTCACCGCCTCAGCCCGCTTTTTAGATAAAGTTTCGTTGGCTGCTTTTGCACCATCACTGTCGGTATGACCGGTAATCCTGACCTTCACGGAGGGGTCCGATTGCAAGGCAGTGCCGATCTCCTTGATCACGCCAAGAGAAGAAGGTTTAATTACGTCTGAATTCACATCAAAGGTGATACCCGTAGTGCTGAACTTGCCTTCTGTGAGCAGTTTGGCGCGTACGTCCGGATAACCGGTCGCCAGTTTGAAGTTGGAGATGTAAAAGCCCAGCTCATCGTCTTTATAGTTAGAGCTGCTGATGGCGATCGCCAGCTGGTTGAACTGGTCGTCAATGATCTTGGGCATGTCGTATACCTTTTGTTCGTTAATCCACATCCTGAAGCGCGTCTTTTGCACGCTGATGGCAAAATGCACCGGCTTGCCATAATTATCTTCCAGCACTTTTACGGTTTGTACAGCCGACTTGAATGTTTCATAATGTTTGGCGTACGTAGTGAGGGTGCTGCGGGTATTATTTCCTTGTGCGAGGAAGAAGTTCAGCTGTACGGCTTTATTTTCATGGAATTTTTTGAAGACTGTATTGCCGGTAGGCGACTCTGCACCACTGTTGAATAGTGTAAAAGTCATTTCCGGGAACAGGTAGCCTTTGGTTTGCATGTCCAGAATCATATCGAACTCCATGGTGAAGTTTTCGGGCAGCATTTTGGAGTTGGGTGTGGTATAGGTACCTGCCTGCGCCAGTTTCAGCCATTTCGTATTGTCTTTCATTGCCACCACTTCACCTTTGTTGTTGGTATTCCAGTGCATGGCAAACTCACCGATTGCATCCTGTGAAAAATCGTCCGCAATCAATACCTGCTCTCCGGCCACGAAGTCAAATTTGGAATAGGCCTGTACAGGTGTGTAAGCTGATTTTGCTGCCGGGGTTGATTTGTCTTCGGCCGCGCCTGTACTCTTTTGGAGAGCAGGCTCTTCTTTCTTTTTAGGTCCGTTCAGAATTTCGTCAGCCCCCTGGTTCACCGTTTTCTCCACGGCGTTACCGGCCTTATTGGTGGCTGCATTTTCGGCCCTGTTGGCCATGTTCTTCAGGAAGCGCTGGGCATGAGCACTGCTCCCGGTAACGAGGAGGAGGCAAAGCATTACTGGTATCTTTTTCATATCTATTTTAATTCTTTTAACCACTGATCCGCAAATGCCCTGGCAGCCGTTGCGGTTTCCTTACCACTGCGGAAACAAAGTTTCCAATATTCATGTTTTTGTTCCAGTTCGTAGTCCACGAAGTATAGTACGCCATGCGAATCTTCTTTCAGCGCTGCTGCAAAGTTGATATCGGCAGTAATTTCGAGGAATTGCTGTAAGCGTTTACGGATGAGGTCTTTCGGCGTAGCCGGGTATTCCGCATCCCACTTTTTTACGGCGGCTTCATATTCCGCAGGGTTGGCATAATCCATACCGGCCACTGTCATAACGTAAAAGTCGTGTTTGGGGTCTGATGGGTTCTTGAGGGCGTTGTATTTTTCCTTCAGCATTTTAACAAGGGATTCAGCCAGTCCTTTGGTAGCGTCGGTAGCTTCCTTCAGATCCTTTTCGGCTTCCGGAATGGATTTTTCCAGTTCTGCGATTTCCGCCTTTATTTTCCCTTCCGCACTTTGGGGTTTAGCATTTTCCCTGTCTTTGCTGAATTTTTGTGCATACGTTGGGGATTGCATGTACTTCTTAATATAATCTCCGATTTCCTTAACGGCGGCCGCGCGTTTGGCGGGCTCCAGCTTTTTCAGTTCGCGGGTGTTGGGAAAGCGCAGCTCGCCATCTTCGAAGTTCTTTTCGATATAACCTGGTACATCTTCGGGGTCGATCTTCAAAGTGGTGAAAATGTCCCAGGGCTTTGTTGCCAAGGCAGCGGTAAAAAGAACGCTGCCGGTGAGGAGTACAAACAAGTATTTCATGACGCTCGGGTATTAATAAAGGCAAAAGTAACGGGAGAGCGTCCAAATCTGGCGGAATGCTATGTGGAAAGTCAATCTGGTATGCCGGAACGTCATAAACCACTGTTGAGACAAAATGCCGGAAAACGTTCCAACATCCCCGACATTTTTCCTAATTATCGAGTGTTTATATTAGTCTTGCATCATTCACCGGAAATAGAAAGGAAGTTACTTAATGTGTATGCCAGTGCACTAAAGCTGCTGCATATTGCTAAAAGTCTGGATGCAACGGCAGGGATTACATGGCATTTAAAATTTCGGAAAGAAGGTTGAATGGGACAAAGCCATGAAGGCCGGGAGGAGGGACAATTGCGATCCCTGACCGGCTACAAGATTAATTTATATAAACGAAACGTGTTTGAATGTGCGTTCAAACTAAACTATAACACCATAGCCTGTTTAATATGTATTTTATTTAAATTAAATTTCTGTTGTGAGTTTGCGGATCAGTATTTTTTCAATAGTTTAGTAGGCGAAACAGGCTTAGTTAATTTTTTCATTTGTTTGCGAGCCTTCGTCTTGCTGTATGAAGATTCCCTTGCCGTGTGACCCTTTACCTTAATTCTAATACCCATTTCATGAGATGCCTATTTAAGCGGATGCTTCATGCTGTGATTTTACTCCTTTTGGCTCCTTTTCTTTCCCCTGTTGTTTCCTTTGCACAACAGGCGCAGTTAAATTCGGTCATTCCACCATCTCCCCGCTCACAGGAGTTCGAGAAATTCATCAATTACAAAGTGTCGATGTACAACGGCCTGCCGGAAATCAGTATTAATTTTCATACAATCAGTCTCGATGGTATTAAGATTCCCATTGGCATATCCTATCATGCTTCCGGGATCAAATTCGGACAAACCAGTGGCGATGTGGGACTCGGATGGAACTTTAACCCGGGGTACCGCATCTCCAGGACAATGTATGGAAGGCTGGATGATGCCTCTACTATGCCGGATATGAACAATTTTCCGGGTGGACAAACAATTCAGACCTATTTGAGCGGATTTGCCAGTAAATATGATCGCGACCGGTACCTGGCAAGGTACTTCGTCATGAACCCTAACGGCGACCTGCCTTCCGTTACTGCAATCAGCTCCGAGGATCTCGACGGGCAGTATGACCAATTTACAATCGGGCTGCCCGATCAGAGCGGTAACTTTATCATTTCCAACCGTCAGAACGGGACGGTTAGCATGCTGGACAATTCCCATCTTAATAAAATCAACTATGCGCTGACCGACGGTGTCATTTCAGGCTTTAACGTTACAGACGGAAATGGTGTACTCTATAAATTGGGCGAAAATGATCAGAATAATGAAAGTCTGCAGGTATATGTGAACGGTGTTTTAAAAAAGTATAGCACCGCCTGGCATGTAAGCGAGATTACAACGCCATTCGCCAATAAAATTAACTTTCTGTACCAGACCGAGGAAGAATCTTCTTACGCCACACCGGGCTACAGCAGAACTATATTGGAAGGGCATAGCGAGGCTGGATTATGCACACAAGGCCCGTCAATGTTGAACTGCTTCCGGTCTTCAGATAACAAAGGTGCTTCATCGCCGGGCAGCTCAACCGTTTATAGCTCCAAGATACTATCCTCCATCACTTCTCCTGATGAACAGGTTGTAATCGCGCGAAATACAGATGGAACGGTGAGTACAATCAGCATATCGAGGAAAAGCGGCGCGCTGCTGAAGAAAGTATCCTTTTTCTACAGCCGCCCCGCAGAGCGCATATTCCTCGATTCCATCCATATTGCAGGAAGCGATCTTCAACCTGTAGAGAGATATCATTTCGACTATACCTCCAAAAATATTTATTTCCGGAACTACGACTGCTTTGGTTATATCATCAACGATCCGGGAGGCGATTACCGGTTTGCCAACGAATACGGCAGATTCGATTACCAACGTGTTGGTTCAAACCCTTATGATAACACTCCTGTGCCGCCAGGCACTGATCCGAGTGTATTCTGCTCAACGGCTTTACCCGATTTTGTAAATTTAACAGGTCTGAATAAGAAATCTTTATCGGCATCAGACGTGGGTATGCTGAAGCGGATAACCTATCCTACCGGAGGATCACAACAGTTCTTTTACGAATCTAACAAATACGAAGCGGTTATAAATGGTTTCGCTCAAAATGTGAGTGGCGGAGGGTTTAGGATCGCAAGTATTTCCAGCAACGATGCAGTGCAGGGTACCACGCTTACCAGGAACTACAGTTATGGGAAAGGTAACCGACAGTTTGACATCACAGACCCGAAATACTTTTTAAGAGAAAAAGTATCCCTGGGCCTTTTCTTTTGTGGTGGTGGTGTTCAGAAGATCGTCAGCCTAAGGAAAACGACCATGTCTTCCTCCATGTCCGAAGAACTTTCGGCCGCAACATCCCAGGCAAACACCGGATGGTACAGTGAAGTAACGGAAGATTTTGGGACAGGAAAGATTATATACAAATATGCAATCAGCGACCCCGTAGAAGCTGAAACGATTATACCTAATCAAAGCTATTTACATGGAGGTGTTACCGTATCCCGCCGGTTCCCCGAGTACTACCTCGCATCTTATAAATTCTGGAACAGGCCTTACCTTACAGAGAAAACGACGTACGCCGTCGTGAACGGCACTCCTTCCCCCAGGCAAAAGGAAATCTTTGATTATTATTTTCCAACTCCAAGCCCGGGTACCGATATCTTCACCGGACTGAAAGTATCCGCCTTTGCACTGGGAGATAATTCGGTTACCACAAATGCAGCTACGCCTCCCTATGACCTGTATACGAATTCAGGGATACAGTCAGTTTACAACTATAGTACTTATTCAATTGTAAAAGGAGACATATTGCCCCGCACAAAGGAAGTAACCGAGTACGATGCTCAAACGGGCGCCGAATTAAAAGTTGTCACAGAATACGAATATACGACGGGGAACCTCCTGAAAAGCGAGAAGGTTACAAGTAGTAAAGGCGATGTCTTGCTGACGAGCAATAAGTATCCGTTAAATTATACGGGAATCACTGGCACAGATAACATCTCGGCCGGGATCAAGAACCTGCAGACCGTCAATATCCTGACGCCAGTTGTCGAAAAATGCGTTTACAGGTCCAATGCAGACGGAACAAACAAACGGTTGCTATCCGCCCAGTTCACCACTTTCAAGCCAACTATACCGGTGCCGGACAAGGTTTTTGCTTTGGAGATGGCCGTTCCGGTGTTGAACTTCCCGGAATCGGGTGTTACAGGTGGCGCGGTTACCAAAAGCAATTCCTATAAGGAGCAGATGAGCCTGGAATCATACAACGCTAAGGGGAATATTCAACAGCAGTCGCGGACATTCGATGTAAAGGAGACCTATGTATGGGGCTATAACGGACGATTTCCCCTCGCAAAGGTAACCGGGAGCGACCTGCCCGCGGTGCAGCTGCTGATCAGCCAGTCTATGCTTGATAATGCATCAACGTATACAGACGTACAGATCCGGACGGAGTTGAACAAACTCCGGACCGGCCTTCCACAGGCATTTGTGAACACCTATACCGTTCTGCCGCTGACCGGGATCACCAGCGAAACGAATCCGGCAGGCCAAACTACTTACTACGAATATGATAATTTTAACCGTCTCCGGCTCATCCGTGACCAGAACAATAAGATCCTGAAGCAATTTGACTACCAGCACCGTGTACAGCTGAGCACATGGTTTGTGAACGCAATCAGGAGCCAGGCGTTCACTCGTAATAACTGTGGAACGGCCCACGGTACTGAGGTCTACTATACAGTGCCCCAAGCGAGGTATATCTCTACCATAAGTCAGGCGGATGCAGACCTGCAGGCGCAGAACGATATCAATGCAAATGGCCAGACATATGCGAATACTTACGGTTATTGCATTATCGAGTATTCCAGCGCCTTGCGGAGCGGTGTGTTTACCAGGAATAACTGTACCGGCGGTGCAACCGGTGAGAATGTCTCATATGTGGTACCGGCTGGAACTTACACATCCACTATCAGCCAGGCGGACGCAGACCGGAAAGCGGATGATGATGTTGCCCTGAACGGGCAGCAATACGCCAATACGAATGGATCCTGCTTTCCTCCGGTATATGCCAAAGTGACCCTGGAGAATGTTGTACCCACACCCCTCAAAGTAACGGGCGACGTGGTGGTGCGTTTCTACAGCAATTCAGAATGCACGTTGCCGTATTCTGTCCCGAATACACTCAGTGTGCAGATCAGAATCACCAGAACCAGTACCATCGATTTCAACAATACAGTAACGGACGAGTGGTTTAACTGCACCGGCAGCAGCAAGGTATTGAAGCCCGGTGTGGTGCAGTATGAAAGCACATCGTCTACACCTGGTTCTCCGTATACGAGTTATACCTTTGCGCTACAGGCTGGTTCCGGGTATATTGTCAGATAACCACCCTTATTTGTCACAAACCCCCATCATTAGTCTTACTTGGGGGCGATAGTTTTGTATATTGGAAATAATCGTTCAAAACATACAAATTACACTCCCAATGAGAAAGCTGGTTCTATTTGCACATATGTCCCTCGATGGTTTTGCCGGTGATAAGAATGGCGGCCTCGACTTTTTGACCTACGACGAAGAACTGCAGCGATACGCAGATGAAGTGGTAAAAACAGTAGGCGCCCCGGTTTACGGCAAAACCACCTACCATTTAATGGAAGGTTACTGGCCCGGCGTATTGAACGACCCGAATGCAAAAGGCCACACACTGGAACATGCCAAATGGGTGCAGCAAATCCCCAAAATAGTTTTCTCAACTACATTAACCAGCGCAGACTGGCACAATACCACATTGATCAAAGACAACATTGCGGAGGAAGTGAATAAGCTGAAACAACAACCGGGTAAAGACCTGGTGATCTTCGGCAGCCCCGGTCTCGCTAAAAGCCTGATGAAGCTCGGACTGATAGACGAGTTTAAAATAACCCTGCATCCTGTAATATTAGGAGAAGGGATCAGCCTGTTCGACAGCCATGAGCCGAAGATTAATTTGAAACTGCTGGAGTCGAAAACGATGGCTTCGGGCGTTATTACCTTGCACTACACGAAGCTGTAAAGCGCTGCGTAAAACATAAAAAAAGGGTAGCTGATATGATCGGCTACCCTTTTCTTTTTTTGATATGCTGGTTATTTCACGCGTACCAGCCGTACCTGTTGGAGGTTCATCACCCCCAGGCCGGGTTTGGTCAGCGGTTTAATCACCAGTGTATTCACGCCTTTTTTGGGAATGTTCACGGTGCCGAGTTCCCAATCCTGGTAAGCACTCCAGTTGTTGCTGGTGCTTTTAACCACACCGGTAAGGGTAGTGCTGCCTGCAGTCAGGGCTATTTTCGAACCGGCGGATTCATCTGTACAAGCGGCGCGGAGCATCACCTTGTATTTCCCGGGTTGCTTTACCTGGAGGTTCCAGGTGGCGGTGCCGGTCAGGGCTGTCCAGCTGTATAAAACTGGGTTGTCGCCCATGGATAATGCAACACCCTCGTGGAGGATGGCATCGCCGGGAGGTAAATGATAACCGCCGCCGGCATCCGGGAAAATGCCGGAGGGTACGAGAGAGGTACCGGCAACGTCCAGTTCTATCACCGTGGCGAGGTTATTGCGGAATGCGGTATTGCTGATATCGATGGAAATACCGGGTTCGGACACGGTGGTTTGCAGGGGCGTACGTGCTTCGTCTGCGAGATACACGGCGCGGGGCGTACTTCCGGCATCCGGTGCAATGGGTACCAGCAGCCTGTTGTTTTCCGGCCAGTGGAAAATGTGGAGGTAATATTTACCGTTTTTGGTGGTGATCCGTCCCCAGTTCACTTTTCCGATGCTGTTTGCCCGTGAGCCATAAACAGACTCTCCGTTCACCTTCATCCATTCACCGATCCCCTGCATCAGGTCCACGCTTTTGGCAGGGATGGTTCCGTCTGCCATAGGGCCTACGTTCAGCAGGTAATTGCCTCCCTTGGAAACGATATCGATCATGTTTTGCACCAGTTCCTTTTCGGTATGCCAGCGCTGGTTGTTTTTGCTGTAACCCCAGGTGCCGTTCATGGTCATGCACGATTCCCAGTCCATATCCTTATAACCCGCTTCGGGAATGAACTGCTCCGGTGTAACGAGGTCGCCGTTGGCGCGGGTATACTCGCTGTTGTGATCGAAGTGATAGAGCCGGTTGTTCATGATGATGTTGGGATGATGCTTCTTGACCATGTCCACAAGCGCATTAGCACCCCATTTTTCGCCCTGTATCTCTTTGGAGCTGTAATCCCACCAAACCACGTCGATAGGGCCGTAATTGGAGAATATCTCCTCCGCCTGCTGATGCATGTAGGTCACATACTTCGCATTATCTCGGGTATCGTTTTTTACACCGCCGGGTGTAGGCATGCCGTGTTCCACATAAGCGTCCGGGTGGTGCCAGTCAACCAGCGAAAAATACACCCCCACGCGCAGCCCCTGTTCATGCAGGGCGTTAACGATCTCCCGCATAAGGTCGCGGCCGGTAACGTCCATGCCGTCGTAGGTGGTGGTTTTGCTGTCGTGCAATGCAAACCCTTCGTGGTGGCGGGTGGTGAAGATAACATACCGGCATCCTGCTTCCTTAGCCGTTTTTGCCCATTCGCGTGCAAAGTCCTTTTTGGGCCTGAATAGCGGTGTCAGCTTTTTTTCATATACATCGGCAGGCACATTGGCCATATTTTGTATCCATTCCACGCAGCCTTCGTAATCTTTCCCGTTCCACTCGCCGGCGGCGGCGCTGTATAGTCCCCAATGTACGAACATGCCGAAGTGCGCATCGCGGAACCAGCGCATGCGCGCATTGCGGAGCGCTTCCGGTTCGTTGGCGTTCGCTTTCAATCCTTCATCTGCCTGCGCCGTGGCCGTGTAGCCGGACAGCAGTATGCCGCCGAGCAGGCATATTTTAAATAACGCTTTCTTCATCTGAATAACCTGTAATGTTGTTGTGGTTTTTACCAGTTAGGGTTTTGTTTCATATTGGGATTCGCATTGATTTCTGCGAGGGGAATGGGCCAAACGTAATCTCTTGCAGCGTTGAATTTACGTTGCTCGATGATGACCGCCTTTCCTGTTGCGGGATCTATCGCGCCTTTTGCGGATTCGTTCAGCAGTACTTCTGCAGTTTTCCACCGGCGGATGTCAAAGAGCCTTTGCCCTTCAAATGCCAGCTCCACCTGCCTTTCATGACGGATCAGCTTGCGCATCGCGGCTTGTGAATTATACTTTGAAACGTCTACATCCGGCATTCCCGCGCGGTTCCTGATCTGGTTGAGATACAATACCACATCCGGGTTCTGCCAGTCATTCATCTCCACCAGCGACTCCACATAACCGAGCAGCACTTCCGCATAACGGATGATCATGAAGTTGAGGGAGCCGCTCCAGGGGGTACCCGCATCCTGCGGATCGAGGTATTTCTTGATCCAGAAGCCGGTTTGGGTGGATTGGGTAAGCCCAATCTGGTCAGGACTACCCGTTTTGAAGGGTTCCAGTTTCCGGTTCACATACGTTTCTCCCGGCAGGAGTACGCTGGCGGCCATACGGGGATCGCGGTTGTTTTTGAATGCCGGATCTGCCTGGTAAATAGTGAGACTGTCGGCCCCCAGCTCGTCGATGAACTCCCCCTGCAGGGTTTCATAAGCGTTTACCATGGCTGCGGTTGGACTGGTAGTAGCCTGTCCGCCAAGACTTTTGGGTGCGCTTCTGAAGAACGCTTCATTCTGTCCGCCGCGGCGGAAGAGGATGCGCTCCTTATTCACGATGCCGCTGTAGGAAAAGAGCGATGCATAGCTGCTCACATCCGGCTGGCTGCTCTTATAAAGTTCATACACATCGAGGTCAATAAGTTTTTTCGCAGCGGTCGCGCATTTGGCATAATCGCCGGCATTCAGGTACAGAATGGTTTGCATGGCGTAGCAGGTGCCTTTGCTCATCCGGTAGGCATCACTTTCGGGATAGGTGGCAGGCAGGCCTGCAGCGGCAATTTCCAGTTCCGAGGCAATGAAACTGATGATCTCTTCCCGCGTGTTCCGGGTAGCAAATTGCTCCGACGGGCTGAGGGAGTGGTCTACGATCGGAATGGGACCATACAGCAGGAACAGATCGAGATGATACCAGGCGCGGAGGGCGCGGGCTTCGGAGGCATAGCGGTTTTTGCGGGTAGCGTCTTCCACATATGCCCTGTTGTAATTTTCGAGGAACCTGCTGGCGTTACGGATATAATAGTAGCTCTTCTTATAGATTTCAAACACGGTATTGGTCTGGCTGGTAGCCAGGCCAACGGGGAAGGTTTGCCAGTCGCCGTAGTTGGCACGGAAAACGGCTTCATCGGTGGTGCCGGAGAGGTGCATCCTGCAATTGGACATGAAGTCGTAGTTGCTGAGGGTGCCGGAAGGCAAGCCGCCGTAAATGCTGCCCAGCGAGTTTTGCAGGTCGGTTTCCAGCCGCCACCATTTTTCATCGGTAGTGGCGGTGGGGTTGTCACGCACAAGGAACCCTTTTTTGCAGGAACTGATCCCGGCAATGAAGGGAATGGACAATACAGACAGCAGTATGAATAAATTCCTTTTCATGGATTGATAATTAGTGGATTAAAAAGTAACGTTCAGGCCGGCGGTGTACATCTTCATAATGGGATAAGTGGTTTGATCTCCTTTGCTTTCGGGATCGCCCACCTCCATTTTTTTGATAGTGACCGGGTTTTGGGCGTTTACATACACGCGTACTCCTTTGATCCGTACTGCCCCTTTTTGCGGCATGGGGATGTTGTACCCCAGCTGCATGTACTTTACGCGGGCAAATGAACCGTTAACGGCCCAGAAATCGGAAGCCCTTTCGTTGGACCCGGGGGAGGGCAGCAGCCTTGGAAAGCGGGCGCCGGGGTTTTCAGGCGTCCAGTAATCGAGGTGCCAGGTCATAGGCGTACCGCCTTCGCCGGCGGCGTTGAACGGTATAGCCATTCTGCCATTGTAGAAAGTAACCACATTACCGGTGCCCGTTACCATGGTTTCAAAATCGAATTGTTTCCATTTCAGGGAAATGCTGCCGAACCAGGTATTGTAAGGGTCTGCATTGCCGAGCTTCACTTTGTCGTTGTCGTTGATGACACCGTTGCCGTCGGTGTCGGCATAGCGGATATCGCCCGGGGCCTGCCCCTGGATGATGGCTACGCCTTTTTCGATATCACCTTTCTGCAGTAAGCCCATACTTCTGAATCCGAAGTATTCAGACAGGGCGCCGCCTGTTTCGCGGATGATGTTGCCTTCTATCAGCGGGGTGGCCTGCGCCAGTTTCAGCAGGGTGGATTTATTGTGCGAATAACCCACGTTGAAGGCGATGTTCAGGTCTTTCCGGAGATCGGCGTTATAAGATAGTTTTACTTCCCAGCCCACATTCTTCATGCTGCCGATGTTGATGGGGGTGGGGCTGATGGCGGAAGTGAGTGAGGGTTGGGGGGTAAGGATGAGGTCGGATGTTTTTTTGTTGTACCAGTCGAACGTAAGGTCCAGCTTGCTTTTGAGCAGACTGATATCTGCCCCGATGTCGAGGATACCTACTTTTTCCCAGGTGATGTCCGGGTTACCGAAGGTGCTTTCATTACCGCTGCCGGCATCAATGGTAGATTGGTATTGATAGGCACCGATGTTGTTGTTGCCCAGTTGACCGTAAGATGCACGGATCTTGAACTGGTCGAGGAAGTTGAGGGATTCCATGAACGCCTCGTTCATCACGTTCCATCCCGCGGCAATGGATGGGAAGTTACCCCACTTTTTGCCCGGTGCGAACAGGGAAGAGCCGTCGCGCCGCATACCTGCTTCCAGCAGATATCTGTCATCGTAGCTGTAGTATGCTTTACCGAAGAAGGAGGTAAGCGTTTTCTCCGTCCAGGCATCGGTATTGTTCATCTCTTTCGAATAACCGCCGATAACGTTCAGCCGGTGTTTGCCGAAGGTTTTGGTATAGTCGAGATTGCCGCCGGTGTAGTAGTAACTGGAACGGTTGGTTGGATTGGCAGATTTGATATCGGAAAAATCCCGCCCGGTTTTCTGGTCGGTGAAGTAATCAAAGAAGAGATAGGTGTCCCTATTTTGTTTATCCGCGCCGGAAGACACGCGGTAGCTGAATTGTCCTTTCAGTAATAATCCCGGCAATATTTCCCATTTAGGCCGGAGGTTGATCAGCACTTCGTCCCGTATCCTGTTGGTGATGCCGCCGATTTCGGTGTTGGCTACTGGGTTCCAGCTTTCGCCGTAGGTGCCGTAGTAGGTGTATCCGGGCCTTTCGGGTTTATTGGGGAATTTGGATGCAAGGTTAGGGGGCGCTGTGTATACCCAGCCGAGGATGCCACCGGTACCGCGACCGAGCGCGTAGGGTTCCTTCTGCTCGTCTCTGGAAGCGAACAGATCCATAAACACCACTACATTTTTACTGAGGTCTACGCTGGTGTTGGCTCTTACGTTCCCCCGGTTAAAGGAGGAGTTATTCACCATACCCTGCTGACTGAGGTAATTAGCCGTGAGCGCGAACCGCGCGGCGCTGTTACCGCCCGACACGGAAATGGAATGTTGCTGGATGGCCGACCGGGGGCGCACTACTTCATCGCGCCAGCGGGTGTCGGGATAGTTTACCGGGTCGGATTTATCAGCCGTTTTTTTGATGGCTTCGTCGGAATAGAGCTGGTCGCGGCCGATGTTGATGAGCGACTCGTTCGTCATCCGCATATAGGTGGCTGCATCCACGAAATCAGGCGTGAAGGTGGGTGACTGGAAACCTGCGTAACCATTGTACTGGAGGCTTAGTACACCCGGCACGCCTCTTTTGGTGGTGATGAGGATAACGCCGTTACCTGCCCGTGCACCATACACCGATGCTGCTGCGGCATCTTTGAGAACGGAAATGCTTTCAATGGTGTTAGGGTCGAGCTTGTTCATGTCGAACGGAACACCATCTACCAATACCAGCGGGTCGGAGCTGAGGAAAGTGCCTACGCCGCGGATCTTGATGGCGGCAGCATCACCACCGGGCAGGCCGGAACCCTGGCTTACATTGATGCCCGTAACGCCGCCCTGCAGTGCCTGCGAGAGCTGTGTAATGGGCTTATTTGTCACATTGGCCATGTTCACACTGCTCACGGCGCTGGCCATGTGTTTCACCTTTTGTGCCGTAAAACCCGTTACCACCAGCTCATTGAGGCTGCTCACGCTTTCCGCAAGAGAAATGGTAAGGCTGCGCTGACTGGTGGATACGGTATGTTCCCGGGGGGTATAACCGATCATGGAGAAAACGAGTACTTCACCGGCACCCGCCCTGATTTCGAAGAAGCCGTCGGCATCGGCGGCTACTCCCCGGGGCGTACCCCTGACAGATACCGTTGCGCCGGGAATAGGCTGCGGAGGCTCGGCCTGGTTAAGGACCCTGCCCCTGATGAGGATGGAGTCCGCAGCGGCTTTTACGGCCTGATGTCCGGGGTAGATGAGGATGTTGTTTCCTTTTTCCTTCCAGGCGTAATGGCGCTTTACCAACAGGGTATTCAGCACTTCTTCCAGCGGTGTGTTGTGGAAAGATGCAGTTACCAGCTGGTCGCCGTTCACTTCTGTTGCGCTGTAGGCGAACCGCAGCGGGGTTGCCTTTTCAATACGGCGCAATACCTGCAGCAGGGATTCATTCCCGGCCTTGAGTGTAAGCTTCAGTTCCTTCAGCCGCTGTGCAGAAGCATCTTCTGCCTTTAATGTGGAAAATGTGGCGGCCAGTAAGGCGAAAAACATAGTGGAGATCCGCATGAACGCTAAAAAATTTTGGTTGACAGCACAACGCAGCCGTGCCCATGGCACAACAGCTGCCCGTGCTACTTCATTTCCATGAAATTGCATAGATTTGTAAGGGTTTTATGTTACGCAAATAGAACTCAATAACCGGCCGTCTTGTCTGATCACAGGGCGGCCTTTTTGTTCCGTTAAGATTTCTCGTGTTTACTAATGTTGCTAATCCGATGATGGTTACTTCCTGCTGAGGATAACCAGTTTTTGCTCTTGGTTTACGTGGTAATTAATATTGTTGACATCACATATAATGCTGAGTAGATCTTCCAGTGGCTCCTGCCTGTTGAAACTTCCCGTGAACTGCTGCTGCAGGATGTTTGGGTCGGTAACCTGTACGGTATAGCCATACCATTGTCCGAAGATGGCCATTATCTCGGCCAGCGTTTGTTTGTCGAACTGCAGTTCCCCGTTCTCCAGCTCCGCCAGTTGTATGTTGCTTAATCTGAACTGCGAAAGATGTTCCTTTCCGGAAAGTAATCTGTCGCCCGCTACCAGTGTCCCTAATACCTGTTGTGCTTTGCTGACACGTACTTTTCCTTTTAATACCGTAACCATAATGCTGTCTGCCCCGGGAAAGGTGGCTACGTTGAAAATGGTCCCCAGTACCTGGGTGGCCACGTTCCCGGTTACCACTACAAAAGGAGTGCTGGCCGCGGCTACATCAAAGCTGGCATTGCCTTCCAGTATTATTTCCCGCAAATTGCCCGGTAAGTTTTTCTCGAAACTGATCTGGCTGCCGGGTTGTATGGTCACTACAGACCCGTCGGGCAATGCTGCCGTGCGGGATTTGACAGCTGCTGCCAATACCTCCATGTCTTTTGCCGGAGTCCGTAAGTAAAAGAAGGCTGCGGCACTGCCGATCAGTACCAGAATGGCTGCCGCGGCTGCCCATTTCAGGTAACGGCCGTATCGGGGCGTAAATACCTGCTGATGCAGGCTGTCCAGCTGCCGGATGCCCGCAAGCCGTTCCCCGACCGACTGCTTCAATTCAAGTTTTATCTGTGTGGTTTCCGCTGTATATTCTTCCAGCCAGTTTTCCGATTTATCGAAAGAGGCGTACCAGTTTTCGACCCATCGCTGTTCGGCCGGTGTGGCTTCCCCGTTTAAGTATTTTTCAATCAGGATCAATAAATGATCATTATCCATGAAGGGTGTTTATATACTTAACGATTCACGCATCTCTTACCGCCATCCCCAAAGCAGAAATTAATTTTTGTCCAGCTTATGAGAAAATAATATTACTGGCGGGTGCTTATTATCGTTACGTTTGTAAGCTCATACGCTTCATTATCAACCATAAACCAACATACACCGAAGATGAACTTTTCCAGCTGCTGCTCTCCGGCAGGGAAGAGGCTTTCGACGTGATATACGACATGTATGCCATTCCGCTGCTGAATGCCGCGTATAAAAGGCTACAGTCGAAAGAAGAAGCGAAGGAAGTGGTGCAGGAGGTATTTATCAGCCTGTATCTTAAAAAAGACAGCATCAAACATCCGGGAAACCTTTCCGGTTACCTGTTTACCGCCCTGCGCAACCGCATTCTCGATATCATCAAAACCGACCTGCTGCATGCCTCCCATCATCAGCAAATGCGATTATTACAGGCACCTCACACAGAGATCGATCATCAGCTGGAACAAAAGGAACTGGAGATCAGTATCCGCAAAGCCATCGCGCTGCTGCCCGACAAATGCCGGAAAGCATTTTTGCTGAGCAGGTACGAAGGCTTATCCTATAAGGAGATTGCAGGCATATTGGAAGTGTCTGTCAATACCGTGGAAAAGCATGTGGGCAAGGCGCTACGGTTGTTGCGGTTGCAGTTGAATGATACAAGGCTGTTGCTGCTGTTGTTATCCCTCTGCATGTATAAGGCGGTTCTCCCATAAAAAAAAATACTTGTTCAGTTTCCGGTTGCCGGCAGGCACCGGTCCCGGTAATTTTGCTCCATCATTTAATCCACCACTTAAATTTTTGGAAGCAATTATGACTGGCAAACAACATTCCAGGTGGCTCGTGCTGCTGGTGATCCTGACAGCGCCGCTGTTGTATGTGATCGATATTTTCATCATCAATATTGCCATCCCCACTATTCAGCAGCATCTCCATGCTTCACCGGGAGAAATGCAGCTGGTTATAGCCGGCTACCTGCTGGGAAGCGCCTGTTTTCTCATCATCGGAGGCAGGGCAGGGGATTATGTGGGCAGGAAGAAGGTGTTCTTCCGGGGCATGTTCTTTTTTACGGTTACGTCCTGCATATGCGGACTGGCCCAATCGATGCTGCAATTGAATATTGCACGGTTCCTGCAGGGCGTCAGTTCTGCGTTCATGGTTACACAGTCTATTGCACTGATACAGGAGCTGTTCCCGGAGCAAAAGCAACGTGCCAAAGCCATTGGCTGGTATGGGATGACGCTGAGCATTGCCGCCATCATCGGCCAGGTGCTCGGGGGATACTTAGCAGAAACGAAATCAGCCGTGGAAGGATGGCGGCTGATATTTTTCATCAACGTACCGGTTGGCACCCTGGCGCTGTGGGCCATCAGGAAGTATCTGCCGGAAACGCAGAAGATAACGGGCGTCCGTTTCGATTATACAGGGGCTTTGCTGCTGCTGGCCGGGCTGGGCAGCTTTATCTATGCTGTCACGGAAGGCAGGGAAGGGGGCTGGCCTGCATGGAGCATTGCTTTGCTCATCTCCGGCAGCATGGTGAGTACCTGGTTCTTCTACGATCAGAAAAGGAAGTCCGCTTTGAACAGGAACCCGCTCATGGATACGCAGCTGTTCAAAAACAGGAATTTCATGCTGGGTTTATTGGCGGTGCTTTTTCATTTCATGTTCCATACTGCTTACCTGCTGATGGTGGCGGTATATCTGCAGAACGGCCCGGGAATTTCCGCACTGGCATGCGGACTCTATTTCGTACCGCATGCCATCCTGTTCATGGGCAGTGCTATGCTGGCTTCTAAATTACTGGTGAAGTACGGGAAGAACGTATTACTTGCCGGGTTGCTCCTCATCTTCGTGAGCTTCGTATTGCAGATAAAAATGTTCAGTACCGAAAACCAGCCTTTCCTGCATATGCTGCTTATCGGGGTATATGGACTGGGCAATGGAATGGTGCTGCCTTTTTTGCTGAACATCGTGCTGGACAGTGTGCCTGCCCGATACGCAGGCACTTCAGCCGGTATTTTCTCCACTTTTCAGCAGATAGCATCCGCGTTAGGCATCAGCATCATCGGCGGCGTCTTTTACAGTTCCATATCCGGGGAAACTACGGCTGCCTACAAAATAGCCCTTGATAATGGCCTGATCGCCGGCATTGCGTGTATGGTACTCGTTGCCGGGATGCTGTTGCTGCTTCCCGGGGAGAGCCGTGATGCAAAGCACACGCGTGTGGTGGCGCTGGAATAGAAGGAACATATGAAGTCTGCGCTTTACCGCGCTGGCATGTTGTAGGTTGATATAAATTTTCGAAAACTTCTAACCCCATAATACTGTTAGCTTCGAAATTATTCAGCCAGACTGCTTCGGCTTTTCGTCGTTCTGCAAACTGTAATACCACGGCCTTAGATATCCTTCAATCCCCCCGGCCAACGCTCCCTTGCGGTTTCTGTATTTTCAGGCATAATAAAATCTCAATATTATGGCCATCTTAAATTCTTTAATTCCATTTACCGGCAGGCTCGGTAATATCATTTCCTACCAGCGCAATGGTAAGCACTGTTTGCGCACGGTGCCGGATAAGGTCCGGCAGACGGATAACACCCGCCGTGCTGCGAAGTGGTTCGGCGCTGCCAGCCGTAAAGGCGCCCTTATCCGCAGTGCCTTCGTTCCTGAACTGGACATCCACCCGGATCAGTTCCTCGTAAACCGCCTGAACAGCTACATTGTAAAGGCCGGCAGGAACAACCACGCAGGCCTGGTCAACTTCCGCTTTAATGGACACACCGGTCTCAGTAAGTTCTTCGGACAGCGGCCTGTGTTCTCCAAAGACGGCAAGCTGCACATCCCCCCACAGTCTTTGCCTGTATGTGAGGAAGCCGTTCGCATGGAGATAAAAGTGATCGCCTCCCGGATCGACTTTAGTACCCGTACCGTTACAGGTACAGATTCTGCCCGGATCAACATCGATCTGAACCAGCCCCGCCAGCACTTCCATCAGTTCGAAGGCGCGGATCTGTGGGTCAACGTACCCGGTAAAGGCACCCTGGTAGTAGTTGTACAGCTGAAGTTCTTTTGGGAGGATTTTGATATCCGTGACCGGAAGTTCGAAGTAGCAGATATCGTAGCGGTTGAGGAAAACCAGCCGCAGAAAGCGCCCCTCACCAAAGCAAAACCCGGTATGGAACTACCCATCATACCACCGGCAGCTGTCCGTAACACCGCGCCCGCTCAAAACGGGCAGGCCCCCATCCAGCGGGAATAACACACCGCCATAATTGAGAGATTTTGTTATAAGGAATTAATTATCAAACAGTTTGGAACCCAAATCTACCCGGCAGGCCACCCCTCCGCCAGCCATTACCATGGGCCGCAGGCACCCGATCTTCACTTTACAGGCCTGCTATCACCTTCACACCGCCTCCGCATCACATCCGCATCACCTCCGCATCAAGTCCACCTTCTCAACGCACATCCTTGCTGTTTCACCTGTAGTTGTCACGGAGACGCAATCTAGTTCCCTGCTTCATACCAACTTGTAATCATATTGAAACCGAATGATTACCATATTTTTAACCGGATCTTACGCCTGGAATGAATGACCTTATGATCCGGGAGTTGATCAAAACATAAAAGCCGGATGTTTGTACATCCGGCTTTTATGCATATTTCCGGTGGTCAGGTTTGTCAAGTGACGAAGCACCTGTTTGTAAAATCAATTTGTATGTAATACTTTCATCGCTCCCTTAAACGAAAATAACCATGCTATTAAGATTCAAATTGGGCATCATCCTGTTGCTGAGCATCTGCATATCTGTGCAGGCGCAGGATGCTAAAAAAGTACGTCTTTTTATTATCGGCAACAGCTTTTCGCAGAATGCGGCGGCATTTTTACCGCAACTGGCAAAGGAAGCGGGAACAGAGCTGGAACTGGGCCGCGCCGAACTGGGCGGCTGCTCGCTGGAAAAACACTGGAAGCTGGCGGAAGCCAATGAGAAGGCCTATAAAGGAAAATCGCTGCGCGAAATGCTGGCCGATGGCCGCTGGGATATCGTAACGATCCAGCAGTACTCTTTGCTTTCAGGAGACCCCGGCACATATGAGCCTTATGCCGCTAACATTGTAAAACTGATACGGTCCCTGCAGCCGGAGGCAAAGATATTCATACACCAGATCTGGGCTTACCGCAGCGATGCAAAAAGCTTTGGCAGAATAAATGGTGAAGTACGTGCAAAGGACGCCCAGGAAATGCACCAGCATGTAAGGGCTGCTTATCACAAGGCCGCGGCGGATCTGGGGCTTACCATCATTCCCACGGGAGATGCTTTCAGGGCTATGGAAACCAGTAAAAAGTGGCGCTATCAGAAAGACGCTGCTTTTAATCCGGATGCCCCGCAGGCCGGACAATTACCCGAACAAACCAACTCCCTGCACATCGGGTACACCTGGAAAGACGGCAAGCTGAACTTTGACGCCAACCATGCCAATAAGGCGGGCTGTTACCTCGGTTCTCTGGTGTGGTACCGTACATTGCTGGGAGGTAATGTGAAGAAAACCGGATTCAAACCGGATGAAGTTCCGGCGCCTATGGCGAAGAAATTTAAAAAGGTTGTGGCGGGCTTGTAACGATATGCCGGAAACAATATAACAATCAGAACGGGCCTCTAATGAGGCCCGTTCTGATATAAAGTCTGCCCATGGCTGCGGGCAGTGTAAGCAGATGCTTAGTTCCGGCCGGTGAGCTTCACCAGCAGCTCGTCGAGCTTGGAGAGCGTGGCCATCATACCTTCTTCCATGCCCATATTGATCACTTTCTCCAGGTCGGAGAGCGATTTGTAAGTAACCACCGTTTCCACCACTGCATTTTCACCTTTGTCGGTAAAAGTTACCACCCATTCCGCACGGGGCAGGTCTGCATTAATATCGCCTGCTTCGTTACTGAAGGCATCTGTAGCGGTGTAGTAATCTACAGGCTGGATTTTACGGTACTCCGTTAAGCCCCAGTATTCCGTGCCATTAGGCTCTACCATGGCATAGTGCCAGTGGCCGCCTTCGCGGAACTCCATGGATTTGGTTTTAGTGGTAAGCGGGGCAGGGGCAAACCACTGGTCGAGCAACTCGCTTTTGGTATGGCAATCCCACACCAGCGGGCGGTCAGCAAGGAACTCACGGCGTACGGTGAGCGTGTTATTGGCTTTGTCGGCGATGAAGTCGAACTGCAGATTGTTTTTCATTATTTTTTCTTTTTGAGGGTAATTAAAAGTTGATCAAGTTGTCCGTATCGCGTTTCCCATATTTTGCGAAACTGTTCCAGCCATTTGTCTATCTCTTTCATCTTATCGATTTCAAGCAGATAATAAATTTCCCGGCCGCGCGGCTCCTGTTTAACAAGGTCGCATTCCGTCAGTACCCGCAAATGTTTGGATACGGCCTGCCGGGTTGTCTCGAAATGTTCGGCGATGGCATTGGGTGTCATGGCCTGCACGGCTATCAGCGCTATGATGGCCCGCCGGGTAGGGTCGGCTATCGCCTGAAATATATCTCTTCTCATAAGGGTGCCTTTATGTCAACTCATTACCTGAACAGGGGAAGGTATTTTTCGCGGTTGTCGTACATCGCCCATCCAATTACGGCAATGATCACGAAAACGATCGGCAGGCCGGAGGGCACCATGATGATATTGGTCAGCAGGATGCCTGCCAGTACCGGTAGCAGCACAAGCGCACCCAGTGCCCGGGTTCTCGGAAAAATGAACAGCAGGCCACCCAGCATTTCCATTGCGCCCGTAAGCGGCATGATCCAGCCTATCTCCATAAAAGCCATCCCGGCTTTCATCATCTTCTCAGGCATATCCGGCGGAATGGGCATGTAATGTAAAAACTTGTCCAGGCCTGCATTAATGAACATCAACCCGGTGAGTACGCATAATACTGTCAGAATAATAGCTTTTGTTTTCATAGTAAGTGTGTTTGTAGTGAAACCATCTGGTTGCAAATATAAGCGCAACTAAATGGTTTCGCAAAGTATTTTTTCCGATTTTGCAAAGAAAGGCGCATATGCCCCCGCTCCCTGTCGCGATGACCCCGCAAAAGGGTATTCCGTCAGGTAGATTTGCGGACGATCAGTTCTGTTTTCAGGATCTTGGTGACCGATTTCCAGTCGGCCACTTCACGGCTGATCTGCTCTATCAGCAGTTGCGCGGCAGTACGCCCGATCTCTTTTACGGGTTGTGAAACGGTGGTAAGAGGCGGGTCGATGAGTCCGGATACGAAGTCGTTGCTGAAGCCCACCACGGCAATATCTTCCGGTACCCGCAGCCCACGCTTACGGATCACCTGTATGGTTTCGATGGCGGTAGGGTCGTTCACGGCAAAGATGGCATCGGGCGGATTATCGAGGTTCAGGAGATGGGTAACGTAGATCTTTACTTTTTCGATGTTGAGGTCGTAGGAGATGAGCAGCTCTTCGTCGAGCGGCACATTATGCTTCCGTAATGCCGCTTTGTAGCCGTTCATGCGCCTTTCACTGATCTTCAGGGATGAAGGTCCGGCGAGGTGGGCAATGCGTTTGCGGCCGGATTCTATCAGGTAGTTCACCGCACGGTAGGCACCGTCGTAATCGTCCACAATCACTTTCGGCACTTCCATTTCATCGCACACGCGGTTGAAGAACACAATGGGAATACCCTTCCGCTGGAAGATCTTCAGATGGTCGTAGTTACGGGTTTCTTTGGTGATAGACACGAGGATGCCATCTACCTGGTTGGCCAGCATTACGCGCGTATTAGCCACTTCGGTTTCATAACTTTCGTCGGACTGGCAGATGACGGTGGAGTATCCCGCCTTGCTGGCTACCTCCTGTGCGCCGATGATGGCCGTGGGAAAATAGGAGCTTTTAAACTCCGGAACGATGATGCCGATCGTATTCGTTTTATTGGTAATAAGGCTGATGGCGAGCATATTCCGCTGGTAATCCAGCTTCTCCGCCAGCTCCAGCACGGCCTGCCGCGTGTCTGGCTTTACGCTCTTGTGGCCCGTGAGCGCCCGCGAAACGGTCGACTTCGACAGGTTCAGCTCTTTCGCAATATCGATGATGGTAACCTGGTGTCTTTTCATAACGCTAAGAAACGAAATATTTGAAACGGTGGGAACATTCCCGCAAATTGGGAATGTTCCCAATATGGTAAAAGTCATTTTTTTGTTCGCGGAATAGCTGTTAGTTACAATCTTTGGCAATCAATCAAATTCACACGTATGAAAAAGCTGTTGCTCACCACCGGCTATCCGGTGCCGGCTTATGCCACGTTTACGGAATGTTCCGGAGTTACCGCACTGCATGCATAGACTTAACTAAAACAAGCTGGTTTTTATGAACGCAAAGATCTTTTTAATGCTCATGCTGTGTATGGTGGTGCCTTTCCTTTCCTATGCACAAACGCAGCCCGCTCAGGGCGCGGTACGCACCATCACCGGCAAGATTACAGACATGGAGGGGGAGCCGCTCCCCGGGGTCACAGTTGTCCTCAAAGGCGGCAAAGCGCAGGCTATGACCAACGAAGGAGGAGTGTACACTATCCGCATCCCGCAATCTGCTGATGCGGTGCTCGTATTCTCTTTCGTAGGTTTCCACTCCAAAGAGGCGCGCCCCGCGCCCAACGCTTCCGTCTATAACACCAAACTCGAACCTGCCGTGAAAGGCCTTAACGATGTGGTAGTGATCGGCTACGGTACCGTTAAGCGGAAAGACCTTACAGGATCAGTAGGAGAGGTGAAGATGGCCGACATGGAGAAAGCCCCCGTTGCCAGCTTTGAGCAGGCACTGGCCGGCCGCGTGGCCGGTGTACAGGTTGCTGCTCCTGACGGACAGCCAGGCGCCGGCATGCAGATCGTTATCCGCGGCAACAACTCCGTTACGCAGGAAAACTCACCGCTGTATGTGGTAGACGGTTTCCCCATGGAAAGCCCGGATAACAACGTGATCAGCCCGGCAGACATTGCTTCCATCGAAGTCCTCAAAGATGCCTCCGCTACCGCTATTTACGGCGCACGCGGCGCCAACGGGGTGATCATGATCACCACTAAAAAAGGCAAATCAGGCGCGCCGGTTGTCAATTACCAGGCCTGGGTAGGCATGATGCAGAACATCCGCCAGCAGGAAATGCTGGACCCCTACGAATTCGTGAAGTACCAGCTGGAGATGAACCCCACCATGTACACGCCCATCTACCTGAAAGACGGCAAAACACTGGAAGATTACCGCAACGTAAAAGGTGTCAACTGGCAGGACCAGGTGTTCCGCAACGCTATCGGTCATAACCATAACCTGTCGCTCCGCGGCGGGAATGAGAAAACGAAGTATTCCCTTTCCGGTAACGTTTTCTCGCAGGATGGGATCATTATCAACAGCGGCTTCCGCCGCTACCAGGGCCGCGCTATCATTGACCAGACCATCAGCGACAAGGTGAAGGCCGGCATCAACATCAACTATACAGGTACCAAAACCAACGGTATCTTCGCCAGCTCAACGGTGAGCGGGCCGGCCAGCGGTCCTACCGCGAGCCTCATGTACAGCGTATGGGGTTACCGCCCGGTAACCGGTAATGCGGATAATGATGCTGCCCTGCTGGATGAGCCTTTCGACCCCGATGTGGACCCGCTGAACGAATGGCGCATCAATCCCATCATATCCACCCGGAACGAATACAATCCCGCATTCAACAATACCTTTATCACGAATGCCTATGTGGAGATCAAACCACTGAAATATACCACCCTGCGCATCGCCGGTGGCATGACCAAAACGAACATCCGCCGCGAGATCTTCAATAATTCCAGCACCCGCCTCGGCAACCCGAAAAGCAGTGCGCTGGGCGTGAACGGGTCTGTCGATAATATTGAGACCAATAACCTCCTGAACGAAAATACCCTCAGCTATGTGCGCACTTTCAACAAAAAGCACAGCCTGAATGCAGTGGCAGGTATGACGTTGCAGAAGATCTCCACCTACCGTCATGGCTTTGTTTCCACGCAGGTGCCTAACGAAGGACTGGGTATGAGCGGGCTGGACGAAGGCATCGTGTCTACAGCACCTAACGAGAAGTCGAAGAATGCGCTCATGTCGTTCCTCGGCCGTGTAAACTATACGTACGATTTGAAGTACCTCTTCACGGTATCGTTCCGGTCCGACGGTTCTTCTAAATTCGCACCGGGCAACAAATGGGCGTACTTCCCTTCAGGTGCTTTCGCATGGCGCCTGATCGAGGAACCGTTCATGAAAGACATCTCCTGGCTGTCTGACGCCAAGGTGCGCGCAGGGTACGGTTTAACGGGTAATAACCGCGTACTGGACTTTGCCTACCTTTCGTCTCTCCAGATGTTTATCTACTCCGGTTACTCCTATGGCAATAACATGGAAGCAGGCATCATCCCCAACAATTTGGGCAACAAAAACCTGAAGTGGGAAACTACCGAACAGGCAGATATCGGAGTGGATCTCGGATTCTTCAATAACCGCATCGCCTTCACGGCCGATTATTATAAAAAGAATACCCGCGACCTGCTGCTCCTCGCCACCCTGCCCGGTTCCACCGGCTACCTCAACGGTTTCCGCAACGTGGGTAAGGTTTCCAACCAGGGTCTGGAGCTTACGCTTAATACGACGAATATCCAGACGAAGCAATTCAGCTGGACCTCCAACTTCAACATCTCCTTCAACCGGAATAAAGTGGTGCAGCTGAATGATGACGAGCCGAGCCTTGCAACGCGCATCACCTGGGGGAACTTTAACAACGCATTCCCCTATATCGCCATTCCCGGCCAGCCCATTGCGCAGTTCTACGGCTTCCTGTTCGACGGGGTGTACCAGTACAGCGATTTCAACAAGCTGGCCAACGGATCGTATGTACTGAAAGACGAAGTGCCCAACAACACCATGCCGCGGGCCAATATCACACCGGGGCATATCAAATACAGGGATATCAATAACGATGGACAGGTAGATAACAGCGACCTCACCATTATCGGTAATCCCAACCCGAAGCATACGGGCGGTTTCTCCAATAATTTCACCTATGGCGGCTTTGACCTGAACGTGTTTTTCCAGTGGAGCTATGGTAACGATATCCTCAATGCCAACCGCATCGAGTTCGAAGGCGGTGATGTGGTGCGCAATTACCTGAACATGTTCAAGTCTTTCGAAAAACGCTGGACGCCGGAGAACCAGACCAACGAGCTGTACCGCGTTGGCGGACAGGGACCACAGGTATATTCTTCCCGCACTATCGAAGACGGCTCTTACCTGCGCCTGAAAACCGTAGCCCTGGGGTACACCCTGCCGCAAAAGCTCCTGCGCCGCGCCAATATCAAATCGCTGCGCGTGTATGCTGCTGCACAGAACCTGTACACCTGGACCAACTACACCGGCCTGGACCCTGAAGTGTCTGTCCGCCACACGGCCCTCACACCGGGCTTCGACTGGTCGGCCTACCCGAAGGCGCGTACCCTCACGCTGGGGGTGGACCTTACACTGTAGTGCCGCGATTATTAGCCGATCACATCAACACTTAAAAAACTGCGATTATGAAGCGCATCCTGATATTTTTACTCCTTGCCGCCAGCGCCATGAGCGGCTGTAAGAAGTTCCTGGAAACGGAACCGGAAGATTTCGTGACGCCCGAAAACTATTATAATACCGAGGCCGACCTGAAGCGTGCATTGAACGGCGTGTACAACCGCCTCATCGATAACTTCGGGCGTATGTATTCACGTGGCCTGTACAGCTACCTCGCCATCAGCGATGAGTTCTTCTACAAGAACATTACCATCAATAACCTCAAAGTAATGGAGTTCGACGCAGGGCAGCTCGATGTAGGCCGCTTCTGGGAAACTGCCTACCAGGGCATCGACAGGGCCAACCTGCTCCTTGAGAATGTGAACAAGCCGAAGATGGATGAAACCCGCCGCAACGTGATCCGTGGCGAAGCGCTGTTCCTCCGTGCATACTATTACTTTTTGCTGGTAGATCATTTCGGC
This sequence comes from Chitinophaga pinensis, assembly GCA_902167325.1. Taxonomy (GTDB): domain Bacteria; phylum Bacteroidota; class Bacteroidia; order Chitinophagales; family Chitinophagaceae; genus Chitinophaga; species Chitinophaga pinensis_A. The sequence continues at coordinate 5,115,518 of LR632930.1, read as the reverse complement.
GGTGTACCCCTGAAGCTGGTTTCCACCGGTTCCCCGAACGATACTTATCTGCCCCGCACCACTGTGAAAGCCGTATACACGCAGATCGTGAAAGATATGCAGGAGGCCGAAAAGCTGGTGAGCGATATCCAGGGTTACACTTACAACGAAACCGTGACTAAAACTGCGGTACAGGCCATCCTGGCAAGGGTGTTCCTCACCATGGCAGGTGAGCCGCTGATGGAAACGGCACGGTACAAAGATGCGCTCGACTATGCTGATTCGGTGATCACTTCCGGCCGCCATTCCCTCAACCCCGACTATAAACAGATCTTCATCAATCATTCGCAGGATAAATACGACCTGCAGGAATGCATCTGGGAGATCGGAATGTTCGGCAACCAGCTGGGCAGTACGCAACTAGCCGGGGCGGTAGGCATCGAAAACGGACTGGAGTGTGCGGATGATAAGATCGGTTACAGCGGCGGTGGCATACACCCCACGGGCCGCATGTTTGAGCTGTATGGGACCGATGATCCCCGCCGCGACTGGGCCATTGCCCCATATAAATATGTTATCACGAACGGCGTTACCACCAAAACGAACTACACCGCCGCACAGGTATACGATCGTACGGTAGGCAAATGGCGCCGTGAATACGAAACTGCCACGCCTAAGAACCGGTCTTACAACTCTACCAACTTCCCCGTGATCCGGTATGCCGATGTGCTGCTGATGAAAGCGGAAGCGGAGAATGAATTGAACGGTCCCACCGCCGCTGCATACAATGCACTGAACCAGGTACGCCGCAGAGGATTTGGTAAACCCGCCGGCACTCCGGATGTTACGGCAGATGCACCGGAGGGAATGGATAAAGCAGCTTTCCTCGCGTATGTGCAGGATGAGCGCGCCCGTGAGCTGGCGTTCGAAGGTATTCGCAAGCACGACCTCCTCCGCTGGGGATTATACCTGTCGAAGATGCAGTCGCTCGCCGCAGAAATCACCGCCACGGCACCTTCCGCTTTCCGTTACGCCGCCAATGCCGCTAAAAACGTGACAACACGCAACCTCGTGTTCCCCATTCCGAACACAGAGATCACGGTCAACCATCTCATCACACAAAACCCGAACTGGTAAATCATGCGAAAGGTTTTATATACTTTAGCCGCAGCCATGGCGCTGGCGGCCTGCAATAAAGACAAAGTGGAGATGCCGGATTTTGAAGTGCAGGCCGGCTCCCTGATCTATAAGGCAGGCGATACCGTAAGGTTCGCTTTCAAGGGCAACCCGGACAATATCACCTTCTTTTCCGGTGAACCGGGCCGTAATTATGAATTCAGGAAGCGTACCAGTGCCGCCAACGATCTCCGGATCACGTTTTCCACCCTCACCCGCAATGGGATCACTTATCCCAACCTGCAACTGATGGTGTCGAACAACTTCTCCGGAAAGGCAACCGTGGCGGATCTGCAGGCCGCTACCTGGACGGACATCTCCGACCGGGCGGTGTTTTCCACCGGTGCCGATAACACGCCTTCCGGTGAGATAAGTCTGAAAGAATTTACCCGTCCGCAGCAGGATGCCGCGCCGGTGCATGTCGCTTTCCGGTATACCGATACTAAAAAGCCGCAGGGGCAAAACCTCTGGGCGGTACGTACCTTCACTGCCAACAATGTGTCTGACGACGGGGTGGTGACACCTTTGGCGCTGATGGCCACCGGAGGCTGGCAGCAGGTGGATGTAAAGAATCCCGACCGTGTTTGGACCATCAGCACTGCCCAGCTGCTCATGCAAAACAGCAGCGCTACCGTGGAGGATAACGAAGACTGGGTGATCAGCAAGGGCTTCAACCCCTGGCAGATTGCTCCTGACGCCGGACAGGCATTGAAAAATATCAGTACAGTACTGCAGGGGCACAGTTATGTGTACAGGAAGCCGGGCACCTACAAAGTAGTGTTCGAGGCATCTGCAGTACGTTATAACGGCGAAAAGCGCCTCACCCGTGAAATTACTTTAACCATTACACCATAGCAGGCTCATGAACGTTGCGATCGATACATCGGTGATTGTCATTTTCTCGGTATTCATTATGCTGGTAGGCTTTTCCTTTTCCCGGACGGGCCGTAACCTGAAGTCTTTTTTTGCGGCAGGCGAATCCGTTCCCTGGTTTATCGGGGGGCTATCCCTGTTCATGAGCTTCTTTTCGGCCGGTACATTCGTGGCATGGGGTTCTATTGCTTACAAATATGGCTGGGTGGCGGTTACCATCCAGTGGACGATGTGCATCGGCGGGCTTGTTACCGGCCTGTACCTCGCACCTAAATGGAAAGCCACCGGCAACCTCACGGCCGCAGAGTTCATCCGCGAGCGGCTGGGTACGGGCGTGCAGCAGTCGTACATCTACATTTTCATGATCGTATCGCTGCTTATCAAAGGCTCGGTATTGTATTCTGTAGCGCGGCTGGTAAGCTCCTCGCTGGGCTTCCCGCTCATGCCAAGCACCGTGGTGCTGGGGCTGCTTATGATCGCGTATACGGCCGTAGGCGGCCTCTGGGCCGTGATGGTGACGGATATCCTGCAGTTCGTGATATTGACGGCGGCGGTACTCATCATCATCCCGCTGGCGTTTGATGCGGCAGGAGGGGTAGACCGCTTCCTGCATTTTTCACCGGAAGGTTTTTTCGATGTCGTAAACGGGGAGTATTCCTGGGGCTTCATTTTCGCTTTCGCACTGTATCATATTTTTTACATCGGCGGCAACTGGACGTTCGTACAGCGCTATACCAGTGTAGACACACCGAAGTCGGCCTCGAAAGTGGCCTACCTCTTCGCAGGGCTGTATATTATCAGTCCGGTGCTGTGGATGCTGCCGCCCATGTTGTACAAACTGATAGACCCCTCATTACAGGGCGCCGATACGGAAAATGCATACCTCCTCGTTTGCAAACACGTTTTGCCTGCAGGATTGATGGGGCTGATCCTCACCGGTATGTATTTTTCCACGTCCGCATCGGCTAACACGGCGTTAAACGTTGTGTCTGCCGTATTCACGAATGATATTTACAAAGGCCGCATCAACCCCGGTGCGTCGGATAAAAAACTCATGTCTGTGGCGCGATTATCATCGTGGTGCTTTGGATTAGGGATGATCGCTATCGCGCTTATCGTGCCGTACATCGGCGGGATCGTGGAGTTCACCCTGAGCATTGCCGCTATTACAGGCGGGCCTTTACTGGCACCACCTATCTGGTCGTTGTTCTCTAAGCGGCTGACCGGCAAAGCCACGCTGTACATCACCGGGCTGAGCCTCGCGGCTAACCTCCTGTTCAAGATCGTACTGCCGTTAACCTCCGGCCTGCGGCTTGACCGGGCGGAGGAGATGCTCCTTGGGGCAGGTCTGCCTTTCCTCATGTTGCTGGCGTTTGAAATATACGCCCGCCTGAAAGGCACTACCAGCGAGGAATATCTGCACCTGCAAACGGTGCGCGCACAAAGGAAGGTGGTGGCGCTGGCGCAGGTGCCCGATGCGGAAGAAGCAGCCGCCATCCGGCAACAGAACATCTTTGGCCTGAAAGTGATCGCTTTCTCACTGGCCTTTATCGCCGTGCTGATGTATGTACTGTGCTTCTTTGCGGCAGGCAGCGCTACGCTGCTGGCCGTGATCGCCAGTATCATTCTCGTACTCGCCCTTATTCCGCTGAGGGCATCAATGAAGAAACACGCATGATGAAACATACACTTTTGCCGGCTTTATTTGCGCTGACAACTGTATCCGCCGGGGCGCAAACGCCTGTCGCAATTGAGAACGGCGCCGTGCGCATGTCATGGAACCGCTCGGCCGATGGTTTTAAACTCGGCTCCCTGTCAGTAAAACGCAGCGGCCGCTGGATGGAGTTACCACATTCGGATGGACAATTCACCGTACTGTATGCTGCTTCTAAACCATCCAAACAACAGGAAACTGTCTATAATGCCAAAGGCGAAGCCATCAATTTCCCGGAAAGTATTTACCGGTATGTTATTCCCTTGTGGAAGGAGCTGACCAGCCCTGTGCAGATGAATACTGCGGGGGAGGCAATGCATTTCTATCCGCAGAACAGGGAAGAAAAACAAAAGGGGAAAAACAGCCAGTTGTTCTTTTCGGAAAACGACCACGTAGCAATGAACGTTCGCTGGCAGGCAGACCCCGCTTACGCCTCGGATATCACTGTCACCATGCAACTGACGGCAAAAGCGGCAGGCTATTATTCCATTGCCACGCCAACGCTGGCAACTTATCCGCAGGATGGGTTCACCTGGGCCGGTATTCCCGGTTATTACCAAAGCAACGCGGTGGAGAAGGATTTTATCAGATCGGCCGTGTACATGCAGGGCATCCCCGATAAGCCACTCATTATGCGCGAAAGGGCTGCCTCCACGCTGTCGCCTTTCATGGAAGGGAAGAACGGCGTTACGCTGGCGGTAACGGCCGATCCCGGTATGGCGCGTGATCCCTGGGCGGATACTGCAAAAACACAATCTGTCTGGCGGCTGGGGCTTTCGCTCATGAACCGAAAAGGAGAACTTACCCCCACGTTGTACCATCCGGTATTGGGTGAAGAAGGTTCGTTCCTGCAGAAAGGACAAACCGTAAGCTTCTCTTTCCGTTACACGATTCAGGATGCTGACTGGTATACCGTTTATAAGCATGCGGTGAACGACATTTACCGCTTCCCCGCTTTCCTCCGGTTGAAATCCACCAAACGCTCGCTCACCAACCGCATCCTCGCCATGCACCGGTATGTGACCAATGATTCCACATCGCTCTGGCGTACCGAAGCTTTCAACGGCATGTCAATCGGCGCGCAGGCATATCTGGGCGGCGTATATGGCTCCGAAAAGGATGCCATGAAGAACTCCGACTATGGCGCTATGTGGATGCTGGCCGCTATAATGAACGATCCGGTGCTGAAGGAAACACGTCTTCCCTTCGCCCGTAACTTCAAACTGCAACAGCAAACCACTGCGCCCGGCTTCTTTCACGGCGCTGCCGCGGGCCAATATTACCTGTCCAAAAGCAAGCGCTTCACCGAAGAATGGGGTCCCTATGTGGAACCCATCGGTACTACTTATTACGTACTGATGGATGCTGGGAACATCCTGCTCTTCAACCCCGGCGATACCGCCATGAAACGGGAAGTGCAGATAGCGGCAGACCGTTTGCTAAACTGGATGGACAGTAAAGGCCAGTGGCAGGTAGCATACGACCATGCCACACAGGCGCCCATGTTCCTCGAAACGGAGGATCTGCGGCCTACTTTTTACGGATTGCTCATCGCTTACAAAATATTAAAGCAACCCCGTTACCTCGCAGCTGCGAAGAAAGGGGCCGACTGGTACATTCAACATGCCGTAGATCAGGGCAGGTTCCTCGGGGTGTGTGGCGATACGCGCTTTGCGCCGGACTTTGCCACCGCACAAAGTGTGCAGGCCCTGCTGGAGCTTTTCGATGTAACGGGAGACGAAAAGTACCGCGCTGCCGCTGTTAAAACTGCGAAGATGTATACCACTTCCGTGTATACCCATCCTATCCCCACCAATACCGTGAAAAGCGTGAACGGGGTAGACAGGATGGATTGGGAGATCAGCCAGGCCGGGCTGAGCTTTGAACACGGCGGCACCTTCGGCAGCGCCAATCATCGCGGGCCTATTTTGCTGGCCAGTCATGCCGGTATGTTCGTTCGCATGTTCACTCTCACCAAAGATTCTTTGTTTCTTCATATGGCACGCGCCGCCGCACTGGGCCGCGATGCATTTGTGGATGAGCCTACGGGCGTGGCTTCCTATTACTGGGATGTGATGAACAAAGGTGCCGGGCCTTACCCGCACCACGCCTGGTGGCAGATAGGATGGATCACCGATTACCTGCTGGCAGAAGCGGAAATGCGCTCGGGCGGGAAGGTGGTTTTCCCGAGGGGATTCATCACGCCTAAGGTGGGTCCGCACCAATCCTACGGCTTTGCGCCGGGCAGGGTAAACGGCGTGCCCGCCAATCTTATGCTCAGGCAGGGATTGCTGCAATGCGATAATCCGTACCTCGACTATTACTGCGCCCTGAGCACCGATGGCAAAAAGCTTTTCCTCATACTGCTGAACAACAGCGGCAACGCCCTGCAAACCGCACTGCGTATCGATTACGCCCGCATCCCGGTAACGCCTGTTGATGCGAAAAATATCGTACCGGTGAAGATAGCGCCTTATGGCATCCGGATCGTGAAGATCGGTTTGCGCGGCTGACAACATAAGATAAACGAGACTGATGAAATCATTTTTGATATGCATACTGCTATGCATAGGGGGCTTCCTGTCCGTACATGCACAGCGCAGTTACTTCTTGGAAGCGGAGGATTTCCGCATCCATGGCGGATGGATCGTGGAGCGGCCTCCGGGTGGCGGCGCATCCAGCCACCAGATACTACGCGTCATCAGCGGACAGGTAAAAGCCGCCGATGCATTAACCGTTATCCGCATCACCGAACCCGGTGAATACACCGTATGGGCACGCACGATCGATTATCCGACCGACCGGCCCGGCACACGCCTGTTTGAAGTATTGCTCAATGATGTACCGCTGGCCAACGAATGCGGCCGCCACGGTAAGGCGGGCTATCATTGGGAAAAGGCGGGTAGCATGCGGTTGGATACCGGGGAGAACGTCATCCAGCTGCGCGACAGCAGGGGGAACTTTGCCCGTACCGACGCGCTGTTCCTCACCGCTGAAAACATCCAGCCCGAAGGGGCGGACCTTTCCCGCTACAAAGCTCCCCATCAGTCCGTATATCCCACACCGCCCGTACAACCTGTGTTGCCGGTGGCAGCCGTACCGGTAAACGCACCGGTGGCCAACGTCCTTCAAAATGAATTCCTGAAACTGGAATGGCGCAAGGGTAGTCAATTTGCTGCCCGCACCGCTATACAACATAATGGCCGCTGGGAATACGTACCCGGCTCGCAGGAAGAACACCGGGTATTGCTCCTCAGTGCCGATAACCCCCAGGTCACCTTTGGCGGATTCTATCCCGGATGGAACGGTTCCAACGGCTACAGCACCCTTACCTGTAAAGGCAAAACGTACAGGGTAATGCTGCCCGGCAACCTCCAGAATCCTTTTCTCTCCGGCACGCTCACCGCCTTTCATGCGATAGCGGTGGAGCAGGAAGGGGCGCACGGTTTACGGGTAACTTACCGCGCAGCAGACGGACAGGACATACAAGGCATATGGACGCTGCAGCCGGGCCACCGCCACCTGCAGATCGATCTTCAGTTCAAAGCGCCGAAGGCGGCGTATTATTGTTTTGTAGTAACGGCTTTCCAGGGGGCAGAGAAACCGCAGATCTCCAACGTGCTGCTGCCGCCTATGTTCCAATACCAACGCATCCCGGAGCAGCCGAAAATGTTGCCCAGTGCCTTAATGCCGCAGCCGGTTTCCATCACGGAACGTAAAGGCGACAGCGTGGCTTTATTTGTAGCTGCCACGCGCCAGAGCTTCCCGCTCGACTGGGCCATGGGCAGCACCTCGGTCATCGGCTTTGGGATACAGAATGAAAAGAACACGCTGCAACCTGTAGCCTATGCCCCTGTACCGGGCCTGCGCGATGGACAGCTGCAGGCGGGGCAGTTGCTGCGCCGCTCATTCTCCATCGGCGCCGCAGCGGGCTGGAATGCTGCGCTGGAATATGTGTCTGGCAGTATCTATGGCGTGCGCGATTACCGCCGCCCCGCTTTATCGTTAACGGAAACCATCTTTAACATCACCGACCTCATCAAAAACGACACGGCCGCCGGTTGGGCGCCTGCACTGAAAGGGTTTTACGACATCGAGGCTGACCCTGTGTCTGCACCTACGGTTGTACAGGCGGCTCCACTGGCCGTGATCGCGGCAGCCGTACAGGCGCATGACGAAGCGCTTTTCATCAGCCGGGCGCTGCCGGTAATCGAGTACACCCTCAGCCGCAGCGGTTTCCGCTGGGCGCAAAAGGGGATGAGTAAGAAGGCAGGTACGCTCAGTCCGTACGGTTCCCAATTCACCACCGCATACTTCGAAGGCCTTTACCAGCTCCTTGGTGCCGCCAATCCATGGCTCAAAAGCATCGCCCTGCCCGAAGGTAAAGTACGGGAAGCGGGCGGTTACTCCGTGTCTGTACCGGTATGGTCGCAGGAGCTGGCAGCATACCGGCTTACGGGGCAGCGCCGCTGGCTGGATTCCGCCGTTAAACATGCTGATGCTTTTGTGGCGGATGAAGTGTATGGCACTAAAACGATTCCTCTTACCAAACAACCTTTCTACAATACTTCGTTCTACGCCAACTGGTGGGATCTGCCTGATCTTTACGATGCCACGGGCACCACTAAATACCTCGATGCCGCTGCATATGCAGCTTTCCATACCATCGCCGGTGTTAGGAGCTATCCCTTTGTGGAGGATACAATACAAACCATTCACCCGGGGAATGCCTTCGAAGGCAATACCACCATGTGGTGGAAGGGCGGGGAGAAGTACCGGCTGGGCTTCCCCCGTAAGCCGGGCGATGTGCAGGAGAAGCAGGTGCCGCAGGCGCTGGTTTCACCCGTAGGACTGGGCTTCGAGCAACCATATACTTTCTTCGACCCCTCCAAGCTGATGCGCCATGTTTACATGAGCAGCTGGGCGCCGCACCTGTTGCGCCTGTATCAGCATAAACCCCGCAAGATATTCGAAACCTATGCGCGCAACGCCGTGATAGGTCGGTTCACGAACTACCCGGGGTATTATGCACCGGGGTTCCAGGATATTACCCTGCAGCCGGAATTTCCCTATAAAGGACCGGATGTTAGCTCCGTCTACTATCATCACATTCCACCACACCTTGCTTTCAGTACCGATTACCTGATTACCGAAGTGCAGCAGCGCAGCGGTGGGAAAGTGGCTTTCCCGTATGTGAAGCAGGACGGCTTCGTGTGGTTCAATAACCGCATCTACGGCGGTGGCACCGGGAAGGTGATGGATGATAAGGCCGTGCGCCTCTGGATGAAGCGGGGCCTCGTACATATCAATCATCCGGAAGTAAACTACGTAACCGCCATTTCGGATAAGCGCTTCTGGGTATTGCTTAACAGCGAATCCGATGTACCGTTAATGTGTGATATTGTTTTAGGTGAGGAAGCGCCCGTTTCTGCAAACGCCCGTGCCACCTGGTACACCCAAACCGGCGCTGCAGGGGAAACAAAGGGAGCAGGGAAGCGTACACTCACTGTCACTATTCCGCCTAAGCAATTTGCTGCGGTTAGTTTCCCTGTATCGGGTAAAAAGGGTATGCTACCCAGGGTATCGCCTTTGATAGAAGGCATGCGGCAAACGGATTTTGGGCCGGGGATTGGTAAGTGCTATTTGTTCCGCATCCGTACCCCCTTTGGCTGGGATGCGGTGTACGGTTATCTTGAATCTACCCTGTCAGAAGGCACGCGTGTGACTGTTAATATGAATCAACGTGAGGCAACACTTACTGCGTATCCGTTTGAATGGTCGTTCCACCCGCTGGAAACAGGAGAGGAGGCCAACGTAAAAGTGACCGTTACTACCCGCGACGGGCGCACATTTGAAAGAAACCTGCATTTATGAGACATATCCGCATTTACATTGCCTGCCTGCTGTGTGCCACTGTAACGGGTACACAGGCGCAAAGCAACAACGATCTCATCGCCGCATCGCAGGCAGGCGCATCGCCTTTGTATTTCCAGCCATTGCCTGCTACGCCGCTGGTAATGCCGGGAAGTTATCGGAACGAAAGGGAGTGTATACCCCGCAACGGTTTGCCTGCCTTTTTCGCCAAAGCGAAGGCCGGGAAGCCCTTAATGGTGGGCTTCATTGGTGGCAGTATCACGCAGGGCAACGTGGGCTACCGGCCGCAGGCGCTCCGTTACCTGCAGGCTATGTTCCCGGCCAGTGATATCAAAGCCCTGAACGCAGGCGTATCCGGCACGGGTACCGACCTCGGGACCTGCCGCGTACAGGAGCAACTGCTGCAGTATAAGCCCGATCTCGTGTTCATCGAGTTCGCCGTTAACGGGGCCTACGCAGAAGGTATGGAAGGCATCGTGCGGCAGGTAAAAGCTGCCGGCGCGGAAGCTTGCCTTATCTATACCATTACCGGTGCACAAACAAAAGATTATAACAACGGGAATATACCCGCGAACATACAAGGGCTGGAACGGGTGGCGGTGCATTACCGGCTGCCATCGGTTCATATGGGTATGGAGGCTGCTCAACTCGAACAGGATGGGAAGCTATTGTGGAAAGGCGATGCGAAAGATACTATGGGGCATATCCTCTTTTCTACTGACGGTATTCACCCGCTGCAGGCCGGTGGTAACCTGTACGCCGCCGCTATCGCACGGGCTATGGAGGAAATGAAGCGGATGCCCTCCCGCAAGCCTGTACGCACAACGCCCGCACCGCTTTTTACGGATAACTGGGCCGGTGCTGCCATGTTTGCTCCGCGAGATATTGCCGCGTTCAGCGGTACATGGGAACAAATACAGATTCCGCAGTTCGCAGCATGGTTCCCCGTCATCGAAAAAGCATCCGTTCCCGGGGCGGCTTTCACTTTCCGTTTTAAAGGCAGCGGCTTCGGCATCTTCGATATCGGTGGTCCTGAAGCAGGGCAGATCACCATTGAAGTGAACGGCCGCCCTATGCAGGTGCATCCGCCGCTGGTGCCCGGCACGCAGGTATACCGGTTGCAGGAAGGGGACAGTATTCCGGTAAACCGGTTCAACGCGTATTGCAACAACCGCTACCGCGGCCAGCATCAATTGTTCTCGCTGCCCGAAGGGGAGTATACCGTCTCCATCCGGCTTTCTTCCCAACAGGCGGATAAGCGTTCCATCCTCGGTCCTGATCAACAAACGGATATTACCCAACACCCTGAAAAGTATGGAGCCTCCGTGTTGTACCTGGGGCGGGTGCTGTTGAAGGGTACTCCGTTGCCCCTGGTGAAACGGTAACCTTCGTTTTGGGAATGCTCCCACAAATTGGGAATGTTCCCAGCCGATTTTCTCCCTGAAAGCATTCACAGCGCTGCATGCGCCATCTTAAATTTGATACCGGCAAGTATAACACAGTATGAAAAACAGACTTCCACGTATAACAGCCTGTCTGATCGGATTGAGCCTTGCGGCGCAGGCGCAGGTAAGTGTACCCTCGGCCGGCGATGGTATCCGCATCACTTCGGGTGGGAAGGATTATCAATTCAGGCCTGTCTTCCGCGTATTATACAATGCTGTTGACCCCGGCATGACGCTGAAGCCAGCGGGAATCAACAAAGTGGAATACAATGTGCTCACCTGGAAAGTGACCGACAGCAGTCGTGCCGGTTTCGTTCAGAAAAAGATCAACGCCTCCGTGGCGGGCGACGGCTTCGACGACCGCATCCTCCGCGCTAAATCAGAATGGCGGACGGCCAATGTTTTTCATGCCGGCGAAAGCCAGCTGCTGGCAGCTACCGCCATCCGGCAGAAGAAGGATACGTTGTTCTTTACCTTTCCTGACCCCGCGCTCAGCGCATACCTCATTACATCGGGCCGGCCGTATCCTGCATTACATTTCACTTACAAAGCCCCGCGCAATGGCTGGTACAGCATTGGCTACGTGGGCGCTCCTGCATTGCAGGGGGCCGTTGCTAAAGAGATATGGCAGCCGCTCATCTGGCAGGAATTAAGAATGCCCGATGCAGCCTACCTTACACCGGCTTTCATGGCACCGCTGCCCACTACCATGGTGAATGATGGGTTAAACACCATCGGCGTGCTCGCCGGGCCGGAGCACCTGCCTTTCCAGCCGCTGCCTACATTGCCCAACAGCCAGTTCGGTATTGCGTTGCGGAACGAAGCAGGGGAGATGCAACCGCAGGTATATGCACCCATCCCCGGCGGGTATGGTTCGCAGATGCAGGCAGGACAGGCGTTCCATTTCTCTTTGCTGCTGGTGGCGGAAAACAAAGACATTATCCATACCTATCAATACCTCGCCGAAAAGATCTTCGGCTTCCGCGATTATCGCCGTAACGATATCGCTTCTCTCAACACCGTGCTCGATAATATGACGGCCTATGCTATGACGCACTATGCCTGGTTTGTAGACAGTCTGAAAGGCTTCGCCTATTCTACCGACGTGCCGGGTGCGGTGAAAAACGTATCGAGTCTAAACCCGCTGGAGCTTTCCATTGTCAGGGACGATGAAGTGATGTTTGAGAAAAGAGCCTACCCGCTGGCAGAGTTTATGCTGAGCAGGGAGAAATTCCTTTTCAGTCTGGACAGTAATCAGAAGATCCAGAACCCTTCGCGCAGGCTGAAAGGTCCGGTAGCGCCGCTATCCGAGCTGGCGGCACTGTACAATGTGTTTGGTAAAACGAACCCGTTTTATCTGCGGCTGATGGAACAGGAATACAATTCCGCCCGCATCCGCAACCTCGATGTGAAAGAAGACGGTGCCAGCTGGATCAACGCCATGCAACTTTATAAAGCCACAGGCACGCAACAATACCTTGATGCCGCTATCACCAAAGCCAATGCCTATCTGCAGCAACGTGTGGCACAACGGCAAACGGCCTTCAACGACCCCTTCGCAGGCAGTTTCTTCTTCTGGCCGGCATATACCAACCGCTGGATAGAGCTGTTGCAGTTGTTTGAAATTACCGGTGATAAAACTTACCTGCAGGCCGCGGCCGACGGCGCGCGCCACTACACCATGTTCACCTGGATGGGCCCGCGCATCCCCGATAGTACCGTCACTGTCAACATCGGTGGTAAGGCGCCCATGTACTGGTACCTGCGTTCCAAAGGCCATGCGCAGATGTATTACCCGGAAGAGAAAGCACCGGCCTGGCGGCTTTCTGAAACCGGCCTCACGCCGGAATCGTCCGGCACTTCCACCGGCCACCGCGCCATCTTCATGGCTAACTATGCGCCGTGGATGCTGCGGGTAGGGTATTACGCCAAAGACACCTTCCTCATGAACGTGGCCAAAGCCGCCATCATTGGCCGGTACCGCAACTTCCCTGGGTATCATATCAATACGGAACGTACTACTGCTTATGAGCAGGAAGATTTTCCACTGCACAACCATAAGGCGCAAAGCGTTAATTCCTTCCACTACAACCACATCCTGCCCATGGCATCTATGGTCATCGATTACCTGGTGACCGACGCTTTTGTGCGCAGCAATGGCAGGATCGATTTCCCGGCGGAATACATTGAAGGCTATGCTTACCTGCAGAACAAAATGTACGGCAGTACGCCGGGCACATTCTATAACGAAAAAGATGTTCAGCTATGGATGCCGGCCCGCCTGCTCACCAGTACCAGCCGCGAAGTGAACTACATCGCTGCCCGGAAAGGTAACCGCCTGTTCCTCGCTTTCGTTAATCAAAGTAAAACGGCAGTAAGCACCCGTATTGCGCTGAATCCCGCACTGGTACAAACCTCCAACACCAGCAGGGTGCTGCCGATTAATGGGGCCAGGGCGGGCCGTTTGCAGCAGGGGGCGTTTGAATGCAGCGTGGCGCCCGGCGGTATCGCGGCATTTTTGGTGGAAGATATTAAGCCGGTGGTGCGCTTCCAGCACAAAATACTGGCACGTAATAAAGAAACAGGGAACGATTACGGGGAGATCCGTACCGGCAATGCCAAAGCCATGCTCTTCCGGCTGGGTGATTATGCACGGCGACTATTCCTCTACCTCGAAGATGACGACAACCGCTGGCGCTCGGTGCAATTGCAGTATAGCGTGGCAGGTGGTGAAACGAAGACTGTCCGTAAAGATGCTTATCCCTTCGAGTTCACCGTTCCCCTTCAACAGGCCGCTGCCGTACAATGCTGGCTGTTGCTCGAAAAGCCCGACGGCACTACCGTTACCAGTGAAAAAATAACCTTAGGCAATTAAATACGATATATGATCAAGCAAGACGCAGCCGGGATGCGTATGTTCCCGGAAAAGAACATTGTTGTTGACCTCGTGATTACCGGCGGAGGCCTCTCGGGCGTTTGCGCCGCCATAACCGCTGCACGCCAGGGATTGAAAGTAGTACTTGTACAGGACCGTCCCGTGCTGGGCGGCAACGCCAGCAGTGAAGTGCGCCTCTGGATATTAGGCGCCACTTCTCACATGGGCAACAACAACCGCTGGGCGCGCGAAGGAGGCGTGGTGGATGAAATACTCGTTGAGAATACTTACCGCAATCCTGAAGGCAACCCGGTCATTTTCGATATGATCCTGCTCGATAAAGTAGCGCAGGAATCCAACATCACCCTGCTCCTCAATACCACCGTATACCAGGTAGAAAAGAAAGAAGACGCCACCATCAGCGCACTCCGTGCCTACTGCAGCCAGAACCAGACGGAATACCGCCTGCAGGCCCCCCTTTTCCTCGACGCTTCCGGCGATGGGGTAGTGGGCTTCCTGGCCGGTGCGGCCTTCCGCATGGGTGCGGAAAAGCAGGATGAATTCGGAGAACTGTTTGCCCCTTCGGAAGCATACGGCGAGCTGCTGGGCCACAGCCTGTATTTTTATAGTAAAGATACCGGCAGGCCTGTAACCTTCACACCGCCTGCCTTTGCGCTGAACGATATCACCAAAGTACCCCGCTACCGCAGCTTCAATGCCCGGGAGTACGGCTGCAAACTGTGGTGGATAGAGTATGGCGGGCGTCTGGACACCGTGCACGATACGGAAACCATCAAATGGGAACTATGGAAAGTGGTATACGGCGTATGGAACCATATCAAGAACTCGGGAGAATTCCCCGAAGCCGCCAACCTCACGCTGGAATGGGTGGGCATGATCCCCGGCAAGCGCGAAAGCCGCCGCTTCGAAGGGGATTATATGATGATCCAGCAGGATATTGTGGAACAGCGCACGCATGAAGATGCCGTGGCTTTCGGCGGCTGGTCAATAGACCTGCACCCGGCCGACGGTGTATTCAGTGAAAAGCCCGGCTGTAATCAATGGCACAGCAAAGGTATTTACCAGATTCCCTACCGCAGTCTGTACAGCCGCAATATCTCCAACCTCTTCCTCGGAGGCCGTACCATCAGCGCCTCGCACGTGGCCTATGGCTCCACCCGCGTAATGGCCACCGCGGCCCACGTTACGCAGGCCGCCGCTATGGCCGCCGTTATCTGTACCGAAAGGGGACTGCTCCCTGCAGAGATTATCCGTAAAGGATATACACAGGCCCTCCAACAGCGCCTTCTCCAGTTCGGTCAGTACATACCCGGCCTGCGGTATAATGCTCCGGACGATCTGGCACAAAGCGCCACTATTACCGCCAGCAGCGAGCTGGTGCTGACGGAGTACCCCGGCCAGCCTATCCTCCGCCCGCTGAACGTATCAGTTGCGCAAATGCTGCCCCTGTCTGCCGGCAAGGTGCCCGTTATGACCATTCATGCCGAAGCGGAAGGGCAGGGCACACTCGAAGTGGAGCTGCGCATCAGCGGCAAAAGCGGTAATCATACGCCGGATGTTACACTGGCGCGGCAGTCTTTCGATTTACAGCCCGGCCGTAATTGCCTGCAGCTGGCTTTTGATGCGGAACTTGCGGAGCCTTGCTATGCTTTCGTAACCTTTTTCAAAACCCCCGGCGTGCAACTGCATTATACAGAACGGCGCGCTACCGGCCTTTTATCCGTTTTCAATACCGTAAACAAAGCAGTATCCAACTACGGAAAGCAAACGCCGCCGGAAGATATCGGGATGGACGCGTTCGAGTTCTGGTGCCCGCAGCGCCGGCCCGAAGGGTATAACCTCGATATCCGCATCCCCGCAGGATTGCAGGCCTTCCAGCCGGCTAATGTGGCGAACGGACTGGAGCGCCCCGTGTCTCAGCCAAACGCCTGGGTGGCCGACTGGAGCGATGCGCAGCCTGCCCTTACCCTCTCATGGGACCAGCCCCGGCACCTCAGCCACATCGAGCTGTTCTTCGATACGGACTACGACCATCCCATGGAATCGGTGCTGATGACGCACCCGGAAACTGCCATGCCCTTTTGTGTGCGCAGCTTCCGTGTAAAAGACGAAGCCGGCAATATCCTCTTCGAACAAACGGATAATTACCAGGCCTTCCACCGCATCGATTTGCCCGCTCCTGTGCGTACGCAGCGCCTCATTATCGAAGCCGATCATCCATCTCCTGAAGTTCCCGCGGCCATTTGCGCCGTAAGGTGTTACTGATAATAATTAATGGCCCGCCGGATTGGCGGGCCTTTTTACGCTTTCCATCCAAAAGGAAAAAGCCGCACAGACCCTTTCGGTCCACGCGGCTTTGTAGTCTAATGTAACACTTGTCTATTATGCAACTGCGGTTTTGCTGCCAAATCGCTGCTCCTGTATCCGGTCGTACTCTTTTACATAATCCGGGTTCTCCGTTTTCATCAGCTTATCCCACCAGCGGAAGTACAGGCTGTAATTGCCTTTGAACTTGCTATGATGCAGATTATGATAAACGGATGTGTTGATGATCTCGAAGATGAAGGAGTTACGCAGTCCTTTCGGCATGATCTCATAACCAAGATGACCGTATACGTTGATGATTAAACTTATAACCGTAAATGAGATCAGCACGTCTGGATGCATGGGGAGGGTAAAGGCCAGTACCACCAGCACGCCACCTTCAGCCACCGCTTCCAGTATGTGAAAGGAATAGGAGGTCCAGGGCGATGGGTTTACCGACTGGTGATGGACCTTATGCGTAAAACGGAATAACTTCTTATGATGTAACGTCCGGTGCATCCAGTAAAAGTAGGTATCGTGAATTACAAGGCTCAGTACCAGGCTTACCGGCACCCACCACAGGGGGAAAGCATTAAAGTCAGTGTAAAGCAGGGTGTATGACTTCAGGGGTGTGAACAGGATGATCACAGAAATGATAGCGAACACCAGGCTGGAGGAGCCGGAATGCATGATCTCCCGGAAGAAGTCCTTTTTAGTGGCGGTTCTGTTTTGAATTTTGTATTTGGCGGTGGAAGTAGACAGCAGGATGTAGAAAATCAGGAAGGGAATGCCTGCCAGCACTACATATCGGATCAGCGTAATGCTGAATATTGCCGCAAGTGTTTTTACCAGTTGTTCCATTTGTAGGATATTTAGAACAAAAGTAAAACCGCGGCACTGCCAGGCGGTTAACAAAAGATAATTAATGCGGCTGCCGCGAAATAATTCTCTTCCGTATGCGGCTCAGGGAAACCGGGGTAATGCCCAGCAGGGTGGCCACATGCTTGTCGGATATCCGCTGCAGGAGGTCGGGCTTGTCTTTTATCAACTGGAGGTACCGCTCTTCAGGGGTTTGCAGTACGAAGGATTCTATCCGTTCCAGCGACTGGGCCAGCATGTCCAGCACAAAATGATACCGGGCTTTCTCGAAAACCGGCTTGTTTTCCAGCAACCGCTCCATTTCGTCATAGTTAACTTCCAGGACAGTTGTTGGTTCCAGCGCATGATACGTAAAACGTGAGGGCTTATGCAGCAGAATGCTGTCATATGATGCAATGATCTGCTCTTCCCACCGTAACAGCACGGTAATCTCATCGCCTTTATCATTCACGTGATAGCAGCGGATCAGCCCTTCTTTGATGTATGCCAGCCGCTGGCTGTTTTCGCCCTCCCGGATGTAAATCTCCCCGGGCGCGAGTACCCTTTGCTGCGTTCCCTGAATAACCTTCAGCAGGTCTTCACTGTCTATTCCTTTAAAGAGACCGAGATAGAATTCTATTTTTTCCGAGTCGAGCATCTGTTGATTTCTTGTTATGTATTCCGCGGAAGTGAAATGGTCCGGGTGGGTGAAAATAACATAAATCGTGGGCCGTCCGTTCTTTCAATTGGATTTTTATAGCTTAATATTTTAACTATTTTTACGTTCAACCAAAAAACGGGGACACAAAACTTGTCGCAATTATCTTCTTATAACGAGCAGCAGCTTTTACGGGGATTGACTTCGGGAGATACATTGTACTATTCCTTCATATTTAAGGAGTATTACAGCGCATTATGCCTGTATGCGGCAAGGATCACAGGGGAACCCGGCCATGCGGAAGATATTGTGCAGGATGTTTTTGAGAAGCTCTGGCAGAAACAATCTCCCTTCGAAAACCTCCGTCATCTGAAAGATTTTCTATATAAAGCTACCCGCAACGCGGCACTGAACTTCATGAAAGGTGTCCAGCACAGCCAGGAGCGGCAGGCCAGGTTCCTCCATGAGCAGGACGAACTAACCTCCGCAGAGGATCTGGAGATCATCCGCATGGAAGTATTCAGGGGCATTTATCACGAGATCGGTAACCTGCCCGAGCAATGCGGTAAGATCGTTCGCATGAGCTATATAGAAGGCCTTAAGAACGAGCAGATCGCGGAAATACTGAATATCTCCCTCCAAACCGTTAAAAACCAGAAAACCAGGGGCATGAAGCTGCTCAGAATGCGCCTGTCACCTGTAGTGTTCGCTTTGTTCTCTCTGTTTTCCCACCATCAGTAAATATTTTTCCGCTTCCTTTAGTACGATCGGATTATTGCGTTGTAATAATAGAAACAGACATTAGACATGACGCCATTTCCGAACGATCCTTTCGTCATCGCTTCGCTTATTACCCGTTCCCGGCAGGGGGCTCTTACTAACGACGAGCAGGCTCAACTCGATGCCTGGATCGCCGCCAGCGGGGAGCACCACCAGCTGTGGACAGAAGTAAACGATCCGGAAGCGCAGCAACAAAACGTGGCTGCCATGGCTCAGTTCGATGAATCCGGTGCACTGGAACGCTTTCTGGCCGATAAGCCTGTAAAATCAAACGTACACCGGATGCGGTTCCTGCGTACATGGAAATGGGCTGCCGCCATTCTTGTCCTGGCACTGGGCGTAACATCTTACTTATTCCTCACAGATCAGGGCCAGCAAACCGGCCGGATGGCTGGTAAAAGCTCCACACAGGATATTCCCCCCGGTAAAAATGGTGCCATCCTCACACTGGCCGACGGCAGCCAGCTGGTGCTGGACAGTATGGGGGATGGAAAGATCGCCACACAGAATGGCACGGAGATCACACTGAATGATAACGAACTGTCTTACGACGCTACCTCGGCAACAGGCGAAGCGGCGAAAAATACCATCACCACCCCTAAAGGACGGCAATACCATGTTACACTCCCCGATGGAACGGAGGTGTGGCTGAATGCGGCATCTTCCATCGAATACCCGGTGGCCTTCAAAGGTGAGGAGCGGAGAGTGAAAATTACGGGGGAAGTGTTTTTTGATGTTACCAACAGAAGCTGGCAGCCTTTCGTAGTGGAAACCGATCAGATGAAGCTCGAAGTATTAGGCACTTCGTTCAATGTAAATGCCTATAGCAACGAACAAACCATACAAACAACCCTACTGACCGGCGCCGTAAAAGTAACGCCGGTACAAACGAATACGGGCGATCATAAAATGCGGCATAAAGTACTGGTGCCCGGCCAAACGGCCGTTTTAAGCAAGCCAGACGCACAAACAGCACCTGCCCTCACCGTAACAGAAACCATCGATCCCGGTAAAATCACCGCCTGGAAGAACGGGCTGTTTAATTTCGACGGGGTAGACCTGTACAGCGTAATGCGTCAGCTGGAAAGATGGTATAACATAGATGTACAATATATTGGAAAGCCGGAGAATGTAATATTTAAGGGGAAAATGCACCGCAACACCAATCTGTCTGATGTACTGAAAGTACTGGAAACGATGGATGTTGATTTCGAACTGAAGGGGAATACACTAATTGTAAAATAACAACCAAAATAGACTTAGCGAAAACAAAGCCGGAAGTGCTTGCGACACTTCCGGTGGATGTTCAGGTAAAGTAAAAAACACAATCAGGTAAAGACTGCTTTTTTGTTCACTTAAACATTCGCCCCTCGTGAAAGGGGCGGCTCATTGCGAATTTATGCAAAATATTCTTTATTGCATGCGGCTCCCCTATGGGTGTATACGTAGCTCAACCAAATCTCTGTTAGTTATGAAGCTAACATTCTTTCTCCTAACCATTGTCCTGCTGCAGGTTTCAGCAAGAGGCCTTTCTCAGAACATCAACTTTAACGGCAAAAACGTTTCACTGGAAAAAGTTTTTGCGGCAGTAGAGTCGCAGACCGACTATGTTTTCATGTACAAAGCCGCCTCCCTTTCGGTGGCCAAACCGGTCACGATACAAGCCAATGGGATCGGCCTGGAAACATTCCTGAATAAGGTGTTCGAGAACCAGTCACTGACCTACAGGATCATTGACAAGAACATCCTCGTTTCAAAAAAGGAAGTCCAGTTTCAGGAAGCCGCTGTTCCCGTTGCAGCACCCGCCGCGGAAATGATATCCGTATATGTCTATTCCGCCGGTTATACGCCGCTGGGCAGTGCCACTATCAGTAATCTGACCACCCAGAAGCATTACCTGACCGCGGGGAACGGATCTGTGCAGGTACCGGCTAATATGGGCGATAAGATCCGGATCAGCTATATAGGGTACGTCGATCACCGGTTTGAAATAACAGAGCCGATAATGACGGTCAAATCGTATAGCGTAGAGCTGGTACTATCAGAAAACAAACTGGATGAAGTACAGGTTACTGTTTTGGGAACCACCAATAAAAGGACCGGTACGGCCAATATTGCTACGGTGAAAGCAGGTGATATTGAAAAACAACCGGTGGTAAATGTGCTGGATGCGCTGGTGGGCCGAATTCCCGGTCTTCGCATCAGCCCCACGGCCAACTCGGCAGGTGTGAGGAAAGTGGAGTTACGCGGCCGGAATGTGCTGAACGAGAACATGTTTACCGACCCGCTGTATGTGATCGACGGTTTGCCGATCGCTACCTTGTCAGTTAACCCATATGGCGCCTCCAGCCCTGTGAACAGCGGGTACTCGATTTCCGAGAATCCCTTGTTTATGATTAACCCGCTGGATATTGAAAGTGTAGACGTTCTCAAAGATGCGGACGCTACCGCGCTGTATGGCTCCCGGGGCGCTAACGGGGTGATCCTGATCACCACCAAAAAAGGAAAGCCCGGTCCCACAAGGTTTAATGTCAGCTATTCTAAAATATTCTCCGGCGTACAGCGGTTCATGGACCTGATGAATACGGAGCAATACCTGTCAACCCGGAGGGAAGCCTTTCTCAACGATGCGGCTTTCCCTACCCGCGACAATGCCCCCGATCTCACCATCTGGGATCAGAAATCCTTTACAGACTGGCAGCGTACCTTCTTCAAAAATGAGCAGTCAGACGATGTGCAGCTGAGCGTGGAAGGCGGCCTGTTACAAAATACCTATCGTGTGAGCGTGGGTTACACTTCCACCACTGAAATGTATAATCAGGGCCGGGGGAACGACCGCCTGACCGTTGGCTTGTCTTTCATGCACCGTAGCCCCAATGGTAAACTCATGGTAGACCTTTCATCCAACAGCTCCTATGCCAACAATGGAACCGGCGCATCGATGGATTTTTACTCCCTGCCTCCCAATGCCCCCTGGGTATATGATGAAGCCGGGCAGTATAATTTTGAACCGTACAGAAATCAGTATGGAACATTATACCCGTTCAGAGATATTAAGAACTGGGGTGAGAACCAGACACTGAAGAATCAAACCAATGTAGGGTTTACATACGAGGTACTCAAAGATCTGACCGCAGGGGTTCGCATCAGCGGGGAATTCTTTTCCAATAAATCCGGCACTTATATACCTAAAGCCGGTAAAGACCCCATGTTCTTCCCGATGAGTATGGCATTTTACAGCAACGGTTCAGGCAAGAGTTTGCTGATACAGCCTAAGATTAACTACGTAAAGTTGTTCGGCGGAGCAAGGGTGAACGTTTCGCTGGCGGCAGACTACAGCTACAGCGATCAGGATGTCGTAACCGTGATGGGGATGATGTTCTCAAACGATAACCTCATCAAAAGCTATTCTAACGCCCAGATCGTTCAGACCATGAACAATTACGCCGAGTTAAAAGTGGCCTCCTTAATGGCCACAGTAGCTTTCGACTGGCAGAACAAATATATCGTGAATCTAAACGGTAGGAGAGACGGTTCGTCCCGCTTCGGAGATGGGGCGCGCTTCGGTAACTTCGGCTCCGCGGCAGCTTCCTGGGTTATCTCCAACGAAGAGTGGTTTAAGAACTCAGGGATGGATTGGTTTACATTCGCCACACTCAGATCCAGCTACGGCGTGATGGGGAACGCCAATATCGGCGATTACCAGTACCTCTCCCGCTGGTCGAACATCCCCACCGGTTCCATGGAAAAATTACCGGACTACGATGATCAGACCATCTATACGCTGGTACAACCCGTAAACCAGCAATACAGCTGGTCAAGCGCCAGCAAATTCGAAGTGGGCGCCCGGGTTGGATTTTTTAACAGCAAACTTTATCTCGAAAGTAACTTTTACGTGAACAAAGACGGCAGGCAACTGACCGATATCACCACGCCGGCATTCACTGGTTTCCCTTCCGTTGTAGGGAACTGGCCCGCAGTTATCCGGAATCAGGGGGTAGAGCTGATGTTGGATGCAACCGTCCTGAATTCAAAAACCTGGGGCCTTTCCGCACGCTTCCAGGTAAGTAAGAACAAAAATACGCTGGTGGCTTTCGAGGGACTGGAAGACTCTCCCTACCGGGATATGTACAAGATCGGAACTTCTTTATCTGCCAAGTCTTTCTCCCGTTACATCGGCATCAACCCCATGAAGGGTACGCCGGAGTTTGAGGATTATAACGGAGACGGGGTTAAGCCCATTGGAGCATCCCACATCAACTTCCCCGACGGGGAACTGGACGATCATTATCGCATCATAGATCTCAATCCTAAGTATTTCGGCGGGTTTGGCTTCAGGGTCGATTTTAAAAGGGTATTGTCGCTCGATGCGCAATTCAGCTTCGAGAATTCCCTCGTGGCCGACAGGCTGAACAACCTTGGTTATGGAAATATGACCAATACCATCATGTACGAAGAAATCGAAAACAGGCACTGGAAACAGCCGGGCGACAAAGCCATTTACGCCAAATATTCCACCATCAATAACGGCGGCGTTTTCGGCTCGGATGCCTATTATGCCAAAGGCTCTTTTACCAGTCTGGACAACCTCAGTCTGTCGTACATACTGCCTGCTAAATGGATGGAGCGGATAAAGATGACGCGGGGTACCTTTTCCGTCAATTCTTCAAAGATTTTCAAACTCACGCAATACAGGGTAATGGATGTTGAACTGGGTTCAACCCCACAAATCAGAAGGATTGCCGCTAACCTGAGATTCAGTTTCTAAAATCAATCACATGAAGAAATATGCTTTCAATATAGCTGTAACAGGCACTTTTTTACTGGCTGCGGGTTGCAATAAATTGCTGGATATCAAAGATCCGGTGAACTCCATCACCACCAACCAGGTTTTTCTGAGCGATGACCAGGCGGCCATTGCACTGAATGGAATGTATTCTTACCTGATCAGCGGGGGAGAACTCGAAGCGGCATCCACGGCGCCGCTGGGTTCTGATCTGTATAGCGCGGGTGGTATTACCGTTGCCGCCGCGCATGCTGCAGACGAAATGTATCATCCCTCACTCAGCGGGCAGTATGATTACTATGTAGAAACTGCCAATAAGCTCACCCTCCAGAACCTGGGGCATACATCGAAGATCTGGAAAACGGCCTATAAAGGGGTTTTCAATGCCAATGCGCTGATCGAAGGTGCAAGAACTGCTACCTCGAAGGAGTTTACTGCAGCATACAGGAAACGGGTAATGGGCGAAGCGCTCGCGGTAAGGGCCATGAGCTATTTCTACCTTGTAAACCTGTTTGAGAAAATACCCCTGGCCTTGTCTATTGACTTCAACGATACCAAAACCCTCCCTTCTTCAGGGCCGGATGTGGTGTATAAGCAAATAATCAGCGATCTGGAAGAAGCCGCTGGGTACCTTTCTGAAAGTTACGACGGCAACAATACGGAGCGTATACGGATCAATAAATGGTATGTAAAAGCTATGCTGGCAAGGGTTGGCCTCTTCACCAAAAATTATGACATGGCGTACCGGTATGCTAATGAAGTGATCGGGCAAACGCAATTGTTTAAACTGGAGGACCTGAATAGCGCATTCGGCATCTCCAGCCGCGAAGTTATTTTCCAGTTGAAACAGATCAATATTTCGAACCTGCGGGGAAATGCCACACCGGAAGGGCATGTGTTAACAGGGAAATACCTGACCCCGCTCCTTATGAATGCCTTTGAAGCTGGCGATAACAGGAAAACGGCCTGGACGTACCAGATCATAGCTACACCTTACACCCCTGCCGGCTTTTCTCCTGCCAAATACAAAATAAATGCAATCAACATGGCTTTTGGGGGATTCAGGTCGGAATATTATGTGGTGATGCGCCTTGCGGAAATGTACCTCATAAGGGCGGAAGCGAATATGGGGAGAAGCGCAGCTAACAAGAACAGCACAATCGATGATCTTAACGAGATCAGGAGGCGCGCCGGACTGGGCAACCTGCCTTATACCCTCACCGATCAGCAGGTAACAGATACCCTCGCGCACGAACGGCGTATGGAGCTGTTTGCCGAATGGGGCCACCGCTGGCTGGATCTGAAAAGGACCAACAAAGCAGCGGAAGTACTTTCACAGGTGTCTTACAAACAGCCCTGGAGCGTGCACCAGTTGCTGTTCCCCATTCCCCCCGACGAAATCCTCTGGGGCAACCAGCTTTCTCAGAATATCGGGTACAACTAATGGCGATCACTATTAAAACCAAGAAAGATGTTTCAAGCAATATATAAAAACGTGTTCAGGGCCGGAGTATGGGCAGCATGTGTGATGCCGGTCTTTTCTGCCTGTAAAAAGGAAGGTCCGGCAGAGGTATACCCGGCGTCTTTTACGATTGTAAATGCTGTTAACGACAACTCTTCCTACCTGAGGACCTATTTCGGAGAAACACAGCCCAAAATATACGCCCGGCTGGCCAGCATCATAAATGGCAGATCCCTCGATTATGCAACTGATAAAATGAACCTGCCGGTGCGGCTATACAGGAACGATGATACGCTGAAGAGTGATCAGCCTTTCCTGCAGAACAGGCTCACCCTCGAACCCGGTGGGATCTTTACGCACTTTGTGTATGGCAGTCCGGCCCGGGTACAGCAAAAAACCGTTAAAGAAAAGCTGCCTTCCCGGAGCCTGAACGATAGCGTGGTGAACCTCCGGATCATTAACCTGTTCGAAAACCGGGCGGTGGATGTAATTCAGCTGGAACCTGTTCCGGGAACCATGGTCACCAACCTGGCGTATGAGCAGCTGTCTGATTTTATGAAGGTACCCGCAAATGCATCCGTGAAAAACTTCCGTTTCGAAATAAAAGACCATGCTACCGGCGCTACCCTGGCCACGATGTCAGAAACAAATATCTATCCCGGCACAATTATACCCAACGCGGCATGGCTGTTCAAGGCACGAACCATGCTGGTGACCGGCACCTGGACAGGTGCGGGGAACTTTTCAGCGAGGGCAACCTCTATCGGTCATTTTTAAATCTAGTCTTCATTCATAAGTAAAGAATTATGCATCCAATATTAAAGGTGGAAAACCTATCGCATAAGTATGCCAGTTCCTGGGCAATACGCGAAATAAATTTTGAGATAAATGACACCGGAGTGGTGGGGTTATTAGGCTCTAACGGGGCCGGTAAGTCTACCACCATGAACATCATTTGCGGCACCCTGCTGCAAACGGAAGGCAATGTTTCCATCAATGGGCTGAACATGAAAGACGATCCCATTGCATACAAGAAACAGATCGGCTTTTTACCGCAGCAGGCACCCCTTTATCTCGATTTTACCGTGCAGGAGTACCTTGAATATTCGGCACAGCTCAGGCTGATGGACCGCCGCCTCATAAAAAGTGCAGTAGAAGAAGTACTGGAGAAAACAGCCATCACGCAGATGCGCTCCCGGCTGATCAAGAACCTGTCCGGCGGCTACCGCCAGCGCGTGGGTATCGCACAATCCATCATCAACAAACCGAAAGTGGTGATCCTCGACGAACCCACCAACGGGCTTGATCCCAACCAGATCATCGAAGCGCGTAAGCTTATTAAGGAAATAGCGCAGGACCGCGCGGTATTGTTATCGTCGCACGTATTGTCAGAAATTAACCTGTTGGCCAAGGAGATCATCATGATCGAATCAGGGCAGGTGGTTTTTTCCGATACGCTCGATGCCTTTAACAACATTCTGCAGCCCAATACCATGGTGGTGAGGATGCTCAATATGCCCGATGTGGAGGAATTACTGGCAATAGAAGATGTACAGAAGGTGGAGCTGCTGCCGGATAATAAATGCCGGATCTGGTTCCAGCCCAACGATGATCTGTCCGAAAGGATTGTCAGGAAGAGCGCCGAAAAGAACTGGCGGCTCACGGCCATCAACACGGAATCTTCGGGAATGGACGACGTATTCAAACAATTATCATCTTCTTCAACTTTACAGTAATGAGAGTAATATTAAATATAGCACGGGCAGAATTAAGGTATTTTTTCTTTTCGCCGATAGCATGGTTCATTTTGATTTTATTCATGATGTCCAGCGCGGGAATCGTGATGGGGAACCTGGTGGATACCGCAGTACAGCAGGACGCGCTTCTGGAACTTCAGGGAAAAGCTTATGAAGGATTCCTTAATACCCCGCTGACGCGAATGGTGATCGGTAAGGGCATCGATATGGTGCTGATGATATTCTTTTTGTTTATTCCGCTGCTAACCATGGGCGTAATCAACCGCGAATATGCCGCCGGTACCATCAAACTCCTGCATTCATCGCCCGTTAGCACCCGCCAGATCGTACTGGGTAAATTCCTCGGGGTATACAGCTTTGTTTGCATGATGATCGTTCTGTTTATTGCGGTATTGGTGGTAATGACCACTTCTATACTGCATGTGGAATATCTGCATCTGGGAGCGATGTTACTGGGCTTCTTCCTGCTGGCGGCTATGTATGTGGCTGTTGGTATGTTTATATCCAGCCTCACCACGTATCCCATCGTTGCCGGGATAGGCACATTTGTGGCGTTAATGTTGTTCTCGTCGCTGGGCATGATGTTCCAGGGAACAGACTATGTGCGGGATGTTACCTATTTCCTTTCCAGTTCCGGAAGAGTGGAAAGCCTGTTGAGCGGCTTGCTGACAACCAAAGACATCATTTACTTCTTCGTGATCATTTCCTTTTTTATCGCATGCACGGTTATCAAAACAAAATCCGTTACCGAATCCAAGTCATGGCGCGTATCTGCCGGGAGGTATCTGCTGGCGCTGACGGTAACGATAGTAGTGCTGGTTGGCACATCCATCCACGGGTACATCGGGTATTGTGATGTAACGAGGTCGAAGTTGAATACCCTGCATCCCAATACGCAGGAGGTGATTACGAAGCTGGACGGCTCACCGCTGAAGGTAACGTTATATACGAACCTGCTGGGGTATAACCTGCAGAACGGTGTACCCACTGCCCGTAACAGATATCTGTGGAACTTCTGGGCGAAGTACCGCCGTTTTTATAATAACATGGAGTTTGAGTATGTGTATTACTATGATGTGAACGACGGTGATAGTTCCATATATCATACATTTCCCGGTAAAACGCTGGATGAAATTGCGGAGAAGTACGCAGAAATGAATAAAACCGACCTCGCTATCTACAAGAAGCCCGCAGAGATCAGGAGCCAGATCAATCTCGAGCCTGAATCGAAGGGGTTACTGATGACGGTGGAGTATAAGGGTAAGAGAACTTACCTGAGAACATTCCTGGACCCGGAAGTATTTCCAAGTGAGCGGCATGTTTCCGGCAGCCTGTTGCGGTTAATGAATGATACTACGCCTACCTATAAGTTTCTTACAGGGCATTATGAGCGTTCGCCTTTTAAGTCTGGCGAGCGGGAGTATGGCGACCATGCTATTAATAAAGCATCAAGGGAAGCGCTGATCAATATGGGGCTGAATTTTGACACCCTCTCCACACCTGATTTCGCCGGGGTTGATTCCAATATAGTGTTGGTAGTATCCGATCCTAAAACATTATTGGATAAATCAATTGTTGACAGCGTTAAACAATACATCGACAGAGGGGGGAATGCCATGTTCTATAGCGAGCCGGGCAAGCAGTTTATAATGAATCCCATCCTGAACCACGTAGGCGTAAATGCGGAAGAAGGTACCATAGTACGGGTGAATCCGCAGGATATGCCGCATAAGTTCGCAGGGCTGATCTCGAAAAAGGGAACGGAAATGGCCGATGAAAAGGAGTTCTTCTATTATAAGAACGGCATCCAGAAGGTTTGTAATACCCTTATCACAGGGGCGAGCGTGCTGAGCTATTCCGATACCACCGGTTTTAAAGTGGAACAGATCACCACTTTGGAAAACAATGTAAATACCTGGGTGGAAAGAGGTGTGCTGGTACTGGACTCCGCTGCTCCCGTATTTAAAGCTTCAGAAGGGGATTACAGGAAAGAAGGGCCGTATCCGGTTGGTTTGCAACTTACGAGGAAGATGGGTGACAGGGTGCAGAAGATCATCGTTTCCAGCGATGCCGATATGATGTCGGCCGCCAAAGGCAACGGGAAAGATTACAGGAACGCCTTCTACAGCTACACCGTTGATAACCGCTACCCGATATATCACAATTTCAAAGTGCCTACAGACATTTGGCTGACCATTACAAAAGCACCTGCCAAATTGTTGAAGACACTATTGCAATATGGCCTGCCTGCTTTGATGCTGATTGCAGGTATTGTGATCCTGGTTCGGAGAAAACGTAAATAGCGGCGGTATTTAGTTTTATTAAAACGTATAATATGTATTTGCAGACAGATACGCAGACGATGGAGGATTTGCGCTTGTTTTCCAAAGGAGACACACAGGGCATATACGAAATATATAATCACTCGTTCACCCGCGGCGGACAGCTCATCATGGAATCCATGTTCAAAAAGCCGCTGAGCGACCGGGAGGCGATCATCAAACGGATCAACATCATTTCCGCCTTCGCGAAAATGAAGGCCACCTTCCCGTTCGACGGCATTATGCTGGATAACGTGGAGAAGTATATATCATTTGATGATAAGCTGGATGGCGGCTCCAAGGTGACGCTCAGTGAGAAAGAAGCACAGAATGGTATTGTAGCGGTGATAGGGCTGTTTCATGCCCTCCGGCAGTATCTGGAGGCAAAGGAACTGGACAGGGTGCCTGAGCTGGAAGAAGAGCGCCTGGCGGCAGTAGTACTGTTGAATGACCCTGCCTTTTCGCCTGTATTTAACGAAAAGCCTAATGCAAGGATATCTTTCGCAGCAGTGACGGCTTTTGATGTGCTGATACGGGTGAAAGAGAAGCAGAAGGTGTTGCAGCTGTTGCAATTCATCTATCATATTGATGTTTATATTTCGGTGGCGCAGGTTACGGGGAAGCATAGCATGGTGTTTCCTGCCGTACACCCGAAAGGGACCGGTATTTTAAAAGTAGCGGGTGTGTACCACCCGCTGCTTAAAAATGCCGTAGCCAATACGCTGCACATGGAGCCGTCCCGCAACCTTGTTTTCCTGACAGGGGCCAATATGGCCGGGAAATCCACCTTTCTGCGTTCTTTCAGTACCGCCGTATATATCGCGCACATGGGGTTTCCGATAGCCGCTGCTGCCATGGAGTTTTCTGTGCTGGACGGCGTTTATACCACCATCAACCTGCCGGATAATCTCGGCATCGGCGCCAGCCATTTCTATGCGGAAGTTCTGCGGGTGAAGAAAATGGGGCAGGAGTTAAGCGAGGGGAAATCACTCTTCGTGTTGTTCGATGAACTTTTCCGTGGCACTAATGTGAAGGATGCGCTGGAAGGTACACTGGCAGTTTGTAATGCTTTTACCAACCGGAAAGACAGTAAGTTCATCATCTCCTCCCACATCATCGAAGCTGCCGACGAGCTGGGCAAAAAGGAAAGTGCCGCATTCTATTACCTGCCTACGATTATGAAGGGCGCTGTGCCTGAATATACCTATACTTTACAGGAGGGCGTAACGAATGACAAGCACGGTATGATCATCATAAACAACGAAGGCATACTGGATATTCTGAAGCAGGGAAATAAAGGCGGAAAACGGTTAAATAAGCAATTATGAGTTTTAAAATAGATCGCCAGTCTGTAGGAGAGTTAAACCTCATGGGGAAATTCCGGCAGGGATCGGTGTATTACATATTCAATAAAGTCAGCACCCGCATTGGGGAGAAGCTGATGGATGAGATGTTTTCCCATCCGCTGATGGATGCGGCTGCCATCAACCGGCGCGTGGCGATATTTGAGTTTTTCGGAAAGGAGGGTATCGCCTTCCCCTTTGAGGCCGATCAGGTGGCCCTGATGCGGGAGTATATAGACAGTACGGGCGGTAAGTCTCAGCTGGCCACCACGGCAGATACATATCTCTTGAAGCTGCTGGCCGGCCTGATGAAGGATGGCAGGTACAAGAATACCCTGCTGCAGTTACAGGCAACCATTGTAACGCTGAAGAAGTGCTATGGCCTGCTGGAGCGCCTGAAGCGCGATAAAAGTCCTTTGCAGCAACGTATCGATGCACTGCTAACGGTCATGCAGCACAAGGATATCCGGAAGATACTGGACAGTGATATATACAAAGCAATGTCCACCCAAACGGTTGCGGAATACGATTTCCTGCTGCGCAATAAGTTTAACGCTGAGATGAAGGACGTCCTGCATTTCATTGCGGAAACGGATGTATACATCGCAGTTAGCTTTGTAGCCCGCGAGCGGAAGTTCTGTTATGCCCGGGCAGCAGAGAAGGAGCAGAATATGTTCCACGCCACTAATCTGAGGCACCCCTGCATCACCAAAGCAGTTGGGAACGATATCCGGATGAAGGAGGGCAGCAATGTGATATTCCTCACAGGGGCCAATATGGCCGGGAAATCTACCTGGATGAAATCTATCGGCATCGGCATGTATATGGCGCATATCGGTTTCCCCGTTGCAGCTGCAGAAATGGTTTTCTCGGTTCGAGAAGGACTCTTCTCCAGTATCAATGTGGCGGATAACATTGCCATGGGATACAGTCATTTCTATGCGGAAGTGGTTAGGGTAAAGGATGCCGCACTGGCTGCCGCCACCGGCGAACACCTGCTGCTGATGTTCGATGAGCTGTTCAAAGGCACCAATGTAAAAGATGCCTTTGATGGCACCCTCGCGGTAACCCGGGGTTTCTCCGAATACAACAATTGCCTGTTCATCGTGTCTACCCATATTATTGAAGTGGGAGAGGCGCTGAAAGACCTGCCAAATGTGCAGTTCCGCTTCATGCCCACCATACTGGAAGGTAATGTACCCAAATACACCTACACTTTACAGGAAGGCATTACGGAAGACCGGCAGGGTATGATGATCATCGAGAACGAAGGGATTATCTCCCTTATCAATACTATGTAACCGGATCACTCACCTGATACGGTCGCGGTTATCTGCCGCTACCGGAATTTTCTTAAAATTACCAATAGCATGAAGCAATTTATTGCATCAGGGATGCTCATGTCCCTGATCACCACATCCGCGCTGGCACAGTTGCAACCTTTTACCGGGTTTACGCGGCAGGATCTGAAGGATGATTTTGTATACGCGGTAGACCTGTTAAAGAAGCAGCACCCGAATCCTTATAAGTTCACGGATACGGCTACCTTTAACCGCAGGCTGGATTCGCTGATGACGCGGCTGGATAAAGATCCATCACTCATGAGCGCATTGCGCTATTCCCCCATACAGTTATTCAATGATGTTCACCTGAAACTGGATTACGACGAAGAACGTGTGATTGATGTATTCTATGGCATCCATCACTTTCCACTGGCTACAACCACGTTTAAGGACAAGATCATCGTAAACGCCAAAGGAGCGCCGATCCCCTTCGGTGCCGAGATCCTGAGCATTAATAAGAAGCCAGCGGCAAGCCTCCTCAGTGAAATCAGCTATGCAACTTACAGCGATGGGTTCATCCGTACCGGTGCCGACCGTACCGGTGCAAACCTGAGCCTGTTCATCAGCCTCATTTTCCCCGATGCTGCCAGCTACGAGGTGGTGTATAAGGAATACGGCGCTAAAAATGCTGTTACCACACAGCTGAAAGCCGCAGATGCAAAAACCGGTTTCCATAACCGCAACCTCGGAGAGCTTCCTTTTAATACTTTCCTTAAACGTGCATATGTTACGAAGGAATACCTGGATAAGGAATCAACCGCGGTGTTAACAGTGCTCACTTTTATG
The DNA here is from genome assembly GCA_902167325.1 of Chitinophaga pinensis. Taxonomy (GTDB): domain Bacteria; phylum Bacteroidota; class Bacteroidia; order Chitinophagales; family Chitinophagaceae; genus Chitinophaga; species Chitinophaga pinensis_A. The sequence continues at coordinate 5,083,163 of LR632930.1, read as the reverse complement.
CTGCAGGAGAATGCCATGTATAAAGAGCTGAGCGATTTCTTCGCGGAAGTAAAGAAGCGGGATATTAAGAACGTGGTGATTGATATCCGTTCAAACGGCGGCGGTAACCCCAACATGTCTGCCCTGTTGTATTCCTTCGTGGCTTTAAAACCTTTTGACAATGTGTTCAATTACCGTACGAAGAACATCGATATCCACGATTCGGAGAACCTGCTGAATGGGTATGGAACAAAGATGGGGGAGGAAGAAATCAAGCAGACTTCGAACTTCCTGAAGCAACGTTTTGATTACGACAGCTCTGCAGGATTTTACTACGGCAATGCGCGCCTTACGGAAGGCTCTATAGCCAACTACCCGCCGGATAAGAACAACTTTAAGGGGGAGGTATATGTGCTGATCAGCGGTGGCACGGTAAGCGCGGCCACATACTTTGCCGCACTGGTGAAGAATAATAAGCGAGGTACGCTGGTGGGTACGGAAACAGGCAGCGGAGAAGCCTCCACCACCGCGGCCTGGTTTAACACCTATACACTCCCTAAAACAAAAAGCCGTTTGACGGTGCCGATGAGTGAGATATATTTCATGAAGGCAAAAGAAGACAACGGGCGCGGTTGCCAGCCGGATAAATCACTCACATTCGATGAATTTCAACAACACATCCGTGCCGGAAGAGACCCGGAAATTCAGTATACGCTGGATTTGATCCGGTTCGGCAAACGATAATATCCTCAATGCCATTTCCTGTGAAATCCTGATGGCCTCATTAATTCCACGTTGAATTCTCCTCCGCCAGGTTGATGAATAAAGCCGCCTCAGCATTTGAGGCGGCTTTATAATATCAGGGCTGCGCAGCAGGGCCACAATTCCCTGCTCCTGCGTTACTGCCTTAAATGGACTTTAGTAATTGTCTTTAGGCTGACTACCCATTTCAAGGGTAAGTTTGCCGCCATTTACAACGGAGTTGAACAGAATATGTGTGTCATTCAGCTGCTTTCCGTTCAGCGTCAGCTGCTGCACATACCCATTGGTTTTGCTGTTGTTTTTCGCTTCTATTACAAACTCCCTGCCTTTATAGTAACGGTTGTTCAGTTGAATTGTGACTTTGTCAAACAAGGGACTTCCAATTCCAAACGAAGGAGCGGTATCTGTAAGCCCTTTCACGTCAAACAAGCCAATGGAGCTGATAACGTACCAGGCCCCCAGCTGACCCTGGTCTTCGTCCTGGCCATAGCCATATCCATGAATACCTTCGGTTCCGTAAAAGTCATTGAGGATGGCACGCACCCATTTCTGGGTTAAGGAAGCATAACCGATATCATTAAACAGCCAGGAAATATGTAAGCAGGGCTGGTTGCCGTGATTATAGAGTGTTTCTAGTCCTGCAAAAGCATCTATTTGCGTACCACCTCCGAAGATCTTCTTTTGAGCAATGGTAAAGATGCTGTCCAGCCGCCGGCTGAAAAGCTGAGGACCCAGTTTTTCCGCTAATCCTTTCACATCATGTGGTACGTAAAAGGTATACTGCCAGGCATTCCCTTCCTGGAAACCGCGCCAAACCTGCAAAGGGTTAAAGTTGTCGATAAAACTGCCATTAGCGTTCCGCGGGCGTACAAAATTGGTGGAGGAATCATAGAGCCGTTCCCAGCCTTTGGAAAGGTACATCAGCTTGTTATAATCGCCGGTTTTGTTGAGTTGTTTGGCCCATTGTGCTACCGCCCAGGCGCTATAGGAATATTCAAGTGTATGCGAAGCGGAGAAGCCATCCGTATCTGCATCAGCAGGCACATACCCGTATTTTGTAAAAGAGGCAGTGTTCATTTTACCTGCTCCTAATGGGCGGTTTTCACCTTCCAGTTCATTTTTTAGGGCTGCTTCATAGGCAGTTTTCTGGTCAAAATCCCGGATGCCACACTGGTAGGCGCCGGCAAACAGTGTAGTTAACAAATTGGTACCCACTCCGGAAACATAGCGGCCATTGGCAATACCATCGGCCAGCCATCCGGCATCTTTATACGTTTGTAAATGACTGCTCAGGTAATCCGACTGGTACTCCGGATAAACCAGCATCCATAATTGGGAAAGGTTCCATTGTACTCCCCACGCCGCATCCGTATTGTAGACGTTATGCACGGGTTTATTGTTTTGCATAGGGAGCTGGCCGGTTTTGCCGTCATTGCGTGGGTATGCCCCGTTTACGTCATTGGCAAGCCCTCTTCCCAGCAAGGCATGGTACAGCCCTGTATAGAACTTTATTTTATCCGCTTTATTGGGCGTTTCTACGCGGATCCTTCCTAAATAATCTTCCCAGACTTTACCGGCATTAGCCCTTGCCTGATCAAAATTCAGGTGGGCCGCTTCCGCCTGCAGGTTCAGGCGTGCATTGGCCACCGAGGTGTACGACAGCCCTGTTTTAACCGTAATGGTTTCAGGAGTATTGGTTCCAAAGGTCAGGTACATGCCTGCCCCCACACCGGAAACTTCGGTTTTGCCTGCCTGTACCTGGTTGCCGGTAAAAGCACCCCATGATGCCGGAGTATGGTCAGCAATGGAAGAAAAGTACAGGGTAACGGATGCGCCCGGCTGGTATTTTTTTACATATTCCGGCTCGGTGATCACCCATCCCTCTATCCGGCCATCACTGGTTTTGGTAACGTAAGCGTCTTTCACACGTCCGCTTTCTCCCTGTTGGTGGCCGATGTCGAATAAAATATGATGCGCTTTGCCTGCAGGAAAACTGTACCGCTGAAATGCCACGCGGGGGGTGGCAGTCAGTTCTGCCGTAACATTGTAATCTTTCAATAGTACTGAATAATAGCCGGCAGTGGCTATTTCATCCGAACGGTCGAACCGCGAGCGGTAGCCGATGCCGGTTGTATCATTAACCGGCCCGGGGATGGTCCTGAGTTTACCGGTAGCAGGCATCAATACAATGCCGCCGATCTGGAACTCATGCAGGCAGGGGAAGCCTTCAATTGTTTTATCCCGGTAATCATATCCTGTAGCTTCCCATCCGCTTTTGTTGCCCACATGTCCATTGGTGGAAGGGGCAGGTTTAGCCATCCCGAACGGAATGGCTCCCGGCGTGAAATGAAACCAGCGGGCATGAGCAGTTCCTATCCGGGGATCTACGTATTGCGACAACACTTCACGGGTAGCATTTGGGTCCTTATATCCACCAGTTAAAACCTTCTTCGAACAGGAGACGAATAGCAGTGAGCATAACACCCCTGCACTATAGCAGCTTTTTACAGTCATACGGTTTTAATTATTTGAATACTGTTGTAAAAGTATTTTGTTGCTGTTGGAGATAAAAGTACATTTATCACTATTTACTTATACTATCTTACGATTTATTGATGAAAAAGATAAAGGAAGGTTTTAAGGGGGAGCGGAGCATCTCATTGCCTGAAGAGCTGTTGCAAGCCTATTGTGAAGAGCCACTGATCAATAATTTGTATGTGCGTAAGATCGGCTACTTCCCAAAGGTAAAGTTTCATTATGTTCAGAAAACCAATAAGTGTGACTATGCCATGCTGATCTACTGCACTGAAGGGAAAGGATGGTATTCGATATATGGACAAAAACACCAGATTACAGCCAACCAGTTTATCATTATTCCCGCGGGTACCGATTATGCTTTTGGTGCTGATGCTGATGACCCCTGGACTATTTACTGGCTCCAGTTCCGTGGACAACTGAGCAGGAGTTTTGTGCCGGCTAAGGCCAGTCCGGTTACAATTTTACCCGATGCACATTCGCGGTTGCAGGACCGGATAAAGCTGTTCGAAGAAATTTACAGCCGGTTTTCAATGGGGTACATAAAAGAGTATATGATGTATGCTTCCATGTGCCTCTATCCATTTCTGGCTTCATTTGTATACCTGAATGCCTATCAGCATTTCACGGTAAGGTCTCAGAAGGAATACCCTTTTTCATCGAAGGTCATCTATTATATGCAGGAAAACATAGAGCGCAACCTGAATCTGGATCAGCTGGCCGGCTATTTCAAGTATTCGCCGTCTCATTTTTCCATGCTTTTTCAGAAAGAAACAGGTATATCGCCCATTAATTTCTTCATTAATCTGAAGATACAGAAGGCATGTGAATATATAGAACTGACCAATCTTAAACTAAATGAGATCGCTAACAGGCTTGGGTTTGAAGAGCCTGCGTACTTTTCCCGGGTTTTTACGAAGGTAATGGGATTATCCCCATCGGTCTATAGAAAGCATGAAACGGAGGTGTAATTGACTTTACCCAACGCGTAAAGCCCTTAGCCTGAGGGTTGGATAAGTAATATTGGTACTTTAAACAGTAATCTGTATACGGCACTTTGTTACTCATTCAGGAACTTTGTACAAGTAATCTCAGCATGTGCATCACACATGCAGCCATGAGAAGAAAAAACTGCAAGTATGAAGAAGTTATCATTGATCGTGACATCGGCCCTGTCTATAGCCGTTACTGATGCTGTTAATGCGCAAACAAGGAAACCTGCTGTGCAACAGAACCCTTATACACTGGTGTATGAAGGAGCATTAACTAAAAATGAACAAGGGAAAGTAAACATCCACCCTGTTACCTATAAACTGAACGGATTCGATATCGCAGCAAACGTTTATACACCGGCGAACTACGATGCATCGAAGAAATACCCTGCCGTAGTGGTGGCACACCCTAATGGTGGTATAAAAGAGCAGACAGCGGGATTATATGCACAACGTCTGGCAGAGTCTGGCTATATTACCATTGCTGCCGATGCCGCTTATCAGGGGGCAAGTGGGGGAGAACCGCGGCATAGGGATAATCCTGCATCCCGCACGGAAGATATCCGTGGTATGGCAGACTTTATTACACAATACGCCGGGGTGGATGCAAGCCGTTTAGGGGCATTAGGCATCTGCGGTGGTGGTGGTTATACATTGAAAGCCGCGCAATCAGATAAACGGTTTAAAGCCGTGGCCACCCTTAGCATGTTTAATTCTGGTGAGGTGAGGCGGAATGGTTTTCAGAATGCCCAGGTAGCTACTATTCAACATCGGTTAAAACAGGCTGCGGATGCCCGCGCGCAGGAAGCCGCCGGTGGTAAAATAATCTATGCAGGTGTGGCAAGTGTTACTGATGAAGATATCGCTAAAACCTCCACTGATCTGTATCGTGAAGGATTCGTGTACTATTACAGAACGCATGCGCATCCCAATTCCACCTTTCTGTACACCATGAGCAGCCTGCTCGACTTAATGACCTGGGATGCTGCCGCAAACATGGATTTGATAGATCAGCCCCTGTTGATGATGGCAGGAAGCAAAGCCGATACAAAGTATATGTCGGATGAAGCTTTTGCAAAAGCCACCAATGCTAAGAACAAGGAATTATTCCTGCTGGATGGCGCTACCCATATCCAGACATACTGGAAGGTGGAGTACGTATCGCAGGCCGTAATTAAGTTGCGTGAATTTTATCAGTCAAACCTGTAATAAGAAGTAAATGAATTGTAAAGCAATAAGTATACTCCTGCTGGGTGTGGTTTCATTTTCCTGTAATCAACAACAGGAAACAGGTCAGCATACCTCCCTGAAAGGTGAGGACACCCTCATTTTCCCCAGAGGAGAAAAGATCACCAATAATAACTTTACAGGTGCCGCCTGGCTGAAAGGCCTGATCGATGCAGACAGCGTTAATCAAACCAGTGTGGGCAGCGTAACCTTTGAACCCGGCGCGCGTACAAAGTGGCATTCTCACCCCGCAGGACAGATCATCCTGGCGCTGGATGGCATTGGCTACTATCAGGAAAAGGGTAGTCCGAAGTTCATTGTGAAGAAAGGCGATGCCGTTAAATGTCCGCCGGATGTTCCGCACTGGCATGGTGCCAGCCCTGATACCAAATTCGTTCAGGTAGCTGTCACAGGCAGGGAAAAGGGCGAAACGGTGTGGCTGGACGCGGTTACGGATGAGGAGTACAACAATTAATAGCCGAAAATCAATAAGTGAGCAACATCTAATTAACCAATAGGCTCATTTATGGGCCTGTTTGAATACCCCAGGGCTTTCGCCAATTCAACCCTTTCAATCCTGATCAGCATAATGCGTTGTAACTACAGTTCAAAAGTAAGGTTAACCGGAATGCAGGAAAAAGGAAATGTCCGTTTTGGCCGCTAATGGTCACAAATGTCCGTTTTGGCCGTTTAGTTAAAGGTAGATTCCTGCATCTTGGGTACGGGCTTACTGCCTCCGGACTGCCTTTTCACTGCCTTTAGACGTCTTTTACACTAAGGTTAGACTGCCTCTACACTGCCTTACACTGCCTTTAGACTGTATTGTGGGGTTTTTATGTGAACTTTTCATTTTCAAATTCTGTTAGAAGAAGGCACATTATACGGTGCGATCTGGCAGAAGCCGTTCTAAATTCAGCAACCATGGAAATCTCAAGAATAGGCTCAAAACCATCGGGTAAAGGCCCGCAGGACTGGTTCACAGGCAGTGTTCGCATCGATCCGCTGTTCGATCCCAACGGAGCGAGGCGTGCCGCAGCTGCCAGCGTCACGTTTGAACCAGGCGCACGTACCAACTGGCATACGCACCCGCTGGGCCAGACGTTGATCGTTACCGCAGGGTGCGGTTGGGTGCAAAGGGAAGGCGGACCGGTGGAAGAAATCTATCCCGGCGATGTGGTTTGGTTTGCACCGGCAGAGCGCCACTGGCACGGCGCCACCTCCACCAACGGTATGACGCATATCGCCATTCAGGAGAGTCTCGATGGTAAAGTCGTGGATTGGATGGAAGCAGTAACTGATGAAGAATACATGTCGGAATAGTTTGATTTGCGCAATTATCAGTTTGAAATCTATAAACAATAAAGCGGTACAGGTGGGTATTTTTGTTACGTTAAAACATAACTATCAATGAGCACTATAGCAGTAAAAGCATACGGAACACAGGCCGCGGAGAAACCGCTTGACCAGATGGGGATCAACCGCCGGGAAGTGACTCCGCACGACGTGGAAATCGATATCCTGTATTGTGGCGTCTGTCATTCGGATTTGCATACCGCCCGCAACGAGTGGCATTTTACCATGTACCCCTGCGTACCCGGCCATGAAATTGTGGGAAAGGTAGTAAAGGTTGGTAACCACGTCAGCAAGTTTAAGATCGGGGATATTGTAGGCGTAGGATGTATGGTAGATTCCTGCCGGGATTGCGAGTATTGTAAAGAAGATCTGGAACAGTTCTGCGAGAAAGGTAATATCCAGACCTATAACGGACCCGATAAGTTCCTGGGCGCACACACCTTCGGAGGCTATTCGGAAAAAGTAGTAGTGGACGAGCATTTTGTGCTACGCATACCCGAAAACCTCGATCCTGCAGCAGCAGCCCCGCTGCTTTGCGCCGGTATCACCACCTATTCTCCACTGCGCCACTGGAACGTTGGTCCGGGTAAAAAGGTTGGTATCGTTGGCATCGGTGGACTGGGCCATATGGGCATCAAGATCGCTAAAGCCATGGGCGCACATGTGGTGGCCTTTACCACCTCCGAGTCCAAATTCGCGGAAGCCAAACGCCTCGGTGCGGATGAAGTGGTACTGTCTAAAGATGAAAAGCAGATGGCCGCATTCCAGGGTAAGCTGCATTTCGTACTGGATGCCGTATCTGCCCAACACGATATCAACGCCTATCTGAACCTGCTGCGGGTAGATGGTTCCCTTGCCCTCGTGGGCGCTCCGGAACATCCGCTGCCCGTTGCTGCATTTAGCGTAATCATGGGCCGCAAAAGCTTCGCAGGGTCCCTGATCGGTGGTATTGCCGAAACACAGGAGATGCTGGATTTCTGCGGGGAACATAATATCGTGTCAGATATTGAAATGATCGATATCCGGCAGATTAATGAAGCTTATGAACGCCTCCTGAAGAGCGATGTAAAGTACAGGTTCGTGATAGATATGGCTTCTCTGAAAGGCTGATCCGGAGAGTTATGATATTTTACAAACAACAAAGCCCAGCTATAGCAGCGGGGCTTTGTTGTTACAGGAAGCGTCATGATGTGGCCTGCCGCTTACTTACTATCTAAAGTTTCAATGATCACATGTTGAAATTTCTCCGGTTCATCCTGATGTATCTGGTGCCCGGATTGCTCAAACAGGAACAGCGCTTTCTTCGGTGTTTTTAACTTCTCGAAGTATGTCTGCGTTATTGCAGTAGATGTCTGAATATCGTTTTTGCCTTCAAAGAAGTAAACCGGACAGTCAACTTTCTTTAAGGTTATCGGTAAATCAATTTTCATAACATCGTTCCAGGCCGGCGACCAGGTTTTGGACCATTGCAGAAAACCTTTTTTGAAATCATTACTGGTTACATACTTCTTTCCGTCTTTGTAAAAGAGCCATTTTCTCAGGTAAAACAGGTCTTCATCTATTTTGAATGGAATATGCACACTCACCAGTTCTTTAGTGGCAACGGTATCTTCCCGGAAATGATCTTTCAGGATTTTAAGTAATTCTTTCTCACTGGATAATTGACTAATAACAGGGTTTGAAGCATAATAAGCGTGTAACAGTTCCGGATGGTGTTTAACGATATAAAAGCCCAGCACATTTCCCCATGAACTGCCGAGTAAGTATATCTTTTCCTGTTTTAACTCCTTCGTCAGAAAACGGATCACCTGGTAAGTGTCCTGCTCCATTTGTGCAACGGAGGGCTGGGTAGGCGATGGATTTAATGCCAGTGTTTTACCTGCATGTCTTTGATCCCATTGAACAATGGTGAATCTGTCTTTTAAGGTGTTTGTAAAAGTAACAGCACTTTTCATCATTGAACTCCCGGGACAGTTTTTTTCATTGCTAACCGCTGAATTGGTCTGTGCGAAGCAGGACAGGGGTAACATTAACAAGGTAAAGAGGCGCTTTTTAATCACAATATGCTGTTTAGGTTTAATTGGATAGCACCATATTCCCCTTGCCAATCACTGCTTTAATCTGCTCAATGGTTTTCTCCCCTTCACTTGGGTATCCTGCATTGGGAACCACAATCTTACCCTCCCGGTCAAACAATACATAAGTAGGGTACCGGTCTGTTAAGCCCCCTGCTGCCCGTATTTCATCCCAGATAGGAGGGATCTGGCTGCTGGTGAGGCGGTAATGCTCGCCTTCTATACCATTGAGCCGTGCCATCTCCTTCCAGGTTGCCTCTTTGTTGTCATGGTCCATGGCGAGGTATATGAATACTACTTCTCCGGGCGGGAGCGCTTTTTTGAGCGCCGGGGTATAGCCGAGTTCTGTCCGGCATGGCCCGCACCAGGTGCCCCAGATATCGAGGTACACGGGTTTACCGCGATGCTTTGCCAGCATTACCCCGAGGGAGTTGGGTTTAATGGTTTCGTAAAAGATAATGCGGTTGTTGCTGATGGCGGCCTCGTGTTTTTGGTTCAGGAGGTTCACGGACTGTATGGCCTTGCGCGCATAGGTGGTTTGCGGGAAGTAAGTTTGCATAGTATCTTTCAGATATGCGGCAGTACCCAGCAGGGAAGCGTCGCAGGCTTCCATGATCCTGTTATATAGGATCCTGCTGCGGACATTGCGGGGTAGCTGTTTACTGGCGTACAGCCACTCCATCACATACCGTTCGCCATATTGGGCCAGCAACCGGTTAATTTCTTCAAAGGGAAGCCCCAGTATAGCCGAGATCCTTGCCTTCGCCACTTCCGGATTGGTTCTGAAGTCTTTCCCGAGCAAATTAACCGCATAGTTGCTGTACCGCGACAGCATCATATTGGCGTAGAATCCATTGACCAGCGCCGCGCTGTCTGGCAGGGGGCGCCAATGCATCACCACCTGATGGATAGTGTCCTTGTCAGGGTTCTTTGCCTTGCGTAAATTAGCGCCAACGAAATCATCGAGCGTACATTGCGCATAATACCCCAGTTCACTTTGCAGCAATGCCTTCATTGGTTCGGGGATAGCAGCTTTCCTGATGCTTTCTTGTTTCTCCTGAAGCATACTTTCTACCCGGTACAGTATGGCCAACCGGAAAGAATCGATCCGCAGCCCGGCGTATGGATTCACCGCCTCGTGATCTTTCATGAAAAAGGCCAGTTCTTCCATTTTTAAGCCCTGTAAAAGATTGTTTTCATTAGCACCTTTCCCGCTGAAGCTGACAGGCGCATTGGATCCGTGAATGAGCGTAACCTGCACATCTCTGCCCGGACTCATTAATATCCTGTAACGCACTTTGTTACAGACCAGATAAGCGAATCGCGGGTTGGCTAATGGAATCGAATGCCTGAAGGAGCCATCGGCAGCGGTTTCGAGCACCTGTTTCTGATTAGGGAAAAAACCGTCTGCCAACACCTGAAGGGTAATGTCCCGCTTATCTGCCCCCTTTACCTGCCCGGAAATAGTATAGCGTTGAGCTAGTACTGTTTGAAAGGTTGATAACAGCGCAATTGCTGTAAGTATTCTTTTCATGGAATCTGTTTAATGGGTACGATTGATTTAACCAATCGCTGAATGGTTAGCACCCGGGTTAATGCTAATACAAATTGTTTCCGTATTATCTGAAATGTGACAGATAGGCAGGAATAAGGGATGAACATGCAATGTCTTTGCTAACCCGGGATTGCAGTAATTGCACTGAAGTGAAGTTGATTTCTACACCAGCCTGTATATAAACTCTTCTATCTCTGCCTGCCGGGCATTAGCGAAGCCCTTATCTTTTCCGGTCCGGATAAATCCACAATTCTCGAGCACTTTCTGCGAACCTATATTGTCAAACGCAACGCGTCCAAAAAGAGGCCTTGCTTTTTCAATGGTTATAAATTGGTGCAGTGCTGTTGTGGCAATCCCTTTCCCCCAAAGCTTCCTGTCTATCCAATAAGTGATTTCTGCATGTCCTTCCATTTCGAATTTTGCAATGCTGCCGGCAATGGTATCGCCCAATAGGATAGTCTGCGTATTATTCGTGGGGGCATCCAGGAATTTGGTGTGCTTTTGTATATATACTGCTTTATCGGCATTTTCTGCGGATGTAAATGCAGCTAACTGTTTGCCCTCCGGGTCCAGTTGAAATTGAAATAATATTTCCAGATCGGATATTTGGGTTTGTCTTAATTGTACTAATGTATATTGCATGTGGATACTGTTTGTCGTAAGAGGGAATGGTACCGGCGGATTCAAATGTCCATGCGCATTTCTGTCAGCACTTTTTTTAACCCCGCCTTTTCGTAAGCACGTACTGCACTAACATTCTGATCGTATACTTCCAGTCTGATCTCTTTCAGTCCCTTTTCAGTTGCCCATTGCCGCAAACTTGCAATGATGGCGGTTGCAATTCCCTGCCCCCGGTGTTCAGGCGCTGTGTACATGAATCCGATATAGCCATGGTGACTGAATGATTCGAATGGTTTGTTCTGACGGCGCAAAATGTAACCGGTGGCAGCCAGCCTGCCATTTACTTCGGCCATGAGTAGCAGCACATCTTCCCGGTCAAACATATTGTCAAGGTCGTAATAGCTTATCGGGTCAGGAGCGAGGTTATGATCGAAAGAACGTTCCCAGGCAATCACCGCCTGTTCTGCGATACGCAGGACGGGAAGGTCGGCTTTAGTGGCGGGTCTTATTATGTAGTCGGGCATATGGCGTTTTTATGATTGGTTTGATCAGGTGAGTAATTGTTCATAGAAGCCGCCGATCTGCAGGTTACGGTCTACGAAATGCACTTCCAGTATCCACTCGCGGGGCTGGCCGTTGGCATCAGGGGCAAACATGTCGTTGTAGTTGGAAGGGTGGACGTAAAGGCCATAGTTGCCGGGTTCCAGCTTTTCGTGCGGGAATTCGCCGATCAGGTGCCCTGCAATCTCACCACCGAACGTCCAGCCTTTTTGCTCCGCCAGCGACACCACATAATTGAAATAATCCGCCCCGCTCAGCGTGCTGTGCTGATGGAACCAGTCTTTGGCCGTTTGCCAGGCCGCTTCAATGTCATGCTTCAGGCGGAGCTTGTGGGGATCATTGCCGATCACATAGGTACGGCCAAGGTCGGCTTCCCAGTCTTCCACGATAGGCCCGAAATCGAAAAAGAGAATGTCATCGTCCCGGAGGGTGAGGTCCGGCGGATTTTCCTTGTAAGGATGCAGCGTATTGGGTCCGCTGCGGACGATGCGTTTATGCCAGAACTTTTTGATGCTGAACAGCTCCTCGGCAAGGTGGAAGATCTCCGTATTCAGTTGTTGTTCCGTTTTGCCGGCCACAATCAGCCCGCGGCTTTCGGCGGTGGTAAATAATTGTTGGGCAATGCTTTCTGCCTCGCGCAGTTTTACTTTCGTCGTCATGATTAAATGGTATTTAAGAGGGCGAGGTGAGATCAGTATTATCAGGAAGAACGAAAATAGGGAATTTCAGGTAAACAACAGCACGCGGCTATGTTACACAAAAAGCAGGACAGGGATAAATTTTTCCCTGTCCTGCTTTTCGTAGCAGGGTGGTATCTTTGGTGAAAATCTACGGAGAGATGTACCAGAAAAAAATACCCGAGCTGCTGGATTGCGGCCTGGCGGTGGCGATAAAAGTGATCGGCGGCAAATGGAAAGCCTGGATCATAGACTGCATCCGGCGGGGTGTGTCCCGCCCGAGCGCCATCCATCGTGAGATGCAGGCCGTGAATCCGCGGATCATTAATCTGCATCTGAAAGAGCTGGAAGAAGTTGGCATCATTTACAAAGAGATCTTCGCCGAAGTGCCGGCACGGGTGGAATACAGGTTAACCCCGGTGGGAGAGAGCTTACTCCCCGTTATTGATGTAATGGAGCAATGGGGTAATGCCCATAAGGATTACATCAACCGGAATCACGCTGATTATGCGTCCGGAAATTGCCAGTTCCTCCAGGAAGCTAACTGACCTTCCGCATCACTTTGATGATCGCGGCATGCTCTTCCTTCCCATAGCCGGCATCTATAGCCCGTTGGAACAGATCTGCGGCAAATTTCGGCAGCTCATTGCTGATGCCCGCTTCTTCGGAATGCTGCACCAGCAGATGCAGGTCGTGGCCAGTGGTATCTACCGTACTTTCCGGATCGCTGAAGCTGTTATGCTCAATAACACGGCCCATATGCTTAGATTCCGCAGCCAGCATGGGTGAAATATTGTGAATAAGCGCACCGAATTGCTCAGGGCTGTATCCTTCCTTCTCACTGATCAGTGCCCCATGTACGAAGCCGATCCAGCTACCCGCGAGGTACGCCATAACGGACGCAAAAAGCACTGCTGAATGGCCTGGCTCACTGCCAAGGAAATTGAGGGTTCCCAGGGCCAGCAGGGTGTTTTCATGTTCTTTAAATTGCAGTTCGTTCCCGCTGATGGCGATGGTGGCCTCACCGGTGCCGATCTGCCGCGGCCATGCGAGGATGTCGCCATTGAGGCAGGTTGCACCATGCTGCCGGGCCCAGGCATCCATTTCACGCGCTTCTTTCGGTGTGCCGGTGCTAAGTTGTACCAGTGTGCGGCCGTTCAGCACTTTCAAAACGTCCTCTGTTCTGATGATCTTATCTGCCGCTTTATAATCCGACACGCAGATCACCGTGAGCCCGCCGGCCGCGATCGCTTCCGCTGCACTTGCTGCCGCAGTTGCGCCTTTGAGCACCAGCGCATCCATTTTGCTTTTGTTCCTGTTCCATACCGTTACCTGTGCGCCATGCGCAATAAATGCCTGCGCAATTGCCGTACCCATCGATCCCAGACCTATTACCGTTACTTTATCTGTTGTTCCTGTCATTTGAAATGCTTTTTTGATTACAGGTACAAAACTAGATGCAACGGCACGCATCATCAATACGGGATAAAAGATTCAGCAGGGGGAAAAATTTGTCCCGATAGATTTTTCGCCTGCAATCAACCGTTACTCACTTTTCAATGCTTCCGATAATGACGGTTAAGAATAAGGTGGATGGATGTGGGTTTCCGTACTTAAAACTATAAAAGCAAGGATTGTTATACACGCGAAAAGGGATGAATCGGTATGATTAATGGGTAGAAATTGCCGTTTCATTCATAAAAAGGGAACCAACTGTTAAAACGCAAAGCAGCCTGGCCTCCGCAATGGAAACCAGGCTGCTTTCATATTTACATAATAATTTGAATCAATACCCTTCCGCCCGCTTTAGTTCCGTAACCAGCTGAAATGGCGCACCTTTGCTTTTTGCGCAATATAGCTTCCAGGTATCTTCATCCTGAGCTTCAAGCCGGAAGCTTTGAGCCGGATCGGCCAGCAGCTTTTTAACCCACCGTGGAAAGGCATTGGCAGCCCGGGCATTTTCCCATGTCCGGATCACATGGAAGATGGCTTCCTTCTGCGGACAGCTTTCCACATCCTTCTGGTTCAATTGTAAGCTGTAGGTAGATCCGATGCCTGCTGAAACAGCCTGAATATGCTCATATTGTTCTACAGTAGAGTTTGCATTGATGGGGAAATTACCGCCCATTCCCGCAGGGAAGAAATTGGCGTAAGTAACATCGCGCAGGTCTTTCCCCTGGCTGGTAGCGCTTCCCCATTCCCGGGTATCTGCATCGTAAAGGTTCTTCCCTCCGCCAACATTCCAGATGCTCTGGTAGTGCCAGGAGCCTTCAGAAAGTGTAGCACCGGTGAAACGGATATAGGGAACGCCTTGTTGGGCGGCTTTCTCAAACATCTGGCGGAAAAACCGCTTGGTGGAATAATAACCGTGCCCATTGTTAAACAGGAACTCCTGCCCATCGAAGTCATAGTATGCCAGCCCGTTAAGACGGCAAACATCGGCATAATGAGCCGCAATTTTGTCTTGCAGCTGCATGTTAGGAATAAGACCGTCATAACCGTAGTTGATGGTCACCTGGAGCTTGTAAATGGTGTCGCCGGCGGTATGGCTGCCGGGGGTAGTTTTCCAGTATCCGCGTTTTACATTCAGCAGGCGGTAGGGGGCCTTGGCCGACACGCCAAGGTAATGGATCAGCTCTTTGCCGATTTTTACCATATTCAGGTTCTGGCTATGCCCTTCCCAGCTGGCTATTTCTTCGAGGTATTTGGGATCATTGACGTATATCAGGGTGTCTTCCGGCCCGATGTTCTTCGTCAGCAGCCGTTTTTGCTGGTAACAGAGGCTGTCGCTGGGAACCGGACTGGCATCGAGCGTGCCGGGAGCAAGCGAATTGGTGATGGGCGTGCGCCCGATCAACAGGCCGTGCCTGGCGGCTTGTACCGAAAATGTTTTGTGAGACAGGTTACCCGCAGTCATCTTTATGGGTTTCTTTTCATATCCCCGGCCGTCGATGTACCCCTCGTTGCCCCGATCGGCCCGCAGGAAGCCCATATCGTACAGACTGATGGCTTTAAATCCCAATCGTGCCGCATAGGCAATGGTGCTGTCATATAATCCGCCACTGGTGAGCAAATCAGGTACATAGGCCGCAGGGTCTTTCACCCACTTATTATTCACGGTTGGGTAAGGTAGTCCTTCTTTCAGGACGATTTCCTGCATCACATCCATCAGCGCAATACTGTCCGGGCTACCCCACAGTGCTACGGAAGATCCGATGTAGTCTACACCGGGCAATGGCTGTACCTGCAGGTGGTTAGGTGTATTGGCGGCCATATGGGGGATGAGTGAAAAGTACACCTCCCTTTCTGTAGTCCTGTCCCTGGAATGGTAGGATATCGATATCCTACCCGCTTTGTCTACCTGCGCGGCATTGCCGTACATAATGCGGTACCAGGGTTCTTTATGTGCATAAAAGGCCACATCACTGATGCCGTTACCGCCAAGGGAGAATTCCTGTCCTTCATGCAGGTGTGCAGGGAGTGGAAAGCGTTTGGCGTCAGGAGTATGGATGATATACTGGAAGGGAGCTGCATCACCAATGGTGGTGGAGGTGCCCCCCAGTGTATTGTCGTTCAGTGCAAGCATGCCGATGGCGAAGTTCACTGTTTCGCTGGTATCCCGCGCCACGCCGATGATCTCACCCAGCAGGTTTGTAATATTCGTATGATAAGGGCCCCACTGGATACCTTCAATGTTTTTACGGGGCGACAGCGATTGCAGGGTAAGCCGGAAGTATTTTTTGCCCGGCTCCAGTTTAACTTTGGCAGTAGAACCGTTCGTGTAATGGAGTGTGAACACATTTCCCGATTTATCAAGGTCCGCTTTCGCAGGCTCGTAATATACCTTCTTAACGCCATCATATAATAACATGAGCGGAGACGGCTTGCCCGAAGGACTGAATTCACGTTCCGGTGAAACGGTTATATTTTTCATGCTGGTGATGAATCCGCGCTTGTCTATCTGAATCCTGAAGTAGTCGGTATGGAAATTCCATTGTGCCTTCACCACGGTGGTAAGGCATAGCAAAGAAAATAAAAACAGGAGGCTTATTTTCCTTCCGTTTGTGTTGAAGCAGTTCTTCGTCATAAGTATTGTATTTACCTGCAGTGGTTGTTTACAACCGGTGAAGGTTGTCCTAAAAGGTAAAGCTATATTGGGAAAGATGAGGAGATTGCTATCAAATTGACGATATGTAATGGAATATTTGCAGTGATAAATAAATCACTAAAATAACATACACCATTCAACATTATTTGTATATTTGATCTGTCGCGAATTACACCGTACTAAACAAAGTACCAGGGCAGCCCCGCCTTATAATCTCCACTTATTAAATCTGATTTCACAATTTATTTTACTTGCCGGACAGCTCCGCCAGGATATGGTTCTATTATCCTGATCGCCGGACTATACGGTTACATTTTAAAACCAAAATAATGAATCAGAAAGGATTTCTAATCGACATGGATGGTGTCATTTACCGTGGCTCAGAAACCATCCCCGGTGCAGTTGAATTTATTAACAACCTGCGTGATCAGGGTTTCCCCTTCCTTTTCCTGACAAATAACAGTCAGCGTACTAACCGCGATGTATCGTACAAACTCAGGAAACTGGGCTTTAATGTGGAAGATGAAGATGTTTTCACCTGTGGGATGGCAACAGCCCGCTACCTGTCGTCCCGGACCCCTAAGGCAACGGCCTATGTGATCGGAGAAGGAGGCCTGCTGGCCGAGTTACATGCTGCAGGTTTCTCTATCGTAGATGACCATCCTGATTATGTAATTATCGGAGAAGGCCGCACCATTATGCTGGAGTCTGTCGATAAGGCTATAAATATGATTATGAATGGTGCCAAGCTGATAGCTACCAATCTTGATCCCAACTGTCCTGTAGGTAACGGGAAGTACCGCGCCGGCTGCGGAGCCTTTGTGGCGATGGTGGAATGTGCCACCGGCAAACAGGCTTTCAGCGTAGGTAAGCCCAGTCCGGTTATGATGCGCATGGCGCGTAAGAAACTTGGACTATCCACGGATCAGACAGTCATGATAGGGGATACCATGGGTACCGATATCCTGGGTGCCGGTTCAATGGGCTTTACAACGGTGCTAACCCTATCAGGTGTTACTAAGGCCGAAGATCTCAGTCAATTCAGCTATCAGCCCGATTTTGTGGTGCCCTCCGTAAAAGATCTGCTGAAGCCTGAACTTTTTGAAAGAGTATTAAACACTAAGAAAGAGATATTGGACGAGGTGCAGTATCTGTAATGGATATTTGCTGACCGTGTTTGCACACTGCAAAGGTCTGAGCAGGCCTTTGCAGTTTTTCGCTTTTTTCATTTCATATTTGGTGTTGTAATATTTTTTCTTACTTTTGCTGCCCCAAAACATGGTAATGTTACGGGAATGATTCTGTAGCTCAGTTGGTAGAGCAATACACTTTTAATGTATGGGCCCTGGGTTCGAGTCCCAGCGGAATCACGAAAGGCGCTAGCAATAGCGCCTTTTCCGTTTTTAGCTTCAAACATCTTTTGGAGTTACTTCATTTTCTGCGTTTTATCAGATAAACACCGCTTCCCGGATCAGGTATCATCTCCACAGCCTGACACAGCGTAAAAGGGGCGGCCACTTCCCGGTTGTAATCGAAAAGAGCAAAAAAAACATAGGTTGTAGTAAAAAAAGCAGTTGTATACCGTGTAGGATTGTAAGACTTTTATAGTAGAATTCTGACGTTATGGGCAGCACGGCTTTGAAGTAGATTAGACTATCAGGACGGGTTCCAATTTATTAATAAATCAAATCTGAATTGTATTATGGTCGGCCGTATGTATTGCAGCCAGCACTATGCCGCTGCTTTCCTACCGGTGCGCTTTTAATCTCATTACCAGGCGTATAAATATCATTAGTAAGAAAAATAATACAGGTATTTCCACAGTGACTGTGCTTGGCAACTCAGGCAGTAGAATTTTTATGTAAAGACGTGAGACTGATAAGACAGTGAACAGCCGTCAGCCGCTCTTCGGAGGCTGTAACGGGTAATCCATGCCTGAACAATCAACATTTACTTAAACGGCACAGAGCTGCCAATATTCATCCACGAAAAGGATTATTAGCTCGGAATGTAGAAAGTTTTATTCATTTATTTCAAACACAGCAAAGTATGAAGCAGATTTACAGTGATTGCCATGCCCAATCCCTTGGAGGTATCCCGCCGAAGCAGGATGGATGCCATCCGGGAACGCTGATCTTTTCAAAAGAGCGGGAGCATGGTAATGACGTTCGCCGGTTTTTCCGTTCAGGCAATCTGGTATGCATTTTAGCAGCGTCGCTGGCGTTGCAGATTGTGCCGGGGCAGTACGCACGTGCAGGCGCAGTTGAAAACAGCTTCCTGCCTCGAATGGCGAAGCAGATACCTCCTTTTACCATTTCCGGAATTGTGAAGGATGAGAATGGTATTGTGCTTCCCGGTGTAACGGTCACCGTTAAAGGAACACGCGTTGGTGCTATTACGGATAACCAGGGCCGGTTTACATTATCGGTACCCGAAGGCGCTTCCGGTATTCTCATATTCAGTTATGTCGGTTTCACGACGCAGGAGTACAAGGCGCAACAGAATCAAACCTTAGCTATCGTATTGAAGAGCGGATCGCTGATCGAGAATGAAGTGGTAGTGGTAGGTTACGGCACGCAGAAGCGGGCGAAAATGACATCTGCCGTATCGTCTATAAGCGGGAAGGATATTGAACTGATTCCAGCCACCAACCTCTCCAATGTACTGGCGGGCCGCTTGTCAGGTACCTTTATCCGGTCCTCCACCGGTACGCCGGGCATCGCGTCGGGTGTGAAAGTACGCGTGAGCTCTTCGTTCAGTAACTCCGCCGTGGAACCTATTTATGTGATCGACGGTGTAGTGCGCGACAGGGTTAGCTTCAACTCCATCGACCCCAACGAGGTGGCCGACATCACCGTGCTGAAAGATGCTGCTTCGGCGGCCATCTACGGCTCCCGTTCGTCTAACGGCGCTATCCTCGTTACTACCAAAAAAGGTAAAAGCGGGAAAGCGTCCATCGATTTCAACGCTACGTACAACACGCTGCGGACGGGTGCCCTGCCGGAATACATGCCGGTGAAGGACGGTCTTAAACTGAGCCAGTCTGTGAACGGGGGGATGAGCGACGAAGAGATCGACTGGGTACTTAAAAACAACCCGAAAGGCGAGAACTATTATAACGCCGCATATTCCAACCCATCCAGCCAGCGTTACGCGCTGAGCGCATCGGGCGGCACCGAAAAACTGCGTGCCTATATCGGCGGTTCGTATGTGAAGGAAGACGGCTTCCTGCCCCAGGTTTGGTACAACAAATTCAACTTGCGCGCAAACGTGGAAGCGAATCTCGTTAAGAACCTCACCCTGGGCCTGAACGTGAGCACCAATTACGGCAACCGTAACCGGTTCAACTTTACGTACGATTACGGATCCGACGACCTGAACAACCTCTGGGGTAAGCTGCTGTACTGGGACGTATTCGCTTCCCCCTACATCAACGGGAAACCGAACAACCCCGGCTGGCTGGGTAACCCCGTGGAAATGATGAAAAACGGCGGCTACTGGAAAAATTCCAACCAGCAGATAGACGCGTTGGTAACGGCTGAATACAAGATACCTGCCGTGGAAGGCCTCAGCCTCAGAGGCACCTACAGCAAGAACTTCAACAACAACTTCACGAAAACCTTTGCCAAAAAGCAAGACCTCTATAACTTCAAAAAAACAGGCCCCAACAGCCTCATCTACACGAACGAAGAGGTAGGTATGGTGAAAAGCGGCGACCCCGGCACCGAGTACCTGGGCAACTTCTACACCCGGAACAACAGCTACCAGCTGAACGGGCAGATTAGCTACGACCGTACTTTCGGTAAACATACCGTTGGTGCAGTAGCTGTGTACGAGCAGTTCGAGCAATACGATAATGGCTTTAACTTCACCCGGAGCAACTTCCCGCTGATGGCGGTAGACCAGTTCCTGTATGCGAGCGGCAACAACGCCGACTGGAGCACGGGCGGCGGTGAAAGCGAAGCGGGCAGGCTGTCTTACATCGGCAGGCTCAATTATGATTACGACGGGAAGTACATCTTCAGCGCATCCGTGCGGAGAGACGGCTCTACCAACTTCGCGCCAGACAGGCGCTGGGGCTGGTTCCCCTCCGTTTCCGCAGGCTGGGTACTTTCCAGGGAAGACTTTTTCAGCGGTTCCCGGATCGGCCAGGCTATCGACTTCCTGAAGATCCGCGGCTCATTCGCCATGACGGGGAACGACGTGCTGGATAAAGACGATCCCAACAGCCGGTGGAGATGGATGGAGCAATACCTCATCGGTGGCTCGTATTTCATGGGCGCCAGCGGCATCCCTTCACCACGCCTGCGTTATGGCGGCACACCTAACGCCGGGCTTACCTGGGAAAAATCCAGATCTGTAGGCGTGGGCATCGATGCAACCGCGTTCAGGAACCTCCGCTTCACGTTCGATTACTGGAAACGTAATTCGTACGACATCCTCGGGTCCCGCATCCTGGCCATACCCTCGGAATTCGGCGCGGCGCTGCCTCCCGAAAACTATGGAAAGGTTAGTTCCAACGGCGTGGAAATCGAACTGGGATACGGCAACAACATCGGCAAGGATTTCAGCTATAACGTGAAAGGTATCTTCACCTATGCGAGAAACAAGGTGATCAAAAAAGACGCGGCGGCTAACATCCAGCACTATCAGGACCCCATCGGCAAAACCACCTCGTATGGCACAGGGTACCAGGCGCTCGGGATCATCCGCACACAGGCCGATCTCGACAAGCTGCCGGCCGACTTCCTCATCAGCGGTGTAAGACCGGCCCTGGGCGACATGCTGTTTGCAGACCTCAGCGGCCCTGCAGGCAAACCCGACAACGTGGTGAACGAATACGACCAGATCGTGCTGGGCAATTATTTCGGGGCAGACAATGCGCCGATCTCCTACGGCCTGAACCTGTCGCTGACGTATAAAGGCTTTACCGTTGAAGCGCTCATGTCCGGCCTCACCGGCTACAAAGTCAGCTACAACGACCCCTGGGGCAGAAACTTCGGCGGCGGCGGCAAAGTGCCCAAATACCACGAAGACTCCTGGACGGACAAGAACCCCAACGGTTCCACACCCAAAATATATCCCTGGGGTGATCCGCATTCGGCCGGTTATACCTGGACTTCCACCTTCAACGTATATGACGGCGGATTCCTGCGGATGAAGTACCTCAACCTCAACTACAGGCTCCCCGAAACGCTGATGAAGAAATTAACGCTTAGAGACGCCCGGATCTTCCTGTCGGGCACCAACCTCTTCAACCTGACCAAATTCAAACTGTACGACCCCGAAGTGTCGCAGTTCATGAGCTACCCGGTCATGAAAACTTACACCGTAGGTATCAGCATGGGGCTGTAACAAAGCGTTTTTACATTCAAAACAAAGAACATGAAGAAGCATAAGTTAAACATAGCGATACTCCTCTTCTCCACCGCCCTGGCATCTGCAGGATGTAACAAGGTGCTGGACAAGCAGAACCTGTCTGCCGTAGGACCCGACCAGGTGTGGACGGATGTGAAAATGGCAAACGCCTACCTGAGCCAGGTGTACTCCGAAAATATGCCCGGCAACACCAGCGGCAGCGGCAATAATACCGATGAAGGCGTGCCCTATCAAAAGCAAACCAACGCCTGGTTCCGGGGTACGGCCACTTTCGATTCCAGGAGTTCCTTCGGCAACTACACCAACATCCGGAACATCAATATCCTGCTGGAAAACATCGCAAAGGCTACTTTCGCCGACGCGGAGAAAAACAAGATCAAAGGACAGGCGCTGTTCTGGAGAGCCTGGGCTTATCAACGGATCGTGAGCGACCATGGTGGCGTGCCTTTGATCCTGGAAGCGCAACAGCCCTCTTCCGACCTGACACAGCTGCAGAAGCCGCGTAACAAGACTTCGGAGTGCGTTACGCAGATCCTCAAAGATCTCGACGATGCCATCGCCCTGCTGCCCGACGCATTCGTGGACGCAGATTACGGCAGGATCGATAAAGGCGTGGCGATGGCCTTCAAAGGTCGTGTGCTCAATTTTTACGCCAGCCCGCTGTTCAACGGCCTGGGAGGTGTAGCCACCTGGACGAAAGCTTTCGAAGCCAACAAGGCCGCCAAAGAATTCCTCGACGGACGCGGTAAAGGGTTGTACAGCCCTTTCAGCAAAATCTGGGACGACGAAATGAACAAGGAAGTGATCATGGTACGCCGATACAACTATCCGCAGGCTACTTACTTCCAGGGTGGCTTAATGCCGCTGAACTGGTCGAAGGATGACGTGGGGTACGACCGGCCGTCGCTGGAACTGGTGAACGCTTTCCCCATGAAAGACGGCTCTTCCTGGGAATCGCAGGCGCGCAGTTACGATACGCTCTTCCGCAACAGGGACGACCGTTTCTACGCCAACATCTACTACAACGGTGCGCCCAACCAGTATCTGAAAGGCATGCGCGACGACAAGTCTTACCTGTGGACGTATTTCACTGCCATCACAAATTACAACGGCCCCACGGGTCTCGAAGGCGCGCATAACCAGATCACGGATGATCCGTTGTGGTCCAACTCCAGCTTCTACCGCATCAAGGCGATCGATAAGAATATCGATAAAGGAACGGTTTATAACGCCGCAGTAGACTGGATCGAGATCCGCTATGCCGAGGTGCTGATGAACTATGGAGAGGCCGCCAACGAAACGGGCAATACCGTTGCAGCTGTGGACGTATTGAAGAAGATCAGGGAACGTGCGGGCGTATTACCGGGCGGCACTGGCAACTACGGCATCACCGCCGCCAACCAGGCCGATATCCGGACGGCTTACCAGAAAGAACGTTTCGTGGAGTTCAGCTTCGAAAACAAACGCATGAACGATTTGCGCCGCTGGAAGATGTTCGGCTACCTGAGAAGCTTGCCGCAACGCCATGGCATCGCCGTGTTGCTGAAACCCGGGGAAACGAACGTTACCAGCCTGTCGGACATTAACACGGTGTGGACAAAATTCACTTCCACCGTGATCCCGACCGATGCGGTAGATATCGCCATCAAAGACCAGTATTACATTTACGGCATACCCAAATCCGAACTCGATAAAAACCCGCTGTTAAAACAAAACAACAACTGGGGGGGCGATTTTGACCCTATGCAGTAACGTACGGTATTTGACAGTTAAAAATAAGTGCGGGGGTGTACCTTTTAAGGTTACTACCCCCGCACTTTATTTATACAATTAGACGTTCTGCCACACTGCTTAAAAGGTATGTTGAAGTTACCCACGGAGCAAGTGCAGTACCAGGTAGCCATTTTTATCTCAGTATAGCGGAGTATTAAGGGTACTGATATCGGTAGATGCGCTGCCCTTTTGCGTGGCTTCAAGGTAGAGCCGGTATTGCATAGGCTTGTCCGGAATAGTGAGATCGAGGGACGTGCCTTCCCCAACCTGTTGCAGGCGCAATGGGTTGCCGTAATTGTCCGTATGTACGAGATACCACTCAAACTGCAGATGATCTTTGCCGGGAACTGCCAATCGCCATCCGTTGCCGGTACTTACAAGCGCATTATAAGTGAGCCGAAAGCCGGGCAGGGTAGTCCGGGAGGGCCGGAGTATTTTCACTTTCGGTAATGGCGATTGTATGGGAGCCTTGCTCCATAAACCCATCAGCCTGTACCAGTCCTGTTTATAACGCCCGCGATGGTCGGTAAGTCCGTCGAAGGTAACAAAGTCACGTGTTTCGAGGTCCTGCCAGTTAGTGACGAATGCGGGCACCGGTGGCAGCGTGGCGAATTCGGAAACAGGCATTCTGCTGATAAAGCAGGGAAAGCCTCCGGAGATAAGGGCGGCCAGGCCACTGGTGTCGTCGGTTACTTCTATCCCGAAAGCATCTATAGCCGGCAGATGCATCCGTAGCTGTGGCAGTCCGGGTGCAATGCCCGGGTTGAAAATCACATCTGTCGTTATGGGCCTTAACGGATCGGCGGCTTTAATGGCTGCGGCAAGCCCTTCCAGCCAGCGCAGGTAACGTTGCTGCTGGTAAAGCAAAGCCGGCTTATAATGATGCATAGCAAGCTGCTGCCAGGCGTTGTTGCCGAGGTGCCATGCCGTAATAACGGTATCGCTACGGTGTTTGGCGATGGTACGGAGGATATTTTCCCGCATCTGCGCAAGTGCTGTACTATCCCTGTCCATATCCGTTACATCCGGCAACCAGAAACCATAATGCATATGGATGCCATGATTGCCTGCTTCCGCCAGCACATTCCTGTCGTATACACCCGGCCCGTACCGCCGGATCGTGTTCACGCCCAATTGCTTCATCTGTTGCAGGTCACGGGCGGTTTCCCGACGCGTGAGTGTATACCGGTTCCTGAACCAGTCTTCAGCTTTCTGGTAACGCAATCCACGGATGCTGTCTGGTAATTTCTGGCCGGGAGGCAGGGTGGGGGCGTATCCGGCTGTGCGCGTGATGGCGGCGGTTACGGAAGTGGCCGGTCCTTGCAGGCGGGGATAACTGTTCAGTGACGTCAGCAATTGCCCTGGTTGGCGGATAGCCCAGTCAAGATACTGAGCGGTATCGCCTGCAGTTACATTTTTGTCATAACCGGTATTGAAAAACACCTGGGCGTGGATTTCCGGGAAACGGATGCTGATGGCACGGAATGCATCGCTGAACCAGCGGGCCTGATCTCCGGCATCCGAAGCAGAACCCATTTCCGCTATCATTACCGGCAGACCTGAATGGAAAAGCGGCAGACTATGAAATGGCGTGTATAACGATTCGAAGGAGTACCATTCTTTGCCGCCATGCCCGGGACCATAGTTGAGGATGGTGACGCCCAGCCAGTCCACGAATTCCCTTCCGGGAAAATATTTTTCAGCATTGGCCGCCTTCCATGGGTTCCAAACCCAGATGGCGTTCATAGCGCCGCGGCGGAGGAACAGTGCATGTACATACTTCCATGCAGTCCTGAATTCTTCCGGCGAATTACCACCGGCCTTCGACCATGGATAGGCGGGATTATCCGGCTCATGGGCAAACCGCAGGAACAAGGGACGGTTCAATGCTTTTACCTGGTCAGCAAACCGTTCGAGGTAACTATCAAATATGCCGGTGGGGATCAGGGACATTACTTTTTGTTCATGCGCCAACCCGTTTATGCTGTGCCCGAAGCGGGATGTCCACGGTTCCCAGGTGATCATGGGCAGGGAGCCGCTGTTGTACACTGCCGCCAGTGAATCCGGCAGGAGGTGCTCCGGCCCGTTACCCCAGGCTATGTACAGCGATGTAATTTGCATACGGGGCATGCCCGCGCCCGAAGGATTGTACACGCCGGTATAAAAAACTTCCTGCCTTGGAGCCGGTTGTATGACGGAGACCTGCTGCCGCCATGTGGTAAAGTACCAGCTCAGCGCAATTGCGATCAGTAACAACGGAAGTCCCAGCTTTCTGATTCCGGAATACAGGTGCATGTGACGGAATAACCAGAATTGTTTTTTAAGCAGCAATGGGAGTATCAGCATCGTTTTCACCCAGCCGTATCGCGTGGGTATATTCCTCAGTTGAAGACTGGCAATGATGTTGAAGACCATGATAAGGCAGTTGATGCCTGCTATGCCTGCCATAAAAAGGGAATAGGGGGTCCAGTCAGTATACAGTCCATATACAATGGCAGCCAGCGATGCCACCAGCACAGCAATATTGGGAAGGTTCAGCCGCCAGTCGTCCGGCCCGGAGTCATCTTTCGGGGTAGGGAGATAGGGTACTTTTTTCCGTGCAATGGTATAGGCAAAGCCGAGGATGTAGATCCACCAGGTACCGATATACAGCAGGCCGCCCACTACATGAAAACCGCGTTCGGTTTCTTCCATCACCCAGCGCTGCACGTAATGGCGGATAAGCACGATAGAAGCAATTGCGGGGAAGGCGAGCAGCGAAAACTCCACGAGGTCGGCCCGGAAAGGAATGTGCCCCGTCAACAGCGAAAGCACGGGCACGAGGAAGTTGATGAGCAGTACAAGGCCGGAAAGGTAATGCAACGGAATAGTGCCATAATGCAGCCGTTGCAGCCAGGTTAACCGGGGGAACAACTTTGGATAGGAGGTAACCAGCAGCTCAAAGGTACCCCGCGCCCATTTCAGTTGCTGGGCATAATATGCGGAGAGCGTATTGGGTACCAGTCCGCGGGTAAGCACGGCAGGCACATACCGGGATTTCCAGCCTTTGGCGTGCAGGTGCATGGCGGTGTGCATGTCTTCCGCCAGTCCGCTGGCGTGCCCGCCTATGGAATCCAGGGCGGCCCTCCGGAAAGTGCAGTTGGCGCCGATGGCCAGCACAGTGCCGTAACTGTTCATGGTGCACATGATAGGGCCGTAGAACTGGAACGTTTGCTGGGCAGCACCTTTGGCGATGATACTGTCTCCAAGGTTGCTGTATGCCTGCACAATCTGGACGAAGCCAATTTCGGGTTCATTGAAGTGATGCACCACGGCATCGAGGAATTCCGGTGAGGGCACATGGTCGGGGTCCAGGATCACACACAGTTCACCTGTGGCATACTGAAGGGCATTATTGATATTACCTGCCTTAGCATCTTTGCGGTTTGTTCGGGTCACATGCCGCACGCCGAGGCGTGCACAAACTTCGCGGAGATAAGGATCATCCGCTTCGTCGCACAGCCAGGCAGTATGCGGATAGGTCATGGCTCTCACAGCAGTAAGCGTCTCCACGATCATTTCATACGGCTCGCCGGGAAAGTAAGTAGTGAGCACATCTACCGTGAAGGGATGATGCGGATCGGGTGCTGGGGGGATGCGGATAGCGGCATAATGGTACCATTCATGCAGGATGGCCAGACAGTTGAAAGTGATCCCCCCCATCAGTACCCAATAGAACGGAGCATAACCGATCTGCGTGCGCCCGAACAGCACGAACAGCAGCAGTCCTATGCTGGCGGTTCCCAGCAGGATCATGAGCCTGAGCGTAAACAGTTCCCGCCGCGATGGGGGTGTAACCGGTTCCAGTTGTTCCTTCATGGGGCAATCACATAAAACGGTGTATTGGTGGAAGCAAAATTTCCATATGCATCATATGCGGTCACAAATATACGGTATGGTCCCTCCCGCGATGGGGCACGGAAGCGGGCCATAGTGCCTTCATGGGAAAGTAGGAGGCTGTCCTGTACGGGTGGCTTCTGCGGGTTCACGTCGTAACGGAAACGGATGAACCAGTCTTCCGGCAGCACTTCCCATTCAAACCGGAGGGAATCGCTGTCAGGGCTTTCCAGCAGCAGTTTTGCGGTATGAATGGTACCCGGACTGAGCAAAATGTTATCTCCCGGACCTTTACCTTCCAACAGCATGTATTGGAATGCGGGAGCCTGATGTGCGGGCCGCTGCCCCGTCCAGATATATTGCATGGCTTGCGCTGAGGCTGAAGCTTTTCTGTTTGGGGTGAACAGGCTGAACCAGGTATGTGTCACTTCCTGCTTTTGCCCCCAGTAGAAAACACAGGCACCGAGGAAGCGGGGGTCGTTAACGGGCATATAGTCCGTATATCGCTGTAAATATTGTTCTGCTTTTTTGTTGCTGGTGCTTTCAACGGGAGCGCCCCATGCGGTGGTTTCGGTTTCCCATGGTCCGTTGATGCCCCATTCGGTAATCAGGAACGGCCCGTTCCAGAACCAGGAGAATTTCCGTAGGTCGCTGCGCAGGTTCTGTAATTCCCCGAATATGTTCAGGGAGATCAGGTCCAGCTGCGGCACTTTCCAGCGGAGATTGTAAATGTTGCGCCGGTTGAAATTGATGAGGGTGGTGGTAACGGGATGGTCGGGGTCACGGTCATGGATCATATCCAGCAGGCGGTTGTAGGCTTTGTAAAAAGGACGGAAGCGGGGCCTGTAGGGGAAATCCACTTCGTTGCCAAGGCACCACATCAACAGGGCTGGATGATTTTTGTAACGTTCCACAACCTGTTCATATGCGAGGCAAAGGGCGGATACGGCGGTAGTATCCCGGTAAAAATCAAGTGATTCGCTGACCGGGATGGATAGCCCGGCAATGACCGCGATGCCCGCTGCCTGTGCTTCATCCAGCATAGCCCCGAGTTGAACGGTATCCCATATGCGCATGGTGTTGCCGCCGGCATCTTTCAATTCCTGCAGCTGTCCGGACCCTGCCGCACCTTTGATAATGAATGGACGGCCATCCCTGAAAATGGTGTAGCGGCCCTCGGATTGGCCGATATAAACTTTACGCGGATTAGCAGGCGGGGGTTCATCCCGGCAGGCGGCCATGGCACAGCAAAACAATGCCAGGGCAATAAGAACCGGGTTCGCAGGAGTATGGCGTGTGTGTAGGTGTAGTAACATGCAGGTCGCCTCGAATGGTATAAATATAACGGAAACTTTTTAAAAGCTGCCCGGCAGGGTGGCAGGGATCGTACATCGCCCATATCCCCAAAATATTTCTATTCAGGAATGTAGAAATAAGGGAGCTGTTTCTGTTACTTGCTAAACTCCTTTGCCCAAAAAATAACCGTGCAAATCGGTAGACCTGCACGGCTAATTAAATGTTTAGCATTTTAAAAAATCACTCCACCGCCTTGGCCGCTTCCAGTATCAGCTCCACTACCTCCTTCGCACGAGACGCCAGGGAGGCATGGCTGGCATCCAGGTGAATAATCTTCTTCGCTTTAATATGATCCGCCATTTCCTGCTGCGTTACCGGGGGGATCATATGGTCCTGATCTGATACCTGGTACCAGCTGGGCTTGTGCTGCCATGCCGGTGCGCCCGCCTCATCCCCGAAGCAACGCCCGTTTATGGGCTTTTGGGATAGAGACATCACCAATGCTTCATCATCCCCCAGATCCTGGCAGAAAGAGGCGTGAAAGGCGTCATATTTAATCCAGAGGAAACCTTTGGCATCAGGGTAAATAGCGGCTCCCCCCGAAGGTTGCTCACGGCGGGAGAAAATGCCACCCAAACTGTCGCCCTTATCCGGCGCAAAAGCGGCTATATACACCAAACCTGCCACCTTTTCATGATTACCCGCCCCGGAAATCACGGCACCACCGTATGAGTGCCCCACTAATAACACTTTACCCTCCTGTGCATCTATCAGATCGTTGGTTTTGCTGATGTCATCCGCCAGCGAGGTTAAAGGATTCTGCACACTTCTGACTTTGTACCCGGCTTTATGCAAGGGGGGAATCACATGCTGCCAGTGAGAGCCATCCCCCCAGGCCCCGTGTACGAGGATGATTGTTAGGTTTTTGTTTGACATATAAAGATATTTTTAGGTGAATGGTGATACGTATGAAAGTATTGGGGTTCATGTTAGATACTGAGGTATCAATTAAACACTGAGTAATAACAGCAATTGCAACACTTTGTTAAGCCGGCAGGTAAAATCTGCCGGTTCCAGTGTTGCAGCGGGCGGAATTTTCTGAATTGACGCTATGAAAATGAAGAACGAGGGCTGACCTGCCGCATATGCCGGCGGGCTGCCAGAACAATCATTATCCCTAATGGGAAGAATATGTAAAAACCCGTTTCAGTCTCGAACAGACAACCGATGGCAGCAATGATGAGCAGGAACCAGCCAAACATGGCAGGCACCGTTTGCCCCTGCCTGTTTGTAAAATGATACAGGAACATCCCTGCAAACAGCATGAGTAACCCGGCTAATTCAAACCACAGGAAAAGGAGCCGCTCCGGTGATACAGGGGCGGTATTCACCAGACCTTCCTCCCACATGGCAATGGCTAAATGGCGGTTGATCCAGTATCCGTAAACCAGGTGAACGATGGAGGTGAATATGATGACGGGAGCCGTTATCTTCTGTGAGAGCGTAATGCGGGCGGGGGTGGACATGGCATTGGGTTTTGGCAAAGATAGGCGAATGGCATTGTTGAAGCACCCATTATCGTCCGGCACGTAAATTGCGGCCCGCAGGGGCATGAAAATGTTCGGATTGATTATTTGGGGGATGATACCGGCCTTACATGCCGGTGCGCAGTTTTCCGATTCAGTGCACTATTATGTCAAATACGCTTCCACAGGTTCAGTGAACCGCACGCAGGACGGATCGTCATATTTATTGAATAACTATATGGCTTTTAAAGTCAGTAAGCAAAAGATGGTGCTGAATGCAGATGCAGGATACATTTACGGAAAGCAGAACAGCGCCCTCACCAACAGTGATTTTTCCGCTTCGCTTAACTTCAATCTCTATCAGGGCGATAACAGGCGCTTCTACTACTGGGGCCTCACCAGCTACCTCAAAAGCAAATCACTTAAAGTGAACGACCAGTTCCAGGGCGGACTGGGGGCGGCATACAACCTTGTCAGCCAGCCGGCGGCCCTTCTGAACCTTAGCAATGGTATCCTCTACGAAAAGAACGATCTGCTCCTGAAAGATACCATCCCCGATGTATACCACACTTTCCGGAACTCCTTCCGGATGTATTACAAATTCACCATCAGTAAGATAATTGTGCTGGAAGGTGCGCACTATTACCAGCAGTCGCTCCGGTACTTTGATGATCACATTCTTAAAAGCACCAACTCCCTGTCCATCAAACTACGTTCATGGCTGGCTATAACGGCAGCATTGAACTATAATAAGATCAACCGCACCGAGCGGGAGAACCTGTTTATGAATTATGGTCTAACGATGGAGAAGTATTTTTAAGCCTCTTATTTGAGTTCTATCCATACCGGTGCATGATCGCTGGACTTCTCCCAGCCACGCACGTATTTATCCACGCCTGCGGCCGTGAGCCGCTTTTCTGTGAGCGGGTTCAGCAGGAAGTGATCGATGCGCAGGCCGGCATTCCGTCCAAAGGCATCCCGGAAATAGTCCCAGAAGGTATAGATGGTTTCGTCGGGGTATAGTTTACGGAGGGCGTCCGTCCAGCCCTGAGAGAGGAGTCCTTCAAACGCTGTGCGTGTTTCCGGGAGGAAAAGTGCATCGTTCACCCAGCGTTCCGGTTTATATACATCCTTGCCGGTAGGAATAACGTTATAATCTCCCGCCAGCACTACGGGCTTGCCAGATGCAAACAGCTCTGCGGCATGCAGGGTGAAGCGCTCAAACCACTTCAGCTTATAATCGAACTTAGGGCCGGGGGCCGGGTTGCCGTTGGGGAGGTACAGGCAACCGAGGGTAATGCCTTCCACTTCCGCTTCAATATAACGGCTGTGCAGATCTTCCGGATCACCGGGTAGTACGCGTGTCACCTCTTTAGGTATGCCATGGCGGGAGAGGATGGCAACGCCGTTCCAGCTCTTTTGTCCGTGCCAGATAGCATGATATCCTGCATCCTGTATAGCCTGCAGGGGGAATTTCTCTTCAGGGGCTTTCAGTTCCTGCAGACAAACAACATCGGGTGCGCTTTCTTTCAGCCATTGCAGTAAAACGGGCAACCGGCCATTCACGCCGTTCACATTATAGGTGGCTATTTTCATCGTTCGAAGATAAGACTTTCGTTATTTACTGCCCGGTATGGCCTGCGGGGTAGTTTTGGGGCCATCTACCACCAGCTGCCCGTTCTTCAGCACCTTCATCCGATCTATAAACACTACCCGCTGATCTCCGGTAGCGGTGGTTCTGGCGTGGTACACGCAGAGCATTTCCTTCCCGTTGGGCGAGTAAGTAATGCTGTTATGCCCGGTGCCTGTTACCACACCTCCCTGCTCCACGTTCTTCTGTAGTACGGGATTATTGGCTGCCTTGGTAAACGGGCCGAGCGGACTTTTTGATGTGGCGTAACCCACCGCGTAATTCTTACCACCGAAGTAATTGGCGGAGTACATCATATAGTAGGTACCGCCTTTGCGGAAGGCTACGGAGCCTTCTGTCCATCTGCGGTTTACTTCCTTGCTGGTAACTGAGCGGCTTTCCCATTCGGCCTGTTTATCATCCATTTTAACGGGTGGACGTAGCTGCAGTACCGGTTCGCCGATCACCCCGCTAAAGTCGGGCTTCAGTTCTACGCCGTATACCCAGCTTTCTTCTATCACATCAAACCATCCTTTTTCCTTAGCCCATGCCGATACCTCGCTTTCCACGGGGTGTTTATAGCAGCAGCGGGAGTAGTAGAGGTATAGTTTACCATTTTTATCGAACAATACATTGGCATCAATGATGGGGTAGCCGGGGTCGAATACGGGTCGGGTAAGCAGGTCAATGAACGGACCGGTGGGCTTGTCTGCCACGGCTACGCCAATGCGGAAGTTTTCCACTTCTTTCGTAGGGTTTACTTTCCACTGGGCGCTGTAGAACATATAATACTTCCCGTTGTGGGCATATACTTCAGGTGCCCAGTAGGCCCCGCCCCATGCGGCGGTGGAGTCGCTCCAGCCGTTGGGGTTATTGGAATGGTATACCTGTCCTTCGTTTTTCCAGTGTACGAGGTCAGTGGAGGAGTAGGCGGCAAATCCGTTCCTGGCGCCACCGGTGCCGTACATGTAGTATTTATCGCCTTTCACCTGCAGCACATACGGGTCGCCAAACTCCACGGGCAGCGGGTTCTGGTAGGTGCGGGATTGTGCGAAGGTTTGGGAGGATGACAGGGCAGCCGTGAGCATGAGGCATCCTATTGAAGCAATGAGCATCCGTTTCATGTAATGAATAGTATTTACGTGGAATGATGGATCAAATATAATAGCTAGATCACAGAGTTGATAATGTAAGCGACAATAAGGAAACCAAAGATCAACAGCCATAACTGCCCCGTTTTC
This sequence comes from Chitinophaga pinensis, assembly GCA_902167325.1. Classification (GTDB taxonomy): domain Bacteria; phylum Bacteroidota; class Bacteroidia; order Chitinophagales; family Chitinophagaceae; genus Chitinophaga; species Chitinophaga pinensis_A. Next base: position 5,049,997 of record LR632930.1, on the reverse strand, counting down.
TTCGTTTTGAGCTGAAAGGCAGTGAGGAAAGCCATCACAGCCGCGAACAGGGATGTAATAAACGTACCCCGCAGGAAGAACTGCGCTTTCTCGACTGTCGTGGTGTTAGTCAGCGTGAACACCCTTATAGACTGAAACACTGCTTCTGCCAGCAGAAAGCTAAGCGTTGACCAAAACGTTAGCTGCCATATGGCAGTTCCGGGTAACCGCTTCAGCAGAGTACGTTGAAAAAATATGAAGATGGCTACCGTAGTTGTAATTAAGGCCAGTCCATGTATATTCAATGGGGTGGAAGGGATATGCACAGGAATGTCCCACGGAGAGAAGAAGAATACCCACCATTTGATGAGCATGGTTGCTAACAATAACAATGTGTATCTGAGGATAAGTGATTTCACAGGTTGTTCCATATTGGGCTGAAAGTAAGAAAAACTCCACGGTCTGAAAAGCCCTTATGACCCTTACTTGCATAACCCCCGAATTCAGCGTATCTTATCAAGACCTTAAAACCCGATACTCATGACACACTCCCGCCGCGATTTCCTCCAATACTCGGCTATCCTCAGCGCCGCCGCCGTTACCACGCCCCTGGCAGGCTTTGCCGGGTTCTCTCAGCAAAAGAAGCTGGGCATTGCCCTCGTAGGCCTCGGCAGCTACGCCACCAACCAGCTGGCCCCGGCCCTGATGCAGACGCAGCACATTGAGCTGAGAGGGATCGTGACCGGTACGCCTTCCAAGATCTCCAACTGGGTAGATAAATACCGCATTCCCGAGAAGAACATCTACAACTACGAAAACTTCGACAGGATAGCGGATAATAAAGATATCGACGCCGTATACATTGTATTGCCCAATTCCATGCACGCCGAATTCACCATCAGGGCAGCTAAAGCAGGCAAGCACGTTATCTGCGAAAAACCCATGGCCGTGAATGTGCGGGAAGGCCAGCTAATGATTGACGCCTGCAGGAAGGCTGGTAAACAGCTTGCCATCGGCTACCGCCTGCATTACGACCCGTTCCATATGGAAATGATGCGCCTGAGCCGGGAGAAGGTATTCGGACAGGTAAAGCTGGTAGAAGCCAGTGATGGCTTCCGCGCCGGCGATCCCAACCAGTGGCGGCTGAAGCATGCCCTTTCCGGCGGCGGTCCCCTCATGGATGTGGGTATTTACGCTATCCAGGGTGCCCGGTATACCGTGGGCCTCGAGCCAATATCCGTCACCGCCCAGGAGTTCCCTAAAACCGACCCCGTAAAGTTCAAAGACGTGGAGGAGTCCCTGTCATGGCAGCTGCAATTTCCTAACGGTGCCATTGCCAATTCATTCACTACATACATCGCAGGCGTTAACCGCCTGTATGCCGCGGCCGAAAAAGGATGGTTCGAAGTGAACAATGCCTTCGGGTACGGGGGCCAGCAAGGCCGCACCAGCTCCGGACCCATGCCTTTCCAGCACATCAACCAGCAGGCCGCGCATATGGACGGAGTAGCCAAAGCCATCCTTGAAAACCGGCCCAATAATGTGCCCGGAGAAGAGGGGCTGCGCGATATGAAAGTGATCGATGCTATTTATGCCTCGGCCGCAGCTGGCGGGAAGTCAGTGAAGATCGGTTAATTACAAAGGGTATAAAACAAAAAAAGAAGGGGAGAACCCCTTCTTAAACATATGTCCTAAACATTATCATCATCCCTCCGATAACTGTAGCAGCAGCGCTTTCAGCTCAGGCTGGGAAGGCCGGGGCGCGTCTACCGTTACAATGTTCCCTGCTTTGTCAAATACGAGGAAACGGGGGATGGCGTTGATCTTGTAGTAATGTGCGAATTCGCTGAAGCCCTTTGCATAAAGCTGTATGCCGCTGAGCTTTTCTTTCTTCACAAACTCCACCCACTTGTTCTTGTCTTTCGCTTCGTCTACTGATAAAGACACGAAGGCAATGGATTTACCCCGTAATTCTTCTTCCAGCTTTTGCAGGTGGGGAATCTCCTGCCTGCAGGGCATGCACCAGGTAGCCCAGGTATCTACCAGCACCACTTTCCCTTTCAGGCTGGCCAGTGTTACGGTATCGCCATTGATATCAGGATAAGCGAAGTTGTAGGCCTTTTCTCCTTTTGCGTAAGATGCAATGGCCGATTCCTGCCGGAGATATTTGGCTTTTGCGGAATCTGTGAGCAGGTATTTCATAAAGGGAGCAAAATCATTCCGGAGCTTTTCCAGTGATTTGTAACGATCTACGCCTTTAACGAGGAACAGTCCTTTCAGGGTGTCGTTACAGATAGCGCCCACTGCATGCTGCATTTGTTCTCCCGCGGCTATTTTAACACCGCTGTTCATATTGTAGAACATGGTGTACCGCTCCATTCTGTCGATGGCATCACCTAATTGGAGGATGCGGGTATCGCAGAACTTATCCTTTTGGATAATGGAATTGTAGTAAGCGGGGTATTGTTCCCGGGTAGGGTGTATAGACCGGGGGGTGTATAAGAAGAAGATGGCGGCGTATTCAATGTCGCTGTCTACCACCATCCGGAGCATACTGTTAAACGATTTGTTGGGCGTATTGATTTGTTTTTTGAATGCCGCTGCTTTAGGAAGGAAGGCCTCCAGCGAGGGGAAGAAGGTTTTGTAGTCGTAGTTGCCTTCAAAGAACCGGAAAGAGGGTACTGCCAGCTCCCTGTACATCTTTTCCCACTGGCCCAGCAACTTATTTTCGGGCGATGTACCGGTAATATCCGTACCGGTAGCATGGAAGTCGAGGGTAACGTTTTCACCGGGTTTCAGGTAAAAGCGGGTGGGTAACGATCTGCGGGAATTGTTGTCGGCCACATAGTAAAAGCCTTCCTTAACTTCCGGCAGGGCGAAGGCATAGTTGTTTCCGGCATCCAGCCTCGTGGATGCATATTCCGTCATTTCCCCCTGCGCAACGTGGAAGAGATATACTTTGGCTACTTTTTCTTTATCCACTTTGCCACGGATGGTGGCCATCGGCTTCGTTTGCGCGGCAGCATGGAGGCCTGCGCTCAGGATAACGGCTGTTATGAAGGATTGGTACCTGATCTTCATTGTGTGTTGGTTTGTTAAGAAAAGAAGCCCGCCGCGGTTGACGGGCTTCCGTATGGGAAAAGGATAAATAGATGCTTAGCTTCTGCTTTTGAAGATGATGCTGCTCAGCTTACCGAAGCCGCTGAATACTTCCCGGAAGGTATCACCGGTAAAGTTGCCGGTACCTGCGATGTGGAAATAATACAGCTTACCATGATCGCCCTCATTGGTGGCGATACCTATTACCCGGTAGTTATCCGGGTCTTCAAAATCATCGTAGTTCAGGTACAGTTTCATATCCGCCACCTGAGTGCCGGCCGGGAAGGTATAGAGGAGGGTAGATGTCTGGGCAAGGATATCGAGCTTATACACTTTATTTCCGTTGGAATAATAGAGGTACGTAAGTGTCTTCGACATCATGTAGTGATCTGCACCCAGCAGGCCCGGAACCCTGGTAACATCGTATTTACCGATAGCGGGATTGTCTATACCGGCATCGATGACGTAAATGAACAGGGAATCGTGGTTGTTGTTTTTAAACAGCGCAATGTGCTGATCGGTTACGTTATGTTCTGCATAGAGCATCTTTTTGCCGATGTTGTTCATGTCGAACGCATCCAGCGCCGGGTTGTATGCCGGGCATTTGCTCAGCTCTATATCATAAGCACCAGCTCTGTAGAATCGCTGTGATATGCGGTCGTAGAAAAACTTGCCCTTTAAGACGGAGTAAATGGGGTATGGCTCCATGTAGTATGGGTTTTCCCCGATGAGCGGAAGTCCGTAAAAGAAAGGTGGCGGAGTCATCAGGCTGACGGGAAATACCTGACCGTTGTTGTACAGGATCTTATCCGCCCCTCCCAGCAGATAATGGCCTTGCGGCTTAGGTGCCGGAGCGGTGAAGAAGAACTCATCAAACCTTTTGATCTTTAAGAAGTCGATGTAGTTCACCTGTATCATATCGGCGGGAGAGAAGATGTAGATCTCCTGATCAGACCGGTAATTGATGATCTGGATCTGGTTAGCGCCCGCCGGGAGTTTTGCTCCTTTGTTGGTTGCGGAATAGATATTTCTGTAGATCTTATTCCCTTTGGTAACGAGTCCAATGTCGCTGGCGCCATTTACTTCTTCCAGCACCATCCATCCTTCTCCGAAAGCACTTACCACATTTATCCTGAAACGCTTTTGAAAACTGACACCGGTTTTCTTATCTGTCACAAAATAATCAAGTACATAACTACCCGGTGCCTCCGTGATAAAGGCACTGAGGTTCTTTGTACTGTCGAGGGTGCGGCGGGTTTGTGCTGTACCGGTAGGGTACATTACCCATTGATAGTTGAGGCCTGAGGCATCGGGCATTGTCTGTGAAAGGTTCACATTAATGCGCAGTGTATCCTGCTGAGATATTACAACGTCACTGGAATCACTGGTGATGGCTACTTTGTTGATCTCATTATACTCGTAGTTGCCTTCGTCTTTATAGCAGCCCGCCATGGCAATGGCCAGTGTAATGCCGCATAAGTATTTTATGGATGTAAACATCATCTTCTTTTTAATTCAGTTAGCGATAGGTTAGAAAGTTACCCGGTTACCAAATTCATCGATCATGGGACCATTGGCAGCTTCATATTCCGCCAGTGCGTTCCTGCATATAGTTTCGTAGTAAACGAACTGCGCGTATGGTAAACCTGTAGACCCGGAGGGGAACTCAGCCCTTCCTGTAACCTGGATGATGAAAGCGTATTTTACCTGGCTGAACGCATCGAAGAAGAACTTCAGGAAGCTGTCCCAGTTGTTGGGCTTGGTAAGGAAGTCATTGATCTTCACCAGGTACCTGCGCCCTGCGCCTGGTATGTACCAGGTACTGCCGGCTGCATCGGAGATGCCGGGGGAAAAATCTTTCGATACCTGTATCTCCACTGTCAGCCTCACTTCATTCGTTTTCAGGGCAGTATTGCGCAGTACTTTCACCGGGATGTTTGCAGTAAACGAACCGGCGGGTACTTTGGCGGGCAGCACCTCATAGTCGGTGCCGGCCACTGCGGTGGTAAGACTGTCAACAGGCGCCCACTTCACTTCCCGGTCATAATCCTTTGCCGTTCCCATAATACGCACTGGTACAAGCACGGTGTCGTATTGCAATGAGGGGTCTTTAATGGCGAAAGAGTAGGAGGCACTGTCTTTTACATCCGAATCAAAATCCTTAAAGATGTAGATCATATCCGGAAGGGTATATTCCACGAGTTCCGATTTTTCACAGGCGCCCAGTGTGAATGCGCAAGTGAGCAGGAGGGTGGTATATTGAATAGCTTTTTTCATGTGTATAATTTTGATGGTAATACTGGCACAGGCATATGCCTGTATCTATTGTTCAAAACGCTTACCGAACTCCACTTCATCTTCCGGAAGCGGCCATACATAAACCTTAGTAGCATCGGCACTGCTGCCGTCTATCTTGGGGTTGTTAATGCGTTTGAAGTAATAGAACAGCTGGCCTTCCCCATAAAATTCCTTTTTGTATTCCTTGAGGATCTCTGTTTTCAGTTTATCGGGGGTGAGGTTGGTACTCAGGTCGGCCAGTCCCCTGTTATGCCGCACTACATTGAGATAACCCACGCCTGCTTGCGTATCTTCCGCACATTCCGCAGCGATGTAATACATTTCCGTAAGGCGGATGAGTGGTACAATGTTCAGCAGGTATTCCGGTACCGCATCCTGACCGTATTTGGTGGTATAGTAGCCACTGCCTGCCTGAACGAACAGGTAATTGAACCGGATGTCGGAACTGCCACCTGAAGTGGTTTCGTACAGTGCACGTGTTTTAGTGGATGTGGTGGATAATAAGGGTAATCCTGAAGTTGATTTTGTGTAAGCTTCCGCGTAATCTTTTAGTTTGTAAACATTCAGTGCGAACAAATGTTCGGTGGCATACAGCCGGTCCCGACTAATAGTGGCCGATGCTCTTCCCGGATCTACGAATGGGAAAAGCGCCTGGTTGCTGATCACTTCCTGTGCCGCGGCAAGTGCTTTGTTTTTATCACCGGCATAAAGGTGTATCCGCGCCTGCAGGCCTTTTACAGCCCAATAGTTCATATAGTTGCTGGTAGGGTCCGAACTGCCGGAGATGTTTACTTCTTTATTGCCGCTTAGGAGCTGTTCTGCTTCCGCAAGGTCTTTCAGGCAATTAGCCATCACTTCGCTGACTGGCAGTAAAGGATACACGCCTACGCCGAAGGTGGTCACGTAAGGGATGGAAGGCTTGGCAGCATCCACCACGGGGGCGGTTCCGAAAAGGCGGAGCAGATCGAAGTGGAGGAAGGCGCGTAATGCCAGCGCCTGCCCTTTTACCCTTTCGAAATTGTCGAGGGTAAAGCTCTTTTTCTTGGCATCCATCTGCGTAAGGATGTTATCGAGGTTGGCGATGGTGGCATAGGATTCACTCCAGATGGCAGCTATGCGTGTTTTTACCCGGTCGTCTGTATAATTGTAAACACCTGCCTGTTTAAAGGTGGTGCTGTGAATATCAGAGCCGGCAAAAGTGATCGTATACGTCTGCGACAGTACATCGAGGAAGCCGTAGGTCATTTGCTGACCGTAAAGACTGCTGCTCCCCAGCTTCAGGTATACACCCGTCAGCGCATCCAGGAAGCCCTGTTCGTTTTCAAACAACTCCTGCTGCCGGATCTGGGTTTTAGGGCTTACGTCCAGCCATTTTTTACAGCCGGAAGCCATGACTGCCAGCAGGGAAAAAAGGAGAATGCTGTTGATATATCTGGATTTCATGTATCGGCTATTTTACTGGTTAAGGGAAGTGGTGAGGCCAAGCGTGAAGTTGCGGGCAAAGGGATAATCCAGGCCGCGCTCCATTTTGATAACAGACCAACGCTTTATTTCATTGGCGATAAAACTGAGGCGGGTATTGGAAAGGCCCCATGTTTTAGTCACCTTATCAGGGATCTGGTAGCTCAGGGAAATACTGCCAAGGTTCAGGTAATCGTTGTTCTGCACAAAGCGGGATGTGGCGTAGCTGGGTGGGATGTAGATACCGGAGCTGGTATACACCAGCCGCTGGAAGTACTTCACATCACCGGGTTTGGTCCACCGGCCGAGCAGTAACCTTCTGTCTACCTGGTATTGCAGGTCTGCACCTTCCACCCGGCTTTGCAGGGTTTGGTTGTACGTTTGTCCGCCGAACTGGAGATCGAAGTAGAGGCCAAGGGTGATGCCTTTCATGGTGATGTTGGTGCCGAAGTTACCATTCATAGTGGGGGTAATGTCTCCCACGATCACTTTGTCTTTTGGGTCCCAGTTATAGGTGAGGGTGCCGTCTTTCTTTTCATATACTTCCCGGCCGTTGCTGGGATCAATACCATGGGAGCGTACGGCCCAGATCACATTGGTGCTTTGTCCTTCTTCGAACCGGAACTGTGGCCTTACCTGCTGGTTCTTATCGTTTTTATCGTTGGTTTCGTTCAGTTTTTTAAGGGAGTTGGAGATGCTTTTGATGTAGTTGCGGTTATGGTTGCCATTCACGAAAACGCTCCAGTAATTTTGTTTCTGTTCGTTTTTGATGATGAAGTAAGTGGCGTTGAATTCATAACCGTTGTTCTGCATCTTACCTACGTTCTCTTTATAGCTGGTAACCCCGGCAGAAGGAGGGGTATTGATATCGAGGATGAGACCGTTGGTGTTTTCGCGGTAAACGTTAACGGTGAAGTTCAGGCGGCTGTTGAACATGGTCATATCCATACCCACGTTCTTCTTGATGGTTTGCTGCCATGCGAGGTTTTCATTACCATACCCCATCAGCAGTGCGCCCACTCTGGAACGGTAGTTCTGATCCGTATAGTACTTGTAGGAAGTGATGCCCATGAAAGGAGGGAAGCGGTTATCACCCGTTGAACCCATCGAGGCGCGGATCCGCCATTTGTTGATGACCTGCGATCCTGCAAAGAATTTCTCGTTATGGATGTTCCATCCCAGACCCGCACTCCAGAAGGGTGCAAAGCGTTTGTTGACACCGAACTGGGAAGAGCCGTCGGCCCGGAAGCTTACGTCTGCCAGGAACCGGTTATCATACGTATAGTTGAAGTTGCTGAAAGCGGATATCCTCCGGGTAACTGCATTGCCGCCATTGGGCTTCGTGTTTTCGGGGTATCCGTTGCCAAACCCGATATCGTCCATCCTTTCGTTGGGAAAGCCTGTTACGTAGATGCCCACATAATCGCTGTTGGTTTCTGCGATGTTGAGACCGGTGGTATTATAGAGATACCCGTTGCCCATCCGCTTGTTGTAATCCAGCTGTAGAGAGCCGTCGTACGAAAAGAATTTACTGTGTGTTTGTGTATAGCTGCCTCTTTCGGTGAAGTCGTCTTCTTCGAAGAAGGAGTTGTGTTTGGCGGGCAGGAACTTATCACCCTGATCGGTTTGTTTGGTGATGGCCATTTTACCGGTCAGACGGAAGGCCTCGCTGATGCGCCATTCCAGGTTGGTCTGGTTCACAATGCTGGTATAAACCGACTGGTCTACAATGTGCAGGGTACTGTTGTACAGCGGGTTCAGGTAAGCGGTGGATTTGCTGCCGTTGATGGTGTATTGCTCTACTACCTGCACCGGGTTGCCGTTTTCATCATAGGGCCTCCAGTACGGGTTCATGCGGGTATACTCGCTGAAAGGACCGAAATTAGAGTTCTTCGCATTGTTAAAGGCCACATTCAGTACGTTTTTGATCAGCAGTCCTTTATGCCGGTAGCTGAGGTTCATGCCGCCGGTATAGTTTTTACGGCCGCTGTTCTTCATCACCCCTGCATTCTGGTTATACCCGAAATCGATCCCGTAACGGATGTAGTTATCTCCCCCTTCGAGGTAAATGGAGTGGCGCTGGCCAAAGCCGGTTTGTACAGGCTGGGATAACCAGTAGGTATTAACACCCTGTTGTACGTTGGCCAGTCTGTTTGCGTATAACTGGCGGTAAAAGGCATCAGAAGCGGGTAAGGCCCCATCTGCATACTGACTGTACACCCCTGCCAGTTTTTCCACTTCGAGCTTCTCTGCGGCATTGGTAAGGTCATAAACGGTAAGGTCCGGAGCGGTAACCTGGGCCTGACCGCTGTACGAGAAGCGGAGCTTACCGGGTTTGGGCTGTACGGTTTCCACCACGATCACACCGTTGGCGGCGCGAGATCCGTAGATGGAGGTGGCGGCAGCGTCTTTTAAGATGGTGAAGCTGGCGATGCGGCTCATATCGAGGTCGTACACCCGCTGAATGCTTACCTCAAAGCCATCCAGTATGAACAGGGGCTGGTTGGGGTTGCTCATGTAGTTGGAGGAGAAGTCGGCACCGGAAACGGGCGCATTGGCATTGCCTCCCTGTGTGGGGAAGTTGTTGGTGCCCCGCAGGGTAATGGTGGGCAGTCTGTTAGGATCGCTGCCGTATTGCACGTTATCTGGTATATGTACGGAAGCGTCGAATACTTTCATTGCCTGAAGTACGTTCAGTCCGTTTACGCTGCGGAGCTGATCGCCCGTTATAGTGGTAACCGCGCCGGTGAAGCTTTCTTTGGGGCGGCTATAGATACCGAGGATAACGGTTTCGTTCAGGGATTCTATTTTAGGCACGAGGCGTATGAGGAGGCCGCCGGGCTTACTGTCCGGGCCAAGTACCGCGCTGCGGGCCAGGAGGGCTGGCGTGATGGGGATTTCCTGTTGCTCATAGCCGACGAAGGAAACCACGATGGTTTGGCCCGCCGTGAGATCGAGGCTGAAAGCTCCGTCGGCATTGGTAATGCCGGCAATCGAGGAACCTTTAATAGAGATGGAAGCTCCGGAGAGGGGCTTGCCGTCCGGCCCGGTTACCCTTACCAGCACAGGCGGAGCAGCGAGGGTGATAACCTGCGGGAGGCCGGCCCTGCCGGGCACTGCAATGTGGCGCCAGTTGGCTTTTGCGGAAAGAGTGATGGTTTTGCCCTGAATGATGTAGTCGAGCGACTGGTTCTTCAACACCACTTCCAGCAGGTCTGCCAGTTCCATGTCAGACACTTTCAGCGTAACGGGCTTTGTATCGGCCAGCAGTTCGCGGTTGCTGAAAAGCACATAACCGGTTTGCACTTCGATGGCTTTGAACACCTGCTTGAGGGAGAGGTTCCTTCCGGTGATGGTAACCGTTTGGGCCACCCCGGAAGCGTGTACCTGAATAAGAGCAGCAGTTAATAAAAAGGCGGTTAATTTCATAACCAGCAGGATTTTGGTGATAGGGCGTCGCCAGACTGGCCGCACGGAACACGCGGACAGGACGGGATCCGTCCCAAAAGCGAATTTTGTCATACCTTTAGGTAAGTTTTGGTTGTTTGATAATAGAGAATAGAAGCTCCATTGAGACCAACGAAACGAACTTCCGGAGGTGTTCCCGCACTTCCGGTTTTGTTTTTAGCTGGTCCTGTATGATTGTGTTTATTTCATGTCTGATCTACGGTAAAACCACCAGCTTCCGCCCTTCCAGCCTGGTGTGTACCTTGGATTTTTCCAGCATCATGAGTAGCCCCGACAGTGGAATGTCTTTCGTCATTTTTCCTACGAATGCTATATCCGGAATGCCGTTTTCGTATACTACTTCAATGTCGTACCAGCGTTCCAGCTGCTTCATTACTTCTTCCAGCGAGGCGCCTTCAAAATTAAAGTGCCCGTTTTTCCATGCCATTACCTGATCGATATCGGCATCGTTAACGATGGATACCCCCTTTTCGGATGCTGCTGTCTGGTTGATCTGTGCCTGCTGGCCGGGCGTAAGGATAGCGGTAGTACGGTTTGTTTGTTGAATGCGGGGCTGGGCCTTTACGCGAACGCTGCCTTCGAGCAAAGTGGTTTTCAGCGTGTTGTCATTGTCGTACGCCTGTACATTGAAGTGGGTGCCCAGTACTTCTATCTCCATTTTATCCCCCACATCCAGCCGGAAAGGCATCTGTGCATTTTTAGCTACTTCAAAGTAAGCCTCCCCTTTGATTTCCACGCGGCGCTCTTTGCCGGTAAACGTGACAGGGAAGCGGATGGAGCTGGCTGAGTTGAGCCAAACCTGTGTGCCATCGGGTAACGTTAGCTGAAACTGGCGGCCCTTAGGCGTAGTCATGGTGTTGTACACTACTTCTTCCGGTGTATTAACGGCAGGGTCGTAGGTGAGCTGTCCGTTCGTTAATACCACTTTAGCCCCGTTCTGACTGGCTACTAAGCCGTTCTGCAGGCTGTCGAGCACAACCTGCTGCCCGTTTGCAAGGGTAAGCACTGCGCCTTCCCTTCCGGGGGCAATATCCGCAGCGGCGATAGCTGCAGATCCGTTTTTAGTGCTTTGATTTTTGATCTGGTACATAACCAGTGCGCCGGAAGCGGCGAGCAGGAATACTGCCGCTGCGGCCCAGCGCCATTTGCGCAGGGAATGTAAACGGTGGACTAGATGGTTGGTTCTTGATTTTACCACCGGAGATGGCTTATCTGCCTGTAATGCCTGATTGAATAACGGCCATAATTTTTCATCAAAGGGTTCCAGCGCAGGGGCGTCTTCCAGCAGGGAAGTGGCTACCTCCTGGTAGATCTCCTTATTTTCTTCCCGGATCACTTCGGTCAGGAAGGTTTGCCGCTCAGTTTCGCTGAGGGTGTTATTGATATAGCCCCTGATGTAGTAAGCGATGTCTTCTTTATGCATCATCGTAAAAGGCAGTTTATGGCGTCAGGAATATAAGAGACGGTGAATGGAAGGGGTGTAATGCCGGAAAGGCAATTATTTTTAAAATAATATCCAGGCCAGCCAGTAGATCTTACCGGCCTGCAGTAAAGCCTGCCTGATAATAGCCAGTATGGTGCTGATGGTGTTCCGGATATGGCCGCGGGAAAGATTGAGCCGTTGGGCTATCTGGTCAGAGGTGAGCCCCTCTTCCCGGCTGAGCTGGTAGATCTGGCGTTGCTGGGGAGTGAGGGTGCCCAGGGTTTGCTGGATAACGGCCTGTATTTCCTTGAAATGGAGGGTTTCTGCGGCTCCGGCATCCTGTGAGGGGTAACCTGTCATGTGGTCGCCTTCGGGGGCGGAATGGGCGTAATATGCCTTCTGGCGGGCCAGGTGTTTGAAGCATTGGTGGGTGGCAACGGTTTTCAGCCAGGCATGGAGGTGGAGCACTTCGGGGAGCTTGTCACGGTACACCCATATCTGGATGAACACATCCTGCAGCGCTTCGAGACAGCCTTGTTCATCTTTGACGAGGCGCCGGATCCAGTGTTGTAAAAGCGGGGAATATTGCCGGAAGAACTGCGCGAAAGCAAGTTCATCACCATCTGCTATGCGCAAAAGAAGTTCCTTTTCACTAAAAGTTAGACTGGTTGACAATTATAGGCCGTTTACGCCCCCAAACTATGATAAAATTTGGTAAGAAGGAAGCGGGGATGAGGAATAATGTTTCCCCGAAATCTCTATCTTTAAAAGAGAATCCCACTTATGATGCTACAAAAAATCGTTAGAAATCCCTATTTGGCAAAGCTCCTTGTCTCTATTATCGTGGCTGTTGCAGCAGTTAACAGTTTTTCTTCGGTAATGTATTTCAAGATTACCAGTTTCTCGGATCATACCCTGGTGAATGATATATATAAATATACGTACCCCGTTATATGCCTCATCGCCGTGGTTTTTGTAATTGGGTTCCCATTGCTCTGGCAGCGCCGGGAAAACAGGAGCACGATCAATACGGATAAGGTTCAGACCTGGTTCGTTGCTATTATACGGTATTGGCTGGCGCTGGAGATCAGCGGTTATGGCTTCGCGAAGTTCTTCCATCTGCAGTTCGGCGAAAATTTTGTAAGGAATGACTCTACTGTGGGGAGCCTGTCGGGGTTCTCGCTCACCTGGAATTATTTCGGGTATTCGAATGTATTGAATATGGTGATCGGCTTTATACAGGTGGCGGGTTCTGTGATGCTCCTGTTCCGGAAAACCACGCTGCTGGGAGTAATGATGTTACTGCCGGTGATGGTGAACATTGTGCTGATAGATGTATTGTATAACATACCGCTGGGGGCCACCCTGAACGCTATATATTTTACCACAGGCTTATTGTACCTGTTGTTCCTCCATTGGGATATCATCCGTGTGATCATTACGAAGCAACTGTTGCAGCCTGCAGCAGGTGCCATTACCCTGAAATGGGCGGCCAGGTTACTTGTAATAGGCGGCCCTTTTGCATTTGCTTTACTTATCAGTTTGAAGTATAACAGAGATGAGCCTATGGCGGGTAAGTGGGCGGTGAAGTATACGATAAAGAATAATAAACCGGTAGATGATGATGCCTGGCTGAAAGACGCGGCCATCTGGCAAAACGTTTATATAGAACATTACAAACGCATCACCTGTTCTCCCAATCCGTTTGTAGTAGATGCAAACCGGTCGCAAACAGGTGAGTATACCTTCAATGCCAATAACGATACTATCACGTTGAACTTCTTTAAACAGAAGGCGCCACTTCGGATTCATATAAGTCATCTCAATAAAAACGAGATGGAATGGAATTATCTGCGGGAGAATGATACGATAAAAATGGTGCTGGTAAGGAGGAATAGTACTTCTATTGATTAGGCTAACTTATGTGTTATACTCCATCCTCCCCGCCTGATGCAAAAGTGTAATGCTGTTAAATAAGGAATATGGGTAGGAATATCCGTAATCCATATACATTCCGGTTGCCAGTTTCTCCTGAAATTTGCATTGGATGGTTGAACATCCTTTAAAACGCATGATATGGAAAACAACCGCAGAAACTTTTTGAAGTCCGGCGCACTAATGGGCACCAGTCTCCTCGCTTCCGCAGCATTTGGCAGCGTACCTGCAATAGCAGCGGTATCACAGGGGCGTGCATTGCCTCCTGCAGATATGAAGCGCCGGGTACTGGGTTCCGGCAGTAACAGGATTGAAGTATCGGCACTGGGACTGGGCTGCATGGGCATGAGCTACCACCGCAGTTACATCCCCGAACGGAAATACATGATGGCCCTGTTGCGCAAAGCGGTGGACATGGGCATCAATTTCTTCGATACCGCAGAGGCATACGGCCCGTTCCTGAACGAGGAACTGGTGGGGGAAGCATTGCGCCCGGTGAGGAAGGATATCATCCTGTGTACCAAATTCGGATTCAATATCGCCAATGGCAAACTGGTGGGCACCAACAGTAAGCCATCCCACATCCGGGAAGTAGTGGAACAATCCCTGAAGCGTTTAAAAACAGATTACATCGATCTGCTGTATCAGCACCGGGTAGATCCCGCTGTGCCCATGGAGGTTGTAGCCGGTACCGTGAAGGACCTTATCAAAGAAGGCAAAGTGAAGCATTTCGGGCTGAGCGAAGCCAATGCCGCTTCCATCCGCAAGGCACATGCCATACAGCCGGTAACAGCCCTCCAGAGCGAATTCTCCCTCATGACCCGGCAACCGCAGCAGGGTGTGATCCCGGTATGTGAGGAGCTGGGGATCGGTTTTGTACCGTACAGTCCCCTGAGCAGGGGCTTCCTTTCCGGATACATCAACGAGCGTACGAAATACAACCCGGATAATGACAATCGTCCAACCCTGCCGAGATACCAGCCCGATGCCATAAGGGCCAACTGGATCATGATAGAGACCCTCGCAGATTTCGGTAACCAGCGGGGGCTAACGGCCGCACAGGTTGCGCTGGCATGGCTCCTTGCACAAAAGCCCTGGATCGTTCCCATCCCCGGTACCACCAAGCCGGCGCATTTGCAGGAAAACCTCTGGTCTGCCGACTATACATTCACCGGCAATGAACTGGCAGAGCTTACAGCAACACTGTCGAAGATTACAGTGACAGGGGAGCGCTATACGGGTGTGCAGGCGCAGCAGACGAATAAGTAGTAACTTGTTATTACGGCACACTTTTCGTGCGTTTATTTACGTGCTGTAACTGTAGCACCATATCCACCTAAATCCACACACTATGACAAGCAAGGAAGCCCTCTCAGCACTGCAGGCCCTGAGCGATGAAAAAATCTTCGCGCATGACATAAAGCGTGGGGCAGATAAGAACCAGTTTGGTGTTAAACTGGGGGATATCCGCACGGTAGCGAATAGGATCAAATCCGATCATGCTCTCGCACTGGAACTCTGGAAAATGAAGAATGTAGATGCACGCCTGCTGGCCTTACTGATCATCAAACCCAAATCCCTCACCACAACAGAACTCGATGAAATGCTCCGTTCCATCAACTATGTACAGGTAGCGGAATGGTTCAACTCATACATACTAAAAGACCACCCTCAGCGGGAAGAAATGCGCGAAGCATGGATGGACAGCGATAATGTATGGACCGCCCGCGCAGGATGGAGCCTCATGGCAGGGAAGGTGGCACGGGATGCGGAAGGGGTGGACCTGAAGCAACTGCTGAACCGCATTCATAAAGAAATGCCCACTGCCCCGGAAGAAGTGCAATGGACCATGAACACCACCCTTGCCCAGATCGGCATTCACTTCCCGGAACATAGAAAACGTGCCCTCGAGATAGGGGAGGAGCTGGGCATCTACCGCAACTATCCCGTGTCTAAAGGTTGTACCTCTCCCTTTGCGCCCATCTGGATCTGGGAAATGGTGAAGCGCCGGAACGAAAGGGTGTAGTACTCACCCTTTCTGTGCTGCCTGCCGGTACTGCCGTGGACTTACTCCTTTCTTCTGCCGGAAGAATTTATTCAGATGACTTTCATCGTTAAACCCCAGCTCACGCACAATCTCATTGATGCGTTTATCACTATGCTTCAGCCGGTGCTCTATGAGTGTAAGCTTGTAATTGCCGGTGTAAGACTGCAGCGTTTCGTTGCAATGCTTTTTGAAGTACTTGCCAAGGTAGTTCTCAGATAACCCGAAATGCCCCGCTATAGCCGTCGTACGCAGTGCTTCCGGTTCATAGATATGCTGCTGGATGTAGTGGATGATATCGATGATCTTTTCCTCAGCGCCATGATCCAGGTTTCCGGGGAGGTATTTCGCAATGTTGCGCGCTACCACAAGGATGATACTTTGCACCAGCTGGCGGATGATCTCCTGATCGTACAGGTCGTTACCGGCCGATTCCCGGATAATGGCTTCCACCATCGGCCGGATCAGCTTCTTATCGCTCTGGTTACGCAATATGCACCCCGGCTTGTGATTGGCATGTTGCAATATAAACTCCAGTCGCTGGATGTTCTCCAGCGAAAAAGCGTTATTCTTCAGATAGATATTGCTGAAGCGGAGGATGAAGAAAGTAGTGGTAGCGGTAATATCGATTCGGCTGCAATCCTGCGGGGTAATGAGGAACATATGGTTTTCCCCGTATTCAAACTCATGCTGATTGATGCAATGGCGGCCCTTGCCGGAAAGGATGTACACCAGCTCAAAGAAATGCTTGTTGGGCTTCAGCTCAGGCATTTCGTCCAGCGTTTCGTATTGAAAAGAGAAAGGTTCGTACAGGAAATTGGTGCGCATACAGCGAAATTATACAATATCTTAGTAGAATAGTACAGATTATTGGTGTTTTATAGGTATATTTTTGCTATAAATACGATAGTTCAAATGAAAGCAATAGGATTCAAAACATCATTACCCATATCGGAAGCAGACAGCTTCATCGCTTTTGAAACAGTGAAACCGGTGCCCTCCGGACGGCAGTTGCTCGTGAAAGTAGCGGCAGCGTCCGTGAACCCGGTAGATTTTAAAGTGCGTAAGAACAGCGCTAAAGAGCAGGTGCTGGCATCTCCGAGGATCATTGGCTGGGATGCGACAGGTACGGTAGAAGCCGTAGGAGGTGATGCGTCCCTCTTCCAGCCGGGAGACGACGTGTATTATGCCGGAGACATCCGCCTGCCTGGCAGTAATGCCGAATACCAGCTGGTAGATGAGCGCATCGTGGGAAAGGCACCCCGCAAACTCAGTGTTGAACAGGCCGCGGCAATTCCCCTCACAGCACTCACCGCCTGGGAAATGCTGTTCGACCGGCTGGCCATTACGGAGCTGGACAAAGGCAAAACCATCCTGATCATCGGCGGTGCCGGTGGTGTAGGCTCTATTGCCATTCAACTGGCGAAGCAGGTGGCTGGACTAACAGTCATCGCTACCGCCTCCCGCCCCGAATCCGTGGAATGGTGCAGGAAGATGGGGGCCGATGTGGTGGTGAATCATCAAAACCTCGTGGAAGAGGTACGGAATGCAGGTTATAAGTATGTCGATTACATATTCGACCTTGTAGATCTGTACCAATATTGGGGCACCATGGCCGAACTCATCAAACCACAGGGAAAGATCGGCTCTATCAGTGATCCGAACGAAGGCGTGAACCTCCGTCTGCTGAAAGGCAAAAGCGTGAGCTTCCATTGGGAACTCATGTTTACCCGGTCTACCTTCGAAACCGACGATATACTGGAACAGCACCGCATCCTGAACAGGGTATCGGAATTGCTGGACAATGGTACCCTCACAACCACGCTTACTGAAACGGTAGAAGGCTTAAGCGCAGAGAGCTTCAGGAAAGCCCATGCTCAACTGGAAAGCGGCCGTACTATCGGTAAGCTGGTGGTAAAATATCAGTGATATTGGTAGGTAATTCGGTAATGGGTATACATCAACATGATTTGCTTCGCTGATCTTTGAGGAATAGCGATCTGCTATTGAAAAAGCCGGTGTTGTTTTCAGCGAAGCAGCCGGACTGTAACTCCCCGGCGCGTCCCCGAAAGGGGATGCGCCTTTTTAATAGCATTAAATAATCCCTTCCAGCACTCCGCCTTCCTTACCCATCTCATCTACTTTCTTCTCCACTGCTGCGTCTTTGATCAGCGGCGGAGCATGGTGTGGCTTGATGCGGGCATCAATGATCATAGGTCCGTTACAGCCCCAGTGCTTGTGGGAGATGAAGCTGTTGATGCCATGAATATCGTGCGATGGATTGCTCCGTGTAAATGTCACCCATACGAAGTTAGGGATGTTCTCTGCCGTGAAGCCTGCATCGTCACATAATACGATGAGCGGGAGACCGTCGAGGTTTTCGTTGCGCAGATGATCGTTGAGGATGGCTATCTGGGCTTCGGTATCGGCGTTGCTGGTAAAAGCAGGTGCTTCCACCACCAGTACGCCCGGCATGGGCATTTTGTAATGGGTAAAAGGGCGTGGCAGACTGAAGGAAGCCGGCATTTCCTGCCAAAGTTCGCGGCGCTTGTTGCCTGCGGCGGCGATGGCTACCTTGCTGCCGGCGTTGAGATCACTGCCGGTATAATCGAGGGTATCGATGGTAGTGTTGGTATAGAAG
This sequence comes from Chitinophaga pinensis, assembly GCA_902167325.1. Classification (GTDB taxonomy): domain Bacteria; phylum Bacteroidota; class Bacteroidia; order Chitinophagales; family Chitinophagaceae; genus Chitinophaga; species Chitinophaga pinensis_A. The sequence goes on along the minus strand of LR632930.1, from coordinate 5,031,649 downwards.
TGCAGATCACGGGTGAGATCGATTCGCTCGAGGATATGCATCATAAATGGCGCTATGTCGTGCACATGCAGCGCAGGATTATCTTCTTTCGCGCAGATGAACAGGTACTTTGCCAAACTGAGCTGGTTGCTGCCCAGGATGTGATTGGCGATGGTGAGGATCTCCTGTGGCTTGCGTTCCTTCAGGTACGGTGTGTACCGCTCGCTGCCAATGGCAAACAGCAGTGGGTGAACACCGGCTGCATCTACCGCATGGATCTCATGCACACCGGGGATCTCTTTCGGAATAGCATTCCCGGTGATCTCGTGGATGAGCGCACCGAAGCTGGTATCTTCCTGCGGCGGCCTGCCTACCACGGTAAACGACCATACCGGGTTCTTTTTATGATATACCCGGCTCACTTTCATGAGCGGGAAAGGGTGAACGAGACTGTAATAACCCAGGTGATCACCGAAAGGCCCTTCGGGCTTGTTCTCGTGTGGCATCACCGTGCCGGTGATCACGAAATCGGCATCGGCGGAAATGCAATATCCTTCATCGTCGTAGTAATACCGGAAACGGCGGTTGCCCAGTGCGCCTGCAAAGGTCATTTCTGAGAGTCCTTCGGGGAGGGGCATTACGGCAGCGAGCGGATGGGAGGGCGGTCCGCCTACGAATATGCTCACTTTCAGGGGCTGGCCTTTAGCGTTGGCCTTGGTTTGATGCACGCCTATGCCGCGGTGTAACTGGTAGTGTAGACCAATTTCTTTGTCCTGCACATAATCATTCCCGCCCAGCTGAATGCGGTACATACCGAGGTTGGCGTTCATGATACCAGGTTGGCCGGGGTCTTCTGTATATACCTGGGGCATGGTCACAAACGGACCACCATCCATGGGCCAGTTCACGATCTGCGGCAGTTCGCTGATTTGGGTACGGCCAAAGGAGATAGGAGCGCTGCTGCCCGTTTTCATGGGCAGGGCTGATAATGCCGTGGCGGCTACGTTCAGGTATTTGAATGGATTTTTGAAGGCTTTAACGGGGTCGCCCTTAATGTCTACCAGCGTCTTGATCTTGTCCAGTGTATCACGGAACATGAACTTCGAGCGGTCGAGCGTACCAAACAGGTTGGATACGGCGGGGAACTTACTGCCTTTCACGTTCTCGAAAAGTATGGCGGGGCCTTCGTGTTCATACACCCGCAGATGGATGGAGGCCATCTCGAGGTATGGGTCCACTTCCTGTTTGATGCGGATTAAATGACCATGTTTTTCCAGATCGGTGATGCAGTCTTGTAAGCTTTTGTATCCCATTGCTATGCCGGTAATGATAAACCGGTCAAAAGTAAGCAAGTTTCAGGAGAAAACCGGTTGCCGGCTTCCCCTGAAACTTGACATTATAAGCTTTGGAATACTTAGTTGAACATCAATTCATCCACAAATACCCAGCCCCGGCCACCTTTACCCTGGTGCCACTGGGGCAGTCTGGAAACAGGTGCCAGCACTACTTTGAGGTAGGTAACCTCTGTAGCCGGGAAGTTGAGAAGGTAATTGATAGGCATCACAGAATCGCCCTTATGCCCTTGTGGCGGAACGATCTTTTTCAGCAGGCGCAGCTGCTGAGGGTTGGCACCTCCCCATATCTCGATCTTCTCCGGAGGGAAAATATATGCTTCGATGTTGCGGTAAGCGCTGATGGTTACCTCCTGCAGGGATACCGCTTTAGGAAAGCGGACCTCAGCTTCGAGGGGCTTGTTGGCATAGCCTAGCCATTTGCCATCACCGTAATTACCCGTGCCCCTCCGTGCATCCGTGAGGGTTTTAGCACCTTCACCCACGTACTGTCCATCGGGTGGCTGCACCAGCTTAACACTGTCGGGCAAGTAGCGCGACTGGCTGAATACATATTGCACCTGTGGACTGGAGTTCCATCCCTTTTTACAGGCGATGGCGCGGATGGTGGTGGTTTTATCCAGCAGCAGACTGTCTTTGAAAAGGAGAGAAGAAGTGCTGTCGGGTGCGGTACCGTCTGTCGTATACCTGATCTCCACGCCTTTTACGGGGTGCTTCAGCAACAGTTGCATCTGTTCCCGGAAAATGGCATCGGTATTTACCAGCACGGGCTGGTTCAGCTGCAATTGCTCGCCGCTGTTGCTGTCGAATCCTTTCACGATGGTCACCAGCGGGAATGCTTTTTCTGCCTGCACCATTTCTTCCTGTGTAAGGGCGGTGTTCCATATATATAGCTTCCGGAGCTTCGGCGCATTTTTCAGGGCCATCAGCTGTGCGAGGGTAACAGGGGCACCCGATACGGAAAGGCTCTGCAGCTGGGGCAGTTTGGCCAGTTCGGCGAGTGTTTTACCGGTAACCTTCGTAAAGCTGAGGTTGAGTACGCGCAATTCTTTAAACTCCGCCAGCATGGCAAGGTCCGCATCGGTAACCGGCATCTTCTGCAGGTGCATTTCAATGAGCTGGCCTTTCACGGGCAGCAGCTCTTTTACGGATGCGATGCTGAACTGATCCTTGTTATACCAGTTGGCGATCAGCGGCGCGGCATGGAGTGCCACGGGATACAGCACACGGTAGTTGTTGTTGAGTTTTGCCACGAGCTTTTCATCAGCCGCCGGGAGGGCCGGCAGGTCATTACTTCCGGAAGGCTGCAGGCGGGCGGAGGCCAGCAGGCGCAACGTATCCTGCGGAGGCAGGGCGGTTACCATGGTAGAGAAATCTCCCCCTGCTTTGATCCAGTGATGCAGCAGGGCTACCTCATCTTCCGTCAGCTGTGGTTTGTTGGATGGCGGCATGTGTTTCTTATCCTCTTCGGGCAGGTGCAGCCGCAGCATAAGCAGGCTGGCTGCAGGATCGCCGGGGATGAAGAGCTTGCCTGTTTTACCACCGGCCAGCAAATGCGTGGTATCTTCAAGGGAAAGGTTCCCTTTTGCTTTTGCAGGGTTGTGGCAGCTCATGCATTTTTCCTGCAGGATGGGCTTTACTAGGTGTTCATACACCAGCGCCTGTTCCAGTTGCACCGGTACGGCCTTCTTTTCAGGTGTTACGGGTGCCAGTACAAAGTTCTCCCCGTGCGTAATGGCGGCACCGTAATGGCCTGTGAAAATGATGAGGGCCACAGCGGTAAGACCACTGGTTTTCGCATACCACTGGCGCGCGGCATTCCGCAACCAGTAACAGGCGGAGGCAACCCATAACAGCAGTGCTCCGCCCCATTTATGCAGGAACAGCGCACCGTCGGCCGTATAGCCTTCTTCCCTGGAGAGCAGCAGGCCCATGATAACGGCCATACCGGTGGTAAGTGCCCCGGCCAGTAAGAGGGCCGCCGTAAATTGCTTTTTCCAGTGGGCGGCTTCCGGTTCACGCAGGCGTATGAAGAGGAGCCCGGCACCGATCATCAGCAGCACAATAGGGAAGTGCAGCACCAGCGGGTGCATGCGCCCCATTACCTGCAGCCAGGAAGGTACCGCTACCCGGTTGCCTGCCAGCAGGAGTACGAGTACAAACAGATTGCAGGCAAACAGCACGCTGCCGCCTGCTTCCTGCCACTTTATTTTTTTCCAGTTCATTAGACTCTTCTGAGTTTATAGGGATATACTTTACCGGATGCCCATTGCGCTACGTATACATTCTCGTCATTGTCCACACACACGTCATGCGGATGCACGAAAATCTTTTCCGCCTGTTGCATGCGCTGCAACTTTCCGTCTACATACTTCGGTTCAGTTCCCCCTATGTTGGATACTACTTTATTGTTTTTATCGAGGATGGTCACAAAGCCGCTGCCTTCCACGTTCATGTCCGGCGCACGCAGTACCGCGGCATACAGGTTATCTTTTTTGATCACCGGCCGGCATACGCAGGCGCCGGGTAGTTCTATCACTTCCTGCAGCTCACCGCTCATGCTGTAACGCTTGAAGCAGTTACGTGTTCTGTCGGTCACCAGCAGGGTAGGTGTGCCTTTGCGGCGGTCTACCGTTATGCCATGTGCGTTATCGAGGAACTGCGTGCCTTCGCCGCGGCCGCCGAAGATGCCCAGCAGCTTGCCGTTCCGGTCGAAGCGTGAGATGTATTGTGCACCGTAACCATCCGCGATGTAGATATCGCCGTTGTCGGTAACGGTGGTTTCCGTGGGCACGAATTCTTCCTTCTTCTTATACTTCCCGCTTTCGAGGGGTGCATCTATGGTGAGCAGGATCTTTCCATCCATGGTGGTTTTATACACCTGGTGTTTATCCGTATCGGTGATGAGCAGGAACTCTTCCCCGTTCTCTTCCGCCAGCGTAAGCCCGTGCGCGCCGGGGAAGGTAGTACCCCAGCTGCTCAGCAGTTTACCTGATTTGTTATAGATGAGTACGTTGTTCTTCGTTTCGTTGGTAAGGAGGATGATGCGGCCTTTTTTATCCTGCACCATTTCGTGGCAGTCTTTTACCGGAAAACGGCTGCTGTCTGCCATGCTCCATTTGGTATCGAGCGTGTAGCGCATATTTTGATGGCCATACACAGGGCCTTTAGGCCGGGCGAAAAGGTCTTTCGTAATGTAAAACGATGCGGCGGCCAAGGCGGACGACCGGAGAAATGTTCTTCTTTCCATATTGCTTTTTTTAGGCCATTAAGCCGGGAATAACTTGTCCTGCTACGTCTGTAAGCCGGTAGCGGCGGCCCTGGTGTTTAAAGATGAGTTTTTCGTGATCGAGCCCCAGCAGGTGCATCACGGTAGCGTGGAAGTCGTGCACATGCACGGGATCTTTTACGATGTTATATCCGAACTCATCAGTTTCTCCGTATACGATACCGGGCTTCACGCCGCCGCCTGCCATCCAGATGGAGAAGCAGCGGGGGTGGTGATCGCGCCCGTAGTTATCTGCCGTCATTTTACCCTGACAGTAATTGGTTCTGCCAAATTCCCCGCCCCAGATCACGAGTGTTTCATCGAGGAGGCCACGTTGTTTCAGATCAGTGATGAGCGCTGCAGAGGCACGGTCTACATCCTTCGCCTGTCCGGCCATTTCATTGGGCAGGTTACCGTGCTGGTCCCAGCCCTGGTGATACAGCTGAATGAAGCGCACGCCGTTTTCAGAAAGCTTGCGCGCGAGGAGACAGTTAGCTGCAAACGTACCCGGCACAAGGCATTCAGGACCGTAGAGCTTCAGGATATCATCGGGTTCTTTAGAAAGGTCGGTTAGTTCAGGAACCGCGGTTTGCATGCGGTAGGCCATTTCATATTGCTGGATCTTGGTACTGATCTCGGGGTCACCGAATTCTTTGTACGACTGATCGTTCAGTGCCGCCAGCTGATCCAGCATCTGCCTGCGGTTGGTGGAATCGATGCCTTCGGGGTTGTTGAGGTACAGCACGGGATTATCGCCGCTGCTGAACTGCACACCCTGGTGTATACTGTCGAGGAAACCGTTAGACCATAGTTTGGAATACACGCCCTGTCCGTTCCCTTTACCGCGGGAGAGCAGCACGCAGAAGGCGGGGAGGTTCTTGTTCTCGCTGCCGAGCCCATAGCTCATCCAGGAGCCGAAGCTGGCGCGGTTGCCCTGCTGGGCACCCGTCTGGAAGAAGGTAAGCGCGGGATCGTGGTTGATGGCTTCGGTGAACATGGACCGCACGATGCAGATATCATCCACCACACCGGCAGTATGCGGAAACAGGTCGCTGATCCATGCGCGGGCCTGTCCGTATTGCTGGAAGTTGAAGTGCGAGCCTACGAGGGGGAACGACGACTGTCCGGCCGTCATACCCGTCAGCCTTTGCCCCATGCGGATAGAAGCAGGCAGTTCCTGTCCCATCATTTCCCGGAGCTTCGGTTTGTAATCGAAGCTTTCCAGCTGGGAGGGGGCGCCGTTCTGGAAGAGGTAGATAACGCGTTTCGCTTTGGGGGCGAAGTGCGGAACACCCGGCATAAAGGCGGCTTCGCTTTCGCTTTTGCTGCCGAAAAGGTCGGGGATGAGCAGGGAGCCGAGCGCAACGCTCCCCACGCCTAAGCTCAGGTTCGAGAGGAACTTTCGGCGGTTCATGTTGAGATGACGCTCTATAAATTCGTTTTTCATGATGCGCAGTATTTGGCTGAACGGGAGGCTCAGGTTTTGGATAATGTTTCTTCCAGGTTGTAGATCGTGGTAATGACCTGCATCATGGCAGCAAGGGATGCCTTGTCTGCCACATCGGCCTGCGGATATTCTCCGTGGCTCAGCAGTTTGATGGCCTGGCCGGGTTCCTTTTTATAATATGCCTGCTGCTGGCTGAAGTATTCTGCAAGCAGGCTCACTTCCTTCGCCTGTGGTGTGCGGCAAACGATGAGGCGGAAAGCCTGACGGATGTTGCGGTCCGCATCGGTACCCTGCTGCAGGAGCTTCGCTGCCAGTACCCGTGATGCTTCCAGCACCGTGGGGTCGTTCAGCATGATGAGTGCCTGAAGGGGCGTATTGGTAGAGGAACGTTTCACTTCACACTGGTCGCGGTTGCTGGCGTCGAAGATCATCATAGACGGTGGCGGCACCGTTCTTTTAATGAAAGTGTACAATCCGCGGCGGTAAAGACTGGTACCATGGTCCTGCTTGTAAGTGGCCAGCGATCCCCTTCCGGAAGTGGCCATTTCCCAAAGCCCGGGGGGCTGGTATGGCTTCACACTGGGTCCGCCAATGGTAGGCACGAGCAGACCGCTGGAGGCCAGTACTACATCACGGACCATTTCCGCAGGGAGGCGGAAGCGGGGTGCGCGGGAGAGGTATTTGTTATCAGGGTCGGCCTGCAGTTTGTTTTTGGGAATCTGGGCAGACTGCCGGTAGGTGGCCGACATCAGCATCATCTTCATCGTGCGTTTGACATCCCATCCATGCTGCATAAAGTCCACCGCCAGCCAGTCGAGCAGCTGCGGATTGCTGGGCAGCTCGCCCTGCATACCAAAGTCGCCCGTGCTTTTGACGATACCGGTGCCGAACACCTGTTGCCACAGCTGGTTCACGAAAACCCTGGCGGTGAGGGGATTCTTTTCATCGAACAGCCAGCCGGCCAGTCCGAGCCGGTTAGCCGGGTACACCGATTTATTAAAGGGGAGTACAGACAGGGGTGTGCCCGGCTGCACTTCAAGCGTAGGGTTATCGTAACTGCCACGGCCCAGTACAAATGATTTGCGCCTGCTGGTATCTTCACCCATTACGGACACGATGAGGCGGTTGCTGTCCTGCCGGTTGATGAAACGCAGCGCCCCGGCCATATCATCTTTCGTGATCTCCATATAGGGCTTCTTGGCATATGTTTCAGGACCACCCACTACAGATTCCAGCCCTACTTCCTTTACATTATTAAAGAAGGCATACAGCTCAAAGTATTCTTTCTGGGAGAAAGGGTCGTATTTATGGTCGTGACACTGGGCGCACTCCATGGTAATACCGATCAGGCTTTTGCTGAAGGTATTGGCACGGTCTATCACATACGAAACGCGGTATTCCTCATCGATCACACCGCCCTCTTCCGTGATCTTATGGTTGCGGTTAAAGCCCGTGGCCAGCAGTTGCTCGCGCGTGGCATCGGGGATCATATCACCGGCAATCTGCCAGGATACGAAGTCTTTGTAAGAAAGGTTCTTATTAAAGGCGTGGATCACCCAGTCGCGCCAGGGCCACATGCTGCGGTAGTTATCGTCCTGATAACCGTGGGAGTCTGCATAGCGGGCCACATCCATCCAGTGAATGGCCATTTTTTCGCCATAGGCACTGTCGGCCAGCAGCTCATCCACCATCTTCTCATATGCTTTCGCGCTCGTGTCTTTGGCGAAGCGGTCCATACGGTCTATGGTAGGCGGCAGGCCGGTAACATCGAGGGAGAGGCGTTTTAACAGGCGTTCCGGATCGGCAGCAGGGTTAGGACTAAGCCCTTTCTGCTCCATGTGGGAAAGCGTAAACCGGTCGATATCGTTGCGTACCCAGTCTTCATCGTCCACTTCGGGGAGCGCAGGGGAGGTGGGGGGAACGAAGGCCCAGTGGGGCTTGTATTTCGCGCCCTGTTTAATCCATTTTTCTATCAGTTTGATCTCGAACCCGGAGAGCGTCATGTTAGACGTTATCGGGGGCATGCGCTGGGTGCTGTCTTCCGTAGTAATACGCTGGAACACGGCAGAAGCCATAGGGTTGCCGGGTACCAGTGCGTGCAGGCCGGGCGTTTCCTGCAACGCTTTGTAGGCGCTGTCCGCAATATCCAGCCGCAGGCCGGCCTCCCGTTTATTGGCATCCGGGCCATGGCAGGCAAAACACCTGTCTGACAGGATGGGCCGAATATGAAAATTGTAATCCACGGAATCGGGCATCACTTCTGCTGTGCGATCCTGCATATTGTTGTTGCAGGCGGTAAATACCGTCAGGATACCGATAGTGAATATTGCATAACGATGGAACATAGGTGCTGTAGACAATTTCAGTGTTCACAAAAAGGAATCAATCACATAAGTGTATATGTACACACAAAATACGCTATTGGTCTTTGTATCACAAACATTATATTGATATAAACTGGGCGTATTTTTGCATGGTTTTTTGCCTGCTGCCCTTATTTTGATTGATCTGTATAGGTAATATACTATATATTAGCCATATTTCCCGGAAAACTTGATCAGTGGCATTTTCCTTATCTTCAATATATGAGCCCCACATCCCTGCTCCTTGTTCTCGCCGCCGCGGTGCTTCATGCGCTGTGGAACCTGCTTACGAAACAGGTAAAAGGCGGATTGCTGTTCTTCTGGCTGGTTTCTCTTTTTTCCGCGGTCTTATTCCTGCCTTTCCTGCTCCGTGAGCTGCTGCATGCCCCGTTGCAGCTGAACCAGGCAGCCCTTACGCTGGCATTGGGCAGCGGATTGCTGCATATCTTCTACTTCGTGGCCCTGCAGGCCGGGTACCGGAAGGGCGACCTCTCGGTAGTATACCCCGTAGCCAGAGGGGCCGGACCCTTGTTTTCCGTATTGGGGGCGGTACTGATTTTTGGGGAGCGGATGGGCATCTGGGCTGTTTGCGGTTTCCTCCTCATCATTGCCGGGGTATGTGTACTGGCGTGGCTCAGTAGTGGCAATGAAGGGAAATCTGTACGGCATGGCGTGTATTTCGGGTTGCTGACGGGGTTCTTTATTGCCGGGTATACCCTGTGGGATAAAGCCGCCGTGGCAGACTATGGTGTGTCGGCCATCGTGATCGCATTTGCATCCATGATTCTTCCGCTGGTATTGCTGCTGCCCGTTACCTGGGGCAGGCGGCACGAAATCGGTGTTGAAATAAAACTCCACTGGAAGCAGATACTGGGCGTGGCGGTACTCCAGCCACTGTCGTACCTGTTGGTGCTCATCGCCATGAAAACAACCCCTGTCCATTACGTGGCCCCGGTTAGGGAAGTGAGCATCGTTTTCGGCGTTTTCTTCGGGATTAATGTATTGAAGGAGAAAGACAGCCGGAAAAGACTCCTGGCCGCCGTAGTCATCCTGGCCGGCATCGTCCTCCTGTCACAAACATAACATACATATTGCTCCCCATGCCATGATGGTATTTTGATTATTGCTTGTTGTTTTTTGCTGAACGCTTGCCAATTTAATGCAGGTAGCTTTTATTTATTGCCGGTTTACACGTCTCCGTTACCGCCCGTTTTTGAAGCAAACGTTATGACAGCAAGATCAGATGCCGCGTTTCTATTCCAGCTGCTGCCAAAGGCAGGCGGGGAAGCCGTGCTGATGCAATTGCACGGACTGTACTTCAACCGCATCTTCAAACTCATCCTTTCCCTCGCAAAACACCGCGAATCTGCTGAAGAGCTGGCCAGCGATGTTTTCGTGGAACTCTGGCAGCGGCGCGATAAGCTGGCGGAGGTCCGCAATCCGGAAGTATACCTGTACGTAATTGCCCGTAACAAAGCCTTTACCTGGCTCAAACAACAGCTTCACCTCACCGATCCGCTGGATCAGATAGATGATTTCAAACTGGAACTGGCCCGCTCACCGGAAGATCTCCTTATCTCTTCCGAAATGCTCCACCGTATCAATGTGGCCATCAACCAGCTGCCACCCAAATGCAAGCTGGTGTTCCAGCTGGTGAAAGAGCAATCTTTCAAATACCGCGAAGTAGCGGAAATACTCAATCTCTCCCCTAAAACCGTGGAAGCCCAGATGGGTATCGCCATCAAAAAGCTGGGCAAAGCCATCACCTTTTCCACGATCTGATTATTTTTTTATTTTCTTTTAAGGGTGCCGGGTATTTTTATTACTCCTACTATTAAACGACCGGCATTTTTCCAATGAACAGAATCTGGGAACTACTCGCTAAAAAATTCAGTCATGAGATCACGGAGCAGGAGCTGCATGAACTCGACGGGCTGTTGAAAGCCTATCAGCACGACTTTCAGCAGAGCGAGATCCTCCATGCCGTATACGGACTGGAAGTAGTGCCACAGGAAGATGAGGATGCCCTTAAAAGAAGTAAAATGCGGCTGAAGAAGGCTTTGGCAGCACAGGCAACAGCGCCGGAAGAAACCGAAGAGGCCGTGGAACCAATCATTGCAGCAAAGCCTTCCCACTTCAAACGTTATGCGAAGCTCTACATAGCCGGACTGGTAAACGTAGCCGCTATCGTATTCATCTTACTACTGCCGCAACTGGGCAATAACGGTCCCTTGTACAACAAGATCAACACAGAGCGCGGTGCTAAAACTACGGTTCACCTGCCCGACGGGTCGGTGGTAACCCTCAACTCCGGCAGCCGCCTCAGTTATAATAAAGACTTTGGCGTAAAGAACCGGGAGATAAAACTGGAAGGGGAAGCGTACTTCGATGTGGTGAAGAACCCCGGCATGCCCATGATCGTTTCCACTGGCAGTGTGGACGTGAAGGTGCTGGGTACTACGTTCAACGTGAAAGCTTACCCGGAAGACGCTGTGGTGGAAGCATCCCTCTTTACAGGCACCATCCAGCTTACTTCAGCCAAAGATCCGGAAAGGGTGATTATGCTGCGGCCCCGGGAGAAGGTGACCATCAGCCAGCAGCACGATCTGTCAGGCACACCTGCCGTCAGCCGCGAGAAGCAGCGGGAAACCGTTTCACTCCAGCAGGTGATGTTCAATCAGACAGACAGCAGTTTCGATGAAACCGCCTGGATGAAGAATAAACTCGTTTTCAAAGCCGCCCGCTTCCGCGACGTGGCCAATGAACTGCAACGCAAATTCAATACAGATATTTATTTCAACGATCCTGTGTTTCAGGAAATACGCATAACAGGAACATTCTCCGACGAATCCGTTCACGAGATCATTCTTGAATTACAGCAGACCATACCATTTCAGTACACCAGTTCAGGCCATAAAATTTATATCAGCCAGTAAATACCTGCAGAGGAGGTATTCCACGTCCCGGCGAGACGGATAATAATATCAACACAGCTTTACACACATGAGATGATGCGGCTACGCAATGCCGCAGGTATCGTCTGTTGCCTAATATGATCATTTTAAAAACCAAAATTGACATGACTTTGAAAAAATGCTGCAAACTTCTGCTGTATATGATTGTCATACTATGCCTAAGCCCTCTTCAGGGCGCGTATGCGCAGCAGGTAGGCATTCCCGGCGGGAAGAAGACGGTCAGGCAGGTGCTCGAATACGTTGAGCAAACATCCGCCTACCGCTTTCTCTATACCGAAGATCCGGCATTCGACAGGATCGCGGGCAATTACAACGGGAAAGGCGAAATCACTACCGTTTTAGACGCCGTGCTGAAACCCACGGACATTTCCTTCCGCGTAAATGCCAACAAACTCGTTACCCTCCAGACACCAAGGTCAGCACAACTGGCCGTAAAAGACAGTGTAGGTGCCAATGTAACCATTGCCGGCACCATCACCAATCTGCAAAATCAGCCCATTCATTCCGTGAGCATTTACCTGAAGGCCAATCCACTGGTAGGTACTGTATCCGACAAGAACGGTTATTTCATCATCAGCAACATCCCCCGCCATTCTACACTGGTGCTTTCTTCCGTAGGGTATAAAACCACGGAGATAGAGGTGAAAACCATTCCGGCTAACAGTCTCCGCAAATACCCCGTAATCATGGAATCGGAAAGTGTGACGCAGAACGAAGTGGTGGTGACCGGTACGGGCAAGCAAAAGAAAGTAAGCGTGGTAGGCGCCATCACCACCGTGAACCCTTCCGAACTGAAAGGCCCTACGCGCTCCCTTACCACCCAGCTCGCCGGCAGGGTAGCAGGTGTCACCTTCGTGCAGCAGTCCGGCCAGCCCGGGCAGGATGGTGCTTCCTTCATCATCCGCGGCATCAATTCCGTAACGGGGAACTCGGCACCATTGGTACTGATCGATGGTTTACGGAGGAACATCGATGACGTGGACCCTAACGACATCGCGACCTTTTCCATCCTCAAAGATGCTTCGGCTACGGCGGTATACGGACTGGAAGGTGCAAACGGCATCATCGTGATCACCACCAAAACGGGTAAAGTGGCTTCCCGGCCAACCATCCGCCTGTCAGCCTCTTCCTCCATCAATAACGCTACTTATAAACCCGACTGGGTAGATGCGCCTACCTATGCGCAGATGCGCAACGAAGCCATGGCGGTGAGGGGTAAGCGGCCCATGTATACAGAAGCTGACATTGCGAAGTTCGCCGACAGCGATATGGATTTTTATCCGAATGTAGACTGGTATAAGACCATGGTGAAACAGAACAACGCCTCTAACCGCGCCAACTTCAACATCAGCGGCGGCGGCAATGCGGTAAGCTATTATATGTCGGGCGGCTTTTACAATGAGAAAGGCATGTTCAACACCAAGAAGGATAATAATGCCAACTACAACCAGTTCAATTTCCGCTCCAACCTGAAGGCGGATCTTACGCCCACCACTTCACTGGGCCTGGGGTTCGACGGTCGGTATAATACCACCACCGAGCCGGGGCAGGGTGCTGGTTTCCTGCTGGAGATTATGAACATGATTAACCCCACACTGTACCCCGCCGAATACTCTAACGGCACCGCTCCGGAAGAGCCTGCCGGCATGCTCAACCCTTATTCGTTACTGAACAAAACAGGGTTCGTGAAGCGCTATGCGAATTACATGTCTACCAACCTCAACATCACCCAGAAGCTTGATTTTATTACGGAAGGGCTTTTCCTGAACGGGATCGCTTCTTTCACCAAAAGCAATTTCTACGCGCATAAGTATCAGAAAAACTACCAGCGCCATGCGCCTGACTTCGCCAACAGCTACATGGGTTCCGGCCGCGATGAGCAGGGTAACCTGGTGACTATCAATAAAACGCCGGATATCGACGATAAGATGTCGTTCGTTTACGAATCGCCTACCGGTAACCGCGTGATAGAACTGCAGGGAAGCCTCAACTATGCACGCACTTTTTTCGATAAGCTGTCTGTTACCGGGCTTATGCTCTACAAACAGCGGGAGTTTCTGACGGATGCGCCCGGCGGTTCAGGCGCCACCCTGCTCATCAATGCACTGCCGGCCAGAGAGCAATCCGTTGCCGGTAGAATGACGCTGGGCTGGGACGACCGGTATTTTACCGATATTAACTTCGGTGCTTCCGGCTCGCAGATGTTTACGCCAGACAAACGCTGGTCGTCGTTCCCCTCCATCGGCTTCGGCTGGGTACCATCGTCAGAGAAATTCTGGACCGGTATCGAAGATGTGGTGGATTTCCTGAAGTTCCGTGTATCCTATGGCTCTGTAGGTTCATCAGGTAATGCCTCCCGTTTCGGGTATATGGCTACTTCCGGCCCTGTGGGCGGCTATCTGTTTGGTTTTGGCCGTGCGGCGGGCAGCGGTATCTTCATCCCCGGTGTGGGCGAACAGCGGCTGGAGCAGCTGAACCTTACCTGGGAGCGCAACCAGAAGCTGAACCTCGGCGCAGAGATCGGGCTTTTCAGAGCCGTGAAGATCATCGTGGATGCTTACCGATATGTGAACAACGATCAGCTCATCGAACTCAACAGGCTGCCTGCCACCCTTGGCCTGCCTGCAATACCCCGCGCCAACCTCGGCAAAACCAAATCGGAAGGGGTGGATATAGACATTACCTACGCCAAATCCTTCGGTAATTTCAAGATCAGCTACATCAAAGGTATCATCAGTTACAACCGGAACACCATCCTGGAAAACGGTCAGCTCGATCCTAAAGTAGCTTACCAGAGCGGTATCGGGCTGGACTATGGCCGTTCGCTGAACTACATCGCCCTGGGGCTTTTCAGGGATCAGAAAGATATAGATAACAGCCCGGTGCAAACCTGGAACAAGGTGATGCCCGGCGATATCAAGTATAAAGATATTGATGGAGATGGGGTGATCACTCCGAACGACAGAATCTGGACCGGCAATATTTATCCCAAATGGAGCTACTCCTTAGCCCTCGACCTGCGCTACAAAAAATGGACCTTCGCCACACGGGCTATCGGCAAATTCAACATGTACCGCACCATCAACGGCGGCAGGATACCGTTTAACCCCTATAACGCCGGTGGCAATGAGAACGGCGCTGTTTATATGGCCGCTGTCAGGAACCGGTATACACCTGCTTCCTATTCGGGCAACACTGCCACTGAGAATTTAGATGCTACTTACCCGCGCCTCGGTTTCGGTACCGAAAATCAGAACAATGCGCAGTCTTCCACCTTCTGGCTGCGGGAAGCCTCCTACATCCGGATAGCGGATGCGGAATTGGGTTACAACTGGACGCCCCGTACCAGTAAGTCGCCTTTCAAAAGCATTTACTACTACGGCCGTGTAGACAATGTGGTAACCTTCTCGCGCTTTAAGGACTGGAACCCGGAGCAGACATCCTCGTTTGCATATCCGCTGAAAAGAACGATTTCACTGGGACTTGAAATTGGATTTGATCTTTAAAAAATGTGTATGAAAAAAAGCATACTGAAAATATCAGCCATCGTGCTGCTCTCGATGCAAACCATCAGCTGTAAATACCTGGAGGCCGACGAGTACCTGCATGAGGTGAATAATCTCAATGATATCTGGACGCAGCGCATAGATATCCGTAAAGCATGGGCTGCCTGTTATGGTCATATCCCGAACTATACGGATATGGTGAACACCTGGCCTTTCAATACGAACTACGACGAAGGGCACGCCGGGCGTGATAATTACAGGAACCTGACTTTTGCTCAGGGGAAATTCAATGCAGATGATGTGCTGTACAATTTCTGGAGCCATTATTACCGTGCGGTGCGCACCTGCAACCTTTTCCTTGAAAACTATAAGAAGGCGAACGATAAGCTGCTGGTACCCGGCGAAGTAGAAGGCTATGCCGCCGATGCCCGCTTCCTTCGTGCCTATTACTACAGCCAGATGCTGCAGCTGTACGGGCCTTTCCCCATCGTCGACAAAACCATCGACTATTCCAATACCGCAGCATTACCTACCAACCGTAACACGGAAGAGGAATGCGTGAATTTCATTATCTCCGAACTGGATAAATGCATCGCCACCCTTCCGGAGAACGAGCACATCCTTGCCGCAGAAGCCGGGCGCCCTTCCAAAGAAGCGGCCATGGCCCTGAAAGCCACCGTGTTGCTGTGGGATGCCAGCCCGCTCGTGAATGGCAACTCTGATTACAACGGGTTCAAAGATTCGAAAGGGCGCAACTACTTCAGTACAACGGCCGACCCGGATAAATGGCGCAAAGCAGCAGAAGCGGCCAAAGCGGTCATAGACCTCGGTAAGTTCGAACTGTACACGGTTCCGGCCAATTCCGGTTATGTGACCGTACCACTGGGTAACTTCCCCGGTAACGATGTAGCGTGGCCAAACGGTCCTGCCGGGATCGATCCTTACCGTTCTTTCAAAGGCCTGTTCAGCGGCGGTAAATCGTACTGGAACAAGGAAGCCATCTGGATGGTGAATTTGGGAAACCAACGGGCTAACCTCTCGGTACTGGGCTTCCCCCGTAACTACAACAACGGGGAAGGGGCTATAATGACCGCCATGGTGAGCGGCACCCAGAAGCTGGCAGATGCATTCTTCATGAACAACGGCCGCACCATTGATGAGGAAGACAGAGCGTTATATAACGATATCGGGATCTCGGATAATGGAGATGCCTTCTACATCAGCGGCAATGGCAAAGAGGTGCATACACCCATCATCACCGGGTTTAAACTGTCTAACGTAAATGCGAAAGTGCCCAACCGCGTACTGAACCGCGAAGCAAGGTTTTATGCTACCATGGGTTTCATTGGCAGAGGCTACCTGCAGAATAACGGTACACTTTATTATGCCGATTACAAAGCCAATGCACTCGACGGCTTCCTGCAGTCAGACAGGCCTTCCACCCGCTCCGGGTACCCCATCGTGAAATGGGTGGCGGAAGATGATGTGAGCGCCTATGGCAGCAGCGATAAGCCGTACCACGTACTGCGCCTCGCGGAGATCTATCTCGCTTACGCAGAAGCCCTCAATGAATTTGACCCGGCCAATGCCGATGTGCTGAAATATCTTAACCTCGTGCGCTTCCGCGCCGGCCTGCCGGGTTATGCCGCAGCCAGCAAGGAAATCACGCGCGACCGCATCAAGCAGGAAAGACATGTGGAGTTTGCTTTTGAAGGGAAACGGTATTTTGATTCCCGCCGCTGGAAAGATGCCGGCAAATCGGCCCGCGACAACCGGGGCAACAGCCTTGGAATGGGCGGACTGGTATACGGATGTAACTATCTGGCAACAGATGGCAGCTTTTACGACCGCGCGGTGATAGACGGTTACATCTTCCGGCCCAAAAACTACTTCCTTCCCATACCTTTTCAGGAAGTAGCCAATCACTGGGGCACCATGACGCAGAATCCCGGATGGTAGAACAATTAAAATCCACAATCATGAAACGCATTCACAACTTATATATCCTCCTGATCGCTGCCGCCGCACTGTACAGCTGCGGAAAGCCGGACTACGAGAACAAAGAGTTCTTCAAGCAGGAAGCCTACATCATCTCCGCAGAATCCACTTCCGCCACGGAAAGGGAGATCGCCGATGTACAGGTGCATACTTTCGTAGACACCCTCAAATACCTCAACGAACAGTACGATTCCGATACCATCATCGACAACAAAACGTTCATGGCGGAAATCAAGTTTAAAGTGGGTATCGGCGGATCGCTGCCTGCAGCGCAGAACATCCGGCTGGTAGTGGGCTTCGATCATGAAACGCTGGAAGATTTCAATATCCTGAAAAACACCAATAAAGCCATCCCCGCCGCTACTGCTTATACCTCCAACATTCCATGGGATGATAAAGAGGAAGGGTTTGTGGTGGATATCCCCAAAGGCGCTTCATCATCTTCCCTGATCTTTACCGTGCCGGTGGAAAGGGATAAAATGGCGCAATATGAAAACTACGCCTTCCCCCTGAAGATCGTACGTGCGGAAAACGTGCCCCTCAGCCGCCAGTACACCGGGTTTATGATAGCAGGCCTGCTGGTGAATAAAGACAAAACCGTGAACTGGTCGGGCCTCCCGATCCCGAAGATCCCCACGGGCAGGTACCGCTCCGTTCAGCTCATGGGCAACCCGGGTGAGAATAGTCCTGACGGCAGACCACGCAGGTACAAATACATCACCCCGATGAGCATTACCGACGATCCTTTGCTGAACGATAAGTACATGATCTGGGGATCGAGTGCATGGAGCTTCGAGGTATTCGGATTCCACGGTGCCGGATGGATGTATAACAAGCTGAGCCTCATCGACCGCAACTTCGGCGTATACCGGATGGAACCCATTCTTCCGGGAAATACCGATTTCCCTTATTACACATTTCAATATTCCACCACACAGGTGGCCAGCGAAGAGAATTTCTACGATCCCCGTTTAAAAACACTCACGCTCAGATATAAAAATGTAATAGGGCAGGATTACACGGATGTGCTTACTTTTGAAAGCGCCGATCTGGCGCTTGATCCGGTACGCACTGCGCAGTATCTTGAGCCGCAGAGCTGGGAACAGGTGAGGAGTAAAGGATTCAAATACTGGCTGCCATTGTAGCCCAACCAATAAAAGACTATGGAAAGAAGGAATTTTATTCGCCAGGCCGGGCTTGCTGCCGCGGGACTATTCGCCTTCCGCCTGGAAGCCCTGGCACAGCCCCGGGAAGCATATTCCGGTGTATTACTGCCGGTACACAACATCCCGGAAAACAAGGGACTGGATGCCGCATGGGTACGCTCGCTCTACGAACGCGGAAAGCCTACCGTTTACACGAAAACCAAAAACGAACTACGCTACATCGGCATGCCGGCGGGCGGATTACATACCGGTACCGTGTACCTCGGCGGCGACGGCCGCCTCTGGCTCTGGAGCATCTACAACGATGAGCGCGAGGGCATAGATCCCAAAACCGTACTCTGGAACGATGGTGTGGCGGAACGGCAGGTACGTAACCGTGATGGCGCCAGTTATGTGGAACCCGCCGTTGCAGCTAACAAGCGTGTGCTCGATCAGGGCTTTGCCGTGATGGCTGAGGTGGGTGGTAAAACCTTCATTTCCGAATTGCGGGAGGAAGATTGGGAAGAAGTGAGCTTCGAAGCTGCATACCCTGTTGCTACCGTTCGTTACAAACACCGCCGCTTTCCGCTGGAAGTATCCCTCCGTGCAGGGGGCATCTTCATCCCGCTGGATGCGGATAACAGCGGCCTTCCCGCCACCATCTTCGATATCAGCATTAAGAACACCTCCGCGCAGCCCGTTCGCGCGGCCGTGGCTGGATGGCTGGAAAACGGTGCGAGGAAGATCACGGCTAAGAAAGGAGAAGGAGAGAAACAGAATACTGTACATAAAGGCAACGGATACACGCGTGTACTGTCTGGCTTCAAAGCCAACGGCGCGGCCGACCGTCCGGATGATGGCACCACCTGCATCACTTATGTGGGGGATGGGGCTATTGCCAATGCAGGCGCTAATCCATGGCCGGTAAAGGCTGCGTTCTTTACGGCGCAATCCGGCAATGCGGCAGCTGCGGCCGATGAAAAGCTGGTAGCCTCCATTGCTGGCCCGTCAAAAACACTGGCACCCGGTGGTACCCTGCAGGCGCAGTTTGTACTGAGCTGGCACTTCAACCATCCGCTGAAGAAAACCTCGCGGCTCAAAGATGCCGCAAAGGGATACCGCTATGCCAGCATTTATGCAGACGCGGGCGCCGTGGCCGATTACCTCGCACCCAAATTCAAAGACCTCTGGGGCCAAACCCTCCGCTGGCATAAAACCTACTACGACTCTACGCTGCCGCACTGGCTGCTGGAACGCACGCTGCTCAACATTGGTACCATTGCCACCGCCAACACTTACCGCTTTGCGGATGGCCGCTTCTGGGGCTGGGAGGGCGTGAACGCCTGCGAAGGCACCTGCACACACGTATGGCAATACGCTCAGGCCATGGGCCGCATCTTCCCCTCACTGGAAAGCGATACCCGCCAGCGCACCGACCTCGGCAATGCCATGCAGGAAGATGGCGGTATTATATTCCGCGCGGAATATGAAGGCCGTCCGGCTATAGACGGACAAGCCGGTACCATCCTCCGCATCTACCGCGAGCACCAGATGAGTAAAAACGACAGCTTCCTCCGCCAGAACTGGGTGCAGATAAAGAAAGCGGTCGCCTTCATGCTGGCGCAGGATAAGAACGGTGATGGTATGACCGACACGCCGATGGAAAATACCCTCGACGCGGTATGGGAAGGAGAGATCGCCTGGATCGTAGGGCTATGCATCGCTGCGGCCCGAGCCGCGCAGTTCATGGCCGAAGAAGTAAATGATACGGCCTTCGCCAGCCGCTGCCATGATTATGTGGAGAAGGGCTGCGCCAATATGTCGAAGCACCTGTTCAACGGAGAATACTTCATTCACCGGCCCGATGCCGTGCAGGGCCGTCAGAAGCTTGGCTCTTACAACACCTGCCACATTGATCAGGTGTATGGCCAGAGCTGGGCGTTCCAGGTAGGCCTGGGCCGGTTGTGGGATAAACAGCAAACGCTGTCCGCACTGAAATCGCTCTGGAAATACAACTTCACCATGGATGTAGGTCCCTACATCAAAACGCACATTGGCGGCCGGCCTTATGCGCTGGAAGGAGAAGGCGGTATGATCATGAATACCAACCCGCACAATGAGCAGAAACCTTTCGGGGAAAATGTAACCTGGCAGCTGGGGTATTTTCATGAATGCATGTCGGGCTTCGAGCACCAGGTGGCCAGTCATATGATGGCGGAGGGGATGACGGATGAAGCCCTTGTGCTGACCCGCGCCATCCACGACAGATACCATGCCGCCAAACGCAATCCGTTCAATGAGATTGAGTGCAGCGATCATTACGCCCGTGCCATGGCCAGCTACGGTACGTTCATTACCGCCTGCGGTTTCGAGTATCATGGGCCGAAGGGATACCTGCGCTTCGCACCGGCCTGGAAGAGTCAGCAGTTCCGTGCGCCGTTTACCGCGGCGGAAGGCTGGGGCACTTACAGCCAGCAGTCTGCCATTAGTGGTACACGTTGCAGTATTGCCATGGCTTATGGTGCTTTACAACTTCGCACCCTGAAGCTGGTTGCCGCAGGTAAAGCAGTAACGGCATCAGTGGGAGGAAAGAAAGTGCCGGCCACACTGGAGCGCAGCGGACAGGAAGTAACCCTTCACTTTACCCAACCTTTACAACTGAAGGAGGGAGAAACATTACAAATTCAACTGGTTTAATGATACTGAGAAGAATACTGAAATCATCCTTCATACTGGCCCTGCCGCTGCTGGCGGCATGCGGGGCCACTTCACCGGAAAGTGTTGTACACCCCGGATGGCAGCAACAGTTTGCGGAAGCGTTACCGCTGCTGGGGCACCGTAACTGGATTATTGTTGCGGATAAAGCCTTTCCGGAACTGAAGGCGGAGGGCATCACCTACATCAACACCGGCAGCCGCCTGCTGCCTGTATTGAAAGATGTGCTTGCCGGTGTGGGAGCATCGGGCCATGTGAAGCCCATCCTGTACCGCGATCAGGAGTTAAATTATATCAGCGAAATGCAGAGCGCGGGGATCACCGCTTTCCGGGATTCCGCCACAGCCATGCTGAAAGGAAATAATGTCAGGGAAATGCTGCACGATTCCGTGTTTGCGAAACTGGATGCCGCTGCGGGCATGTTCCGCGTGGTAGTTTTGAAAACTGATGAGCAGCTGCCATACACCTCCGTGCTACTGGAGCTGGATTGCGCTTACTGGAATGCGGAAAAGGAAGCCGCACTCCGCAAGGCCATGGCTGCGAAATGAGGGTAGTTTTCCCAATTGTATGATAAGCAGGAAAAAGGCCGCGCTCTGATGGGTGCGGCTTTTTTCGATCTTTCCCCATACAACCATCAGCCGTTTCCGGATGCTTTCGGCAAATGCCCCGGTTGCACCAAAGATCATTTCCGGTAACTCCGGGCATTAGGTCGGGCAATATGAATCCGTAGAGGAGGAATATGACGATGGCTAGGGCTGCCAGTCGCGGCAGGCCGTTCAATACCTCAGAATTTTGCTGTGTATGTAAAAAGTTTTTTCCCATAACATCTGCTTTGTTGCGCTTAAAATAAGCAGCACATCCGGGGATGCCGCTACCCGTGGTAAGATTGATTAAGTTTTAGTAAAAAAACATACTATTCTTATGCTGTATCCCGAAAGTAACATGCCGGAGAAGAGGGAACAAATCGGATGTCCGTTTTTGCCGTTTTTGCCGCATTTTGCCGGTTTTGGCCACTTTGGGCGGTTGAGGGTACGGGTGATTCCTGCCTTTTGACTAAGTGCTTACTGCCTCCGGACTGCCTTTTCACTGCCTCCAGACCTCTGTTACACTAAGGGTAGACGGCCTCTACACTGCCTTCCACTGCCTTTAGAAGGTATTTTAAGGTCCGTTTGGGCAGGAACATTTAATAGTCTCCCCTCAATCTGCAATCGCGTTGCAATCGCGCTGTAATAGCGCTGTAATTGCGCTGTAATTACGCTGTATTCGCGCTGTTATCCTACTGTAGCTATACTGTAGTCGTACTGTCGCGGTACAGATACAGTACTGTAACAGCGCTGAATTCCCGCTGACCTGTTGGTGGGACTTATTGAAAAAGCCTGACAGAATATTACAGTATTCAGGAGCTACCCTGACAGGAGTTTACAAATGCCTTCCTGAAATAACAAAGGGGCCGTTTTGTGACAGCCCCTTTGTTATTGTTATGAAATTCATATAATCATTCCCTACATCTTCTGCACTTTTTTAGAGATCATTAATCCCCGGTACTGCAGTTTCACGATATATACGCCCGGCACAAGGTGACTGCCGTTGTATTCCACGGAATGTTTCCCGGCAGGTAAATGACCTTTCTGCAACACGGCCGTCATCTTACCGTTCATGTCGAACATGGCGAGTTCTGCCTGTCCGGCTGAAGGTAGCTGGAACTGTACGCTCAGTTTGCCGGTAAAAGGATTCGGGGAAACGATCAGCCCTGCTTCTTTGGATGCTTCAGGTTCGCTGAGCTTCGCCGCCGCGATGGATTGCAGTCCGCTGCCGGTAACGATCTTCACTTCCGTATAACTGTTCCATGCATTTACGCTGTTGCCATGGCCTAAGATCCTTACATACTTTGCGGATTGCGGCGCGAAGGAGAATGTTTCGAGGTTCACGGATGTACCGCTGCTTTGCAGGCCGGTAGCGGCGTTCGTCCAGCTGGTGCCGTTCTGTGATACCTGCACATCGAAATAAGACGTGCGCACATTGCCGTTATAGAACGCGATCTGCACGCCGGTCACGGTTTGTACACTGCTCAGGCAGAACTGTATCCACTGCGGATTTCCACTGGCCGACCAACGCGTGGCGAGGTTATTATCCAGCACATTTGCCGGTACATTCCCATCATCCGTACTGGCGCTCACAGGCGTACAGGCAGGCGCCGTACTTACCGTGATGTTTACAGCCGAAGAGGTAACCGCACTGCCGCCATTGTCGGTAGCTTTTGCCGTTAGGGCATAGTTCCCTGCTGCCACATTACTCCAGGTGTAAGTGTATGGAGAAGTAAGGGATTCTCCCAGTTTAGTGGTGCCCTGGTAGAACTCTACTTTGGAAATACTACCGTCGCTATCCACCGCCGTTGCAGTGATAGCCACACTGGCAGGAGCGGTATAGGTAGCGCCACCGGCAGGAGAGGAGATGCTCACCGTAGGTGGTACATTGGTTTGCTGAACGATCTGCACTTCAGTATAACTGTTCCACAGATTTACATTGTTACCATGCCCAACGATGCGTACATACTTCGCGGTTTGCGCAGGGAAAGTAAATGTTTCGAGGTTAACGGAAGTACCGCTGCTCTGCAGGCCGAGCGCCGCGTTGGTCCAGCTGGTGCCGTTCTGTGAAACGAGTACATCGAAGTTGGATGCGCGTACGTTACCGTTATAGAAAGCGATCTTCACGCCAGACACTGTTTGCACGCTGCTCAGGCAGAACTGTATCCACTGCGGGTTGCCCGAGGCCGACCAGCGCGTGGCCAGATTGCCATCCAGTACATTGGCGGGTACATTACCATCGTCTGCACTGGCAGATACGGGTACGCAGCCGGGTGTGCCGCCGGGGAAGTTATCGGCCGGACTCAGCATCCGCTGGCGTATCCAGGCACCGGCGGGTTTGAGCCTTGCCGTCGTCCACGGGCCGGCGGAGCAGGTACCCGTGGTCCATACCGCGCCGCTGCGGAAGTCATCGGAATAATTCCAGTTGCACCAGCTGATCTTTTTGGTTTGCATAAGATCGATGAACTGCTGTGTCATGGTGAAATCGTTGGGTCCGTCGCCCGTAGCTTCCTGCGAGCCGAATTCTGTTACGAAAACCGGTAGTCTGTCAGATGCCCAGTTCAGTTCATTGAGGTACTGCGCCTGATGATCTTTCGCATAGAAGTGAAAGGTGTACATGATGTTGGTGAAGCTCAGGGGATTGCTGACGATATCCTGCGCAGAGCGCCCGTCAGATACACCCATGGATCCCCATGCGTGTGTGCCTACCAGTACTACCGCATCGCTGTCGATAGCGCGGATAACGGGGATGATCTGGTCTGCATAGGTTTTGATCCTTGCCCAGGTTACGCCGTTAGGTTCGTTGCATACATCATAGATGATGTTGTTTTTGTTCTTGTGCTGATTAGCGATTGCGGTAAAGAAGGTTTTGGCCATGGCGAGGTTGACATTAGGATCGCCGGGGTCCAGCTGGTGCCAGTCTACCAGCGCATACATCCCGCGCTCGGTAGCTTCTTCTATGAGGCGGTTCACCTGTGCGGTGAAGCCTGCAGGGTCGGTTTCATAACCATCGTCCTGCACATACAGTGAAATACGAAGCACGTCGGCACCCCAGTCGTAGGCCAGTGCATCGAGGGAAGCTTCCGTTAAACAACTGCCCCAGCCATACCATTGAATGCCGTGCGTGCTCATGCCGCGCAGCTGTATGGGGTTGCCGTATTGGTTGCAGAGTTTAAGGCCGATCACCTGCAGCTGCCCGTTCTGGGATACCGGCGTTTGTGCCGTGGCAATACAGGTGAAAAAGCATAGCATAACAGTCAGGAACCAGGGTTTGATTAGATGTGTTTTCATTGGGTTTTATTGAAGGGTTACGTGATACGTTGCGGACAATACGGTCCCGGGTCCGTTGCGGACCATGCGATATACTTTTGAACAATGGTAACTATGGAATGCGGAAACTTTTTTCGCAGTTTTTCTTTCTAACGTGCAATCGTTTGCATAAATATACTTAAATTCATGAAAACAAAAAATTCCGCCCCATATTCCCCGTCTCCCACTGCATTGTTTTATCACTGTAAACAACCCTTCACCCATGACGTACAATTACTTATCATGCAGCAAAATGTTGATGCTGTTTTTCCTTGTTTTTTGCATGGCCGCCAATGCCCGTGCGCAAAGTAACGCCGTGGCCGATGGCCCGGGAAATACCTATGAGCAGCTGGATGCTTTCGGGTATAAAGTAGAAACGCCCGACTGCGGGCATCCCGGCAGGCATATCAATGAAGTGATGGATGCCATCCTCGGCAAGTATGTATTCGCATTCACCCTGCACCGCGATCTGGATGATGACCGTTGCGGTGAAACCGACCGCCAGCGTGTTGAGCTGCGCGGTAAAGGTCCCGATCAGCAGGGCACGCAGGGTTCCACTTCCCACTACCGCTGGAAGTTTAAACTGGATGCCGGCTTTCAGCCATCTCCCAGCTTCACGCACATCATGCAGCTGAAGGCATACGATAACGGGCATGGCAGCGGATCACCCATTCTCCACCTTACCCCGCGGCACGATAATAAAATGGAGATAGGCCACCCCACCAGCGGGGGTGTTAAAGCCTCGGCAGACCTCAGTCTTTTCCGAGGTGTATGGGTAGAAGCTTATGTAAAGATTAAACACGACAATGCAGGTACGCTGCAATTCATCATCAAGCGCCTCAGCGATGGCGTTACCCTGCTGTCTTATACTAACAATAACATCGATATGTGGGAAGACGGTGCGGGCTATGGCGCCCCCAAGTTCGGGTTCTACCGCAGTCTCAACAATATTTCCTACCTCCGCGATGAAACCGTGTACCTGGCGGATATCTGCGTGGCCAAAAGTGTGACAGACCTTTGTCCCAGCGATATCGGCAGTAATGCCGCACCCACCGTTAGCCTCACAGCGCCCGCATCCGGTGCTACTTACACCGCACCGGCGAACATCACCGTATCCGCAAATGCAGCGGATAGTGACGGGAGTATTTCCAAAGTGGAGTTCTACCAGGGCACAACCAGGATCGGTGAAGCCACCACATCTCCCTACAGTATTTCCTGGAGCAATGTAGCGGCCGGTACTTACAGCATCACCGCCAAAGCAACCGATAACGATAATGCTTCCACCACATCTGCCACAGTGAGTGTAACGGTGAATGCGTTGCCTTCCTGCGTACCCGCAGTGGCCAGTACAGACGATGGTAACGTAGCAGCCAATGTACTGGATAATGACCTGAACACCCGTTGGTCGGCTTCCGGTGATCCGCAGTGGATACAGTTCTGCCTGAATACCGCGCAAACGGTGACAGGGGTAGAGATCGCATTCTATAATGGAAATGTACGCGCATCCCGCTTCGATATTCAGGTGTCACAGAACGGCACTACATGGACCAACGCGGCCACAGGCCTCCAAAGCAGCGGCACAACACTGGCACTGGAATTATTCCCCATCACGCCCCAAACCGCCAAATACGTGCGCATCCTCGGGCATGGCAATACCGTGAATGCATGGAACAGTTATACCGAAGTGAAGATAAATACCGCCACCACACCTGCCTGCGTACCGGTAAGCGCAAGTGCCGACGATGGTAATGTACCTGCCAATGTGATGGATAATAACCCGGCAACAAGATGGTCGGCCAGCGGTAACCCGCAGTGGATACAGTTTTGCCTGAGTTCAGTACAAACCGTTTCCGGCGTACAGATTGCCTTCTACAGCGGAGATGTGCGCATCTCTTACTTCGACATCCTTCTGTCGCAGGACGGTACCACCTGGACCAACGCGGCCCTCGGCCTGCAAAGCAGCGGCACTACGCTGAACGCGGAAACCTTTTCCATCACGCCGCAATCCGCCAAATACGTGCGGATCGCAGGCCATGGCAATAGTGTGAACGCATGGAACAGTTACACGGAAGTAGATATCATAACGGGCAGCGCCTTGCAGTCAATAGCCGCGGCTAAGCTTACAGCGGATGTAACATTAGATGCACCGGAGTTAAGTAATTACCCGAATCCTTTCCAGCAACAGACCAACGTATCCTTCACGCTCAACAAAGCCGGTAAAACACGGCTGGCAGTGCTGAATATGCAGGGCCGCCCGGTTTCCGTGATCGCGGATGGCATGTTGCAGAAAGGGAAGCATGTATACCCGCTGAATGGTGCAGGTATGCAGGCAGGTACATACATCCTGATCCTGCAGCATCAGGGGAAATCCATTTCCCGTAAGATCCAGAAGTTGTAGTGTTTAGAAGTATAAAAAAAGCCCGTTCCGGTTTAATCCGGAACGGGCTTTTTAATGATAGATATCGTCAGATTTTCTTCATCACTTTCATTTCCAGCCGGAAGCTCACGGCGGTAGTGAGTTTCTTCAGTGCAATGGCCAGCTGGTTTTCCACCGTTTTGGCAGACAGGTCGAGGATGGCGGCTACTTCCTTATAACGGAGTCCGTATTGCTTCACGAGGATGAATACCTCGCGGCATTTGGGTGGCAGCTCACGGATGGCTTCTTCCATCTTTCCCATCATTTCGGAAGTAATCAGGAGTTGTTCGGGATCAGGGGAGAATTGCAGCTGCTCTTCATCACTTTCCTTCAGGGGCAGACTGCGGAGGGAGGATACCCTGCGGGTATGATCCACCACACGGTTGCGTGCTGCCACGAAAAGGTAGACCTGAGGATTGCGCACATCGGTCAGCTCATGCCGCTTTTGCCAGCATTGAACAAATACATCGTGTGTTATTTCCTCGGCCACTTCTCTGTCTCTCAGTAAAGAGCAGGTAAACCGGAAAAGCGTCACAAAGAAATGATCATAAAACTGCCGGAAAGCATCCTGATCATTTTCTGCTGTCATTTTCCTGAATAAAGCTGCAGTGTTCATCATACCGGCTGCAATTTATCATACGTAGATTACGCTAAAGTTAACAAACCCCGCAGATGAAAAAAATTAACATCCCTGTGAGATGCATCGAAAATTAAGCAAAATACCGTTACAAATGCAAACTGATTTTTAGTTTGGCTAAACTAAATAAGTAGTTCCCGGGGTTGCAAACGATTGTTGCGGAAGCGGAAAATTTATTTCTGAAAAAAGGGGAAAAGTGCTTGGGGGATTTTTAATGCTGCTCTCGTCCTTCTCATGTAAAAGCTGCTAATTCGATGCATGAAACACAAGAGAGACTATATCTGCTGATGGCCCGGAAAGTGGCAAAAGAGGCAACGGAGGAGGAGCTGAAGGAGTTGGAAGCGTTGCTGGCTACTCAGGCAGGACTGCAGTATACCCTTAATATGGTGGAAGAGCTGACCCCCCTTCCCAAACCCGGCGATGCCACTACTGCCGAAGAACTGGACCGTAAAAGGCGCGGCCTCGCTCAGCTGGACGAGCTCCTCGCACAGGAACCTGCCATCCGCAGGCGCCTGCCACTCAGATGGATCGCCGCTGCCGGTATTACGCTGCTCGCTGGCATAGGTGCCGTATTGTATTATATATCCGGTGTGCCTGCCCACCAGGCAGTAGCCGAAACCGCATATGGTGTTTCAAAAAAGGAGGTTCAGCTCCCCGATGGTACCCGCGTGGTGCTCAACGCAGGCAGCAAGCTCAGCTACGACTCTGCCGCCCTTGCTAAAGGTGAGCGCATCGTTACCCTTACCGGCGAAGGCTTCTTTGACGTAAAGGCCAGCGCAGAGCACCCCTTCATCATCAAAACCGGGAAGGTAGACGTGCGCGTACTGGGCACCACCTTCAACCTGAAAGCTTATCCGAACGATAACCGGGTGGAAACCTACCTCATTTCCGGTAAAGTGGAGATCGCTTATACTTCAAAAGGAGAAAACACGGCAGTACGCCTCCAGCCGCTGGAGCGCCTGGTTATCAACCTCCCCGCCGCGGAAGAAGCCGCCGCCAGAGATGCAGAACCGGCCATCGCCATCACGGCATTGCTGCAGAAAACGCGCGTGGAACCTGCAGGGCCTGCCGCAGCACCTGTTCCCGCATGGATGCAGGGCCGCCTGGAATTCGAGAACGTCACCTTCGGCCAGCTCATCAATGAACTGGAACGCTGGTACAACGTCAAAATAGAACTGAAAAACGATAAGCTGAAAGAAGAAATCTTCACAGGCGCCTTTAATAACAAACCGCTGCCGGAAGTGCTGCAGGCGCTGCAAATGACGATGCAGTTCCAATACCGCCTGCAGGATAACAATCAAATCGAGCTATGGTAAACTATTCACTCATTCACGCACTTAAAACGACGCCTATGTCATAGTCAACACTACCCGCTTCACTGACGGCCATAAAAAAAAGGAAGTGCGGCAACACCTCCTTTTTGTCTGATGGCTGAAAACTGCCGCCTTGTCTTGAGAACATGGGGACGGCTCTTTTATTCAACCGACAATCCAAAAATATGAAAAAAATCCGTACATGCATTTTACCTGTACCTGAAGAGCGATTAAATAAAATTTTACTGCGTATGAAGATGATCTCCGTACTGCTGCTGGCCGCAATCATGCAGGTGAGCGCAAATGGATATTCGCAGGAAAAAATCAGCCTGGATTACGCTAACATCAACATTAAGAAGCTGTTGACGCTGGTAAGCAGGAAAAGCGACTATACTTTCCTCTACCGCAACGTAACCATACCTGACAAAACAGTGAACATCCGCGTTAAGGACGCGTACGTATTAGACGTTCTCGAGGAAACCCTCGCAGGCACCAACCTCTCATTTAAAGAACTTTCCGGTAAGCTGATCGTGATCACGCCCGCCGGAGAAAGCGTGGTGGCCAAACCCATCAGCGGGATCGTTTCCGCAGAAGACGGTACACCCCTCATCGGCGTAACCGTGATGGTAAAAGGCACCAGCAAAGGCGCACAAACCGATGCTACGGGGCGCTTCACCATCGAAGCACCTGAAAACGCCGTCCTTATCTTCTCATACATCGGTCACGAATCGCAGGAAGTACTCACCAATGGTGAAACCAACCTCCGCATCACCCTCAAAGCCGGTTCCAGCGGCCTCACCGAAGTAGTAGTGGTAGGATATGGCGCCCAGAAGAAAGTAAACCTGAGTGGCGCGGTAGATATGGTATCCGGTAAAGAACTGCAGAACCGCCCCATCAATAACATCGCCACCGGGCTTCAGGGCCTCCTGCCCAACCTGAACATCACGATGGGCAACGGCCGTGTTACGACGAACGCTGCATTCAACGTTCGTGGTTATACCTCCCTCACCGGCGGTGGTCCCTTCATCCTGGTAGATAACATACCGGCTTCTCCCGATGAGCTGAACCGCCTCAATCCCGCCGATATCGAGAACATCACCGTTCTGAAAGATGCATCTGCCGCCGCTATCTACGGCGCAAGGGCCGCTTTCGGGGTAGTGCTGATCACCACCAAATCAGGTACTTCCGATAAGCTGTCCATCTCCGTAAACACCAACTACGCCCTGCGTAACCTCGGTGCTGTTCCCGCGATCGTGACAGACCCGTACATGACAATGGACTACAAGCACCGCGCCGCAACGCCCCTGTACAACCTGTACCCCGATGCTGTGCGCGAATATGCAAAGAAACGCTCCGCCGATCCCTCACTGCCCGCAGTGATCGTAGATCCTACCGATGCTAACAAATATGCATATTATGGTACCACAGACTGGCTGCATGAAGCTTACAAAAACTCGGCACCTACTTCTTCGACCAACTTCAGCGTATCCAAAAGAAACGATAAAGTGTCTTATTACCTTTCCGGTGAATATTTTCGCTACGAAGGCCAGCTGAAGTATGGCAATGATATCATGAACCGGTATAACCTCCGCGCAAAGGTTAATTATCAACTTTCCGACCGTGTTAAGCTCGGTGCCAATACAACCTACTCCAGCCGGGATTACGACGCACCTGTATTCCTCGATGATAACTTCTTCCATAACCTGAACCGCACGCCCGCCCTGTCTGTCCTCCGCAACCCTGACAACAGCTGGACCGCTGACGGTGCCAGCCTCTTTGGCAGGCTGCAGGAAGGCGGCCGTACCAAGAACTATATCAACGAATACACCGCCACACTGAACGGTGAACTGAACATCATTAAAGACATGTGGGACCTGAAGGGCGATGCTACCATCCGCCGTACCAACAATACCATAAACGCTTTTGATGTTCCCATCCCTTATAATAACGGTCCTAATCAGCCCGTTAAATATACCGGAGCCAATCCTTCATACGCCCGCACGGGTCTTGATGCGGCACGCTATAATGTGTTCAACGTATATACCGATTTCCATAAGAATTTCGGAAAGTATCACAATGTACAGGCATTAGCGGGTTTCAATCAGGAGTATCGTTATGATGAATCCTCACGCACTACACGCCAGGGACTGATCAGCACCTCGCTGCCCACACCGCAACTCGCCACAGGCACCATTACACAGAGTCAGACCATCACCGACTGGGCGGTACAGGGCTTGTTCTACCGCCTGAATTATATCTACAATGATAAATACCTCCTTGAACTGAACGGCCGTTACGATGGTACTTCCCGCTTCCCGTCCAAAGACCGCTGGGGCTTCTTCCCCTCCGTATCTGCCGGCTGGGTGGTAACGGGTGAAGATTTCTTCAAACCCATCGCACAACGCATCCGCCTCGATTTCCTGAAGTTCCGTGCCTCTTACGGTTCCCTCGGTAACCAGGCTATCCCGCAATCGTATGCCTACATCCCCACCATGAGTTCCGGCCAGATCGGCCAGATCCTCGATGGCAGCCGTCCCATGATGGTGAATCAGCCCGGCGCTGTATCCTCCTCACTCACCTGGGAAAAGATCCAGACCCGCAACTTCGGTGTGAACATGGCATGGCTGAACAACCGACTTACCATCGATGCCGATATCTATACCCGCGAAACGAAAGACATGCTGGTGAAATCCAAAACACTGCCCGCCGTATTCGGTACCGGAGAGCCGCAGCAAAACGCCGCTTCTCTGAAAACGAAAGGCTGGGAGCTGAGCTTTAAGTGGAGTGATGACGTGAACGTAGGCGGTTCCCCGCTGAGCTATTCGGCTCGTTTCATCCTGGCCGACAGCCGTGCTTACATCACCAACTACGATAACCCCACCCGCCTCATCGGCGACCGCTATGTGGGAGAAGAGATAGGGGAGATCTGGGGCTTTCAATCTGCCGGTTTCTTCCAGTCGGAAGACGAGCTGAAGAACTGGCCCGACCAGACCGAAGTAGGCTCCGACGATCAGAAGAATAAATTCTATGTGGGTGACCTGAAGTTTGCAGATGTGAATGGCGATAAGAAAATCGGTTACGGTAAGAATACCGTGGATGATCCGGGCGATCGCAGTATTATCGGCAACAACCGTATCCGTTTGCCTTACAGCATCGATCTGAGTGGTGACTGGAAAGGATTTGACCTCCGCGTGTTCTTCCAGGGCGTAGGCAAGCGCGACTGGTACCCCAACCCCAGCAACCACTATTTCTGGGGTGTATACGCACAACCCTGGGCAAACGTACAGGTGCATAACCTCGATGCATGGACACCCGAAAATCCAAATGGTTACTATCCCCGCCTGAAGGCTTATATCGCGGAAGACGCATCAGAACTGGGTGCGCCACAGACAGGTTACCTGCAGAACGCGGCCTACCTGCGCCTGAAGAACGTAACCGTGGGTTACACCCTTCCTGCGAGCTTCACCCGTAAAGCCCGTATAGAAAGGCTCCGCTTTTATTTCAGCGCGGAAAATATCTGGACGAGATCCCACCTGAAAGCGAAAATCGATCCGGAAGGGTTGGATGGTTCTGTGTATCCCTTCCAGCAAACCTACTCCGGCGGCCTGAACCTGAATTTTTAACGGATAAGCAATCAACTCATGAAAAAGATCAGCATTTATATATGTTTCGGGATGGTAGCCGCCGCAGCGGTATCGTGCAAAAAGGATTTCCTCGACCGCTTCCCGAAAACTGAAGTGACCAAAGAAGTTTTCTTCAATACCCCGCAGGACCTCGAGACCTATACCAATGGTCTGTACGGTCTGCAACCCATCGTGTATCAGGATATCGAGTCCGACAACACCAGTAACTACCAGGCAGCAGGATATGTGGACGCACTCGTGCGCGGCACAATCAGGCCGGAAACCGTAGGTGGCTGGAACGACTGGGGCAACCTGCGCCGCATCAACTTCATGCTCGCCAACGCCGGCAAAGCGCAGGGCGATGCCGTAGCCATCCGGCACTACTTCGGTATTGCCAGGTATTTCCGGGCATTGTTCTATTTCACCAAACTGCGCGACTTCTCTGATGTGCCCTGGTATGGAAAACCACTGGCCACAGATGATGCGGATCTCTACAAAGGCCGCGATACCCGTGCGCTCATTGCAGATTCCATTCTGGCAGATCTCAACTTCGCTGTGGAAAACATCAAACCCGACGAAGGCAACCGTACCCGCATCAGCAAATGGACGGCCCTTGCACTGCTGAGCCGCTTCGGCCTGTTTGAAGGTACTTTCCGCAAATATCATCCGGAAGTGAACCTCGCAGCCGATCATACCCGCTTCCTGGAACGTTCTGTTTGGGCTGCTGAACAGATGATGACCAGCAACCGGTTTACCATTAACAATACAGGAAAGGGTGGGGAAGATTACCGTGCGCTGTTCTGCAGCCCTTCACTCAACGGTATGAAAGAGGTCATCATGTGGGCCGATTACCAGCAGGCACTTGGCGGCGGTAACAATACGCATACCGTACTGGGGTACCAGTGGGCGTTGAGCAACAGTCTTGCTGAAACCTACCTCATGAAAGACGGAACACCGTTCACCGCACAGCCCGGCTATGCCACCAAAACGCTGCTGGATGTGTTGAAAGACCGTGATCCCCGCATGAACGAAACCTTTGCCTCCCCTGGTTTCTCACCCAACCTGGACGGTCGCCCGTATGTGATCAAACCCACCATCGGCGGGTACGATCAGGTAAAGTACTACCCCCGCGTACCGGCACAGCGCCAGGGCTGGGAGCTGAACTTTACCAGTTTGCCCATTTACCGTTATGCCGAAGTGCTGCTGAACCTCGCCGAAGCGAAGGCCGAACTGGGAACCATCACATTAACCGACCTCAACAATACCGTGAACCTCCTCCGCGCCCGCGTACAAATGCCCGCCATGACATTGACGCCTGCGGCAGACCCAGTACTGGCAGCCCAATACCCGGGCGTTACCAGCAACCTGATCCTGGAGCTGCGCCGCGAAAGAAGGGTGGAGCTGGCCTGTGAAGGCCTGCGCTTCAACGATATTATGCGCTGGAAAGCCGGCCTGCGCCTGCAGGATGCACAGGGCGGCATGTATGTGCCCGCACTCGGCGCCATGGACGTAACCGGTGATGGTGTGCAGGATATCGCTATCCTGGCCAGTCCTAACGACGAATCCCCGATTGCCGGTTTACCCGAAGACGTGAAGAAGAACCTCACGAAGTTCTACCTCAAAGACGCCGCCGGAAAGGATAACAACATCTATCTCACCAACGGTACCAGCGGCCGTATCATGTTCACCAGCGATCGTGATCAGGCACGCACCTTTTTGGAGCCGAAGTATTACTACCGCCCGCTTCCCCAGCAGCAGACCGTTCTGAACCCTGCGCTGAAACAGATATTCGGTTGGTAAAGGAAAGTTGCCGAAAACCCAAAGCTGCCGGTGCTTGCACCGGTAGCTTTTTTCTCTGCTTGTTTGCTGCTTTGCGTGGGTTACATTTCTAATTCATCACCTCACGTAAATTAAAATCCATGAAAAAGATCCTTCTTTGTACCCTGTTTTGTTTTGTTGCTTTTCTGCCCGAATTCAATACCGCTCAGGGCCGCGCCGTAACGGCCAAATCCTTTAGCATCATATATGGCTTTCAGACATGGGATAATTATCCGCATAATCCCGCCCCGGCCAGCTATACCGTATCCCTCAACAGCGGCGGCAGCGCCACTATGGTGGTATACGGCGACCCGCTGGACCCCGACTATATTATGGTAGACGGCGTTGTTATGACCGTTACCAGCACCAGTCATTCAGACGTTGGCGGCGAAATCATCGAAGAGTGGAACGGACATGTGAATGGTACGCCTATGCGTTTTAAGGCGAGACAAATTTATTCCTACCTCACCCTCAGTGGCTGGTTAGGTAGCTTATAGTTTCTCCTGCCCCGCAAAGCAGCTTTTTTATATACAAGATTAACCGGTTCGGGCAGTGATGCCCGGGCCGGTTTTTTTGTTAGCATATATCCGAATGGGAGCGGCTATTTTGTATAAGGCAGCTTTTGTAAAAGCTGTAAGATCCTTAACCGGTTGTATTGCTGCAATAGGATGGCAGCGTAGTTGAAAACTATATTAGCAATGCAAATGAGTAAACCCGTTATCCAGTAACTATGTATGAAAGCATGTATAGCAGTTAACAGGAAGAAGAGGCCGCAGATGAGGTGAAACCTTTCATACATCATAATTGTGTTTAGGTATTTTTCTGCCGTTTCCGGATTACTAATAGTATTCCCGGATGTATGCGCCACTTTGTTAGCCCAGTCTCCGTTCTGCGTCAGCTTCCGGATGAACCTGACGCCCATCCTTTCGTATCCGCGGCGGCTTTTGGCAAGCCGTGTCCATTGCAACAGCCGGTAGGGAAGGAGACCAGCAATAAATGAAGTACCCAGCAAAAAATAAGACCATATTCCCCAGCCCGTATTATACCAATACCAGACTACCGGCGCACAGCACAGGATGGTCCAGAAGAAGTTAATGAATGTATCGATGGGCCGGGTTTTCATGAAAGGTAGTTGTGCAGGATAAGATAAGTACTTTTTTCGGATTACTTCGGTTACGGCAGTTCCCTTAAAAGCCGGAAGTCCGCCGCAGAAACGGACGGATGTATATATAAAAAGCCGCCTCAACTGCTGAGGCGGCCTTTCGTTTCAATCATCTGTACGTACTTACTATTGGATTAATACCCGGGATTCTGTCTCAATCCGGGTTCTACTTTCAGGCTGTTCTCATGGAACGGCCAAACGTAGTTATTTGGACGGAAGGAACGGTCTTCAACTTTAAGGGTCACTTTCTGACCATCCACCATCCGGGTATGACCGAGGGCAGGCTCATTGAGCACCTTCTCGGCGATACGCCAGCGGATGATATCGTCGTAGCGGCGGCCTTCGCCGGCCAGCTCAATGCGGCGTTCGTTACGGATGAGGTCTGTCCATTGCTGAGGGGTGTAGGCTGCATATTTCGGCAGTTTTACATCAGCAAATTTCATATCCAGCCCGGCACGTTTGCGGATGGCGTTGATGCATTCCTTGGTAAGGTCATCTACCTGGTTCATGGCAATTTTTGCTTCGGCATAGGTTAGCAGTACTTCAGCATAACGGATGTAAGGGAAGTGCATATTGCCGCCGCTACGGAAGGCATCGGCTTCATCCACGAACTTACGGTACCAGTAACCGGAGCGGCTGGCGCGCGGCCTTTCGTAATACATCGGGTTGTTGGCATCGTAAATATTTATCGGCTCATTCTGGAAGATATCGTTGTGCATATAGATACTGGCTGCCAGACGGGGATCGCGGTTCAGCTTCGGGTTGAGTTCGTACTGCTCTTTGGTATACTGTGTGCTTTTGTCGATCGGGTCACCCTGGAGCGTCCAGTAAGCATCGATGAGCGATTTAAGGGGCACTACGAACGACTGTCCATTCCCGGTACGGTATTGCGGTGCCAGGTGCTGGAAGGAGTTGGTGGCGGAGTTGGCGTGGCTGGCCATATCCATGGTAAAGATGAACTCCTTGTTGGTTTTGTCTGCCTTGTAGCTGAACAGATCACCGTATTTGGGATGCAGTTCAAACTTTTGGCTATCCATGATTTCCTTCGCCAGTCTTGCCGCATCTTCATACCGACCGAAATACAGGTAATAGCGCATGATGATGCCTTTCAGGGAGTATTTGTTGAACATGTATGCATCGGATGTATAAGCATCCGGAGGCAGGTTGTTCGCGATTTCTTCCGCCATGGGGAAGAGTATGCTGAGGATCTCATCTTTAGACTTAGCCGGTTGTGTGGCAGATTCCAGATTAGCAGGTTCCAGGTAGAACGGGATATTTTCCCAGCGGGAAACCATCCAGAAATAATGCCATGCACGGAGGCCTTCGAGGATACCTTTGTACTTGGTGCGTACTGCCTCATCTTCCACATACGGGAGGTTTACATTGGCGATAAACACGTTCAAACGACCGGTGTGCTTCATGTGCAGCTCGTAGTTCCAGCTGAAGGCAGCGGTATTGGAGTTGAAGTTGCCGTTGGCGATGAGCTGATGGTGATGGCTTTCGGTACGGCTGTACGCATCATCCGACTTCCCGTCTTCCTGGTACAGCAATTTGCCGTTCAGGCCCACACTGGAGAATACGTCTACATAAGAGGAGTATACCACACGGCGGAGATCGTCTTCCGTGTTGAAGAACTCGTTGAACTTGGTGGCTGTCGGGTCGGTTTTATCGAGGAATTTCTCACATCCTGCGAGCACGGTGGCACCGCAAAGGAGGGAAGTATAGATTAGTTTCTTCATTGCTACAGAATAAGTTTGATTAGAACATAGATGCTTTCAATCCAACGCTGAATACAGCCATACGGGGGTATCTGCCGCCGCCGCCGTTTCTTTCCGGCTCAAGGCCTTCCCATTTGGTAATGGTGATAGCGTCCTGCGCGTTTACATATATGCGTACGTTGCGGATGCTGCTGCCGATCTTCGGGAAAGTATAACCCAGCTGGATCATCTTAAAGCGGAAGAAAGAAGCATCGCTCAACCATACATCACTCAGGTAAGTGTTGGTGCTGGCACCGTTCCATACGCGGGGGAAACGGCTGTTCAGGTTTTCAGGCGTCCAGCGGTTGTCTGCATAATACTGGCGGGGAGCGCCGAGGTTATTGGTTCCACCGTCTACATGCACAGGATAGCCTTCCATGCCACCGAGGCGGCCGGTACGTTTGCCCACACCTTGTCCGATGATGCCAAAGTCCCAGCGTTTGTAGCCCAAAGTGAGGTTAATGGCGTAATTCATGTGAGGGAAGGGATCGCCAAGGTTCACACGGTCGAGGTTATTGATGATACCATCACCGTTCTGGTCACGGTACCTGATGTCGCCGGGCAGGGTATTCGGCAGCTTGCCGGGTGTGTTGTCCACATCAGCCTTATCACGGAAGAAGCCGTTAGACTGGTAACCGTAGAAGTTATCGATACCGATACCACGATACCATACCTTGTCGGTATTGTCTTTAAAGATGAGGGTGTCGTTAGATCTGTAGCCCGCTTTCAGCACTTCGTTCTTATTGTCGAAGAGCATACCGCCGATGCTGTAGGTGAAATCACCGATCTTATCGTTCCAGTTAAGCGACAGCTCGAAGCCTTTGTTTTCCACCTCACCGATGTTCACAGCAGATTCCAGGGAGTTGGAGCCGGTCAGCGGCGGAACGGGGAACTTGTCATAGATCAGGTCGAAGGAGTGCTTCTTATAAATTTCACCGGTAAAGGTCAGGCGTTTGTTGAGTGTGGTGAATTCCATACCGAGGTTCCACTGCTTCTGTTTTTCCCAGGAGAAGTTAGGGTTGGGGCTACGCATGGTCCAGCCATAGGTATTCACGATCTCTTCCCAAAGGTAAGGAGCTACGTTTTCGTTACCGATCAGGCCATAGGAGAGGCGGAAGCGAAGGTTATCCAAAGTACCGTTGTTCACGAGAGATTTCATGAACTTTTCGTTCGTCATGTTCCAGGCAAGCGCCGCAGACGGGAAGAAGCCCCAGCGGTGACCCGGTGCAAACTTGGAGCTGCCATCACCACGCGCGGTCATCTCAAGGATGTAGCGGCTGTCGAATGAGTAGTTCAGTTTACCGAAGAAAGAAGCTTTGCTGATTTCCTTGAAATCGGAGTACGTCCAGTTCATGGATTCGGCACCACCGGTGAAGTAGATCTTATCTTTCTTACCACGTACGTTAGCTGTATAGTTCAACAATAGGCGGGTAGTAAGCTGGCTCTCGGAAACGTCCTGTGTAGAGCCTACCACGTTGCCCCAGGTGGTAACGGGCTTGCCGTTGCCGTCAAAGAACTTGAAAGTGGGGCGTTCCCATTTCTCAGCAGATTTCTTAATCAGGTACGACAGGTTACCCTCGATATTGAGGTTCTTGGTGATGTTGTACCGGGGGCGGAGGTTGATGGTACTCCAGTCGTGCAGGTAGTTCTTGGTACCGCCGCGGTTGATGGAGGCCACAGGGTTGATGTTGTTGTGGAGCTGGTAATGCTCGTCTATCCCCAGGCCGGTGTTAGGATAGAATACCTGCTGGGAGGCATTCATCCGCCAGGCGAGCGAGTAAAGGCCATGGCCATCGTCGTTTGCATAAAGGCGGTCTACCTGCAGGCGGTGCGCATAGAAGTCGGCCAGTAACACGAATTTATCAGCGATATTGATATTGGTGTTGAAGCGTGCGGAGAATTTCTGGGAGCCTTCGATATCGTTGAGGCCGCCTTCGTTCAGATAACCAAGCATGAGGTTGAAAGTACCTACACCACCGCCGCCAGACACGCTCAGGGCGGTGTTGCTGGAGGTGGAATTACGCTGGATCACTTCATCGAGCCAGTTGATGCTGGGAATCTGGCCGCTGGCCATTTTTGCAATGGAATCTTCGGAGAAGGAGGGTGCCTGTCCCTGCATGATGCGGGCTTCGTTGTTAAGGCGCATATAATCTGCTCCATTCACGAATTTAGGCAGGTCGATGGGTTTTGAAACGCCATACCAGGAGTTAAGGTCTACCTTGAACTTGCCGGTAGCACCACGCTCGGTTTCCACGATGATAACACCGTTGGCACCGCGGGAGCCGTACATAGAAGCGGAAGCCGCATCTTTCAGGATTGTGATGCTTTTTACCTGGTTAGGGTCCACATCGGTGAGCGACATTTCCATACCGTCAACGATCACCAGCGGGTCTGCATTCTGCAGGGTGCTGATGCCGCGGATGGAGATGGAACCGGGTGTGGAGCCGGGCAGGTTGGAGCCTTGCATCATGGTAACGCCGGGAATGGTACCGGAGAAGATTTCCTGGAGCTTGGCAACAGGCCGTGTTTTGGCTTGTTTCATGTCCATTTCCGCAACGGAAGAGGCCACGTGGCGTTTCTCTACTTTGGAGAAACCCATTACCACAACGCCTTCCAGGTCTTTTCCGCCCTGGGAAAGCCTTACGTTGATAACGCTTTTATCACCTACGGGCACTTCGCGCTCGCGGAAGCCCATGGAGCTGACAATAAGCACTGCATTGCTGCCCGGAACGCTGATGGAGAACCGGCCATCCGGACCGGCAGCCGTACCGATGTTTGTGCCTTTTACGATAACCGTGGCACCGGGCACGGGAGCGCCCGTGGTGTCCGATACGCTGCCCGTAACGGTTTTTTGCTGTGCGCTAGCCTGCATCAGGCATAACAATAGCGATGATAGTAGGAATAGATACTTCATAAGTGAATTGAATTGAACGTTCTCTGGATTGACGATAACAGTTTAAATTATAGACATAGGTCTGCCTCCCCCGGTAAGCATGGCACCGCAGTTGAATTGCTGTAAACTCTATAAAGCAAGGGATTACCCGCCCGGAAGAAATATGACGATCAGGTCAGCAGTTTGTTGGATGATTGAATGGTACACACGACTCAACAGATCCTGGTTGAATGATCAGCGAGGGGAGAGTGTAACAGTTAAAAAGAATTTTATGATCGTTTTAACTTGGTTTCCGTTTGTTTCTTTTTCTTTTTTATGTATGCGTTTCAAATATGCGCACTATATTTCGGGAGAAGTCAATCTTTTTTGATTTTTTAATAAAAAGAAATTACTTCATCGATTATTTTTTCAAAGATTTGCAGTGAAAGGTTAAAAACAGGGAGACATGAATCTTAATTTATTAAACAGGGAGCCATTTTCATCAGATGTGGCCATGAGCAGGAAGCAAAAGCAATTGAGATACAAGCTGCTACAACATCTCTATACCCGCGGCCCGTCTTCCATTTCATCTCTTTGCGATTCGATCGGGATCAGTGCCCCTACAGCTTTCAAAATGTTGGGAGAACTTACGCGGGAGCGGATGGTGGAGAAAAGAGGCGTAGGGGAATCGATCGGGGGAAGGAAGCCCGACCTGTTCCGCCTCCAGCGGAATGTGGTGTTCGTTATCTGTATCGACATAGAGCTGTTCAAGACAAGTATGGCCATCGTGGATAATAACAACCATTTCGTTACACCCATCAAAACACTGCCCATCGCGCTTTCCCGTAACAGGAAGGCTTTCTTTGAAGCATTGATCGACCATGTGCGCGAACTGGTGAAATCCGCTAATATCGACGAAGCCCGGCTCGTAGGCTGCAGTATAGGTATGCCCGGACTCATTGACCCCGCCACCGGCGAAAACTATAGTTACCTGCTTGACGAAACCGACGGCACCACGCTGCGGGTTGCATTTGAAAGACAGTTGGGCCTGCCCGTGGTGATACAAAATGATGTGAAAGGCTCCGCGCTGGCAGAGCTGCGTTATGGCCATGCCGTAGGTAAAAAGAATGTGCTCGTGATCCTGATGGACTGGGGCATTGGTCTCGGTATAATCATGGACGGCAAGGTGCAGCATGGCAGCTCGGGGTTTTCGGGGGAAATGGGGCATATGCCTTTCGTGGAAAACGGGGAACTCTGTTATTGCGGTAAATACGGCTGCCTGGAAACCGTTGCTTCCGGGATGACGCTTTCCCGCATGGCACGCGAAGGCATCCTTTCGGGGCAGAACTCCATCATCAACGACCTTTCGAATAAGGAAATATACCGTATCGAAACCGAACTGATCATCCGTGCGGCCAATAAAGGCGACCAGTACTCCATCCAGTTATTGTCCAATATCGGGACGAACCTGGGAAAGGGCATTTCTATCCTGATACAGCTCTTCAATCCTGAAATGGTGATCCTGAGCGGGAAGATCGCGGCGGCACGGCAATACATCACCCTGCCCATGCAGCAGGCTATCAACACTTATTGCATGACGCAGATACGGGAAAAGACACAGATCATATCTTCGGAACTGGGCGACGAATCGCGGCTGCTGGGTTATGCCGCAGCGGGTATCACCTGGTTTTTTGATGCCATGATCGCGGATGTGCGGGAACGTTAACTATAAATATTAATCGCATGCTCTCCTTTCTTCTTATGGCGCTGTCGCTTC
This sequence comes from Chitinophaga pinensis, assembly GCA_902167325.1. Taxonomy (GTDB): domain Bacteria; phylum Bacteroidota; class Bacteroidia; order Chitinophagales; family Chitinophagaceae; genus Chitinophaga; species Chitinophaga pinensis_A. The sequence continues at coordinate 4,989,633 of LR632930.1, read as the reverse complement.
AGGCCGGAAGCCCCCGGCAAGTGGGGGATTCGGTGATTGAATGTTACCGGAAAGACCGTGGCTCCATCCTTGAAACGATGTTTCTCCGCGCAAGCGGCCGCTTCTCTATTCAGTACCAGCCTTATGCGGTGGAGTTAACCGGTAACTGGCGTAAATCAGGTGATACGCTGATCCTGCAGTATGAACCCAACAATACCATCCCGCAGGATACCATGCGGAAATTGTGGCCCCACCCGCGGTACCTGTATCTGGCAAAGAATTACTATCTCCGACCCTTGTATCTGAAGAAAAAGAACAAATGGGAAAGGATTAAGATAACCTATGTATTCGCAAAGGCATCATGTACGCCGGAGCCGAAATAACTAAGGAATTTTTATGGAATTCCTGCCCGTGCCACATCCCTTTACCAAAGAAGCAATATCCTCACCATGAAATCCACTTTCGCCAAACGCGCCTGGCGCACCGGCCGCTGGTTTATCGCCGGCTTCCTACTGTTATTTATTTTCCGCATCGTGTATGGCTACCTTTCGCCGGCTACCCGCGATTCCTCCGGCATCGGCGGTTACTTCGACGGGCTTACCAACCTCCGGAAGAACTATGCTTCCGAAAAAGGCAATTACGAAAGCATTTCAACCAGCCAGATGCAGTTGCAGGATGGTAAACCTGCCAACTCGCAGAAGTACGAGAAAACTGCTGACGTTACTTCTCAGTCGTCCCGGTTTGAAGAGGACGATAAGGCTATCCGTAGCCAAACCGCCGGCTTTAAAGGTGTGATCCAGTACGAAAAGGCTTTCGGCCTGAAAGGCCAGCGGGAGCTGCATCTGCTGATCGGTATCGTGCCGCAGGCCTTTGATTCGTTTTATACGGAAATAAGGAAGATCGGAGACATCCGCGCCATGTCGGTGATTAAAGAAGACAAAACGAATGAATACCGCCAGCTCAACGCACGAAAGGCGTCACTGGAGAAAACACTGGCTTCGCTGCAGGAGTTGAACTCAAAAGGCGGGGAGATAGGGGATTTCGTAACCCTGCACGATAAGATCCTCGAAGTAGAATCAAATCTGCAGGAGTTAGGCGTACAGCTGGGTAATTTTAACACGGAAAACGAATTCTGTACCGTGAAGTTCTCTCTGTATGAAGGTCGCCCCAAAGCAGGGATACCTTTCATGCAACGGGTGAAAGTAGCGCTGGAATGGACCGTACAGTTTTACTTCATCTGCGTGGGTATTACTTTCTTTATCGCGCTGTCTTCCTTTATCCTCATTCTTATTATCGATAAGCTGAAGATCATGCAGATGATCAATAAAGACAATAACGGAGGTTAAATGAATTTGTCCTTCTTGCCGGACGATTTGGGCAATCCGGAATCGATATTGCTGTTCCACCAGTCCTGCGCCTTGGTCACCTTGCTGTGGTTGGTTTCGGAATCGTAGTTACTCTGGTAGGTGCCCAGTGTTTTCTTGATGGCGCTCATTTTATCCTTTAACTGTTTGCGTTGGCCGGCGATGGCTTTTTCTGCCGCGGCCAGCGCATTTCCTTTTCCGCAGGCTTCTACTTCCTTTACTGTGAACCCGGAAGCCAGGGTTTGCAGTTCTGAAGAGATCTTCTCTGCCACCTGGTGGGTAATGTCGAAGTGGCGTTGTTCATGGTTCAGCAGCGAGGTACTGGAATCTTCCAGTCCGGTTTCAATAAGTCCTTTCCGGAAGGAGGTTTTACAGTCGGCCAGCTTACTGGCATCCACCGTAACACTGTTATGGTTCTTCCACTGATAGGTGAGTCCAGACATACGGTCGCTCACGCAGGCGGTTTTAATATTGCCGCAATCGGCCGCACTGCTGACGGTGGTGTTGTATATACTGTAGGAAGATAATTTCTTCTTTTTAAAGGCGGCTTCGCAATTCTTCACATCTCCGTCGCAGGATTTACCGGCCGATTTCTGCTTGGCGTTGAAATGGCTCTCGCAGCCTGGTACAAAAGTATCGGCATGGGCAGCACGCTCTTTGGGGTCGTACAGCCATTTCTTTGCCCACGATTTTTCCTGCCGCATGAAGGCTTTAATGGCCAGCTTGCTGGTATCGCCTTCGATATTGACTTTAAAAGCCTTGTATTTATCGGGGTGTTCGGCGGCTTTCTTGTCTTTATCCATGCCCTTTTCGCAATCAGTGGTTTTCTTGCCCGCCGTGATGGTAGTGCCGTTTTCAGTTTCGCTGAGTTTCTTGAAGGGGTAAGCAGCCATATCGAATGGTTCAATGTCGGAGCTGGTTACTGCTTCAAAGCCCGAAGTTTTCTTGGGCACGTCGGCGGTGAAGTCGGCCCAGGTGAGTTGGCGGTGGTAGATGTCGGCCCGCTGGATACGGGGGGCGATGTTCTTTCCCTGCTGCAATACGTGGGTAAGCTCGTGGGCAAGCAGGTGCTGGCCTTCGGGGGTGTTGGGCTTGAACTGCTGCTGGTTGAAGTAGATATCGTTTCCATACGTGAAGGCGGCTGCATGGATATCGCGGCTCATATGCTGTGCCTGATCTCCGGTATGGATGTTAACGTTGGAGAAATCGGCCTGGAAAGCCTTTTCCATGAACTGCCGGGTATCCTGTGGCAGGGGCTGGCCCTTTCCACGGCTGGCAGCCAGCTTGTCTGACATCCCCCCGGCATGCGAGGGCTGGAAGAAGGATGGCTGGGCGGAAGGCTTCCGGGATGGTTCGCTGGATTTACGGCGGACATTACGCATGGGGAACATATTTCGCCTGCGCCATGGGTGGCGGTAAGCGGTGTTATCAATTCGTTTCTGTAACGATCTAAAGGGTAATGTTGGGGTTTTGTATATGGGGCTGATGGTTCACAATGGCCTTACTGGCGGACTGCTCCTTTGCTTGCGTATCCAAATGTAAGCCAAATGATTGATTTCATCAAAGGGGGGTCAGGGATAGGACATGCGTTGCCACATATATATTAACCCCTGAAAAACGTACCGAAAATACGGTCCCACAGCGAAGAGCTTACCCCAAATCCGCGATGCTCACTTTGGTAGTGATGGAGATGATGATTGCGCCATAGTGGTTTCATAAAAGGGAACGGCGGGCGCCAGGCATGAATAGCATAATGAATACTGCCATACAAGAGATAACCCAGTATGAACCCGGGAAAGAATGCGTATGCCGTTAACCCCATCAGCAGCCGCATACCGCCAAACAGGAGGGAGGCAATGAGCAAACTGGGCACGGGAGGCATGAAGAGGCGTTGCCGGTCGCGCGGGAACTCGTGGTGGTTACCATGCAGGGTGTAGATGATACGGCGCAGCCGCGTGTTTTCGGTGATATAGTGAAACACGTAACGGTGCATGATGTATTCGAAGAACGTCCAGGCGAAGATCCCTGCTGCAAAGATCCCCGTTGCCTGCCAGGCGGCCATGCCTATACCGCTTACGCTGTAATACAGCATCCACCCGATGATGGGGATATACATACCCCAGATAACGAGCGGGTGTGTTTTAGTAAGCATTTCCAGATACTGGTTCTCGAACAGGCGTGCCTGTCCCTTATTCTTGATCTTTTCCGGTTGCATGGCTGTAAAATGGAGATGACGGTGCTTTTAGCCCGCGATTTCCCCACGAACCGCAGGATGGAACCCACCAGTTGTGTATAGGGGAAATGAACCGGAACATGCAGATTCCCGGTCAAAGTCCTATATTTGTTCACTTGTAGTACAAAACTAAAACTTATGCTGAACGGTATCAAGCCGATTGCCTCCAAATCCATGGCCGAACGGGTAGAAACTTCCCTGCGGGAATACTTTGCCAAAGAGAACTTCAAACCCGGCGATCCGCTGCCCACCGAGCTGGAACTGGCTGCCTCCCTCGGCGTAAGCCGCAACGTAGTGCGGGAAGCACTCAGCAGATTCAAGATGCTGGGCATCATTGAAACCAAGAAGAAATCCGGCATGGTCATCAGCAACCCGGATATCGTGGGCACCTTCGAGAAAGTACTCACCCCCGAGATCATGGATGAAGCCACCCTGCAGGATCTCTTCGAACTGCGCTTAGTACTCGAACTGGGGATTGCTGATCTGCTGTTTATCCGCAAAACAAAAGAAGACATCGCGGAACTGGAAGAGATCGCCGCCGGTGAAGTGAAAGGCAATAATTTCCGCATCAACAACGAGATCGCTTTTCACGGTAAACTCTATGAGATGACGGGCAACGAAACTATGAAACGTTTCCAGAACCTGCTGCTGCCCGTTTTCGGATATGTAATGAAACTGGAGAACAAGAAATATGTATCCGGGAAAATCACTCATAAAGATCTTGTACGCATCCTCAAAAAGGGAACGGTACAGGAGTTTAAAGATGGTATGCTATCGCATCTGCAGCCGCATCTGGACCGCCTCCGCCAAACAAAATAATATACTCCGCCCGCTCATACAGCGGGCTTTTTTATGCACCTTTTTTACCGTTCGCAAAAATTAATATGCTGTTATTCCAAAAAATACCTACTTTTAATATGTAGAACATAACTACTAAATAGGGCGACGTTATGACCAGCTTGATTCCAACGTTAGAGGAGCTGTAATCTTCCTCTTTTAAATTATTCAATCATTCTCCGCCAGCCAGCGGACCGCCAGTAGCCTGTGCCGGTCCTGCCACGCTTTTGCCGCAGACGCTTACCGCGCCGGCGGTGCGGACTTTTCATTCAATCTTATGTACACAAAACTTCCACACATGACATTGCTAAGATTATGCTGCTGCTTCCTTCTGCTGTTTGCCACACAGCAGGGTTACGGCCAATCCGGGGAAGGGACGGTATCGGGCCTCGTGCGCGATTCCGTTACGCGTGAGCCTCTGATAGGGGTAAGCGTGTCCGTTAAAGGCACGAATCAGGGTGCCATCACCGATATTAACGGCCGCTACAGCCTCAAAGTACCTGCCGGCAGCGCTACTTTACTGTTCAGAATGATCAACTATGCCTTACAGGAAATTCAGGTGGGTAACCGCCGTGAGATCAATGTGAACCTGGCGGAAACATCGTCTCAACTGGGCGAAGTACTGATCGTTGGCTATACCGAACAATCGACCCGTAAAGTGACTTCTGCCATCTCCAAACTAGATATTGCTGAGCTGAAGAACAACCCCAATCCCAACCCGGTGCAGGCTATGCAGGGTAAGATCGCAGGGGTGTCCATTCCCATCACCCAGGGGCAGCCGGGTGTGGGCGTGAACAATATTATTATCCGTGGCGGCACCAAGCCCAACGTATATGGTTCCGGTTTGGGTAATAACAACGGTGCCTCCGTAGGGGCTTCTGATGGGAGTAATCCGCTGGTAGTGATCGACGGTGTATTCCGTTCCATGAACGACATTAACCCCGATGATATCGAATCGTTCCAGGTGATGAAAGACGCAGCATCCACCGCCATATATGGTGCGCGTGCCGCCAATGGCGTTATCGTCATCAAAACAAAGAAAGGGAAACTGAACGCACGCAGCACCGTCACCCTCTCGCATCGCAGCACCTGGGAAACACAGGCGCGGGATTATGATTATCTCTCTGCAGAAGAATACCTTCGCCTTGCGCGCATCACGGTAGCCAATACCTCAGATGCCATCGATAAAAATAACCTGCTTTACAATGGCGGCTTCTCCGCCGGCACACGCGTCTATACACGGCCGGGCGACTACGGTAAAAACATTTACCTCACTGCTCTGTACGATAACATTCTGCAGGTGGAGGGACAGGCTTACGTCGATAACCTGCTTTCCCGCGGATGGCGCGTGATGGATGATCCCATCAACCCCGGTACCAAACTGCTGTATGCCGATAACAAATACCAGGAGCAGCTCTGGAAAACGGGCTTGTCGAATAATGAGAACGTGACACTGAGCGGTGGTACCGACAAAGCCGATTACAACTTTTCCATGGGCTATACGGATCAGGCGGGTGTTCTGGTGGGTACTGCCTACAAACGTTATTCCGCGCTGGGCAACTTCGGGTACCAGGCATCAGACAGGCTGCGGCTGGATTTCATGGTGAACTACCAGCACACCAATCCCAACTATGTGGATGCTTTTCAGAATGATCTGGTACGTGCCACCCGTATTACACCGCTCATCCGTACTTTTAAGGACGATGGCAACCCCATGGCAGGCGAGAACTATACCACCCGCAACCGCTTCCATCTGCTGAAATACGATGATATCCGCACATCCACGGAGCGCATCGTAACCCGTGTGGCAGCGGATTATACCATCATCAAAGGTCTCCGCTGGAGACCCTCGCTCTCATACATGGTGGATGATTATACCGAACTCATCATGCGCAAGGCTACCCCGGCCGATGAGGTGCAGCCCAGTATGCAACGGTGGAAGGATGATTATACCAACAACTCCCGCCAGCTGATGATAGACCAGGTATTGCAGTACGATGTGGATTTCAATAAAGACCACCGCGTGATGATACTCGGCGGTGTGAACTTCACCCGCAATACCAACCACAGCAAGGACATGGGCTCACAAAGAGCCACCAGCGATTATATCTATACCATTCAGGAAGAACCGCTGATTTACATCGACGGAAAGCCGTTCTCCAACGTGGGCGATTTCAGGACCACGCTGGGTGAAACACGCTCCGCCAGTATGTTCGGACAGTTTAACTACGACTACAAATCCAAATACATCCTCGGCGGCTCCCTCCGGTACGATGGCTTCTCCAACTTTGCACCGGATCACAAGTATGCATTCTTCCCGTCCGTATCCGCAGGCTGGAACATTGACCGGGAGGATTTCTGGAAAAGCAAGACCATAAGCGCCCTGAAGCTGCGTGCCAGCTGGGGCGGAACAGGTCTCAGCGGCCTTAGCATCGTAGACACTTACGGTGAGTATTCCGCCGCAGGTTATGCCATGAATGCGGGCATCCTGCGTACCGGGCTGGCCAACAGGCGCCTGCGCTGGGAGTCTACTCAAACTACGGACATCGGGCTGGAAGCGGGTTTTCTCAACAACAGGATCACCCTCGCAGCGGACGTTTACAATAAAGTAACCACAGACCGCCTCACGTCCAAACCCCTTCCTTCTGAATCGCCCTTCACTTCCATCGCCTATAACAATGGCGCCCTGCGCAACAGGGGTATCGAGATCGCCATCGGGGCCGATGTGATCAAAGGGAAAGACTTCTTCTGGCGCACTAACTTCACCTTCGCCTTCAATCAGACCATCATCACCGAACTGCCCGCCAATGGCAGGGATAAGAACCGTCAGGGTGGTGATTTCGTGTACGATAAAGCGGCCGGCAAACTCGTGGAAGCAGGTGGCCTCGCAGTGGGAGAACGTCCTTACGCCATCTATGCCTTCAACGTACTGGGCGTGTTCGCTACCGACGAGGAAGCGGCTGCCTGGAACGCGAAGATCAAGGATAACCTTGCATCCCCGCAGGGTATAATCGTAGGCAAGCGCGGCGGCGATTTCATCTTCGAAGATGTGAACAGCGATGGAGTGATCGATTCCAAAGACCAGGTATTTATCGGCTACCGCAACCCCGATAAGATCGGTGGTATCCAGAATACATTCAGCTATAAGGGCATTTCCCTCCGCGTGAATGCGGACTATGCCATGGGCCATATGATCAGCAACGGTGCGCTGGCTCGCTCGCTGGGTCAGGGCAGGGCCTTTAACGAAGGTGCGCCCGCAGAGGCACTGGCGGATAATGTCTGGAAAAATCAGGGCGATGCGGGTAAGCAATATGCCCGCTTCTCTTTCGCGGATTATGACTTCGGGCAACGTAACTACCTCCGCAACGGCAGTCTGGGTAACAACAGCAGCTACAACTCCGATGTATCGGCGATGTTCGAGAAAGGTGATTTCCTTGCGCTGCGGGAGATCACGCTTACGTATGACTTCCCTGCAGCATGGGTAAAACGCTTCAAAGCCTCGGGCCTGAACGTTTTCGGCAGCGTGTATAACGTAGCCTATCTCACTTCCTACAAGGGCCTGAACCCTGAAGTGTACAGCGGCTTCGACCCCGGAGGGTATCCCCGTCCGCGGCAGTTTTCACTGGGCGCTAACCTGAAGTTTTAATTGCTAACGTCTTAACAGTACAATTATGAAAAAGTGGACGATACGAATCTGGACAGCCTTTGTGGCGGTAACCATCCTCGCAGGCTGCGAGGCCATACTGGAAGTGGAGCCGGAGTCCAGCATTACGGATAATGTATTTTTCCAGAACGAGAGTGATTTTGAACCGAATGTGGTTGGTATTTATACGGTGCTGCGCAGTCTTGCCAACAACGTTACCTATGGTACGGAAAGAGGTGAGGAGCTGATCTCTGCTTCCAACTCAAGGTTTACGGTGGCATGGTCGCATACGCTGTCGCCCACCTCTGGAGCGGTGAACTATGCGGAATGGTACCGTGGCATCGGGCATTGCAACCTGCTGCTGGAAAAGATACAGGGCTTTGGTTTCAACTCCAATCCTGATCTGAAGAAAAGCATCCTTGCAGAAACCTACGCCCTGCGTGCATGGTTCTACTTCCACCTCATCCGTGTGATTGGTGATGCGCCTGTCATGCTGCAGGCGGTAACGGGGGAAGATGTGCCCCTGCTGGCACGTTCTCCTGCGGCGGATGTGATGACGCAGATACTGAAAGATGCGGATGCTGCTCTGGAGCATTTCAAATCGATGTCCAAATTCTCCAAAACCGCGTATCCTTCCCGCTACCGCTTTGCATACGGCTCGGTACTGGCCATGAAGGCGGATGCCCTCATGTGGAAAGCCAAAGTACTGGCAGGAGGTAATGATGCATTGCAACAGGCTGTGGACGTGATCACGGAGATCGAGACCACCGGCATGCAGCTCAATGGATCTTTCGCGGATGTAACGGGCAAACGTGCTTCCGAGAACCCGGAAGTACTGATGGCCGCGTTTTACCACCGCGATGAAACACCTGGCGGCAACTATGCCAAAAATGCGTTGCCTTTTGAGTCTATCGTACAGGGCGCACTGAACCTCGACAGCATCCCCTGGGTAAAGAATTCCGGGAACGGACAGGGCGCTTATCAGATCAGCCCGCTTTCCCGCACTTTATTCACCAATCCGGCTGATGTGCGCATTCCCTTTACCTGGGTAACGGAGCGGCAGCCTACCGGTCCTAAAGTGGCGTGGATCACGAAGTATCCCGGTAAGCAGTATACTGACGACCGTATTTCTGATAACGACATCATCCTTTACCGTCTCGCCGATCTCTTCCTCCTCAAAGCGGAAGCCTATGCGGCCCTGAACAACGGCCCACTGGCCAAAACGTACCTCGATAAAGTACGCTCCCGCGCCAAAATCGGCGAGTATACCGGGGCTACGGATAAGGCGGTTATCGAGAAAGAGATACTCAACGAGCGCGGCCGTGAGCTGTTTTTCGAGAACAAGCGCTGGTGGGATCTGGTGCGCTTCCATAAAGGCGGTACGCTGGACATCTACCAGTATATCCCGAACCTTGCGGGCAAAACTACCCCGCTGTTCTGGCCCGTGAACACCACGGTGATGGCGAATAACCCAAATATTGATCAAACCGAAGGTTACAAATAAACTCATGAAGATGCATTTCAGGTACACGCTTCTTATTCTATCCCTGTCCCTGCCGCTGGCATGGGCCTGTAACGATGATCCGGAAAGGATCTATCCCAAAATAGAACCGCCTTCTTCCGTTCTGCCATACGTTTTCCAGCAGGGAACGGAAGGCTACAGCTGCTTCCGCATTCCGGCGATTATAATGACCAAATCAGGCGGACTGCTAGCATTTGCCGAAGGGCGCAAGAACGATTGCAGTGACGAAGGCGATATCGACCTCGTGATGAAGCGCTCTGCTGATTCCGGCAGAACGTGGAGCAAGCTACAGGTGGTATGGAGCGATGGTGATAATACCTGCGGTAACCCCGCCCCGGTGGTAGACCGCAACACTGGTACCGTCCGCCTCCTGATGACCTGGAACTACGGGCACGACGATATCGGGACCATTAACGCGGGTACCAGTAAAGATACCCGCCGTGTATACCTCACATCCTCGGCAGACGAAGGCAGGACATGGGATGCTCCCAAGGAGATCACCACCACCGTGAAGGCACCGGGCTGGGGATGGTACGCCACCGGGCCGTGCCATGGCATCCAGATTACACAGGGTGCCCATAAGAACCGCATGGTGGTACCCTGCGACTATATCGAAGTAGGAGCGGGGAGAAGAGGCAACTCACACGTGATATATTCCGATGATGCAGGGCTTACCTGGAAGCTGGGCGGCGCTGTACCGCAGCTATCCGGACTGAACCCCAACGAGAGCACCGTAGCGGAGTTATCCGACGGGAGGCTCATGCTGAACATGCGGGTAGGCGGCAACGATTACAAGCGCCTCGCCAGCATCAGCACCGATGGCGGAATCACCTGGTCTGCCGCATACGACGAAAAAACATTGACAGACCCCGTTTGCCAGGGTTCCCTATTATCGGGCATGGTGAACGGCAACCACCGGTTGTTCTTCTCCAATCCGGCTGCTACCACACGCACCAATATGACTATCCGCATGAGCAGCGATAATGGCAAGACATGGGATAAGAAGAACGTAGTATTTGAAGGTCCGTCAGGATACTCAGACCTCGTGTTGCTTTCCGACACAAAAGCAGGCCTGCTGTTTGAGGGTGGTTTATCGAGATACTTCAACGGCATCGCCTTCCGGACGGTGCTGCTGTCCAACATCAAATAACGGTAACGAATACATGCATATGAACAGAAGAATCAGGATAATGACTGCCATGGCAGTATTGGGAGGGATGTGGTTCGCTTCCTGCAGCACACTCAGACAGGGAGCTTCTGCACCGGCAGAAGAGACGCACGTTGTCTTTGAACCCGGCGGTCTCTATGCTTCCATGCGCATCCCGGCGCTGGTGGTAACAAAGAAGCACTCGTTGCTGGCCTTTTGCGAAGCACGCATCGGCACTGCCAGCGATTGGGCGGATATGCACCTGGCCCTGCGCAGGAGTACCGACGAAGGAAAAACCTGGAGCGAGATCCATGTGCTGGACAGCTTCAAACAAGGCCCTGTAGGCAACCCCGTGCCCATTGTAGACGATCGCGGAACCTTACACCTGCTGTACCAGAAAGATTATAAAGACGCGTATTACATATCTTCCGCAGACGATGGGCTTACCTGGTCCAAACCCAAAGACATCACCGCCGTGTACGACCGCTTCAAGCCGGAATACAACTGGAAGGTGCTGGCGCCCGGTCCGGGCCACGGTATACAATTAAAGAACGGCCGCCTGTTATCAGCAGTATGGATGGCAGATTCCCGCAAGCTGACGCCCCGCCGCAGCCACCATCCTTCCTGCATGGCCACCATTTACAGCGATGATTATGGTAAAACATGGGAACGCGGTGCCATTGTAGCCGATAGTTCCGCCACCATCTCCAATCCCAACGAGAGCCAGCCCGTGCAGCTGCCTGATGGTAAGGTGCTCATGAGCATCCGCAGTCCCTCGGCAGTGAAGCGCCGCGCATTCAGTGTAAGTGCCGATGGCAGCACCGGATGGAGTACTGTACGCTTTGCAGATGAACTGTTCGACCCCACCTGCATGGCTTCCATCACCGCGGTTACATCCGCCAAAGGAAAGCCTGCGCTCGTATTCGTGAACCCGGATAGTAAAGACATCGGGAAGCACCCGCGTAAGAACCTCACAGCAAAAGCCTCGTTCGATAACGGGCTTACCTGGCCGGTTACCAAAGTACTGGACCCCGGAGCCGCCGGTTACAGCGACCTCGCTGCCGGACCGGGCAACATCATTTACTGTCTTTATGAAACCAATACGAAAGATAACAAGGGCTGGAACTACAGCCTTGTCTTAAAGAAATTTTACACCAATTGGATAAACCGTTAAAACCGACACACCACACCATGAGAATACAAGGATTGATAGCCGCCACATTCAGCTCGTTTCACGAAAACGGCACGCCCGACCTCACCCGCATCCCCGCACTGGTAGACCAGCTGATCGCTGATGGCGTAAAGGGTGTTTTTATCTGCGGCACCAACGGCGAAGGCCCCAACCTCACTATCGAGGAGCGGATGCAGATCGCGGAAGCTTATGTGAAAGCCGTAAACAAGCGTTGCCTGGTGCTGGTACACGTAGGTCACCCCGCTATTGCGGAAGCACGCCGCCTCGCGGAGCATGCACAACGCATAGGGGCCGATGCTATCTCTGCCGTGGCTGCATTCTATTTCAAACCATCGTCGGCACAAAACCTGACCGACTGCATGGCGCAGATCGCTTCCGCCGCACCGGAGATGCCATTTTACTACTATCACATCCCCGCTATAACCGGCGTAGCCATGGACCTGCTGGAGTTCCTGCAGCTGGCGGAAAAAGCAATCCCCAACCTGGCGGGCATCAAATACACCGCTTCAACATTGCATGAGTATCAGTCATGCGTGGAGTACGGCAACGGTAAGTTCGATATCCTCTTCGGGTACGATGAGCTGCTGCTGCCCGCGCTGGCCGTGGGGGCGAAAGGCGCCATTGGTAGTACGTACACTTTTGCTGCACCGCTGTACCGAAAGGTGATAGCGTGCTTTGAAAGCGGGCAGCTGGAAGAAGCGCGGAAATGGCAGTATGAAGCCGTGCGCATGATCCGCTGTCTGGGAAGGTATTCGCCCATCCCCACACAAAAGACGATCCTGAAAATACTGGGTACTGACCTCGGTCCTTGCCGGTTGCCGCTGGTGCAGCTGAATGCACAGCAGGCGGAAGGCATCCGCCAGTATCTCGAAGACATCCGGTTTGCAGAAACATTGCGCGCCGCAGGGGCTTCCCTGCCGGGCGGTGTGGCATCCGGGCATCATTCCCCTCACAAAAGCTAACAACATGAAGAATTCCCGTTACCTTTTATTTTGCTTTGCGGCCCTGTTGTTCGCCGCCTGTAAGAAAGATGAAGACCGCAGCGACAGCGTGATCCGTGAAGTGGTATTTGAATCCGATAAACAGGAGATCAGCGCCGGTGACAGTATCGTGTTCAAAGATTTCTCCGACGGATATGTGACGCACTGGAAGTGGAATTTCCCCGGTGGTAAACCGGAATCTTCTTCCATGTCGGCTCCGAAAGTGATATACACCGCACCCGGTACCTATGAAGTGACGCTGGAAGTGCGCAATGCGCATAGTGAGAAAACATTGACGCGTAAAGCTTATATCACCGTAGATTATAACCGCGTACGTGCAGACTTTAAAACCGCTGCCGCTGTATACTTTACGGGAGAGAACGTAACCTTCAGAGATACCAGTGCGGGTAAGCCCCAAACCTGGGCCTGGGAGTTCACGCCCGTGAAAGGTGGCGCTACGCTGCGTTCTACAGTACAGCATCCAGTTATGAAGTTCACGGATACCGGATACTACCGCGTATCGCTGACGGCTTCCAATCCACAGTTTACCGATCAGGCGGTGAAAGAGAACTTCGTGCGCATCCTGGATCCTTCATCTATCAGCGCAGCCTTTACGGCCGCACAGCCCGCCACGTATGCAGGCGGAAAGATCAAACTGAAAGATGCATCCGTAGGTAATGTTACGGGCTGGGACTGGAAAGTGGAAGGAGCGGAAACATTCGCCTCTGCTGATCAGGACCCCGAATTCACCTTCACGCAGCCGGGCCGTTATAAAGTGACGCTCACGGTAAGGAACCCTTTTAATTCCAACACCAAAACCACGGATAAATATCTGCTGGTGATCCCGGCAACCGGTTTATCGGCTTACCTGCCATTCAATAACAGTGCGGCAGACCTTGGTCCGAATACTATCTCCGTAAGTAGTGTGGGCGGAGGGGTATCTTTTGCGGCCGACCGCTTCGGCAATACCGCGCAAACAGCCACCTTCAGTGGTTCAGCAGGTGTAATGCTGGCCGATCATGCCGCTACCAACTTTGGAACGGGTGATTATACCGTAGCCATGTGGGTGAAAACCAGTGCCACTACCCGCATGATGCTCTGGCAGGAATCGGGCCGCAACGGCAGTAAGGATAACCAGACGTGGCTCCGCCTGATGGATAATGCTACCGACCGCCAGATGCGCTTCTGTATCGAAGATGGCGTGGGTTCTACCTTCGTAAACCTCGGCGGAACCGGTAAAGTGAATGATGGTGGATGGCATCATGTGGTAAGTGTGCGCGACGGACTCACCACAGCGGTATATATCGACGGGGTGCGGGTAGGTACCGCCACGGCGCCTGCTTTACGTAGCGTATCAAACGGACAGGACTTCAAGATCGGGTTCCAGGAAGGCGCTACGTCCAATTCTTCCTATTTCAATGGTCAGATAGATGATGTGATCATTTACGGCAAAGCGCTCACGGAAGCGGAAGTGCAGGCGCTGCATCAATTGTAGTGTATGAGAAATATCTTTTTTGTTGCTTTAATAATGATGTGCAGTATGGCAGAAAGTTGCAGTATGCGTAAAACGGAAACCACGCAGGCGGCGTATCATTGGGATACGCTGCCTGCTATCCCTGATGCAACGGGGTTTGCAGGATCGTTCGCCGGCGTATCCAACGGTGCGCTGATGGTGGCAGGAGGCAGTAATTTCCCCAACGGCGGAACACCCTGGAATGGCGGAACCAAAACCTGGTACGATAAAGTATTCGTACTCGAAGATGCAGGCAGTACCTGGAAGGAAGCTGGAACATTGCCACGCCCGCTCGGCTACGGTGTTTCCATTTCCATAAAGGAAGGACTCCTTATTATTGGTGGCAGCAATGCGGAAGGGCATTATGCTGACACCTATTTGCTCGAATGGAAGCATGACAGTCTGCATACCACCACATTCCCTCCCTTACCGGTACCACTGGCCAATACCTGTGGCGCACTGGCAGGAGATCGTATCTATGTGGCCGGAGGCTTGCATGCACCGGACAGTAAAGACGCTGCAAGTGATTTTTATATGCTGGACCTTTCAGTAACACCATCAAACCGCCAATGGCAGCAGCTCCCTACATGGCCTGGTGCCGCGCGGATGCTGAGTGTGGCAGGTGCTTCGGGCAATACGTTCTTCCTCTTCAGCGGGGCGGCTTTCAGTAAAGGCGAACGCGGATATCTCCGCGATGCATACCGCTATCATCCAGACAGTGGATGGATAGCCTGTGCAACGATGCCCGCCGCCACTGTAGCAGCACCATCCCCTGCAGCAACAGGTTCCAACGGTACGCTGATCATCTTCGGCGGTGATTCCGGCGCAGATGCAGCCATGGCAGGCACCCTGCGTGAGCAGCATCCCGGTTTCCCCGATTCCATCTATGCCTACGATCCAAAGCAGGATGCATGGGCATTGAAAGGGCATATCATTACAGAACGCAAACAGGATGCGGCAACAAACCCAAACGCCAGCGTATGGGCACCGGTAACAACACCGCTGGTGCGCTGGAATGGGTTGCTGGTGATGCCGGGTGGTGAAGTGCGCCCGGGTACGAGAACACCGCGCGTGCGTACCGCCGCAGAGTAACTTTATTTGATTAGCTTTAAAAGATCCCACGGTACAGTATGATGAAGAACGCAAGATATTATCCTTGGCTCGTAGTAGCACTCCTTTGGGTGGTGGCGCTGCTTAATTACCTCGACCGGCAGATGCTTTCCACCATGCGGCCCGCCATCCAGATCGATATACACGAGCTGGAAAGCGCTACCAACTTCGGGCGCCTCATGGCGGTGTTCCTCTGGATATACGGACTGATGTCGCCCTTATCGGGCCTCGCGGCGGATAAGTTCAACCGCAAATGGCTTATTACGGGCAGTCTTTTCGTTTGGTCTGCCGTTACAATGCTCATGGGGTATGCCGATGGCTACTGGCAGCTCTATGCCCTGCGGGCTATCATGGGTGTGAGTGAGGCGTTGTATATCCCTGCGGCTTTATCACTGATTGCGGACTACCATACCGGCTCCACGCGTTCCCTTGCGGTGGGTATTCACATGACCGGCCTGTACATGGGGCAGGCACTGGGAGGCTTTGGGGCCACCATAGCTGCCGCAGCATCGTGGCAGGCTACCTTCCACTGGTTCGGGCTTATCGGGATCGTATATGCGGCGGTATTGATGCTTTTACTGCATGAGAAACGGCCGGCGTATGCGGCAGATGATCTGACTGCTACAGGGAAGCCCCTTTTCGGGGGAGTCAAAGGCCTGCTGGTGCTGGTACCATTCTGGGTGATCTTCTTATATTTTTCTATTCCAAGCATACCCGGCTGGGCCATTAAGAACTGGTTGCCTACGTTGTTTGCCGACAGTCTGGGTGTGCCCATGAGCGAAGCGGGGCCGCTGGCCACCATTACCATCGCGGCTTCTTCGTTTATCGGGGTGGTGGTGGGAGGGATACTATCCGACCGCTGGGTGCAGCGCAATGTGCGGGGCAGGGTGTTTACCAGTGCCATCGGACTGTCGCTCACCATACCGGCCTTGTTGTTCCTCGGTCTTGGGGGATCGGTGGTGTTCCTCGTGGCTGCCGCATTCTTTTTTGGGGCGGGCTTCGGGATGTTTGATGCCAATAACATGCCCATCCTCTGCCAGTTTGTTCCACCACGCAGTCGTGCTACGGCGTATGGCATCATGAACATGGGAGGCGTTTTCTCCGGTGCCATGATCACCGGATGGCTGGGTAAGTCTACTGACGCAGGCAACCTCGGGCGTGACTTTGCCCTGATGTCAATTGTGATTTTGGCAGCGGTAATTATGCTGCTGGTGATGCTGAAGCCCAAAGTGAAGGACTGCCTGGAAGGAGAGGTGAACGGGTAATTCCGTAATTTTGCCTGAAACAATACAGGCATGAGCGAAAAACACGCGCATTGGGAGAAAGTATATAAAGAGAAAGGCCCGGCAGAGGTGAGCTGGACGCAGGAGAAGCCTGAGCTGTCGCTGACACTGATCCGTAATGCTGCGGGGGATAAAAACGCCCGTATTATCGATATCGGCGGGGGCGACAGCAAACTCGTGGATTATTTACTGGAAGAAGGATATTCTAATATCACGGTACTGGATATTTCTGCTGTGGCTTTGGAAAAAGCAAAGGCAAGGCTGGGGGAGAAGGCGCTATCCGTTACATGGATAGCAGGTGATGTGGATACATTTGAGCCGGAAGAGCAATACGATATCTGGCACGACCGCGCCGCATTTCATTTCCTGACCACACCACAGCAAATAGACCGTTATGTAAAAATGGCGGCAATGGCTGTCCGAGGCACCCTGATATTGGGTACGTTTTCCGAAAATGGTCCTGAAAAATGCAGCGGACTGCCCGTTACCCGATATTCTGAAGATAAGATGACCCGCACCTTCGGTGGTCAGTTCCAGGTAAATGGTTGTCAGACGCATTTGCATACCACTCCTTTCGGCACTACACAGGAGTTCCGGTTTTGTACATTTTCCCGGCTTAGTGGAAGCTAACAGCTAACTTTTATCGGCAGGATTTGTTATTTTTAGTAAAACTGTTTGATAATGAAAGCATTGCTGTTGTTCCTCGCACTATGTATCGCTGGTGTTACCTCCGGTCAGGACATCCGGGTGGCGCAGGGTGTGCCTGCCACCGTTCAGAAGGCCTTCAAGAATAAGTTCCCTACGGCGAAAGACGTGGAATGGGAGCGGAAGGGCGAGCGCCTGGAAGCCGATTTCAATGTTGGCCGGGTAGATCATAAAGCGCTTTACGATCAGAAGGGCAAGCTCCTTGCCTGGAAAAGCGATCTCCGCAAAGGTGCATTGCCACCTGCCATAACACGTGCGATTAAAACCGATTACAAAGGCTTCCGTGTGGATGACGTGGATCAGGTAACCCGCGATGGTAAAGTGTATTACCAGGTTGAGCTGGACGGTACACCCGATGATCAGCACGTGGTTTTCGATAAAGAAGGCAAAGTGCTGGAAGGTGCGGATTGGTGGTGATTGTGTTAGATATCCCCCGATAAATTATTTAATTTAACAGGCATGAAATACCTGTTATCCTGCATCCTCCTTTTCCTGTGCTTCGCTGCCGCCGGCCAGGATACCCTCACCTACATCCGGAAAGACAATATAGCCTACCGCACCGGCGAACAAACGCCGTACATGCGGGAGCGTTGTGTGCTGGATGTATATCATCCGTCAAAACAAGCGAAGCTGCCGGTGATCGTTTGGTTTCATGGAGGCGGAATAACAGGAGGTAACAAATTCATCCCGAAAGAACTGATGCAGCAGGGTGTGGTGGTAATGGCAGCCAACTACCGTTTTAGTCCGAAAGTGAGCTGTCCGGCTTATATTGAAGATGCTGCGGCAGCGGTAGCCTGGGCTTTCCAACATGCGCACGAATTTGGTGGCGATACCTCCCGCATTTATGTAGCCGGCCATTCCGCCGGCGGATACCTCGCCGCCATGGTGGGCCTCGACAAACAGTGGCTGGCCCCTTACCAGATAGACGCTAACCGTATTGCAGCCCTCTTCCCCTTCAGCTCCACCGCTATCACCCATTTTACCATCCGCAAAGAGCGGAATATCCCCGAGATACAAGCGATAATAGATGCATTTGCGCCCTTGTACCATGTACGTGCTGATGCACCCCCGCTTTTCCTATATACCGGCGACCGGGAGAAGGAAATGATGGGCCGTTATGAAGAAAACGCCTATTGGGCGCGGATGATGCAGCTGGCAGGGCATAAAAACACCCATCTCTACGAATTCGACGGTTACGACCATGGCAATATGCCCGGTCCGGCGTATTACCTTATGCTCCGGGAGATCAGGAAGAAATAGGGGAGATACTGCTTCGATATTGTTCAATTACCATTGCACATCCTGAAAGCGGGCTGTGGCAGCATGAGTTATGCACTAATATTTCACAATCAGCCTTTTAGCACCCCTCCGGTAACCCCTCTGGCACGTATTATGTGTATATAAGTACACAAAATCTAAATGTTATGGCAACCGTAACCTCAGTCATCACTTTTAAAGGCAAAATAGGCAATGTCATTGCCTACAAGCGCAACGGTAAGCACTGTTTGCGCTCCATGCCGGAATCCGTCAGGCAAACGGATAATACCCGACGTGCCGCAAAATGGTTCGGCGCCGCCAGCCGCAAAGGTGCCCTTATCCGCAATGCAGTGGCGCCTGATATCGACATCTTCTGCGATGGCAACGTCGTGAACCGGCTGAACAGTACCATCCTGGCCGCTGGCAGAAATAACCATGCCGGCCTGAAGGGGTTCCGGTTCAACGGGCACACCGGTATTGAAAAATTCTTCAGCCAGCTGCCTGTTCTCACGGAGAATGGTAAAATGCATATCGCTGCACAGGAGCTGTTTAACTTTGGCGATGCCGTCAGGATGGAAATAAAACTCATCGCCACCCGGATCGACTTCGCCACCCGCACCGTTACAGGCATGGATGCGGACGTGCTGCACATCGACCTGGAGGAACCTTTCGCAGGAGCGGACCTGTCAGTAGACGTACCCGGCAAAGGCACACTACTGGTTACCCTGCAGGTCAGAACCTTCCTCAAGGAAGCCATCTCCTACAACCGGAAGTTCAATGCTGCGGATATCATTGCCGTGATCGGGGATGAAACCCCGGAAGTGGTGATTGCAAAATCACGCCCCGGTAAGAAGCTGCTCCTCCTCCCATCGGAGCTTCCCCATAATACGGCTCCCGCTAAGTACGGGCAGGATCACGTACCACGGGAATAACCCACTGCCATAACAGGAGATTTTGTAGTAAGCAATTCATTTTCATCACATACGGACCCCAAATTTCCACGGCAGGCCACTCCTCCGCCAGCCATTGCCATGGGCTGCAGGCGCCCTTTCTTCCTTCAACAGGCCTGTTATATACTCAATATCATCTACAGCTCACATACACATCACGTCCGCATCAAGTCCACCTTTAGTCCACAGTTCCCGGCATGTTCCCGGTAGGTTAACTCCCTGTTGGCCCTATGTATGCTGCCTGTTGATTGCCTGTATGACCCCGTTCCAGACCTTTTCCACCCCCTGTTTGGGCCTTGCTACCGCCCAACTATTGCAGGCTGGCCCCGTGTTGGAGGCCTTGTTACAGCCACTCCGGGGCCTGTTTTCCCTTATTACACCCGGTCCAGACTTCTGTTACACGTCTTCTACACTGCGTCACACGGCTTTATGGGGTATTTTTAAGATATGATGGGTACTTGCTGGTAAAGTATAGCGTTACCAAATCTCTTTGCAGGAAAAATGCATGCGCTGCTCTTTCGTAAATGGGGTACAAGAGTAAAAGGCAGAGATTGGTACGATCTGGAATGGTATATAAAGAAGGGAGTTTCACTTGACCTGCATCAATTTTTACTTCGTGCACGGGATACCGGTGAGTGGACTGAAGATACCATCACCCGGGAGCAACTGATAGCATTACTAAAAGTTAAAATTGATGCCGTTTCCTTTAGTTACATCAGGGAAGATTTTGTAAGGTTTATTCCCGACCCAACAGTGCTGGATATATGGGGAAGTACATATTTTAAAAGCCTGATAGATAAGTTAAAGGCGCAGTAAGGTTACCTGTTTCAAGGCATGGCACTTCATGATTCATGAATCGTAAATCATGAAGTGTCTGCTACTCCGTCCTCAAACGCTTCACTCGATTCGCCGTCCTGAATGTCTGCCTGAAGAGCATGAGATTCAATTATTCTGAACGTAAACTATTCACCGGATTAGCACGCAGGCCTTTCAATGCCTGCATCCCCACAGTCAGCAATGTAAGCACTATCAGCATAGCGCCAGCTCCTGCAAAGATGTACCAGTGCACCGGTGTGCGGTACGAGAAATCCTGCAGCCAGGTAGTGGTAGCCCACCATGCCAGCGGCAGACCGATACAGATAGCCGCGAGCGAAAGCCGTACAAAACCGCCGGACAACAACAACAGAATGCTGCCTGCAGAAGCCCCCAGCACTTTGCGGATACCGATCTCTTTGAACCGCTGGCGCACCGTGTAAGCAGACAGGCCGAATAGTCCCAGACAGGCAAGTGCCACGGCTACTATGGCGAACACGTTCATGCTGTGGCCCAGCCTTATTTCTGAGTCGTATAAATGGTTGTAATCCTGATCCATGAAGGTGTATTCGAATGGCCGGTGCGGTGCTACTTTGTGCCATACACTTTCGAGATGGGCCAGACTGCGCTGCATATCCCGTCCGTCGAGTTTTACGATCAATCTGCGGGTGTATTCTGCTGGGAACATCACGAACGGCTGGATGTTGTGGCGGAGAGACTCATAATGGAAATCGGCCACCACGCCTTTCACGACACCGGGGCGGGTTGCATCGAGCCAGAGGCGTTTGCCGATGGCTTCTTCGGGCGTCCAGCCCAACTGGCGCACTGCAGATTCATTGAGGATGAACTGGAACCGGCGGTTGCCGGGCGTTGTGTCCTCCGCGTTTTTCATGTCCTGCGCAGTGAGGTTTTCGCCGGCAATGAGCTGCATGCCGGATACTTTAAGATAATCTTCATCCACCGGGTTGGCGGTGACGTTCATTTGCTGATCTTCCGGCATTTCTGCGGAGCGCATGTTATAACCACCGCCGCCCTCAACGGGCGTCCGCGCACAGCGGGATACGGCCAGTATACCCGGCCCTGCAGTAAACGATTGCTTGATGCTTTCCATCATGGGCAGCATTTTGGAATCCTGCGGCAATACCACCACATGATCACGGTCGAAGCCCAGTTTCTTGGCCTGGATGAACGACAACTGTTGCTTGATCATGAGCGTACAGGCAATAAGGAAAACCGATATGGCGAACTGGAAAGTGATGAGTGATTTGCGTACCCACTGTCCTGAATCGGTACGCTGGAAGGCGCCTTTGAGGACTTTAACAGGCTGATAGCCGGTGAGCACCAGGGCAGGGTAACTACCCGCGGCCACACTTACCAGCAGCGCTACAGCCAGCGATGCGGCTATGAAAAGGGGAGACAGGAGTGTGGCGGCAGACAGTGTTTTGCCTGTAAGTCCGTTGAACGCAGGGAGCAGCATGGCGGCCAGCACAAGGCTCATCACCATCGCGAAAAAGCACAGCATGGCCGACTCATTCATGAACTGCCAGAAAAGCTGGCGCGGCCCTGCACCCAGTACTTTCCGAACCCCTACTTCCCGCGCTCTTTCCATACTGCGTGCGGTACTGAGGTTGATATAGGTGAAACAGGCGATGAGCAGGATGAGCAGTGCCACGGCACCCAGTACATACACGGCCATAATACTGCCATTGGCCTCAAAACCTTCAAACTCGGAATAGAGATGTACGGAGCGCATTGGCTCGAGGAAGAAATTGATAGTGGCTCCGGAGCCTTTCGACTCATTTGCCATAAACGCGGGCAGCCTGGCCTGCATGGTGGCTATAGAGGATTCGTCTTTCAGTAATAAGTAAGTAAAGTAATTGGCATTCCAGTAGGTGGCTTCTGATTGGGGCGAAATACCCAGCGAGGAGAAGGAGGCCACAAAATCATACCGGATCTGGGAATTGGCGGGGCAGTCGGCCGTAACGCCGGTCACCTCGTACGGCTTCGCATTGGTGCCTACGAGGATGGTTTGTCCTATGGGGTTTTCCTTACCAAAATAACGCCGGGCGGTGGAGGCGGTCAGCACCACTTTATCCGGACCGTTCAGTGCGGTTTGCGGATTGCCCTGCAGGAGGGGGAAGGAGAAGATGCGGAAGAAGGTGGAATCGGCATACGCAAAACGCTGTTCGTTCAGGACATGCTCGCCCTTACGCACCACCCGTGGAGCACTGGTCATTCTCACACCTGCCTCCACTTCCGGGAAGTTGCGCTGGAAGTGTGGCGCAACACGCACACTGGTATATGTCCCTTTGTTGGCAGCGCCGGTGGTACCGAACTTATACTCCATCAATACCCGGGCAATACGGTTCCCCTTTTCCTGGAAATCATCGTACCGCAGTTCGTGATGCAGGTACAGGGCGATGAGCATACAGCAGGTAAAACCGATGGATAATCCGGCCAGGTTAATGACCGCGATGCTTTTGTGGCGGAGCAGGTTCCTCCAGGCCGTCCGGAAGTAGTTGATAAGCATGCCCTGCGGTCGCAAGCGGTATGCCAATCAGAGAGATGTAATGCAGACGGGCGTTTCGGCAGAAAGCGCCCGTCTGCATTGTCCGGTTCCGGACAATGGGCGTACACCGGCGGACAGTTCGTCAGGGATGCGGCAGCGCAATACCCCATTTCTCCGCAAAAAACCGGGCTATCACCATCTTATCGTTCGTGAAATGAAGGCCGCGGGCGTAGGTGAATTGTCCGCTAAGGGGCCATGGATCGTCTTCCGGGCTAAACACCAGCGCAGGGCATCCCTGGTGCTGGGTACCCAGCACGGCTTCCAGTGCGGGCCGCGGACGGGGGAAGTCCACATAAATCACTTCCATATGACTTCTCAGGGAAGGGTAGTAGTGCAGGATGCCCTCGATCCAGGCGCATTCGGGACAGTAATAGGTCTGATGGGCAGGGACCAGTTTCTCGTCCCGGAAATCGGGCTTCAGCAGGAATAGTTGAATCATAATCTCATGTATCGGTAGCACGAAAAATAACCGGGGGATGGGGTTGCGCCAACTGTTCAAAGCCGGAGTGAAATTCCGGGCAGCTCAACTGGCGGAATGGAGTGCTTAAACCGGACCGCCGGTTTAGGATTGCGATATTTCCGCCAATGGCGTAACTTGGGGTGATTTTTATCTCTACAAGGAACCAAATCTGACAGGAATGGAGGCTATTGGACGCGCATTGGAAGCAATTCTTCCCGCGGATCGTATCAAAACGAGGCTGATCGACATTTTATCTTACGCCGCTGACGCGGGTTTTTACCATCTGGAACCCAAAGCCGTTGTGCAACCGGTCAATGAAGATGAAGTGAAGGCCCTCTTCCGGTTCTCTCAGCAGCACCGCATCCCCCTTACTTTCCGAGCGGCAGGTACCAGTCTTTCCGGCCAATCGGTTACCGACGGCATCCTCGCTGATCTCAGCCGCCACTGGCAAACCATGAAGATCGAAAACGATGGCGCCACCGTTCGTGTTCAACCCGGCATCACCGGCGGCATCGTAAATGCAAGGCTCCGCCAGCATGGTAAAAAGATCGGACCCGATCCTGCCAGCATCAACTCCGCCATGATGGGCGGCATCCTGTCCAACAACGCCAGCGGCATGTGCTGCGGCGTCAGCAAAAACTCCTACCACACCGTCCAATACATCCGGTTCATTTTACCGGACGGGATGACTTTCACCACCGAAGAACCCGCTCAATACCAACGTTTCCGCGAACAGTGCGGGGCCTTATACAATACTCTTGTTACGCTGCGCGACCGCGTCCGTAACGACCAGCAGATCCTCGAACGCATCCGCGCCAAGTACCGCACCAAGAACACGGTCGGTTATTCGGTAAACGCACTGGTGGATTTCGATGAACCGCTGGATATCCTCGCTCACCTCCTCATAGGGGCCGAAGGCACCCTCGGTTTCATTTCCGAAGCCGTGATGCGCACCGTTCCCGATTACCCGGAAAAATCAACCGGACTGCTCTATTTCCCCGACATCCATACTGCATGCTCTGCCATCGTTCCCCTCACGGAATCGGGCGCGGAAGCAGTGGAGCTGATGGACAGGGCATCCCTCCGTTCGGTAGAGCACCTGCCCGGCATCCCCGAGCTGGTGAAAACACTGCCGGAAGCCGCCGCTGCGCTGCTGGTAGAGTACCAGGGCAATACGCAGGAAGAGCTGAAAGTGAAGAAAGATAAGTTCCTCGGACTGTCCGGTAACATCTCCCTCATTGTACCACCCTCCTTCACGGAAAACCCCGTGGAGCAGGCCTACCTCTGGAAGATCCGCAAAGGCATGTTCCCTTCCGTAGGCGCCGTGCGCCAGAGCGGTACCACGGTGATCCTCGAAGACATCGCCGTGCCGGTTGCCCGCCTCGGTGATGCCATCCTCGATCTGCAGGTATTGTTCACCAAGTACGGATATGAGAACGCAATTATTTTCGGGCATGCGAAAGATGGGAATATCCACTTCGTAGTAACCCAGGCATTCGATACACCCGCAGAGATACAACGGTACGACGGCTTCATCCGCGAAGTAGTACAACTCATCGCCGGTAAATACGACGGCGCATTGAAAGCAGAACACGGCACCGGCCGTAACATGGCGCCCTTTGTGGAAACAGAATGGGGTCCCGGCATCTATGAAGTGATGAAAACACTAAAGGCCGCCATCGACCCCGATAACCTTCTCAACCCCGGTGTACTCATCAACGCAGACGCGGAAGCACATATCAGGAACCTGAAAGAACTGCCGCGTGTGGAAGAGGAAGTGGATAAATGCATGGAGTGCGGGTTCTGTGAATATAAATGTCCCAGCCGAGACCTCACGCTTACTCCCCGCCGCCGCATCGTAGTGCGCCGGGCACTGGTGAGGCTGAAGAACCAGCACCGCAAAAAAGATTACCAGCAACTGCTGAAAGAATATCAATACGATGGGCTTGATACCTGCGCGGTAGACGGACTCTGCGCCGTTGCCTGTCCGGTAGACATCAATACGGGCATGCTCGTGAAGCGCCTGCGCCGGGAGAATCACAGTCCCTTTGCCAACAAGGTAGCCCTGCAGGTGGCCAAGAATTTCAACTTCGTATCCAAAGCCGTGTGGGTGGGATTGAAGACCGGCGCTGCCGTGAATGCTGTATTCGGCAAACATGCCATGACGCAGCTCACCAAAGGCATCCGGAAAGTAGTGCCCGCCATGCCGTTGTGGAGCACACATCTGCATCCTGCCACCTGGCACCCATCACCCGCCGAAACCATCGCGGAAGGTAACGGGCCGCGTGCAGTATATTTCCCGTCGTGCATCAACCGCATTATGGGCAGTTCTGAAACGGGTAAAAAGAACATCACAGATACCTTCGCTTCCGTATCCCGGAAAGCGGGTATCGCTCTCATACAACCCAATGATATCGGTGGTAATTGCTGCGGACAGATCTATTCTTCCAAAGGCTTTGCCCCGGCATATACCCACACCGTAAACGCTACGGTGGAAAAGCTCTGGAAATGGACGCAGGGCGGTAAATTCCCCGTGGTATTGGATATCACCTCCTGCACTCATACGCTGCGCGACTGCCGCCCGGCACTCACCGAACAGAACAAATCCCGCTTCGATGCCATGCGCATCCTCGACAGTATCGAGTACCTGGCGGAAGAAGTGCTGCCGCGTGTGGAAGTGAAACGCCGTAAGCAAAGCATTGCCCTGCATCCCGTTTGCTCATTGCAGAAGATG
The DNA here is from genome assembly GCA_902167325.1 of Chitinophaga pinensis. GTDB lineage: Bacteria > Bacteroidota > Bacteroidia > Chitinophagales > Chitinophagaceae > Chitinophaga > Chitinophaga pinensis_A. The sequence goes on along the minus strand of LR632930.1, from coordinate 4,963,342 downwards.
GGCCTTGAGAACAAGTTCACGCAGTTGGCGAAGCAGCTGGCAGATAACGTAATGATACCGGTGAACGCAGGTTGCTGTGGTATGGCGGGCGACAGAGGATTCCTCTTCCCCGAACTCACTGCTGCTGCTACTAAGCCCGAAGCGGCGGATGTGAAAAGCGGCTGTTATGACGGGTATTATTCCAGTGCCAAAACCTGCGAAATGGCCCTGTCTGAAGCTGTGGGTAAAAGCTATGAGTCTATCATCTACCTGCTCGACGAGTGTGTTGATTAAGCCTGCTCTTTTCAATTTTGATGATGCCTTTGCGGTAAAAGTCAAGGGCTTCGTTCAGCATTTCATGTAATGTATCAACCGGCAGGTCGGCCTCCGGGTCAAAGGTCATGACTTTCATGCGTGCCCGGTCGCCCTGTTCGAGTCCGGGGTAATTGAGTCTATTCCCTTCCACCATTCCAATATATGGCAACTGCGATTTCGTGTCTACCCGGATGAAGCAGAACATTTTCCCTTTGTAGCAATACATAGGCATAGCGTATTTCCATTCGGCAGTAACATCCCGGTCCTGTTGCAGGATGATGGATTGCAGGGCGAGGAGGCAGCTTTTATTGGGTTCGCTGAGTTGTTGGAAATAGGCATCTACTTGTTTCATGGGGTATTCTTATCCCGGGAAATTACATAAATCCGCTTACAATCTTTCTTCCAGCGATACAGTTACGGTATCTCCGGCAGATTTGTTCAGCAGGCTGCGCAGTTCCGCTTTAACGGGGAGCTTGTGGGTGCCATTGCCCAGTGCCATAAAGGAGCTTTGGAACGGGTGCCCGTCTATCTTCCCCCGGACTTTTACCAGTCCGCGTGTACCGAAGAAGGCAACGGATTCCGGCCATATGAGGTAGGTCCACCCGCCTTTGTTTTCGCTCTTAACGAGCTTAGCGGTAAAGCGGGCTTTAATGGTCCCTTTGGGAGATACAGTGGTGGTATTCATGACGAAGGTTTTTAATCATCATTTAATACCTGAAATTAACTCGTTTTTACAAAGGAAACGCAGGCATAACGCGACAATCCCGAAGGGGAAACGCGCCAATGCCTGCGTTTTTTGTTGTTACTCCAGCCGGGCTTTTACACCCCAGCCCCCGAAGTTCTCGGAAATGGCCATCCAGACTTCGTTGCGGCCTTTCTTCAGATCCAGCCACACTGCGTCATAATAACCAATGGTACCCAGAAAGCGGTAATCGCGCGACATGAAGTTGTCTTCTCCGGCATATAGCAGTTTTCCGTTACAATACAGTCTAACCCGGTCCGAGAATCCGAAAGAGAACTTCCGGATCTCATCGCGGGCCGAGGTGATAGTAGTTTTTACGAACACGGTGTTACTGTCTTTCGACACACCGCTCAGCATGGAAAGATCTGCCGTTCCGGCTTCGTCGGCCGCCAGTGTAACCCAGGAAAGAGGAGAATGGAGGGCGGAGGAGAGGGTGGTTACACCGGCAAGCAGCTGCTCGCTGAACGGGGGCGACACTTCCCATTGGGTAATGGTACCTGAAGGCAGCGGGGGGAGTGGTTTAGACTTACTTTTTATAACGGGAGCCGCATCCGGCGTAATGCTCACATTACTATACCATACATCTTCAGGCGATGGGTTGGAAAGGCAGATCATGCCTGCGGCAGGCGTTCTTTTTAACCGCGATATGAACAGGATGGGTTCGGGCTGATCATCAAAATACACTTCGGCCTCCCGCTCATTCACCACGATCTTCACATGCAGCCAGCGGTCGAACGGTAGCGGGGCGGCATTGGTATAACCGGGACCATGATACAGCTGCCACCCGCCAAGGCCGTTATACACCGGGGTATACTGCATGGCATCGGGGTTGCCGCTCTGGTGAGGCCGCAGGTAGTACTCCTCGAATTGTCCCGGGCCTTGCATGCGGAACTGTATTGCCGGGAAGTAGCGGGCCTTTTTCACGGAGATGTCGAAGCTGATAACCCCGTTCTTAAAATTGGCATCCGCCAGCAATGCATAGCCTCCCTGCAGGCGAAGGGCTTCCTGCCCGAAATGGGTTTCCCTGACGGCGGTTTTCGCATCAAATTGCCAGCGGGGAGAATCGAAGGGTACGGACGTATTGCCAAAAGCATGGTAAGTGGTCAGACAAAGAAAAATGAACAGGGTGCGGTGCATGGAATTGAATTTGTAATTTGTGTGAAGGATCAGTGGCAAGATAAATTCCCCGGATAAATGTGACTGCCCAACCACTGACCAATCGTGTTCAAACCAGGTTCAAATTCTTAAATCATTGATTTCCAGTTGTGAATAATCAGGAGGTATTACAGGAATGCTGCCGGCAGATAGCGCTCCGGATGGGCTGGGGCCATAGCGGCGACTGGCAGCGGGGTGATTTTGAAACCCTCAGCGCCCGTATTCAGGAAGAAACAGGTGTGCTGCTCAGCGTAAGCACCCTCAAAAGAGTTTGGGGTAAGGTGAAGTACGACAGTATGCCATCGATCACCACGCTCAATACCCTCGCACGCTTTGCCGGGCATGCCGGCTGGCGGGAGCTGAAACAGCAGCTTTCAGGAAGTGATCCTGATGAAAAGGAAATACCGGTGGCCGGAGCACCCCTGCGCAGGAAACCCCTGATTTGGGCTGCGGTACTTCTGCTGGTAATATTGGCCGGCTGGCAGGGGATGCGCTGGCTGAAGGGGCAGCCCGTTCGACATAAAGGGGCTTTTAGTTTTTCCATGGAGCCGCTTGCGAAAGGGATTCCCAATTCCGTGGTGTTCCATTACGATGCCGGTGCGGCAGGGGGGGATTCGGTATTCATCCAGCAGTCGTGGGACCCGAAGCGGCGCTTCCCAGTGCCATCAAACGGTAAAGTCTATACATCCATTTATTACTACCCCGGTCACTTCAAGGCAAAGCTGGTAGTGGGCCGGGATATCGTGCAGGAGCAGGATCTTATCATTCCCTCAGAGGGCTGGCTTACCGCGGTGGAGCAGGAGCCGGTACCTGTGTATTATCCCGCATCAGAAACGATCCGCGATGGTGTGCTGCGCCTTACGCCGCAACAACTGGCTGCACGGAATATCGCCATGCAGCCCAAACCGCCCCTGGTGAAGATGTTTTACATCGATCACATGAAGGGGCTCAGTGCCGATGATTTTATACTTGAAACGGAGCTGCGCAGCGAATACATACAAGGCTCCGCAGTTTGCGGCGGTATCCGCATCGTCATCCACGGCACGGTAGGTGCCTATATCATTCCTTTGGCGAAGCCTGGCTGCGTGGGGGATATGGCGCTCATGGTGGGCGATACCATGTTCGTTGCCATGGGCACCGACTTATCCGGACTTGGCTGTGAAGTGAGCGAGTGGGTGAAGGTGCGTTGCGAAGTGAAGGGCCGCGATGCCCGTATATTCGTCAATGGTAAAGAAGCGTTCCACTATCAATACGTGAAACCGGCAGGGGATCTGGCAGGCATCAGCTACCGCTTTGATGGCACAGGAGCTGTTAACTCCGTTCGGTTCTCTACAACGGATGGGGCGGTGGTGTTTAGTGAGGAGTTTTAGTGTTAAGATATTGTTTCTGAGAGTGTTATTTATCTGGGTGGCTATTCAGGGATTTGCATAAGACTGAATTTATTCCTATATTTATTATGTGCACCCAGAGTGTACAAGCAATAAAAATGTACAATAATCGAATAGAAAGCATTGTGTCTGAAGGTTTAAAGCAATTACCGCAACCCATTCAGGATGCAATTCAAATACAAATATCTGGTGTCATGGAGTCGACCTCCACGACTTTAGCATTAGTTACAATCAAAAATCAGTCGCAAGAGTATTTAGTGTATAGTCGAAGTGAAATTTTACATCAGGATGTTAAACTGATATTATTGTTAAAATCTCAACAGAAAAGTACGTCGATACTAGTTGTTACAAAAACTATGTTCCCGGAAGTAGGAAACCGTTTAATGTCAAATGAGATAAATTACATTGATAGTTGGGGTAACGTGTTTCTAATGCATGATATGGCTGTTATTCATCAGTCAGGTAAAAAACCAGAAAGAATAAAAGTCGAAAAACCTGGGAGGTTGTTTACTTCTGCCGGAGTAAAATTGCTGTTTGGGTTTCTCCAGAAACCAGACTTTGTCACCTTGCCATATAGATACATGGCCATCGAAACCGGAGTTTCAGTTGGTTCAGTGGGAATAATTGTAAAAGAGTTAAAGAACGCTGGATACTTAATTGAAAAATCACCGGATGAATATTACTTAGTTAACAGGCAAGAGCTTCTGGAGCGGTGGGTTAAAGCATATAAGGAAGTTTTAAAACCGAGTTTGCACAGAAAGTCTTATCGATTCATTGATTCAGATATGATTCGTAACTTTAAAAAGTTTCCAGTTGAATCATGGGAATGTTTATGGGGAGGGGAGGCAGCTGGTAGTTTGTATACGAATAATCTTATACCCGGAAAGCTTACATTGTTTGCATTACCAGATTTTTGGGAATTTCAAAAGGAATTGAAGATCCTTCCCGACAACCAAAGAATTGAGTTAGATGTATATGATATTTTTTGGGAGCCAAAGGCAAAATGGTACACCGGAAATGTTGAAAATGTAGTACCTCCACTGATAGCCTATGCAGATTTAATTACAAGCGCTGATAGCCGTCATCAGGAGATCGCAAAACAAATAAAGGATGAGTTTATTCAAATTGGCGAGTAACAGAGTTCCGGAACATCTACCTCAATTATTGACTTCTATACAAACTATTTTACCTGATCAGAACTGCAATTTCTTATTAGTAGGTGCTGCAGCGCGTGATGTAGTCATGTTTGGGATATATAACCAGCAAAGCGCGGCATTGACAAAGGACGTAGATTTTGCCATCGATATTCCCAATTGGACTGCTTATCAGGATATCGTAACTAAATTAGTGGAGTCCGGATTGTTCGGGAAAACTACAATACCGCATAGACTAATGTATAAAGGAAAGTTCGCTGTTGATTTTGTTCCATATGGGGGGGTACAGGATAATAATGGGACATACACATGGCCGCCTGCGGATATGGCTATGATGACAGTGCTGGGGTTTTCGGAAATGGCGGATAATCACCATGAAATAGTTTTAAGTGATTTGCAGCTAAAGTTCAAAGTAATATCTCTACCCGGTTTAATATTATCCAAATTGCTCGCCTGGAAGGACAGAAGTACCAGTAATACGAAAGATGGAAAAGATATTGGGTTCTTGCTAGTCCATTTGTTTGATATCAATATCGAACTTCTATATGCAAACCATGAAGATATTCTGAATGCTGAAGAATTTGATACATTCATAGCCGGGGCGATGATCGCAGGAAGACAAGTCCGTGAAATGTTAGCTAACAATAATGCAGCAGTGAATAATCTCTGTAAATTGCTTGATTTTGAATTGCAGGATAATGAAGTTTGTAAATTAGCAATTGCCATCTCGCAAGGGGCTTCTGTTCCATATTATCGTGCTTTAAAGTCATTGCAGGCTTTTACGCGAGAATTGTCTGCGAACATCTGAAACCCCTAACACGTTTTACTCCGCATTCCTCCCACTTACTGCCAGCAGGTAAAGCTGCATGGATTGCCCGGTATTAGCTACCCACGCATTGTAATCTTCCATAGCCGCAACCCGTTCCGCTTCAGTGATGTATCCATCGTTTACCAGCTGCACGCCGCGGGAGGCGGCTACTTTGTTCCAGATGCCGGCAGTGGCTTCCCAGTCGGGTGTACCGGTGGTGGAAGTTTCGTGGCAGGCCTGGGTGGTTATATGGGTAAGACCGGTTTCCCTGAAGAGGTGGAGCAACCGGTCGGCAATGCGGTTATCGAAACCGGCATCGGTGCGCCATTGCAGGAACGCGTCATAGAAGCGGCGCATGGATGGCGGAGGCGCCGGGTTCCAGGATATCTTTTCGTGGTTGTAATCGAGGATGGCAATCATGCCACCTGGGCGAAGGAGGGCCTGCATACTGCGGAGGGTGTGCAGTGGATCGGGGAGCCATTGCAGCACCCGGGCGGATGTGATGAGGTCGAACTTTTCTGCCGGCGCGTAGGAATGGATATCCGCTACTTCGAACAGTAACCCGGGTACACCGGCAAAGTTATGCTGCGCCTGTGCAATGAGGGCCTCGCCTGTATCTATGCCCGTTACGGAGCCTCCGGGGGCCACGCGTGCCGCTATTCCGGAGGTGATGGCACCGGTACCGCATCCTGCATCCAATACGCGCATGCCGGGTTGCAGCAGGGGCAGCAGGTTATGGTTGTCGGTTTCAACGGTTCTGCGGTCGAGGACGGGTGCGGTGCCTTCGGGCATACGTGCCCTGCCGGTAGCAATGGATTCGCTCATGAATAAGGGTTTGAGCCTTCAAAATACAGTCTTTTTCCAAATAATCCACCTTCAGGAAAGGGAACAAAAAAGGAGTGCTTACGGCACTCCTTTTTCGGGTATTATTTAAAGTGATTTACCGCTTTTCCAGCTGCTCGAGGCGTTTACGGATTGCGTCGTTCTCTGCTTTCAGTTTATCGTTACCGGCTTTCATTTCCAGTAAATAGAGGGTGAGCTCTTCTACTTTCTGCAGCAGTTTGGTGTTCATGTCCCCGAGGTCGTGGCCATTGGCGGCCACTTCTGCTTCAGTGGGTATGCCGGGGAGGTGACCTTTCTCTTTGATATGTGTGGCTACTTCTTCCAGCGCAGGCAGGCGGTAATCTGTGCGGAACACATAATCGGGCCAGGGTGTGGTTTGCGTTACTTTTACTTTCCGCGCAGCAATGGTACCTTCTACAGCAAGCTTGTTGGTGCCGGGACTAGTGGTACCAATGCCTATGTTGCCATTGGCTTTTACCATCAGCATAGAAACGCCATAATTATTTATGGATAATAGATTAGCCTGCGTAAGTGCTACAGGAGTTGCTGCATTCGAACGGGCCGATAACATAATGGCGGCTGTGGAAGGTTCATTCAAAGGTGTCGGGATGTCATTTGATTCACCAACAACATTAATGCCTAAAGTTCTTGATGGAGCATCTGCTCTTCCAGCAATAGTAGGCAGTAAGGCTGAGGACGCACCGTTGACAATTTGCAGATATCCTGCAGGAAATTCAGTTTGAGTAATCTTAAAAAAATTCGGGAAAGGGGTTGCAGAACTTGTATTTACATGCAACTGCGATTGCGGGGACTCCGTTCCCATACCAATCAGCCCCGTATTGGTAATCTTCATCCTCACGGTTGCTGTGGCATTGATGCGGCCGGTTTCAAAGAAGAGGTTGCTGTTCGCATTGGCTGCCCCGATGCGGAGATCGCGGAAACTTTCAATAACGTTGCCCGTCTGATGTGCCGGTACTCCATAACCGGTACCCGGTGTGCCGAACTGAAAGTTTGATCCTGTAATACCATCATGCACCAGTCTTACCATATTGTCTGAACTGGCAGCCGCCGTATGAATGTTCAGTTTGAAAGATGCATTGGGTGCTGTTGTTCCTATACCGACATTGCCTGTTGCAGGAAAGGTATTGGTTGTTTGTGCCACGCCTACAACGGGCAACATGGCCGCCAGGGTCAAAAAGGGAATGATTTTCTTCATAAATAAGGGATGTACCGGGTTAAAGGTTTTATGTATGCAGCGCTAAGATATTATTTTTCCGGATATCCGGAACACGCTGAACTCATTATTTCTTCAGTAACCTGTCGCGCAGGAGCCGCTCCAATACGGCCTCCTTCAACGTGCGGGAAAGCGGTACCTGCACCTTTCCCAGCTCAATAACATTGCCTTCAATGCCGGTTATTTTCGAGGAGTTAACGATATAAGATTTATGGGTCTGCAGGAATGGAGGATCGGGGAGATGATCCAGTACGGATTTGAGGGTGGCATGGGTAATATGCGTGCCTTGCGTGGTATGGATACGCACATAGTTTTCCATTCCTTCCACATATAGAATATCAGCCCACTCAATGCGCACCAGCTTCTCATCGGTACGGATGAAAAGATGATCGGGTACAGTAGCCTGTGGTTGTGATGCCAGCAGATCATGCGCGCGGTTTACGGCTTTCAGGAACCGGTCGAAGGGGATAGGCTTCAGCAGGTAATCCACCGCTTCCAGCTCAAAGCCTTTAAGGGCATATTGTTCGAAGGCGGTGGTAAATATTACTTTGGGCGGGCGGGGCAAACTTTTCAGCAGTTCGATGCCGCTGATATACGGCATTTCGATGTCGAGGAAAAGGAGGTCTATTTCCTGTGTGCGCAGCAGCTGGTTGAGCGCCACGGCATCTTCACATACACCGGCCAGCTCCAGGAAAGGGATCTGCTCCACATAACCTTTCAGGCCTTTGCGGGCCTGCGGCTCATCATCGGTAATGGCGCAGCGTATCTTCATAATTCAATTTTTAATGTCACGGTAAAATGATCCGGCTGGTTATCTATGGCCAGACTGTGCCTGCCGGGATACAGGAGTTCCAGCCGCCTGCGGAGGTTCTCCAGTCCGATGCCCCCTTCTTTCCCGGTAGTGGCAATAGCGGGTTTGGCATTGGCGGCGGTAAAGCGGATCGCATTGCCTTCCAGCACTGCTTTAATGTTTATCCAGTATTCACCACCGGCGTATTTGAATGCGTTTTCTACCAAAGGCAGCAGGAGCAGGGGGTAAATATGTTGCGCATCCAGTTGCGGATCGAAGTGAACACTAAGGCGCAGGTGCTCGTTCATCCGTTCGCGTTGCAGTCCGATGTAGGCTTCCAGGTGCTGCAGTTCGCGGCTTACCGGTACGGTTTGCTGTCGGTCGTACAGCTGGTAGCGGAGCAGGTCGGAAAGGGCGGTGATGGTGTGCTTTGCCTGCGGTACATCATCATCCATCTGGAAGTACACGGTATTGAGGGCGTTGAAGAGGAAGTGCGGATGGTATTGCGCTTTGAGGAAACGAAGCTCCGTCTGCAACCGGTCGTTATTGATCTGTTCTATCAGTAACTGCTGCTCAAAGCTCCTGCGCACCCATGCATTGCCACGGGCAATGGCGTAATACAGCAACATATAAAGCGCGGGGATCAGGTAAATGTTGATCACATCATACCACTGGCAGCCATCATCCGTAAGCGCCGCCATGGGAATAAGCGTTACTGAGGATATCAGTTCTATATACAGGAAGGCCTCCGCCATTTCTTTCAGGGGTGCGCTGCGGCCGGAGCGGAGGTGCTTCTGCAGCAGGCGGCCCAGCACGTAAAAGTAGAGGTAGTTGAGGGTGAGACAGGTACCTATCTCTATGGCATTGATACTCCAGTGCCGCTCCCAGAAGCGGGATTCAGAGATCACATCGTTCACCAGCCGCATGCTGGCGTAGATGCAAAGTCCGTACAGGGGAGGGAAGAACCATTTCCAGTATCTGCCTTTCATATCATTCAATTTAAATCAATTTCAGGACATCTGCGGCCGGGCAACAGGCTCCTTTTCCGGGACTTTCTCCGCCTGCTTCCGCAGCTTCATACCCATAAGGAAGCGCACCCATGCAAACGGACGGATAAACAAGTGGATGATGAGCACGGATGCCAGCAGGGAAGTGATGGTGACGAAGAGGTATTTCATCCCGATGGTATCATCGGTTTTTACCACGTAATAGGCGATGATGACGATAATGGTCTGGTGCAGGATGTAGAACGGGTACACCGACTGGTTCACATAATCCGGCACAGGCCTCAGGGCAGCCAGGTACCTTTTACCATAACCCGTTATCGCCAGCACCCACATCCACGACAGCAGGGGCCACCGCGCCAGGTACAGGTAAGTAACGGGATTGGTTTGCCAGTCGGGCAGCCAGTTTTCCAGTTCAATATCGTTCCACCGCAGGTAATTGATACCCAGCAGCAGGATAAAGGCCATGGTAAGTGAAAGCCGCCTGTTCCGCTCGAGGCTGTCCATGAGCGCGGGCTGCACCATACAGATGAAACCTGCTATGACAAACAGCATCCAGTATATGAAATAGCAATAGTCGTGGATAAGATCGTTGGTGGAAGGGTAGGGCAATACCATGGCAGAGAACCATATCACAGATGGTACGATCAGCCAGTACACCCTGTACCCTTTCGCCAGCCAGCGGAGCTTCTCCGAGAAGGCTTTTCCTTTCGGAGATACGGCCCATGCAAAGAAGGGAGCCAGCAGCAGATCGTACAGGAACAGGTAAGCAATGAACCAGAGGTGATGCCAGCTGAAGTTCCCCGCAGGGTACGGCTCAAACCGCAGCACCGATCCGTAAAAATCCATGAAGCTCCCGGTGAACCCCTGCGCCACCCGCTCCATATACACCTGCGGCGGCACAATGAGGAGCATGCCTGCCGCCAGCGGAACGAACAGCCGGCGGAGCCGCAGTCCAACAAACTGCCCTGCCGTACGCCGCCGCATCATGAACCAGGTAACCGCCCCGGAAATGAAGAACAGCAGATGCATGCGGAAGCGGCTCAGCCAGAATGCGAATTCAGACAGTACCTCACTGCCCGCGGCATTGTTGATATGCCAGGGGTCATCCACCATAAAAGGCCTTGCGGCATGGTATAGCAGTACACCGGCAATGGCGGCAACGCGGAGCCAATCGAGGTAACTTTGGCGTTTAAATGTTTCCATACGGGCAGGATTTGCCACAAACTTACCAGCTCCCCGGCTGCCGGGCACCTTCCGATTGACCATCGGCACCTGTACTTTGACCAACTGCACGGCCGTTACCTGCTTCAGGAAGGTTTTATGGCTGCTGCAAGGAGGAAAATGGGGCGGCGGGTTTCGTCCTGCATCTCCGGATATGCGGCGAGGATTTCAGCCGTAGGTTGCGGCTCGGCAACTGATTGCAGTTGGAATCCGGCTTCGAGAAGGCTGTTAAGAAGCGTTTCCAGTGTACGGTGATATTTAGCCACGGTATGGCCGAGGAAGGTGGTGTGGCGGAGACCCTGATCCTGATAAAGGTCTACAGGCCAGTGCAGGCGTTTACCGGCTGTATCGGTGAACCAGTCCTGCTGCGGGAGGGCGGTAAATACGGGGTGCTCGGTAGAGAGCACGAACGATCCGCCGGGCCGCAGGCAGCTGAACACCTTTCGGCAAACTTCGGCATAGGGTGCTACGTAATGCAGGGCGAGGGAGCTGAGCACTACATCAAACGAGCCTGCGGGATAATCGATGGCTTCGATGGGGAGACGGCGGTAAGTGATAGCCTCGTCGCTGGTTGCCTGCCGCGCCTGTTCCAGCATCTTTTCCGAAATATCAATCCCGGTTACCTGCGCGGCACCCTGTTCGCGCGCGTAGCGGCAATGCCATCCGAAACCGCAACCCAGATCGAGCACGGTTTTTCCTTCCAGCGGCGGCAGCATTTTTCTCAGGACAGACCATTCGCCTGCGGCGTTCAGGCCCTGTGTGGAGCGTGGCATCCGGCTGTACTGAAGGAAGAATTCCGGGTCGTCGTATTTGTTTTGTTGCATGGCGTCAGCGTTTCGGTATGTGGCAAATATAGGGTATTACGCAAACGCAAAACGGCCCCCTGAATCGGGGACCGTTGCCTTACAGTGTAGGTAAACTGGTATCAGACTAACCGCAGAAAGCGGAAGGTGATTTTTACGGAATGGGTTTGCCAGTCGCAACCCACCACGCTTTTTCTTTTATAGAGGGTGCCGGTGAAAACGCCTTCTATCGGCTCATTGGCATTGCCTACTTTGGAAATGGTGAGCTTTCCGGCGGAGTGTTTCTGTATCGGAGCGCCACCTGCTTCTTCGCAAAAAATAGAGGCCATGAAATCGTTGGTGCTTTTTTGTAAAGTCACATACGCTTCGGTAGCTGTGCCTTCCTGCTGGCCGCAGGGCCATGTACCTAATTTAGGATTTGAGAGGGCAACCTGGCAGGCGATGCCGGCAGGGTTTTCGGCATCAAAGAGCGCCAGGTCATTGTCATAGTTAGCAAACATGGGCTGTTGGGGAGCGATCATTATTACTTCCCCGTCTATTTCAATTTTCATGAAAGTGGCAGCTGCTTCCGGTACCAGCTGAATTGGCTGGCGGAGTACGAGCTTTTCCGGTTTACGGATGCCGTTTGGGGAATTGGGGTCTTTCAGTCCGATGAGGCCTTCCAGTGTAACTTCCACGATGGCGGTCGTAACACCGGTGATGGTGGCGGGCGCTTTGTAAACGGCATTACCTTCGATGCCGAAAGGGTTCTTCTGCGCGGTAACCGTACCCGGTCCGCTGAGTACTTTCCAACCGGTGGCGCGGGTTACGTACTTGTCATGCAGCATGGAGTAATTACTGCCCACGGTGCGGCCAAAAGTGGCATCATCTACCTTATGCTCGATGGGTGCCAGCAGGGAATCCTGGTTCAGGTTGATCTCCTGCACACCACAGCGGAGCGCTACTTCCTGGCCGGCTCTGATCTCGGTTTTAGCCGCAAACAACTCAAACTGTTCGTAGAAAGCGAGATCGCAGAAATGGGTCATTGGCGCGGTAACGGTGTGTGCCGTTTTGTTGAGCGAAGTGGGGAGAGGGCGCCAGGTGCCGTCTGCCGTTTGCCAGGCCAGCATCAGCATATCTTCGCTGCCTGTTGTAAGGGCTATTGGCTCGTAGCCAATGGTAACGCTCACCGGTTTGGTAAAGGTCACGTTTTCGGGGAGGAGGCGGTAGGCAACCAGGGGCCTGTCGGGCCGCAGGGTGTTCGATACTGCCTGGATACTGAAGTTCTGATCTCCGGCAACGGCGCCGGCAGGGACCTGGATACGGACTTGTCCGTCGGTAGACTGAAGCTGTCCACCCGCAGCACCGATCACGGCGGTGGCAACGGTACCGGCTACTGCGCCTTTGGCGGTAGTGAACGGTTTACCGGTAGGGGGTGGCAGGGAAGGGCCGGGTTGTTCCACTTTCGGTTTTTTGGAGCAGGAAACAACGGTCAACAGGGCTAAAGCCCACAAAGCATGGCGGATCATAGGGGTATTATTGGTTTCAGGTGCAAAGCTATCCTGTAAGCCCGGTTGCTGCCAGAGCACCCGGCCCCAAATGGCGTTTTACTTGTCTGAAACTACCTTTTTGAAGGGGCATCAATCGATCGGAACGGCTAAATCAATGGCTGAAATGTATGTATGCGGGGATTAATTCCGGAGCTTATTGTATTTTCATTGGAAAGACATCCCTATGCATTTTCTATTCTCCCTCTTAATGCTTGCCCTGCCGCAGGAGAAACATCCGCCAGACGGGCGGTATACTTACGAGGTGGTGTATGCCGAATGGGATAAGCGGGCAAAGGGCCAGCATGTAACTGTGGTGATCCATGGCGATTCAATTCGGGTGATTCATGCCGGAGGGACACTGTCTGGCAAGAAGGGGGAGGTGATTGACTCTGGGATCATTATGAAGCACAAACCAACAGGCAAGTGGATCATCGGGCGGCGCCCGGCTGACGCACATGCGAAAGAGGTGGGTGGATGCTCAGATGGACCTGCTGTGATTGACTTTAAGAAGAAGCAATTCCATTTATGCTGATGGCAGGGTTCTTGCTGCAAAATGTACATGAAAAACCTGCTGCCTTTCCTTGCCCCTGCCATGCTGCTGGCAGCCTGCCATGCAGGCCCCCGTACCAATAATTCCGATGCGGTACCTCCTCCTGATGCACCTGTTACCGATACCGTTCCATCAGACAGCCTGGTAACCCCCGGGAAGTCCGCCGGTAAGTTCATATTGGGAGCGGATGCAGGCCCCCAGCTCTCCCGCATGGGGCGGCCGGACAGTGGGGATGCTGCCATGGGCAAAGCCCTCGCCATCTGGAAAGCAAACGGGTATGAAACCGCACTGTATACCGAACGCAATATGGGGGTAGATGATACCGCCCGCATCCGGATGTTCCGCACCACACTCCCCGGCTACGGTACCTCCGGCAAGGCTGGTCCCGGGTCTGCACTGGCCGATCTTGCACGCAGCTTTACACTCACGCAAACCGCCTGGTATCCCGAAGGGGCAGACACCGTGCGGGTACTCACAGCACCCGAGGGCATCTCTTTCGAAGTAAACCAGAAAATGTTTTGTACCGGGCTGATCCTGCATGCACCGGGTGCAGATCCTTCCTCGTCTTACCTGCCATTCCACCCCGGAGCCGTAAAGCCCGCAGCGGTGAAGCAGCCTTAGCCTTCGCGGAGCGCTTCCTGCAGGATAGCGTCCAGCTCTTCATGACGGTCTGTTATACGGAAGATTTTCCCTTTGCGGTCTATTACAAGATGAGTAGGGTAGGCATGTATGTGCAGGGAGTCCATCATCGGTTGCTGATCTCCCACCACCGCATAACGGAATGCCGTGTGCCGCATGAACTCCTGCAGCTTCGCAGGTTCATCTAAGGCAAGGCTTACAAAAAGCATCTCTTTATTTTCCTGGTATTGCTGCACGATCTCATTTAATGCAGGCATCTCTTCTTTACATGCCTGACAGGCAATAAACCAGCACTTTAATGCCATCACTTTCCCCTTTGTATTTTCAGGCGTGTATTGGTTGCCGTTAAGATCGGTCCAGTTGAACAGCGGCATCGTTGTTCCTTCTTCCCTGAAATATTGTAAATACCTTATCCCTGTTTGCTGTATTACACCGCGTACATCCGTTGCCGTTTCCGGTATGGGATGCAGGCGGTATACCTGTTGGGAGTCCGGCGATTGCAGCCGCAGGGGCAGATAGCCGCCGGAGGCCAGCAGTTCAAGGAACTTTTCCCGGGCGATGGGCTGCAGGGCAGTGTCCAGCGCAATATAGGATGTGGTCAGCCTTACATGCGTTGCCTGATATTGCAGGTAGGGCATAATGCCGGCAGTAATTTTTTCCGGCGATGCTACCGGCGCAGCGGTTTTTTCTGAAGGCGCGGAAGTGTTGCAGCTGATGGCTGTAATCAGCAGTAAAACAATTGTATGAAAGGAAGCTACTTGCATGTAATGGCGGTGTTATGCATCAATATACGAAAATAATTTCCGGTATCATGTGCTTTAAATCAGCTGCTATGGCCTGTTTGCAGCATGCCGGCAGGACAGTGCAGGACGCTCGGGCAGGATGGTGCAGGTTGCAGGGACGAATTTATTCGAGTATTATTGATTGGTTGAGTGGAAAAAAAGAGATGAACGGATACGTTATGAAAAGTTAAGGAAGCCGGAAGCACCTGCAGGAACTGATACGCAGCGAAATAAAATGGCAGGGCAGCATAACGATCCGGAACAGCAGACATGAAAATTCCACAGTTTGCCACGTTTGAAAAACAGTGCGCCATTTTAGCTAAGGGGGCAGCACCAACTATCGCTTATTCTTACTGTATGTATATATCCGTTATCCGGCAGGCCGCCGGTATCTGTATGCTTTTGTCTTTCCTGCAGCCTTTGCGTGCACAGGAATCGCCGGTGAACTATTCCGCCACGTTGCCCGCAACGGACGCACTTGGCCGTAAGCTCCCCGTAAGCGCCGCCGCCGGCCCGGTAAAGAAAGATAAGTTCGTCGGCATCTTTTACTGGACCTGGCATTACCATCAGGATAAGCTTGCTCCGCACAATACTTCCGCATTCTTACAGCAATATCCGGATGCCATTCATAATTACCGCCACCCCAAATGGCCGGCCAATATCATGAACTTCTGGAACGAACCCCTTTTCGGTTTCTATACCAACTCCGATAAATGGGTAATCCGCAAACATGCTGAAATGCTGGCAGATGCTGGTGTGGATATGATCATGTTCGACTGCACCAATGGCGACCTCGTATGGAAGCCCGCTTACATGGCACTTTGTGAAGTGTTCAGTCAGGCCCGGAAAGATGGTGTACGCACCCCACAGATCGCTTTTATGCTGGGTTTTGGCCCAAGTAAGCACACCCTCAGCGCCATCAGCCAGATCTACAACGATCTCTACAAGCCGGGCCTGTATAAAGACCTGTGGTTCCAATGGAAGGGCAAGCCGCTTATCATGGCCTACCCCGATAATATCGAAGATCCCGACATCAAAAACTTCTTCACCTTCCGCCCCGGCCAGCCGGTTTACGACAAAGGTCCCCAGCGCAACGATCACTGGGGCTGGCTGGAGATCTATCCGCAACACGGCTTCGCTAAAAATGCCGATGGCAGCTTCGAGCAGATGACGGTAGGCGTGTCCCAGAACTGGACCAAAGCCAACGGACTCAGCGCCATGAATATGCCCGGCGCTTTCGGCCGCAGCTATACCGATAAGAACGGTCACGATCCCCGGCCCGATGCCCATCAATATGGACTCAACTTCCAGGAGCAATGGGATCGTGCGCTGGGCCAAAACGTTGAACTGGCATTCGTAACCGGCTGGAACGAATGGATCGCGGGGAGATATGAAGTATGGCAGGGCCAGCAGAACGCTTTCCCCGATCAGTTCGATAACGAGCACAGCCGTGATATAGAGCCGATGAAAGGCGGCCATGGCGATAACTATTACTATCAGCTGGTATCCAACATCCGCAGGTTTAAAGGCATGCCGGCAGAAGCAAAACCTTCGGCTCCGGCCACCGTGAAGATCGACGGGGGCTTCTCCGACTGGGGCCGTGTGCTGCCGCTTTACCGGGCGCATAAAGGCAGTACCATCCACCGCGATTCAGACGGCTTCAAAGGCACGCACTATACTAACAACACCGGCAGGAACGATCTGGTGGCTGCCCGCGTGGCACGCGATGCGCAAAACGTTTATTTCTACATCGAAACGGCCGCACCCCTCACTCCCCATACCGATCCCGCATGGATGCGGTTGTTCATCGATACCGACTGCGATACTAAAACCGGCTGGGAAGGTTACGACCTCATGATAAACCGCAGTACACCAGGTAAAAAGGCCATCCTCGAAAGAGCTGCTTCGGGGTGGAACTGGAACAAACTGGCCGACGTGGAATACCGGTATGAAGGTAACCGCCTCGAGCTGCGCATCCCCCGCAAATACTTCAGCAGCGGGCCGCTCCGCTTCCAGTTTAAATGGTCGGATAATATGCAGGAAGATGGTAACATCATGGACTTCCTCGTAAACGGCGATGTAGCACCCGCCGGCCGTTTCAACTACGCTTTCTCAGAATGATCCACGTATATCGTCAACAAATCCACAACATGTAAAAGAAAACTGTCCACGTCATGATGAAACTGAATACTCGATTCCGGGTAACATGCTATATGTTCCTGGCGGTAATGCTTTTTGCCTTACCGGCCCGGTCGCAAAACAAAATAACCGTCTCGGGAACGGTGGCCGATTCCGCCAGCGTTACACCGTTACCCGGTGTGGTAGTACGGTTGCTCAATGGAAGCACCGGTACACAAACCGATGCCCTCGGGCGGTTTACCCTTCAGGTGCCGGCCGATGCCGTGCTGGTTTTCAGCCTCATCGGCTACCGGCAGCAGCAGCTGGCAACTGGAGGCAGGGCAACTCTGAACGTCCGCCTTTCCGCGACCAACGAAAGCCTCAACGAAGTGGTGGTAGTGGGGTACGGCCAGCAGAAAAAGCTATCGGTAACAGGCGCCGTATCATCCATCGGCTCCGAAGATCTCCGGATGACCACCTCCGCCAGCTTAGCCGTAGCCCTTGCCGGCAAGCTTCCCGGCCTTACATCCATCCAGTCTGCCGGCGGCCAGCCCGGTCGTGACGATGCCACTATGTACCTCCGCGGCGTGGCTACCACCAATGGTGCCAGTCCGCTCATCCTCATCGACGATGTGCCGCGCGACAATATCCGCACCATCGACCCCAACGAGGTAGCCACAATCACCATCCTGAAAGATGCGTCGGCAACGGCTGCATTCGGGGTAAGGGGTGCCAACGGAGTGATCCTCATCACCACCAAACGCGGCCAGCCCGGTAAGGCCGAGCTGAACCTTAGTGTAGACCAAAGTTGGGCATCTTTCACACAGGAGCCTTCACGCCTCCATTCCGTCGATTACATGCGGCTGCGCAACGAGGCTTCGAAGAACGACGGTATCACCGAAGCGCCATTTCCTGAGGATGTTATCGCCAAATACCAGAACCCGCTTGCAGGTCTTGATCCCAACGCACCCGATTATGAAGCCAAGGCGGCGGTGCGCCGGTATATGTATCCCGATCACGATTATTACCGTGAGCTGATCAAACGTTTTGCGCCGCAAACACGCGTGAACCTGGGCATCCGCGGCGGCACGGATAAGGTGAGCTATTTTGCCAATGCCAACTATCTGCACCAGGGTGGTAACCTGAATGTGGAGCCAAAGTCGAAGCTGGGATATGACCCATCAGCTAAAATGGACCGCTGGAGCTTTCGCTCGAACCTCGACTATAAGATCACCAATTCCCTCAAAAGCTTTCTGAATATCGGCAGCTATATAGAGCGGGTGAACATGCCTTCTGCAAACGTATACCCCAACAGCAGCACCGACTGGATGATCTCCGACCTGATGTATCAGGCGCAGACGATCATCCCTATCACACCCGGGCCCACCGCGCTCCCGGGCTTCGGAGTACCGGAAGGCGCTATCATCGACCCCGGATACCTCGACCGTTCCGCTTTTGAAGTGATGAACCGCCAGGGCTACCGCAACGAGGTACGCTCCAACCTTAACAGCTCCCTCGGTCTGGAATGGGATCTCGGCAAACTGATCACACCCGGACTGAGCATGCGCGGCATGATCTCTTTCGACTCCCGCGGTACTACTGCCATGCAGGGCAGCAAGCTGGAGCCGTTGTACCTGGCGCAGGTGAACTACGCTACAGACGAGATGATCTATTCCGTGAAGCGCACCGGCCAGAACCGGCTTTCACTCGCTAAAGGCGCTGATTCCCGGTACAACATCAACATGCAGGGGCGCATCAATTACGCCCGCCAGTTTGCGCGCAAACATGACGTATCGGGCATGGTGCTGGCACAGCGCGACTACTGGGAATCTACCGGAGGAGAGATCCCTTTCAACGTGATCGGTGTGGCGGCAAGAGCTACCTATGGTTATGATAACCGTTACTTCGCTGAACTGAATGCCGGCTACAACGGTTCCGAGCAATTCGCACCCAGCAAACGCTTCGGTTTCTTCCCGGCTGCTTCTCTTGGCTGGGTGGTAAGCAACGAGGCTTTCCTGAAGGGAAATAACATCGTCACCAACCTGAAACTGCGTGGCTCTTATGGTAAAGTAGGGAACGATAAGATGGGCGGCGCACGCTTCCTGTACCAGAGCAATATTTCCATGGGCGGCGGTCCGCTGGGCAGCCTGGGCCTCGGTCAGGGAGTGAGCCAGGGCCTCCTCGGCAATCCTGAAATCACCTGGGAAGAAGCGCTGAAAAAGAACGTGGGTATCGACCTCCAGCTTTTCCGCGACCTCAGCATCACCTTCGATTATTATACGGAAAACCGCAGCAAGATCCTCATCACCCGCGGCACCATCCCTGCCATACAGGGCGTACCGCTGGGCAATATCCCGAAAGTGAACCTTGGTGAGATCTACAATAAAGGTTTCGAAATCGAACTGGAATATCACCGTCAGCTGAACCGCGACTGGTTCGTGCAGTTCCGCGGTAACTACGGCACCAATAAAAACGAAGTACGCTTCATCGACGAAGCCATCAACGATGAATCTTACGCCTACCGCCTGCGCCGCACGGGTTACCCGCTGGGGCAGCACTGGGGCTATGAGATCGACCGCAGCAACGGCAACGGTTTCTTCAATTCGCAACAGGAGCTGGATGCTTATCTCTCGAAAACAGCTTATGGCTTCGGCAGTCCGCGCGTGGGCGATTTCATCTATAAAGACCTCAACGGCGATGGTGTAGTTAATGATAAAGACATGCAGCCGCTGCGCAATACCCATATCCCCGGTTTCACCTGGGGCGCCACCTTCTCCGCCACCTGGAAAATGATCGACGTAACCGTGTTCTTCCAGGGCGTAGGCAAATACACGGGGCGGTATGCAGACAATGGCGTGTATGAGATCATCAAACAGGGTACGTTCTTCGATCTGCACCGCAATGCCTGGACGCCGGAGCGCTACGCGGCAGGGGAGCGCATCACGTACCCCGCCCTCAGTACCAAGTCTAACACCAACTTCACCGCCAACGATTTCTTCATCACCAACAGGGCCTTTACCCGCCTGAAGAATGCGGAAGTAGCTGTTAACATCCCGAAATCCTGGATCAGCCCCATAGGGCTGCGCACGGCACGGGTGTATGTAGGTGGACAGAACCTCTTCACCTGGTCCAAAAACTTTGTGATGACGCACCTTGACCCGGAGGCGAACAACGCAATCGGATACCCGATCACCCGTACGTTCAGCGTCGGTTTCAACACCTCCTTCTGATCATTCAAACCAGTTTAACATGAAATCGATATATGCCTTTATACTGATGTGTGCCGTGGCGGCCGTTTCCTGTAATAAGGCGCTGGATATGGCGCCGGATGGAAAGCTGGCCATGGATGAGATATTTGCCGACAACAATAAAGTAGCCGCATTCCTCAATACCTGCTATGCCAACGTGCCCAGCAAGGGATTAGGCTACTTCTTTACTTCACGCGGGCCTGTTAACCTCAGCGACGATTCCTGGGATACCGATGCCGAAGCCGAGCCAACGCTCATTTCCGGCAGGATGTACAATGGCGATGCCGCACCCGGTGCCCACCCGCTCGATAACCCCGCTAATATCGACCAGAACAACGGCAACTACTGGAACCGTTACTGGAACTCCATCGGCAACCTCAACCTCTTCATCAGCCGCATTGATACGGCCATGGTGAGCGATCCACTCCAGCGCAGCCGCTGGAAAGGAGAAGCCCACCTGCTCCGCGCATTTTACTATACCGAACTGCTGCTGTGGTACGGCCCGTCTGTACCCATCGAAAAAGTGCCGCATAAGTTCACAGACGATTTCTCCAACCTGAAAAAAGCTGCCTATTACGAAGTAGTGAAGTTCATCATGGAAGATTGCGATGTGGCTTTAGCTACCAGCGAACTGCCCTGGCGCATTACCGTAGATGCGGAGAACGGCCGGTTCACCAAAGCCATGGCCGCTGCCATCAAAAGCCGCATGATGTTGTTTGCCGCCAGTCCGCTGTATAACAACGGGCAGAACCATTGGGAAGAGGCCTACAACGTTACTAAACAGGCCCTCGCCACACTGCGTGCAAATGGATATGAACTGTACAACAAAGTAAACCTGCCGCATCTTTACCTCGTTGCCGATGCGCATCTCGGACCAAATCTCAACCCGCATACCGCCCTGTACAACGAGTATTTCACGCAGCATATGAAGGCGGGAGATAACCCGATAGATAAGGAAACCATTTACCAGCACCGCAGCAATACCGGCAATATCTTTCATGTAGATGGAGTAGGGGCGCAGAACGGGTATAAATCCGGTACTTGTCCTACACAGGAACTGGTGGATGCTTATGAAACTTCCGACGGTAAGCCCGTGCTGAATCCCGACAATCCTTACCTCGACGAAAAGCATACCCAGCCCAATTACAATCCCGATAATACGCTGTACAATCCCGCCGACCCTTACGCCAACCGCGATCCCCGTTTCTACGCCACCATTTATTACAATGGTTCCAAACGCAAGGCGCGCTGGGGTTTCGCGGAAACGCCCGAGTCTCCGGAAAACTATCCCGCAGGCATCGGCAACCGTACCCGCATCATCACCACCTATGTGGGCGAGCCTTTTACGGGTATCCATGCTGCAAGAAGAAGCGCCACCCGCACGGGGTATTACGAACGGAAATTCCTGTACCCCACTTCCGGCGATGATAACGGTGTAGCAGGCGCCGGCCACAAATGGTACCGCCTCGGTGAAATGATACTGAACTTCGCGGAAGCCGCTGCAGAAGCCGGTAAACTGGATGAAGCATGGACGGCAGTAAACGAGATACGCGCCCGCGCAGGTATGCCCAATCTGCCTGGCGGTCTTTCCAAAGCCGTCCTCCTCACCCGCATCCGTAACGAGCGGAGGGTGGAACTGGCGCTGGAAGAAAACCGCTACTTCGACGTGCGCCGCTGGACGGCCCCGGGCGGCGACCTCTCCAAAACCGATAAATGGGTTACCGCCATGGAGATCACCCGCAACGCGAATGGATCTTATACCTACAAGCGCCGCCCCGTGCGGGAGGTGGAACGTAAAAATTATACGGCCAAGTTCCTCTACCTGCCCCTGCCGCTGGACGAGGCCAACCGCCTCCGCTCCATCACCGGGCAAATCTGGCAAAACCCCGGCTGGTAAGCGCGGGATTGTTTCTGACTGAAATACGAATCCAAATGCAACAAAGACTTCAACATACATTCGCACTGGCGCTTACGGCAATCCTCGCCTGCACAGCGATCCCTGCCGCTGCACAGCAAACCAGCGGGACCGTCCGCACCGGCCGTATCACTGACGCACAGGGCCGCCCGCTTGCCGGTGTTTCCGTACAAACAACAGACGGGCGCAATGGTACCGCCACCGGTACAAACGGCCAGTTTCAACTGACGGTCGAAAATGATCAGTTGCCCCTTACCGCATGGATGCGCGGTTACCGCCGCGATACATTACAGCCCGGTGCAGCAACTGACATCATACTCAATAAAGACGTTCATCAGCTGGATGAACCTGTGTACCTGGGCTATACCTCCACTACCCGCCGTGCGCTCACGGGTGCGGTGGCCACCGTATCCGGTGAAGAGCTGGAGCGTGCGCCGGTCGCTAATCTCAGCATGTCGTTCGCCGGCCGCATGCCGGGACTGTTTACCCATGAATCCGGTTCCGAACTGTCGCGGGCCTCTACGGATATGTTCATCCGCGGACAATCATCCGCCCGTAAACAAGGCCCGCTGGTGATCATGGATGGTACGCTGGTATCCTACAACAGCCAGCAAACGCTGGAATACATCTCTGCTGCAGAGATCGAGTCCGTATCAGTATTGAAAGACGCTGCGGCACAGGCGCTGTACGGTATACAGGGCGCCAACGGCATCATCGTGGTAACAACGAAGCGCGGCGGGAAAGGACCGTTAAAAGTTGATGTACGGCTCGATCAGTCGCTGCAGGAAGTAACTACCCGCCCCACCTGGTACAACTCCTACGAGTACGCCACTATGCGCAATCAGGCCGCTAAGAACGATGGCCGTGGCGATTATGCCATCTTCAACGAAGCGCAGGTGGAAGGCTTCCGCACCGGCTCCAACCGCAGCCTGTATCCTGAAAACAATTGGTACGACCGCTACATGCGCGACTTTGCGCGGATGGAACGGGTGAACGTGAGCCTGAATGGGGGGAACGACCGGGTACAGTTTTTCTCGAACCTCAATGTCATGCATCAGGGCGGGCAATGGAACATCGATACCGACAAATACAAGTCAGACGCCAACAACATCTGGGCAAACTACCGCTCCAACCTCGATATGAACCTGCACAAATACATCAAAGCCTTCCTCCGGCTGAGCGGTAATATCAAACGCGAGCGTACCCCGGGTTCAGGTAATTCAAGCGTGTATTCCAGTCTTTTCCAGATGCCGTCAACCACGTACGGCCCGCTAACGCCTATTATCCCTGACCCTTCCGGCAAAGCCAATGCAGGCGATCAGGTGGTAACCACCGAAAAGGTAGGATCGCCCACATACGGGATGCTCAACCGCTCGGGGTATTACCGCCACACGGTGGTGAACATCAACTCGCAGGTAGGCGTGGAGGCCGATCTGTCGTGGCTCACGAAAGGCTTATCGCTCACGGGCACTTTTGCTTATCAGACAAACTCGGTGGGCAGTCTTTCCACCACCCAAAACTACGAGCGCTACATGCGTACCGACCGGCGGGATACGCTGGCCTTTGTGAAGAAAGGCGGTGAAAACAATACCCCGCTTGGCTATGGTAAATCACACAGCTACTATTATAATCTTACCTATCACAGCCAGCTGGATTACAGCCGCGGTTTCGGGAAGCATCACGTGGGTGCCACCGCATTCGGCTACTTTCAGAACCTCACCACGGCAGACAATGGCGCGCCCGGCATGCTGCCATACAACCGGCTGAGCCTCGGTGGAGAAGTGGCTTACAACTACGGTGGAAAATACTTCCTGCAGTTCGATCTGGGCCGTTCCGGCTCGGAGCAATACGCCCGCGATGTCCGCTTCACCAGCACGCCCGCCGTGTCTGCAGCCTGGCTGGTAACAGGAGAGCGCTGGATGGAAGGAGCAGGATGGTTGAGTCTTCTCAAACTACGCGGCTCCTGGGGTAAAACCGCGAACGACCGTACCGGTCTTTCCCGTTTCGCTTACCTCGACAACGTTACCTTCGGCGGTGGCGGCCCCCTCGGTTATTTGCAGTATAATATCACAGAAAACCTGGTGGGCAACCCCGGCATCCGTGCGGAAGTATCCACGAAGCGCAACGGCGGCATCGATCTGGGGCTGTTCAATGCCATCCACATCACGGCCGATGTGTTCAACGAAGAAATGACCAATATGGTAGTGGGTGCCGTGAATAAGATTCCGCAGTACCAGGGTATTCCGCTGGGCAACTATCCCCGCACCAATATGGGCGTGTTCCGGAACAAGGGCTTCGAGATCACCGCATCTTTCAGCAAACAGCTGAACCGCGACTGGGGCGTGAACATCGGCGGATGGTTCGCGCAGCATAAGAATACCATCGTTAGCTGGAATGAGGCGAAGCGTGCGGCAGATTATGCCTACCGCAACTGGGAAGAAGGGTATTCGCTGGGTACGGAGTTCGGATATGTGGTAGACAATTCAAACGGTAACGGCTATTTCAACTCGCAGGATGAGATCACGCAGAGCGGACTTACCTATTCATTCGGTACCCCGCGCCCCGGCGATCTCCGGTATTCAGACCTCAACGGCGACAAAATCATCGATCAGAAAGATAAGGCTCCCATGGGCTACGGCAGCACACCGCGGCAGCAATACGCCATCAACGGTGGAGTAAGGTTCCGTTCACTGGAATTGAACTTCCTGTTCCAGGGCACCGGCCAGTACGCTACTTCTTACTCCGGTATGGGCGTACGTGAAACGGAGTTCGACGGGGTATACGGCTCCATCCATCGCAACGCCTGGACGGCCGAACGCTACGCCGCCGGTGAGGCCATCTCACATCCCGCACTTTCTATGATCAAAACGGTGAACCACGAAACCAATACCTTCTATTTCTACGACCGTTCTTACCTCCGCCTGAAAAACGTAGAGCTGATGTGGACACTGCCGGAATCCGTATCCGGAAAGCTCGCAGCACAAAGGCTGCGGGTGCTGCTCAGCGGGCAGAACCTGCTCACGTGGGATAAGCTGCCCACGTCCGACTTCGGACCTGAAAGCGGCGGCTACGGAGCTTTTCCGGTATACCGGGTATTCAATGCAGGCGTTCAGCTGCAATTCTAATCACCGAATCGATGACGTGTTAAAAACAACGACATGAAAAAGATAATCCCCTTCCTCCTCGCTGCCGCCACACTGGCCTGTAACAAGCAGCTCGATCTGCCGCAGGACGGCCGCATCACACTGGGAGAAGTTTTTAACGATTATGATTACACGCGCGGTTACCTCAACTCCTGCTATGGCTTTGTGCCCGGTCCGCATGTAGACCGCTCGTCTTTTACCGACGAAGCGCAGGATTGTGACGATCTCACCGCCAACTCCCGCTACCGCGCATGGTATGCCGGAGACGTTACGGCCTCCAGTTACGGTGGGCAGTCGTCAGACGGGCAGCCCTGGCAGCGCCTGTTCGAAGGTATCCGTAAAACCAATGTATTCCTCAACGGTATCCGCGCAGCTAACATCGTGGCATCTCCTGAAGAGCGCAACTCCTGGGTGGCGCAGGCGCATACGCTGCGCGGACTGTATTACTTCCAGCTCATCAGGCGCTACGGTGGTGTACCCATCTTCGACAGGCCGTTGCCCATCGGGTACGATTTCTCGAAAGACCGCCGGGCTAAGTTCTCCGAAGTAGTGGCATTCATCATCAAAGAATGCGACTCTGCGCTCATGGTACCTGCGGGCCGGCCGGGCTTCAACTGGGATATTTATGAGAATCAGTACGGGATCATGACCCGGGCAGTAGCGTATGCCGTGCGGTCGCAGGCCATGCTGTATGCCGCCAGTCCGCTCTGGAACGATGGTTCCTACACCTGGCAGCAGGTGGCCACCGCCACCGGCGAGGCGCTGGGCGAATGTTTGGCCAACGGGTTTACCCTGTTCAACGAAGTACCCGATGCTGCCATCGCGCAAAATGGTTATGCCCTGTACCATTTCATCACTTCTAACGACATGCGTACCCGCGATAAAGAAACCATCCTCCACACCGGCGGCCAGATGGCCATGTGGCAGAACGCCGGGTTGCCGAGTACACCCGGCATGACCAAATCAGGCCCTAATCCCACACAGGAAATGATAGACCGGTATGAGATGGCCAATGGTGAAGCACCTGTTACCGGCTATAGTGATGCCGACCGCCTGGTGCCCATCATCAATCCCGCTTCCGGTTACGACCCGCAGAACCCTTATGTTGGCCGCGATCCGCGCTTCTATGCCTCTATTTACTATAATGGAGCAGTCCGTAATCTGGACGCACCTGCCGGTAAAAAGGTAGAAACATTCACAGGCGGGGTAGAAGGCATCAATCCCGATAACCGCCGCTTTACCCGCACCGGTTACTACATACGCAAATTCAATAACTGGAAATCGAAACAGAATGGTAATGCCGACGGGTCGGTGCGTCTCATCCACCTTTCTGAGCTGTACCTCAACTTCGCAGAAGCGGCCAACCAGGCTGTGGGTCCCGATGTAAAGGTGACGGTGGGTGCCTTCAGTATGAGTGCCCGTGAAGCGGTGAACGCCGTAAGGGCGAGGGCAGGCATGCCTGCCTTCCCGACTGGTATGTCGAAAGAAACGTTTGAGAAGAAATACCGCAACGAGCGCGCCGTGGAGCTGGCCTTCGAAGAACACCGCTTCTTTGACGTCCGCCGCTGGAAAACGCTTGCCGAAACCGATAAATTTGTGACCGGTATGCGCATCACCAATAACAACGGCGTATTATCTTACCAGCGCTTCCGTTTCGAAGACCGCTCTTCGAATGCCGACCGATTCCTCATGTATCCCATCGATCAGAATGAAGCAGACAAGATCCGGGAACTGACCGGCATAAACTGGCAGAACCCGGGATGGAACGAATAACGAAACCATGCATATAGCACATGAATAAGATTACCCTTACCGCCTGCACCGCCATCCTGGCCGCGCAGGCGGTTTTCGCACAACAGCAAACCACCCCCGTGGCCGTGCCGCCCCACCGGGCCGATGAATGGGCCGCTACGGATGGACTGGGCCGCAGCATCACCCCAGGCACTTATCCCGCTCCAAGAGATGGGAAGTACGTGGGCATCTTCTACTTCATCTGGCAGGGCGCCCATGGCTACGACCGGCATGTTGCCGGTGGCCCCGGCGGTGGCATCGTCGTTAAAACACCGGCGGATTCGGTGAGTCCATACGACATCACCCAACTGCTGAAAGCCAATCCTGATAAACCCCAATACGGGCCATTACACGCATTCCACCACTGGGGTGAGCCGTACTTCGGTTACTACCTGCCGGATGATGAATGGGTGATCCGCAAGCATGCACAAATGCTTATGGATGCGGGTATAGACGTGATCATATTCGATGTTACCAACGGGCCCATCTATTTACCCATCGTTAAAAAAGTAGCGGAAACCTACCGCAAGCTGCGGGCAGAAGGAGAGGCGGCACCGTCGATCTCGTTTATTGTGAACAGTGGTCCAAAGTCTACTGTGGCCAACCTGTATAAAGAGATTTACAGTAAAGAGCTGTTCAAAGATCTGTGGTTTTACTGGAAAGGGAAGCCCCTGCTGCTGTGCCCGCCGGAGGCAGTAACACCGGAGATCAGCGCGTTCTTTTCCATCCGCCAGTCGTGGGCCTGGAGCAAAGGGCAGGAGTGGTTTGGAGACGGGAAAGACAAATGGACCTGGCTCGATCATACGCCCCAGAACTATGGCTGGCATGAGTCTAAAGACAAACCGGAGCAGATCAGCGTTTCGGTAGCCGAGCACCCCGTGTCCAACATCGGCCGCAGCTTTCACGACGGGAAGCAGCCGGAGAAGCACTCCACCGGGCGCGGACTGTATTTCAACGAACAATGGAAGCGCGCGCTGGAAGTAGATCCGGAGTTCGTATTCGTAACCGGCTGGAACGAGTGGGTAGCCATGCGCTTTACCGCCGGCAGCGCCGGGCAGGACTTTCTCGGCAGGAAAGCCAAAGAAGGCGAAAGTTTTTTCGTGGATCTCTACAACGCAGAGTTCAGCAGGGATGCAGAGCCGGGCAATGCCGTAACAGCCGATCACTACTATTACCAGCTGGCAGGCTTCATCCGGCAGTTTAAAGGCGCCCGCCAGCCGCAGCAAGCTACCCGGAAAGATAAGATCCGTGTGGATGGTGCTTTTGGTGACTGGGCAGGTATTAAGACCCGCTATACGGATGATAAGGGCGATGTGCAACACCGCAACCATCCCGGTTGGGGCCGTATACAATCGTACACGAATACTTCAGGCCGGAATGATATCGTAGCCGGCGCGGTAGCCGCCGATGCGGAGAATGTATACTTCTACGTGAAAACCGCGGAAGATATGTCCGCCCGCACGGAACCCGACTGGATGCGGCTGTTCATCCAGGTAGAAGGACAGTCAGGCCCGCAATGGGAAGGATTCCGGTTTATCGTGGACGCTGCCGCGCAGGATGCGAAATCCGCCATACTGAAACAATCAGGCGGAGGTAACGTGTGGACGGATAAAGGCAAAGTGCAATGCCGCCAGCAGGGCAGCGAAATGGAAATAGCAGTGCCGAAGAAGATGCTGGGCATTAAAGGAGAAGCGTACACGCTGCAGGTGAAGTGGGCCGATAACTTCCCGCTGAATGCCGGAGCCATTGGCTGGCTGGATAAAGGAGATGCTGCACCGAATGCGCGTTTCCGTTACAGGTACGTGCATCGTTAAATTTTAGTATAAACAATCCCCTTACTGCCTGGATGTACCGGGTGGTAAGGGGATTTTTGTGTGTGGTAAGTAAAGTTTTTTCATATTAAAATATATCTTCTAAATATTTCATTATCAGTAAGATGAAAAATTGGCATGGTGCCACTTTCTTCCACATGCCGTTGCAATTCGCATTGATTGTTGAGGGCTAACGCGTTGAATACTTCATCTCCCTAAATTTGTTCATCGTTAGCACAAAAGTATTAGACAAAAGCGTAAGCATGTATCCTATAGGTTCGGGAGTTGCAAGAAGATTGTTTTACTAAATACCCAGTTTAATGACGCCTTCTTAAATTTTACAATTCGTTTTACTGATTAGCCCTGAGATGCTATGTATCCCTTTGCGGATGACGTATGGGGCAAATTATTGCCATATCAACCGGATAATTCCTAAAATCTAAATATTGCTATGAAAAGTACCCCCAACTTCATCCGCCACCTGCTTGATTTTTTTGTACAGTCTGATCTGGATTCCGAGCTGCGTCCTACGCATATCAGTTTGTACATGTCGCTTTTCCGGTGGTGGAATGAATTTCGCTTTCAAAACCCTTTCCGCATCAATCCGAAACTGATCATGCAATCCAGCAAAATAAGTTCCAGGGTCTGTTTCAGGAAAAGTCTCAGCCAGTTAGAGGAATGGGGTTACATCAAGTATTTTCAACCGGAAAATCCCGGAGAAGCTACCATGATCTCAATAATTGGCTTTCCCTGTTTCGAAGGAATGTTGAATAACGTTCGCGACGAAATCGAAGATATGACGCAGAAATCTGCAAGAAATCTGCCAGATTTCTGCGAGAAATCTACCCATATAAATAAAATACAAACAGAAATAAAAGTAGAGATAGAAAAAAATACTCCCACGGCTTTCGCCGTATCTGCTTATTTCACATCCATGAGCTATCCTGAATCAGAAGCTAAAAAGTTCTTTTCTCACTACGAAGCTAATGGCTGGCTGCAGAACGGTAAAGTACCCATCACCAATTGGAAAGCGGCAGCAGATAAGTGGATGCTCAATGTCAAATTCCCTAAGAAACGGAATGATGACAGCTCAACTTCTCAGGACTATGGAACCCCACTGTGACTATGCTGAAATGCTCAGGTTGGTAGAGCAGCAGGGAAAAATCATCTTCGGGAGTTTCTACAAGATTCACAAGGTTGATGAGCCGGTAGTAAGGAGGATGATTACCTACTTTTTTCAGGACGTTGAAATGGCCAGGGCAGAAGGTATCCGGCTTGGAAAGGGCCTGATGCTGAGCGGGCCGACAGGCTGTGGTAAAACTGCTTTAATGCAGATTTTTACTGCCATGAGTGGGGGCGATTTTGTTCCACACATCGTGAGTGCCGGTCAGGTTGCGCTGGATTATGCAGACAAGGGGCATGTCATTATCCGGAAGTATGGAGATCAGTCTTTTCACCCTGTAACCCGCCATCCGATAGTGTACTGCTTCGATAACCTGGGAGCTGAGCGCCCGATGTGCCATTTCGGCCCGCCCTGCAATGTTTTAGCTGAAATCCTGATTTCCCGTGGTGAAATGGCCGCTTCACAACTGATGCTGACGCATGTCACCACACGGATGGATGCAGTGTCTCTTGAAAAGCATTATGGTAAGGCGGTGCGTAGCCTGATGCGCTCCATGTTCAACCTGATACATTTCAGTAAGGAAAGCCCGGATAAGCGAAGGTAAAAGCTCCCGGTCTTGTACCGGGAGCTTACAGGACGCCATGAACTACTCATTTTTGATGGCAGACTGGCCTAACGTTGCCATTACAGTGCCGGCGATACCAACCCCGCCAGCGATTTCGCTGATACATTGGGGGAGTTCTACCGGTAAACCGAACAGGGCAGAAACAATTGCCGTGAGCAGCAGCCCAATGTTCCGCACCTTCTGGAAGAAAGGAGGGGTAGGGGCTGTGAGGCGATGAAGGAGTTCCATTTTTTGAAAGTTTAAAAAGGTGAAAGAAATGATACCATTACACCGGAACATCCACAGCCACCAGTTGCATCAGCTTAAATTTACCGCTGTTGATGGGGTAGAAAACGCCGTTTTCTTCCTCCACGTATTCGATGGAAAGTGCTATGAAAACCGGGTCTGCCGTGTTTGCGGGAATGGATACAGTCAGTGTTTGCGGCGCTGCCGGGGTAGTATCCAGCAGGATGTCGGCAGAATCACTGAAAGAAAAGGTGTGCTTCACCGTTTCAAAGTTCAGCACCGCAACGCCCATTTTCAACCGGCAATGCGTGGCTTTAGGGGGAGCGATGATCAATTCCGTAGGGATGAACTCCGGCAATTCGATATTGGCATTGCCTGCAACCCTGTTTACCGAGTGGATAAACGGAATCTGAACATTGTTGCTGAAGCTGCCGTCCTCCGTAAAGTCGAAAGGAACAAAGAGGTTTGTGTTACCATCCAGCAGGTTGCGTTGGCCCCTTTCATGCAGCATGTCGGTTTTCATGATTGCCTTGCACAGCCTGGTAAGCCTGGGGAAGAGGTCTTTGTTCGCCCGCTGGGGAGTCATCTGATGGAAGGCTCTTTTGATAAGCATGCTTGCTTTCCCGGCTTTGGCAAAATCCTGCGCATTCAGCCTTACCTGCTCGAAGTTGGGATCGTTCGCAAACCTGTCAGCAACAGCTGGGCTTTTTTTCTTGAAGGCATATTCCCCGTTCTTTTTTCTGTAGATCATCATTTTCTGGGTTTTACCTGTCAGTTGCAGGAGCCCAGTTTGACTACCAGTTTGATTTTCGGACATAAAATTGATTTTTTAAAGTTTGTAATTGGCACTATCAAGCCGTGCCAGTAAAGCTTTTCACGTGATCAGCGTGGTGTTTTCGTAATTACGAATCGAAAGTAGGAGGAGTGGAAAAGCAAAAAAAATGAGATGGCCGTTTTGGCCGCTATTGGCCGTTTTGGGCACTTTTGGCCGCTTAAAAATTATCAGAATGAGAAAGAATTCACTTTTAAGGAGAGTTGTTTCTACTGCGGATATTCAGCGTATCCTCGGTATATCGTCACGAACTGCCAGGAGGTTGATGGCAAGACTAAGGGGGAAACTAAGCAAGGAAGAAGAGCAGTATGTTACTGTGGCTGAGTTTTGCAGGTTTGCTGGAATAACGGAAGACGAAATCAGGCAGTTTTTTGAGATGTAAGGTGGCGATTCCTACTTCTTGACTGCCTTGTTACAGCCTCCGGACTGCCTTCTCACTGCCTTTAGACGTCTGTTACACTAAGGGTAGACTGCCTCTACACTGCCTTCCACGGCCTTTATAGTACTTTTTTGATTGGGTGATGACCAGGTTACAGGTTATGATACTAACTAGTATGTGTTTATGCAAATACGAGTTTCATTTTGAACTTTTTATTATCAGTTATGTTATGGTAGGCAAATAATATGCTCCCAATTTATCCTGAAGTATTTCCTTAGTTGACCAACTAACCCTAAATCAATAATAGCATGAAATCATGGAATCGCTTAGCCATGGAAGGTATGGTTTTGCCATTGCCAGAAGATCTGGCATTAGCAATGTTTAATGCAATGATAGTGGAGTTCCGAAAATTGCGCCCGAAACTTTCTGAGAAGGTGGTAAAAGAATTATGGAAGCGGTGTGAGTTTGTCCGTTTTAAGAAAGACGCAATTATTGTAGACTATGGAGAGGTATGCCAGCATGTCCTTTTTGCAACTACAGGGTTAGTACGTTTAATTTTAAAGAGGGGACGCAGGGAGCAAACATGTTGGTTTATGGGAGAAGGAGACGTGGTGATCTCAGTGAGGAGTTTCTATGCCCAGACCCCGAGCAAAGGCCGGCTGGTAGCTATGGAGGATATGGATTGTATAGCGTTGCACAATGATGATCTGCAATTTATTTACGACAAGTATTTAGAGTTTAATGTTGTTGGCCGGTTAATGACAGAGAAGTACTACGTTGAGTCTGAAGACAGGAATGGATGGCTGGGACTTCGTGCAAAAGCCCGTTGTAAATTATTGTTTGAGGAATATCCCAAATTTATGAACCGGGTTTCTGATGCAATCTTGGCCTCTTATCTGGGAGTTAATAAGTCTACATTAAGCCGCAATAAAGGTTCGATCTTCTGGAACAAAGTAATGAGTATCATCAGCTTCTTTAAATTATTCGGAGGAGTGTAAAAGCAAGATTTTAAATAGAAAATGTACAATTGAATCGGAGTATTTATTAAACCTAAAAATCAATCGTAATGAGTTTTTGGAAACATCTTATCGAAAAAGGGGAGGCGTCAATAACTCCCATCGAAGTGCAGCAACAAATGTTTGATAAAGTGTATGCTGAGTACCGAAAGCATTATCCGGAAATGTCAGATGCATTTTTTGCAGATTTTCGACAGCGTTGTGAGGTAGTCCGTTTTAACAAGGGAGCTGAAATTAGTGGCTATGAAGAGGCAAATCAGCATTTAATTGTCGCTGTAAAAGGGCTTATTGTAGCCAGGGATGTTAAACATGAAAGGGAGCGTGTGATTTGGTTCATGGGTGGGCATGATAGTTCCGTAATGGAGGAAAGTTTTTTCATAAGATTGCGCAATAGCTATCAATTGGTAGCATTAGAAACATCCGATTGTATCATGTTGCCATATGAAACGGAAGAAATGTTATCCGTTCGGTATCAGGAATTTAAGCCCATTGTACATAAGGAAGTTATTAAGAATGTAATAACGCAGGACGATCGGCATTCATGGGGGCATTTGCCTCCTATCAATCGTTACCAAAAAATTTATAACGAGAATCCTCATGTAATAAGCAGTTTACCCGATGAAGAAGTGGCTAAGCATATTGGGGTTGACACAGATGTAGTCACACAGCTTCGTAATCTGAATGAACAGATTGGTTGGCATAGTAATTAATGTATTTAAACATAACAGATCATGGAATCATGGAAACATTTAATTGAAAGGGGAGAAGCATCTGTAACTCCCATGAAAGTGCAACAGCAAATGTTTGATAAAATATCGATTGAGTACCGTAAGCATTGTCCGGAAATGTCAGATGCATTTTTTGCAGACTTTCGGAAGAGTTGCGAGGTGGTCCGTTTTCAGAAAGGGGCTGAAATTAATAGCTATGAGAAAGGAAATCAGCATAGTATCGTAGCAGTCAGAGGGCTTATTGCAGCCCGAGATAATACAGGGGTGAAGGAGCGGGTTATGTGGTTTATGGGTGGTCAGAATAGTAGTGTAATGGAGAGAAGCTTTTACATGAAAATGCAATACAAATATCAATTGGTAGCTTTGGAATTGTCTGATTGTATTATGCTGCCCAATGATATAAGGGAGATGTTAGTTGGTTGCTATAGGGGTTTTGGGCGAATAGTGAATGAAGAAATGTATAATAATTTGCGGACTCAGAAGCACCAGTCGTTTTATTGGTATTTACCTCCCATAGATCGATATCAATACATTTATGAGGAGAATCCTGACCTGATCAGCAGCTTGCCCGATGAGGAGTTGGCTAAGCATCTGAGGGTTGATAAAAAAGTCGTCACACAGCTTCGTAAGCTGAATAAACTGATAGGTTGGCATAGTAATTAATGCATTTAAATATAACACATCATGGAATCATGGAAACATCTCGTTAAGAAAGGAGAGATTGAGGAGTTGTCTTTAGCGGAACAGGATATAATGTTTGGAGAATTATTTTTGAAGTATCTGAACCTGAATCGTGATTTATGTTTTGGAAATAAATTGTTGGAGAAAGATCAGCAGGACTTTGATTTGTCCTGTGAATTCAAAGAAGAATTCCGGAAACATTGTATCGTCCTTCGCCTGAAGAAGGGAGCGCTGATGAATCTTTACAAGAAGAAAGAATGCATTCATATAGTGACTGTTAAAGGATTAATTGCAGCCAGAACACAGTATCGTAAGATTGACGATGTGCCATTCTTCATGGGGGAATCGAATAGTTTAATGTGCGAAGAGGAATTTTTTATGTTCATTAAGAGTGATTTGGATATTGTTGCACTGGAAGATTCAGATTGCATATTTATTAATATGCAAGAGGTGGATTTACTGAAGAAAAAGTACCATGAGGTTATGATGATATTAGTAAAGGCAGCGAGATTGTCGATGATAAAGTTACATAAGAGGAAAGAGTTGTGGAGATTGAGTGCAGAGGAGAAATATAATAGAATGTACACAGAGAACCCAACATTCACTTCACGGCTTCCGGCTACTGAATTGGCAATGCATCTGGGATTGGATGAGTACGATATTTGGGCGATTCGTAATGTGGTTAGGAGTTGGAATTAGAAACGCAATCTGATTAATATTGATTTGTATGAATTTAATTTAATCCTCGTTTTGTAGGTAAATTAGCATTGCATTTGATATACAATTTTAATATTAATCTGTTGTATTAACAGATTGATTTTCATAAAAGTGGTTTACAAATATGAAGATTGATCATTTATCGGTTACCGACTTTAAGAAATTTTCTAATTTGTCTATTGACTTCAATCCAGGAGTTAACTTATTTGTTGGCACTAACGGTAGCGGTAAAACTTCAATTCTTGAAGCTATAAATGTTGCATTAGGAGCTTTTTTTGGTTCACAAGGCACTAGAATGTCAAGGCCAATTCAATTAAGTGAAGTGAGGATAGTGGATAAGATAAGGCAGCCTGAAGTAGTAGTAAGTGCGGAATCTTCTGAAGTTGAACTGGGGGGATGGACGCGTACTTTTCGTACCCGCACTAAAACGACTGATACAAAAGGTGCTGCTCCAGTATCTGCAATAGGGGCTGTTTATTTCAATAAGTATTTCTTCGATCTGGAAGATCGTCATATCGCACCATTAATTGCTTATTATTCGACGCAACGTTTATTTAAAGATTCATATGTTTCGGAACGGCAGAAATATGATGCTTCACTTGGAAGACAAAATGGATATCTATTTTGCCTAAGAGAATCAGCTATTAAACAGGTTTTGGTAGATTGGTTGAGTAATGCAGTAATTCGCCGCGCTTCTAAATTTGCAAATGATATTGAAGATGTAGATTTGATTTTGTCAAACGTTGAAATGGCAATTCGGGAAGCGCTGATTTTTGGAATGGATATGCCTAAGGATAATAAATTGAGAATTTACCCTGATCCGGACTTCGATAATGAAATTTTTATACGATATGATGATGCGCACGATTTGCCCCTTAGTTATTATTCTGATGGGTTTAGAAATTTAATTTATTTAGTCTTCGATATTATTTGGAGAGCTTCTCAACTGAATCCATGGCTGACATTAGATGAAGTTTCTGATCAGGTAAAGGGTGTTGTTACAATCGATGAGATAGACCTTCACCTTCATCCTAAATGGCAGGCAAAGGCGATTAGTCTGCTTCAAAGATTTTTCCCAAATGTCCAGTTTTTCATTACTACACATAGTCCTACTGTTGTAGCAAATTTTGATAATGGAACTTTATATGTTATTGGAAATAATGAAATTCACAGACACGAAAATGATTATTTCGGGAAAGAAGTAAACAGTATTCTTAGAAATATTCTGGGGGCTACAGACAGGCATGTACCTACCCGGCAAAAGTTGGATAAATTGTTCCGGCTTATCGATGATAATAAGAAGTAGGAGTATGATGCTTTGTTAACCAGTTTGGTGAACCAATTGGGTCAGGAGGATTCTGACATCCAGAAGGCATTTGCTTTGATTGCAATGAATGAATTCGAAAACGACGAGAATAATGCAGTTCATTAAGAAGCTGGTAACTCAGCCGGCAGATTGGGATTATTGGTTTACCACTACTACAAATAGAAGAACTTACGATTACGCAAGTGATTACAGTGATTTACATCATTTACGTGCAGCGAAACATTTTCTTATTAATGAGCAAAATGGTTGTTGTGCTTATTGTGGGCAGGGAATTTCTCTTGACGGCTCATCTATTGAACATGTAGTACCGAAAGAGCTTAATGTGAGTTTAAGTACTGATTATCAAAATCTTGTGGCAGTTTGCAAAAAGCCTGTTAAAGATCCTGAAACAGGTAAGGATCATTGTGATAAGGAAAAAGGGAGTCGGGTAATTACACCATTTATATTTTTCGCGGACTCTGATGTCACAGATAAAAAAGGAAATACGTATTTCAAATCAAAGTCCGATGGTTCTATTGAAGCTAATACCAATACTACATTAAGCAATTGGTATCAGGCACAGGCATTTATCGAAGTCTTGAACCTAAATCATTCCTTACTTCGGCAAAATCGCGCAAAGGATATGCTGGCAGGATTATTAAGCGCTTATATAGCCTGCCCTAAAGGGCAAAAAGGCATATTTTGGAAAGTACAGTTTGAGCATATTTTAAAGAATAAAAAAATACCATACAGGCAATTCTTGCTAAACTATATCGCTGGAAAAATTGGCGTGAATTAGTTAGTAAATCTTAAGACTTATTACTTTTAAAACAGTTACTCCTTTTCATCAGCTCCTTTCCTCTTTTGAGATTCCAGCAGCTCAAGGTATTCCTTAATATCTTTGGGAGAAACATCGTCATAGTATTTAGCAAACTCAGCATAAGTGAGTCCAAACGCTGTGGCGATAGCTACATTGGTTGTCAACGTCACATCTAGTTTTCCGGTAGCTATCCGCTGCAGGTGAGAAGGCTCCATTCCGGCAAGACCAGCCACCTTTCTCATGCTCTTCAGGCCGCTGGCTTTAAAAGCTTTGTGTAAGCCGGTGGCAAATTTCATCTTTATCGCTGTTTTCTCGTCCTGTTCAAGGGATTTCATGCTGTCCGCAGTTTAAACCCCGAAAGTTGTGAGAATTATTTTATAATATTGACGCAAACTATTGCATCAAAATGGATAATCTTCGTATATTCGTTGTGTGACCGAATAATTACAGATTTCATGTAATCCGGATAGATGCGTGCCCCGTCTGTCGGCAGGAGTGAAGTTGTTTTTCACACTTAAAACGCCAGTACAATGAATAATAACTCAGTTTTCTTCCTAAACCTGCACGCATACTTTCATGATGCTCCTTCCATCTTTAAGAAGGAGGTTTGCCAGGCCTGTGGATGGAGTGAAGCTACTTATTACCGGAAGGTTAAAGTTGGCGGGCAGTTTACAGAAGCGGAAAAAGATGCAATTATAGCCATAGGTAAAAGGCTGGCGAAGAAGGGGGCAGCTTTAGTGAAAGGGTAATGTAGAAGCCTCCTCATGGAATGCTGCACTTGTTGAAGACTTTTGTTTTTTCAGTGATTGATTTGTTTTCTTTTGATTCTCTGCATAATTAGAAATATGTCGAAAATCCAAACTGAAATCCAGCCAGGCGTGATGGTGGATTACCCAGTAGGTCTTTTTGCCAGTTGTAACGGTAATTCAACCTGATAACGGTTTGCGCAACGGGCCGCCAGCTGATTGCCGGAACAATGGAAAAAATTTCGTCTGCTATTCTGCCGCCTGTAGCTTTGAACGCATCCCTGTTCCAATCCACATATTCGCCGCGAATAGCCACATTCAGGACCGCTTTTTCAAATCCGAACATTGGCTTTTTTAGTACGGGTTTTACAAAATCTACGAACCCGCCCTGCTGCCGGCCGCCATATTGTTCCGTGTAAGTGTCGGGTACATCCACTTTTACCCAGGCCCATTCCCCGTTAATCTGTATACCGGTTTGAGGCAGAACAGTGTTAAAATCAACGGCGAATGTAGTTACGCGGCGTTTTTTATCCAGTGTAAGGCCGTCGTCCTCGAATTTATTATATACTCCACCCATATAAGATAAGCCCAGTTCCCCGATCATCTTGTTTTTTACTGCAATTTTCCCGGTGAATAATGGGATTCCGTTGAAGCTTTCCTCAAATCGGTCACGGTTATTTTTGCTTGCGGGCAAAAAGGTTTTATTCTCGGAGTTATCGATGATCTTATCATCAAAACCATTCGTTAGGTAGGCTTCGTAAGCATATACCCAGTTTTCCATGTACTTCTTGCCAAATATGCCAAAGCCTACGTTACTCCAAGTAGCAGGCAACATCTGCGTCGCTGATATCGGCCGGTCAATAAACTCCCACTTCGGACCATCATGGTTTTGGTTGAACGCACCGATCGGATTCATAACAATACCACCACGCAGATTCAATAAAGGGGCGATTTCTATATCGACGGAGGCAAACTCGATATTAATTTCTTTAGTCCCATCTTCAAATTCTATTTCTGAAAGGAATTTAATCCGCTTATAGATCGTAGAGGCGACAAACAACGTCAGTCGTCTCATCTGGAACTGATGTCCTTCACTGACACCGTT
Organism: Chitinophaga pinensis; assembly: GCA_902167325.1. Lineage (GTDB taxonomy): Bacteria > Bacteroidota > Bacteroidia > Chitinophagales > Chitinophagaceae > Chitinophaga > Chitinophaga pinensis_A. Next base: position 4,924,074 of record LR632930.1, on the reverse strand, counting down.
TTCCTGTAAGTATTGATAGTTTGCTTCTACATATCCTCCGAGGGATATCGGCAGTTTACCCACCTGAAGGAAAGGGCGGCTGTATACCGCATCCATGTTAAGCTGAGTCCTGGCCGAGTCCTTGGGTACGCGACGGAGTAAAGCGGGGTCGATTTGTGCCATTGCATCGGAAATGATGCCGGATACTAAAAATATTATAAAGAGAATCTTTTTCATATTGCTCTGAGGTCGATGAAAAGCTGGTTGTTTTCGATGGAAACCGGAAATGTACGGAGGTCGGTATCTGCCGGGCCATTAGTCACTTTCCCGGTATTGCTGAATTCACTGCCATGTGCAGGGCATTGCAGTGAGGTGCCGGATGCCTGCAACTCAGCACCCTGGTGCGAACAACGCATCCAGAGTGCGGAAAATTTATCCTCACCGAAACGGTATACACAGATTGGGTACTGCAATGCATCATTACGTACAATGATGAATGAACGGAAAGATGGGTTGTTGCTTTTCCCTGTCTGGAAGGCCGATTTGTCAATAAAAATCCCATCATTTCCCAATGTGCCACTGAGGTAATGAGTGATACTACAGCTGGAGAGTAATGCAGGGATACCCGTTAATGCCAGGCAGGCGGTGCATGAGTTGGTAATAAAATTTCTTCGGTTCATGGGCAATCAGGAATGGTTGTTTTAAAGAGATTCCAGGAATTTAATAAGGGCATCCTTTTCGCCCGCCTGAAGTAGTTTGTATTTGTTCCGGCTGTTCTGAGCTTCCCCGCCATGAAGCAGGATCGCCGCTTCAATAGACTGTGCCCTGCCGTCGTGCAGCAGGAAATACTGACCTCCCTGTGATTTTTTGGACAGGCCAAGCCCCCAAAGGGGAGGGGTGCGCCATTCCGCGGTAGTAGCAGTTCCTTCGGTATATCCATCATCGAGATCCGGGCCCATGTCGTGTAACAACAGGTCGGTGTATGGTGAAAACTGCTTATTAGCAATCGCGGCAATATCCGATGTGCCGGTAGTAAGTACCGGAGTATGACATTTACCGCAGGCTGCGGCCATGAACAGCTGTTTCCCCTGCTGTACCGTGGGGTCCTGCTGATTGCGTTGTACCGGAGCTTTCAGTGTTTTTAGGTAAAAAACTACGTCCAGTATTGTTTGATTGGATACTTCCGGGTCAATCTCCTGCCCGGTATAGGTATCAAAATGTTCGTAAGAGGAGTTGATGCCCATGTCCTGGTTATATGCATTGGCCGTCTGCTGCAGGAGGTTGTACACAGCTGCTTTTTTTCCAAAACGCCCGATGTATTTATTATTCCTTTCAGCATAGCCGGCCCGTAGAGCAGCGTACTCCGGAATATGGACCCAGTTAGGCCGACCGGAAATGCCGTCACCATCTGCGTCTTTTTCATCGCTCAGGGAGAGCAGCATTTCATCCGGAACGGCATCCAGCAGTCCTAAACCCGTGTTTGCAGGAGGCATAAACTTTGAAAATGTTGCTCCTGCCGGTATTTGCTCCGGTTGAAAGCCGGGGATCGCCCTGTTCTGAAGTTGCGGGCCGCCCATCTTTAAGAAGAGATTACCCACAACCGTATCTGATTGGCCAAAACGGGTCAATGTGGTAAATGGATGACCTTTCCCGTCTCCTGCATGGCAACTTCCACAGGAATTCGCAACAAACAATGGTCCCAGACCTGTCGATGAAGTAAAGATCTCATTGTTGAAGGCAACGTCGCCGCGCAGGAATATTCTGTTTTGCTCATGGGTTAGCCCTTCAATAGGGCCATCCAGTACATTCTCATCGTCCGGGGTACGAGGTAAAGTCTTTTTACAGGCAGTTGTCCAACTAACTGCGAGAAGGGTCACACAGTAAACTATGATTTTGGTTTGCATAAAATATTATGTAGGTATACAAAACTAATAATTTAGATCGACTAAACGATTAAATTTAGATTAGCCTAAATAATATTTTAAGGCCTTCTTTCATTAAAGGGCTTTAATCTGGCTCGGAGGCAAAGCTGACATTTACAGGGTACATCGCTATGACGGAAAGACGGTCACAGGCTTTAAGAAGTGAAGAGGGGCAGAAAAGCCCGCCGGTAAGCCGGCGGACGGTTCATGATAATATCTATTCAGAACGCAGCCTGTCAATCGGATTTGCCCGGGCAGCCTGGAATACCCTCGTTCCGATGATTGCACTGCAACTAAGCAATACGATGAGGAAGGTAGCAATATATGGTGCAGGCCCGGCTGCAGGGTGATATTGATAAATAACCTTGAAAATAAACTTGCTTGTAAACAGGTAACCCAAAACTGATCCTATTGCAAATGCAATCAGGAGTATACGTATGAATTCCTTATTCACAAGGCCGATAATTTGCAGGATAGACGCACCCAGTACTTTCCGGACGCCAATTTCTTTGCTTCGCTTATCTATGTTCAGAGATATTTGCGCGAACAACCCGGAAGCGGATAGTAGCAGGGTGATAATGGCCAGGAAAAACGCAATTGACTGAAAGGCAAGTGTCATACGGATTTCCTTTTCTATGAGATCCGACTGTAAATAACTGCGATAAGGTACGTTGGGTACCAGCTGCTGCCAGGTATCCTGGAGGTACTTTGTTACTTCCGGCATTTTTTCTTTATCTGCGCGTACTACCATAAACCTGTACTCTTCGGGTTTAGCCATGCGAAGTACACAGGGGGGAACAAGGCCATGCAGACCGTATTCTTTATAATCATTAATTATACCTACAATTGTATACCGGGCACTATCCAGCATAATACGCTGGCCCAGTGGTTGTGTTAATTGCATCCGGTTTAGGAAGGTTTGATTCACGAGTACAGACTCGTCTGCATCAATGCCGGTATTATTAAACTGGCGACCCTCAACCAGCCGGATTCCCATGCTGTTTAAATATGATTCGCCACCAACTTTTGCGACCTGTGTTTGAATTTCATGCTTATCAGTTTTAGCAGTTTGAGTGTAAGAGCCGCCACCAATTTGTTGTACACTTCCGGCTACACTCTTGATGCCGGGGAGCTGCTGGATTGCCTGACTAAATACGCTGTACTCCTGCGGATGATTGATTTCAACTACCGCTACCTCATTGATGGCATATCCAAAATCTGCCTTCTTCTGGTATGAGGCATTCTGCGACATCACAATGCCCACTACCAGCGCAAAGCAGGATAAACTGAATTGTGAAATCATCAGGAAGCGGGTAAATCGGTTGGATGCACCCAGCACCGTTTTTCCTTTAAGGATCTGCAATGGCTGAAAGGAACTTATATAGAGTGCCGGATATAAACCGGAAAAGATGGCACTGATACCAGGTATGCAGAGTAAGAATAGCCAAAACCCGTAGTCCTTACTATAGTCAGGTGAAAGATCTACTGTCGTAAGTTGATTGACAATGGGTAATAGCAGGTGAACGAACGATAATGCCAGTACAACTGCCAGCAGGCAAAGTATAATGTTCTCGGTCAGGAATTGCCAGATCAACTGGCGTTTGAATCCGCCGATTACTTTCCGGATACCGATCTCCTTCAGGCGTGCGCTGGCAAAGGCGATGGATATATTGGTAAAGTTGAAGCAGGTGATCAGTAGTATAAACAACGACATAATTGCCGGCACAATTACCAGTATACCCCTGGGATTGGATGTTAGCGGGCTGCCATACACATATCCCGGCATATCAATATCAGAACTCGTGGCCAATGCAGAAAAAGGCTGGAGGGTAAAGCCTTCTACCTGCCAGGTACTGTGGTTGCGGTTAAGTAGCGCAACATATGGCTGCAGATTTGCCGTAACCCGGCCATTCGCCTGCGGGTGCTTCAGTTCAACAAAGGTGGTAACAAGGCCGGGGTTTGTCCAGTCACCCGGGGCTGGCTGTCCGGGTATAATTCCATTTTCAAACGAGGTAACGATATCGAACTGAATGCTTGAATTAGCAGGGATATGCTGCAACACAGCGCTGACTGCATACATCCTGGGGGTGCCGTCTGATGCGATCAATGTCAGCTGCTGGCCAACTGGTATCTGTTTAGGGAAGTATTTTTCCGCAAATGCCTCGCTGATGATTACCTGGTTAGATTGGTTAAAGGCAGACAGGTTGCCGTATTTTAACGGAAAGCTGAAGAAATCGAATAGGTTCTTATCTGCATAATGGATCTGTTCATTGAAAGTATGTTCACCGATTTTTACAACAACGGCCTTACTGTTCAGCCGGGCCATACGGTTCTCACCTGCGGTTCCTTTTTGCATTGCTTCTGCCAATGGCAAGGGTACAACGGCCCAGGGCTGACTGCTGCCATCTACCAACCGGGTGCTGTTCAGGCGGTATATATGTTGAGAATGGGTATGATTGCTGTCGAAGTTTTTCCTGTAATTGTAGTTGAGATACGAGAGTATGCAACAGGCTATGGCAAAGCCTAACCCTGCGATGTTGAGGATTACATAGATTTTATTGCGCCAAAGTACACGTAAAGCGATCTTTAAGTAGTTCGAGAGCATAAGGTAGATTTAAAGAATACTTTTAAACATGAAAAAGGGCGCTATGCGAGCTATCTTAATTCATCGCAGGCATTCAGTCAGGATTCGGCAACTACTATGCCACCTGCCTGTATAAACTGATCAGGCGCTATGGTGGCCTTTTTGGCGAATGCGGTTTTTTTATTTAGTGTACGATAATGGACACGTGTGTTCGGTTATGTAATAAACAATCCCCTTACCAGCCGGATAAACCGGGGTAAGGGGATTACTATTTTTGATCTACCGGATATACTAGTAGCGGCGGTCGCGGTCTACACGGGGCTTAGCCTCGGAAACGTTAATCTGGCGGCCGTCGATAGCTTTGCCTTCCAGCTCACGGATAGCATTCATTGCTTCCTGTTGCTCGGGCATTTCTACGAAACCGAACCCGCGCGATACGCCGGTGTAGCGGTCCATAATGATTTTGCAGGAGTCAACGCGGCCGTAGGCGGAGAAGATATCGAAAAGGTCCTCATCCCGCAGGTGGGTCATGAGATTTGATACATAAAGGTTCATGATGAACAGTTTAAATTATAAAATAGTTAATGCGCTTCCACCATTGAAGGCTTATTAAGATGGATGATCCGCATAAAGGCAAGCAAACGGATGACCGGGTACACCGGGTCCAGTTCATGCCAGCGGAATCCGAAATTAATAGAGGAGGGGCGCTTATGATGATTATTGTGATAAGATTCTCCCAGCATGAAAACATCGAGGTTAAACAGGTTGCGGGAGGTATTCTTCATTTCGAAATTGTGATAGCCGTATTTATGTGCAAACCAGTTGATGATAGCACCATGTACCGCACCAATGGCTACGGTGATGGGCAGTAATATCAACAACCATGGCGTAGGCATGAGGAGTATGAAAACAACGGTATAAATGCATACCCACAGCAATCTGCTGTAGGCGCTTCCAGCCCAACGGTCGAACGTAGGCCAGGTAGGTACACCTTTCTCAAACCTTTCTTCCACTTCCATTTTATTATAAACAATATCGAGGTACACCCGGCGGGTGTGCCACATCATCGTAAATACGTTTTTGGAAAACTGGGGGGAGTGCGGGTCTTTCTCGGTATCTGTATACGCATGGTGCATCCTGTGCATAATACCATATGCACGTGGACTCATGTATGAAGAACCTTGTGTGAGATAAGCGAATATATGAAAGGATTTTTCCCAGAAGTTATTCATTCTGAATGCCTTATGCGCGGCATAGCGGTGCTGGAAGAACGTTTGTGAGAATAACGATAAATACCAATGTAATATGAAAAATAATAAAAAGAGCATGCGTAGGAATCTACTGTTTACGATATGTTTTACTGTGGAAAAACAGCAAATTCAGGAAGTAAGACCGTCAGAGAAAGAGAGAGAACACTAAAATAGACGGTAATAAGAGAAGAATTCAGTGAGTTTCAATTACCCTAAAGGTAGTCTTTTTTATGTTAAGGAAAGCATAATCTGCCTAATGGCTTAAATACCCCCTTTTTTGTCATAAGCGCACCGCACAATTTTCGGCCCGCTTCGGCATCTTTGTTGTGCAGGAATTCACGCATTCTTCACCATAAACCCAAATGTTATGAACATGCAAACTTATCAGATAGATATCAATGCCCCCCGCGAAAAAGTATGGGAAACACTCTGGGGGGAAGAAACCTATCCTCAATGGACCCGTCCCTTCAGCGAAGGTTCCCGCGCGGTAACCGATTGGAGGAAAGGCAGCCGTGTCCTCTTCCTGGATGCCAAAGGTGAGGGTATGGTTTCCCGGATTGAGGAGAATATTCCTAACGAGTTTATGTCTATCGAACACCTCGGCACCATCATGGGCGGTGTGGAAGATACCACCAGTCCGGAGGTACAACAATGGAACGGTGCGCATGAAAACTACCGGCTGGAGGAGATCGATGGCGGTACCCGTGTACGCATCGAAATGGAGATTGATGACAAAAGTGAATATGCAGAGATGTTTGCCGGTATGTGGCCTAAAGCACTCGAGGCTTTAAAAGGCATCGCTGAAAAGAACTGATACAGGTACTTTTTTCGCTCAAAAACCGCTTTATCACCGATCAAATCGGGATTTGAGCAGTATGTTGTTGCATGGATACGGATGTTTGCCATCAAAACCCGATTGGCTATATGCATCACAGATCCATCCTTTTTACCCTGCTGCTGATCCTGCCCGCTACCTTCGCGGCAGGACAGCAACAGGATTTTGACAGGGCTTCCCGCCTCGGCGATTCCGCCTACATGACCTCCTTTCGCCAGCATCTTGAAAAGCTCCGCACACGTTACCACATCCCCGGTATCAGCGTAGGCATCGTACACAACGGCCGTCTTGCCTGGAGCGATGGACTCGGTTACAAGGACATGGACAATAAAACCGTCCCCGATGCCCACACCACCTACCAGATTGCTTCTGTCACCAAAACATTCGGTGCGGTGATCCTCCTGCAACTGGCATATGATAACAAACTTTCGCTGGACGATCCCATTTCCAAATATGATATAAACCTCGGTGCCCGTTGGGGCAGCGATCCCCGCATCAGGTTAAAACACCTGCTTACCCATACCGCCATGGGCGGCGTCTGGAACGCCTATAAACCCGGCTTCCAGTTCCGCTACAACGGCGGTTGGTACCAGGCACTGGGTACACCCATCCATCAGGCCTCCGGCCAAACCTTCGGCCAATTACTGCTGGACCGGATCATAAAACCACTAGGGATGACGGAAACCGTCCCCAGTCCGGATGATTCGGTAAACTTCCGATTAACCGGGCTGGACAGTGCTGCTTATGTAAAAACCATGGCCATACCCTACGACTGGAAGAAGAAGCAGCGCAGGCTGGAACAGATGAAGGGATTTAAATACGGTTTCGGTCCGGCAGCAGGGATGGTGAGTAATGTAACAGACCTCGCCAAATATGCCATTGCCATTGATGAAAGAAAGATGCTCAGCCCCGCACAGTGGGATACGATGTGGACCCCATTCGTGAACCGCAGAGGTAAAAAGATCCAGTACGGACAGGGCTGGTTCACCGGGAAGTATAAAGGCGAACTGGTAGTATGGCATACCGGTTGGTGGACGGGCTACTCCGCCCTGTTCCTCAAAGTACCGGCCCGTAACCTCACTTTTATTGTTCTCGCCAACTCACAGGATCTGTCCCGGCCATTCTACCATATCGTACAACCCTTCCCGGGTGTTATGGCAATGTTTAACCCGTTTAAAAAGAATCTGAAGAACAGGGTAGATGCTTCCGCCTTCGCGAAGCTGTTCCTCGAAAGCTTCGTGCGTTAACGGCTAACTTTAAAAATGCCGCTACGGGCTTGAAAGATTTATGTATTTTAATGGAAACCCGTTAAAACAGTGAATATGTCTGTCTCCCGTCGTGATTTTATGCGTAACAGCCTCGGCAGCGCCGTACTCATGAGCCTGCCCGCCGGCGCCGCCATAGCAGCGCAAAGCATTGCCGCACCCGTTAAGCCTTTTAAACTGGCTATTTCCACGTATTCCTACTGGCACTTCAAAACGCCGAAGGTACCCATTGAGAAAGTGATCGATGAAGCGGCTTTGCTGAGCGTTGAGGGCGTGGACATCCTGCACCGGCAAATGGAAAGTGAAGATAATGCCTATCTGCAAAAGCTGAAACGCCATGCCTTCCGGAATGGGGTGGATCTCGTATCGCTGTCTATCCATCAGGATTTCGTATCTCCTGATGCAGCAGAGCGGCAGAAAGATATTGATCATACCATCAAATGCATCGAACTGGCATATAAAATGGGCATCCCCTGCATCAGGCTCAACTCCGGCCGCTGGGGTACCATCAAGTCATTCGACGATCTCATGGCTGCCCGGGGCGTAGAACCAGCCATCCCCGGCTATACGGAAGATGATGCTTTCAAATGGTGCATAGATAGTATTCAGCAATGCCTCGCCAAAGCGGCGGAATGTGGCGTGATGCTGGCCATCGAAAACCACTGGGGCCTAACCTCTTCCCCCGAAGGCCTGCTCCGCATCCGTAAAGCCATTGATTCTCCCTGGATGGGGCTGCTGCTCGATACCGGTAACTTCCTCGAGAATCCGTACGGTAAACTGGAGATGGTAGCCCCGCATGCCGATTTTATACAGGCGAAAACCTATTACGGTGGTGGTGAATGGTACACGCTGGATCTCGATTATCCGCGCATTATCCGCATCCTCCGCGATGCTAAGTACAATGGATATATCTCCATCGAATTCGAAGGCAAAGAAGCCGCAGAATCCGGAGTACGCAAGAGTGTGGAGATGCTCCGCAAAGCGATGGGTTAATACCCATCAAATGGCTTCGGGCCTTTCTCAGGCACAAACTCCAGTATGTCGCCCGGCTGGCATTCCAGTATCTCACAGATCAGTTCCAAAGAAGAGAACCGGATGGCTTTCGCTTTTCCGGTTTTTAGAATGGACAGGTTGGAGAGGGTAATGCCCATCCGGTCCGACAGTTCCGTGAGCTGCATTTTACGTTTTGCGAGCATCACGTCGAGGTTCACGATGATAGGCATATGGTTATATGGTTAATTGGTTCTCGTTATAAATTTCCACACCGCGGCGGTATACTACCGCCAGTACCAGCAGAAGCAGGCCCATCCATAAGTTGCTGCCTATATCCGTCAGCAGTTCAAAATGCATGTCGAAGTGCGGGTTCGTCATCCGGTTAAAGATGAAATACCCGATTATCTTCACCACATCCGTCGCAATGAGCACCAGTCCAATGTTGCGGATGCGCCCGGCATTAACCGCCGTAAAAGGTACTTTCACCGAACTGTCCCTGAATATCTTCCTTAACCAGTCTAACACCATCACCCCGGCTAAACAACCCAGCAGGAGCATGATATAGCTGTAAATACCCAATGGGGAGCGGCTGGTAGTATGCAGCGTATATATGTTTTCTTTTTTCTCCAGTACAGTAGTTGGCAGGTTGCCATGAATGAAATCCGGCGGGCCATCAGGAACCTTAATGAATGCCTTCACATCAAAATGGTTATTCAACCCGCTGCGGGTGTCTTTGATGATGTCGCCTGAGCCTGCTACCAGGCCCATCGTCTTCAGAATAATTACCGTTAGCGCCAGTAAAGCAACTACGTAGAACGTGACATTGACGAGCGTTCTTACGATTTTGAAAGTTGTTTGTCCTTGCATAGGGGAGCGTTTTTGTAAGGACAAAGCTAGGGCCTGTTTTCCGAAATACAAAATATATTTATCGAAAAACAATAAATAATAGCTGGTAAAAGGCGATTATTCCATGGTGATACCCCTTGCTTGCTGGATATATTGGCTGGGGCTTACACCGAACTGTTTAATGAAGTTTTTCCCAAAATGGGTTTGTGATTTGTAGCCCACCATCATAGCCACTTCATAGATCTTGAGGTTACGCCCGGCCAGCAGTTCTGCCGCCTTTTTCAGTCTGGTTACATGGATCAGCTCATGGGGCGTGAGGTCGGAGATGGCTTTGATTTTCCGGTAGAGGCTTACGCGGCTCATGTTCGCATGGCGGGAGAGGTGCTCCACATCCAGCTCCGTATTTTCCAGTTCCTGCAGTATGAAGTGATGGATGGAGTTGAGAAAGGCTTCATCTTCACTGGTATGCGCCATGGCCTGAATAGGGGCCTGCGGTGTGCTGGCGAAGAACTGCCGGATCTTATTACGGTTGCTGAGCAGGTTGGCGATCTGCACTTTGAGGTGGGCCGGGGAGAAGGGCTTTTCGATGTAAGCGTCTGCACCGGTTTCCAATCCCTCTATTTTGGAACGCAGGGTATTTTTAGCGGTCAGTAATACCACGGGGATGTGGCTGATGGCAAAGGTGGTTTTGATGGTTTTACACAGCTCAAAACCATCCATCAGGGGCATCATCACATCACTGATAACGAGGTCTACATTTTCCTGATGGAGCATGGCCACGGCTTCCTGCCCGTTCTCCGTACGGAGGATCTGGTATTCGGGCGTAAGGATGGATGAAACGAAATCGAGGATCTCTTCATTGTCGTCGGCCAGCAGGATAACAGGTTGCATAGGTTGTTATTTTTCGAGGTTGATAAATGCCCCTTCGGGGATGCTCCAGGTAAATATATTCATACCGTTGTTGGCAGTAACGGTCAGTTCGCCTTTATGTAACACCGTCAGCGACCGGCAAATGCTCAGGCCGATGCCGGTGCCTTTCTGTTTTTCATTTTCCCGCAACCGCACGAAGGGTGCGAAGATGCGTTCCCGCATATCTTCAGGGATCAGCGGCCCGTCGTTCGCCACGGTCAGCTGCACCCGGCCGCCGGTAGCGTCCAGCCGTGCCTCTACGGTGCTTTGCGCGTATTTGATGGCGTTGCTGAACAGGTTGCTGAAGATCTTGTTGACGCTTTCCTCATCGGCAAAGGCAATCACTTCTTCTTCGGGTAATTGTACATTAAACTGCAGCTTGCGCTGTTGTGCAGGCAGGCGGAAGTTATCGTAGGTATCCTGCAGTATCTTTCGCAGATCAAGCGGAACAAAATCCAGCCGGAAGCCGGATGATTCCGTTTGCCGGAAATCCAGCAACTGGTTGGTGAGCTGTACGAGGCGGTTGGTGTTCCGTTCCATGATTGCGAGGTGATGCCGGTTCTCCTGCAGCGCGCCGGGGTGGTCCATAATCTCTTCCAGCGGCCCTTTAATGAGTGTAAGCGGCGTATTGATCTCATGCGCCACATTGGTGAGGAAATCTACTTTTGCCTGATAGAGTTCCTTTTCCTTCTTCAATTGCAGGGCTTCCATCCGCCGTTTCTGTTTCAGCATCTGCTGCTTGTGATACCTTGCAATAGCGTAATAGCCGGTGGATATCAGCGCCAGGGCATACAGCAGGTAGGCCCATGAAGTGGCCCAGAACGGTGGCATGATCTGTATCTGCAGCATGGCAGCACCGGGGCGCCGTTTACCGTTTGCATCGGTAGTGGTAACGTAGAAGGTGTATTGCCCGGGTTTCAGATCCGTGAAGTACACGGTACGGTTGCTTTTCAGCCATATCCAGTCGTTGTCCAGCCCTTCCAGCCGGTAAGCGTACGAGATCATATCCGGTGCGGTAAAACTGAGCGCGGCGAAGTTGATGCTGAACGATGCTTTGTCGTATGGCAGGGTGATCTTTTTCGCGTAATGGATATTCCTTTTTTCTGCCGGTCCCATCGTCATATTACGCACATCCATACCGGTGATATACACCGGAGCGGCAGATGTATCCGGCAGAAAATGATCGGGGTTGAAGCGGATCATCCCTTTCACGGAGCCGATGTACATGTTACCTTCTTTGTCCTGGTAACCGGAGTTGTAATTGAACTGGTTGTTCAGCAAACCATGACTGGTGGTGAAGATCTTAACCGCGCCCGTTTCCGGCTCCATGCACACGAGGCCTCGCGAAGTGGTGGCCCATATCATACCGCGCCTGTCTTCCAGCAGCCGGAATATATAATCACTGGGCAGCCCGTCTTCCGTAGTGAACCGTTTCCACTTTCCGGAGCCATCGAGCCGGGAAATACCCCTGCCTTCCGTACCCGCCCAAATGCGCTGCGATTTATCGATGAGGACGGTATTTACATTATTCCCCGCCAGCGAGAAAGAGTCTTTAGGATCGTGATGATACGCCCCCTGCTCGCCGGTAGCCTTTCGGTACCATTGCACGCCATTGTCGGAAGTGGCCATCCACAGGGTGCCGTCGGCTGCTTCCGCTATGCTGCGATGACTGGCTCGGGGCACTTCTTCCACCCTCCGGAACCGCTTCGCCACGGGATCGAAACGGGCGAGTTCACCACCGGTGCCTACCAGCAAATCCCCGCCACGTGTGCGGTAGAAGTAGAGGATGAAGTTGCTGGAGAAAGATTCCGGTCCGGCGGAATAATGCGCCACGGTTTGCCCGGTGCGGATGTCCATAACATCCACACCATTATCGAGTGTACCGATCCATAGATTATTCCCATCGGCATACAGCCCGTGAATATTGGTGTGGGAGAGGGCTTTGCAATCCTTACGGGGCGTGTATTGGTAGATACGGCCTGTCTTTACATCCACACGGTTCACACCATTATCTTCCGTGCCGGCCCAAATGTTCCCGAAGCGGTCTTCACAGATCTCGCGCACGGCGTTGCCGCCGAGTGTTTGTCCGCTGTTGTCGGGGAAATACTTTTCGAAGTAGGTATAAGGCTTAGGGTAGTAATTAACACCACCAAAGTAGCTGCCCGCCCACATACCGCCTTCACGGTCTTTGTGCAGGCAATAAATAGCGTTGTCACTAAGGGAATACGGGTTGTTGTATTGCTTGCGGAGGTTGATGTGTTTCCTTGTGGCGATGTTGATGATATAGATCCCGGATTCCGTGGCTATCCAGTATTCATCGCCGCCGTAATGTGCGATGAACCTCACATAAACGCCCACATCACCATCGGAATACCGGATAAGGTCTTCATACGTATCTTTCTCCGGGTCCAGCAGTTTAAGGCCCTGATTGGCGGTGCCTACGAGCAGGCGGCCATCCGGCAGGCTGTGGAGGTGTGTGATATGCCGTGTGAGGGATTTGGGGGAATTGCGCCATACATCCCAGGTATGCAGGGAGTCACCAAACTTACGCACCGCACCCTGCGCGGAGGCCATCCAAATCGTACCCGTACGATTGATGTTAATACTGCTCAGCGCACCGGGAACACTGCCGTTGGCCATGTTTTCACTGATGTTCTTATATGGGTCGTAGCGGTAAAGGCGGCCCCAGCTGATGTACCAGAGATTGCCCTTTTTATCGGAGCGGAGGGAATTCACGTCCTGTCCTGCAGGAGAAGGCACGCGCTCGAAGCTTTCCGTGGCAGCGAGGTAGCGGTAGAGACCATTGCCTGCACCTGCATACAGTTGCCCGTTATCATCCACACATAATGTAAATACGAAATTGTTGCCAATAGCAGCCGAATCGCCCGGTTTCTCGCGGAACACTTTGAACTCGCGGCCATCGAAGCGGTTGAGTCCGTCTTTCGTGCCCGACCAGATGTATCCCTGTTTATCCTGCGCCACGCAGAACACTGTATTGTGAGAAAGCCCGTCTTCCACCTGGTAATCCCTGAAATAGTACTGCTGCGCCATGGCAGGCGAAGTAGCCATTAGTAGGCATAGTAAATACAGTATGTTCCTGAATGACTGCAACGTGGTATTATTATAAGGCTACGTAAATATAAAAATATCCACGGGGAAGAAGACGGAATGAAACGAAATGGCGAAAAATTGATATGAATCGGCCAATGCTTCCCGAATGTTTTTTCAATCTTTGAACCGCGTTAAAGAAAAACTGATATCAGCCGCCAATATTGCAGTACACCCCCGTAAACCGCCGCTATGGCCGGAACGGACTGCTATTGCGCAGAGCGGAAGGAATGAGATCACACGTCTGATGGTTCGTCAAAACACGGTATGAAAAAACCGGCTATGCCGGAGGATTGAAACAGCATCCTTTATTCACCCAAAATCCATTTCACGTATGAACGTAATTGCACTACAAAAAGTGGCAACGGTTCGTAGCAGGAAGCTATTGTTACTGCTGTTGCTCTGCCTCACGTGGGCAGCTGCAGGGGCGCAAACGGGCCAGCAGAAAGTATCGGGCATCGTCCGCGACAGCGCAGGATCTCCACTTCCTCAGGTAACCGTTTATGAAAAAGGAACCCGTAACGGTACACTTTCTCAGGCCGACGGACAATTCACCCTTAACGTAAAACCCGGTGCCATCCTCGTATTCACCATGGTAGGCTTCCGCACACAGGAGCTGGCCGCCACACCCGGTGCCGCCATGAACGTATCGCTCCTCACCTCCGCCACGGAGCTGACTGATGTGGTGATCGTAGGGTATGGCGCGGCGCGTAAAAAATCGCTTACAAATGCTATCTCCAGCGTTTCCGCCAGCGATATCGGCAATGTACGCGGCGGGGCTACAGTAAGTACCACACTGGCTGGCAAGGTGCCCGGCGTATCCTTCCGGATGCCCGATGGCCGCCCCGGCGCTTCCGCCAGCATACAGATCCGTAATCTCGGCAGGCCGCTCTATGTAATAGACGGGGTGCAGCAGGACGAAGGTCAGTTCAACAACATCTCTCCCAACGATATCGAAAGCATTTCCTTCCTCAAAGATGCATCTGCCGCTATTTACGGCGTACGCGCAGCCAACGGGGTAGTAGTAGTGCAAACAAAAAGAGGAAGAGTAGGCAGCAGAAGCACCATCAACCTCGATGCCAACTGGGGCTGGCAAAGCTGGACGCGCTTCATTGATGTACTCGATAATTCCCATCAGTACATGAGCCTCAAAGCAGAAGCGGAAATGAACCGTTTTCCCAATATCGGAGACAATCCCATCACCACCAACATCACCCGCGAAGAACTGGAGAAGTACCGTCAGGGTACGGAATACGGCTATAAAAGCTTCAACTGGCGCGATTATATCGTGAAGGAAAACACCCCGCTCAACCAGTACAACCTCAACTTCACCGGCGGTACCGATAAAGTAACCTATTACGTTTCCGCCACCCGCACTTTCCAGAACTCCGTACTGGGCCGTGAATATAAATTCACCCGTACCAATATCCAGAGCAACGTATCAGCCCGTGTGGCCAACGGTTTGCGTGTAGGTACCAGCATCAACGGCCGCGTGGAAACCCGCGATAACCCCGGTGTGCCGGGTGTGGACGATTACTGGCAGGCACGCTTCGCCATCCTCCGAAATACCCCATTGGAGCGCCCCTTCGCGAATGATAACCCGGCTTATCTGAACGATATCAAACACAACGAAACCAACTGGGGCTACCTCAATACCCGCTATGCCGGTAAGTTCAAAAGTGACTGGCGCCAGCTGCAGATGAACCTCGACGCCGAATGGGATGTACCCTTTGCCCCGGGCCTCAAGATCAGTGCACTGTATTCGTATTACATGGCGGATAATGTCCTCAATAACCACGAGTACACTTATGATACTTATACTTACAATCCTTCTACAGACACTTATACCCGCACCGGCGGATCTACCAACCCATGGCGCGAACGCAATCAGGAGAAGCAGATCAACCAGAGTTCACAGGTAAGGATCGGGTATGAGAAGAAGTTTGGCGATCATAAGCTCAGCGCCATGGTGGTGAGCGAACGCATCAATAACCAGCGCCTCCGTAACTGGATCCACGCAGTGCCCATCTCCAACCAGCTGCCGCTGATCTACTTCAATACCTCGGATACCTACACCGATACCGATTTCCGGCAAACCCGTACCGGTATCGCCGGCCGCCTGAACTATGAATACGGCAACAAGTACTTCCTCGAAGGCCTCATGCGCCGCGATGCTTCTTACCTCTTTGCGCCGGGCAAAAGAGTGGGTTACTTCCCCAGCGTATCCGCCGCATGGCGCGTTACGGAAGAGAACTTCATGAAAGGCATCGTGGGTAACGGCAGCATCCTGTCAGACTTCAAGTTCCGCGGTTCCTATGGTATCCTTGGTGATGACGGTGAAGCGCTGGGCCTTGCGGAGTTCGCTTACTATGAAGGGTATAACTACAATGATGGCATCGCCATCCTCGACGGTGTGGCCGTAGTAGGCTCCCGCGACAGGGGCGTGCCCATCACCAACATCTCCTGGCTCGAAAGCTTCATCACCAACGTAGGCTTCGATTTCAGTATGCTCGGCGGCCGCCTGAATGGTGCCTTCGATTACTTCGTGCGCAAACGTAACGGTCTCCGCGGCCGCAAGCAGGACATCCTGCTGCCTTCTGAACTGGGCTACGCGCTGCCGGATGAAAACATTAATAAAGACAAGCGTTTCGGGCAGGATTTATCCCTCACTTACAACAATAAGATCGGCAAACTGAACTACCGTGTTGGGGGTAATATCTCCTATTCACGCGGACAGTTCGTGTCTTCCTATAATCCTATCTTCTTCAACTCCATCGACCGTTATTTCAATTCAGCAGAAGGCCGCCTGCAGGGCTTTACCTGGGGCTGGGAAGCAATAGGACAGTTTAAGACACAGGAAGAGATCAACAGTTACCCCGTGAATATCGACGGTAAAGGCAACAGAAGCCTGCTGCCGGGAGATCTCATTTACAAAGACGTGGATGGCGACAACAGGATCACGGACAACGACCGTCGCCCCATGGGCTGGGCTTCAGGCCAGCAGCCTAATATGAACTTCGGCATGCAGATAGGACTTAGCTACGACGGCTTCGACTTCACGGCCGATTTCTCCGGCGCATCGCACTACACCTGGATTCAGGAGTGGGAGATGAAAGTGCCTTTCATTAACGACGGTAACCTGAACGAGATCTTCACCGACCGCTGGCACCGTACCGATCCCTACGATCGTAACAGTCAGTGGGTATCCGGCAAATACCCTGCGCTGCGCTACAACGATCAGGGGCACAGCAACAACCGTGCATCTACGTTCTGGAACCATAACATCACGTACTTCCGCGCCCGTACCATAGAGCTGGGCTACACACTGCCCACGCCGCTGGTGAACCGTGCAAGGATTCAGAAAGCGCGCTTTTACGTGAACGCATATAACCTCTTTATTCTGGACAACATGAAGGAATACAGCACTGATCCGGAGATCACGGAAACGAACGGGTTGCAATACCCGCAGAGCAAGGTATTTAATGTAGGCTGCAGTCTTTCCTTCTAAATCCAAACAATTATCCGTTATGAAAAAGTTATTATCCATCATATTACTCGCAACGATTGCTGCGGGCGGCTGCAAAAAGGAAAGTGAGTTCCTGAATGTAGACCCCACGGCCATCCTCAATAACGAACAGGCATTCAATGATCCGGCCCTGGTACTGTCGATGCTCGCGAATTTCTACAACCGACAGACCGATTTTTCCACGGTGAAGAATTGGGAATCGATGGCCGATTTCAGTGAGAGCTTCCCTTCACAGAACGGTGGTCCTAAATCCATTGTAGAGCGCAACCAGTGGGATTTCGGCTTCTGGAGTACCTGGGACTATACCCTCATTCGTGAACTGAACCTTTTCCTGCACAGGCTGAACAACGCTACCAAACTGAAAGACGATGAGAAGAAACGCTTCGCCGCAGAAGGACGTTTCCTCCGCGCCTATTACTACTTTGAAATGGTGAAGCGCATGGGTGGCGTGCCCCTCATCCTGGAGCCTATGACCTGGGATTACAAAGGAGATCCTACCTACCTGCAGCATGCACGTGCTACCGAAGCAGGCATGTACGATTTCGTGATTGCAGAAATGCAGGCCATCCGGCCCGATCTTCCGGCAGATATTAACATTAAATCACGCGCCAGCAGGGGAGCAGCACTGGCCATGGAGTGCCGCGCCGCATTGTACGCAGGCTCCATCGCGAAGTATGGCGCAGTAACGCCCACCGTTTCACTACCCAATGGCGAAGTAGGGATTGCTGTCGCAAAGGCACAGGACTATTACACCAAAGCCCTCACCGCTGCGCAGCTCCTGATATCCGGCAACGCAGGCACCTATGCATTGTACCGGCGCAATGCGGACCTTTCCGAGAACTTTGCCGCCCTGTTTTATGATAAGATCGGTAACCCGGAAAGCATCTTCATAGAAGACTTCAAGCTGAAAAGCGGTAAGGTGCATGGCTTCACACAGGTGAACCAGCCGCGCTTCGGAGCGGAAGAGGAAGAAGGCGGCAGGATCAATCCTTCCCTGAACCTCGTGCAGGCTTTCGAGAAGCTGGATAACACCTTTGGTCCGCTGCCGGTGAAAGGCGGTGATGGCAACCCCATCTATTACGATAACCAGACGCAGATATTCGCCGGTCGCGATGCCCGGCTTGCAGGTACCGTGATGCTGCCCGGCACGCTGTTCAAACGCCGCCAGGTAGATATCTGGGCGGGATATGTATTGGCAGACGGATCTGTAGTAACGGGAGACGATCGCGGTTCCCAGAAAACCCTCCCCGGCACCACGCAGCCCGTGCAGGTGGTAGGTTATGACGGCCCTATCCACGGCAAGGAACATACCGCACAATCCGGTTTCTACCTCCGCAAGTACCTCGATCCCACTGCAGGCTCCGGCTCCCGCGGAACGGGCAGCGAAGTGCCTTTTATCCGGTACCGCTATGCCGAAGTACTGCTGAACGCTGCAGAGGCCGCCTTTGAACTGGGGCAAACAGGCGTAGCCGCAGGGTATATGAACCAGGTGCGCGAACGCGCTGGACTAACCATTCCACTGGTAGCAGGCGATATCAACCTTGGCCGCATCATGCATGAGAGAAGGGCGGAGTTGTCGTTCGAAGGCCATGTGGTATTTGACCAGAAGAGATGGCGCAATGCACACGTGATCTGGGACGGGGTACCCATGAACGAGGCAGACCTGCTGGCTAACATCGGATCGCCTTCCAAGCACAGTACACAGCCTTACTCGCTGTGGCCATATAAAGTGCACAACCCCGGCAGTCCTACCCATGGCAAATGGATCTACAGGATCATCAAATCGCCGCTGGTAACGGGCACCAACCGCTTCCGGATGGGCAACTATTATTCGTTCATCAACAACGATATCCGGTCTAACAACCCGAAGATCATTCCGAACCCGAACCAGGACTAAACCTTAAACTTCCCGACATGAAAAAATTCTGTTCATATATCCTTCCCCTGCTGGCTGTGCTGGCAGCGTCCTGCAAGAAAGACAACTTCGACCCGCCTGCGGCACGCCTCCATGGCAGGCTGGTGTACCAGGGCGAGGGCATTCAGGTAGAGTACAACCAGGTGCCTTTCCAGCTGTACCAGTTCGGCTTCGGTAAAGTAGGGCCCGTATCCAATACCCAGTTCACACAGGATGGCAGTTACTCCGTGCTGTTGTTCGATGGTGAGTACAAGCTCACCGTCCCCAATGGACAAGGCCCTTTCTTATGGAAGAAGCAGGCGAACGGCCGGCCCGATTCCATCACCGTGAAGATGAGTGGCGATCAGCAGCTGGACCTCGAAGTGACGCCCTTTTACATGATCCGAAACGTACAGGCCAGCGCGGCAGCGAACAAGGTGACGGCCACATTCGGCCTCGAAAAGATCGTGAATGGCGTGGATGGCAAAAACATAGAGCGCGTGAACCTGTACATCAACAAAACCGCATTCGTATCCAGCGGGGGCGATTACAGCATCGCTTCTTCACAGAAAGGAAGTGGCGCCATAACCGATCCGGCGGCTATTTCCATGGAAGTGAACATCCCGGCCCTCGTGCCTGCACAATCATACATTTTTGCGCGGGTAGGACTGAAGATGCAGGGCGTGGAGGATATGATATTTTCACCTGTCATCAAGATCACCCTTTGATATTTTTTAAAGTAGCATTATGAAAATGAAGATTGTGCATGTATGGCTCATTTGCCTGGCAGCATTCACGTTGCCGGCGAAGGCGCAAAAAGAACGGTCCGTTTGGTCCAAAGAGAAAGCCTGGAAGTGGCATCAGTCCACACCCTGGATGGCAGGCGCTAATTTCTACCCCGCTTCGGCTATCAACCAGCTGGAAATGTGGCAGGCGGAATCGTTTGATACCGCCACCATCGCCCGCGATCTGGGATATGCCGCAGGCATTGGTATGAAAGTGATGCGCGTATACCTCCACCACCTCGCATGGAAAACCGATAAGGAAGGATTTAAGAAACGCATGGATACGTACCTCTCCATTGCAGACCGCCATGGCATCCGCACGGTCTTTGTAATTTTCGACGACTGCTGGAATAACACATACGCCGTAGGTAAACAGCCTGCGCCCAAAACCGGGATTCACAACTCGGGATGGGTGCAGGACCCCGGCAAACTGCTCCACGACGATCCTGCACTCATGGCTACACTGGAAGTGTATGTAAAAGACATACTGAAAACCTTCCGGAAAGACCGCCGCATTTTACTCTGGGATCTCTACAACGAGCCAGGCAACTCCAACTGGGGCGATAAATCAATGCCCCTGCTGCGCAATGTATTCATCTGGGGCCGTACCGTAAATCCCGATCAACCGCTGAGCGCCGGTATATGGAACTTTCATCTGAAGAACCTGACCCAATTCCAACTGGAGCAATCCGACGTTATCACATACCACGACTACACAGACCGCCACCTGATTGTGGCAGATTCGCTACTCAAAGTAACCGGCAAACCGCTGGTGTGTACGGAGTATATGGCCCGTACGCGCAACAGTCATTTCGCCAATTCCCTGCCAGGCCTTAAAGAGCGCGGTATCATCGCCATCAACTGGGGCCTGGTACAGGGTAAATCCAACACCATTTACGCGTGGGACACGCCTATGAAAGACGGCGGTGAGCCGAAAGTGTGGTTCCATGATATCTTCCGTCCGGGCGGGCAACCTTATGACCCCACCGAGACTACCCTCATCCGGCAGCTGACGCTGGGCAGATAAGCAGACATTAAAAAAACTACAAGTATGGATATAATTACAACCGCCCCGCCGCATGCCTCACAGGCTGCGGCGGACCTGGGCGGTCGCGACCGCACTTTGCTCTTCTGGGGCTGTTTCACGGTGCTGGTGGCCTCCGCTTTCGGGTTCGTTTTCCGTTCTTTTCTCATGGATGGATGGGGCATTCAGTTCGGGCTTAGTAAAACGCAGCAGGGCGAAATATTTGGGGTGAGCTTCTGGCCCTTCGGTATCAGCATCGTACTGTTTAGTCTGGTTATCGACCGGGTAGGTTATAAATCCGCCATGCTCTTTGCATTTGCCTGTCATTGCGCATCCGTTGTGCTTACCGTGATGGCCACGGGCTACTGGATGCTCTATTTCGGGACGTTATTATTTGCATTGGGCAATGGCGCTGCCGAAGCCGTAGTGAACCCCGTGGTGGCAACCATGTACCCGCGGGAAAAAACGAAGTGGCTCAACATCCTCCATGCCGGATGGCCGGCGGGGATGGTGCTGGCAGGCCTGCTGGGTATTGCATTGCTTCACTTCCATGTGCGCTGGGAAATTATGATCTGCTGCATCCTGCTGCCGGTGATCGCCTATGGGTGGATGATCATGGGGAAGAAGTTCCCGGTGAGTGAAAGGGTACAGGCCGGTGTTTCGTACCTCGATATGGTGAAGGAAGTTGGCGTATTGGGCATCGCCATCATCGTATCCCTCTGCGTGTTCCAGGCAGGTAGTTTACTGAACTGGTCGCTCACGGGGAAGATAGCGGTTACGCTGGGCATTACACTCGCCGCCGGATTGGTCGTGCGTTCATGGGGCAGGCCTATGTTCATCCTGCTCCTGCTGGTGATGGTTTTACTGGCCACCACTGAGCTGGGTACCGATAGCTGGATTACTGACCTCATGACGCCCGAGATGGCCAAAATGGGCCTGCAGGGTGGCTGGGTGCTTATTTATACATCCGTGATCATGGCAGTGCTGCGGTTTTATGCCGGGCCGATCGTTCATCGTTTTTCCCCCCTCGGGCTACTGGCGGTGAGCGCCGCCGTGGCCTTCGCAGGCTTGAATTTCCTGTCGTGGTCCAGTGGCATCATGATCCTCGTGGCTGCAACTGTATATGCTTTGGGTAAAACTTTCCTCTGGGGCACTATGCTGGGCGTAGTGGCCGAGCGCTTCCCAAAAGGCGGCGTGCTCGCACTGAACTTCACGGGTGCTGTAGGCCAGGTGGGGGTGGGTGTGATTGGTGCAGTGATACTGGGCTTTGTACAGGATAAACAGCTGGATAAAAACCTCGTACGCTATGATGCCGAGAACCAGACCGCGCTGCATGCCACGTACCTCACGCAGGACCGGAAAAGCCTCTTCGGTGAATACCGCGTAATCGATAACGCCCGCCTCGAAACCGCGCCGGATGCCGCCAAAGAAACCATCCGCGGTGTGCGGGAAGGCGCCAAGAAAGACGCGCTCCGTACCGTATCGGTATTCCCCGTGATCATGCTCGTGTGCTACATGGGCATGATCCTGTGGTTCCGGAGAAGAGGCGGTTATAAACCTGTGCTGCTATCGCCGGCAGACGGTCATCAATCAACAAATACCTGACGACAATGAAACGAATATTAGCCATATTACTGACAGGCATTATCTGCGCCTCAGCACCTGCGCCGGGCAAAGAAGAAGGGAAAAGGGCAGAAGCCCTGTTCGTTGGGAGCAACAACAATGTGCAGGCCACCTGGCTGGCAACGAAGCTGTTCAAAAGCGGCGTTAACATTACATATACCGAACGGCCGGAAGATCTCCTGCCTGCAAAGCTCGCTGCATTCGATGCAGTAATCTATTGCAGTGCCAAAGCGCCATCGCCCGCAGGGATAATGGCGCTCCGCAGTTTCGTGGAAGGAGGGAAGGGCTTGCTGGTACTGCATGTGGGCGCTGATGGTCTCCGAGCATTACCATGGACTAAACAGGCAGGAAACATCGGCAAAGGCCGTGTGCTGATCGTGCCCGATGGTAAGCAGGATGATGCCTGGAAACAGGTGGCCTTCCTCGGCCGTATGCGGAACAGTGTAATGGAAGCCATCGGTGAAGGCGCAAGGGCGCGCATCGCAGCCGCTAAGATCCCCGATGTGGATATTTATAATTCCGATACCATTGCTGACTATACTAAACGGTATAACGTGCCCAAATTCCAGGAGGCCCTGCCGCCGGCAGCATCTAATAAGCTCACGCAGGTACCCGCCGGGTTTGAGATACAGTTGTTTGCACAGGAACCTGATATCACCAAACCCATTGCCATGGCGTGGGACGAAAGAGGCCGCCTCTGGATCGTGGAAACAGTGGATTATCCCAACGATTTTGTGGAAACGGATTCTACGGCCAACGACCGTATCAAGATCTGTGAAGACACGGATGGCGACGGGCGTGCGGATAAGTTCACCGTTTTTGCCGACAGCCTGAACATCCCCACCAGCATCACTTTCGCTAATGGCGGTGTCATCCTTTCCATGGCGCCTGACTTCCTGTTCCTGCAGGATACCGATGGCGATGATAAGGCCGATGTGCGGAAAGTGATCTTCACCGGATGGGGTAAGCAGGATACGCATGCCGGTCCTTCCAACCTGCAATACGGTTTCGATAACAGGATTTGGGGCGTAACCGGTTACTCCGGTTTCGATGGCACTATCAACGGTGAGCGCCAGAAGTTCCCCCAGGGGGTGTATCACTTCAAGCCGGACGGATCGTATTTCAAATTCCTGGGCCGCACGTCTAACAACACATGGGGACTGGGCTTCACCGAAGATAACCATGTATTCATTTCCACCGCCAACAATACCCACAGCGCCTGGTTCTCCATGCCGTTCTGGTATATGCAGCGGAAGTTAGAGGTGGGTAATGCCGATCCTGTACAGAAAATCGATGGTCACTACGATGTACATGCCATGACGCCGAACCTCCGGCAGGTGGATGTTATGGGCGGCTTCACCTCCGCCACGGGCCACCATTTCTATACAGCGCGCAGCTTCCCGAAAGAATACTGGAACCGTATAGCGTTCATCAATGAGCCTACCGTTCGCCTCGTGCATAATGCGGTGATAGAGAAAGATGGAGCAGGCTTTAAAGAGAAAGACGGCTGGAACCTCATGGCCAGCTCCGATGAGTGGTTTGGGCCGGTGCATGCGGAAACCGGTCCGGATGGCGCGGTATGGGTGGCCGACTGGTATAACTTCATCATCCAGCACAACGTATTCGTGAAGGAACAGGCTCCCCGCGAAACGATCCTGCCCTTTACGGAACAGCCGCACGGTAAAGGCAATGCTTTCGAAAGCGAGCACCGCGATGTATCGCATGGCCGTATTTACAGAGTAGTATACAAAAACGCGAAACCCTACGTGCCGGTACGCCTGTCCGGAACGGACACGGCGTCGCTGCGCACGGGGCTGATGCATGAAAATATGTTCTGGAGGATGACGGCACAACGCCTCATCGTGGAAGAACAACTGACACAGATGGCACCTGCCCTCCGCAGGATAGCCGGCAACAGGAGCGTGGATGCGGTGGGGCTGAACAGTCCTGCGGTACACGCCCTATGGACACTCCATGGCCTCGGGCTGGAAGATGCAGCTACCTTCCAGGCATACGTAACCGCTCTGAAGCACCCGGCCTCCGGTGTGCGGAAAGCGGCGGCGGAAGTACTGCCGAAGAACACAAAGGGCCAGGCTGCATTATTGAACAGCGGTATCCTGAATGATAAGGACCTGCAGGTGCGCCTCGCTGCACTGAAGCAGCTGGTAGAATATCCAGTGTCTGACATTGCAGGTGCTGCGGTGTATAAGATGAGCCTTGTTGCCCAGAATGCCAAAGACCCTTTCCTAGCCAAAGCCATCCTCGCGGCAGCGGTGCGTCATGAAAAAGGGTTCCTCACAGCAGCCACCACCGTTCCCGGAAACGCATTTACTAAGAAGCTGATCGATGCGCTGTATCATGAAGATTACGCCCTCGATCCCCGTGGATTTATGCCCGCCGCGCCTGACCTGACAGGTAAGGAAATAACGGTTAAGGCCGCGGTGGGTACTACCCGGGAAGGCAAAGGCCCTTCCGGGATCATCATCTCACAGGGCGATGCGCAGAACGGGTACACGCTGGCAGTACGCGATAATAAGCTGCAGTTCGATGTGGTACAGGCCGGTAGATCCTACAGCGCGGTATCCGAATCCGCATTACCCGAAAAGGCAGATGTGGAAGCACAGCTGCAGAAGAATGGTGCCATGCGCCTGCTCGTGAACGGAGAAGCTGCCGGCAGCGGTAAAGCCCCCGGCCTTTTTACCGCAAAAGCAGAAGGATGGAAGACCGATGAGCGCTTCGCCGGGCAGTTACGTAATGTAACACTGTTGCTCAGTCGCTCCGCACCAAAGCCTTCCGCGGAAGCGGCGCCCGCATTGGTGATAGATCTGAAAGTAGTGAAAGACATTATGCAGTACGACAAGAAGAAGCTCACCGTAAAAGCCGGTCAGAAAGTGACCATCCGCCTTGAGAACCCCGACGGGATGCAGCATAACCTGCTCCTGATAAAACCGGGTACACTCAATAAAGTAGGTGCTGCAGCCGATGCCATGGTGCGCGACCCTAATGCGTCTAAACTGCAATACGTGCCCAAAGTGCCGGAAGTACTGCATTACACGCGGCTGCTCAATCCCGGAGAATCGGTGAGCCTCACGTTCACGGCTCCATCCACTCCCGGCGATTACCCTTATGTATGCACCTTCCCCGGCCACTGGCGCGGTATGAATGGAATTCTTCAAGTCATTAAATAAACATTATGCACAGAAAACACTTCTTCCGTCAGTTATTTGTTGCAGTACTCCTGCTGGCCGCATTGCCGCTGGCCGCACAAAAAGCTCCGCTGCGTGTATTACTCGTAGGCGGAGGCGGATCACACGATTTCAACCGCTGGTATAAAGTAGAAGACGCTGCCACTCTGGAGCGCGGTGGACTGGCAAAGATTACTTACACCGATGATCCCTCTGCCATCACAGGCCTCCTCCCTGAAACCGATGTGCTGCTGCTGAGTAACAACCAGCCCCTGAAAGATCCTGCTATCCGCACCGCCATCTTCGCGCATGCCGAAGCAGGGAAGGGACTGGTACTGGCACATGCAGCCATCTGGTACAACTGGAAAGACTGGCCCGAATATAATGCCCGCCTCGTTGGTGGCGGCAGCAACTCGCATGAGAAGTACGGTCCGTTTACGGTAACGCTGAAAGGGAAGCATCCTGTCACGAAGAAAGTACCTAAATCCTTTACACTGGACGATGAGCTGTATCACTTTAATGCCGACCCCGCTGCCGCGAAGATCACCGTGCTGGCGCAAAGCACTAATGAGAAAGGCGTGACTCACCCGGCCGTATTTGTGGTGGATCATCCCAACGCACGCATCGTGGGCCTCGCATTAGGGCATGATGCCAAATCACATGAACTGGCAGCGTATCAGACACTGCTGCGGAACGCCGTTAAATGGGCGGGCCGCCGATAATTAATCACTTACTAAAATCAGGATATTATGAAACAGATCACGGTTGTAATTGTAGGGATGGGATTCGGAAAAGAGTTTATTCCCATCTATCAGAAACACCCCGCCATTAAGCGTGTGGGCATCTGCACGCGGAACCCGGCAACGCTGAAAGAACTGAAGGAGCGCTTCAACCTCGACGACGATCTTATCTTCACCAATTTTGATGACGTGCCCAAACGTGCCGATGTAGATGCCATCCACATCGTAACACCCGTTCCCGAACACGCCCGTATGACGCTGGCCAGCCTGAACGCCGGCAAGCATACCGCCTGCACCATTCCCATGGCTATGACCGTGGAAGACTGTAAAGCCATCGTGGAAGCACGCCGCAAATCCGGCAAAGCGTATATGATGATGGAAACCGCGCTTTACACCCGCGAGTTCCTTTACGGTCTGCAGCTCGCAGAGTCCGGCCAGCTGGGGCGCATCCAGTTTGTACGTGGCTCGCACATACAGGATATGAGCATGCCCGGATGGGATGAATACTGGAAAGGATTCCCGCCGATGCTGAATGGGACCCATGCTATTTCCCCGCTGCTGCGCATCAACAATACCAAAGCGGAATCCGTGGTATGCCATGGCTCCGGCCGCCTGAGTGAGGATCTTGCCGCGCGGTATGGCAGTCCGTTTGCTGTGGAAACCGCCACCTTCACCCTGAAGAACTCCGACGTGGTGGCGGAGGCTACCCGCTCCCTCTTCGATGTGGTGCGGCAATACCGCGAGAGCTACGACGTATACGGCACGAAGATGTCTTTCGAATGGGAGCAGCTGCAGGACGAAGAGCATGCCGTATTCGACGGCGGCGAAAATGCCCGCAGGATAGAGTGCCCCGATACCGATGCGCTTCTGATCCCTGAGATCGCGCATTTTACAAAACGTGAGAAGATAGACGATCCCAACCACGTATCCTTTCTGCAGGGCGCCGGACACGGTGGCTCGCACCCCCACCTGGTACAGGAGTTCCTGGCGGCCATTGTGGAAGGCCGGGAGTCGGCCGTTGACGCACATTGGGCTGCCAACTATACCTGTGCGGGCATCTGTGCCCATGAGTCGGCCATGAACGGTGGTAAACGTATTCAAATACCGGATTTCGAATGATGACGCAGCAACCCCGCATCCGGACGGGCATCAGCACGTTCGTATATGCATCGCCTTTCAAAACGGCAGACTTCCACCTGCTGACAAAGATCAAAGCCGCAGGCTATGACATTGTGGAAGTAGCCGTTGAGCAGGCAGACCTGATCGACTGGAACCTCCTCATCTCCATGACCCGCGATATCGGACTGGATATCACCCTTAGCGGGGCTTTCGGTCCCCGGCGGGATATATCTTCCGATAACGCCGTATTCCGTAAAGAAGGGCTGGATTACATCCTGCAATGCATCCGGCTGGCGGAGAAAACGGGCAGCCCGCTTTTCGGCGGACCGCTCTATTCTGCAGTAGGTAAAACGCGCATAGTACCCGCGGAACAAAAGCGGCAGGAGCGGGCCTGGTGTATAGAGAACCTGCGCATAGCCGCCAAAGCCGCCGCAGACCATGGCATATTGCTGGGAGTAGAAGCCCTGAACCGCTTTGAGACCGATATGATCAATACAACCGATCAGGCGCTGGCGCTCATTGCGGAAGCGGATCACCCATCGCTGCGCCTCTCGTTCGATACTTTCCATGCCAACATAGAGGAAAAAGACATCCCTGCGGCCATCCGCAAAGCGGGCAATCTGCTCCTCCATGTGCAGGCCAACGAAAGCGACAGGGGCACGCCGGGCACGGGGCACCTGCCCTGGCAGGCCATCCGGGAAGCGCTGGAAGACATTGGTTACCGTGGTGCCGTAGTCCTCGAAACCTTCGGCGAACCTTCTGAAGAGCTGGCCCGTGCGGCCTGTATCTGGCGGCCGCTGGCGGGTAGTGCAGACGAGCTGGCCAATGAAGGGGCTGCTTTCTATAAACGAAAATTTACATAAGAAGCTGTCAAATCATACCTTTGACTGTAACGTAAAGACGTGTGGAAAAGGCCGTCCGGTTTCCCGGACGGCTATTCTTTTGCTAAATATTTAGCTGGAAAATTCTTCGGATTGACGGATATTTGCGCCGGAACAGTAAAAACCGACCTGAGGATGATACGCTTTACGAAGATCGACCATGTAGCCGTCATGATCCCAACCGGCCAGCAGGCCGCCGCCAGACAATTTTACGGAGACCTTCTCCGGCTTAAGGAAATACCCGGCCAGCACCCCCGCAACGCTATCTGGTACGAAATAGCGGGCATCCAGCTGCACCTGGTGGAAGAAGAAAAGACCACCGAGCTGCTCAGCGGCCGCCATCCCGCCTTCGAAGTAGAAAGCCTCGAAGCCGCCAAGTCCTACCTGCAGGATAACGGCGTCGCCATCGCCTACACATCAAAGATTGAAGGCCGCGAACGCTGCTTCTTCCGTGATCCCTTTGGGAACAGGGTGGAGATGATTGAGTTTGATAAAGTCCGCTTTTGATGCAGAGAAGAATAGGAAGACTGCCATTTGGGTACCATCTTTAGGTGCCAGATTGATGGTATATTGCCTGAATAGTGTTGGTGGCAGTGTAGAGGGGGTGAACTCCGGGTCTATACCGGGTGAAATCAGCGTCTAATGGGGGTGTAAGGCGGATAAAAGGCGGAGATGAGGCGGAGATGAGGTGGAGATGAGGTGGACTTGATGCGTATGTTAGGTGGCTAAAATCGTATTATCGGATAGGCAGAGAGGAGGAGTGTCCGGCATCTGCAACTACAGTTAACCAATATTGCAGTATTGTCTTTATGCAAAGGTACAAGCATTTAAATATAACATGAGAGACGTTAAGGATGTTCAATTACAAATGCTGCATTTATTACTAGTAATATCATAGTGCATGATGGTTGAACGGTTAAGGAATCAGACAAAAGTTAATAAGAATACTTTCAACAGCTACGAACTTTTCCTTCCGTTTTTAGGAAAGAACTTCTCACGGGCCCCTTTAAGGGCTTTTCTCAGTTTCTCAGAATGATTCATAAATTCAGGACTCAGCTTATCCCGAATTTCACGCACTTCTTTAACGGCATCATACTTTTGGGCCTTCTGCATTTACTTAAGGGTTTATTATTTCCAGTTTAAAAGACTGTTTAATTCACTTTATGGGTGAAACACATTTGATGAGAAAACCAGAGTTGACTGAAGGATCACTGAACGATGGTAGTTTTATCATTGGATAATGAATAACATGTGAAAGCCCTAAAATAGAGGAAAGGGGAGCATTGTTGTAGTAAATCAGACCTGTGAAACCTAACTCTTCTCCCTGAACCCTTTCGGTGAAATACCCATAATCAGCTTAAACGTTCTCGAGAAAGTGTACTGATCCGGATACCCCATTTCCTGGGCTATCTCTTTCACGGTAAGGTTCGTTTCTTTCAGTAACTGACTGGCCTTCTGCATACGCAGGGAAGTGAATAGCTGGATAGGGGAGTAACGCGTTTTCTCCTTGAAGATAGCGGAGAGGTAGGATGCGGAAATATGTGTTTGAGAAGCGAGGTCTGCAAGTGTGAGGTTTTTATCGAGCTGTTGCTTCATCAGCTGAATACATTGCTCGATCTGGTTGTCGGATCCCTGTTGCATATAGTTAAATACAGAGAGGCGGAACGTGCCGAGGAAGCTGTAGAAACGGAAGTTAGCATACAGCAGGTTCTCGATATTATTCATGAGATCGAGATGGTGGAGGATGTCCCAGAACTGTGCAACACGGCCAACGAGCGGAGGCGTGGTATGAACCGGTTGTCCGTTTGTGAGATAGTCGCACAATTCATCTGCCAGTAATCCGGTAAACTGCGCGGTGTACAGGCGCCAGGGGGTGCGGGCATCGTGGCCGCAACGGAAAGGCGTGTTCCTCGAAAGCAAAACATATTGATTGGCTTTTACGACATGGCGCCCGTTATCGGTTTCATACCAGCCGTTGCCATGGGCGGAATATAACAGGGTGTAACCGGGTGCGCCTTTTGGCTCGCCCCATTCCTTTACGTCATTCTCTGGATAAAAACGGATAGCGGTGATGAAGAGGTTGCGGCCGAGGGGATGTGCTTCCAGCTTGCGTTGTAGCTGGTCCGGGAGCGTCCAGGCAGTAGAGATGTTGGCACTTTTCTGACTCATTACCGCAGTAATTTAAGCTATTCTTTCCATAACAATCAACATTGTTTCCCCCGAAAAATTTACCCAACTTGCCATTGACCGGAGGAGCTATCCGGTGATTACAATCCACGTGAGGAATGGACCTGTCAACCAACAGCATCAGGAAATGCATCAACTGCCTGTTACAGATTTGGCGGTGATCGGAACGTACCTGCTGGGTATGATTTTGATCGGCGTATATTTTTCAAGAAAGAACAAGAATGCGGCACAGTTTACAACAGCATCAGGCACTATCCCGGGATGGGCACTGGGCTTGTCGTTGTACGCCACGTTCCTTAGCAGCAATACTTTCCTCGGTGTGCCGGGGAAATCTTTCGGCGGTAACTGGAACGCTTTTGTATTCAGTTTGTCGATGGTACCCGCCGCCTGGATATCCGCGAAGTATTTCGTTCCCTTTTACCGCAGCAGCGGTGAAGTGAGCGCATATACGCACCTGGAACACCGCTTCGGTCCATGGGCACGAACATACGCCATGGTATGCTTCATACTCACCCAGCTGGCGCGCATGGGTTCCATCTTCTTCGGCGTGGCACTGGCATTGCAAGCGCTAACCGGACTGGACATGCGTACCATCATGGCGGTAACCGGTGTATGTATTATCATATATACCGTACTGGGTGGCATGGAAGCAGTGATATGGACGGAAGTATTGCAGGGACTGATTAAAACCGCCGGAGCCATTGTGATCCTCTGGCTGGTGATAGACGGGATGAAGGGTGGTGTGAGCGATATTTTCACAATGGGCGCAGCAGAAGGGAAGTTCTCTCTGGGCAGTTTAAGTCTGTCAGATTTCAGTTCATCTACCGCATGGGTGGTTTTCCTTTACGGGTTCTTCATCAACCTCAACAATTTCGGTATGGATCAGAATTATGTACAACGGTATCATGCTGCGCGTAGCGAAAAGGAAGCCGCGCGGAGTGTGTGGCTGTGTGTATACTGGTACCTGCCGGTGAGCGCGGTGTTCTTCTTTATTGGTACCGCACTGTATGCTTACTTCCTGCAGCATCCTGAGATGCTGGATGCCGTGCGGCAGCAGGCGGCCGTTGAAAGAGGCGTGGCTGCGGCTTCCTTAACACCGGCGGATTACGGGGATAAGATCCTGCCATATTTTATGGTGAAGAAAGTGCCCGCCGGACTACTGGGCCTTATCATCGCCGCCATCCTTTCCGCGGCCATGAGTACCCTCAGCAGCGGGATGAACAGTTCGGCCACGGTGTTCCTCAAAGATATCTGGCAGCGTTATGTACGGCCTGAAACATCGCCTAAAGAAGAAATGCGCGTGTTGCACCTGGCTACCGTGGTAACAGGTGTGCTGGCCATCTTTTTCGGCATCGCCATGATAGGGGTGAAGAGCATCCTCGATATGTGGTGGGAGCTTTCCGGCATCTTCGCCGGGGGCATGCTGGGCCTCTTCCTGCTGGGGATCATTTCCAAAGCAAAGAACGCCGCGGCAGTGGCGGCAACTATTACGGGTATCCTCGTCATCTTATGGATGAGCTTGTCTAAATACCTTCCGGAAGATCTGCAGCGATTCCGGAGCACATTGCATATTAATATGGTCATCGTGGTAGGCACGCTGACTATTTTCCTGATGGGACTGCTCTATTCCCGGATGCAGCGCCGTCTTCAAACCAATTCTTAAACCCTGTTTGTTATGCAAAAGAAATTCGTACCGGTAATGATCACGCCCTTTAACCTGAAAGCGCGTATTGATCTCGATATGGTGGAGCATTTGATCGATTTTTACCTCGAAGCAGGCGTGAAAGGCTTTTTCGCCAATTGCCTCTCTTCGGAAATGTATAGTATCAGTGAAGATGAACGGCTGGAGCTTACCCGCCATGTAGTGGATTATGTGAACGGCCGCGTGCCCGTGGTGGCCACAGGCTCTTTCGGGCTTACAATTGCCGACAAGGCACAGTTTACCCGTAATATTCACGAAACCGGAGTAGATGCGGTAATTATGATCACAGGACATTTTGCGAATGTGGATGAGCCTGACCAGGTGCTGGTAGACCGCTTCAACCAACTGTGCGACCTCACGGGTGATATCCCCCTCGGATTGTATGAGTGCCCCGCACCCTACAAACGGGTATTGTCTGCCGAATTGCTGGAGAAACTGTTATCCTCCCACCGGCTGATCTATCATAAAGACACGAGCTGTGAAGTAGAGAGCGTACGGCAGAAGCTGGCTATTATCAAAGAACCGAAGTTCGAGTTCTACGACGCGCATACGCCGAACGCAGTGGAATCTTTACGCATGGGGGCTGCAGGCATGTCATCCATTTCGGGGAACTTCTATCCGGAGATTCTGGTATGGCTCTGCAATAACGCCAACGACCCTTCGAAGGCGGAAGATGTGGCGTGGATACAGGAGGAGCTGCGCAGGGTAGACCCGCTTATTCACATCGCATACCCCCTGAGCGCCAAGTATTTCCTGCAACAGCGGGGCATACCGGTACGCACGATCAGTCGTGCTCACGTGCTGGAGCTTACGCCTCAGCAAAAGGAAACGCTCCAGAGCATCCACCGCGACTTTAAAGGCTGGTGCGAGCGGCTGGGAATACGGGAAGTATCGGGTATCTCGCATGCTTTTTAGAAATTAATAAAAGGTTATATTACCGGAGATCGGTTGGATTGGCAGAGAAGGGTATGTAGTTTACATTTCGATCCTTATTCCTAAATTACCGCTTTATGACCACCGGCGCCTTTTACCAGCAGCAAGACGACAGGTTCCTCTGGGATCGTCTCCGGGAAGGAGACAGAGATGCATTCAGCGAAATCTACCGGCGGTATTTCCCGCTGCTGTTCCGCTATTGCAGCCGCTTCACGCACGATACCGGGCTGGTTAAAGACACCTTGCAGGACTTCTTCACCGATCTCTACCTCCGCCGTGCCATGCCGGGTACACCGGATAAACCGAAAAGTTATCTCCTCGTTTCCGTTCGGCGCAAGCTGGTACGTGCTTTAGACAAAGTTCCCTATACCCGTGCCCTTCCGGAAGAGCATACGCCGGTGTTTATGCTGGAACTTTCCCCGGAAAGTTACCTGATCAGCCGGCAGACGGCTGCCCTCGCTGAACGCCATATGCAGCAAACGCTGGACAGGCTTACGCTCCGGCAGAAAGAGGCGGTATACCTGCGGTTTTATGAAGGCTTGTCGTACGATGAGATCGCCGAAGTGATGCAGCTCAAAGCGGTGAAGTATGCCCGGACCCTCGTGTACCGCGCCCTTACCGAGCTGAAGCCTTTGCTGGCAGGTGCTGAGGCATTGATTTTCAGCCGGTAGAAAAATAGTTTAAAAAAAGTTCCTTATTCCTGAGGGTATTTCCTCCCTTGTACGCCTCCTTCTTATGTACAAGGCTTAATTATGTCATATCAAGATTACGAAGCGGCGGATTTTGCGGCGGAAGCTTCCTTCCAGCGCTGGGTGCAGCGGACAGACGATGCGGCTGCCCGGTTTTGGGAACAGTGGGCAGCGGCCCACCCCGAAAAACGGGAAGTGCTGCGGGAAGCCCAGCTGATGGTGCGCTCCTTCAGATTTCATGCCATGGATGCTGACCCGTTAGAGATGGATGCTGTGAAAGCTGCCATTGATAATGTGCTGGATGCGGAAGAGCGCAGTAAAAAAAGTACACCCCTCATTAGAAGGCTGCTCATAGGCGCCACCGCCGCTGCAGCAGTTGCCATAACTGCCATCGTAGTGATAAACAAGGCAAATGAAGGGGAGATGCTGACGCTCCGCACCGGATTCGGAGAAACCACCACTATTAAGTTGCAAGACGGTACCGAAGTATGGCTTAACGCAAATTCAACGATTCAATATCCCCGTACCATGACGGCAGGCAATGTGCGCACGGTACAGCTGGAAGGGGAAGCCTATTTCAAAGTGAAGCACGCACCGGAAGGGCTGCACCCCCGGTTTGTAGTGCATACCTCCCTCACCGATGTGGAAGTGACCGGTACGGCATTTAATGTATATAACCGGCACGATTCCGCTGCCATAGCCCTTGCGGAAGGCAGTGTAAGGGCCAGTGGGAAAGCGATGAAGCCCGGAGATCTGTTACAGAAAAGCCCCCTTGGTATTACGCTCACACAGTCGCCGGCAAATGGATTTACCGCATGGATGGAAAAGAGAGTGGTAATCAGAGATGGAACACTGGCCACAGTGGCCCTCCGGATGGCAGATCTCTACGGCCGGAAAATTACCTTCGCGCGGCCCGGAATGGAAATGCTGCCGTTTACCGGCTCGGCACCGCTGGAATCACCGGAACTGCTCCTGAAAGCCGTGTGTACAGTACACGGACTTAGGATGCGGGAAAACAACGATACGATCATACTAGAATAAAGATCTTTAAAACTTACACTTATGCAAAAGAGCTTTACGAAGCTTTGCGCGGTGCTCTGCATCCTGCTTGCGTGTGCGGAATCTCACGCCCAGGACGCCATGGTGCGCGGCAATGATGCCCGCCGCCATGCCGGCATGATCTCCCTCCGGGAGATGTTCACCGCCCTTGAAAACAACCTGCAGGTGGGCTTCAGCTATTCCGCCGCCCAGGTAGAGGGCAAATGGGTAGCCGACAGGTTTGCCCGTATCCCTTCTGCCCAGCTCGATGAGCAGCTGGCCAAAGCACTGGTCCCCGCAGGCCTGCAAGCCGTACGCATTTCTGCGCACGATTATGCCATCCGTACTATTGCTTCACCTACGGCATCCAAAACCGCTGATCTTTCCGTATCGGGTCTGGTAACCGATGCCGACGGCCAGCCACTGCCCGGTGTGAGCGTCCATGAAAAAGGGACCTCCAACGGTACTGCCACCAACAACCTGGGCCGCTACAGCATCCGCGTGGCGGGCGCTGCCTCGGTACTGGTATTCCGCTCTGTGGGCTTTGTAACACAGGAGAAGGCCGCAGGCAGGGGCGATGTGAACATCACATTGGTATCCGACGTAAAGGAACTGAACAGTGTGGTGGTAACCGCCCTCGGTATTAAAAGAGAAGAGAAAGCACTGGGCTACTCCATCGCCACTCTCAAAGGCGATCAGGTAGCTACCGTGAAGGAAGTGAACGTGGCCAACGCCCTGTCTGCCAAAGTGAGCGGGGTAAACGTACGCGCCGTTTCTTCTGACCCCGGCGCCTCTGTATTTGTAACCATCCGCGGACAACGCAGTCTCCAGGGCGATAACAACCCCATGTACGTGGTAGACGGTGTGCCCATCGCCGGTGGGGTACGCAGTCCGAAAGAGCCTGTAGGCCGTGGTGTGGTAGATTATGGCAGCCCCATTTCCGACATCAACCCCGATGATATTGCCACCGTTACCGTACTGAAAGGTGCCAGCGCCTCCGCGTTGTATGGTACCCGCGCACTGAACGGTGTGATCCTCATCACCACCAAATCCGGCAGCGGTGCCAAGAAAGGACTCGGTGTATCGGTGAACTCTTCGGCCATGTTCGACAGGGCCTGGCTGTTCCCGCAGTTCCAGAACGAGTTTGGATCGGGTAACCGCCCCGGTACTACTGAAACCATTTCTACCGCTTCATGGGGACCCCGTTTGGATATCGGTACCAAGCATGTGCAGTGGGATAGTCCGCTCGATGGCAGCGGCAACCGCATCCCTACAGATTGGGTTTCGTACCCCGACCGGCAAAAAGATTTCTACCAGACCGGTTTCACGCTCACCAACAACATCGCCATCACCGGCGCTAATAAAGATGGTGACTTCCGGTTGTCGTACACCAACCTCACCAACGAAGGGATCGTACCCAATACCGACCTCAAGCGTAATACCCTCAACCTCTCCGCAGGCTATGTGCTGCATCCTAAAGTGAAGGTGAGCACCAACGTGGGTTATACCAATAATAAGAGCGACAACAGGCCTACCTTCAACCGCGAAAGCGCCAGCAACATCGTATACACCACCACGCCTAACGTGGATGTTAAGAAACTGCGCAACTACTGGCTCCCGGGAGAAGAAGGCCGTAAACAATATTCACATGTGCCCGGTACAGTCGATAACCCCTTCTTTGTGGCTTACGAGTTCATCAACGGCTTCAACCGCGACCGCCTGTTAGGCAACGTGGAAGTGAACATCGAACTGGCAAAAGGACTGACCCTCATGGGCCGCACCGCTATGGATACCTACAACGAGATCCGCGAGAGCAAACGCCCCTTCGGATCGGTACGTAACCCCAGAGGTGCCTATTCCATGGAAACTGAGAAGTTCACCGAAAGGAATACAGACTTCCTGCTCACTTACCAGCGTCATATCAACACCGATTTCTTCTTCAGCATCGCTGGTGGTGCTAACCGTATGCATCAGAAAGGACAGTCTACTTTCCAGGGTGCGGATGCATTATCTATCCCCAAGCTTTATAACATCGGCAACGCTGCCGCCGGTTCTGTAAGAAATACCACCAACTTCTGGGAGCAAAGGATCAACAGCGTATACGGAATGGGTCAGGTGAGCTTCCGTAATTACCTCTTCCTTGATCTGACAGCGCGTAACGACTGGGCCAGCCCATTGCCTTCCAATAACAACTCCTACTTCTATCCCTCCGTTTCACTGGGATGGGTGATAAGCGATATGCTGAAGATACAGTCCGGTCCGCTCAACTTCGCCAAGATCCGCGCCAACTGGGCGCAGGTAGGCGGCAAGCCGGACCCTCATCAACTGTATAATACATTCCTGTTCGGGCAGGATTGGAATACCGCCAAGAAAGCCACGCAGGACGCTACATTGCTGAACAACAATCTTAAACCGCTCATCGCCACATCCACTGAAATAGGTGCAGACTTCCGTTTCTTCAACGGCCGCCTCGGACTGGATGTGACCTGGTATAATGCGGTTACCTCCAACCAGTTCATTCGCATCGGCACCACCATGGCCTCCGGTTACAACCAGAAGCTGATCAACGGCGGTGAGATCCGGAACCGTGGTATTGAAGCAACCATTACCGGCACACCTGTGAAAGGTGCGTTCCAGTGGGATGTGTCTGCCAACTTTACCCGTAACAGGAATAAAGTACTGTCGCTCGGAGAAGGCATGAAGGAGTACATCCTCGGCAGCTCTGAAGGCGTGCAGTTCGAAGCAAGGGTAGGAGAAGAGATGGGTAACATGTATGCCCGCAGCTGGGCTACAGTGCCCGACGGCGAGCATAAAGGCGAACCGCTGATCAACGATGGTGGTGAATACACCCGCCTGAGCGTATGGACGAAGATCGGCAACTTCAATCCCGATTACCAGGTTGGCTTCTCCAATACCTTCAGCTATAAAGGCTTTGCACTGAATGTGCTGATCGACTGGCGGCAGGGTGGACAGTTCCACAGTTATGTAGCCAAGAACCTCCTGAGCGATGGCCGTACCAAGACCACACTGCCCGGCCGCGATCAGGCTACGGGCGGCCTTGCCTGGACCGATGGTTCCGGTGAGCGCCGTAACGATGGCAGCATCCTGTATGGTTATGTGTATAACGACGCTACCGGCAAGTATGAAGCCAACACCCAGATCCTTGATCCCGAAGCGTATTACGGTACTTACTACTGGGATTACCTGAGCCGTTCCACCTTCGACGCTACTTATGTGAAGCTCCGCGAAGCATCGCTCACGTATAATTTCCCGAAGAAGATACTGGGCCGTTTGCCGATCAGCAATCTCAACTTCTCGCTCATTGCCCGCAACCTGTTTACCTGGACGGCCGCCGATATGGGCTATGATCCGGAAACCGCAATGACGGTGTCGAACAACGCCATCGGGCAGGGTGTAGGCAGCTGGTCGCTCCCATACACCCGTTCTTTCGGTGCTAAACTCGGATTCAATTTCTAAACCGCAAATTATACGGATATGCCACGCATACCTTTCAAATATCTCGCCTTACCCGCCCTGCTGATGCTGGGTGCATGCGGCAAAGACATCGAAGATTTCAACGTCAACCCCAACGGTGCGGAAAAGATCAACCCGGAATTCCTCTTGTCTTCCGTAATCGTTTCCACCGCTACGGATTACCAGCGCGAGGCTTATATGGACAGGCCCGCCTCTGCCGGCCGTTACATCACCATGGTGCGTAACGAAGGCAACGATAAGTTCAACTGGGGCCCGCAGAACTGGGATGGTATTTACAGCCGGCTGTCTTACAACAAGAGCCTGTTCGAGATGATCGAGTGGTTCAACCAGCCGGAGTACCTGCCCTATGCCCGTGTGATGCGCGTGTTCAATTTCGCATATGCCACAGACCTCTACGGTGATATTCCCTATTCCAAAGCCCTGCTGTCGAAATCAGAAGGCCTTATCCGCCCGGATTACGACCGGCAGGAGCAGATCTATACCGATCTGGTAAAGGAACTGCGCGAAGCCAACGATCAGCTGGCGGGCCAGCAGAAAACCATCAACAAGGATCAGGACGTATTGTACAAAAGCGATGTGATGAAGTGGCGCAAGTTCACCAACTCATTACGCCTGCGCTTGTTGCTGCGCATGTCTAAAAACTATCCTGCCGCCTTCACGGAGATGCAGGCCATTGTAAACGATAAAGCGAAGTATCCCATTTTCGAAGCCAATGGAGATAACGCCGAAGTACCTTATATCGGTAAACTGAAAGAGAACAGCTGGCCCGGCGGACTCACCGGCAATGCCTACGACGAGTTCGATAAGCGTAAACCCAGTAAAGAGATTGTGGAAGCGCTGAAGCTCCGCAACGATCCCCGCCTGCAGGCATGGGTTGCCCCTGTAGCAGAGCGTGGTACGGTTGATCCCGGAGAATATGTAGGTGTTCCCAATGCAATACAGGCTCCTTATGATTATAACGGCGGTAACAAAAAGATTTCCCTGCTGGCCCCGCTCTTCAACAAAGATGTGGACCCCATGCTGGCCGCGTCACTGATGACGTATGCAGAAGTATGCTTCATCCTCGCAGAGGCCGCACAGGCAGGTAAGATCACTGTACCGGGTAAAACTGCAGAGGTATTGTACTACGACGGTATCCGCGCCAACATGCGGTACTACGGTGTGCTTACAACGGCAGAAGCAGCTAATTACTTCGATCAGGTATCTGTGAAATACAACGGTACCCTTTCGCAGCTCATCGGGCAAAAATGGATCGCCATGTTCCTGAAAGGTGCCGAAGGCTGGTTCGATCACCGCCGCACCGGCTTCCCCGTATTCGTACTGGGTCCGCTGGCCGCATCACCCAACCTGCCTAAGCGTTATATGTACCCTGATAATGAAATGCGCGTGAATGGAGAAGCATATCAGCGTGCAATAGCCGTGTTCGGGGAAGATAAGCAAACCACCCTCATGTGGTATCTCAAGTAAAACTATCTATGAAAATAATCCACTCAGGCAGGTGGCTCATCGCCACCTGCTTTTTACTGCAACAGGCAAGCGCCCAACAGGCCCGGCCCGACAATATCGTACTCAACGTAACTGCTGACCCCGCCCGCTCTGCAGCCATCACCTGGCGCACGCATGCAGCGGCAGACAGTAGTTATGCCGAGATCGCACCCTCCACGCCCGATCCCGCTTTTACTGCGAAGGCAGCACGCAAAGCGGCGGGTACCACTGGCGTAATATCTGACACACTGGCCGTGCGTTACCATCATGTGGTGTTTAACGACCTGCAGCCTAATACGGAATACGCTTACCGCGTTGGCAAAGGCGATCATTGGAGCGAATGGTTCCAGTTCCGCACCGCGGGCCTGCCCGGACAGCCGTTCTCGTTCATCTACCTCGGCGATGCGCAAACCAACCTGCTCTCCCTCTGGTCGCGGGCCATACGCAAAGCATGGTCTGCCGCTCCGGACGCTAAGCTCATCATCCACGCCGGCGATCTCGTGAACCGCGGCAATAATTACAACGAATGGCAACAGTGGTTCGAAGCCGGATCATTTGTACATGCTTCCATACCCGGACTGATGACGCCCGGCAACCATGAATACTATTACCCGAACGATAGCGGCGTGGTGTCTGTCTTCTGGCGGCCACAGTTCACATTGCCGGAGAACGGTCCTGCCGGACTGGAAGAAACCTGCTATTACAGCGATGTACAGGGTGTGCGG
The DNA here is from genome assembly GCA_902167325.1 of Chitinophaga pinensis. Lineage (GTDB taxonomy): Bacteria > Bacteroidota > Bacteroidia > Chitinophagales > Chitinophagaceae > Chitinophaga > Chitinophaga pinensis_A. The sequence goes on along the minus strand of LR632930.1, from coordinate 4,883,352 downwards.
TTTATCTCCCTCAATTCTCAGGAGATCGAGATCAATGAAAGACTGCTTCACCTGCAGCGCGACTGGCTGGAGCAGGTGCTGAAAGAAAACAGGAACCGCTGGACGGTAGTTACCTTCCACCACCCTGTACTCTCTACCAAAAAAACGCGCGATAATAAATTCGTGCGGGATCATATCAAGCCGTTGCTGGACAAATACAAAGTAGATCTCGTACTCACCGGGCACGATCATACCTATGCCCGTGGCCGGGAAGGGAATCAGGGTCCGGTATACGTAGTGTCTGTCAGCGGGCCGAAGATGTATGAAGTAGACCCCGCGCCGTGGATGCATAAAACCGGCTCGCACGAACAGTTTTACCAGATCATCCGGGTGGATGACAAAGCCATACATTATAGTTCCTATACAGTAGACGGGGCGCTGCACGATGCTTTTAAACTGCAGAAGCAGGCCGGCCGTCAGAATACGCTGACGAATCTGATGAAACCATGAGGAAAATTCTGTTGATGCTCTTGCTGCTCCCGCACGCCTGCCTGGCAATCCGTAACACGCCGGGCGGGCTGTGGAGGCAGCCTGTAATTGTTTGCCAGCAGGGGCAGATCGCCGGGAAGGTGCTGCAGGAAGAAGTATTCCGCCGTACCGGGCTGCTCTGGCCGCTGGTAACACAATTACCAGTAAAGGGAGATGCTGTGGTGATGGAAGCATCAGCAGGGGCAGACGAAGGGTATCATTTGCAGTTAACCACGCAGGAGGGCAGAAGAGTGCTGCATATATCAGGCTCTCCCAAACGGGGGCTGTTATATGGCGCAGGGAGGCTGCTGCGGATGATGGACTGGGCTAAAGGGGCAGTGATATTGCCGGATGCCATAAATGAAAGGGCGGTGCCGGAAAAGGCGGTACGCGGGCACCAGATCGGTTACCGCAACCTCGCTAATTCCTACGACGGGTGGACTGCGGCGCAATACGACCAGTACATCCGCGAACAACTTATTTTCGGTGCCAACAGCATCGAAGCCATTCCTTTCATGCCGCAAAGTCCGCATTTCACGATCTCTTCCCGGGAAATGACGCGCAAGATGTCGGAAAGCTGTCAACGCTACGATGCCGACTTCTGGGTATGGACGCCTGCATCATTCGATCTGAAGGATATAACTAAGAGAAATCATTTCCTCCTGCAGTTCGATACGCTGTTCAGGGAAAGTCCACGGCTGGATGCGGTGTTCTTCCCCGGCGGAGACCCCGGCGATAATCCGCCGGAGCTGGTGATCCCCTTGCTGGAAGAACTGGCGGCACCTTTGCAAAAACATCATGCCAAAGCGGGCATCTGGCTTTCGCTGCAGGGGTACACACCGGACGAATGTAATTACGTGTATCAATACATCCGTTCCCGTTCGCCCAAATGGCTGGCGGGGCTGGTGGTAGGTCCGGGCAGTCCTTCCCCGGAAGATACCCGTGCGGCTTTACCTGCCCAATACAAACTGCGCCATTATCCCGATATCACACATACCGTTCGCTGCGACTTCCCCGTGTCCTGGTGGGATCCGGCATTTGCCTTCACACTGGGCCGGGAGCCGGTGAACCCGCAACCGTACTATTACACGGCTGCCTACCGCGCCATTGCCCCTTATATCGACGGATTCATTGGTTATTCAGATGGCGCACACGATGATCTGAACAAGATGATCTGGAACCTCCTTGGCTGGAACGCTTCGGCTGATCCGCGTGAGATGGTGCGCCAATACACCGGTTTCTTCTTCGGCGCTGCCGTGAAGGATGCGGCGGCAGATGGTGTGCTTGCTCTGGAGAAGAACTGGGAAGGCAGCATTGTAGAGAATGGAAGTATCACCACCACATTAAGCCACTGGCAAAAGCTGGAAGCTGCAGCTCCTGCGCTGAAAGGCAACTGGCGCTGGCAGATGTTATTACTCCGCGCTTATTACGATGCTTATACCCGGCTCCGGCAGATCCGTGAAACGGAGCTGGAGCGCGCAGCCTGTGAAGCGCTGCTGGCCGGTCCGCAGGCAATAGATGCTGCGGAGCGTATACTCCGGCAGGCCGACAGCTGTGTGCAGCCCGCCTGGCGCAGTAAGATCGTTGCTCTCTGCGATGCATTGTTCCGCTCCGTATCCCTGCAAACGAGCGTAGCTAAATACAAAGCTTCCGGGAATGAAAGAGGCGCCGTACTCGACTTCCTTGACCGGCCGCTGAATAACCGCTGGTGGATAGAAGATGAATTCAAACGCATCCGCCAGTTGCCGGCCGAAGCACAGCGCTTAGCCATTGATACCCTCGCGCATTGGGAGCAACCCGGCATTGGTAGTTTCTATGACGATGTAGGGCATGTGGGAAAAAGCCCGCATGTGGTGCGTGGGGAAGACCTCCGTACCGATCCGCTGATGCGCCGGAGTGATAACCCCGGGTTCGACTGGTGGGAGGGCGGCATGAGCCGCAAACGGCTGTCGTGGATGACGAGCATGCGCTGGCCCACTGCCATGCGTTACGATCGCCTCGATACCACCGCACAATACACCGTGCGCATCACCGGCTACGGCGAAAGCCTGCTCCGTGCTAACGGGCAACGCCTCACGCCTTCGGTATACGGTAAGGGAACGGGAGAGATCAAAGAATTTCCCGTACCACAGGCACTCAGCAAAACCGGAACACTGCTCCTTACGTGGGACCCTATAGATGAAGAGCACCTCAACTGGCGGCAGCATTCCCGCGTCGCGGAGGTGTGGTTAATCAAACAATAAAACAAAGCAACCAAAAGATGCATAAGATCCTGTTTTGCCTGCTGGCAATTTCTGCACCCGCATGGGCTTCCGGGCCGGATGAGCCCTTCCTTCAGGCTGTTTCCGAGAAATACCCGCTGCCCCAGGGCATACATCCCGTGAAACTGCTCACCGATTACAATAACACGGTGCACGTTCTGGCCAAAGAAGGCTTTTATTACCTCAGTGGGAATGATGTGGTAAAAGATGTGCGGTACCGGCCGCTGGCGGATAAGGTACCCGTGGATGTTACCGTTCAGGAAACCCATGGCCACCTTTACTACCTGCTACAGGATAAACTCATCACCAATGGCTACGCCGGTATCCCGTACGTAACATTCCCCGCCGGTAAATACGACCGCGCGGTGGTGAACGCTGCCGGTAATGCGCTGCTTTCCGGGAAGGGCGCTATGGCACTTACAGAAGGCAAAGGCATTCAGCAGATCACTGCGCCGGAAGAAGGGGTGCGGGAGCTCTTTATCCACGATGGCATTTTCTATGCACTTACACCCCGCGCGCTCTATCGCATTGCAGGTGGACAATTACAACGCTTACACGCCGGGAAAGACGTGCAGACCGTCGCTTTCCGCGGTACGGATATACTGCTTGGAACGCCTGCAGGTTATTACGCCATCCGTCGCGGGAACGGTGATACGGCTATGACCCTGCAGCGTAAGGTGCCGGTGCCTGCTGTGGGCCGCCTGATGGTGGCCGGTGGTAAGGTTTGGGCCGGAACCCCTGAAGGTGCTTTTACGGAGAACGGATCGGGGGGATACCGTTACTTCGCTTCAAAGCGCTGGCTGGATCAGGATGAGGTGAAAGATTTGTCGGCCGACGCGGATGGCAATATCTGGATCCTCACGCCTTCCGGACTGAACAAGATCGCTTTCCGCAAACATTCACTGGCCGATAAAACCGATTACTTCCAACGCAAGATCCGCCTGCGCCATATCCGTTACGGCTTCATCTCCAACATCCACCTCCTTACCCCGGGCGACCTCCGCACGGCAGAAATGGCGGATACGGATAACGACGGACTGTGGAGCGCTTTCTACCTCGGCAGTCAGGCTTTCCGCTACGGCACTACCCGCGAGCCGGAAGCCAAGCGCTATGCCTGGGAGGCCTTCGAGGCTTTTGAAAGGATACTCTCCATCAACCAGCTGAAAGGTTTCCCCAGCCGCACATTCGAGCGGAAGGGTTATAAGAACTCAGACCCTGAACGCTGGCGCGATTCGCCTGATCCGGAATGGGAATGGAAAGGTCATACCAGCAGCGATGAGTTCGTAGCTTACATATGGATAGCCGCAGTACTCAATGAAATGGTTGCAGAAACGCAGGACGAGAAGCAGCGCGTAGCTGCGTTCATGGATAAGATCATGACCCACATTATCGATAACAAGTACTACCTGGTAGATATCGATAACAAGCCCACCCTCTGGGGCCGCTGGAACCCGGAATACATCAACTGGTATCCCGAAACCATTGGCGACCGCCGCCTCGGCAGCACCACCATCGTAGCCGGACTCCAACTGGCTTACGCCCTCACCGGCAAGGAAAAGTACAAAGCAGAAACCCTTAAATTGCTCAATAAACATCACTATCTTCAGAACATCCAGATCGATTACCGGAAGATCGCCCATACGCCGGGCTATATTCACGACGGCATAGATATGGGTACCGGCGGCTGGAACCACTCCGACGATGAAATGGCTTTCCTGACCTATTGGGTGCTTTACCGCTATGCACTCACAGAGGATATGAAGAAACTCTTCGCCGGTGCCATCCGCAACCACTGGGAGATGGAGCGGCCGGAGAAGAACGCAGTGTGGAACCTTATAACTAAGGCTACGGCGGGCGATTTCGATGAAGAAGCTACCATCTGGTGGCTGAAGACCTTCCCCATGGATATGGTGAGCTGGAAAACGAAGAACTCGCACAGGAAAGACCTTACATTCCTGCCCGAAAACTTCCGTGGACAGTCTACCGAAACACTGATCCCGTTAGATGAGCAGCCGCTTCACCGCCATAACGCCAATGCGTTTCAGTTAGATGGTGGTAACGGCGGCCGCAGTGAGCTGGCGGGGGATGAATACCTGCTGCCTTACTGGATGGCACGGTACCTCAAAGTGATCGAATAAACAAGCAATAAAACCCTTTCATGATACAGACTTTCTTCCGCCGCGCGCTTCCCGGAATAGCCATTATCCTGCTATCCGTATCCGCCGTTCAGGCGCAACCTGCTCCCCGTCCTAAGATCGTAGTGGGGATGATGGTAGACCAGATGCGCTGGGATTTCCTTTACCGCTACAGCACCCGTTACGGCCAGAACGGCTTCAAGCGTCTGCTGCGCGAAGGCTTCCGTTGCGAACAGGCCTACATCAACTATTCACCTACCGTTACCGCCTGCGGCCATAGCTCTGTTTATACAGGCAGCGTGCCTGCAGTACATGGTATCATCAGCAACGGCTGGTATAGCCGCGAGCTGAAAAGGGAAGTGTATTGCACGGAAGACAGCACGGTAACCCCTGTAGGCAACGGCGCCACCAAAGGCGGTATGTCTCCAAAGAATATGATGACCACCACCGTGACAGACGAGCTGCGCATTGCCACGCAATACCAGAGCAAGGTGGTGGGCATAGCACTGAAAGACCGTGGCTCCATCCTCCCCGCAGGCCACGCTGCCAATGCGGCTTTCTGGTACGATGGCGATTCCGGTAACTGGATATCCAGCACGTTTTATATGCAGGACCTCCCTGACTGGGCTAAGAAATATAACGCAGCCAAGCGCCCTGAGAAGCTGCTGGCCAATGGTTGGGAAACCATGTACCCCATTGCCACCTATACCCTCAGCGAGGCCGATAACAAGGATTACGAGAACAGCTTCAAACATGAATCCGGCCCTGTATTCCCGCACCGCTTTGCCGGTAAGGAGAATGGCTCCATCCGCTCCACACCACAAGGCAATACCCTCACTTTCGAGTTCGCTAAAGCAGCTATCGAAGGCTACGGACTGGGCAGCGGTAAGTTCACGGACTTCCTTGCCGTGAGCTTTTCCTCGCCCGATGCAGTTGGCCACCAGTTTGGTCCTAATTCCATTGAAACAGAAGATGTTTACCTCCGCCTCGATAAAGAGCTGGGAGAATTCTTCCAGTACCTCGATGGCCGTTTCGGTAAAGGCAACTGGACCTATTTTATCACCGCAGACCATGGCGTATCCCAATCCCCCGGCTACCTGCAGGAGCATAAGCTGCCCACAGGCGTTTACAACGGCGGCGCCATCGTGAAAGAAATCAACGAAGCCATCGAGCAAACATTTGGTATTAAGAAAGGCATCATCGCTTCTTCAGCAGATCAGCTCTACCTCGATCGGCCGGCTTTCGCCGCTAAGAACATAGACCTGAAAGCAGTTGCCGCTCTGGTGATTCAGAAGCTGCGCGAAGTGCCGGAGATCTCCGATGCCGTATGGCTCACGGAGTTGGGAGCCGCGGGTTTACATGAACCGCTGCAAACCATGCTGGAAAACGGCTACAACCGCAAACGCGGTGGTGATATCGGCTACATCATGCACTCCGGCGTAAAAGGTGGCAGCAGGACAGGTGCCACGCATGGACTGTGGTATCCCTACGATTCCCACATCCCGCTGGTTTGGATGGGCTGGGGCATCAATGCCGGTGGCAGAAGCTTCCGCACCATGGGTATGACGGACATTGCACCTACCGTAGCCGCCCTCCTGAACATTCAGGTTCCCAGCGGAAATATTGGGCACGTGATAGGGGAAGCGATAAGGGTGGATAAACCCTGATTCCTTTTTCCTTATTTATAGCCTGTGGGAGCGATTTTGCCCTCACGGGCTTTTTTTATGATAACGTCTTTTAACGGTGTTAAACTGAGAAGGGGTAGGAGGAGATAAACAAGAGGCATTAGGTGCCCGGTAGGGAATATAGCCTGGTTCAATGTTAAGTTTTTGCAGGGATTTGCCAAGAACAAAAATTATCATTTAATTACGTCCCCAATATACCTGTAGAAATTAATCCCTGTATTCCAGTGAAACTCTCGGTTTTGTAACCCATTTCCAATCAAAACCTATTTTATTAGTGAAATATTGCTTCGGATAAGGTTTATCGGTATGGTAAATATATCTACAAAATGAAGTTGAAATTTTGTTAGCCATTACATCAGTGCTTTTTAGTTCTGTTAACGTATTTGCACAATCGGTTGCTGAAGGGCAGAAAATTAGGGCTGTCATTCCTCCAGCCCCAACTGCTGCGGCATTAGGTGCATATGCAGAATATCCATCAGACGGGTTTTCAGGGGTTCCTGGTATTAGTGTTCCGCTGTATGAGTTGAAGTTGAACGGGTTTACCTTACCCATAAGCCTGAGTTACAATGCCAGTGGTATAAAGGTGGGCGAAGTAGCTAGTTGGGTCGGGTTGGGATGGTCTTTGAACGCTGGTGGTGTTATCACCAGGAGCGTGAACCGATTTTTGCGTGAGTCCCTTTTAATGGGACCTAGGGGAGGCGTAATGGTGGAAAGCATTTGGGAGGAAAGCAGATTGATCACCATAAAATTAATAGGAGGATTATTATGAAACGTATATGTAATAACAAATACTTAAAAGTCTATAAGTTTTCTAATTTACAGGAAGCTGTAAAATTTTGCGCCAATCAGAATTCGATACATTCAATAGAACTGGAAGAGGATTATGGAGAGTTCTTTTATTGCTGTGTCTGCTTACATTCATTGACACGGGATCCAATTTTTTCCATAGTTTTTGGTAGCGATCAGCAAGACGATAATCTGAATATTTTGTTTTGGGAGGACTTGATTGTAATAGACACAGGGCAAAATATTTATTTGATTAATCACGAAATGCAAATCAAAGCAAAATTAGAGATTACATCTCCTTTGATGGGGCTTTATCTGATTAACGAAGGACAACTTTTGGTTTTAGAGGAGACTTTTTTAAGGATAATCAGTAGGGAAGGGGTGATTTTAAAAGATATGTTGTTTGATTTAATAGAGCGTGTTGAAATAGATCAAAACAAACTATATATAGATATGGACCAGAAACAGGTAGTTGTTGATTTATTGTCATAATGGTCGTCTGTCGGTGTTGGTTTGGACATAAACCCACAGGTTTAAAGTACTGTACAGAGGCGAAGAAGTATTTGTAATGTGAAGACGGGCAGTACCCGAAGTAAAAAGGCTTGCAGTAGGATGTATCTTACTGCAAGCCTTTTTTAATAAAAACAGCCGGAAGGAATTCCGGCCGTGCTACATTATATATTGCAAAATTATTATCGTAGTAACGATTGCACCTGCGCTTCCGTCAGTGCAACCTTCGGTTGAAACTTAGTCCCCTGCATATACGTCATAAGACTATGCTTCAGCTGCTCCGCCGCAATGCCGGCAGAGAGGTTCGCTGATACCAGGATCAGTTTGCCGGTACCCACTTTCACTTCAATCACATTCGCCATTTTACGGTTCTTAAAGAAGTTATCAATCACACGCACAACGGGGTCTATTTCAGGCAGCTCATCGAGGATCATGGTTTTAGAGGACGTGATGAGGTGCCACCACTGCCAGTCGGACCATGCCGCTGTGGGGAAATCTGCCAGTGCCGGGTGCTTCGGATTGCAGAGGATGCCCATGGTACCGGGCTGGTTCGGGAAATGCACCGGGCTCCAGAACACCGGCGCAAACCGGCCGTCTACCCCACGGATCTGTGCCGTATCGGGATTTAGCAGAACCTTCCTGCCTTCCTTCAGCCAACCCATGGCTTCGGGAATAGAGCGGGTGTAATGCACTCCGGAATAAGTTGTGTTTTGTTGAGCAGGATATACCCAGATGCGCCATTCGTTATGACGCTCTCCGATACGTAAGGTAATAGTGAGCGCGGTAGCGCGAAGGATAGTACTGAGCGGGAACCGGAAGCTGCCCAGTGTTTGGCCGGTACCTTCGTCGATGTCCTGTTTACTCAGCGTGCCTTTGAAATGCACTTTCCCGGTATGATCTCGAACTGTCCATTCAGGGGTAATGCCTTTGAGGATGCCACCGCTGAAATTGGCAGTTTCTGCTTCGGCTGAGAATGTCTCACTGTTGTGGTAAGTGGCTTTCTCAAAGCGCAGGAGCGGTACTGCTGGCTGGCAATACATGCGGTGCTCAGCAGGCGTAATAAGCCCTTTAGACTCCCAGAAGGCATCAAGGATACCGATGAGGGCAGTGCCCTGGCCGGGGAAGTCGTGCAGGTCCAGCAATTGGAAGCCACTGAAATACTTCGTTTTCATAGCCCGCTCAATCTCTTCTTTATACAGCAACGCTGCAAACTTACCGCTCGACTGCAGGAAGGCCGGAGCCAGATGCAGCAGGTTTTTCCGCTGCAGATCATTCTTTACGGCTTTGAAGTTCAGTGGGTCGAGCACGCCGGTGTATTTCTTAATCTCGTCCATGTTGGGGAACACGGAATATTGTCCTATTTCATGCGTGATGATAGGAACGGGGAGTCCTTCCGTTTCCTTCGTATAATCGTTGTTGAAAGAAGGAGCGATGCTGTTGAAGATACCCTGACCGCGTACCCATCCTTTTTTAGTCCACTGGGTGATGAAGAACTCATCGCCCTTCTCCGGCCAGTTGCCATGACCACCCTGGAAAGTGAAAGAAGTGGTGGAGTACAAATGGCGGGGATCGGTTTTCTTCAGCTTTGCTACTATTTCTTCGAGCCAGTCGAAGTTCCCTTCCAGTTCATTCCCCATGCTAAAGAACACGAAGGATGGGTGATGCCCGTATTCGCGGGAGATCTTTTCCCCTTCCTGTGCCAGCCAGGCATTCATGGCGGTGTCTTTCCCGGCGTTGTTATTCCAGAAGGGCAGCTCTGCCTGCAGGTAGAAGCCCATGGAGTCTGCCACGGCAAAGGCTGCTTCGGGCGGGCACCAGGAGTGGAAGCGCAGGTGGTTGAGACCGTACGCTTTGGCGGAGGTGAATACTTTTGCCCAGCCTTTTTTGTCCATAGGAGGGTGGCCGGTAAGGGGGAAGATGGCGCATTCCAGTGTACCACGCAGGAACATGCGCTTGCCATTGATCTGCAGCTGTGCATTTTGATTGGTAACTGCCCGCCAGCCAAAGCGCTGTTGAATACGATCATTACCAGCCGGAGTTTTCAGCTCTGCGGTGAGGGTATGCAGCACGGGCTTGAATTCATCCCATTCCGCGAAACCTTCCGGAACGTTCAGTTCCGCAGTAACGCTGTTGCTGCCTTCCTGTAACTGTACGGGTACGCTTTGCTTCAGCTTGCCGGTTGAAAGAAGGAGGTTTCCCGTGGATACGGGACCCTGGTTGTTTATGTTTACAGTAATTCGAAGTATGCGGTTTTGCAGATCGGGGTACGTTTGTACATCGCTGAGCTGTGCGGCTGTATGGGCCTGTAATTCGAGCCTGCCGAGCAATCCGTTCCAGATGATCTGCGTGCCGTCGGTATAGGCGTGCGCCATGTTGTTGGAACTCATGTCGTATTGCTTCCGGTTATCTACGCGGATCACGATGCGGTGTTTACCTGGTGTAAGTAGCTGGCCGAGGTGATAGCGGTGCGGAGCACTCAGGCTGTTCTGTGTACCGGCTTCCTTTCCATCGATCCATACGCGGGTGGTCCACAGGGCGCGTTCCAGCAGGAGGGATACGTGGCGGTCTTTCCAGTTTTGCGGCACTACCACTTCGCGGGCATACCATGCCGGTCCTATGTACCGGTGTTTCCGGGAGAGCATGAGCATCACGTTGCGGGTGAGGGAATCTGCCGAAAGGGTTGGCTTATCACCTACACGGGCATCGTCCAGCGTACCGGGGAGGCGCAGCGTTTGCGGGAACTGGCGGTTCTGCCAGTTTTCGGAGATCCCTTGGTCAAGCGAGTCAATGGCATATTGCCAGGTACCTGCAAGTGGCAGGGATTGCGCACCGGCGGTAGTGGCAATGCCTGTAAAAAGACTGATGATGAATATTCTTAGCATGATGTTCCTGTGATTTAAACGGATGCTGCCGTTGTTTTTTCTTCAATAATGGACAGGTGCGCCTTTGCACCAAAATGCATATCGTTACCGAGCACTTCTTTGAAAGCAGTTGCTGCAGTTGTTTCTTTTCCGAGGCCAAGATAACCCAGCCCTTTCAAAAACACACAATGCAGGCGGTTCCGTTCGTTGAGATCGTCTTCGAAGATGAGCAGGTCGGGCAGGGATACCGCGAAGTATTCGATGCGTACTTCATCCTGCGCATGCTGTTCGCCATATGCAATAAGGTTCCGGAAAATGCCTTCTGCATTGTCGGGATTGCCCAGCGCGGCCCATGCAAGGCCCTGATAGAAGATCTTCTCCGGCGGCGCATCGTTGTAATACATGGCAGCCGTAGGGGCAGAGGTGCCCACAGTGGCCAGCTGGAAGTATTGCGCTGCTTCGGCTGGCTGATGCAGCATTTCATATGCTTTGCCCATCCAGTAATGCACATCGTTTTCCCGGATGCCGAACAGTTTGCCTTCGCCGAGTGAGTCGGGCCATTCCTGGGCGCGTTGCAGTTTGTCTATAGCGGCTTCGGGTTTACCGGCAGCCAGATCTTCACGGGCGAGGGCGGTTAAGGCATATACGTATTGGCCGGATACCTTGCCTTCGCCACCTTCCCATGGGTGGAACTTTCGCTGCAGGATGAGCGCCAGCGCCTTTTCGTATTCTCCGATGAAGTTGTATAGTGCAGCATGTTCGAGATACAGATCGTCGCGCAGGGCTGTTGCGGCGGGATATTGCTCCAAACGTGCCAGCCGCTCTTTTACGGGGGAACCCACGCGTTTGTGGAGCTGGTCGAGTTCCATCAGCACGCGGGCATCGGTAGTATCGAGTGAGAATGCTTTTTCGAAATGTTCCAACGCGCCTTTGGCATCGTTGCGCTTATTGTACAGCGCTATGCCGAGGTTGCGGTGCACCGTCGCGAATTGTCCGCCACGGCGGATGGATTCCTGCCACATGTCAATCGCTTCATCGTATTGCTTCTTGTCATACCAGAGGCAGCCGAGGTAGTAAGGGGCTTTATCGTCAGCGGCATTGGTGCGGATGGCGTATTGCAGGATGTTCACATCTTCCATCCGGTTAGGGAAGCAGTATGCGGGATTTGCCGCCGCTGCCTGCCGGAGGTATTGCAGTGCGGCAGGCGCATCACCGGTATGGTGGCAGCACCAGGCGAGGTAGTAGTATTGCAGGGGAGAGGAATTTTCAGGTAATAACTTCAGCCAGCTGATGGCTTCGTCATACAATCCTGCCGCGACATTATCCAGCGCATGCTCCAGGTAATTGGTGGCGTGGTTGCGTGCGAGGCGGAGGAGGGTGCTTTTAGCATTGATTGCCGCTTCGCTGTTACCGGCTTTATCATAGGTAAGCCATTGCTCATGATACAGGCCGAGGTTGAAAAGATCCCTGCGGAGGCCTTCCGTACAAACGGCCAGCGCTTCTTCGGTACGGCCCAGCTTACGGAGGATAGTGGCTTTCAGTGCACGGGCTTTGTTACTGCGCCCGTTGCGGTCTATGGACCAGTCGATCTGCTGCAGTGCCGTTATATAATCTTTGCGGGCTATGCTGATCTGGGCAAGGGCAAAGTACCCGCTATCCTGCCAGGCACTGTTCCATACCGCTTTATGGAATTGCTCATACGCATCGTTCAACCTGCCCTGCAGCTGCAGGCAAAGACCGAGGTTGTAAAGCGCCTCCCCGTCATAAGGGTTGGGATTGCGTTGTACGAGCGTTTCCACGGCTTTGCGGAGGAACTTTTCTGCTTTGGCGAACCGGCCACGGCGGAGGTACCAGGCACCAAGGGCGTTATTGCACCGCGCATCTTTCGGATCGCGGCGGAGGGCTTCGTTGTAATAGTCAACCGGCGAGTAGGTAGCGTGCCGGTACTGCTCAAGGTGCATGCCGGTAAGGAAGAGCTGTTCGTTGTTTTCCGTATCTGCCGGAGACAGCGCTGCCTGAGCAGGTGCAGGAATAGAAGTTTCCTGCGGGGCTGCAGCCTGATAACGGAGCCTTTGATTACCGTCAGCTCCCAGTATCACGGTTTCTATATCAGACACAGCAATGCCTTCCGGCAGCGGGATGTGTTGCCGGAAGACCTGTTCTGGCGATGCGCTGAACACTTCTTTAAATACCACTTCTCCTTTCACACTTACCTGCAGGGTAAGGTTGGTTTCAGGACCGGTGGCATACACTTTCACGGGCAGCGTACCGTTTTCAGGGGTACTGTGCAGCAGGAGGTCTTTGCTGGCGTTCTGCACCAGGCCCAGCTCGCGGTAGGGCAGGAAGTATTGGGTGAATGATTTCTCCTCGTATGGCATGAGCCACGAGAAATCGGGCTGGTTATCGGTGTAAACGCCGGTCATCAGTTCTATATACGGACCGTCTTCATCCGTCAGGTTCTTATCCCACGCTTTCCCGAAATCACTATGCCCCCAGGTCCATTGTTTTTTACCGGGGGAGATGTGATGGTCTGCCACATGGAGTACGCCCGCCTGTGTATCATGCTCATACCCGCCTACGAAATCATATTCCGACCGGATGGCCATGTAAGAAGTAGGAACGGGAATATTCTTATACCGGGATATATCCGTTCCGGGTGCGTAATCTACTTTATAATAAGTGCCTGTGGCAATGGGGAAGGAGGATACGTCGCGCTTGCCGTGGTCGAATACGGCATGTACATCCGGTGGGAAAACAGACTGGTAATCGTCGTTCACCTTCACCGCAGGGTTAGCCCACCACAGGAAGGTTTGCGGGAGCGGCGTGCGGTTGTATAGTTTGCCGGTAATCTCGAGATATGCTTTATCAGGGTGGAGGGTGAAGCCTGCCATGCCCTTGGTGCGGAACATCTTTTCGATCTCATTCACCCAGATGGTTTTGCTGCCGTCAGCATTTTCTTCGATGGTGAAGTCTACCGCTTCGTAAGTACTTGGCCGATGGTGCTGAGGCCAGTTGAATTCTATGCCGCCTGAGATCCACGGGCCGCAAAGGCCTACCAGTGCTGGTTTTATAACCTGGTTGTAGTATATGAAATGCCTGTTGCCGATTTTGTCGAACGCCATTTGTACACGCCCGCCCAGTTCAGGCAGGATCATGATCTTCAGGTAACGGTTTTCAAGGAATACTGCTTTCCATTCCACGTCCTGCTTTTCGTCCATGATCTTTTCTATGACAGGGTTGGGATATACCACCCCGCTGGAACCCTGATACACTCTTTTTTCAAAGAACATGGGGTTTTTGTCGGGTGTGCCTGTCCCGTAAGTCGGGATCAGGATATTTTCTTCCCAAACCTTCACAGCGTTAATGCTCATTGCTATTAGTTTAATGTCCGGTTAAATGATGTTCGAGTTGTTCTAATGTTTTGCCTTTCGTTTCCGAAACTTTGCTGCGTACGAAGAGGAACCCCAGGAGGCAGATGCCCGCGTACAGGTAGAAGGGTCCGTAAGTACCGAGCTTTTCGGCCAGTATGGGGAAGGTGAATACGAGGATGAAATAAGCGCCCCACAGTGCCACAATTGCTACAGACGAGGCCAGTCCACGCACCTTATTGGGGAAAATCTCCGAGATGAGCACCCAGGTAACCGGTGCCAGTGAGGTAGCATACAGCGCAATGGCTGCCAGCACAAACACCGATACAAGGCCCACGGCGGCCTGCTGTTCGAGCAACAGCGCCAGCACGATGTACACGATGGAAAGTCCGAGGGAACCCACCAGCATGAGCGGCCTTCTGCCCAGTTTATCTACCTGCCACATAGCCACGAGGGTAAATACGAGGTTCACGATGCCGATGGAGATCGTTTCAAACAACTGACTGTTGAGATCGGCACCTACGGAAGCGAAGATGGTGGAGGTGTAATTGAATACGATATTGATACCGCACAGCTGCTGGAACACGGCCAGTACAATGCCCACTACTACTGCAGGGCGTACCGCCTTGCTGAACACCATCTTCAGGGTGGCGCGGCTTTGGCCAGTCAGGGATGCGCGGATATCACTGATCGTATTCTCCGCGAAATCGCCGGAGCCAATGCGTGAAAGGATTTTGGATGCTTCATCGTAACGCCCGCGGGAAGCCAGCCATCGCGGACTTTCCGGCAAACGCAATACGCCCAGTAAAAAGATGAAGGAGGGAACGGCGCCCAGTCCGAACATCCAGCGCCAGGCATCTTCGCCCTTACCGGCAAGGAAGTAATTCACGAGGTTGGTGACAAGGATGCCTATTACGATGGTGAGCTGGTTAATGGATACATTGCGCCCGCGCAGATGGGCGGGGGATATTTCCGCGATGTAAAGCGGACTGAGTATCGATGCCATGCCCACGCCGATGCCTGCCGCAAAGCGCATGGTAGTGAACATGGTGAAGGTATTGGAGAAGGCCATGCCTAAAGACGACAGGGTGAAGATGAGGGCGGCCAGCATGAGGCCGGGTTTACGGCCATACCGCTCTGCCAGTGCCCCGGCCATGGCGCAGCCTGCCATACATCCCAGCGCAAGGGAGCCGGTAAGGAAGCCTTCCCACCAGGCACTCAGTTCAAATGTTTCGCGGAGGAAGGGCAGTGCCCCCGATATCACGGCGAAATCGAAGCCGAAAAGGTAGCCGCCTAAAGCGGAGATGAAGGAAATACCGAGGATGTAGCGGTGATGGAATGTCGTTTTCTGCATGCTTTTCTATTGATGTTGGAACCGGTTCTGTTGTACTTGCTGTACCTGTGTATATCCGTAATACCCGGATAGCCCGCGATAAACGCGGCGTGGAAAGTAATGGAAAAAATTGGCGTGGAAAGTCATCCTACAAATATTGGAATTACCTGGCAGGGGTTCAATGGGTATTCTTATGGTTATGATGGACGATCTTATGATTCCATATTTTTTATATCTTTATCCTGAACAGTGCCATATTCGTTAATACATGGATTTTATTATGAAAAATAACCCGTCGTGATCCGGAAGAAGGAAGGCTTTGAAGGGCAGCGTGCCATTGTGCTGCCAAAGAAAGTCATAGCCGGTCCCTGCGCGGCCGACCCGCTCATTAGCAGCCTGTATATCACCGATATCGGTTATTACCCGAAAGCCCGGTACCATTTCCGGGAAAGGAGCCATGGTACCGACCAGCACATCCTCATCTATTGCCGCGAAGGCCGTGGAACGGCCACTGTTGCCGGCAGGGAGTATCACCTTGGACCGGAAGATTTCATCCTCATCCCCGCCGGGCGCCCCCACCACTATGCGTCTGACGATACCGATGCATGGACGATCTACTGGGTGCATTTTAAAGGTCCGCGTGCAGGGGATGCCGTAGCCTCCATGGAGCGCCGCTTTGGGGGCTATATGGGGCAGGTGAACTTCCAGCAGAAGCGGCTGGGGCTGTTTGAAGATATATACGCCAGCCTGGAGCGAGGCTATGGGAGTGATAACCTCAGTTACGCCAATATGTGCCTCTGGCATTACCTGGCCAGCTTCCTGTTCGAAGAGCCGTTCAGTCTTTCGGAAAAGCATGAAACGCACGATGCAGTGGAGCAATCGATCTCCCATATGCGGGAGCACCTGACGGCTTCGCTCACGCTGGCAGACCTGGCGGCCTCTGCCAACCTATCCGCCAGTCACTATTCCGCGGTGTTCAGGAAGCGCACGGGGTATTCGCCGCTGGAGTATTTCCATCACCTGAAAGTGCAGAAAGCCTGTCAGTACCTGCTGTTTACCGATATGCGGATCAAAGAGATCGCATTTTCAGTGGGGGTGGAAGATCCGTATTACTTCTCCCGGATGTTCAGCAAGCTCATGGGCGTATCGCCCCAGCAATACCGTTTACGAAGGGGCGCCTGATTCCGGCTTTGCGGAACGGGGAAACGGCGTATATTGCCCGCCAATCTTTCTTATGATCATAGACACTTTAGCAAACGCAGACCTATACGCCGGACTCGGCGAACGCTTCCAAACCGCCTTCCAGTGGCTCCGGAACACCGACCTCACTAAACTGGACAAAGGGAAACACAGCATAGAAGGCGATCGCATCTTCGCCATCGTCAATGAATACGATACCATCCCCGCCGAAGGCGAACAAATGGAATCGCACCGCAAACATATTGATGTACAATACATCGTAGCGGGAGAGGAGCTGGTGGGGCATGATATGCTAAGGGGGCAAACTGTTAGCCGTCCGTACGATGATGCCGACGATTTTATGCTGTATGCCGACCGGCCATCTTTCTACACAAAGCTTACACCGGGCGATTTCGCGATCTTCTATCCTACAGACCTGCACATGCCCAACCTTATCTCCGGCAGATCCGGGAAGGTGCGGAAGATCGTTATTAAAATAGCGACGGATAAAAAATAACCTCGGGGCGTGTTGATGTGAGTTATGGGATGATTTTACTATTTTGCGCCCGTATTCAATAAAATCATCATGTCGAAGAAACGGATCACACTGGCCTGGCTGGGCGAAAAGGAATGGCTGGCAATGTTGCTTTGGTTCGGTTTGTCGTTGATAGTGGGGGTGAAGGAATTCGCCGTCAACAATTTCAACAACTACACCATTTTCAAGCACGTTTACATTCATACCGTAAACGGTCAGAACCTCTACGGGCCTTATCCCGAATATTTCGATGTGAACATGTACGGGCCGCTTTTCAGCGTGCTCATTGCGCCCTTCGCGCTAATGCCGGACTGGCTGGGAAGCGTCCTCTGGATGCTTACCAATGCCACCGTACTCTTCTTCGCCATCCGGCAGCTGCCGCTGAACCGTATTCAACAAAACCTTATCCTGATATTTGCCAGCCATGAACTCATGGCCGCCAGCAGCTACTACCAGTTTAACCCCATCATTGCCTCCTGTATCATCTTCGCCTATACGCTGATGCGCAAGGAGAAAGACTTCTGGGCCGCGTTCTTCATCATGTTCGGCGCTTTCACGAAGTTGTATGGTATCGTAGGACTGGCATTCTTCTTCTTCTCCCGGCATAAGCTCAAACTCATTGGAAGCCTGATTGTGTGGGGTGTGGTGCTGTTTGTGCTGCCCATGGCCATTTCATCTCCGAGGTTTATTGTACAATGTTATGAAGACTGGTACCATGCACTGGTCTATAAGAACGATAAGAATGCCAATATCGAACAGGGCATTGTGCTGCAGGATATTTCCGCGATGGGCTTCATCAAGCGCACCTTCCGCCTTCCGCATCTGTCTAATCTCTTTGTGATAGGCCCTGCGCTGGTGCTGTTTGGTGCGCAGTACATCTGGCTGAAGTATAAGGATGATGTTCGGTATCAGTTACTGATCCTTTGCTCAACTTTGATCTTTACGGTATTATACAGCAGCAGTTCTGAATCTCCCACTTATATCATCGCCTTCCCGGCGGCCTGTATCTGGTTCATGCTGCAGCCGCGGAGTATGGCGGCTAACATCTTCTTCGTGTATTTGCTGATCGGAACCAGTTTTTCGCATTCCGACCTCGTAACGTCGTGGGTGAAGAAGAACCTGGTGGTGCCGTATGCGGCGAAGGCGATGCCCAGTTTGCTGCTGTGGCTGCTGATCGTTTACCAGATCCTCACCCGGCGTTTCCTGCGCTGGCCACAGCCGGGAACGCAGTTTTCACATTAATTTCATTTCCCCGCCCCCTTTATATCTTAGCATCATAAGCAGAAGCGGTTCTTCCGATTATGGAAGAACCTGTTTACGTGTAGGACTCCTTACGATCCGGCATAATTTTCGTATATTCAGTTGCAACAAAATCTGAATGTAATGGCTTTTTTAACTTCTGTCATCACATTTACCGGTAAAGTCGGTAATGTGATTGCTTACAAGCGGAACGGTAAGTTCTGTTTACGCTCTGCGCCGGAAACGGTCAGGCAAACGGTTAATACCCGTCGTGCCGCACAATGGTTTGGTGCTGCCAGCCGCAAAGGCGCCCTTATCCGCAGCGCGCTTGCTCCGGGTATCGATATCCTTTGCGACGGGCAGATCGTGAACCGGCTGAACAGTACCATCGTAGCCGCGGGCAGAAATAACCATGCCGGCGTGAAGGGCTTCCGCTTCAACGTGCATGCCGGTATTGAGAAGTTCTTCCCGGAACTGCCTGTACTTTCTCAGGATGGTAAACTCCATATCCCTGCTCAAAAGCTACAGGGCTTTGGAAACGCCGTGCGCATGGAAGTAAAACTCATCGCCACCCGGATCGATTTCGCCCCCCGTACTGTAACAGGCATGGATGCAGACGTGCTGCACATCGACCTGGAGCAACCCTTCGAAGGGGCGGATATGACGGTAGATGTACCCGGCAAAGGTACACTGCTGATCACCCTGCAGGTGAGGACCTTCCTGAAAGACGGCCTGTCTTACGACCGGAAGCTTAATGCAGCAGATATTATTGCTGTTGTTGAAGACATAACGACGGAAGTAGTGGTTACAAAATCACATACCCGTAAGAAGCTGCTCAAACTGCAGCCTGAGCCATCCCGCAATACCGCTCCCGCTAAGAACGATCAGCCTCACGTACCGCGGGAATAACCCACCGCCATTACAGGAAATTTTGTTGCAAGTAATTCATTATCAAACAATACGGCCCCATAAATTACACGGCAGGCAACTCCTCCGCCAGCCGGTTCTATGCGTTGCAGGCACGCTTTCTTCCCTTTATATGCCTGCTATCAGATATATATCATCTACAGATCAGATACGCATTAACTCCGCATCAAGTCCACCTTTACTGTACGGTTACTGTATAGTTACCGTTAGTTTACCGGGGAGTTCCTGTATACTTCACTGCCTGTTAACCCCTCTGTAACTCCCATTTACCCCCTGTTTAATTACCCTTTCACCCCCTTGTTACGGCCTTACAACAGCCGCGTAGCCCTTTGTTGGGAGCCTTGTTACTCCCTTGCCCGGGCCTTGCCACTTCTATTAGACCCGGATTTGACCCTGATTAGACTTCTTCACGAGTGCCTGACACGGCCTTCAGACGTTGTCAAAACCTTTCAACACCTAAATCGTTAAGTAAGGATAGAACGCTTATGAACTCCAATACGCCAGTGGGTGCAACGGGTGTTAAAACCAATTATAAGAACGATAACGCGCCTGCGAATGATTTGAAGAGTTATATCAATATTGGCGGTTTGGGGCTGAATGCGGGCACCAGGATCAGGTTTTAACATATAATTACCGGCGGTTAGTGGTATTTGGGCACCGCCGGGTTTGTCTTACGGGGAATTTTTCCTATATTTGTCTAATGTCAGGATTGAACATACAGCCCATTTCTCGCGCTGTCCGGTATGCCAAGCCGGAAGCAGGGTTGTTGTATGCCTGTATCAGCACGGCTTTCCGTACGTTTTGCAAGAAGTTGTATTACTTCTCAAACTTTAAGGACTTTAATACGCTAACCCTGAACCGATAACAATTTCTCCGGGGTTCAGGGGTTTTTTACTGCTTTTATTTTCGATGCTTAAAGAATTGCGCAGATGCAAACTCGGGAAAGGGTTTCCATCGGCGGCATGATTTTGCTCGTTTCCGTTTTTGCCAACGCCCTGATCCTCCGGGCAGCGCTAACGGGCAACACGAGCTGGTACCGGGCTTTGTATATTTCCGTGCCATTGCTGCTGATAGCCATCATAGGAATGTTCCGGAAGCCCGGTGCGAAGTAAAAAACTGCGCCGGAAGAACATCAACACATTTATTATAACTAATTAAATCTTTTACAATGCAAAAGAAACAGCAACCTATTTTCAGGAAGGATGACTTTGAAGTGATCCATGCCTGCCTGCAGGAAGGTGCGAGAGAGAGTGCTTTCGGCCCCGCAGTAGTGGAATCGCTGCTGGCGGATTTCAGGAAAGGCAAGCTGGTGAGCAAAGACGCATTCCCCGCAGATGTGGTGCGCCTCAACTCCCGCGTGATCGTCCAGGAATCGGACCGTCCGAAGGAGATGGAGATCACCGTCGTAATGCCAGAAGAAGCCGACATCAAACAACGCAAGATATCCGTAATGGCTCCCGTAGGCGTAGCCCTCATTGGTTTTGGCAAAGGCCAGGAAGTAATGTGGCAGGTACCCGGCGGGAAGAAAAAGTTTACGATCAAAGAAGTGTTTAACGAACGAGACTGATAGCTCTAATTGGAAATTAAACAATAACGGGCACCTGTTTAGGTGCCCGTTTTATTATGATTTTCTCATTCGAAGTTTTATTCCATTGTTTTAATAATATGTACATAGTGATACCCTGCTTTCGAGAAAAATGAAATAACCCACACATTACGTGTTGTGTTTATTGCAATAGGTTCAACATCCTTTACTAATTGGATAATCTGTGATTTTTACTCTTTCTCCCAGATACTGTATTTCCTCTACCAATAGTGTTTCTGCCCATAGTTGAATTGCAGGCATCAAATCTTTTTCCTGAATCTGGCTTATGTATGTTCCACCCCTGAAGTCCATTATAAAAGTATATAATCCCATTTAGAACCTGTTTTAATTTGAGTTTTTGTCTTCGGGTTTTGAACATATCGTTTACTTTCCAAACTTTACTAATGTAGACTTCGCTCAATATCCGTGAGCCATTTATCAATGTCATGAAGTTGTCCATGTTCTATTTTATGGAAAATGTACTTTCCGTTTACGTTATGAGAAATGTCATAACCGGGTTGGAGTAACAGGATAATTAATTTATTGGTAGTGGTTATCAGGAGTTTGTTACAAAGTGCGGCAGTGAAAGCTATTGATTTCGGAGCTAAGCCTGCAAGGCCCGCAATCAGGATATCATTATCTGGCAACAGGTTCGCTAATACATAAGTAAGCTGGCATCCCAATTCGGCATCATTAATATCTGAGATATTAAGGTCGAATGACTCTAAAAGCAAACGCTCCATCTGCTTTTTGGACACTTTATGTTTCTTGATATATGGCTGAAGCTTAATAGATTCCGGACCAGCCGTATGTACAAAGCAGGTTCCTTTTTCATCCGTGTTAAAAAGAAGCCTTCCGATATTATCAATATCAGAAAATAAAATGTACAGAGAGTTTAGATGAAGTTCATCTTCCTGTACTGTCTGATTAAAATTGCTTCTGATTTTTAGCATGGGCATAAGAAACAGTATCAACCTGGGTGTATTTGGTTAGTTCTTATTCTTACCTTGGAATCTTCCTGAAACTCATCACCTTCGTCTTCACCCAAACGATCTTACCATCCTGATTCACGGTGTAGAATGCATCGCAGTTTGCCGGAAAGGATGCATTCAGCATATAGTTTTCTCTAACCACATATTCCTTTCCATTGACCGTTAACTGAATTACTGGATGAGTTGCCTTTTGCAGGGCTTTTAGTTTTTTCCTGTCAACGATCTTAAGGTCAATCGAGTATTCATCTTCTTTCAGAAGTTTATAGTCATTTTCTGTTATTTTGATTGGGTCATTCATTACTTTCCATTCCACCGTACTGGCAGTGTTTGAATGGACGGGGAGGGGAGAGTCTCCGGGGTAAAAGCTGCTGAAGGTGATCATTGCTGCGTGTACCAGGCTGTATAAATTAAATTGCATCATTAGGAGAGAGATTTAAGGTATAAATGAGATTTTAAGGGATATCAATCCATGGTTTCAGATATTGATATTGAAAATCGTGCCATAGTTGATAATTGCATTTTAAATCAGCCTTACATGATTACTTTATGCTACTGGCTTTTTCTCCGCAGGTCCGGTTTCAGGGATTTCCGGGATGTTCAGGATGATAAAGAGGATGAGTAACCCTAGTTCCGAGAGTTGCACTTCCGGCAGCATTATCCCGATCCTAGCCCAGTGGACTTGAATGTTAAAACTAGTATAAATTAAAGTGTAAAGGGACAGCCGGTGGATTCATTAATGCTGCCAGCACCTCCCGCCACCTTTAACAACCCTTCTGCAGGCACCTCCTTTTTTAGTTCTGGCCCCGCAAGTGGAGGAATAGTTGTTGCTGGATTCTGTTGGTTTGTAACTTGGCTTAACAGTCTGTATTGTTCTGTTACTTTCCAAGCTGGTTTTCCGTGCGCTCTTATTGACATCCCGATACATCCAGGTCATATCATCGAATACAACGATGTATTTACCGGTAGGTAGTTTGGCTTCTCCGATTTTCTTTTGGGCTAATGCGCTGGAGAAGGGAATGCTCCATGCAATCATCGTTAATACAACGCATAATTTGTAGGCATTTTTCATAGCGAGGGTTTGCTTTTAAGTTGTGGGTTTAGAATAGTTGCTCATTGTAGTGAGCAGTTAATAATGTATTAAATTGGAGTTATAGGGCGTATTTATATTGTATGAATATACGAAAGAGCCTGAATTTTAAGCATAAAAAATGGACCAAAATAATCTCCGATTTTCGGAGATATTCTCGGTGAAAAAAATGCACTCAAAAACGTTTTGTATTTCTCTTTTCTCTACTTTCGATTTCACAAAAATATCAGCAGAAAATAACTAAGCATTTTCTTTAATTCTCTTAATAGGAACCTAGGAATTCAGATAAGAGAGAATTGTTGGAGAAAGGCTTGTACCTTACAGGTGCGGGCCCTTCTTGTCTCTCTTGGGTCTCCTAGGACCTCTATTAAGCAGGTTGGGTTCCGCATCTTTCAAAAGATTGCGGCACTCAGCAGATACCTAAACTTTAACACTTAAAAGTTTGATGTATGAAGAGACAAGCCGCAGCAGAAAGGCCCGCTTCCACGGTAATAGATGACTTTATCGCAAGTTATCCCGCTCCGGAAGAAGCACGCAAAGTCCTTTGGGAATTGTTACTGGCCGCCATGGGAAGTGCCCATGCAGATATGTGGACCAGCGAAGTCCGCGCCAATATGTTATTCTTTACCGAACAGTGTGGCGATGTACTGGATGAAATGTACGCACGGTATCAGCCGCAAATGAGTATGTGATTTTTGCCCCGGCAAGTTAACCTTAGAGATCACTGCACAGTATGTGCAGGTTTGTTAGCCTATACTCCCCTATAAAATTAAAACCAATCCATATGGAACCGCAATTTGTTGAATTGCCTTATTACCACGTATGCCCCGCATCCGTTATTGATCTGGGTTATCATCCCAGTCGCAGCCAGAGGGCTTTAGGCGGCAAGGTGCTCGCATCCGGACAGCTGTTCGAGTTCGCCAAAATGACGAAGATCTCCTGGCTGGAGCTATGCCATGTGTTACAGATAGACGCATTGCTGCTGCCGGAGTACAAACTTCAGCTTCATCTGGACAGGCCCCTGCGCGAGCGCTTTCAGGAAATCCTCACCATTTACGGGAAAGGGTATGCATCCAGTGGAGATATACAGCTCTTTAACCGCTGGATGCGAACGGAAAGGGCATACCTGGGATACATTTCTCCCCTGGCTTTACTGACCAGTGCAACCGGCCGCAGAATGGTGCGGCAATGGATCAGGCAGGAGCGCTGGAAGATTGATCTGGATGGTGCGCCGGTGAGCTTTGCGGGAGAGGTGCAGGTGGCGCCATGAGGTAATGTGGTGCCTGTGTTACCCGGATAAGACACAAAAGCCCGAAGGCAAAAGCCTCCGGGCATTGTTTCCGAATATGAAACCCATATGGGTTTATTTCTTCTGCAGCAATGTCAGCAACTGCTTCGCCGCTTCTTCGGAAGAAGCAGGGTTCTGGCCGGTGATGAGGTGCCCGTCTTTCAGGACGTAGCTGCCCCAGTCTGCGCCTTTGCTGTATTGTCCGCCGTTTTTCTTCAGTTCATCTTCCAGCAGGAAGGGAACCACTTTCGTCAGTTGCACAGCTTCTTCTTCGGTGTTGGAAAAACCGGTTACCTGCAGTCCTTTAACGAGGGGCTCGCCATTGTCTTTCTTCGTGTGAAGCAGTACTGCCGGAGCGTGGCATACGGCTGCAACGGGTTTGCCTGCGTTGTAGAACTGCTCTATGAGGGCTATGGAGGCTTTATTGGTGGTAAGGTCCCACAGGGGGCCGTGGCCGCCGGGGTAGAAAACTGCGTCATAATCTGCAGCGTTCACCTGATCCAGCTTTACAGTGGAAGCCAGTTTGGCTTGCAGGGCTTTATCAGCGAAGAAGCGTTTGGTGGCTTCGGTCTGGAAGTCGGGCAGTTCGCTCTTGGGATCGATGGGTGGCTGCCCGCCGAGTGGGGAGGCGATAGTGATTTGCGCGCCGGCATCTGCCAGGGCGTAGTAGGGAGCTGCGAATTCTTCTACCCAGAAGCCGGTTTTTTCTCCGGTATTGCCGAGCTGGCTATGGGAGGTAAGTACAATGAGAATTTTGAGGACGTTCATATGCTTGCTTTTTGCTTGTTCAATTGTTGTTGCCGTTTTGACGGTACAAAATTAGAACAGGCAGGCAAGGCAAAAGTTGAGGTGCCGCACTAAAAAGGTGTGATCAGGGTCACAGTTCGCCCTGGTACAATCTGCTGAGGCTTTCCCGGGAAACACCAAGGTACGATGCCAGGAGGGTTTTGGGTACCCGTTGCAGTAACCGGGGCTGCAGTTCCTGGAGGCGTTCGTAACGTTCGCGCGGGTTCTTGAAGAGGAGGAGGAGCACCCTTTGCTGAAGACCTACATATCCGGCGTTTTTCTTCTGGAGGAAGAAGTTGGAGAATGCGTGGATTTCGCGGGTGAGTTTCTGGCGGTCGTCGTCGGAGAGGGTGAGCACTTCACTGTCTTCGATACAATCGATGCTGAGGGTGGCCGGGGTGTTGTTGTAAAGGGCGAGGTAGTCGGAGATCCACCAGTCTTCCATGGCAAACTGGAGGATATGTTCCTTGCCGGATTCGTCGGTATAGGAAGCTTTTAGCAGTCCTTTTGCGACAAAGTAGTGGTACTTCACATGATCGCCTTCCTGTACAAGGAACTGGCGCTTTTTGAGCTTTTTAAGGGAGAAGTGCGGCCATATGTGTTCGAACTCGTCGTCGGTAAGGGTAACGAGTTGTGCAAAGTGCTGTCGGAGTTGGGTTTTGATGTCCATATCTTAGCCCAATTTAGGGAAAATTTCAAAGGTGTTAGGGAGAGCAGTGTTTTAATTACCTCGAATTCGGGGTAATTAAAACATCAGATTTCTGCTCGGGTTAACTTAACTCCCGATAGGTACAGGTAAGGGATTGTTTAAGAATGTGCATTTAATGAAAGTATAATTCATTGTATTGATAACCTTAAAAGTAGAACTATGGTAAAGAAGAGAGTAAATAACGTAGAAAGTATTTCAATTGCTGTAGTGGATCGCAACCACAGTGATTACATATCTATTACTGATATGCTTAAAGCAAAAGATGGCAACTATTTCATTGAGCATTGGTTGAGGAACAGGAATACAGTAGAGTTCCTGGGAATTTGGGAAAGTATCAACAATCCCAATTCTAATTCCCTCGAATTCGAGGTAATTAAATTCCCAGGCCTGATTAATCCCATCATTCCCGAACCGTAATTGTTGTTTTTTCACCCGAATCCCCTGAAAACGTGATATTTATCAGGTGGATTCTTTGTCCTCCGGTAAATAGTACCATAAAAGCCCCAAATGTGAAAAGTACCGCAGCCCCTTCCGTCGTACCTTTGTGAGGTCATGAAATCTTCCATCCCGGTATACGATATCTGCACCATCTCCGATGGGCACCGCCATCAGGATCTCCTCACAGAGCGCCTGGGGTCGTATCTTAAAAAGAACTACCAGCGCGTCCATCAACAGCATGGCCACTCTTTCTACCATCTGGTGCTTTTTACCGGAGGGAGCGGGTACCATACCATGGACTTCTCCCGATTCCCCGTAGAACCCTGGCAGCTGTATTTCATGACGCCGGGGCAGGTCCACAGCTGGCACCTCGGCCCGGAAACCGACGGTTATGTGGTGCATTTTTCACCCGCATTCTTCCAGTCGTTCCTCGCCAACCCTGAATACCTGGAACGCTTCCCGTTCTTCTCCGGGCAAAGCCAGGACCAGGTAATGGCCGTACCCGAAAAGCTGAGGACCGTCATAATGGCCATCTTCGAACAGCTCCTTCAGGCGGGCGAAGATAACGAGCCGGATCTCGTACGCGCCCTGCTGCTGCAACTGTTCCTGGAGGCCGACCGCCACATCGCCCGCGACGGGGCGGCCGGCGTTCCACAGCAGAAGCAACTGGTACTGCGCAACTTCATGGCCCTTATTAATCGTCATTACCGCTCCATGCGCCTGCCCCGCGAATACGCGGAACTGCTATATATCACGCCTAATCACCTCAACGCCCTCTGCCAGGACCTCCTTGGTAAAACTGCCGGTGAGGTGATCCGCGAACGTGTACTACTCGAAGCCAAACGACTGCTCACCAATGAGCAGAAAACGGTGGCTCAGATAGCGGCGGAACTCAACTTCCCTGATAACAGCTACTTCTCGCGGTTTTTCAGGAAGTATGTGAGCCAAACGCCGGAAGAATTCAGAAAAAGCCTAAACAAATAAACTATGTGTGCCGAAAGAAACGACCATAAGCCCAATGTTATTTTGAGTGCCTTGCAGAACAAATGTCCCCGCTGCCGCAGGGGCCGTCTTTTCACGGAATCTAACCCCTACAAACTGGGCTCTTTCATGAAAATGAACGAGCGCTGTCCGGAATGCGGACAGCTCAGTGAACCGGAAACCGGCTTCTTCTTCGGAACAGGATATGTGAGCTACGCGCTCTCCATCGCCCTCAGTGTATCTACTTTCGTGGCATGGTGGGTGCTGCTGGGCTTTTCCCTGCACGATAACAGCGTGATGTACTGGCTGGCAGTAAACGCCGGTCTGCTCGTGATCATGCAGCCCCTCCTCATGCGCCTGAGCCGTACCATCTGGCTGTACTTCTTCGTGTACTACGACCGCAACTGGCGGGAAAACCGCCTCACGGCCCAGCCGCAGGCGAATTAATAACTTATTCACCTGTCCTTTCACGACATACGCATCCCGCCCCCTTGCCCTTTACTGCCCGGAAGTGATTGTACTGGAAACAGAGGAGTCAGGTAATAATTATTTGTCTACCACGTCTTTGAAAATCATGTTGCATTTATCGGCAACGGTATGGATGATCTCGTCCATCTCCTGTGCAATTTTCTCGATACCTGCCAGCAGCGGGAGGTTAGCGGGGTCGGTGAGGTTGTCTTTGTTGAGCAGGCCTACCACACCCAGCATGGAAGCAACGGGGCGGCGGAGGCTGTGTGAGCTCATATGGGCTACTTTCTGCAGTTCTTCCACATACACTTTCTTATCCTCGATATCTTCCATGGCACCGATCATACGGATGGGGCTGCCTTCGTCGTTGTACATGATAAACACCCGGTCAAAGATGTGGCGGTACTTTCCGTCGGCACAGAGGAAGCGGTATTCCGCGGAATAGGTATGGCGTTTTTCCTGAATGGCGATTGTGAGTCCTGTGGTAACGCGGGGAGCATCATCCGGATGAACATGATGGAGCCACCAGTCTTCCGTTTCATCTGCTTTCCGGTATCCGAACAAAGTGGTGAGGTTATTGTTCCAGTGCATGGTATTGGAAACGATATCGTAGTCCCATATAACGTTGCTGGTGGCAAGGGTTACCATTTCGTAACGGTCAAGGGCTTTCTGAAGGGTAAGCTCCTGATGTTTACGCTGGGTAATGTCGCGCGCAAAGCAGGATACGCCTACGATCCGGTGTTGTTTGCGGATAGGGTGGAAGGTGATCTCCGCATAGGCGAGGCCCATTTCTTCCAGTTCGAGGGATTCTTCGATGGTATGTACTTCTCCGCGGAGGCTGCGGTTATAATATTCGTTCCAGCGGTTGATTTCCGCTTCGCTGTCGCCTTTTACCAATGGGCCGCCCACATGCACTTCCTGGCTTTTAAATATCCGTATACTATCGTGGAAGGCGTTGTTGAAGGCGGTGTAATGCTTACGGTCGTCTACCGCCCAGATGAGGTCGGTGGTGCTGTTGATGATAGAATTAAGCAGCAGTTCCTGGCGGGAAAGGGCTTCAAAAGCAAGGTGTTTATCCGTTACATCCGCGATACTGACGATTTCCACTTCGCGGCCTTTATAATGCGTGCCAAAGGTGCGGATATCTACAAACAGTAGTGTGCCGTCTTTCTTCAGGTGCTTCCAGGTGCCGAAATTCTGGAACCCGGAAGTGGCGAAGCGTGTGGCGTCAAGGACCTTCTGAACGTCTTCCTGCGGGCGGATCTGGAGGATGTTCATGGTCAGGAACTCTTCCAGCGTATATCCATAGAGATGGATGGCTGCATCATTCACATCTACAAATTCCAGCGTCTTCTTGTCGTAGATCCACATGGGCTGCGGGCTTTCCCGGAACACCCTCATATAGGCCATTTCAAGCGTACGCACAGAGCGGCGCGATTTGGACAGTAAAAGGAACAGGAGTACCGAAGAAAGGAGAACGAAAAGGAAGCCTTTGGCATATTGCCCTCCCAGCATGAGCGACGGCGATTGCTCGGCGAGCCACTGCAGCAGGGAGTCGGTTAGTAATATCCAAAGCACACCGGCAGCAAAATAAATAAGCACCGTGCGGAGTGGCGACAGTAGGTAAGACATAGAAAACAGCTGTTTATCAGGCCATGATTCTCCGGAAATTTACTGAAAATTTAGGCTACATGGCCGTAATGTAACTGTTTGCTACAAAATGAATGCCGTTAGTTCAGGGAATGGTCAATTTCAAGGACACCCGAAAAGAGCGGTTTTTCCTCCCCGGGGAGATATGCTCTCACTCTTACCGGCACATAAGCCGATATCTTGCTGAAAATATCATCTCTCTCCAGTGAATGGCATTCCAGCTGAGGATATGGGGCGTTCCGGTCGAGCTTCAGACGGATGGGTAGTGTATGCAAGCCGGACACGATGATACCGCGCCAGGCATTTAACTCATTATCCGGCTTCAGGGTAACATGCCGGCCGCGGAGCGACTGGCGGGGAAGGAATCGGGGAGAAGAAGGAACTTTAACCAGTAGTACGGCTATCGTCATCGTAAAATAGTACAGGAGCAGGGTAAAGAAAGCCTCGCTGTTGTTGTGCATGAAAACAGACAAAGGTACCAGGCCCATCACGGCACAGAGCCAGATCATGGCTTTACGCTGGTACACGCTGATGCTGGTGTTGAACAGTCTTAGTGCGCAAAAACCGGCAAATAATGCAGCAGGAATGGGGTAGAGCGGGATATACTTACTTTTTGCCAACGCAACTGCAACAGACCCGTTCGTCATGGCTATCAGATAATAACTAACGAAAACAAATGGGGGCAGTGCGGCAATTAGCCAAAGTTTCAGGGTATACCAAAGGATCGTTTTCATATCGGCTCCAAAGAACGGAAATAATCGCTAACCTAACAATACCCGAAGCTGAGTATACCCGTTATGGTAAGTTAAATTTCCGTAGATTTAGGTATGAGGAAGAAAATGCTCATCCTGACAGCTGTAGCATTAGCGGGCGCCTGCTCGCCACAGCCGTACAAAGTAACGAATAAAGTATACCGCGCCGAAGCCAAAAAGTGGTCGGGTGTGGTGAAGGCCCAACCGGATAATATTCCCATATCGGCTGTTGCTGCTCCCGCCTGGGCGGGTACTGTAAACTTCAACCTGCGTAAGCCCAACTACGTAATCATTCATCATACCGCACAGAATTCCTGTGAACAAACGCTGCGTACATTTACATTGGAACGCACACAGGTAAGTGCGCATTATGTCATCTGCCGGAATGGTACCGTGCATCACATGCTCAATGATTATCTGCGCGCATGGCACGGCGGCATATCCAAATGGGGCAGCATTACGGATATCAACTCTTCGTCTATCGGTATAGAACTGGATAATAATGGATTTGAACCGTTCGACAGTCTGCAGATCCGCAGCCTGCTCGTTGTGCTGGATACGCTCAAAAGGCGGTATAATATCCCCGCGGTTAACTTCATCGGCCATGGTGATATTGCACCCCGCCGTAAAAACGACCCCAGTGTGCAGTTCCCCTGGAATCAGCTGGCAGAAAAAGGATTCGGTCTCTGGTATGATGATACTGCCCGCATTGCTGTGCCCGACAATTTCAATCACCTGCAGGCACTTCGCCTCATCGGTTACGACCTGCAGGATACCACGGCCGCCATTCAGGCTTTTAAGCGGCACTTCGTTCCGGGAGATTCCATGACCGCTCCGGCTTCCCTTACAGACGGTTCGCGGAAGATCCTGATGAGCGTTATGCAAAAAGCGTTATAGCTGCTACTTACTAACCCACTTATAATAGAAAAGCGGAGCGAGAGCGCTCCGCTTTTTCTTTTTTCCACGTTACTCACGTACTATATGATTAATAGAACGGATTCTGTTCAAGGTTGGGATTGAGTTCGCGCTCCCCTGTTGGGATGGGCCACCAGTAATCCCTTGTTTTATCAAACTTCCGCTTTTCTTTAAAGGAGCCGTTATGTGTTTTCACATCTGCATTCAACACAGTTTCGGCGGTCATCCAGCGGCGGATGTCGTTATAGTACGTAGCTTCTCCTGCCAGTTCGATTCTTCTTTCGCGGCGGATCACTTCCCGCATCGCTGCCTGGCCGAGGCCTGGTGTGATGAAAGGCATGTTCACCCGTTTGCGGATGCTGTCCAGGGCAGCATATACAGTATTGTCGGCACCGGTAGATTCGTTGCGTGCTTCCGCGTACATCAGCATCACATCTGCCAGTCGAAGCACGATGAAGTTGGTGAAAGACTGGCCGCCAACCAGCGAAGCCTTATCTGTAGGAGGTGTTTCACGGTCGTAGATGCTGAATTTTTTCATCCCGAAACCAGTGATGGCGAACCGCTTCTCATCGATCACAGCGCCCATATAAGTATCACCGGGGAAGGTGAGGGTAGCATAAAGACGCGGATCACGGTTGAGGTATGGTTTTGCAGGGTCGAAGCCGGAACCGGCATCGGTGATCTGCAGGCCGTTGCGCATAGGATAAGCATTTACCAGATCCAGTGTAGGTGCGTTTGTATTATACTGACGGCAGATGAGGTCGAAAGAGCTGCCCTGGTTGGGGAACATATACTGCACGTCGAATATAACTTCGCTGTTATTCTCATTCTCGGGGAGGAACAGGCTGCGGTAATCCGGATAGAGTTTGTACCCTGCGGCTGCAGCCTGGTCGAGCACGGCTTTGGCAGCCAGCTCGGCATCCTTCCACTTCTGAATATCATTTGTTTTGTTGATCAGCGGGCTTGCTTCGAAAAGCAGCACGCGGGCTTTTAATGCCAGGGCTGCACCTTTGGTAACACGTCCTTTATCGGTGATAATGGCGTAGCCGTTGGGCAGTTTGGCAGCAGCACTGTCGAGATCTTTCAGGATCTGCGCTACTACCTGGGCACGGGGTGTGCGGGGCAGTTTTTCCTGTGCATCTTCATTGGGAGGATCCAGGATGAGCGGTGCATCACCATAGTAAGTAGTGAGCAGGTTGTAATACAGGGCACGGAGGAAGTAAGTTTCTCCTTTCATGCGCTTAATTCCTGCCTCGGTCATACCCGGAACACCGTCCACTTTGGCGAGCAGGGTATTGCACCGCCCGATGCCGCCATAGGCATCCGACCAGCGGGAAACAATAATCCCGGAAGTGGAGGCGCCATGATCGCCGCGGGCGATAGTACCGAAGTTGATAGTATTACCATACTGGTTGGGTGTCATACACTCTTCCCAGAGTACGGTGGCGTTGTTGGAGCCTTTGCCGCCATATACACCATCATTACGCAATACCGAATAGCAGCTGTTGAGCCAGGCGCTGGCAGCTTCGGGCGTTTGCCAGTAAGTAGCTTCCTCGTATCGGTCGTTAGGTGTGGTGTTCAGCAGGTCTTTGTTGCAGCTGGTGGATATCATGAGCAGCATGCCGCCTGCGATGGTCCAAATCTTTTGCATATGATCGGGTTGATTGGATTAAAAAGTGACGTTTAAACCCGCCGTGAATGTTTTCAGCATCGGGTATGTGTACAGGTCGTTGCGGTTCGTGAGCGATTCCGGATCCATGTCTTTATACTTGCTGATGGTCAGCAGGTTTTCCGCGTTGGCGTAAACAGACAGTTTGCTGATCCGGATCCTGTCCAGCAGCGACTGCGGGATTGCGTACATGAGCTGCAGGTTTTTCAGGCGCAGGTAATCCCCGCTCCGCAGCCAGAAGTCAGACATCTCGGTGAAATTCGACTGGTCGCCGGGTGTCAGCAGAGGAAGGCGTGCATTGCGGTTGCTTTCAGACCAGGTGTCGCGCGTCCATTCCCAGGTTGCGTTTGCGCCGTTATTGAAAGGCACTGCCAGGTTGGCCCTGGGGTAAACCTTAATGCCTGAAACACCCTGCCATGCGGAAGTGAGGCTGATGCCTTTGTATTCTACGTTAAGACCGAAGCCATAAGTGTATTTCGGCATAATGGAAGAGGCGTTCATGATCACACGGTCATCGCCGTTGATGATCTTGTCTCCATTGGCATTTTTATACCGGATAAAGCCCGGGCGCGGGTTACCGGCCTGTCTTACGTGATTGGTGATCTCTTCCTGCGACTGGAAATAACCGTCAGACTGCAGCAGGTACCACGAGTTGAGCGGGTATCCTTCCTTAATGATGGTGCCGCCGCTGTAGATCACTTCGCCGTCCAGGTCAACTACTTTGTTCTTATTGTAAGACATATTACCCCATACTCCATAGTTCACCTGGCGGATGTTGTTTTTGTATTGCAGCGTTACTTCATACCCGGTGTTATCAACCGTTCCCACATTGCGCTGGGGACCGGTGAGGTTACCTACCTGGGCGGGGAAGTTCACGGCGCGGAGGATGCCGTCGGTACGTTTTTTATACACATCTACCGTAACCGCAAGCCTGTTTTTCCAGAGGTTCATATCTACACCACCGTTGTAGGTAGTGGTAGTTTCCCAGCTGATAGACGGGTCGGAGATGGCTTTAACCGCAGCTCCGGGAACAATGTTGCCACCAAAGCTGTAATCTTCCCGCACCTGAACAGATGTGCTGTAGCTGTAGAGGCTCACTGCCTGGTTGCCCAGCTGGCCAATGGATGCTCGGAGCTTCAGCTGGTCGATGAACCTGGACTGGAAGAAGCTTTCACGGTCGATGCGCCAGCCTGCGGATGCAGCAGGAAAGTATCCCCACCGCTTGTCCGGTGCGAAGCGGCTGGAGCCGTCTGCACGCATGGTGAATTCAAAGAGGTACTTTGAGTCGTACTCATAGCCTGCGCGGCCGAAGTAAGACATCAATACATCGCGGGTGGTGTTACCACCGGTTGAGTTCCAGATAAGGCCTGCATCGAGAGCGCTGAGACGGCCGTCGATATAACCTGTCATCGTAGCGTCGAACTGGTCTTTATCGAAGTTGTCGTATGCCGATCCTATCATGGCCGTAATGTTATGCTTGCCATTGAAGGTTTTTCCCCAGTCGAGCGTATTGTAGAAGTGGATGGCCAGGTCGTTTTCGTCAGTTTTGCCATAGCGGGGGGCCGTAGCCGGACTGTTCCAGTTAGTTGCCGCGCCGGTTTTAGGGTTAAAGGTTTGCAGGCGTGGTGTGTTGGTTGTGAGCAAACCATCGTATTTATCGACACCGAATTTTATGTTGTACTTGATGTCGAATGGCAGCTGATACTCCGCAAACACCGTAGCGAGGAAACGTTGTACGACCTTGGTGCTGGTGGCGCCGTAAGCAAAGAGGCGCGGATGTTCCCAGTTGTTACGGCCTTCTGTACGCATCCAGGAATTGCCGTAGCGGCCGTCTTTCAGTGTATCGGTGAGGATGGGCAGTGTACGGCTCATAGCTTCCCAGAAAGTATTGTATGTAGGCTGGGTGTACTGGCGGTAGTAACCGTCGAGCGTGATCCCGGCTTTGAGGCGCTTGGACACATTCATGGAAGCATTCAGGCCGAGGGAATAATTTTTGGCATGGTTGGCAGGACCGAACATAATACCATCACGGTCGAGGAAACCAAGCGAAAGGCGGTACTGATATTTTTCGGCGCTCCCTGAGATGCTGAGGTCATGTTTCTGGATCGAACCATTGTCCAGTGCAATCTTATACCAGTCGTTGGACGGGTAAGTAAAAGGGTCGCTGGCCATGTTTTCTTCATATTCCTTGAGCTGTGCGTCGGAATACTCTACTGCTTTACCGATGTTTTTAAGCGCCTGGTTTTTAGTGCGCATATATACAAGCGGGTCATTGATAGCATCGGGCAGGTACGTGGCTTTATGCATTCCGCGATAGTAGCTGTAGTTCACTTTTGAGGCGCCTTTTCCTTTCTTGGTCGTAACAAGTATTACCCCATTGGCGCCACGGGAGCCATAGATGGCAGCTGCCGCGTCTTTCAATACGGAAATAGATTCGATATCGTTAGGATTCAGCTCGTCCATGGAATACTCGATACCGTCTACCAGCACCAGCGGATTGTTGTTGTTGAGCGTTCCTACGCCGCGGATACGGATGGTGGAGCGGTCTACCCCGGGCTGGGAGTTGGAGAGGTTCACGAAGAGTCCGGGCGTTCCGGAAAGGGCGTTGGATACGTTGGTAACAGGCCTGTTTTCCAGCTGGGCGGCATCTACCATGGCGATAGCCCCGGTGAGCGTGGCTTTTTTCTTGGTGCCGTATCCTACTACTACCGTTTCATTGAGCTTCTGCACGTCTTCCTGCAACTGGATGCTGATGTCGGCAGCTTTGGATACTTTCACTTCAGTGGGCAGGTAGCCTATGAAGGAGAGCTTCAGGATGGCGCCAACGGGGGCGCTGATCTTGAAAAGTCCGTTCTGATCGGTGGCGGTTCCTTTGGAGGTACCCTGTATCTGGACGCTGACGCCCATAAGTGGTACGCCGTCGCCCGCGGAGGTCACCTTCCCGGATACGGGAACGTCCTGCGCGTGGAGCTGGAGGGATGCAAGGCAGAAGATCCCGAAAGCGGCGGCACGGAGCCGGCGCATGAAGGATGGCTTGGCAAGCTTCATATTCATTGATTTTTAACGTGTTTGAATAGTGATCAGATCTGGTTGATGATAAGGAGGAATAAACCGGGGCAGGTGCCCCGGCGTTGGCTTCGTGGTACAGTCATTGTTTCCGTTTATAGTATCAGTATTATATTATATATCGATTTCGACTTTTATGTCCTTTCGTTTCGTTCCAAAACTAATAAAAATATAACAAAAGCAAACTATTCGAAACATTTTTGCGGGACCGGCGGTCGGCCGTCAGGATAAAGCAGTTTGCCTGCAGGAAAAATTCCCGGGAAAATGTTGTTTATTGAAAGAGATGGAATTATCTATGTGCAGGAATTGATAAGCTGATATGCCGGTCTGTTCAATTGAACGGAATTCGGAAAAACTGCCGTATTTTGGGGATCACCAAACAGACTATCGGTAGAAAAAGATTGATATTCAATATACCGTCAAGGTAAATTCTACGTTTAACCGAAATAAAATACCCAATGTCAATGATCAATATTGCGGAGCGTCACAAATTCATTTTGAGCAGATTGTATGAAAAAGGATATGTTAATGTAGTGGAGTTATGTAAGGAGCTGGATGTTTCAGGTGTAACAATTCGAAAGGATCTGAAGCTGCTGGAAGATAAATCTCTACTATACCGTTCTCACGGTGGCGCCACTATCCAGAATCCCTATACGAATGACAAGCCTGTTAATGAAAAGGAGAAGATCCGCCGTGAGGAGAAGCACAACATCGGCAAACTGGCCGCTTCGCTCATTGTTCCCGGCGATGCCATCATCATCGCATCCGGCACTACTGTACTGGCACTTGCCAAGCAACTCCAGCCCCGTGGTCCGCTGATGATCATTACTTCCGCACTGAACGTAGCCCTTGAACTCAACCGTTATCATGAAATTGAAGTAGTACAGCTCGGCGGCGTTATTCGTAATAACTCTTCGTCCGTTGCCGGTCCGTATGCAGAAAAGATCCTGGAAGATTTCTCCTGCTCCAAACTCTTTCTGGGGGTAGATGGTATTGATGTGGAGTTTGGACTTACCACTACCAGCATCGCAGAAGCACATCTGAACCAGCAAATGATCCGCGCCGCGCAGAAAACCATTGTGCTGGCCGATTCCTCCAAATTCGGGAAACGCGGCTTCGGGCGCATCTGCCGTCTCGAAGAAGTAGACCAGATCATCACCGATAAAGGCATCTCCGAACATATGGTGAAATTGCTGGAGGATATGGGAATTGAAGTGGTAATTGTGTAATTTTCTGACAACATATATATCCCTTATACCCAACCTATGCCCGAAATTACCCCGCAGGAAGATCTGCTGCATGATTCCGACATCCGCACTGTTACCTACCGGCCTGAACTGATGCCGGGATGGTTTAAAATTTGCCTTGGACTGCTCCTTTTCTATTACATCAGGGAATTATTCTCTATTCCTGCATTATTCCGGCAGGCGAATGAAGCGGACGAAGACACCCGTATCGTTCTCATTGTAACCTATTCCATTTACCTCCTGTCTTCAGTGGCTATGGTGGTAGTGCGTTTCATGTTCCATGCCCAGTCTGACCATACCATGAAAGTGGCAATCCCTTCCATGATCCTGAGCTTGTTGCTGGGGATTATCGCTATCGTTGGGATTTATGCAAGCGGGGAAAGCATGGCTTTGAGTTTTTTAGTTGTGATGCATGCTATCGTCCTCATTGCGGTAATGGTGCATACTTTCCGTATCCGCAAAAAGTGGAAGGATGCATCCCGGATCAGCTAGATCCGTCCTTCTCTGCACTGATAAAGATTAACTGAGAGTATGCAATCTGGCGTAATGATCTTTAAGTTTTATTTACCTGTACCATGCAGATACTTCAAACCAACATCCAACAGCAAGACCTCCTGCCGGGAGTTGAGCAAATTGCCACAAGGCCTCGTTCAGCATTGATGCCCTGGTGGGCACACGTTGCACAGGCCGCTGCAATTGTTCAGCTGAATTTTAGTATACCGCTCGACGCCAATGGCATTTACCTGATTACATGGATGCTTTTTATGCTATGGTTTGTGATCAGTTGCATACTCATATGGTTTCGCTGGAAATACGCGGTAGACAGTTGTCTTATCCCGGCTTTGTTTCATACTGCTATGGTAATTGCGATGTTGGCTAGCGGAATCTTACTGACTAATCCTTTTTTCATCATTTACGGCCTTGTATTCACCGGTATACATGTGCTGTATGTATACTGGCTTTTTAAAGTGCGGAAGGAGTGGAGGCATGCCACTCGTATCCGTATGACTGCGAAATGAAAATTATCCCCTGTACCCCCTGAAATTCGTCATTATGCTGCAACATTCCACTCCGGATTTACAACCCGACCTGATCCCGCACGAAGAGTTTGATACAAAGCTTCCCCGCGCGGACCTAATGCCCTGGTGGATGCATCTTATGCTGGCATTTACTTTACTGATGAGCCTGATATTTGCCTCAGTTTGTGCAGGCCTGATTTTAGAAGATGGGGATGAAAACTTAGGGAGAACTTATGTAATTCTGTATCGGGTCGCATTAGCTGTGATTGTAACTTTCGGCTACTGGATTTCCGCAGGTTGCGTCCTGTTATGGAGCCGCTGGAAGCATGCTGTAGTGTTCATGATAATCCCTTCCTGCATCATGGCAGTGTTTATGGTAATTGCGACAGTGGGCACTGTAAGGGATCAGAGCTGGGACGGGTTTATTTTTGCGCTGATATTTCTTTTGCTCCTCATTAGTGTCACTATCCGTCTGTTCCTGATACAGCAGGAATGGAAAATGCGGTGTAGATAAGTAATTTTAAAACTGGATAACTGATATGACGCATCAACAGTACATCACATCCGGAAAAGAAGATAAGCTCCCTGAAGCAGCTTTCAAACCACCCACCCGGTGGCAACTGATGCCAGTATGGTTCAAAGCCATGAATGTATTGCTTTTGCTCCTTGGTGTGATACATATTTTCAGGATGCTCAGCTATGTCATGGTGATTGAATCTGTAACTGCATTGCTTTCGTACAACAGCTATTTTTATTACATGGGAGTAAGGTTACTCATTATCATCTTTACTGCTGTGCCTGCGTTGTTGTTTTTCCTGCAGCAGAAACATGCTGTCTATTGGGCAATGGTATTGGGTATCTTACGTACAATCATCTCGCTGGACAGCCTCTCCATTGAAGCCTACTCCGACCTGACAGATTATTTCATGCTTTTCCTTACGCTGACATGGGCAGGCTGCATCGCAGTATGGACATTTCATGCTTTCAACATCCGCAGGCAATGGTTACAGGCGCAACCGGAGCCACTAATAAAATAGTCATCCGTATTTTAACAGACATGAGCTTTTAACTGAATTATATCCCATTTTCAACCCTGAACATTTTGCTTATGACCAATGTTCCACACGCTGCAGATCTGCTGCTAAACGTTCCCGATGCGCCACCATCCCGCGCGCAACTGCTGCCCGGATGGGTCAAAGCAGTGGCTTTTATTATCCTGTTATTTTCCCTGCTGATCCTGTATGGTTTGTTAATAATCGCATTAGCTTTCGTGAAAATAGATGGCATAACGGTACCGGGCTGTATCGCCATTGGCCTTTTCAGTGGCATTAGTACCGTTGGGCTTATGCTTGAACGGCGCTGGGCACTTCCACTGGCTGTATGGTCATCGGTATGCGTTGTGTGTGTATTTACCGGTCTCCTGGTGTATGATCTGTTTTTCTATCATCACATCATATGGACAATGGTATTCATTGAATGTGGTGCCATCACAATAACAGCCTTCTACCTCCGCGCGCTATGGAAAGTAAGACATGCCTGGAAGGTTGCGTTGCCCGAAGCAACACCTGCCAGAAGGTTTTTTAAGTAGCATTATTCCCTGGTAAGCGTATCCAGCCTGAACACTACATGCCGCACATTCTTACGATCTGCCGTGTAAGTGATATGCACGCGGCCGTCTTTCGTCTGAATCACTGCCGGATAGCTGAATTCCCCTTTCTCACCCTTCTCCAGCTGGAGGATGTCTTTCCATTCCACACCATTTTCGCTGACGGCCACGTTGAGCTTAGCTCTACCGTCAGACCATTTGCTGCCACGGGTAGTGGGGTTGTAAACGATGAGCTTGTAGCCATTACTGAGCGTCAGTGCATCGGTCCCGGAATTGGGGTTGGGCAGTTGTGTGGCGGTCATTGCGCTCCAGGTTTTACCATTGTCGGCCGACCAGGATTGTACCACGAAGTTATTTTTACTGCGGCAAAGGAGCTGCAGGCTGTCGTGCGGATAATGGAGGATGCTGGGCTGAATAGCCTGAAACGTATCATTAGGCACAGCAATATGCGACCAGTTGCCACCGTTT
Organism: Chitinophaga pinensis; assembly: GCA_902167325.1. Lineage (GTDB taxonomy): Bacteria > Bacteroidota > Bacteroidia > Chitinophagales > Chitinophagaceae > Chitinophaga > Chitinophaga pinensis_A. Next base: position 4,843,300 of record LR632930.1, on the reverse strand, counting down.
TTATCGGATTTTTCGAGGTGTACTTTCCAGATGTTCTTATCCACGCTTTCGGTGCTGGTAGGGTAGAGGATATCACCATTCGCCAGCTGAACGGGCTTGTTCTTGATGGGGCCCAGCATACCGTCGGGCAGCTTCTCCGGCTTGCTCCATGTTTTGCCGTTGTTGGTGGAGTGCATCATCATGCCCCACCATTCGCGGGGATTAGGCCCTACTTTATACCAGAGGAAAAGTTTGCCCGCTTTGGTACGGAACAGTACGGGGTTCCAGCAGGGGTAGCGGAGTGTTTCGCTGATAACACCGTTTACCAGTTCCGTTGGCTGGCTCCAGCGTCCGTTTTCGAAAACTGCAGTCCATATACCCACGTCTTTATGGCTTTCTTCCGTGCCGCCAAACCAGGCTGCCAGCAGTTTCCCTTTATCCAGCTCAACGATAGTGGAAGCATGCACTTCCGGTACCGGAGGGTTTTGCATGATGAAATCGCGCGCGTCGAGCTGCGGAATAATCTGCTGGGCGCTGGCGGAGCAGCAGGCGAGGAGGGACAGGGCCAGAAAGGAACGGAACATATGATCAGTTTTCATGAACATTAGAAGTGCATGAAAGTAGAAAATTCCACCTGAAAATGCCAGCTTTATCCGCCTTTGTTTTCCAGCAGACTATCTACCGCGGAAGTGCGGTAGGTAAAAAGGTCGTCCAGCTGGCGCTGTACGAAGAGGGAGTTGGCAATATCGCCCAGCCAGCCGAAGGGGATGCGGTAATGAACGATATCCGTCATCAGTACACCCTTGCCGTTGGCCTCGAAATGGTGCTGGTGGTGCCAGAAGCTGTAGGGGCCAAAGCGTTGCTCATCGATGAACATCCGGCCATCATCTACCCGGGTTATCTCCGTCATCCAGTACATAGGGATGCCCAGTACGGGTTTGAGGCGATATTCGATGATCTGGCCGGCATAAATCCGCCCCTGATGTGGTTCACTGATAACGGTGAAGCCCATCCGGGGCGGAGTAATGTGCTGGAGGTTGGCCGGGTTGCTGAAGAACTCCCAGGCCAAACCCGGACCTACAGGTAACAATTGTGTTTTACGTATACGGTATGTGCGCGACATACCTTAAAGCTAACAAATTAGTGCCAAAACCGAATGTCCGGGTACCCAGGAAGTGGCGGAAGTATGAAGGCGGAAGGAGGCCATAAGCTGCCCCTTAGGCAGTTCAGTGGCGGTGTAGAAGAAAGATACATGCTGCTGGCGGAGCGCTAACAATTCTTTTACCGGTACCGCCATGCCGGATTGCTTGCCCTCGGCGTCCGTAAACTTCCATTCGCGCAACGTTTTCCCGGCAGCATCTTTCACCGAGAGCTTACGGTCGGTTCCGATCCTGCCGCAATGACTGTAATGGAAGGTCAGCTTATCCTGCAGGTTGCTCTCATCGAGCTGAAGCTTATCCAGCGGCATTTCCATGCCTACATACTGCTCATGGATGAGTTTGTTGTTCAGGTAAACCTTGAAAGAGTCCCTTCCGCCACCGGCCTGCAGGGAGGCGAAGGCGAATATGCCCAGCAGGGCAGTAAGGGCGCTGAAAAAGAATTTGTGTTGCATGGGTATGTTTTTTTGGGTGATGAAATCTGTACCGTAAAGCACGCAAATCCTCCACTGCTGCGCAAAAGCCTTTGATGTTCCGCCATATCGCCTTGACGAACGGATCTTTTCCCGGTCTTTTTATTTTGATAATCCAAACAGTCTACTTATTTTGTAGATTAAAGCATACATCATGTCAAACAACTCCTTACGTTTCGAAACGCTCCAGGTACATGCCGGTTACCAGCCCGACCCCGTAACCCATGCAGCAGCAGTTCCCATTTATCAGACAAGTTCCTATACGTTCGAAGATGCCAACCACGCAGCAGACCTCTTCCAGCTCAAGCAGTTCGGCAATATCTACACCCGTATCATGAATCCCACTACCGATGTGTTCGAGAAAAGGATCGCGGCCCTCGAAGGCGGCGTGGCGGCATTGGCTGTGGCATCCGGACAGGCAGCCCAGTTCATCGCCCTGCACAACATCCTTCTTCCGGGAGATAACTTCGTTTCTTCCTCTTATCTCTACGGTGGCACCTACAACCAGTTTAAGGTGAGCTTCAAGCGCATCGGCGTGGAAGCACGCTTTGCGGACCTCGACAATCCGGAAAGCTTCGAAGCCCTTATCGACGATAACACAAAAGCCATTTATGTTGAAACCATCGGCAACCCCGGCTTTGCTATCCCTGACTTCGAAAAGATCAGCGCCATCGCGAAGAAGCATGATCTGCCGCTGGTAGTGGATAACACCTTCGGCGCGGGTGGTTACCTCTTCCGTCCGCTGGAGCATGGTGCCAACATTGTGGTGGAATCTGCCACCAAATGGATCGGCGGCCATGGCAACAGCATCGGCGGCGTGATCGTTGACGGTGGTAATTTCAACTGGGGCAACGGCAAGTTCCCGCAGTTCACTTCTCCAGATGAAGCTTACCATGGCATGAAGTTCTGGGAAGTGTTCGGGTCTGATAGTCCTTTCGGCAACATCGCCTACATCATCCGCGCCCGTGTAACCGGCCTCCGCAGCATCGGGCCTGCACTGGCACCGCAAAACGCCTGGCTGTTCCTGCAGGGCCTGGAAACGCTCAGCCTGCGGGTAGAGCGCACCATCCAGAATGCGCAGGCACTGGCGGAATGGCTCCAGCAGCAACCACAGGTAGAGTTCGTGAACTACCCCGGCCTCCCCGGTAACAAGTATCACGAAACCGCTAAGAAATACCTGAAGAAAGGCGCCGGCGGTGTACTTTCCTTCAAGGTGAAAGGCGGTAAAGAAGCGGCAGATACTGTAGTGCAGGGCCTGCAGCTCATTTATCACCTCGCTAACGTGGGCGACAGCAAAACGCTCATCATCCATCCCTCCACCACCACCCACCAGCAGCTCAGCGAAGAAGAGCAGAAGAAAGCGGGTGTGGAACCCGGGCTGCTCCGTATCTCCCTGGGCATCGAGCATATCGATGACATCAAGGGCGATCTGGCGCAGGCTTTCGCTAAAATCTGATCATTGTAACGCGTATGCGATAACGGGGCTGTCTCTCTTTGAGACGGCCCTTTTTTGTTAGCCCCTCATCCCGGCAATTCGAAAGTAGCAGAAAGACGGTCAACCGCCAAAGGGAGTGTCCGTTTTGGCCATTTTGGCCGTTTTTAGGTAAATATTTCTTCGATTCCTACGTCCAGACTGCCTTGTTACTGCCTTGGGGCGGCCTTTTTACTGGGTGTAGACTGCCTCTACACTGCCTTTAGACTGCCTCCAGACTACCTGTTGACAGCCTTCCACGGCCTTAAGGCTCACCGACAAATTCAGCCGTTCATCCAAATTGAGCGGAAACGATTATACGGGTGCCGTATATTACCTGAAAGATGACTACTCTTATGATAAGGCAAACCACTCTCAGCTGCGCCATGGTAATGGCAGCGCTGACGGCCGGCGCGCAGCAGCTCACGCCCGCCAACATCCTCATTACGCCTGAAAACAGGCTTTCCGTGAAAGACAAAGAAATGCGTGAAGCCGTGCGCGACTGGAGCAAGGAACACCTCGCCTCTGCAGACTATGCCCGCATTCCCGCACATCCCTCCGCAGCCATTTTCCCCGGTACGGTAGACAAGCGTGCCACAAGGGTAACGCAAACGGTATCCATCGCGCATAATAAGATCTCCGATGCCCTGGTACCTGTTGTATCCAAACTGAACTTCTCACAGCCATGGCGTAATAACATGTACAGTACCGGACTTTACGCAGTTGCCGGGGAGTACATCGAAGTAACGGTGCCGGAGTCGCTGTTGGGGAAAGATGTATGCCTCCAGATCGGCGCGCATTCCGATAATCTCAACTATTGGGTAGCCGGCGGGGAAGACTGGCGGCGCCTGCCCAACATTGTTCGGGTAGATACGATCCGTAAGAAATCCATGCGCATCACGTCTCCCTTCGGCGGACTCATTTACATCACTGCACCGCCTAAATCAGATTCGTGGACGGCGGATGTGAAGATAGCCCGGGCAGTAAAGGCCCCGCTCTTCATAGCCGGTAAAACCACGGCAGCAGAATGGCAGGCACAGCTGGCTGCCAGCAAAGCACCCTGGGGCGAGCTGGCTACCGGTAAAGTGGTGCTCACCATCCCCGATTCCATTTTACGGCAGGTAAGCGATCCCGAAAGTGTGCTGCAGTTGTGGGATCTGATTGTGGGTGGAGAAATGGAGCTGGCGCAGATTCCGCAGCCCTTCTACCGGCCGCAGCGCATGGTGATCGATGAACATATCGGCGGTGGCTTCATGCACAGCGGTTATCCCATCATGATCCACCATTCCCCGTCGAGGAAGATGCTGTCTGCCGATGTGATCGCCAACCCCACAAAGCTCCTGAAAGGCAGCAAAGGCGGCGCTAACTGGGGCTTCTTCCATGAGATCGGGCATAATATGCAGAATAACGACTGGGTATTTGGCGGCACTACAGAAGTGAGCTGTAACTTCTTCTCCCTCTATATGTTCGACCGGTTACTGGGTGGCCGCGACGATGCGCATACCGGCGTTTCCAACGACGAAACACAGGCTGCCATGAAGAAGTATTTCGCTGCCGGACCGGAGTATACCAAATGGCAGAAAGATCCCTTCCTTGGCCTCATCATGTTCCGCCAGCTGCAGGAAGCATTTGGCTGGGAAACATACAAACAGTTCTTCCGTGAATACCAGCAACTGGCGGCGTCCGACCCATCGGGCGGTTATGTGAAAGGCGATCAGCAGAAGCGCAACCTGTGGGCAAAAACCTTTTCGAAAGTAAGCGGCCGCAACGTGGCGCCGTTCTTCGAGAAATGGGGTATTCCCATCAGCGATGATGTGGAAAAGGAACTGGCCGCACTCCCTGAATGGATGCCGTACAACTTCCCGCCGCAGTAATGTTTTATGTGGAAGATTTTGTAAATTGATAAGATTCCACAAACATGAAAACATGAAAGCATTCTTTTCCCTGCTTGCGCTTACAGCCTTCAGCCAGCTGGCCTTCGCGCAGTCGAAAGACGAGCAGGCGGTAGCAGCGGCTGTTGCACAGCTCCGTACCGCCATGCTCGCGGCTGATAAGCCCGCCCTCGAAGCCCTTACGGGTCCATCACTCACATATGGCCATTCCAATGGCCGTATAGAAACACAGGCCCAGTTTGTAGACTACCTGGTGAGTGGTAAAGGTGATTTTGTAACGATGGACCTTTCAGAGCAATCCATCCTTATCACAGGCCCCACAGCCATTGTACGGCATACGCTGTCAGCAGATACCAACGATGGCGGAAAGGCCGGTCATGTAAACCTGTATGTGATGATGGTGTGGTCGAAGTCGGGTAAGCACTGGAAGCTCATTGGCCGGCAGGCGGTGAAGGTGCCGCCCGCATCCTGAGCAGGGAAGATAAACGTATTACATAGCCCGTTCCGCTGATCAGTGGAACGGGCTTTTTCATGACAGGTTATCGATAAACCCGAGGAAAGGCGCCACGCTCTGTTCAATCCATTCAGGGGAACTGTTCTGTTCAATGTCATAATACACATATATCCCTTTATAGTCTGCCTTCACATATTCGAAAGTGATCTGGAAGGGCGTGGTGAGCGTTTCCATGGTGTATTTATATTTGCCTTCCGGTGTATATCCCGTTTCTTCTATACCTGCAGAGATGGCCAGCCCTATCTTCTTCCCACCTAATTTATAGCCGCTTTTACTGCCATACGCCCATCCGTGGGTAAATACTTCATCGAGCCACTTTTTCAGCAGCGGCGGACAGTTAAACCAGTAAAAAGGAAACTGGAAAACGATACGGTCGAAAGATTCGAGCAGTTGCTGCTCCTTCAGTACATCGATCTTTTCATCGGGGTATACTTCGTGCAGGGAATGGATATGATATTTCTCCGGATGCTTTTCCAATTCCGCTATCCATCTTTTGTTGATCACTGAATTCTCCAGTGCCGGGTGTGTTACGATGACGAGTGTTTTCATACCACAAAATTACAGTGGTAATACATCGTACAGAAAGGCGCGGCCCGTTGTGTGGTACTATAAAAAATGTAAGTATTGGGCGTAACGGAGTATAAAAAAAGCCCGGCTGCAAAGGTGAGCCGGGCTTTCTGATGAAGTGCAGAGAGGCTTAGTAGCCGGGGTTCTGTACCATTTTAGTATTCTTCATAACCTCTGTCATGGGCAGGGGGAAGAAGTAATGCAGTGACTGGAAAACACGGAAGGGGTTTTTGTCTACCGGGATTTCTTCGTAGGTAAACTTATCATCCGTTCCTTTCGTAATCTTCAGGCGCATGATGGTGGTATTCAGCTCCACAGGTGCTGTTTTCCAGCGGCGTACATCCCAGAAGCGGGAATCTTCGAGGCACAGTTCCACCGCTCGCTCGTTGCGGATAACACCGTCCCAATAGTCTTTATCCGAACTTACTTTAAGTCCATAGCGGTTATCGGCACCAGGCTGTATACCTGCGCGCTTGCGGACCATGATGATCTTTTCCGCAGCATCTTCATACTTCTGCAGTTCGATGTTGGCCTCTGCATGCATGAGCAGGATATCCGCAAAACGGATAATAGGCATTACACGGTCGGTATTGGTACCGGCATTGGCGGTAGATGTTTCATTACAGAACTTCCGGAAGAACATGCCGGTATAAACCAGACTTACATCCATACCATCGGTAGGGGCACCCACATAAGTCCATATGGCAGAAGCGGTGCTGCTGGCGTTGGTGCGCCATTTGTCTCCGTTGTTGATGATGGTGTAGGTGAACCGGGGATCACGGTTCTTGAAAGGCTCTGCCGGGTTGTAGCCCGATGCAGGATCATTGATAGGCAGGCCTTTGTTGGTGCCGAAGCGCTTGGCTGCGTTGAGGCTGGGGCAGCCGTTCACGTTGCCGTTGCGCGAACGGGGGAGGAAGTTCGCCTCCATGGTGCGGTTGTTACCGGCCATGGCAGGGAAAATAAACTCGTCGTTCACGCGGTTGATGAACAGCTCATAGAACCCTCTGCCGGGTGTTGGCGCATTGTTTTCCACTAGTTTGTACCAGCCGGTGCTGATCACGTCCTGTGCGGCATCCAGCGCCTTTTGCCAGCGCGTTACGTCATTGGTTTCGTAGCCAACCAGCAACTTTCTGTCTCCGGCGATAGACTCCTGCCCGCCGTTATAGAGCTTACTTGCAGCAAACATAAGGATACGGGCTTTGAGTCCCATACAGAAGCCTTTGTTGGCACGGCCGTAATCTTCGGGGCGCTGATCGTCGCGGGGCGATGGCAGCAGGTCGCGCGCTTCGTCCAGTTCTTTCACCAGGTACTCAATACAATCTTCATATTTGGCGCGTGGTTCAAGAATGGTTTCATCGAGCGTATAAAGCTTGTCGCCGATAATGGGCAGGCCGCCGAAGTGTTGCACCATCGACCAGTAGTACCAGGCCCGCAGGAATTTCACTTCGCCCAGCAGCCGGTTTTTAGTTTCCTCAGCCAGCGGGAGCTTGGAGAAGTTCTTTATGAAGGTATTGGCGCGGCGGATGTTGGTCCACCCGTTGTTATACACTTTTTCGTAAGGCGTGGTACGCGTGGCGTTGAGCGTTCCGATCATCAGGGGCACCCATGCCTGGGTGGCACCAAAGAGGCGGGATACAGACTCGTCGGACCCTTCGGCCAGACTGCCCCCATTGCCATAACGGTTACTGAAGGAGTTGGCGCCCAGCTCACTGTAGATGGCGGTTACGAAGCTGATGGTACGCACGCTGTCGCTGAAGGTGAGTCCTTCGTTCAACGTCCGCACTACCGTGGGGTCCAGCAGATCTTTCTTCGCGCAGGACGCGAGCATGCCTGCACTGGCCATGGTGGCGAAACAGATTTTATAAATGCTTTTCATGTGCTTCCGGTGTTTTAAAAGTTAACATTCAGGCCTGCGTTGTAGACTTTCTGTGTCGGGTAAACCCCGCCTTCCGTCCTTGAACTCACCTCGGGGTCGAGGTCGTACAGGTTGGGTCCGAGCATCCATGTCATCAGGTTGGAGCCGTTGGCGTAGATCCGTATCTGTTGCAGGCGCAGCTTGCTGGTAATGCGGCGGGGGATGGTATACCCGATCTCCGCATTGCGCAGCTTGATGTAATCACCCTTCACGGTCCAGAAGTCTGACGGGTTGGAAAGCGCGTTGCTGATATTATCCATGGTAGAGATACGGGGGAACTTGGCATTGTCGCGGTTCTGGGGCGTCCAGGCATCGAGGTGCACCTGGCGCAGGTTACCGAAGAAAGGCGTTACCGCTTCCGCAAACTGGCTCAGTACGAAGTTGGTGGCCGACTGGAAGGTAACGGAGAAGCTAAGCCCTTTCCAGTCGCCGCCCAGCGTCATCGCATATTGCGTGGTGGGCGTATTGGAGAAGCGGTTGTAAGCCATATCGTACGGGTCGATCTTGCCGTCGTTGTTCAGGTCTTTGTACTTCAGATCTCCGGGCAGCGGCTTGGGGCCAACTGGTACAGGGCTTTTGTCTACATCGGCCTGATCGTAATAGAAACCTTCGGTCACATATCCCAGCTCACGGTTGGTAGGGCCGCCTGTCTGGCGCAGCCAGGAATAGGGAGGGTTACCTTCATCCATGAATTCGATTTCGTTTTTGGCAACCGACATATTCGCATTGATGCGGTAGCTGAACTGGTTGATCTTGTTCCGGTAATCCATGTTCAGCTCAAAGCCGCGGTTAGATACCTTCGCGAGGTTCGACGGCGGCAGGCCGATTCCGATCATGGAACTGAGGCTCTGGCGGGGCAGCAGGATGTCGGTCCTTCTTCTTTTAAACACTTCTGCGGTGAACGACAGTTTGTTTTTGAAGAAGTTCATATCCGTACCGATGTTCCACTGTAATTCTTTCTCCCAGCTCACATTTTCATTCCCAAGGATGCCTTCGTAAATACCGTTGAATCCGCGCTGGTTTTCACCAAAGTTGTAACCCAGGCCGTTCAGGTACACATGTTCGTAGAGGTATTGATATGTGTTATCGATATCGTCGGTACCCGTCATCCCGATGGAGCCGCGCAGTTTCAGGAGGTCCATAAACGTTACGTTTTCCTTGAAGAAAGGTTCCTCTGCGATGTTCCATCCGCCGGATACCGCGGGGAAGAAGCCGTAGCGGTTGCTGGACTGGAAACGGTCGGTACCGTTATAGGCACCATTGAATTCGATGAGGTATTTCTTACGGTAATCGTACCCGAGGCGGAAGGTGTAGCCACGGAAGTTTTCCGGCAGTGCGGCTCCTTCCGTTTCGGAGAACTGGTTCAGCAGTACCAGCGCATAAACGCGGTGGTTGCGGCCAAACGTGGTATCGTAGTTCAATGACAGCTGCGTGTTCAGGCGCTTTTCCACCACTGCTGCAGTGGCAGCGAGGCTATACTTCTCGTCGCGGTAAGTATTGGGCAGGAGGGGCGTATATGTCTGATTCTTGCTGTTGTATATGAAAGAAAGGAAGTTGGTACGGCCGAGGTCGCGGCTGAAGCCCTGGTTGCTGGAGTAGCTCACGAGTGCGGAGAGTTTCAGTCCGTCGAGCAGGAAGTTGAGCTTCTGTGATGCGCGGATGTTCACCTGCATATCGTTCTCGAAATCTCTTCTGTAACCGCCTTTCATGAGCCTGCCTACGATGTTGTTACCCGCGCCGTTACCTGTAACCACGGTTTCAGGGGCTGCACCGAGTGAACCGTCAGGGTTGTAAATGGGATAAGCCATGGGTGGCAGTGCTTTGTAGTCGTAGATCTCGAACCAGATCTTGTTACGGTTGGCACGGCCACGGGTATTAGGCTCGTTTTCTTCCCCGAAGTAACCGGATACATCCAGCCCCAGGTCGAGGGTAGGCGTTACCTGGAAGTCGAGGTTGCTGCGGTAGTTATAGCGTTTGAGATAGTAGTTCGGGTTCACGGAAGAGCCTGGCTCACGGAAGTCTTTCAGGATACCGTTCTGGAACAGATGCCCAACGGATACGAAGTATTTCATTTTATCGGAACCGCCGGTGATGCTGAGGTTGTTCTTGGTTTGCGTGGTGGATTTACGCACCAGCACATCCCACCAGTCGATGTCGGGGTGGCCGTATGGATCGGTACCGTTTTTCCAGTGTTCGAGGTCTTCGTCGGTATACTCTTTAGGCAGGCCGTCGCTCACGAGGGCGTTGTTGCGCAGGCGGGCATGATCGTAGGCGCTGAGGAAGCGGGGGCGGATGCTGTTGCCCTGGCGGCCGTAGTTGCTGGTAAGGCGGATCTGCGCCTTACCGCTCTGGCCGCGGATGGTGGTAACCACGATTACGCCGTTGGCGCCTTTGATCCCGTATACGGCTGCGGAGGCCGCATCTTTCAGGATGGTTACACTGGCTACCTGCTCGGGATCGATGTCGGAGAAGTTACCGGTAAACTCCACATCATCCACGATAATGAGGGGCGTGAGGTTCCGGTTATTGGAGAAGGTGGAAGCGCCGCGGATGAGGAATTCTGCACCATCGCGGCCCGGCTGGCCGGAGCGCTGCATGGCGAGGAATCCGGGGAGCTTACCTACCAGCGCGTTCTGCAGCGAGGCAGTAGGCACGCGGCGGATCTCGTCTCCGGTTACGGAGCTGGTGGCCACGGTATTGCTGAGCTTGGTAGTGCGGCCGTAGCCTACTACCATTACTTCTTCGAGTCCTTTCACATCCTGCTGCATGGTAACGCTGATATCGCTTTTACCGGTGATGTTCACTTCCTGCTGCAGGTAGCCCACGAATTTAAAGATGAGGATATTGCTTTTGCCGCGAACGGTGAGGTTGAAGTGCCCTGTTTCGTTGGAAGTAGTGCCATTGCTGGGCACATCTTTCTCAAAGATGATCACCCCGGGAACCGCTCCGTTGGCGTCCCTGACGGTGCCCCTGACGTTTCTGCGGGCGTCCTGGGCAATGGCCTGGACCAGCATGCAGAGCAGGAGGAGGGTAGTGCATATTTTTTTCATAACGGATGCTTTATTGGATTACCAGCGGGGATTTTGTTTCAGGTTGCGGTTTCTGTACAGTTCTGCCTGCGGAATGGGGTAGAGGTACATCCTGTCGAGGAAGGCCATCTGCGCAATCGCCATGGGCGTGTAGGTGAACGTACCATCATCGTTGCGGATGATGCTGTTGCCATGCAGGCTGCCATTCAGCACATCTTTCGCGATCTTCCAGCGGCGGATGTCCCAGTAACGGTGCTCTTCGAAGCACAGCTCCACGCGGCGCTCCTGGCGGATGAGGTCGCGCATCTGGGTTTTCGTTACGGATGTGCGGGATACGTTGCCGATGTTACCCCGTGCACGGATCTTGTTCAGCGCGTCTGCCGCTGCCTGCGTGGGATTGTCGGCATCGTTCTCAAGAGTTTCCGTGAGCGCTTCGGCGTAGTTCAGGTATACTTCCGCATACCGGAACAGGGGGAAGTTGTGCGGCTGTGCGCCCAGAGATGTGGCGGTTTCCGCATTGTACATGAACTTACGGAGGTAATAGCCCGTTTGCGTTTGGGTACGGTTGCCACCCGGCCGGTCAAGCCCGCCTTCGTAGGTTTCCACTGTTCTGCGCATCCATTTGCTGCCGTTGAAGAAGAACACGTTGTTGAAACGCACGTCGCGCCCAACGTTCGGCTTGTCAGGGTTGTATCCTGAAGTTGGATCGGTGATGAGCTTGCCGTTGGTCATACGGAACGACTGGGCCAGTTCTTCGGTTGGACTGGTATACCCTCTGTGGCCATGTTGTGTGAAACCAACAGGACCGTTATTCTGCTCCACATCGCTGGTATTGGCACGGAGGTAAGAGAGGATGATCTCTTTACTGTCGCGCGTGATAAAGACGTTGATGTACCGGTTGTTCGGCTCAATGATATGAACGTTAAGGTCGAGCAGTTCTTTGGATACGTCGGCAGCTTTCTGCCAGCGTGCGCGCACGGCGGCGTCAGCAACATCTGCATAACCGGTGAGTTCTTTATTTTCTGTGGCGAGGTTGCCTGCGTTGAAAAGCGGGCTGGCTGCATACAGGTGCAGTCTCGATTGGAGGGCCAGTACTGCCGTATTGGTGATACGGCCATAATCTCCGCCCGAAGCAGGGAACTGGCGTACAAGGGGCTTAATGGCATCCAGCTCAGCGGTAATATATGCCACGCAATCCGAGAAGGTGTTGCGGGGCAGCTGCAGATCGTCGGCCAGTGTGCCAATGCGGTCGCCCATGAGTGGTACGCCGCCATAGCGTTTCAGGAGTTCGAAGTAAGAAAAGGCACGGAGGAAGCGGGCCTCGGCTTTCCAGTAACCTTTGGTTTCGACTTCCATGGGCACTTTGTCTATGTTGGCGAGGAATACGTTCACCTTGCGGATCTGCGTATACCGGGAGGTCCACACATCATCAGGATTACCGAAGGGATCGATGCGGCCGAAGCGCAGATCTTCGATAGCACTGCCGCGCATGGATGGCACCGCATCGTCAGTTGCGGCGTCCAGCATGGCGTTGCCGATACGGTTCCAGCCATTGGGCATGTTACCGTAGATATCGTTCAGGAACTGATCCGCATAAGCGCCGTTCTTGTCTACCGGGTCGAAGATGAAGGAAGAGTCGAGGTTCTCGAGCGGACCTTCCTCCAGGTTCTTATTGCATCCCACCGTCGCAAACAGGGCAAATGCTGGTATGATATAAATGAGTTTTTTCATGTTGATGCGCATTAGAGTTTAACGTTAATGCCGGCGTACATCACGCGCGACGCCGGGTATCTGCCTGCCAGGTTTTCCGGATCGGTGTCTTTAAACTTCGAGATCGTCAGCAGGTTAGTGCCATTGAGGAAGAAGCGGGCCGATGCGAGGCGGAGCCTTTTGGCGAAGGTTTCCGGAACATTGTATCCCAGCTCGGCATTGCGCAGCCGCAGGAAGGAAGTATTCTTCAGCCAGTAACTGGATGATTGGGAATTGTTGAAGTTGGTACCAATGGTAAGCCGGGGATGTGTGGCAGATGCAGCAGTTTGCGGCGTCCAGCGGCCCAGGTGGTGCTCCCAGGCGTTGCCCAGCCCGTTTTCCTGGAATTCTGCAATCTGTATGCTGGAATAGCGGTTAGCAGTACCATTCACGAGCAGCGACAAGTCAAATCCTTTCCAACCGAGGCCAAAATTTACACCGTAGTTAATGCGCGGCTTTTCAGGAGTGATCATCGTTTGGTCGAATGCATTGATGCGGCCGTCGGCATTCAGGTCTTTGTATTTGATATCACCCGGTTTAGGACGGTACCCGTCGATCACCGCACTGCGGTTGATCTCCTCTTCGCTCTGGAATAGCCCTTCCGCCTGGTAACCATAGCTCATGCCAATATAATCTCCGGTGCGTACCAGCCAGGGATAAGGCCGGGCGGTTTCATCCATGAAGGTGTTGATGCCGTGGCTTACAGACAGGTTGCCTGAAGCGTAGTAGTTCAGTTTACCTGCAGTCCCGCGGTAAGTGGCGGTAAACTCCATGCCCTTGCGGCGCATCTTGCCGAGGTTTTCCTGCGGGTAACCAATGCCCAGCAGCACCGTGTTGGTACCGCGGTTCATCAACAGGTCGTAGTACAGATCGTTGTATAGCTCTGCGGTAAATGCAAGGCGATTGTCGAGAACTTCCACATCCACACCCACATTAAATTTGCGGGCTTTTTCCCAGGAGATGTAAGGGTTGTTGAGATTCCCCTCCCGAACACCGGTAACCGCGGAATGCGTGGTGCCGAAGCTGTACCCGGTGCCATTCACGTAGTACTGGTTGTATACGAAATATGCTTCACCGGAGCCGGATGTGCGGGCGGAGTTGAAGGCTTCGCCGGTAAGGCCGTAGGTAGCGCGCAGCTTCAGCATATTCAGCCAGTCTTTATGCAGGAAGTTTTCCTTAGCAAGGTTCCAGCCGATGCCGAATGCAGGGAAAGCACCATAGCGGCGGTCGGGGTGGTAACGGTTGGTGCCGTTGTACCCGATCGCGGCTTCAAAGAGGTATTTCTCCGCATAATCGTACTGGATGCGGCCGGCCACACCCATAAAGTATTGTGGCAGCTGGGAGCCGAGGATGCGGTTGTCGTAGTTCACGGATGCGAGGGCGTTGAAGTGGTGATTGCCGAAGCCACGGTTCCATCCGAGCTGTGCATCGCCATACAGGAAACGCTCGGTGGAGCTGCTTTCCCGGAAGTTACCCATATCGGTATCCTCAGCGGTTTTAAGGTAGGTACTGTCACCCGTAGCCGGATCAATGAACAGCTGGTATACGGCGTTTTCTTTCGTACGCACAACATACTCCGTGAAGCTGGTGTAGAAAGAGCCGCCCACGCGGAACCAGAGTCCCTGGGTGATATCGCTGAGGTCTGCCTTGATGTTCAGCTCCGCATTGATATCACGGTTATACAGATTGGCGTAGCCGCTCTTCACGGTTTCACCGTAAATATTGCTCGGGTATGATGTACTGCCGCCCAGTGAGCCATTAGGATTTAATACCGGGTAGGCATTACGCGGGGTATTGTGAATATCCTGCATGATGGCCGGGCCGAAGCCGCCTGGCTCGTTGTTATTCTGAATACGGCCGAGGAGGTTGAGGGATGCAGAAATGCTGCGGTTAATCTGAACGTCTACATTGGAGCGGATCAGGTAACGCTGCATATCGGCGTTGGTGTTGTATTTATTGAACGAGGCGGTTTGGAACGGACCAGCCTGGTTGGTATAGTTCAGGTCCACGAAATAGCGCGCATTACCGCGGGAGCCGGAAATGTTCAGGTCGTACCGCTGCATAAGGGCGTTTTTCTTCAGCACCTCGCTGCGCCAGTCCACATCCGGATGCCCGTAGGGATCGGTGCCGTTGCGGTAATGGTCGAGGTCTCCCTGTGTATATGCGGCAGGCTGCCCGTCGTTGGCGAGCGCTTCGTTGTATAACCGGGCATAGTCGTAGGCGCTAACAGGTTTGTAGCTTTTCAGCATCTGAGAGGTGCCTGCGCCTGCGGTGAAAGAGATGCGCTGGCCGCTTGCTTTATCCCCCTTGCGGGTGGTGATGAGCAGGATGCCGTTGGAAGCCCGCATGCCGTACATGGCGGTAGAGAGGGCGTCTTTCAGCAGGGTTACCGACTCAATCTGTTCGGGGTTAATGCTGGTGAGGTTCCGGGCAGGACTACCATCTACCATGATCATGGGCGACTGTCCGCGCAGCTCCGGGGAAAACGTTTCATCACCGGGGATGCCGGGAGTATAGGAAACGTTGTATCCGGCGAGGCGGCCTGCCAGCATACCGTGCAAACTGGTAGAAAAGGTCCGGTTCAGTTCGCGTGAACCGGTTTGGGACATGGCGGCCACGGAAGTGGCTTTGCGTTGCTGCCCGTAAAGGATATTGTACACGGAATCACTGTCCTGCAGGGAAGGGAGTAATTGTACTGCGAGGTTTTTACCTGTGGGAACGGTGGCTTCGGTAAGGCGGTACCAGGGATGGGAGAAAACGAGTATTTCTCCGGCTTCTGCGGACAGGGAGAAGTTGCCTTCGGCATCGGTAATGGTTTGGCCGGAGCCTGCTTTACGGCGAACGGTTACGCCGGCAAGGGGTTTGCCGTAGTCATCGGAAACGGAACCTTTGATGGAGGCCCACCGGGGAATGGCACCTGTAGGGGTGCCCGGACTGTAATTTGCCGCCTGCAGGGGCATAGCCCAAAGACCGGCAGCCAGGAAGCCGGCGCCGGGCAAAAGCAGCAGCTTTCTAACGTGAAATTTTCTCATCAATAATCAGTTTTGACTGGTGATTGTGATTAGCATTTAATAACGTGTTTGGCCGGAATATGAAGCCGGCGCATATTTCATAGATTAATCGATTCCCGTAAAGTGGAGGTGCTGTCCTCTGTATCAGTTTGTCGTAAAGCGTGGATCATCTCTGGTTCGGCTTCGTCACAATGCCTGGCTCTTCGGTGGAGAAATGCACAACATGGTATGGAATTCAGCTGTCCTGATATTATATTATCATTTTCCTTTCGTGAAATTTTGGTTGAACCCTCTCAGGCTGCAATCGTTTGCACCATAAAAGTGCAATCGTTTGCATTTAAGGCCAAATAATAAAATTATTCCCGCATTCCCAAATTTATTTCAAAGAAAATCTTGCGTGTGGGATTGTGTTTGATTGACAATAAGTGTCCGGAGTATTACGCCCCGCGCGGTTTCCGGGACGAATTTCAGGGATTAGGAATCCATTAACAGGGATATTCCTATAAAAGTTTCATTTTCTGTCCCAGAACCATATTCAAATCATATTATAAACCGCGTCTATTATGAAATGGGTCACCTGTCTGCATCCTAAACTGGACCGCATCGCCTGTTCCTGGCTTATCCGCCGGCTGATTGATGAAGAGGCTGAGATCGTTTACCTCCCCGAAGGCCGCGTTATCCCTGTATCGAGGTCCGAAAACGCTATTGCTTTTGATGTGATCGGGTCCGATTATTACCTCGGCGATCATTACTGCACCTTCGATATCTTCCTCCGGAAGCACCGCCTGCCCGATCCGGCCCTGCCCGTCATGTCGCCCCTCATCCGCAGCCTTGTCACCGGCCGCAACGATGCATCCCCGCAAACAGCCGGCTTCCGCGCCATTGCCGAAGGCCTGATGCTGAACATCCCTCCGGGCGATGAACTCACCCGACAGGGCATCATCCTCTTCGATGCGCTCTACAGCTGGGCCAAACAGCTGCCCGGACTCACACAAACTCCGCAATACTCCGAGCAGGTACTCATGGAAGTATTCCACCGCTTCGTAACACAGAAGTACTCCGACCGTGTGCGCAAACCCATGTGGGTACAGGAAATCGCCGCCATCGTGCAGGATCAGATCGATACCAACCTCACCCTCAGCCTGCCCGATCTGTCACGCAAGCTCAACGCCAATCCGCAATACCTCTCCAACGAGTTTACCCGCGATTTCGAAGACATGACCTTCGGCGATTTCATTCGCAAAAAACGCATCGAGAAAGCACTCGAACTCATGGAGGAAGAAAAATACTCACTCACAGAAATCGCCTATATGTCAGGATTTTCCGACCAAACGCACTTTTCCCGCATCTTCAACCGCCACTACGGAAAAACTCCTACCGGTCACCTCAAAACCATCCGCGCCCAAAAGAACCGCGAAGTTCCACAGGAAACCGTAGAAGAAGATGAAGAATAAAGGAAACGTTTGCACAATATTCGTTTACCGCTTTTCGTCCGGCATCTAAGTTGACATTAACCGCAGACTTTGTCAGCAAAATCTATCGCCCGGTACTACGAGGGACTGCTCTGTTTTTTTGAATGTTTCTCCTCCGGGCTAATCGCAGAAACCACGCTTCGTGCGTGGTTTTTCTGTTGCATAAAAAAAGACCGGCATTACGCCGGCCTTTCGGATCATGATTTTATGTGCTCCCTATTTACCGCCCCGGGCAACCTGGTTGCGGTAGTTCATAATATCGCGGTCAAAAAGGTAGAGTCCGCTCTTATCTTCCCCGATAAGCTCCAGCTTATCATTCAGGGTGCGGGCCAGTCTTTCCTCTTCGATTTGTTCAGATACATACCATTGTAGAAAGTTATGCGTGGCATAGTCTTTCTCCTGCAGGGCCTGGTGTACCAGGTCGTTGATGCTTTCCGAAACTTTGATTTCGTGCTGCAGGAATTCGTCGAATGCACGTTTTAGGGAAAGGAAGGTGATGATGGGCTGTTTAAGCTCCGGCACCACACCAAACCCGCCACGCTCGTTGATGAACTTGAGGAGCTTCAGCATATGCACCCTTTCTTCGTCGGATTGCTGGTAGAAGAAGTCAGCCACACCCTGCAGCCCCGGCTGAATATCTGCCCAGGAGGCCATTGCCAGGTATGCCTGTGATGATGCTGCTTCCAATCCTACCTGTGCGTTCAATGCGTCCTGTATGGTTTTACTTAGCATAGTGAAGTTATTTAGATGAAAAGTTCACTTCAATGTACGGATTTTTTACATGGTTACAATGCCAGATGCCTGCTTGAAACGGGCTGCTCGAAAAATATTCCTGCCTGCCGGTCAAACGTCCCGGTATCGTCGGTTGTATAAAACTCCCTCGTGCCCCCCGTACTGCATTTCTCCCTGATCTCCGGATGCCGCTCCAGGTAATTTTCAAGGCTCGCTGAGGCAATAGTACCCTGAGACAGCAGCGTTACATCCCCCGGCAGGTATTTCCGTATCTTATCCACCAGCAAAGGGTAGTGCGTACACCCCAGCACTATGGTATCAATGCTTTCCGACTGCACCATCAGTTGCCGGATGTATTTTTTAATGAAGAAGTCGGCCCCTTCACTTTCATACTCGTCATTTTCTACCAGCGGCACCCACATGGGACAGGCCTGCTGATATACCGTCACATCCGGGAAAAACTTCTCTATTTCGATGGGGTAGCTTTGGGAATTGACGGTGCCTGCCGTGCCGAAGATGCCCACGTTACGGCTGCGGGAATAATCCCCAACGATCTCGGTTGTGGGCCGGATAATACCCAGTACGCGCTTCTCCGGATCGATGCCCGGCAGATCGTTCTGCTGGATGGTACGCAGCGCCTTGGCGGATGCGGTGTTGCAGGCCAGTATTACAAGGTGGCAGCCCATGCGGAACAGGTGCTGCACACATTCGAGGGTGTAGTGATAAACGGTTTCGTAAGAGCGGATGCCGTAGGGCGCCCGGCCATTATCGCCCAGGTAGATGTAATCGTATTCCGGTAAAGTTTTGATGATTTCTTTCAGAACGGTAAGCCCGCCGTACCCTGAATCAAAAACGCCTATAGGTCCTGGTTTCTTCTGCATGCGCCAAATTACGGAATTTTTGTGGTTGCCGGGGTAGGCTGCTGCGCACGGCGGTTAGAGATAAAGAGTGCAGGAACCACTGCCGGCACGAGCAATGCGGCTGATATGCTGAAACTATACAGTAAGGCCAGATGCTCGGCAGCAGCTTCCCCATACCCGCGGGCAAGGTAATAATCGCCCACCTGCTGATGCACCACCGATAAAATGGCCACACCAATAGCCCCTGCCACCTGCCCCACCAGCCCATCAGGTCCGCCAATGGCTTGTACTATACGGCTGGCTACCAGCTCTTCGAGGGTGTCAGACGAACTGCAGAGCAACGAGCCGATGGTAAATATGCTTAAACTGGCCACTTAGAGATGAAAGAACCCGATGCGGTTCTTCAGCCAGTTGGTGAGTGGCATAAACACGGAAAAAGCCATCATGTAGGCCGTTACCACCCATTGCACTTCGTACATCCTGCTGCCGAACTGATCCTGCATAATGGGCTGGGAAATGTTGACGATGGAACTGTCGAGCGAGGCCATGATGGTCCCGGGCATGAGGGTAATGAGCATGCCTCCTTTAGACCGCATGGGCGATGGCATTTCGCTTTTCGAGTTGCCGCATCTTCCACAGGCAAATGGCGGTGTAGAAGAACCAGAGGGCCGAGAGATGGTACAGGTCCTGCAGCCTGTCCGTAATATGCGCCCCCTGCTGCACAATGCCCTGGTACAGGCCAAGGAACGGTGTGATGGGCAGCATGTACGACACGGCTTTCACCAGTGGCGGCATTTCTGACAAAGGCCAGCTGTAACCTGTTATGAGGAAAATGGGATATGTGGAAAATACCATGAGCTGCGTGGCCAGCAGTTGCGATCTGGAGAGCAGGCCAATGAAAATACCCATGGGAATAAGGGACAGCAGGAATATAACGGTGATCAGCGCCAGTTCCCACCCGCTGCCGAGTATCTGCAATTCCAGCACCCGGAAGTTGACGGTGAGGAAGAAGCAGGCATATGCGCAAAAGAGGAAGAAGTAAAAGATTCCTTTCCCCCAAAGGGCAGTGGAGGCATTCCCACCGGCCATCTGCATCCATTCAGAAAGGGTGCCCCGCTGCCTTTCGGCTGCAGAGCCACCTGCCAGCCCTATCAGCAGCGTTTGCTGCAGTATCATGGCAATGAGTCCGGGAAGGAGGAACGTGCCGTAATCGGAGCGGCTGTTAAACATAGGCCGGTAATCGATGTTCACGGGCATCACTTCCTGCATGCTGGCTTCAGTATTCATGCCTTTCTTTTGAAGGTACTGCAGCCGCACGCCGGCGCCCACGGTAAGACCGATCTGTGTAATGGCACCGGCCACTTCGCTGGAAGGGAGGAAGCGCGCAGCGTTCACCGCCAGCACCATGTTGGCCTGTTGGAGGGAAAGCACCTTTTGCTCCAGTCCTTTTTCGATATACAGGAAACCCTGGGTATGGCCATGGTACATGCTTTCCTTCGCCGCTTCGAGGTTGGTGCGCAGTGCCACGTTCACCATCTGCGAGTTATCGATCTGGGTGATGAGGGTTTGGGAAAGACCGGTATGGTCTTCATCCACCACCGCGATGGGCACTTCTTCTTCGGCTTTGTACTGGTAAATGCTGCCGTAGAAGAATACGTATACCAGCGGTGCCAGCAGCAGCGTCAGTATCAGGCTGTGATCGGCAGCCACTCTTTTTACTTCACGCAGCAGTAAGCGGAACAGCATGGGCCTGGATTTTTTGCAGCCGTTTCTGTAAAAAGAACACGGCAATGAAGAAAGTAAAACCTATGAACAGCAGGAGCCGCAACGCTTCCGGCGTGGCGTAGCGCAATGGCAGCTCCATGAAATACAGTTTGAAGAATGCATCGAGGAAAGGCGTATATGGCATGATGGCGGCATAATACTGATCGTACCAGGGCATGCCCCACCGCGGAAAAGTAAACCCGCTGAATACAAAGGCGGGCGAAGTGTAGAAGATGCCGAAATCAAGTGCCAGCATAGTATCCAGCATAATGACCGATACCATGGCGCCAATACCGATACAGGCAAGCGACATGAGGTTGAACATCACAAACAGGTTCCACCACGTGCCGGGGTGGTACAGCGAGAATACGGGAAATATCACCCCGAACACCAGCACGAAATTCACCCACGAAGCCATGAGGTGCGCAATGGTTTTACCGGTGAATACAATGCCGGCATTACCTCTTCCCATCTCCGCCATTTCCTGCGCCGTATCTTCTTCCCATTCTTTATTGAACATCAGCACCGCCACCATAATGATCATCATCATCATGGCCACGGTCACCAGTCCGGGTACGAGGTAGGTCTGATAATTATAAGTGGGGTTATATAGGGTAAACAGTTCGAGGCTCACCGGCATAATAAGTGCCATGGCTTTGCCTTCGTTCATCCCTGTTTTCATGAACTTCTGCAGGTTTACGCCGGAGCCTGCAGTGATGATAACGGTAGATGCATCTTTGTACACCAGCTTACTGGGGATGAGCGCAGAAGCATTGGTATACACCGCTACTTTCACGGGATGCCTGCTTTTGATATCCCTTTCCATGCCTTTCGGGAAATGTACGGCGCCGATGATCTTCTTTTCCTGCATGAGCTGCCGCAGCTCGGTTTCGCTTTGTACAGACTGTGTAATGTGAATGCTGGGAGTTTGCTCCAGCAGGAAAGTGATCTGGCGGGAAACGGGGGAGCGGTCGTCGTCCCAGATAGCCACGGGAAGGTCTTCCGCCTGTTGCTTATCGAAGATGAGGGCGTAGAAGAAGAACAGGAACGCGGGCATCACCAGCAGCACGATGTAATGATCTTTCCGGGTGAGGATGCGCTTCCATTCCCGCAACGCTATTTGTGCGATGGCGCGGATCATGGTGTGAGCAGGGATGCGGTCATACCCGGCCGCAGGCCCTGTATGGCGGTGACGTTTACGGGTTTCATCTCAATGGTGAAGGTGCGCAGTTCGAATGCACCTTTTTCTTTCGTGGGTACCCAATTGGCAAACTCAAGGGAAGGAGCAACGGAAGATACCTCCACATCAAACGTTTCCGGATCACAGCCGGGCACTTTCACTTTTGCTTTGGCCCCCGGCTGATAAGCTGCCGCCTTATCCTGCCGGATGTTGAACCGGATAAAATACGACATGTTTTTCTGCAGCGTCATCATAGGGTAGCCGATGCTCACGATCTCACCCTGGTGGATAACGAGGGAAGAGATAATGCCGTCTGCCGGCGCATGGATGCGGGTATTGTCGGTGAGTGCTTTGGTAAGTTCGTAACCCTGTTCTGCCTGTTTGAGGATGGCGGTAGCGGTTTGAATAATCTCGGGCTGGGTGCCTTTCTCCAGCATCTGCTGGTTCAGTCTGGCGATCTCCATTTCCTTTTTAGCGGCCTGAAAGCGGAAGTGGATAATGTCGCGCTCGGTGCCGGATACCACGCTGTCGTTGTACAGCCTTTCCATTCGCTCATATGTTTTACGGGCGAGGTCGTACTGGTCCTGCGCGATCTTATACAGGTTACCGGCGTTGGTAATGATCTCGGGACGGGCACCTTTCTCCAGGAGCTTCACCTGTGATTGTGCCGCTTCAATGGCGGCTTCGGCCTGATTGCGGATGGCGTTGATTTCTGTGGTGCGGAGTACGCCCAGCAGCTGCCCTGCTTTAACGGTATCGCCCTGTTCCACGAACAGGGAATCGAGGCGGCCGGGGAACTCGGCGGCCACGTCTACATACGACGCGTCTACCATTCCAAGGAACTGGTTTTCTGACGAGGGCGACTGCCGTATCAGGAACAGCACGGCGATGCCGAGGATCACGACGGGGATGAGCAGTGCCCAGTATTGTGTGAAGAATCTTTTCATTGTATCAGAGCAGTGATTTGTTGTGGTGTTCCAAGAATGTTATAGTATTCCGCGGCGGCAATCATGTATCCGAAAAGGGCAGTGTAATAGGCTTTTCCCAGCTCTTCTTCTACCAGCAGTGCCTCGTTCACGTCTTTCACGGAAGCCAGTTGTTCGGACAGGCGCTCTTCCACCTGCCGGGTGGTAAGCTGCGCCTGATCGCGCGCCTGCAGGAGGCTTTGCATATCGCGTTCCAGCACGGTCACCTTATTGCGTACGATGGTAGCGCCGGCTTCCAGGAGGGCCTGTGCGTTAAAAGATGCGATGCGGGCTTCTTCCACGAGTTGTTTGGTGGCTTTCACACGCTTCTCACGCGAGAAGCCACTGAAGAGGTTCCATTGCATTTCCACGCCTACCAGCCAGGGAGGGGTGGTAACGGGGAGGTCGCGCTGGTACAGGTTAAGACTGGCGATACCGAAAATATTGGGCAATTGCAGGGAACGGCTGGCTTTCACGGTGGTTTCGGCCAGTGAGGTTTTGGTATCTACTGCCTTCCATGCCGGGTTGCCCCGCCAGAAGCCCGGCGGTGGCGCCGCTTCGGGGATACGGGTGTACCGCAGGGTATCGCTGATGAGCAGCATGGTATCCTGCGGGAGCTGCATGAGGCGCTTCAGTTCTACCAGTCCGTTGATCTTTTCCAGTTCCAGGTTCATCATACGACTGCGGGCATATGTGAGCGCCACTGTAGCCCAATTGCGCTGGTATGGCGGGATGATCTCATTTTTCACAAGCGAAGTGGCATACCGTTCATTACGCTCCATGGCCGTCACGATCCGCGCCTGCGAGGCCATCATGGCATTGACGTATAGTATCTTGATATAGGCCACTGTAAGCGCGAAGTCCATTTGCTTCTCCACCAGCTCCAGGTTCACGATACCCGCGTCGTATTCTGCCCGGGCAATGTTGCGGGCAGTGGCAAGCTTACCGCCGAGGTAAATGGGCTGCCGCAGTGCCAGCGCAGCCGTGAAGTAACTTTGCTTGCTCAGGGGTGGATTGTAATCGGGGTAAAAGGTATTGATGATCTTTTCTGAAGATGCAAATACCACGTCCTGCACGTTTTGCGGCAGATCGTTCCCGGTAATTTCTTTGTAGATGGTGTTTGCGGTGTTGACGCTCTGGCGGGAGGAGCCTTCCACGATTCCGTTTTTCACCTGCTGGAGGTTTACTTCGAGCGGCCGGCTCAGGTAATTATACCCTGCAAGGAGATCGATTTTCGGGAAGTAGGTGGCTTCTTCAGCGGCCAGCTGATACTGCCGGGCGTTGAGGGAACGGCGGGCCTGTTCCACCGCCAGGTTTTTGTGGCGGGCGAGGCGGAAGCAGTCTTCCAGCGTCAGTTCGCCGGTTTGTGCGTGGACTGTTCCGGACATTCCGGCCAGCAAGCATAGGAGCGTAATGCGTAGGGAGGATGGGCTCATAATCCATATTTTAACAGGAAGTCGCCCGCATTTGTTCGTGTGAATCACATAATTATGTGGTTGTTGGCTGTAGGTATACTGCTTACTTTTGTACCGGTTAAACCCCATGTTTATGCTTCGTAACATTTTCGCGCTGTGCCTCATCATGGCCTTTTTTGCTTGCAAAAAGTCCCGTCAGCCGCAACCACAGCAACCCCGGCAATATTTAGAAGGTACCTGGACGGGCAAGTACGGTTTTTCATACGGTAATGATGACGGCGATACTACCTTTGCCGGTTTTAACGGGTATTTTGAAATGGATTTTTCCCGGAACGGAGAGCTGGTAGTCCGTGATATCGGGGGCGGACAAACGATGACCGCCAAAGGACAATATGAACTGAAGGATAAAAAATTATACGCCCGGTATAAATACATGCAGGGCAACTCCGAATTTTCGTTCCGTGCCAATCTGGAGCGGCCTGACAGTTTGGGTGGCAAGTGGCTGGTGGGATACGACGGCCCTACCGGCGGTGAATTCTATCTCAAAAAGTAAATTCCATACTGAAGTAATAACAAGCCCCGTTAAAAGCGCATGCCGCTTTAACGGGGCTTGTTCGTTGGGTAAAGCCGGAAGCTGATGAACCGCTGTTTGTGCTCTAATCGGCCTTTAGCCTTTTGGAGGTTTGTCATGACGCAGGTTTACACCATACAGCCTTGGCATCGGAAGACTATAAGATAATTGATAATGAATTAATTGCGAAAGGCATCGTTACAGGACTGTAACGATGCCTTTGATAGTATATTAACTGAAATTTGGACTATGCCAATGCATCATAGAGTATTTCCACAGGGTGCATGGCGTGAGCGCCGGTACCATCTTTGATCTGGTGGCGGCAGCTGGTGCCGGGGGCCGCAATGAGGGACTGATTACCCGCTTTACGCACCGCCGGGAAGAGTACCAGCTCCCCGATGTTCATAGACACTTCATAATGCTCTTTTTCGTACCCGAAAGAGCCGGCCATGCCACAGCATCCGGAAGGGATCACATCTACGGTATAGCCTTTAGGAAGACTAAGGATCTTCTTGCTGTGAAGCACCGAAGAAAGGGCCTTTTGCTGGCAGTGACCATGGAGTTTGATGTGCTGCTCCCCGGCGCGGAACTGGCCGCTGTGTATAGCACCTTTATCTGCCTCCATAGCGATGAACTCATCGATGAGGAATACGTTTTTAGCAAGGGTTTTGGCCTTCTCCCGCAGGTCGTCGCCCACAAGGTCCGGATACTCATCCCGGAAGGTGAGGATCGCACTGGGTTCAATACCTATTAGTGGAGCATCGGCAGTAACGATATCACCGAAAAGCGATACGTTCTTCTCCGCATATACTTTTGCCTGGCGCAGGAAACCTTTTGACAGCAGGGCGCGTGCGCTCTCCGGATGATCTACCGGCATAACGTTGTACCCCAGCTTCCGCAGCAACTGAACTGCCTTTATGCCTACATGGGTGTCGTTGTAATTAGTGAACTCATCACAGAAGAGGTATACTTTCTTGCCACCGGAAGCAGGTGCCGGATTACGGCGCAGCCATTTACGGAGCGTGGTGCTCTGCAGCGTGGGCATAGAGCGTGCGGGGGCAAAACCACTCAGTTTCTTGATGAAGGTAGAAGTGGCTTTATTACTCACGAGGAAGTTATAGATGCCGGGTGCAATAGCAGCCAGCGCATTGAGGCGCGAGAAGTTGCCGATCATTCGCGCGCGGAGGGGAACACCGTTGGCATCGTAGTAATGCTGGAGGAATTCCATCTTCAGCTTGGCCACGTCCACATTGGACGGGCATTCGCCCTTGCAGCCCTTACAGGCGAGGCAAAGGTCAAGCACATCATATATCTCCTCGTGATCGAATTTATTCTCCTTGTTACTATTGGTCAGGAACTCGCGCAGGATATTAGCCCTTGCACGGGTGGTATCTTTTTCATTGCGGGTGGCCATATAGCTGGGGCACATGGTACCACCGGAAAGGTGCGTTTTGCGGCAGTCGCCCGAGCCATTGCACTGCTCCGCATGCTGCAGGATGGTTTGCTCCGGAAAGTGGAACACGGTTTTGATATCCGGTGCTTTTTTGCCCGGTTCATACCGCAGGAAGGAGTTCATAGACGGAGTGTCTACGATCTTATGCGGGTTGAAGATATTCTCAGGGTCCCAGGTGTATTTCAACTGGCGGAGCAATTCGTAATTACGTGCCCCGATCATCTGTTGGATAAACTCACCGCGCAGTCTACCGTCGCCATGCTCTCCACTGAGGGAACCATGGAACTTCTTCACCAGCGTGGCAATTTCTTCCGCGATGGTACGGAAGAGCTGATTGCCTTCTTCCGTTTTAAGGTTGATGATAGGCCTGAGGTGGATCTCACCACTGCCCGCGTGGGCGTAGTGTACGGCGTAGAGGTCGTATTTTTTCAGGATCTCATTGAACTCCGCGATGAACTCCGGCAGATCGTCTACTGCCACGGCCGTGTCTTCGATAACGGGAACCGCTTTTTCATCGCCGGGGAGGTTGCTGAGCAGGCCGAGGCCCGCTTTGCGGAGGGTCCAGATCTTCTTGGTATCGTCTCCAAACAGGAGGGGGAAGTGGTAACCGAGGCCGGCAGCAAGCATATCTGCCTTCACCTGTTCAGTGATAGCGGTGATTTCTTCACGGGTATTACGGCAGAATTCCACCACGAGGATGGCTCCGGGATCGCCCTGTACGAAGAAGCGGTTTTTACTTTGTTCGATGTTATCCTTGGTGCATTCGAGGATGAAGTGGTCGATCAGTTCGCTGGCGCTGGGTTTGTAGCGCATGGCGATGATATTGGCCCGGAGGGATTCGTCGATGGTATTGAAATGCACGCACAACAGCCCGGTTTCTTTAGGGGGGAGCGGTTCAATATTCAGCTTGATCTCTGTCAGGAAAGCCAGCGTGCCCTCTGACCCGGCAATGAGCTTACAGAAGTTAAAATCTTCTTTTCCCGCAGTAAAGGGGGCAGATTCGAGTAACAGATCAATGGCATACCCGGTATTACGGCGGAGGATCTCCGGCTTGGGGAATTCCTTCCGGATCTCTGCCTGATTGCCGGCATTGCCGAGGATGGTACGGATCTGTTTGTATACTGCGGTTTCCAGTCTGCCGTCATTAGCCTCACAGCGGGCATGGAACTCGTCGGGAGAGAGGGTGCCGAAGGTGGCATCCGACCCGTCGCTGAGGATGGCTTTCACTTCCAGCAGGTGTTCCCGGGTACTGCCATACACAACGGAGTTGGAGCCGCAGGAGTTATTGCCCACCATCCCGCCGATCATGGCGCGGTTGGCGGTGGACGTTTCCGGCCCGAAGTAGAAGCCGTAAGGTTTGAGGAACATATTCAGCTCGTCGCGGATTACGCCGGGCTGCACGCGCACCCATTTTTCTTCCGTATTGATTTCGAGGATTTTGGTAAAGGCGCGGGACACATCCGTGATGATGCCGTTGCCCACTACCTGTCCTGCGAGTGAGGTGCCTGCGGTGCGGGGGATCAGGGAGGTTTTATGCTGCCGCGCGAAGCGGATCAGTGTTTTCAGATCGGATTCGTCAGCGGGGATAGCTACTGCCAAAGGCATTTCGCGGTAAGCGGATGCGTCCGTGGCATATAGGGTCCGCATGGTATCGTCGGTATACAGTTCGCCTTTCAGTTCCTGGCCTAGCTGTAAAAGCTCGTCTCGCTTGATCATAAATGCGAAATTAATACATTGACCGGAGCATTAAAAGCATGGAATATTTGCATTTATGGCAGGGTGGGCAGTAGAGGCCGGTTTTCTGTCAGAAAAGAGTGTTCTCCTTAAAGCTTTTCGGCTTACGGATGTCCAAACCGGGAAAGCGCTCCAGCCGCTCCGCGAAATAAGCGGCCAGCTCGTTCACCCCATCGTCGTTATGTTGGTGGATGAACACATAGGCTTCTTCCAGACCGTTTTCCAGCCAGAAATGGAGCCGGTTGATCCAGTCGTCGGCCCGCTGAAAGTCCGTTGGATGTAAACTGTTCCCCACAAACCGGATCATGGCACGGGGCACTGGTAGGTGCATATGCACCACATCCCGGCGACCGGCGGTATCACTGATGATAAGGCCGGTATTGAGCTTGCGCAACGTGTCGTAAAGGGCCTGGCTGTGATGTGGATCGGCAAACCAGTCAGGATGCCGTAGCTCCACAAAAAAGCGCAGATCCGTTGGGAGGGAGGCGAGGTAGGTAAACAGCTGGTCTTTCCGGTTAGGACCATAAGATTCGCTGACCTGCAGGAAAATGGGCCCCAGCATATCCCCGAAAGCAAGGACACCTTCGAGAAAGGCCGTGGTAGCCTCGCGGGCATTCACCAGGCTGCTGTAATGACTGA
Source organism: Chitinophaga pinensis (assembly GCA_902167325.1). Classification (GTDB taxonomy): domain Bacteria; phylum Bacteroidota; class Bacteroidia; order Chitinophagales; family Chitinophagaceae; genus Chitinophaga; species Chitinophaga pinensis_A. The sequence continues at coordinate 4,814,758 of LR632930.1, read as the reverse complement.
TAGACTGCGGCACCTTGGGGCAAAACCGGAAATCCGGGTTTTTGACCTTTTCCGCCCAGGCGGCAATAGCATCCTGCCCATAGATCTTATAATGCGTGGCGTTTAGCTCCACGCTGGCGTAGGAGCGGGCGTATTCGGTGAGGAAGTCCTTTTCGCGGGTGCCTTTAGGGAAGATGTCGCCCACCCAGTCTTTCCGGTTCCAGGTGGTGCAACCCAGCCGTATGACGGGTTTGGCTGCGGGTTTTCCCGGCAGAACGCCCTTATTCAAGGCAGGTTCGGCGGGCAGCTTGAAGTCGGTTTCGTAGAGGAGAGCCTCATCGATCTGGCCAAATTTCATAGCTGCAAATTATGGGATTTGGGGGAAATGGGGCTATCCGGCCTTTTGCCCCTGGCTTTGCTCATAGGTAGGCCCATACATGCCGGGTACCTTATTACCGGTGGCGCGTAAATAAACGATCATTTCTCCGCGATGGTGATAGATGTGGTTATAGAGGAAGCTGCGGACAACTACACTGCGGGGTAAAGGTCCAAGTACGGGGTGGCCGCCAGCCTGCATGGTCCAATTTTCATTGAGACTTTCTTCCGTTATGCCCTGCAGCGCTTTACGGGCCAGTTCAACATTCTTTTCGAACAGCTCCCGGGTAGCTTTAATGTCTGACGGGGCGCCGCGTTCCAGGTGATCTGTGGAAATGTCGTAGACTGATTGGTTGAGGGTGCCGGTGTACCAGTAGTAAATAGTGGCGATATGCTGCGCCAGTTCTCCCATCGTCCAGGAAATGGGGGAGGGTTTGTAACCGAGGTCTTTTTCAGGAACTGCATCGAGGAGTTTACGGGTGCTTTTTACTTCCTGTTCGAACTCAGCGAGTAGGGCTTGGATGATCATATTACAGGTTTTGTTTAGTTAATAAATGATTTTCCATTGGTCTTAGTTAAAAAACTAAATATTGTGCCAATCCTGTAAACGATGTTGGGGGCTGATCTTCATATTTTTATGCACGTTTCCTTTGTAATGTGAAGTTTACGGATTAAATTATAATCAGTATGGAAATATTGCACGTCAGCGCGGAATGTTACCCGGCCGCCAAGGTAGGCGGTCTGGCGGATGTAGTGGGTGCGCTCCCCAAATACCAGACGCAGGAAGGAGCCATCGCCAAAGTGGTAATACCGGCTTACCGGAACGCTTTCCGCGAAAGCGGTAAGTACAGCTTTGAACTGGTGCACCAGGGCGGGCTGTGGCTGGGGCACGACTGGTTTCACTTCAACGTTTGGAAGGAAAGCGCCAACGCACTGGGCTTCGATTTTTATCAGGTAGATATCCCCGGCCTGCTGGATACCCCCAACGTGTACGGATATGCCAATGATACCGGGCGGTTCCTCGCTTTCCAGATCGCCGTGCTGGAATGGCTGAGCGAATGGCAGCATCAGCCCGATATCATTCATTGCCATGATCACCATACCGGCCTTATCCCTTTTCTGCTGCAATACAGCCGCAAATACAGCGGCATGAAACATATACCCGCCGTACTCACCATTCACAATGCTCAGTACCAGGGGCAGTTCGGCTGGGATAAACTATATCTCATCCCGTCGTTCGACCTCTGGAAAAGCGGTATGCTCGACTGGAACGGCGCCATCAATCCCCTGGCATCAGCCATCAAGTGCGCCTGGCGGATCAATACGGTATCGCCCAGTTATATGGAAGAGCTGTACCATTCGGCCAACGGACTGGAAGGGCTGCTCAATATTGAAAAGGCGAAGGCAAGGGGTATCCTCAACGGTATCGACGATGCCGTGTGGGACCCTTCGGCAGATCCCATGCTCACCACGGGCTTTGGCATAAAAGACGTGACCAAAGGAAAGAAAGCCAATAAACAGGCACTGTGCGAAGAGTTTAAACTCGATCCCGCCCTGCCGCTGTTCGTATTCATCGGGCGGCTGGTAGGCGACAAAGGGGCCGATTATATCCCCGAAGCCGTGGGGCGCGCCATGTTCGAGCATCCGGGCAGGTTCAACTGCCTTGTGCTTGGCAGCGGCGATGCCCATATCGAATGGCTCATGCAGCAGGCGCGGCATATGCATGCTGAACACTTTGGCGTGTATATCGGTTATAACGAAACGCTTAGTCACCGGATGTATGCCGGGGCAGACTTCCTGCTGATGCCTTCCCGTGTGGAGCCTTGCGGGCTGAACCAGATGTACGCCATGCGTTATGGCACTATTCCCATCGTTCGCAGCACTGGCGGCCTCCGCGATACCGTCACCGATTTCGGGGACGAAGGAGGTACCGGCGTACGGTTTTTCCAGCCCACCGCGGGCGATCTCCACCACGCCATCGGAAGGGCGCTGGAGCTTTATGGCACCAAAACTGCTTTCAATAAAATCAGAAAAACGGGTATGCAGCAGGACCATTCGTGGAACAAAGCCGCCCGGCAATACATGGACCTTTATACCAGCCTCACATAAATCTGAACGTTATGTCTAACGAAGTGATCTCGATCATCCTTGGCGGGGGCGCAGGAACCCGCCTGTATCCCCTGACCCGCAGCCGCTCCAAACCCGCTGTTCCGGTAGCCGGCAAGTACAGACTTGTCGATATTCCTATCTCCAACTGCCTGAATGCCGACCTGCACCGTATTTTTGTGCTGACGCAATTTAATTCCGCGTCGCTGAACCAGCATATCAAGAACACGTACCATTTCAGTCATTTCAGCAAGGCATTTGTAGACATCCTCGCAGCAGAACAGACACCGGACAATCCAACCTGGTTCCAGGGTACGGCCGATGCCGTAAGGCAAACCATCCGCCACCTCGAGAACTATGATTACAAGTACATCCTCATCCTCTCGGGTGATCAGTTGTACCAGATGGATTTCCGGGAAATGATCCACAACCACATTGAGAAAGGTGCCGATATTTCCATCGCCACTATTCCCGTACATGCCCGCGAGGCCACGGAATTCGGTATCCTCAAAACCGATGAGGAGAACTTCATTTCCGCTTTCATCGAAAAACCGAAGAAGGATCTGCTGCCCGACTGGACCTCGGATACCGGCCCGGAAATGGAACGTGCAGGCCGTAACTACCTCGCCTCCATGGGTATTTACATTTTCAATAAAGGCCTGCTGTACGAACTGCTGACCCATATGCCCGATGCAACGGATTTCGGGAAAGAGATCATCCCTAATTCCATCGGTGAGCGCAAGGTACTCAGCTATCAGTACGAAGGGTACTGGACAGATATCGGGAACATCTCTTCCTTCTTCGAAGCGAACCTCGAGCTGACGGACGATATCCCCCAGTTCAATCTCTTCGACGACGCCAAAACCATCTTCTCCCGTGCGCGCATGCTGCCGCCCGCGAAGATTTCCGGCACCACGCTGGAGAAAACAGTGATTGCTGATGGCTGCATCATCAATGCCAGCCGCCTAGAGCGCTGTGTGGTAGGCATCCGTACCCGTATCGGGAAGGGAACCACTATCAGCAATGCCTATCTGATGGGGAACGATAAGTACCAGACGCTGGACGAGATCAACCTGGCCAAATCACAAGGCCGCCCGCCCATTGGGATCGGCGACCGTTGCTATATCAACAATGCTATTATCGATAAGAACGCCTGCATCGGGAACGATGTGCGGATCAACGGAGGAAAGCATCTCGAAGATGGTGATTTTGAGAAATATACGGTGAAGGATGGCATTGTTGTTGTAAAGAAAGGAGCAGTGTTGCCCGACGGTTTTCAGTGTTGATCCGGCAGGCACAGGCTTTAAAAAATCAGGCATATGCGCATACCCATCGAACGGCAGAAGACCAAGATCACACCAGACCTTAAACGGGTGGTGGCCCGGTTCTTCTTTAATGGTGACGCCCGGGCAAAGGGCGTTATCCTGAAAGTAACTGAGATGTCTGACACGGACGTGGAAGGCGCAATTAATCCTATCCTACGCGAGTTCTCACGAAGGCACCGGAACATTACCCGGATATTCGAGCGCCATGCCGATAAGGTGAAGCCACTCGTAGAAGCACTCGGCCTCGATTTCGAAGGGCTGGGTATGAAAAGGAAACTCCTGATAGGGTCCTATTTCACGAACGAGTTTTCCATTGAATCGGCAGCGTTCTTTAATCCATCCATCGTGGAAGATCCTGACCAGAGCAACCTCGAAGAAGGAGAGAAGCGGGTAGTGCTGAGCTTCCGCGCGGTGGGCGAAGGGCACGTATCGTCCATCGTTTTCCGTCAGGCGATTGTGGACCGCGATAACAACGTGACCATTGTTCCGGCGGGGAACTATGTGGACGAACCGGATATAATCCGCAACACTATTTATCAGAAACAGACTTTCTTCCAGAACGCAGTTTCCATCCGCCTGCCCGATTCTGTGTTCCGCGAAGTAGCCGGCTCACTGCCCGATACGTTTGATTACGTGGGGCTTAAAAAAGTGATCCGGGATATGCAGCAGCGTTACCAGGTAGATCATCTGCTGAAACGCAACCTCGAACGGCTGTTATGGCTGGCCGACAGTTACTACGAAATCAACTTTTCACTGGATACCGATATTTCCGACCGGGTGATTTTCCCTTACTCAGATGCAGAAAGCCGGGGGATAGAAGATGCCCGTTTCGTGAAATACACCGGTGATACCAGTGGCGTTACCTACTACGCCACCTATACTGCGTTTGATGGTATTACCATTCAGCCAAAGCTGCTGGCAACGCGCGATTTTTATCATTTCAAGATCATGCCGCTGTACGGAGAAGGTGCGCAGAATAAGAACCTGGCGCTCTTTCCCCGGAAGATAAAGGGGAAATACGCCATGATGTCGCGCATAGATGGGATCAACAATTACATCATGTATTCCGACAAGATCAACATCTGGGAAAACCCGGAGATCCTTCAGACACCCAAATATCCCTGGGAGTTTGTGCAGATCGGCAATTGCGGCTCACCCATCGAAACACCCGATGGCTGGCTGGTAATTACACACGGTGTAGGACCCATGCGCACCTACTGCCTCGGTGCCACCCTGCTGGATCTGGAAGATCCCAAGATAGAGATAGGCCGCCTCCGCGAACCGTTGATCATCCCCAATAAAGACGAACGCGAAGGGTACGTGCCCAACGTCCTCTACAGCTGCGGCGCCCTTATTCATAATGAAGAGCTGCTCATACCATACGGACTGTCCGACTACGCATCCACCTTCGCGACGGTGCATTTAAAAGACTTGCTGAAAAGAGTGAAAGAAGGCTAGCGCTGTAATGCGCCAGCCTTTATGCCCGCAGGCGTTGCTTTCCGCAACACCTGTTCGTAAACTGCTAAGTAATCATCCACCATATTATCCACACTAAACCGTGACAAGGCCCAGTTGCGGCACTGCTGCCTGTCTATTGCGGCAATATCCGCTATGCTGGCCGCCGCGGTAGCGGCATCCTTAACGAGGTACCCTGTTTCCCCTGATTTAATTAGCTCCGGCATGGAGCCACGGTTATAGGCTATTACTGGCGTTCCGCACATCATGGCTTCTGCCACACTTAACCCGAACGGTTCATCGAAATAGATTGGGTGCAGCAGGGCATAGGCATTCCCTAACAGCCGGTTCCGATCTTCCGCACCGGCTGCGCCAACATACTGAATACGTTCACCATCGATGTGCGGTGCTATCTGTTCCCGGAAATAAGTTTCGTCCTGCACAATACCCGCCATGATGAGTTTGCGGCCGGTGAGCTGTGCAATGGAAATGGCGTCGTGCGCGCCTTTGTGCGGGTGGAACCTGCCAAAGAACAACAGGTAATCTTCCGGATCCGGCTGAAAGTCGAACAGGCGGGGATCGATGCCGTTGTATACGGTAGCGGCATACTGCAGATCAGGGTGCCGGTTGGCTTCACTGATGGCTACATAATGCGCGATATCGTTATAGCGTCCGAACACGGGTACGATCTTCTCCGAAGAAAAGCCGTGGATGGTAGTCACCATCGGCGTGCGGATGAGGCGGCTGTAAGTAAGGGGGAGGAAGTCGAAGTGATTGTGTATGATATCGAATTTATGTGCCTGTTCCATCAGGTGACTGATGTGCATGCATTCCATCACCTTGGCGTCGAGGGTAGGGTCTTCCTCATATCCCTGCGGACATACCGCTTCCAGTTTTGCGCTGGTGACAGCATTGGCAGTGGCGAACAGCGTAACGTCCAGTCCCCGGCGAACGAGTCCTTCGGCTACGCCGGACGCGATCAGTTCCCATGGCCCGTAGTGCACGGGAGGTGTACGCCAGGCCACGGGGGAGAGGATCGCTATTTTCATTTATCCGATTTTACTGATGATGTTGGTAGAAATTATGGCCGTACGAACGGGCTTTCCCTGTTTGGGAAGCGCCTCACAGCAATTGAGTACGGTGAGGTGCGAGATGAAGTAAGCCAGTGTGGATTCTGCACCCTGGTTGCGGTTCAGTCCTTCGGCAGACAGGCCGTCGCAGCAGCCATGTGTTTCATGGTCGTACAGCGGAATGCGGAGCACGTTTTCACCGAGGAACCATTGGTAGCAGTTCACCATTTTCCCGAGGTAGGCAGCATCGCCGGTAACTGCATGTGCCTGACGGTAGAGGAGTACCATGGCCATGGTTTCGATCGCCTGCTGGTCGAATACAGGGCAGGCGCCGCCTTCACAGTGCCAGCCATTGTTGCCCACGGGCGAAAAATAACCATGCACCATAGTCAGGTTTTCCAGGAAGGACAGACTGTCTAAAGCAATTTCGCGCCACCTTTCGTTACCCGTTACTTCTGCCGCATGCAGTAAGGCAAGAGGGAGGATGCCGTTGTCGTACGTCATCGACTTCTCATACCACCGCCATTCCCGGGTAGCATTGCGTTCCCACGCATCCGTCATGGGCTGTACAAGCCGTTCGAGCACATGGAACATACCCTCATCTGTCGGGTGCTGCATGAGATAATGGCATACACCGATCACGGTGTTGGCGCGGCCCCGAAGGTGCTCCAGCGCATCAAAGTGCTGGATGGAACGGTGGTACAGTTCGTAAGCGAACTCGCGGTAAGAGTTGTTGGGGGCAAACCGGATGAGATAGCCCAGCGCCCAAACTGTGCGGCCGAAGGAGTCTTCGGAGCCTACCTCGTCGAGGTACTGACGGCTGAAGCTGAGGAAATTCCGGAAGTTGCCATCCGGTGTTTGCATATAATGGATGAAACTGAGGTAAACGGGCAGCAGCTCGGGACCTTCTTTTCCCTTGCGGTATTGCTGGGCCATGAGGAGCATCATGAGCGCCCGGGCATTATCGTCTACACAATATCCTTCTTTCAGATTGGGAATGCCGTATTTGGCGTGCTGAACGATGCCGGTATCATCTGTCAGCCGCCGGATGTGCGTGAGGTTCAGGGGCGGCAAAGCGGCGGCATCGGGCATGGGGATCGCGAGTGGCTTAGGGCGCGGCGTGCTCCGGATTTTTATTGCCAGATGCAGGTATCTCGCACCCATACGGCTCCATTGCAGTTCCCGGCCATAGGCGAGGGCGTTTGTGCGCAGTGCTTCCAGTTTTTCCGGCTCGTCGAACAGGGAAAGGATCAGCTGGCTGAGGGCTTCATGCTGCGCAAAACCGAAAAGCCTGCCACGGCCTTCTGCCAGCAATTCGCGGGCATACCAGTAGGGGGTAGACAGTACGGCCGCACCCGCACCCATGGCGTAAGTGAGCGTACCGCTTGTAATCTGCGCCTCACTAAGATAAGGTGTAACGTATATCTGGCTACGGGTAAGCCATGCAAAGAGATCGTTTTCGGAAAGGAACTCGTCGAGGAACAGAATATGGTCTTCAACACCCAGATCCTTTGCGAGTTGTTTTAAACTGTTACGATACTCTTCTCCCGCATGGCGGAGCACGGCGGGATGGGTTTTGCCTGCTACCACGTACATCGCATCAGGATGGCGCGCTATTACCTGTGGCAGGGCATTAATTACCGTCTCGATGCCTTTATTCCTGCTGAGCAGGCCAAAGGTGAAGATCACTTTGCGCTCGCGCAGTGCTTCAGGTACTACTTCAGTCCGGATGGTGAGTTTTTCGAAGTCGGGAACACCATGGGGGATGAATGAGATCTTTTCAGCAGGTACTTCGTAAATATCCTCTAGGAAAGAGATGGCAAGGCGGCTCATCACGACCACGCGTGCCGCCTGCCGCGATATTTCGCGGACAATGCTTTTCTGTAAAAAGGAAGGTGCTTTCAGTACCGTATGGAAAGTAGTAATGAAAGGTGTTTTCAGTTTATGGAGGAAAGGTAGGAGGAAGATGCCGCTTTCGCCGCCGAAGATGCCGAACTCATGCTGTACTACTACCAGATCAATTCCATTACTATTCACCCAGGCTGCTGCGTCCAGGTAATCCTGCATATAGTTCTGCCGTACGGTGAAGGTTACTTCAGGTGGATAATCATACACTTGACCTTCATCGTTCATGGCGATAACGCAAACTTCCGGAGGTGTTTCCTGGCACTGCATGGCCTTGATCAGGTGCTCTGTAAATGTTGCTATTCCGCACTCTCTGGGGTAATACGAAGCTATATATGCAATCTTCATAAGATAAATTATTTTTTCAATGCTATGTGTAGAAATCCATTTGGGTCAACGTAGATTTTGCAAATAGAGCGCCAGATTGTTGTGACAAAGCCAAGTGGGGAAGGGTAGCTTTGTGATAAGTGGCAATAATGGCAGTGGGGAAATGTGTAGATTCGTAATGGTTTAATGACGTAAATTCGTGTCCTCAAATTCTGACTCAGTGATTCAACATATCCATCCGGCGATTGCTTTCCATACGATACCGATTGCAGAAACAGGTTATTTCAGTCCTATCATCGCCAATTTCCTCTCCGGGCAGGCACCCTTGCGCGATTTTTACGAATACAACCCCGCCGCGCCTGATTTTGCCATGGCCATGAAGGTGAAGGAAGGGCAGGCCCTCCGCCGGGACATTCTGGCAGATACCCTTTATCAGCAATACCGCCATCTCGAGATCAGGGAAGAGGTTCGTGCCAACATCGGGCTGCTGCAGGCTACCAACACCTTTACCGTCTGTACCGCCCACCAGCCCAACATTTTTACCGGTTATCTTTATTTCGTATATAAGATACTTCAGACCGTCAAACTGTCGCGCGACCTTGCCCTGCAGTACCCCGGCAAACACTTCGTTCCTGTGTACTACATGGGCAGCGAGGATGCCGACCTCGACGAGCTGGGTTCTATTTTCCTCGATGGGCGCAAGCTTACCTGGGAAACCGACCAGACCGGCGCCGTAGGGCGTATGCATACGGAAGGACTGGAGGAGATGATCAAATCCATCGGCGACAGCATCGGCTACCTGCCCCATGCCCCCGAACTGCTGGAAACCCTCCGGAAAGCCTATCTGAGCCACGGAAACATCCAGGAAGCCACCCTGAGCCTCGTAAACGACCTTTTTGGCTGTTACGGACTCGTTGTGCTTATTCCTGACCATCCCAACTTTAAACGGCAGCTGATCCCGATCATGAAGGAAGAGCTGCTGGAGCAAAGCTCGGAGAAGATCGTCACCAAAACGATCGACAAACTGGCAGCCCATTTTAAGGTGCAGGCCACCCCGCGCGAAATAAATCTTTTCTATCTCCGCGATAATCAACGCGAAAGAATCGTGAAAGATGGGGAAGTGTGGAAAGTATTACACACCCCACTGTCCTTCACGCGCGACGAATTGCTGGCAGAACTGGAGGCCAACCCGGAGCGTTTCAGTCCAAATGTGATCCTCCGTGGCATTTTGCAGGAAACTATCCTGCCCAACATCGCCTTTATCGGCGGCGGTGGTGAAGTAGCTTACTGGCTCGAACTGAAAGACCTTTTCCATCACCATAAAGTACCATATCCTGCGGTGCTGCTGCGCAACTCCTTCCTTTGGGTGCGCCGCGAAGAACATGCCCGCCTGGCAAAGCTGGGCCTTTCGCCCGATGCGCTTTTTGAAGACACGGGGCTCCTCATCAGCAAGTTCGTACATGCCCATACCAACGCCAGCCTCGTGCTGCGCGAAGAATATGCAGCCGTGGAAAAGCTGTTTAACGAACTGGAGGAAAAAGCGAAGCAGATCGATATCACCCTTGGCGCCAGCGTAAATGCGGAGCGTGCCCGTGCTGTTAAGTCGGTGGGAAAGCTGGAACATAAGTTCCTGCGTGCAGAGAAGAAGAAGTTTGCCTGGCAGACGGAGCAGATACAAACGGTGAAAGATCGCCTTTTCCCTGGTAACTCCCTGCAGGAGCGGAAGGAAAACCTGTTGCCTTATTATGCAGAATATGGGCCGGCATTCTTCGACCATATCCTGCAATTCTGTATCCCCGTCACCGATCAGTTCATCATCGTAACAGAACTGTAAATTATCAGTCGGTAATCTCGGCCCCGCGAATGGCGGCCTTTTTCATGTCTTTCAGGACGGTATGCAGCGCCTGGAGCTGATCGCGTACGTGCTTTATTTCCAGCATTTCCGTGCGCTCCGAAGTGTGCCCCTGCCCCTGGTTGATCTGCTCCTGCCTTACGGTAATGAGATGGGTAAGCCTGTCTTCCAACGAATGGAAAGCGGAAGGCACCTCAGGGTCGTTACCCCATGTTCCCGCATTTACATATTCGGCCACCTGGTCCATGAGCAGGTTGAGATACAGGAAAATGTCCCGGTACTCCGGCCGCTGGTATTCCAGCCGGTGCTGCAACGCATAGGCCGATAGCTGGGCGATGTGGCTGGAAAGGGAGTGGCTTAACACCACGAAATGATACAACTGTGAGCCATGCTTCTGCTTGCTCTTCGGCTCCGAAAGCATCCGCTGGAAGGCGGAGGTGAGGTTGGCCGTAGACACATTCACATCTTTCCGTGCCAGTTTATAAGCAATCAGGCTGAAAGGCCTGTCTGTATACAGGTTAGTTACTTCCCGGAGGTATTGCTGATTAGCTACCATGGTTTTGACCATGTAATCGGGCAGGAACCGGTATTCCCAGCTGGGCCAGAAGAAGTAGTTGAAAAGGAAGGCGATGCCTCCGCCTATCAGGGTATCCAGCACACGCTGGGTAACGTTCTCGAAATCTGCCGGGTGGAGAAAGTGCAGCAGGAACACGATAAACGGTGTCATAAACACCACGCTCGTGACATAATGATATGTCTGGAAGCTGTAGGCACCGAGGATGCAGATGAGCATGACGGAGAAGATGACCACGTCGTTTTTGGTCAGATACAGGATGCCCGCGGCACAGAAAGCACCGATAAGTGTGCCTATGATGCGCTGGTAGCTGCGCGTTTTCGTTAGGCTGAAACCGGGTTTCATGATCACCATGATGGTGAGCAGGATCCAGTAGGTTTTGCTGAGATGCAGCAGGTGCCCCAGCATAAAGCCCGCCACCATAGCCAGCGCTGTACGCAGTGCGTGGCGGAAGATGTGGGAATTGAAGGTAATGTTATTGCGGAATGTTTCCACATCATACCGCTGCCGCGTGGTGAACTTGGACAGCTCCAGCTGATGGTCGAATGAGGCCTCCTTAGCCCTTTCCAGCCGGGTGAGGCGGTGGAGGTTATAGAGGCGTTGCGCAATATGGTCGAGGTTATCGAATATACTGTCGAAGGGAATAAGATCCGCCCGCTCACGGAGCGTAGCCAGCGACGACTGATGGGCTTTGAACGCCCTGCGGGATTTCTCCAGCTCCAGTTTGAGGTTTACATGCGGCATAGATCGTAATCCGGCGGAAACGGCGATGCCGATGTTATCCAGCTCATCCGCAAACTGTACAATGGTATGCTGCAGCTGTTCAATGACCTGTGTGCCGGCGAAGCGCTTCTGAAGGGAGGTATAATCGATCTGGGAGGCCATGATCTGCTCGTGCATATCCACCAGGTCGAGGAATATGAGCACCATGCTTTTGGAAATGGAGGTGGTGCCCTGCTGGGCAGAGCGCATTTTTAGCAGCAGCTCGCGTACGGCTTCCATTTTCTCGTTCACGATCACCTGCTGGGCGAGTACGTCTCTGTATGTAGTGGTAATATCTTTTTCGGGGCGGTAGAAGTCGGCCCGGAGGCGGAGGTATTTCGCGGTTTGCTGGATGCAGTCGCCCAGCGTTTGCTGTACTGTAAGGTAGGGCCTGATCTGCCAGAGGAGGAGGGCAAGCAGGGCGTACCAGATGGAGCCGCTGAGGGTGTAGAGGGACACGTGGATGGCCTGTTGCCAGGTGAGGCTTTCGGCCATGACAGATACCATAACGAGGAGGCCCCCCACGCCGATGTTGCCGCCACGGTTGCCGTATATGAGCAGCATGCTGTAAAAGAAGCTGCAAAGTCCCACCCAAACCACGAGGGCCGGGGTATAGGGCAGGAGCAGGCCGGTACCGAGGGCGGTGAGGAAGATCAGGATGGTACTGATGATCAGTCCGTTCCGCTTATGAATAATGGTGCCGGGAACATCCGCCAGGGCGGTGCAGAGGGCGCCCATGGAAATGGCGATACCGGTGGTGAGGTGGCCGCTAAGGCCGAAAATAAGGGAGGGGACAACCACGCTCAGTGTTGTGCGCAGGCCGTTGCTGAAATGGTAACTGAAAATAAAGGCTTTCGCTTCTTTGGTCCAACGTTCTTGCATTGCGGGCAAAATTACGAATAATGCTGGCATCCCCTAAGGGGGAAGTGGCAGTCAGTATTCATTCGTTTGTGAGCGTATTTGATTCGTTATCAGTAAGATAGTCTATATTGTTTACAATTGCAGTGCATAAATTATCCCCATGTGTGTATAAATTCCTTATCCACATTATAGGGTTTGCAACTAACTTACTGTGAATTGATCGAATGCCCCGGATGCCATATCTGAAAACCGCCGTCACAGGAGGCAACCCCGCTCAGTGCTGGAATCAGCAGAATTCGATTATCTTTGGCGGCCAAATCATGGCGGAGGAATGTTCCGGGGAATGCAATTCCGGGGGGATTTCCGACCCATCTTTTTCATTCGTAATCCGACAAATGTGCGTTTAAAAACATTAGAGATCAAAGGTTTCAAAAGTTTTGCGGACAAAACCGTACTGCATTTCGACGAAGGCGTGACTGGTGTAATTGGCCCTAACGGCTGTGGAAAGAGTAATATCATCGACTCTATCCGCTGGGTTATCGGCGAACACAAGATCTCTAACCTCCGTTCCGAAAACCAGGCCGGCCTCGTCTTCAACGGCTCGCGTACCCGCTCCGCAAGCGGTATGGCGGAAGTGAGCCTCACTTTCGAAAACACCAAGAACGTACTGCCCACCGAGTTCACCACGGTTACGATCACACGCAAATTCTACAAAAACGGCGATTCGGAATACCGACTCAACGATGTAGCCTGCCGCCTGAAAGATATCCATAACCTTTTCATGGACACCGGTGTTTCCACAGATTCCTACGCTATCATTGAGCTGGGGATGGTGGATGACATTATCAAAGACAAGGAAAACTCCCGCCGCCGCATGCTCGAACAGGCTGCCGGTATCTCCATTTACAAAACCCGTAAAAAAGAGGCTAAATCCAAACTGGACGCCACCGAAGGCGACCTCAACCGCATCGAGGATCTCCTCTTCGAGATCAACAACAACCTCAAAACCCTCGAAAGCCAGGCCCGCAAGGCAGAACGCTATTACGAGATCAAGAAAGACTATAAAGAAGCCAGTATAGAACTCGCCAAAGCCGCACTCGAAGGTTTTAACATCACCTTCCGCGACCTTACCGAGCAGCAACAACAGGAAACCGACCGCAAAATGGCCCTCGAAGCCGAGATATCGACAGACGAGGCCGCTGTGGAACAGGATAAACTGCACTTCGTAGCCAAGGAACGCGAACTCCAGGTGCTGCAACGCGCCTTTAACGAACTGGTATCCACCATCAGAACGAAGGAGAACGATAAAAACCTCGCCTCCCAGCAGCTCACCTACCTCCGCGAAAGGGAAAAAGGCATCACCGACTTCCTCAATAATGCAGAAGGACAGCTGAACGGGCTCACCGAATCCATCGCCTTCACCGAAACACAGGTGGCAGACGAAGCGGAAGTATTCGAATCCATGCAGGACGAGCTGGAAACCCTCCAGGAAATGGTAGACGAGAAGAAAGATCACTTCTCCGAAAAGAAGCTCCACCTCGAGAACCTCCGCCGCGATCAGCAGCAATGGCAGCGCCAGCAGTTTGAAGCGGAAAAGAAAGTGGCCGTAGCCGATACCTCTGTGCAGAACCTTCAGCGCGGTATCCAGCAGCTGCAGGAGGAGAAAACGAACCGCCAGACGCAGATCCAGCAGCTGGAAGAAGAGAAAACAACCCTGCAGGACTCTCTCGAGACCGCCAAAGAAGAACTGGAAGACATGATCGCCTTCCAGGAAGAAACCAAAGGCAAGATCCTCGCAACACAGGGCGAAATCGAAGGGCTGCGCGACAAGCTGGTAGATGAAAACCGGAAGCTCGATTCCCGGAAGAACGAATACGACCTGCTCAAATCACTGGTAGACAGTCTGGAAGGTTACCCTGAATCCATCAAGTTCCTCAAAAAGAACAATGAATGGAACAACAAGGCACCCATCCTTTCCGATATATTTTTCTGTAAGGAAGATTACCGCACCTGCATCGAAAACCTGCTGGAGCCGTATCTGAACTACTACGTGGTAAATAACGCCGAAGAAGCCATTCAGGCCATTCGCCTGCTCGACGGCAATAAGAAAGGTAAAGCCAACTTCTTCATCCTCGACCAGTTCAATCACCAGGCCGGCAGTCTGTTT